>NZ_KB892472.1 GCF_000373805.1 Corynebacterium pilosum DSM 20521 = CIP 103422 | reverse complement strand
CGTAAAGCCACCCGGAATCGGGTGCAGTTCACCAACGATGAGTCTGCGATCAAAACCTTGTGGTTGATGATCTGCAACATTGAGGACAAACGGGCCGCCAAGCGCGCTAAGCAGGGCAAACGGGTCGCGGCGACCAGCGGCCGGCTGATCGAGGGCAGGCGGGNGACGAACTGGAAGCAGGCCATCAACCAGATGTCTGTGGCTTACCCTGACCGCTTCGAGCCCTACCTCTAATAATCACGCCCCACACACAAACAACTTGACACGCTCTCGTACAAGTCGTAATGCGCCATTGCGGCGTCCTTTCCGTCAATGAAGGTGGTGTCCGGTACGGGCAGTTGGCACCCGAACGCTATGCCCAAAACGCTGCCGAAAATCGAATGAAGTCTCAAGCTAAATGGGGAGTGCTCCCCATCACCTTAAATAACTCGTCCAGCTTATACCATTACATTTCCGATCGCAGTGCCAGCTAACTGCCAGTTATGTATCGGTTTCGGGTAACTACGCCCTCAACACTACATTCCGCTGCAATGATTTCATCGGAAGCGTTGACCTGTTGTGCAATAGCAAACCGTTTAGATGTGCGTCGAGAGATTGTGGGCCGGTCGTTAGATCAACTGCTGTATAGATGTCGACCTTGAACTGTGGGGAGTAGCCGGAGCTGAAGTCGAAGTTAGCCACGACAGCCACGGTGTGCCCCTGCGTTAAGTCCTCTCAAAACCTGCTTTCGCGGGGTGTTCGCTACCGGCGTACATGCCCCTGAGCTGCAAGAACATTGCTTTTCGACGATTGCTCGCTCCCAACCATGAATATCCCGCGCGCCGGGCGGGTTATGGTGGGTGACACATTAGGACAAATATCTTTGGAGTTAAGGGGTTGCCACATGTTTGAACGGTTTACTGACCGGGCACGCCGAGTCATCGTCCTCGCGCAGGAAGAAGCGCGGATGCTCAACCACAATTACATCGGTACTGAGCACATCTTGCTCGGCTTGATCCATGAAGGCGAGGGCGTTGCAGCCAAGGCCCTCGAATCCATGGGAATTAATTTAGAAGACGTGCGCCGTGAGGTCGAAGAGATTATCGGCCACGGCACACAGCCACACACGGGGCACATCCCCTTTACTCCGCGCGCGAAGAAGGTTCTTGAACTCTCGCTGCGTGAGGGGCTGCAGATGGGGCACAAGTACATCGGTACTGAGTTCCTGCTGCTCGGCCTCATCCGTGAGGGCGAAGGCGTTGCTGCTCAGGTGCTGACCAAGCTGGGCGCCGACCTGCCGCGCGTGCGCCAGCAGGTTATCCAGCTACTGTCCGGCTACGAAGGTGGCCAGGGCCAGAACCCTGAGGCCCCTGAGCAGGGCAAGGGTGGCGCAGGTGCCGGCCCCGTCGGCGCAGGCGCGGGCCCAGGCACTGGTGCTCCGGGCGCAGGTGGGCGCACCGGCGAGCGTTCTAACTCGCTGGTGCTGGACCAGTTTGGTCGCAACCTCACCCAGGCTGCCAAGGAAGGCAAGCTCGACCCAGTGGTGGGCCGCGAGAAGGAAATCGAGCGCATCATGCAGGTGCTGTCTCGCCGTACCAAGAACAACCCGGTGCTCATCGGTGAACCCGGCGTCGGTAAGACCGCCGTCGTCGAGGGCTTGGCCTTGGACATCGTTAACGGAAACGTTCCAGAGACCCTGAAGGACAAGCAGGTGTACTCGCTTGACCTGGGTTCCCTGGTTGCGGGTTCGCGTTACCGCGGTGACTTCGAGGAGCGCCTGAAGAAGGTGCTCAAGGAGATTAACCAGCGCGGCGACATCATCCTGTTTATCGACGAGATCCACACCCTCGTGGGTGCTGGTGCTGCCGAGGGCGCGATCGACGCTGCTAGCTTGCTGAAGCCAAAGCTGGCCCGCGGCGAGCTGCAGACCATCGGTGCGACCACCCTGGATGAGTACCGCAAGCACATCGAGAAGGATGCGGCGCTGGAGCGTCGTTTCCAGCCGGTGCAGGTCGACGAGCCTTCCGTGGAAGATACCGTGCTGATCCTCAAGGGGCTGCGCGATAAGTATGAGGCACACCACCGCGTGTCTTACACCGACGATGCGCTGACCGCAGCCGCGAACCTGTCGGACCGCTACATCAATGACCGCTTCCTGCCGGATAAGGCAGTGGACCTGCTCGATGAGGCCGGTGCGCGGATGCGCATCAAGCGCATGACCGCTCCTGAGGGCCTGCGCGAGGTCGACGATCGCATCGCCGATGTGCGCCGCGAGAAGGAAGCCGCCATCGACGCCCAGGACTTCGAGAAGGCTGCCGGCCTGCGCGATACTGAGCGCAAGTTGGGCGAGGAGCGCGCGGAGAAGGAAAAGCAGTGGCGCGCAGGCGACCTGGAGGAAATCGCCGAGGTGGGCGAGGACCAGATCGCTGACGTGCTTGCAGCATGGACGGGCATTCCGGTGTTCAAGCTCACCGAGAAGGAATCCTCCCGCCTGCTCAACATGGAAGACGAGCTACACAAGCGCATCATCGGCCAAGACGACGCCGTCAAGGCAGTGTCGCGCGCCATTCGTCGTACCCGCGCTGGCCTGAAGGACCCGAAGCGTCCGTCCGGTTCGTTCATCTTCGCCGGCCCGTCCGGTGTTGGTAAGACCGAGCTATCCAAGGCGCTGGCAGAGTTCCTGTTCGGCGATGAGGACTCGCTGATTCAGATTGACATGGGCGAGTTCCATGACCGCTTCACAGCGTCGCGCCTGTTCGGTGCCCCTCCGGGATACGTCGGCTACGAAGAGGGCGGTCAGCTCACCGAGAAGGTGCGCCGCAAGCCGTTCTCCGTGGTGCTTTTCGACGAGATCGAGAAGGCGCACAAGGAGATTTACAACACGTTGCTCCAGGTGCTCGAAGAAGGTCACCTCACCGACGGCCAGGGGCGTGTGGTGGACTTCAAGAACACCGTGCTCATCTTCACCTCGAACCTGGGTACCTCCGACATCTCCAAGGCTGTGGGCTTGGGCTTCAGCGGTTCCAACGAGACCGATTCGGACGCGCAGTATGAGCGCATGAAGAATAAGGTGCACGACGAGCTGAAGAAACACTTCCGCCCTGAGTTCTTGAACCGTATCGACGAGATCGTGGTCTTCCACCAGCTCACCCAGGAGCAGATCGTCGAAATGGTCGAGCTTCTCATCGCACGCGTGGCGAAGGCGCTGGCGGAGCAGGATATGGGCGTCGAGCTCACCGACAAGGCCAAGAACCTTCTGGCTCAGCGTGGTTTCGACCCAGTGTTGGGTGCACGCCCGCTGCGTCGCACCATCCAGCGTGAGATTGAAGACGTGATGAGTGAGAAGATCCTCTTCGGCGAGATCGGCGCCGGCGAGATCATCACCGTCGACGTGGAGAACTGGGACGGCGACTCCAAGAACACCGAGGAGGCGAAGTTCACCTTCACCCCACGCCCGAAGCCACTTCCGGAAGACACCTTCACGGAGGAAGAGGCCGAGGAGGTCCGCGAGGTCGAGGATCCTGTCGAGCCGGAGTCGGAGCAGGTCAGCCCAGACGTTCCGGAGGCAGAGCCTGCCCCGCGTGACGACGAGGGCGATGGCCCAGCAGCGGCTGGCCCCGCGGGCGCCGGTCAGCCTCTCTAAGAGGTAGGCCCCGCAAGAATCTACCCGCTCAGGTGCACAACCTGGGCGGGTATTTTCATGCGCGCAGCAAGGGAATGTGATGTAAGTTACCGGAAAGACGAGGGGCTGGAAATGTCACTATCGCAGTGCTAGGGTGAACATTACGTTAACCAACAGGGTTGTTACTCCGATCAATACGTGAGGCAAGACCTGGGAACACGGCAAACTGCTGTGCGCCCAGGTCTTTTTGCGTTCCGGAGCAACCCTTAGCTGCGAAAGGAGTGACGATGTCTACAAACACAAAGAACACGCTGACCGGCCAGGCCGCCGACATTTTGGCGGGCATCGGCGGAGCAGACAACATCGCCTCATTTACCCACTGCGCGACCAGGTTGCGCTTCGACCTACATGACCAGTCGCTCGTCGATAAGCAACGCCTCGAGGACAACCCCAAGGTGATGGGTGCCGTGCCTCAGGGCGCCAGCAACTACCAGGTGATCGTCGGCGGCGACGTGGCAACCGTGTACAACGAGATGCAGCGGCTGCCGGAGATGAGAAATCGCGACGCGGCGAAGTCGAACGACGATATCAAAGCCGAGGCACGTTCGAAGACACGTGGCAAGAATTCATGGTCCGATAATTTCTTCGAGTACCTCTCGGATTCTTTCCGCCCGCTGCTCGGCGTGCTGCTTGGTGCCTCCCTGATCATTGCGTTTACGGCTGTGATGGAAGCTTTCGGTGTCGTCGATACGCGTGCCGACGACAAGGCCGCCGGCTGGGTCTTCATCGACGCGATGTGGCGGTCCGTCTTCTACTTCCTGCCGGTGTTCGTGGCCTATAACGCAGGCAAGAAGCTCAATATTAATGCGTGGGTGCCGGCCACGGTGATTTTCGCGCTGATGACGCCCGAATTCATTGGTCTGCAGAACCACCCGGACGCCGTCGCCACCGTGAACGAGGCGCTGGGCACCGAGGTGTACTCGATCAACGTGTTCGGCCTGCCGCTGCTGCTCAACGACTATGGCGGCAACGTGTTCGTCCCGCTGATCATGGCGCCGGTGGCAGCCCTGGTGTACAAGGGCCTGCAGAAAGTAATCCCCTCGGCGGTGCACATGGTCTTCGTGTCGTTTCTGACGCTGGTCGTTGTGATTCCGCTGACGGCGTTCCTGATCGGCCCGTTCGGTATTTGGCTGGGCAATATCATCGGCGTGGGCTTGGCGTGGCTTAACGGCAATGCGCCGTTCGTCTTCGCCATCCTGATCCCGATGCTGTACCCATTCCTCGTGCCGATGGGCCTGCACTGGCCGCTCAACGCCCTGATGCTGGTCAACATCAACACCCTGGGTTATGACTTCATCCAGGGCCCCATGGGCGTGTGGAACTTCGCCTGCTTCGGCGCGACCGCCGGCGTGCTCATCCTCGCCATGCGCGACCGCGACCCCGCCATGCGCCAGACAGCCGGCGGCGCGCTTGCCGCCGGCCTCTTCGGCGGCATCTCTGAGCCTTCGCTCTACGGTATTCACCTACGTTTCAAGCGGATTTACCCGCGTATGCTGATCGGCTGCTTCCTCGGCGGCCTGACCATCGCGATCCTGTCCGCCGGCTCCGGTGGCGTGACCACCAACGCGTTCGTGTTCACCTCGCTTCTGACCACCGTGGTCTTCAGCCCGATCGTGCCGTACCTCATCGCGATCGCCGTGGCATTTTTCACCGCGATGATCCTGATCGTCGTCACCGACTACCGCACACCCGAAGAAAAGGGGGAAGCACTCGCGCGCGCCGAGGCAGGTTCGGACTCGGTGTCGCTTGACGACGAGGCCCCTGCCGAACCTGCAGAGCCAGTGGCGCCAGCTGCGCCCGAACAAACTACTGCGACTACTACCGCCACCACGACGATCGCCGCGCCGGTCGCCGGCGAATTCGTCGCCATGGCAGACCTGGACGATGCGGCGTTCTCCTCCGGTGCCCTGGGCGAGGCCATCGGCATCAAGCCGGCAGAGTCCACGATCACCGCTCCTGTATCCGGCAAGGTGATTTCGGTGGCGAAGACGAAGCATGCCTACGGCATCAAAACCGACGACGGTGTGGAGATTCTGGTCCACATTGGCATCGATACCGTGAAGATGAAGGGCGAAGGTTTCAGTCCCGCGGTGGAAAAGAAACAGTACGTTACTGCCGGGGATACACTGGCGGACGTTGACTTCGACGCTGTCGCCGCAGCCGGTTTCGATACCACGGTGATTATGACTGTGGTCAACTCGAAGAGTCTCGGCTCGGTGAAGGCCACGGGTTCCGGCACGGTTGCTGCTGGTGATCCTGTATTGATCGTCGATAAGTAGGAAGAGCTGCAAGGACAACCGGATGCACATACTTCGCGTGTTTAATAACAACGTCGTGCTGGCGAAAGACACCGAGGAAGTTATTCTCACCGGGCGCGGCCTGGGCTTCGGCGCCCACGTTGGCGACGAGGTCGATCAGGCCCGCGTCCAGAAAGTATTTGTGCCTGCCGACGGCCGCGACCCGGATCACCTCGGTGAGATGCTCGCCATGATCCCGGGCGAGGCCATCGCCACCATCAATGAGGCACTCGTCTCGATCGACGCCCCCGCCGCGTTCCGCGAAAAGGTCACCCTCATCACCGCCCTGGCCGATCACCTGCACGGCGCGATCGAACGCCAGCAGTTCGAGCACGATTTCACCTACCCCCTAGAGGCGGAGGTGCGCCACCTCTATCCGCGGGAGCTCGCCTTGGCCCAGCGACTCTTGGAGTACGTCAACCGGGATCTGGAGCAGCCTCTGGCGGATTCTGAGGCCATTGCTTTCGCGTTGCATTTCGTCAACGCCGGTTTTGCCAGCGGTGATTTGTCTTACACCTACAAGATGACGGGTGTGATCCAGCAGATCCTCAGCGTCATTGGCGCTTTTTATGGCATTGAGCTGGAACAATCGTCGATAGCCGCCGCGCGTTTCATCACCCATATGCGTTACCTGTTCACCAGGCTGGCCAGCGGAGAGCAGCTGACGGCCTTGGCGGATCCCTTGACTGTTCAGATTTTGGAGACCTACCCTGAGGCCGTGCAGTGCGCGCAGCAGGTGGCCGCCATCGTCGAGTTGCGTTTCGACGCGGATCTAAACGACGAAGAGATCGCCTATCTCACCCTCCACATTGAGCGCCTGGGCGCTCAGCGAAAGGACAATTAAGACAATGAGTACCCGCACCATCATCCACGGAGTTGGGGTGTCCGCCGGCACCGCTTTCGGCCCGGCCGTGTTCATCACCCCGCCGGCAGGCGTCGACACCAACGAGCCCGCTTGCACCAACCCGGAGGAAGATACCGCCCGCATCAAGGAGGTCTTCCAGAAGGTCGCCGATGGCCTGAACGCGCGTGCCGACGAAGCCCCCGAAACCTCCAAGGCTATTTTGCAGGCCACGGCTGGCCTTGCCACCGACCGCGGCTTGCTGCGCACCGTGACCAAGGAGCTGAAAAAGGGCTCCGGTGTCACCCGCGCGGTCCATGATGCGGTGGAAAACTTCGCGACAAAGCTGCGCAAACTCGGCGGCTACATGGCGGAGCGGGTCACCGACCTCTACGACGTGCGCGACCGCGCCATCGCTCGCCTCCGCGGGCTTGAGGAGCCGGGCGTGCCGACGATGACAGAGCCAAGCGTGATCGTGGCCGTGGACCTGGCACCTGCGGAAACCGCCACCCTCGACCCGGAGTTGGTGCGCGGCATCATCACCTCGGAGGGCGGGCCGACCTCGCACACCGCAATCCTGGCCGCGCAGCTGGGGATCCCGGCAGTGGTGAAGGCCACCGGCATCGCCGACAACCTCGTCCCCGGCGGCGTGGTCGCACTCGACGGCGGGGTAGGGGAGATCATCGTCAGCCCCACCCAGGACGACACCGATGAGCTGGCTGAGCGTTCCCACCGCCGCGCCACCGCCCTGGCGGGCTCCTCCGGTGAGGGCGCGACCCGCGATGGCCACCCCGTGAAGCTGCTGGCCAATATCGGCACCGCCGAGGACGCGAAGAAGGCTGCCGCTTTCGACCTGGAAGGCTCCGGGCTCTTCCGCACCGAATTTCTCTTCCTCTCGCGCGAAACCGCCCCCACCGTGGAGGAGCAAACCGCCACATATACCGAAGTGCTTCGCGCTTTCGGTGGCCGGCGCGTCGTCGTACGTACCCTCGATGCCGGCGCCGACAAGCCGTTGAGCTTCGCCAACTTGGGCGAGGAGGAAAACCCTGCTTTGGGCCGCCGCGGCCTGCGGCTCAGCCAGGCGCGTGAGGATCTTCTCGACGAGCAACTGGAAGCTTTGGCCGCCGCCTACAAGGAAACGGGTGCGGACCTGTGGGTGATGGCCCCCATGGTGTCCACCGTGGAAGAGACCCGGTGGTTCGTCGACAAGGCGCGCGCAGCCGGCCTGCCGAAAGCGGGCGTGATGGTGGAAACCCCGGCCGCTGCGATCCGTTCAAAGTATGTGCTCTCGGAGGCGGACTTCGCGTCGATCGGCACGAACGACCTCTCGCAGTACACCATGGCCGCCGACCGCATGGAGGGCGCGCTGTCGGATCTGCTGGATCCGTGGCAGCCCGCCGTGCTGAACATGATCAAGGCCACCTGCGAGGGCGGCAACGCGACCGGCAAGCACATCGGCGTGTGCGGTGAGGCCGGCGGCGACCCGCTGCTGGCGTTGGTGCTGGTGGGCCTGGGTGTGTCGTCACTGTCGATGGCGCCAAGCAAGGTCAACGCCGTGCGCGCGGCCCTGCGCCTGCACGACCGTTCGACCTGCCAGCAGATGGCGGCCTACGCCGTTGATTCGTGGACGGCGGAAGAAGCCAAGGCCGCGGTGCTGCGCATCGCCGATCCGGTCCTGCGCGACCTTATGTAACCGGAACTGCTGGTTAGAAGGTGCCGCAGTGGTTCGGCGCGGGCACGCCGTTGAAGCGGTCCTTCAACCAGTTGGCCGCAGGAAGCGCCTGGGTGAATATGCCGCCGGCGTGGTTCAGTCCGATCTTTACCCCTGGTGTCAGCTCGGCAACGCCCTCGTCGATATGCGTGACCATGGCTCCCTGGGCGCAGTAGTCGCGTGCCATCTGCGTGGTTTGTGGGCTGGGCACGACGTCATCGTTGCCGCCGGTGGCCACCAAGATCGGCGCGCTTAGTGGTTTCTGGCCTAGTTTCTGGGACTCCATGAGTTCGACCACGCGCGGGTCACGCAAAGCCACCTGCGCGAAAGACTCGCCGGTGGTGGTCAGCGTTGACGTGTCGGTCATGGCCCACTGCACGGCCGCATCGAAAATACAGGCATCCTTCGTGCTTGCGAGCATCTGCTTACCGCGCTCGTTGGTGATGTCGTCGAAAGCCTCGGTGAAAAATGGGTAGCGCGCGCCCCACCCGTGGTAGGCGAAGCCCAGCACCGCCACGATCGAGGAGCGGTCCACCCCGTCCATCACATCGATCAAACCGGCAGGTGCGGCACCGGAATACGTGCCCACCAGGTTCACCTCAGGGGCGTAGGTGGAGTGCAGCTCTGCCGCGGCCGCCACGGCCCCGCCGCCCTGGGAGTAGCCGTAAAAACCGACCGGCTGGTCCGCCGGCGTGGTGGCGCGCGCCGCGTCCAGTACCGCGTGGCCTTCCTCCGTGTGCAGTACGTAGCTGTGCGCGCCGGGGGTGCCCAGGCCGATATAGTCGGTGACCACCACGCGCATGCCCAGCAGGCTGGCGGCCTGGTAGAAGGGGATTTCGTAGTTGATGCCCAGGGCTTGGTTGGCAGGGTCCACCTGGCCGTACAGGCCCGGGCCCTTCGACGGTGCGCACGCGTCGCCGGACCCGCGCGTGCCGGGTGCGAACACCACCGTTGGGGTGGGGCCTTCCCCACGCCAGGGGTTGGCCGGTTCGATGGTGAATCCGGACACGGCTACGGGGTCGCCGTGGATCGTCGTCGACGAGTACAGAATCTTCTGCGCATAGCCCGGGAAGTCCGGGCCCAGGATATTGAGCAGTTGCGGCGCCGGCTGGGTGCGGATCAGCGTGCCGGGCGCCGGAATCTCCTCCGGCGGCAGGTAGAAAGGGTCCTGCCAGGTCAGCGCGCTATCGGGCTGACTGGATTGTTGCGCCTGGGCGGGTACGGCTATTCCGGCCAGTAGCGCGGCGGCGGTAGCGACAGCCACGCACTTCTTTGCTTGACGACGAATTCTTCTCATGCGACGAATCTTATCCCACGGGCCCAAGGCGAGCAGCAGTTCTGGGTATACTTCCAAGCCATGGGCTTGTACTACCGCGATAAGAAAAAGATCGGCAAGAATTCCTGGATCAACGTGTCCAAATCCGGGCTTTCCACCTCCACGAAGGTGGGGCCGGTGACCTTGAACTCGCGCGGCGGGTTCTATGTCAACCTGCCCGGCGGCCTCAATTTCCGTGGCCGCTGGAAGTAGCTAAGCGCGCGGCAGGTGGAACAGGCCTGACGCGTCCTGTTCGGCGAGGCCATCGTCGAGAAGCGAAAAGAGTGCCCGGTCACGCTGGGCGCCGTCGGGCCAGACGATGTCGATCTCCTCGCGTGGCACCGGAGCCTCCGCCTCGCGCAGCACCTTCATGATCAGTCCGCGGACCTGCCGGTCTGTGCCCGCAAATTTCTGCACCTTTTTCTTGCGCAGCTCCTCTTCGGTGGGGGCGGGTTTGCCTGCTTGGAACCAGTTGCAGTGCGCCTGAACGGGGCACTGTTCGCACCGCGGGGAAGTGGCGGTGCAGATCAGCGCGCCCAGCTCCATGAGGCCGGCGGAAAAGATGGGGCCCTTATCGTCGGGAAGCAAAGCCTCAACCTCCGCTAACTCGCGCTTCGAAGCCGGCGGAGCGATCGGCCGCCCATCCACCATGCGCGCGTACATGCGACGCACATTCGTATCCACCACCGGCACATTGCGCTGATACGCGAAACACGCCACCGCGCGCGCCGTATAATCGCCGATCCCCGGCAGCGCCAGCAACTCGTCGACATCCGACGGCACCTCACCGCCATGCTTATCGACGATCACCTGCGCGCACTCCAGCAGGCGCAGCGCGCGGCGCGGATAGCCCAAAGTGCCCCAAGCGCGCAACACTTCTGCGGGCTCTGCCTGCGCAAACGTGGCCGGGTCGGGCCAGCGCTGCAACCATTTATGCCAGACCGGGGCCACGCGCGCCACCGGGGTCTGCTGGCTCATCACCTCTGAAAGCAGGATCGCCCAGGGAGTCGTCGCCGGCTCGCGCCAGGGCAGGGGGCGGGCATTAGCCTCGAACCAATCGATAACCGTGTTACGGGGAAAATTCGCGGCGTTCGTGCTCATTCCTCACAGCCTAGGTGACATAATAGGCCTATGCCTCACAACAAAACACCACAGCAAATCTGGGACCTGCTCAAGGAAGGCAATAAGCGTTTCGCAGGGCAATCCCCCGAGCATCCGCACTCTTATGCTGAGCGTCGTGAAGAGCTGCAAAGCGGGCAGGACCCGATCGCAGCCGTGCTGGCGTGTTCCGATTCCCGCGCGCCCGTCGAACTGATCTTTGACACCGGCTTCGGCGACCTCTTCGTCGTACGCACCGCGGGCGAATGCACCGACGCGGCCGTGCTGGGCTCGCTGGAATTCGCGGTGAAAAACCTCAATATCGGGTTGATCGTGGTGCTCGGCCACGAATCCTGCGGCGCGGTGGGGGCTGCGATCGCCGCGACGAAAACCGGCGAGGTTCCGGTTGACTCCCAGCGCGTGTTCATCGAAAAGATCGTGCCCAGCGTGCTGGAATCCAAGATTGACGGCGATATCGAAGCCGAGAACGTCGAGGCAGCCCATGCCGCGATCACCGCTGACCAGCTGATCACGCGCATCCCGTCGATCCACAAGGCGCTGCACGCCGGCGAACTCGGTGTCGTGGCCGCGCGCTACCGCCTGTCCGACGGCCGCATCGAAGAAGTAGTCAAACACGGCGTGGTCTAGGGCGCGGGTGGAGGGTTGAGACACGCCGCGGCGTGAATCCCGCAGGTAAGGCCCGTCGAGTTTTAGAGTTGATGGTGTGACACAACAACCGCATCGACTCCCAGAGAAGTACTACGTCCGCCGCCGCGTCGCCGCCGTGGTGATCATCCTTGTCGTCGTTGCGCTCATTGTGTGGGCACTGACCGCCTGGGGCCGCTCCGCCGGCAACGACGAGCAACCCAACGAAACCGTCAGCTCCGCCCCGCCGACCCCGGCCACACCGACCGTCGAACTTGACGACGAGACGACCGCCGAAACAGAGACTGAGCCCGAAACGGAAACTGAGACTGAATCCGAATCTGAGGCTTCGTCCGAGCCGGAGCGGAGCAGCGAAAACCTCGCCGACAAAACCTCCTGCGAGATCGATGACCTGCGCGTTGTGGCCTCCACCAGCAAACCAACCTACGGCGCCAACGAACAACCCCAAATGTTCATGGAAGTAACCAACCCCACGGGCGCCGACTGCGAACTCACACTCGAAGACGACACCCTGCGCTTCGAGGTTTACGACATGGGATCCAACCGCCGCATCTGGTCCGACACCGACTGCTATCCCTCCGTGATCACCGGGGACGTCACCTTTGAGCCGGGCCAGACCCGCAACTACCAGGCAGTGTGGTCCCGCACCGGCTCCGCGCCGGGCCAGTGCACCGACCGCCAGCCTGTGCCTGCCGGCGCCTATGTTTTGTACGGCGTAATCGGCGACAATAACTCCGACGCCACGCCTTTCAACCTGAACTAGCGTGGGCTAGCTGAGGCGCTGCAATCCTTCGTGGACGTGGCGCGCCCACAGCGAAGACACGTTGTCTGCTTCAGCGATCTCCTCAACGCTTGCCTCCAACAGGCCGTTCAAGTCACCGAAAGCCTCAATCAAGTGGTCCATGAGGAATTCCTGCACCCGGGGCACCCGTGCCAGCGCCCGGTAGCCGCGCGGCACAATCTCACGCACCAGCGTTTCCTCCGTGCCCGGCAGGTTGAGCGCCCGGGCGATCGGGGCCGGGGTGAGAAGCTGCGAATCCGGCAGCCGGTCCAGCGCCGCGGTAACCTCGGCGACATCCTCCGCGGAAGGAACACCGGGGCAGACCAGATAGTCGCGCACGAGCAGGTTGATCTGGGTGTCGTTGTCGCCGCGCAATTCGGTGAGCTGGAGAGCGAGCTGACGCGCGTCGGTGCCCAGCTCTAGCACATCGCGGTCTAGGTCCTGGCCGGCGCGCTTAAGCAGCAGTTCGCGCTGCATCACGCTGATCACATCGGACACCGTGGCGTAGTTGTTCATCTCTGCGACGAAGAGGCGTTGGTTCGCTAGGTCGAGCCTGGTGCGGTAGCGCTCCATTGTGCCCAACTGTTGGTTGGCGCGAGTCATGATGGCAGCCGGTTCCACCAGCACGTAGCGCTGGCCTTCCACGTACAAGGTGATGGTGTTCATCGACGCGCTCACCGCAATCACGGGCCGGCCGGTCTGTAGCGCGGTGCGTTCCGCCGAGCGGTGCCGCGTCCCTGACTCTCCAGTGGGGTAGGAGGGCGAGGGGACTAGCTGCACGTTCGCCTTAATGATGCGCGTGCAATCCGTCGACAGCACGACGGCACCATCCATCTTGGACAGTTCGCGCAGCAGAGTGGGGGCGAAGGGCACGTCGAAGCTAATGCCGCCGTCGCATACGTCGATGACGGCGGGGTCGTCGCCAAGCACGATGAGCGCCCCGGTGCGGCCACGTTGGATTCTTTCCAGGCCGTCGCGTAGTTCGGTACCGGGGGCCAGCCGGACCAACGTTTCGCGCAGTGTTGCGGGAGGCACCAAGGAGGATTCACTCATGCCACAGAAGTTTAGTTCCTGCCCGGCGCTAGCAGATTCAGGGCTTCGGAAAGCGTGCCCACCTGTGAGACCTTCATACCTGAGACCGACACGTCCTCACCCGCGGGGACGATGGCCCGCTTGTAACCCAAGCGTGCAGCTTCCTGGAGTCGGCGCGCCAGATTCGGCACCCGCCGCAGTTCGCCCGCCAAGCCGACCTCGCCGATGACGACGGTTTTCGGCGGTAGGGGAGTCTCGTGGAGACTCGACCACGTCGCCAGCGCCACCGCAAGATCGGTGGCTGTCTCGGTGATCTTCACCCCGCCCACGGTTGCCACATAGGCGTCCTTGTCATTCGTGCGCTGCCCGCAGCGCGCCTGCAGCACCGCCAGCACCATGGGCACTCGGTTGAAATCCAGGCCCGTCACCACGCGCCGTGGCGACTTATTCACCGGGTCCACCGTCAGCGCCTGCACCTCAGCCAGCATGGGCCGCACCCCATCCATCGCCACCGTCACGGCGGAACCGTCCGGGGTGTGGCCCCGGTGCGACAGGAACAGGCCGCTGGGGTCGGGCACCTCGCGGATCCCGTCGGCCGTCTGCTCGAAACAGCCCACATCATCGGTCGCGCCGAAACGATTCTTGATGCCGCGCAGCATCCGCAGGCTGGATTGCCTATCGCCCTCAAAGTTCAGCACCACATCCACCAGGTGTTCCAGCACGCGGGGCCCGGCCACATTGCCGTCCTTCGTCACGTGCCCCACCAGCATGATCGGAATATTCGTCGTCTTTGCCAGGCTGGTCAACGCCGCCGTCACAGCCCGCGATTGCGCCACACCTCCCGCCACGCCTTCCACACCGGGCGCGATCATGGTTTGCACCGAGTCCACAATGATCAGGCTCGGCTTGAGCTGCTCCACGTGCCCAAAGACCACATCCAGATTCGATTCTGCCGCCAGAAAAAGTGTGTCCTTCATCCCGCCGGTGCGTTCCGCCCGCGAACGGACCTGGCCTGCCGATTCTTCCGCAGTAACGTACAGTGCTTGTCGACGATTAACCCCCGCCCACTTGCTGGCCACCTCTAATAGCAGGGTGGATTTGCCCACGCCTGGCTCGCCCGCCATGAGCACCACGGAGCCGGGGACTACGCCACCGCCAAGCACGCGGTCCAGCTCCCCAATGCCTGAGGGTTGGCGCGCCGTCGCAGAGGCGTCGACCTTCGTGATCGGCTGCGCCGGCGCCGTGGGGGTGAGTGCTTGAATCTGGGCATTGCGCGCCGATACCGCGGCCCGCGAACCCCCAGCGGGTGCCAGGGGAGCTGATTCCTGCAAGGTGCCCCACGAGCCACAGTCCGGGCAACGCCCCAGCCACTTCGGGGAGGAGTAGCCACACTCGGAACAGGTGTGGACGGTTTTCTGTTTCTTCGCCATAGTGGCTCCTAGCATAAGACAAAGCCGCAGCACACCGGGTGGTGTGGCTGCGGCGAAAGCGACGGAGGAATCGTCGATAAGCGAGCTAGTTGTTCGCGTCCAGCTCTGCCTGGTCCTCGTTGGACACGTTGGTCTCAGGGCCGCGTGGGACCTGGCCTGCAGGCAGGGAAGGTGCGGACACGGCAGCGTTGAGGGTCAGTGGGCCGGTATCGAAGTTGAACACGACCTCCTGGGTGCCGCCGTAGGCGAAGTCCTGGTTCTCCACGCCGGTCTCGACGTACTGCACGCAGCCGTCCTCGCTCTGCGGGATCGAATCCAGGAAGTCTGCGGAACCTGCAACGACGGTGCAGTTGTACTTCAGGGGATCGATGCTGTCATGGTCGACCTCTTCGCCGGCCACGGTGATGGACTCAAGGGTGTGCTCAGCGTGGGTGACGTCCTGGTTGCTGGCGGTGAACTTCAGCGAAGCATCGCCGTTTTCCTCCAGCACAATGGTGACATCCTGGACCGCGAGCTCGTCGTTCTCCGTGTACATGGTGGCGCCGTCGACCGGTGCAACCTGGCTTGAGGTCTGAGTAATCTGACCAGCCGAGCACGAAGCAAGGAGCAGGGCGGACAGGGCAGCGGCGGAAACGGCTGCTCCGCGACGCAGTGCCGACTTCTGGGACTTCACTGTGGGGGTCCTCCATCGTTGTAAGTTCACCGGGTGGCGTGAGGTGCACGCGACAGTGAACAGGGCGTGTAACAACAGTTGAGCTTAGTATTAATGCCTGCTAGATACACACTTTGGACGGAACTTAAGGGAACTGCTGCTCAACGCCGTGAACCCTTTGGGGTCAACCGGGGGTAAACTTTTCATATTTTCCCTACCCCCGCGGCCGGATCGGTGTTCGTTTTCACATGGTGATAGAATGGGGGCGATCATCTGTGGCCGTGAACGGCCCGCAAGACGTGCGCGTGAAGGAGCAGCAATGGAATTCAAAGTCGGAGAAGTGGTCGTTTACCCACATCACGGAGCCGCCCGCATCGCCGACATCGAAGAACGGGAAATGGGCGGAGAGAAGCTCGAATTCCTCGTTCTGAAGATCCTGCAGTCTGACCTAGAAGTGCGCGTGCCCATCAAGAACACCGAAATGGTCGGTGTGCGTGACGTCGTCGGCAAGGAAGGCCTGGAAAAGGTCTTCTCCGTGCTGCGTGAAACCGACGTGGAAGAGGCCGGAAACTGGTCGCGGCGCTACAAGGCCAACCAGGAACGCCTCGCGTCCGGCGACATCAACAAGGTCGCCGAAGTGGTGCGCGACCTGTGGCGGCGCGACCAGGACCGCGGACTCTCCGCCGGTGAGAAGCGCATGCTGGGCAAGGCCCGTCAGATCTTGGTCGGCGAGCTCGCCCTGGCGCAGCCTGTCGACGAGAAGAAGGCTGACGAACTGGAGAAGGAAATCCAGGAGATGATGCAGCGTCACGCCAAGGCCGACAAGCCTGCCGGCGAGTTCGACGATGAGGACGATATCGATATCGACGACCTCAGCTTCGACGACGAAGACGCAGACGAGAACGGCACGTCCTAAACCGGCGGTCGACTACTGTGTCCCGCAAAGTCATCGCCATCATCGCCGCCGCCGGGCGCGGAACCCGCTTGGGTGCAGATATCCCCAAAGCATTCGTCCGCCTGCGCGGCCGCTCGCTGGTCGAGCGTTCCGTCACGGCGATGGAAACCGCCGAGATCGTCGACGAGATCATCGTGCTGGTCAGCCCCGACATGGAAAACCACGCCCGGCAGGCTTTTGCTGGGCACCCGCAGGTCCGTTTCATCCACGGCGGCGGCGAACGCGCCGACAGCATTTGGGCGGGGCTGCAAGCAATTGACGACGACAACGCTGTCGTCCTGATCCACGACGCCGCGCGCGCACTCACCCCACCAGGCATGATCGCCCGCGTCGCCCGCACCGTCTTGGCCGGCGCCCCCGCCGTTGTGCCCGTCGTCCCCGTCGCTGACACCATCAAAGAGGTTGCGGGGGATCTCGTCGTCGGCACGCCCGATCGCGCACGCCTCCGCGCCGTGCAAACGCCCCAAGGCTTCGACCTTGCGCAGTTGCGCCGCGCCAATGAACAGTACTTTTCGACGACCGACCCTGGCTTCGTCGCCACCGATGACGCGAGCCTGATGGAATGGTTCGGCGTGGACGTGACCTGCGTCAACGGCGATCCGATGGCGTTTAAGATCACCACGCCCATCGACCTGACACTGGCCACCACCATCACCGACGAGGCCGAACCCACCGTGTTCGAGGTACCCGCTGACTAAAGGAGTCATCTGATGACCGAATCCGACAACCCGCTCAACAACCTGCGCGTGGGCACCGCCTTTGATGCCCACCAGATCCAAGCCGGTAAAGAGTGCTGGATCGCCGGGGTCCTGTTCGCGGACGACGACGGTTGTGAAGGCCACTCCGACGGCGACGTTGTTTCCCACGCGGTGGTCGATGCTGTCTTGTCCGCCTGCGGACTGGGTGATCTGGGCAGTTTCGTCGGGGTGGGTAGGCCGGAGTACGACGGCGTGACCGGCGTGCAGCTGCTTACTGAGCTGCGCGAGCTCCTGGACAAGCACGGCCACCGGGTGCTCAACGTCAGCGCGCAGCTGATCGGGCAGACCCCGAAGTTCGGGCCGCGCCGCGAGGAGGCGCAGCAGGTCCTGTCGGAGGCGCTCGGCGCGCCGGTCAGCGTGGCCGCGACCACGACCGATCACATGGGCTTTACCGGCAGCGGGGAAGGGCGGGCGGCGATCGCCACGGCATTAGTGGACGTCCAGGAAATATAGCGAGCGGAACCTGTCCGCTACAGTAAAAACATGGAAATTTTGATTCGTCGCACCCCCGACGATGTCGCCCAGACTGCCGCCGACATCATCGCAGCAAACCTCCGTCCCGGCGCCGTGCTGGGACTAGCCACCGGCTCCACCCCGCTGAAAACGTACCAGGAACTGATCCGCCGCTGCGAAGCCGGCGAGATCTCCTTCAAGGGGACCAAGGCCTTCTGCCTGGACGAATATATCGGCGTGCCGCCGGAGCATGAGCAGAGCTACCACTACGTGATCCGCAACGAGTTCACCAACCACATCGACATCAATGATTCCGACGTGCACTCGCCTAACGGCATGAGCGATAAGCCGTGGATCGCGGCGCAGGAGTATGAAGATGCGATCGTGATGTCGGGTGGTATCAATTGTCAGCTGCTGGGGATTGGCACCAACGGGCACATCGGCTTCAATGAGCCTGCGACCTCCCTGCGCTCGTCGACAAGGGTGGAGGTGCTGCACGCCCAAACCGTGAAAGACAACGCCCGCTTCTTCGACACCATCGACGATGTTCCGAAGCACGCCATCACCCAAGGCCTGGGCACGATTCTGCGCTCCAACCAGGCACTGCTGATCGCCACCGGGCAGGGTAAAGCGCGCGCCGTGGCACGCCTCGTCGAAGGGCCCGTATCTGCGTCGTGCCCCGCCAGCGTGCTCCAGCTGCACACCAACGCCACGGTCGTCGTCGACGAGGACGCCGCCATGATGCTGAAGGACAGCCAGTACTACCGCCGCGTCGAAGAAATGCGGCCCAGTTGGCGCGGAATCGACGGGCAACCGAAGTACTAATAGGTGTGGTCTAAACTAGGCCGTGTGACTCAACGCATCTTCGACACCGCAACACGTACACTGCGTGACTTCCAGCCCGTGCGGGAAGGACACGTCTCCATCTACCTGTGCGGCGCCACCCCGCAAGCACAGCCCCACATCGGGCATGTGCGCAGCGGAGTGGCTTTCGACATCGTCCGCCGCTGGTTTTCCGCCCAAGGCTACGATGTGGCGTTCGTGCGCAACGTCACCGACATCGACGACAAAATCCTCAACAAAGCCGCCGACGCCGGCCGGCCCTGGTGGGAATGGGTCAGCCACTACGAGCGCGAATTCACCTGGGCCTACAACACGCTTGGTGTGTTGCCGCCCAGCGTCGAACCGCGTGCGACCGGGCACGTCACCCAAATGGTCGACTACATGCAGCGCCTCATCGACAACGGCTACGCCTATGCCGCCGACGGTTCCGTGTACTTCGACGTGCAAGCCTGGGTGGATGCCGGCGGTGACTACGGCTCGCTTTCCGGCAACCGGGTCGATGAGCTCGGCCAGGACGCCCAGGGCGAAACCGATAACCGCGGCAAGCGCCACGCGCTCGACTTCGCCCTGTGGAAGGCTGCGAAACCTGGCGAACCGCACTGGCCGACACCCTGGGGCAACGGCCGGCCCGGTTGGCACCTCGAGTGCTCCGCCATGTCCACCTGGTACCTCGGCGGCCAGTTCGACATCCACGGCGGCGGCCTCGACCTGCAGTTCCCGCACCACGAAAACGAACAGGCCCAATCCCACGCAGTCGGCGACAAGTTCGCCAACTACTGGATGCACAACCACTGGGTGACCATGAGCGGCGAAAAAATGTCGAAATCCCTCGGCAACGTACTCTCGGTACCCAAGATGCTCGACATGGTCCGCCCCGTCGAACTGCGCTACTACCTGGGCAGCGCCCACTACCGCAGCGTCCTCGAGTACTCCCCCGAGGCACTCCACGAAGCGGCCGCCGGCTACCGCAGGATCGAAGCCTTCGTCGGCAAGCTACCCGATGCCCAACCCACCCACTGGACCGACGCTTTCGCCGAGGCGCTTAACGACGATTTCGGCGTCCCACGCGCACTGGCCGAAATCCACAACGCGGTCCGCGAAGGAAACAGCGCACTCGCGCGTGGCGACGACAAGACCGCCACAGAACTCGCCGGCCAAGTCCGCGCCATGACAGCAGTCCTCGGAGTGGACCCAGGACAATGGCAGGACCAATCGTCGACAAGCGACGACGCCCACCACGCGCTCGACGTACTCGTGCGCGCCGAACTCACCCGCCGGGCAGAAGCTCGCGCCAACAAAGACTGGGACACCGCCGACGCCGTACGCGACCGGCTCACCGAAGCCGGCATCGACGTCACCGACACCGCCGACGGCCCCACCTGGACACTGAAGGACTAAACAATGGCAAAACCTTATCGACGCCCCGACGTACGCCAAACAAGCAAGAAAGGCGCCACCAAAGGCACCGGCGGAAAAAACCGGCGCGGCCTGCGCGGCAAAGGCCCCACGCCCAAAGCCGAAGACCGCGTCTACCACGCAAAACACAAAGCTAAGGTGCAGCGCGACCGCAGCAACTCCGGCAGGCATGAGCGCGAACAGCCGGATTTGGTGGTGGGCCGCAACCCGGTTATCGAATGCCTGCACGCTGACGTGCCGGCGGAAGCGCTGATTGTTGCCCAGGGCGCAGGTGCCGACGATCGCCTGGCCGAAGCCGTGCAGATCGCCCATGAGCGGAATATCCCCACCCGTGAGATCGCGCGCCACGAACTAGACCGCCTGGTGGGCAACACCCTGCACCAAGGCATCGGGCTGCAAATCGCGCCCTATAAATACGCCAACGCCTTCGACCTGCTGTCCAGCGTGCGCGACCGCGGCGAAAAAGGCATGTTCGTGCTGCTGGACAACATCACCGACCCGCGCAACCTGGGGGCCGTGATCCGATCCACCGCGGCCTTCGGCGGCCACGGGGTGATCATCCCGGAGCGGCGCAGCGCCCAAGTCACGGGCGTGGCGTGGCGGACCTCGGCGGGCACGGCGGCGCGGCTGCCGGTGGCGCGCGAGACGAACATGACGCGCACCGTGCAGCAGTTCCAGAAGAACGGCTACCAGGTGGTCGGGCTCGATGCCGGTGGGGAGCACACGCTGGACACGTACGACGGCGGCCGCGACAATGTCCTCATCGTGGTGGGCTCCGAAGGCAAGGGCATTTCGCGGCTGGTGCGGGAAAACTGCGACACGATCATGTCCATTCCGACGACGGACTGGGTCGAATCCCTCAACGCCTCCGTAGCCGCCGGTGTGGTGCTGAGCGAATTCGCCCGCCAGAGGCGTAACCCCACAGCCTAACCCGCGCCGGGCCGGCTCATGAGGTGCTGACCGTGGAAACCCCAAAATCTGTGGATAACTCAGAGTTATCCACAGATTTTTTCTGCCCGAAAACGCGGCCGCGAATAATGTTTTAGCGTCAGGGTCATGAACGAAAAAGAAGCCCTGAAAGCCTTCGCCACAGGTTGGCGCTCGCCGCTGGACGTGCTCAGTGATGCCGCCGGCATGAGCGTGATCGACCTGTGCCACGAAGGCCTCGACGCCACCATGGCGAAAACCATTGCGCGCCTTGCCGACGTGTACTGCACCGACACCAACGCGAGCCGCAAACAGGCCGCCGTGTGCGCTATCTTGACGGCGATGGAGCACACGTTTAACACGATGAATGAGATCGAAAGCTTCGTGCGCAAGCTCCGCGACAAGAATCGGAAGTGGGAGCTACGCCAGGAGTTGGCGTCGTGCGCGCCCGTGCTGCGTACCCTACGGAAGCGGGCACGCGAGCTGGTCGCTGAGTACAACGGCGATACGGCCCAGAACCCGGAGATGAAGCTGAGTAGTAAAGCGGTGCCGGATTCGTCGTTAAGCGATATGAAGCTGCGCGGGCCGGCGCACCTGGTGAAGGCGGCGATGGACAAGGCGACATCGTTCGCGCGCGAGCACGGCATTGAGCCGGCGGAGGCGCTGCTGCGGCTGGCGACCTCCGGCGATGGGACAGGCCCGGAGCTGGCGCCGGCGATCATCGTGCCGCTCAACGGGGAGGCGCTGAGCTGGGAGGGCGCCGGTCCCGATAAGGTGCGCCTGGCGCTGACGAATGGCACTGTGATGACCGGGGCCGATTTCGTCTCCGCGAAGCTTGCCGACGCAGGTTTTGCTTTGCTTGTCGACGAAATCACCGGCGAAGATCTGGAACTGTACCGCCTGCGCGACCCCAACAATGAGCAGCTGGGCCCGCGCCGATTCGCCACCTTGAAAGAGCGGCTGCGCCAACGCCTGAAAACGCCGGTGTGCGCCTGGCCGGGCTGCGGCAAGCCGGCCGACGAATGCCAGATGCACCACATCACGGCGTACAAGGATGGCGGGGAATCCGAGATGGACAACTACACCATGCTGTGCGATTTCGATAATGGGCGTAACGACGACGACCGCGACCGACCCCGCTATGGCCACATTGAGAAGATCGGTGGTTTGGATTATTGGGTGCCGGCCTACGGGGGAGAGCCGGAGCTGAACATGCACCCGGCGGCGCGGGGCGGGGCGATCAGAGCTGTGCGAGAAGCCGCTGGATTACCGGTTCACCTGTGAAGCGCTGTTTAGTGTCGTGAGTTCGCAGCGAGCTCATCGCGGGTGGCTCCGCGCTTGCGCCACCAACCGATTGCGCGACACACCAGGTAGATGAGAAAGGAGATACCCGCGACGAACACGCTGACCGGGACGCCCGGGGCCAGGGACAGGATGAACCCGCCGACGGCGGACAGTTCCGCGAACACGACCGACCATATGACTGCGCGGATCGGGCTCGAGGTGATCTGGACTGCCGCCGCGCCCGGGGTGATCAGCAGTGCCATCACCAGCAGCGCACCGACGACCTGGACGGACTGGGCGGAGGCCAATCCGACCAGGACGGCGAAACCCACGGCCACGGCGCGCACGGGGACGCCGGCGGCGCGCGCCATGACGGGGTCGGCGGAGGCAAACAGGATGGGCCGCCAGAACACGACGACGGCCAGAACAACGATGACGGTCGTGGCGATCAGCAGCCACAGCGACGCCGTCGACACGCCCACGATCTGACCCATCAGAAGCGTCATCGCCGTCGCCGAATTGCCCGGGTAGAGGTGCAGAAACAGCACTGACAGTCCCATGCCTGCGCTCATCACCACGCCCACGGCCGAGTCCTGCTGGCCGCGCATGCCCAGCAGTGCGAGCACGATCGCCGCCACGATCGACCCGGCCACCGCGCCCAGCCCAATGTTGAGCCCAAAAAGCAGGGCCGCCGACGCGCCCATCAGGGCCAGCTCGCTGGTCGCGTGCACTGAAAAAGACATCTGGCGTAACACGATCAGGCTGGTCATCACCCCGGACAGCAGCCCCAGGAACGCGCAGGCCACCAGGGACGTCTGCACAAAATCAACGCTGAGCAAATACTGCGTATCAGCCCATAAGTCGGCGATCATTTATAACACCACCATTCGGCCGTCGATCTCCACCACATCTACCCGCGTGTTATACAGTTCGCTGAGCACCTCGGAGCGCATCACCTCGGCCACGGTCCCGATCGTGTGCCCATGCGGCGCCAGATACACGACCCGGTCGGTCACTCGCAGAATCGGATTAATCCCGTGGGTAACAAAAAGCACCGCGGTCCCGCGTTCACGGCGACGAGCATCGAGCTTATCGACGACCTCCTGTTGCTTTGCCACATCCAAACTGAGCAGGGGCTCGTCGGCAAGCAAAATGTCCGGATCGTTCGCCAACGCCTGGGCCTGGCGCACCAACTGTTGCTGCCCGCCCGACAGCCTTCCCACCGACCGGTCCGCAATGCCAGTAGCACCCACGTGGGCCAGTAATTCGTCGACACGCGCCCGCGACGCAGTCCGACGACGCACCACACCATGGGCCAGCGACAAGGAGACTAAGTCGCGGACCCGCATCGGCAAATCTTCCGGAAACATGCGCTGCTGCGGGATATAACCGAACCGCCCGTTGACCTCCACGCGGCCGGCCGTGATATCGCGGGTGCCCATGATGGTGCCCAGCAGCGTGGACTTACCCACACCGTTCGGGCCCAGCACCGCGATGAACTCGCCCGACTCGACCGTCAAATTCAGGTCCGACCACAGCGGGTCCACCGCGGCCTGATGAAACTGCACCAGCATAAAAACCTTCCAGATTAACGGCGGAAAGCCCCCAGGACACCCTGGAGGCACGAGAGATGGGATCGCCGGACGCTCTGCCGATATGCTACGCCTTCGCGGCTTCCGACAGCGCGTTGACGCGGTCTTCGAAGTAGTCGAGGAAGTTGGTGCCTTCCTCCGGCGTCTCCGCGATCTCGACGATCGCGATGTCGTTCTCCTCCGCAGCGTCACGGATGCGGGTGGCGGTATCGGTGGCGGTTTGAGGGTTGAAAATCAGCATGTCGACTGGCTCCGAATTGAGCGTCTCCAAGAACTCGGCCAGGTCGGCTGCGGCCGGCTCGGTGTGGCTCAAGATGGCCTTGCGGTAGCTCTCCGGGGTGACATCGGTTAGCGCGGAGTCGTGGATGATGTAGTCGGCGACGGATTCGGACTGGGTGACCTGCGCTGCCGGGAGTTCTTTAATCATCTCGTCCATGGCGGCCATGCGGTCGAGGACGGGCTGCGCATCGGCTTCGATGTCGGGGTCGATGGCCTTGGCGGCGGCCTCGATTTCCTCGGCGACATATTCGACGGCGTCGGTGTCGTACCAGATGTGTTCGTTGCCGTCGATCATCTCGATGGGGCCGTGGTCATGGCCCTCGTGGTCGGCGTGAGCGTCGTGGTAGTGTGCATGTTCCTCGTCGTGTGCATGCTCTTCGCTGTGCGCGTGGTCATGATCATGCTCGTGGTCATGGTCGTGGCTGTGCTCGATGAGCGGCAGCGCGTGGACGATCTTTTCTTCGTCGACGACCTCGTAGAGCCAGGCGTCGTACCCGCCACCGCCAACGACGACGATGTCGGCTTCGGCAGCCTTGGCGAGATCGGCGGCTGCGGGTTCGAAGTGGTGGGGGTCGACGGTGTTGCCGCTAATGATGGGGGTGATGGTGGCGTCTTGGTCGGTGACGACGGCGGATGCGATATCGCCCCAGATGCTGGTGGATGCGACGATGTTCAAGCCTTCGCCGCTTGCCTCCGGGGAGGCGTTAGCGGAAGTGTCGGGGGACGTGTCGGCGCTGTCGGAGGAGCATCCGGCGAGCGCGAGGGCGCCGGCGGCAAGTGTGGCGAAGATGGTTCGGGTCAGTTTCATAGTCACCAATAAAAACACTGTTGAAAAACGTTGTCAAGATGAAAACGTGTTGAAAACGCAGGTAGCTGACCCTTTCGCCGGGGATTGTGGCGGGTGCTAGATTAAAGCCATGTCACCACGGCCTGTTAAGCGCGGTACGCTCGCGTCGATTGCTGCCGATCTTGGCGTGTCACGCACCACCGTGTCGAATGCATATAACCACCCGGACCAGCTCTCCCCGGAGTTGCGGGAGCGTATTTTGGCAGCGGCGAAGGCGCGTGGCTATTCCGGACCCGATCCGATGGCGCGCTCCTTGCGGACGCGCCGGGTGGGTTCCTTCGGGGTGTTGCTGACGGAGCAGCTGTCGTTCGCGTTCGAGGATTTGGCGTCGATCGATTTCCTCGCGGGCCTGGCCGCCTCGGGCTATGGTGTGCGCAATACGATGACGCTGGTGCCCGTCGGCCCGCTTGCCGACGATTCCACCCAACTGATCACAAACGCCGTGGTGGATGGGTTTGTGGTCTATTCGGTGGCGGCGGGGGATCCGCACCTGGAGGCGGCGCGGGGCCGCGGACTGCCCATCGTGGTCGTCGACCAGCCTTATGATGTCGACGACCTGCCGTTTGTGGGCATCGACGATTATGCGGCGATCCAGCCTGCCGCCCAATCCTTGTTGGACGCGGGCCATCGTCGGATCGGGGTGTTGACGAAGCGGATGCACCGCGCCGAATTCAATGGCCACCTAGATCGCGGCCAGTTGGACCAGGCCGAGTTGCACGTGCAGCGCGAGCGCGTGCGCGGGGCTTTAGACACGTTCGCGGCCGCCGGGGTGGAGGAGGTGCCGGTGGTGGTGCGCCACTTCAACGATCACGATGCGGCAGTCGAGGCTGCCCGCGAGTTGCTGGAGGCCCACCCCGATCTCACTGCGGTGTTGTGCACGACGGATTCGATGGCGTTCGGCGTGCTCGACTATTGCACGGCCCGCGGCCTGCGGGTGCCGGAGGACCTCAGCGTTACGGGTTTCGACGGCGTCGACCTCGCCCATATCCGCGGACTGACCACGGTGAACCAACCGAACCGGAAGAAGGGTTCGACGGTGGGCAAGATCTTAGAGTCGCTTATCGACGATCGCGTGGCCGACCGCACCAGTCAAGGTCCAGTGCCGCACGTGGTCATCCCGACCACCTTTAGTCCCGGAAGAACTGTTGGCGCGCCGCGGCAAGACTGACAAAAAGCGCGGCCACCGCCTCCACATCGGCCACCGTATGATCCGCCCCGGTGGGCCCGCCGCCGACTTTCACCCCAAGGTCCCGGCTCCCGAGAACTGGGAAGACGGATTCGTCGGTGACATCGTCGCCCACAAAAACGGTGGCGTCGACCCCGACTTTGCGCCGGGCCACCCAGTCACCTTTCGTGACATCCACCGCCGAAAATTCCACAATATTGCTGCCCGGGGTCACCGGCCGTCCACCCGTATCCAGCTTGTGGGCGCGGGCGAGCAGCTCGTCGGCACGCGCCGGGTCCTGCTGCGCCAACGCCGCCACGTGCAGCACCCGCTGATAGGGCTTGACCTCAACATAGGCCAGGGGCACGGCGGCCGCGATGGCCTCCAGTTCCGCTTCGATATGGTTGAGGTAGGCTAGGGATTCGTCGTCAAGCACGACCGCCCCGTCGGAAGGTTCGGCACCGTGGGAGCCGACGAGCACGACCGGGTCCCGCAGGGGGCACACCGCGCGCAGCCCGTCCAAGTGCCGGCCAGATAAAACGACGACCTCGGTGCCCGGCAGGGCGGCCAAGGTGCGCAGCGCGGTAAGCGCGTCTGGGTGGGCGATGACAGCCTGTGGGTCAGGGTCCAGCGGGGCGAGGGTGCCGTCGAAGTCGGTCACCACCAGCAGGGACGCAGCGCGGGCTAGGTCGGTGATCATTGGGCCATCAGTCGCAGGGACGGCTGGTTGATCTCGCCGGTCTGCTTCGTCAGGATCAGCTCCGTGTCGCTGAGCTGATCGATGCTGTAATCGGTGTCCGCAGTCAGGATCTGCGCTAGGGAGTCGTGGACGAAGCGGGGCCCGCCGTCGCAATCTTCCGGGTCGCGAAATTCGATATTGGAAATCCGCATCGTCTCCGCGACGTCGCGCGCCGCCGGCTGGCCTTGCGCACTGAACACCACAGCGGCCTGCAGCGGGGCACACCCCGTCGACCCGGTCATCGTGGACTCACCCATAACCAGGCGCGCGGCACCCGCGGCGCTGGCTGGCAGCTCATCCGGCGACTCCGGCTCTAGGTACACGCTGACCACCTGGTAGATCTGGCCATTCATGCGGTCGCTGATCGCGCAGCCACCCAGGCCGGCGGCCATACTCGCGCTGAGCAGCACGCCGAGCCCCACCCTGATCCAGTTACGCGCCATCGCCCGCCTCCAACTGGTGCAGGAAGGACTCCGCCCATACTGCCACTGTGTGCTCGTTGACCTGCGCGTTCATCTCGCGCATCGCATCGCGCCCCGCCGCCGTACCCCGACCGGCCACCGCCGAACGGATCGCGTCTTTAATCGACTCACCATCGAAAGGGTTGCACAGGTGCGCCGCCGACAGCTCACTGGCCGCCCCGGCAAACTCGGATAAGACCAGCGCACCATCCCCATCGGGGTGGCAGGCCACATACTCTTTGGCCACCAAGTTCATGCCGTCTTTAAACGGGGTCACCAGCATCACATCCGCGGCCGCATAGTATTCACGCAGCTGCGCCTTCGCCACGGGTCGATGGTAGTAGTGCACCACCGGCGTGCCGATCTTCCCGAACCGGCCATTGATGCGCCCCACCGCCTGCTCAACCGCGGCGCGCGTCTGCCGGTAATGGTCGATCCGCTCCCGCGACGGCGTGGCGATCTGCACCACACTCACATCCTCCAGCTCACCGGATTCCAGCAGTTCCTCCACCGCCAGCAGCCGCTGCAGAATCCCCTTCGTGTAATCGAGGCGATCCACGCCCAGCATCATCGTGTGCGGATCGCCCAGCGCCCGACGAATCGTCCATACGCGATCCCCGCTCACCGGACCAAAGTGGGAAGGATCGATCGAAATCGGGAACGTGCCAGTGCTTATCGACGAGCCCCCGAGCGCCTTGAAGTTCGCCTCATCACGATCGCGCTGAAACCCCACCAGATCCGCGCCCGCAAGGCCCGCCAGCAGCTCCTCGCGCCACGGCAACTGGCGGAACAAATCGGGCGCCGGAAAAGGAATGTGCAGGAAAAACCCGATCGTCACATCGGGGCGCAGCCGGCGCAGCAGGCCCGGCACCAGCATCAGCTGATAATCCTGCACCCACACCGTCGCCCCCGGTGCAGCCACCCGCGCCGCCTCCACAGCAAACTTCTCATTGACCTGCTGGTAGCGCTGCCACCACGACAGCTCAAACACAGGGTGCACGATGAGATCGTGAAAAAGTGGCCACAGCGTGGCGTTGGAGAAACCTTCATAGAATTCGGCGTAGTCGCTCGTCGATAAGCGCACCGGATGCAGGCGTACCCCGGCGTGCTCGAAGGGCTCCATCACCGCGTCCGGCTCACCCGGCCAGCCCACCCAACACCCCTGCTGGGCCTGCAAGACAGGCTCGAGGGCCGCGACGAGCCCGCCGGGCGAGGGCACCCACTGGCCCTGCACCCGATCCACCGGCAGCCGGTTGGCCACCACCACGAAGGTGTTGTCGCCGACCATGGTCTACTGCTTGGTCGCCTTCTTCGTAGTCTTCTTCTTAGTGGCCTTCTTTTTGGTCGCCTTTTTCTCGGTGGCCTTCTTCTTTGTTGCCTTCTTTTTCTTGGTGGCCTTTTTCTTCGTCGCCTTCTTGGTGGCCTTCTTCGCGCTTGCGGTCTCGGCGGCGTCTTCAGGTGCGAGTTCTTCCGCGAACTTCTGGTACACCAAGCCCTGCGGTTCGACGCCCAGCATGCTCATCAGGGTGACGCCGTCGAAAAGATCTTCGGCGTAGGTTGCCACGATACGCCGGGCCCCGAGCGCAGTTTCCTGCTCGAGCTCGTGGATTTCCTCGGGAGAGGGGCGAGAATCGGTGATCTTTGGCGGCACGAACATCCTCCTGGATAACGAAAGAAAAGCTAGATGGACCTATTCTACGCTATCCCTGCCCGCGCGACTTGCGGTGGTCGGGGGTGCCGGGCGCGTTTCCTTGCGCGTGACGACGAGGCAACCGCACCGCCGGGCGGACGAGTTTCTGGGAGCGTGCGATGCGTTCGGCGCGCCGAATCTGCTGGAATGTCATGCGGCCGGCCGCGCGGAAGGCACGGTAGGGGGTGATCACCTGCGGGCGGCGAATGCGGCGGGCGACCCATTCGCCGAAGGTCACCCCGGCGGCCAAGGCTAGGGCGGTGCCGACTGCGGTGCCGAGGTTGGCGAAACCGATCAGCAGTTGGTCGTTGAGGATGCCGTACATCGCCCGGTAGGTGGTCAGGCCGGGCAGAAACGGGGTCACACCGGCGATCTGGGTGATCAGCGGGGGCACGCCGAAGCGGCGGGCCAGCAAACCACCGGCCAGGCCCACCATGACCGCACAGATCGCGGCCGCAAGCACCGGGCTGGTCTGCGCGGGCAGCAGCACGAGGTAGTAGGCGATGGAACCAAACAGGGAGGAAGCGCCAGCGACCCACACCGCCGACCAGTCGCCGTAGGAGGCGACGGCAAAGGCGGCCGAGGTGACCGTGCCGGCGATGATGATCGCGCCGGCGGAGCCGAAGGTGGCGGTGGCGCCCATCGATTCCATCGGCGGTAGGCCGCTGCCGAACATCGCGCTGAGCTGGATACCCGTGGCTACGCCGGCGACGATGCCCCCGGTATTCAGCATGGTTTCGAAAAACCTGGCGCTGGCCGTCACCGGGGCGCCCGTAATCCCGTCCTGGAGGGACTGCACCAGAGACAGGCCCGCGAGTAGCACGACGATGCCGGAGGCGATCACCAAACTCGGGCGGAAGGTGATGCCGGCCGACGCCGCGATCTCATAAGCCACCGCCGCAGGAAGTGTTGCCAGCAGCCCGCCGGCAACACACTGGAAAAAGTACGGCATGGAATGTTTCCCCAGCCAGCCGTTGATCGACATGATCGCCAAACTAGTCAGCCCGCCAAGGGCAGCCATGCCGAACCCGCCGCCGAACAAGATCGCGACCGCCCCGCCAAACACCGCCCACCCCACAAGTGCCAGCTTCGGGCCGTAGGGCGGCGGCGCCAAGTAAATCTCGTCGAGAATCTTCTCCGCGATCTCCGGCCGCGTCCCGCCGGCACGGATGGAGCGGATCAGATTGTCCACCTGCGTCAGCTTCGAAAAGTTCGGATCCATGCCGTCGACCACGCGCATCACATTGATGGGTGTTTTCACGGTCGTGCCGATCGTCGTATGCAACCTGATCGAACTAAACGTGATGTCAATGTGCAGATAATGCAGACCATAAGACGAGGCCACCGTGTGGATCTGCGCGCGCGTATCCGCATTCGACGTCCCCGAAGACAGCAAAATATCCCCGATCCGCGCCGCAATATTCATCACGGCGGTCACCTGAGCCGGATCAGTCAGGTCAACAGGGGCGAGAGGAGACGGCGGCGGAGACGTGGTCGCTTCGTCAATCGTGGCCACTTGGCTGCCACGGATCTTGTCCCAGAGTTTCTTCAAAGCATGGGGCACGTTGGGCACACAGTGCACACTAGCGCACGTTCGCGCGCCAGACCTCACGACGGGTACGCTTAAAAACACCATTCAAAAAACGTTCACGACTAGAACAGAGGAGAACACCCCATTATGGCTATCCGCGTAGGCATTGTCGGCTACGGAAACCTTGGAAAGAGCGTCGAAAAGCTGATTGCGATGCAACCCGATATGGAACTGGCTGCGGTATTTTCTCGTCGTGAAGCACTCGACACCGACGCGCGCGTGCTGCCCGTGGCGGACTTCGCGCAGTACAAAGACGAGGTCGACGTGGCCATCTTGTGCTTGGGCTCAGCGACGGACATTCCGGAGCAGGCGCCGGAGTTCGCCAAGCACGTGTGCACGGTGGATACCTACGACAACCACCGCGACGTGCCGCGCCACCGGGCGACGATGAACGAGGTCGCGGAGGACAACAACACCGTGTCGATCGTCTCGACCGGCTGGGATCCGGGCATGTTTTCGCTGAACCGCACCATGGCGGAGGCGCTGCTGCCGAACGCGAAGCAGAACACGTTCTGGGGCCCGGGCCTGTCGCAGGGGCATTCGGATGCGGTGCGTCGCGTGGAGGGTGTGAAGAAGGCTGTGCAGTACACGATCCCCGCTGAGGACGCTCTGGAGCGCGCCCGCCGCGGTGAGACGGAGGGCCTCGACGGTAAGAGTGCGCACAAGCGCGTCTGCTACGTCGTGCCGGAAACGCCGGGGGATTCTGAGCTGGAGGCGCGTATCGACGAGGCCATCCGCACCATGCCCGACTACTTTGTCGGCTACGACACCGAGGTGCACTTTGTCGACGATGCCACTTTCGATGCCGAGCACACCGGCATGCCGCACGGCGGGCATGTGATCACGACGGGTGATACGGGTGGGCACCAGCACCTGATCGAGTACACCTTGGAGTTGCAGCGCAACCCAGACTTCACCGGTGCGGTGGCGATTGCGTACGCACGCGCCGCTGTGCGCATCGCCCAAAATGAGGCTTATGGTGCATATTCGGTGTTGGAGGTGCCCCCATATTTGATTTCGGCTACCCCTTTAGATGACCTCATCGCACGCGACGTGTAATATCTCTTCGAGTGCTGGAGTGGCGCAATTGGCAGCGCAACGCACTTGTAATGCGTAGGTTGCGAGTTCAAGTCTCGTCTCCAGCTCGGAAAGAACACCCCCGCTTCCTGTTTGTGCAGGTGGCGGGGGTGTCGTCGTTAAGCGAGATCGGGGTTCGGGTCGCGCTGCGGGTCGCGGACGGGGATGATCAGGGTCGCCCCGATCAGTAGGACCATGACGATCCCGATGATGCCGGCGCGGTCGTCTGTGCCGATGATGCCGACGAACGTGGCGAACAGCAGCGGGGTCAGCCAACTGACGGCGCGCCCGGTGGTGGTGTAGAGGCCGAACATTTGGCCTTCGTGGCCGGGCGGGGCGACGCGGGCGACGAAGGAGCGTGACGACGATTGCGCCGGTCCAACGAACAAACACAGGATGAGGCCGAGGATCCAGAAGGCGAGGGGGCCGTCGGCAAAAAGCAGCGCAAACCCGGTGATGATCATGATGACTAACGACGAGAGGATCACGGCTTTGGGGCCGATGAGGTCGTCGAGGTAACCGCCGACGAAGGCACCGACCGCCGCGACCACGTTGGCGGCCACCCCGAAGAGCAGCACCTCGGAGGCGGAGAGGCCATAGACGGTGACCGCCAGGATCGCGCCGAAGGCGAACACGCCGGATAGCCCGTCGCGGAAAATTGCGGAGGCGACGAGGAAGAACACGCCGTTTTTGCTGGTGTGCCACAGCGTTTTCAGGTCGCGGAAGAGGCGCCGGTAGGAGGCGATGAAGGATTCGCGAAGATCGGGAGTGGTGCGGGGGATTTCGGGCACGCGCAGAAAGAGGGGCAGCGCCAACACGAGCATCCAGGCGGCCGCGAAGGCGGCGACGGCGCGGATGTTCAGGCCTTCGTCGGTAGGTATGTTGAGCAGGCCGCGGGTGTCTCCCTCACCGGAGACGAAAAAGATGAAGGACAAGAGCAGTACGACGATGCCCCCGACGTATCCTGCGGCCCATCCGGCGCCGGAGACACGCCCCACGGTTTCCTCGGTGGAGACCTGGTTGAGCATGGCGAAGTAGGAGACTTCGGCGAATTGGATGGTCACCGAGGCAGCGGCGAGCAGGACAAGGCCGGCGAAGAAATATTCCGGCGCGGTGTTTTTGATGAAAAATAGTGCCGCCATGGACAGGGAGTACCACTGCGAGGGCTTCAGGCCCGAGTCCACGGTGGCGCCCACATCGTCAACTAAGTACACGGAGAAGATGAACGTGACTAAGACTGCGTGGAAGGCAGCGGTTCCGGCATCCCACGATGCCCAGGCGGCAACCGACAGGCGGTCGGTGCGTTTTCCGGGCACGGCGGTGAAGGAGGCGGAAGAGCTGGCGGGCTGTCTCATGCCCCTGATCCTAAGGGCGCAGCCGCTTGTTGTCTCAACAATGTCACTGCTGGTTCATCGGCGTGGTCTTCGGGTTACCCCGGAAGCACCACCACGTTGCCACCGCAGCCAGCACAGTAATGGCGCCCGAGATCGCCAATAATGTCAGGTACGCGGTATCGAAGGCCTGGGCTTCGGGCGCACCTCCCGCGGTGAGGCGGGCTTTGATCGTCGTTAAGCCAGTGCCCATCGCAGCGACCGCCACCAGCGCGCCGAACTCGTAGGACACCTCCTCCACGCTGGCGGCCATGCCCGCGCGCCGCGGGGCGACCGACCCGATGATCGCCGTGGACGCCACCGACATCACAGCGCCAAGCCCGGCGCCGGTCAGGCCCAACGCGGTCACGAAGAGCGCCAGGTTGTCCAGGCTCACCACGGCCACCGCAAGACCGATCGCGGCCACGACAAACCCGCCGGAAATCAGCGGCGAAAAGCCCACCTTGTGCAGGAACATCCCGCCCAGGATCGAAGCGGGCAGGCTGGCGAGGACCACCGCCACGATCACCAGGCCCGCCTCCAGCGGCGAAAACCCGGCCACCAGCTGAAAACGCTGCGTGGTTAACAACTCCACCGAGGAGACAACAAAGTACGACGCCCACGCGGCGATCACCCCGCCGCTAAACATGGGGGAGCGGAAAATATCGAAGGTGAGCAGCGGCTGCTCCAGGCCACGTTGGCGGCGCACGAACAACCACCCGGCAAGGATCGCGCCGGGCAGCGCCAGCAGGTGGCCTTTCAGCGCGAGGGTGAGCAGGCTGAATGTGGCCAGGGCAAGTAACGACGACCACCCGTCCCAGCGGGCCGCCGGATAGGGGATATTGGGTGGCGCGGTCACCAGCATGACTGCCAGCGCGATCACCACGATGGGGACGTTGACCAGGAAGATGGAGCCCCAGAAGAAGTGCTCCAAAAGGAAACCGCCCAGGAGCGGGCCGGCGGCTGCGCCCACAATCGCGACCGCACCCCAAATGCCGATGGCTGTGTTGCGTTCGCGTTCGTCGCGAAATGTTTGGCGGATCAGCGCCAGGGTGGACGGCATCATGGTGGCAGCGCCGACGCCGAGGAGTGCGCGGGCGGCGATAAGCACACCGGCGGTGGGGGAGTAGGCGGCCAGAAGCGAGGCGAGGCCGAAGATGGACAGGCCGATCGAGAACATTTTGGTGTGGCCGATCCGGTCGCCAAGCGTGCCGGTGCCCAGCAGCAGGCCGGACATGACCAAGGGGTAGGCGTTGATGATCCACAGCGATTGCTCGGGGGTGGCGGACAGTTCGTCGGAAAGCCGCGGCAAGGCGGTGTACAGGATGGAATTGTCCAAGCCGATCATGAGCAGGCCAAGTGAGATGACCAAGAGAAAGACCCAACGCATTTAAGGCAGTATAGCGCCGTTGGGCTCGGACCAGACGTACAGTAAGCGTGCAGCAAACGCTCAGGTTGGGGGCGTTTACTGTACATGATACGAATATGAAGGTGGCATGAAGAACATGACTGAAACCCAGAACACGCAAAATACACAAGGCGTGAAGGTGCTCGTTGTCGACGACGAGCCAAATATCGTCGAATTGCTCACGGTCTCCCTGAAATTCCAGGGCTTTGAGGTAGAGTCGGCCGCTTCGGGCCACGAGGCGTTGCGGATCGCGCGCGAGTACAGGCCGGACGCGTACATCCTGGACGTCATGATGCCGGGCATGGATGGTTTTGAGCTGCTGACGAAGCTGCGCGCCGAAGGGCTTGACGGCCCGGTGCTCTTCCTCACCGCGAAGGACGCTGTGGAGGACCGGATTCACGGCCTCACCATTGGCGCCGACGATTATGTGACGAAGCCGTTTAGCCTCGAAGAGGTGATCACGCGCCTGCGCGTCATCTTGCGTCGCGGCAACGTCACCGAGGGCGAGCGCGAGGATGCGACGATTCGCTACGCGGATTTGACGCTTAACGACGAGACCCACGAGGTAACTAAGGCCGGCGAAATCATCGACCTGTCGCCGACGGAGTTCAACCTGCTGCGCTACCTCATGCTGAACGCTGAGGTGGTGTTGTCGAAGGCGAAGATCCTGGACAATGTGTGGCACTACGATTTTGGTGGCGACGGCAACGTGGTGGAGTCCTACATCTCCTACCTGCGCCGCAAGGTTGATACGGGCGATGTGCCGCTGATTCATACCGTGCGCGGTGTCGGCTACGTGTTGCGTACCCCACGCCAGTAGGACATTTCTCTATGGTGCAAGGCATGACCCGGAGCAACAGCGAGAAGAAGCGCCGACGAAAGTCGCCGAAGCCGAAAACGCGCGCCATCCCGTTGCGGACTTGGCTGGTGCTGCTCATGATGATGATTTCCGGGGTCGGCCTCTTCGGCAGTTCGTGGGCGGTATCCACGGTGATGAGCAGCGTGTTGTACCAGCGTATCGACGAAGACTTATACACCGGGATCGACGGGTGGGCGAAGTCCCTTCAGTTGCCACCGGGTATGTCGACGCAACGGCTGCCATCCGACTATGCGCAGGTCATCGTGCCCCTTGGTGGTCCACAGCGCGTAGTCAATGGGCAGGGTAGCCCGCCGGACATCACCAAGCTTGAAGCCTTGCACGAACCCACCACACTGCCGTCGGTGGCGGGGTCGCTGGAAGAGCGCAGTTGGCGCGCGATGGCAACCTTGAGCGAGAACGGCAGCCTCATTGTCGTGGCGAAGTCCCTCGACCAAGAAAAGAACCTGCTGCGCAACCTGAACATCATCCAGGCCGTGATCTCTGGGCTGACCCTGGTGCTGATCGCTGTTGTCTCACGTTACTTCGTACAACGCGCGATGCGCCCGCTGCGCGAAGTGGAGGCAACAGCCCAGAAGATCGCCGATGGAGACCTGGATCTGCGTGTGCCCGAGTGGCCCCGAAACACGGAGGTGGGCCAGCTGTCATACTCGCTCAACGTCATGCTGGGCCAGCTGCAGGAATCGGTGGAGGACGCGCAGCAGAAAGAGGCCCAGATGCGCCGGTTCGTCGGCGATGCCTCGCATGAGCTGCGCACCCCGTTAACAAGTCTGACCGGTTTTACCGAGCTCTACCGACAGGGCGCCACCGATGACGTGGATTTCGTGCTGGGCAAGATTGACGACGAGTCCAAGCGCATGAAGCTGCTGGTTGAAGACTTGCTGGCCTTGACCCGCGCGGAGGGCAGTCGGCTGAACAAGCAACCGATGGACCTGCTTGAGCTGTCGCTGTCGGTGATGGGCTCGGCACGGGCGGCGTTTCCGGAGCGCAGCATCAATGTGGACAACGCCACGACCGACATCCCCGTCGTGCTGGGTGATCCAGACCGCATGCACCAGATCCTGCTCAACCTCGTCGTCAACGGGCTGAAGCACGGCGGCAAGGATGCGGAGGTAGAAATTGTGCTGCGCGACGAGGAGGACACCATCTTCGTGGACGTGTGCGATAACGGAATCGGCATGAGCAAGGAAGTCTGTGCGCACATCTTTGAGCGGTTCTACCGCGCCGATTCCTCGCGCACCCGCGGTGGCGGCAACGGTGGTTCCGGTTTGGGGTTGTCCATTGTGAAGTCGCTCGTCGAGCAGCACGGCGGCACCATTTCCGTCACCTCGGAGGAGGGCGTGGGCTCCACCTTCACGGTGGCGCTGCCCCGCGCTAGCCAGGGCTAGGGCAGGTAGCCGTTCTGGTCGGTGCCGAGGAAATTGCGCAGCTTTGCGGCCGCGTCATCCATCTTGGCGGGGTCGGTCTCATCGGCGGCCATGATCGTCGACAAGTTATAGCCGGACATGTCGTTGGCTGGGAAGATATGGATGTGCGCGTGGGGTACTTCGAAGCCGGCGATCATGTAGCCGGCGCGTTCGGAACCGAAGCATTCGATCACGCCGTCGCCGATCTGCTGGGCGATGTCGTTCATGTCGGCCCATGTCGCCTGGTCGATGTCGGTCCACTTGTCCACTTCTTCGACAGGAACGACGAGGGTGTGGCCATAGGCGACGGGTTCGATGGTGAGGAATGCGGCCACCTTGTCGTCGCGGTAGATGAATCGGCCGGGCAGTTCCCCGTTGATGATCTTCGTAAATACACTACTCATAATGATTAAAGTCTAGCCTTCGTCGGGCTATTATGAGCGCCATGCGCATCCTTATTATCGGTTCCGGTGGCCGGGAACATGCTCTTGCTCAGGCCATGCAGACTCATGAACTGTTCGTTGCCCCGGGCAACGCTGGTACGGCGGAGATCGCCACGAATGCTGACTGCGATATCCAAAACCCCCTCGAAGTGGTGCACGTCGCCCGCGAGGTGGAGGCAGACCTCGTCGTGATCGGCCCGGAGATCCCCCTGGTGGCCGGTGCGAGCGACGCGTTGCGTGAGGCAGGCTTTTCGACGTTCGGCCCCACCCAGGCTGCCGCCCAGCTGGAAGGGTCCAAGGCATTTGCGAAGGACGTCATGTCCGCTGCCGGCGTGGCCACCGCCTACGCGGAACGCATCCTGGAGGCGGGCGAGATCGATACCGTGCTGGATAATTTTGGCCCGAACTATGTGGTCAAGGATGACGGCCTGGCAGGGGGCAAGGGGGTCGTCGTCACGCGCGAGCGAGACGCTGCGGCCGAGCATGCCCGCGAGGTCATCGCCGGCGGTAACCCGGTGCTGGTGGAAAGCTTCCTGGACGGCCCTGAGGTGAGCCTGTTTTGCCTGGTCGATGGCGAAACGGTCGTGCCGCTGATCCCGGCGCAGGACCACAAGCGCGCCTACGATAACGACGAGGGCCCGAACACCGGCGGCATGGGCGCGTACTGCCCGCTGCCGTGGCTGCCTGAGGGCGGTGTGCAGCGCATCGTCGATGAGGTGGTGGCGCCCGTGGCGCGCGAGATGGTTTCCCGCGGCATCCCTTATTCCGGTTTGCTGTACGCGGGCATCGCGTGGGGCGAGCAGGGCCCGTCGGTGGTGGAGTTCAACGCCCGTTTCGGCGACCCGGAGACCCAGGCCGTGTTGGCCTTGTTGGAGTCGGATCTGGCGGAGGCGCTGCTGGCTACCGCGGAGGGCCGCTTGGCGGAGTTGCCGCAGCTTGAGTGGCGTGATGGGGCCGCGATCACGGTGGTGTTGGCGGCGCAGGATTATCCGGCGGCGCCCGTGATCGGCGGGGAGATCCATGGCGCTGAGCATGTGCTGCACGCGGGCACGGCGCTTGACGACGAAGGCCGCCTGATCTCCTCTGGTGGCCGTGTTCTCAATGTGGTGGGCGTGGGTGCGGATCTTGGGGCCGCACGCGCTGATGCGTACGCGCAGATCGAGCAGATTGAGCTGGAAGGATCCTTCTACCGCCGCGATATCGGACAGCGTGCGTTGGACGGGGAGATCACGGTTTAAGCTAGAGGCCATGAAAGTTTCCAATCGTGGCCGCGTTCAACCGTTTCGAGTAATGCAGATGCTGGACTTGGTCCAGCGTCGCAAGCGTGAGGGCAAAGACACCATCATGCTCTGCGCGGGGCAGCCGTCGACCGGCGCGCCCCTGCCTGCGATCGAGGCGGTCACGCAGGTGCTTAACGACGACGCCCTGGGCTACACCGAGGTTGTTGGCGATGCGCAGCTGCGCCAGATTATCGCGGACTGGCACTCGAAGACCTACGGGGTGGACACGGAGGCGCACAGCGTGGTGATCACGACGGGTTCTTCCGGCGGTTTCGTCAACGCGTTTCTGGCCTGCCTGGACGCTGGCGACACGGTGGCGTTGCCGAACCCGGGTTACCCGGCGTATCGCAATATTTTGGAGTCGCTGGGCGGCAATATCGTGACGATGGAAACGGATGCGTCGACACGCTTCCAGCCCACCGCCGACCACCTGGAGGAGCTACGTAAATCCGGCGAGGACATCAAGGCCGTCATGGTCACCAGTCCCGGCAACCCCACCGGCACCATCATCGACCCGGCTGAGCTGGAGCGCATCGCCGCGTGGTGTGACGCAAACGGCGCCTGGCTGATTTCCGACGAGGACTACCACGGCATGAGCTTTGGCCGCCCCGAGGCCACCGCGCGACAGTTCAGCAAGAATGCTGTGGTCGTCGGCACGCTGTCGAAGTATTACTCCATGACCGGCTGGCGTGTGGGCTGGCTGATCCTGCCGGATGCGCTGCTGGAGCCCGTGGAGAACCTGCAGGCCTCGCTTGCGCTGTGTGCGCCGGCGGTGTCCCAGGTGGCGGCGCGCGGCGCTTTCACCGACGCGGCGCGCGAGACGCTCGACGGCTACGTGGAGGATTACCGCTCCGTGCGGGAAGTGCTCCTGGAGGAGCTGCCGAAGATCGGGCTGGATACTTTCGCGGATCCGGACGGCGGGCTGTACCTGTGGGTGGACGTGTCGAAGTACACGCAGGATTCGGAAGCCTGGTGCCATGAGCTCGTCGATAAGATCGGCGTGGCGTTTGCCCCGGGAATTGATTTCGACCCGACAGGCGGCAACACGTGGGTACGATTGAGCCTGTGCTCCACCCCTGAGTTGGCGCGTGAGGCGTGTGCGCGTCTCGACGATTACCTCAACTAAAAAGTCTCTATAGAAAGAGTTGTGCTGTGGCCGAAAAACCCTTCAACGGCAATGTCCTATCGAATCGCTACGCTTCTCCCACCATGGCGAAGCTGTGGAGTGCAGAATACAAGATCATCCTGGAGCGTCAACTGTGGATCGCCGTCATGCGCGCGCAGAAGGACCTGGGGCTCGACATCCCGGAGTCCGCGATCCAAGCTTATGAGGCAGTCATCGACCGCGTTGACTTGGACTCCATTGCCGCGCGTGAGCGCGTGACCCGCCACGACGTGAAGGCGCGCATCGAAGAATTCAATGCTTTGGCCGGCCACGAGCACATCCACAAGGGCATGACCAGCCGCGACCTCACCGAAAACGTGGAGCAGCTGCAGGTGTACAAGTCCCTGGAGCTGGTGCGCGACAAGTCCGTGGCCGTGCTTAAGGCCATGGGTAACCGCGCCGGCGAGTACAAAACCCTGGTGATGGCCGGCCGTTCCCACAACGTGGCCGCCCAAGCCACCACCTTGGGTAAGCGCTTCGCCACGGCCGCCGACGAAACACTGGTCGCTGTGCGCCGCGTGGAAAACTTGCTGTCGCGCTACCCGCTGCGCGGCATCAAGGGCCCGATGGGCACTTCTCAGGACATGCTGGACCTTTTCGACGGGGACCGGGGCCGGCTGGCCTCCCTGGAGACCACCATCGCCGACTACCTCGGCTTCTCGAACATCTTCGATTCGGTGGGCCAGGTCTACCCACGTTCGCTGGATTTTGACGCGATCTCTGCCCTGGTACAGCTGGGCGCGGGGCCTTCGTCGTTGGCCACCACGATCCGCCTGATGGCGGGCAACGAAACCGTCACCGAGGGCTTTAAGGAAGGCCAGGTCGGTTCGTCGGCCATGCCGCACAAGATGAACGCGCGATCCTGCGAACGCGTCAACGGCTTCCAGGTGATCCTGCGTGGTTACCTCACCATGGTGGCTGACCTGGCTGGGTCGCAGTGGAACGAGGGCGACGTGTCGGATTCGGTGGTGCGCCGTGTAGCGCTGCCGGACGCGTTCTTCGCCTTCGACGGCATGATGGAAACCTTCCTCACGGTGCTCGATGAGTTCGGCGCTTTCCCCGCCATGATTACCCGCGAGCTGGACCGCTACCTGCCGTTCCTGGCGACTACCCGCATCCTCATGGCTGCGGTGCGCAAGGGCGTAGGCCGCGAAACCGCGCACGAAGTGATCAAGGAAAACGCTGTGGCGATGGCCCTGGACATGCGCCAGAAGGGCGCGGAACAAAACCTCACCGAACGCCTGGCCAAGGACGGCCGCTTGGGCCTGAACCAGTCCGAGTTGGACCAGGCGCTGGCGGACCGCGAGGCCTTCATCGGTGCTACTGAGCTGCAGATTGACCACGTGCTGCACAACATCCACGACTTGGTCAACCAGCACCCAGAAGCCGCGAACTACACCCCGGGCGAAATTCTCTAAGTCCCAACTACCACGGTGGCGCTGATGGGTCTACACTGTGATTCCATGCGACCAGAATTGTCTGAGTACAACCACCTTTCTGCAGGTAAAGTCCGTGAAATCTACGAGATTGACGACGAGGCCCTGCTGATGGTGGCCACCGACCGAATTTCGGCGTTCGACTTCCCACTTGAGCCACTCATCCCCGACAAGGGACGAGTGCTCACGGCGACGAGCGTGTTCTTTTTCAACCAGATCGATTTCCCGAATCACCTCGCCGGCCCCATCGACGATGAGCGGATCCCGGACGAAGTGCTGGGGCGTGCGCTCGTCGTTAAGCGCCTGAACATGCTGCCTTTCGAGTGCGTCGCGCGCGGCTACCTCACCGGCTCGGGCCTGAAGGAATACAAGGAGTCCGGCACCGTCTGCGGTATCGAGCTGCCCGAAGGGCTGACTGAGGCTTCGAAGCTGCCGGAGCCGATCTTCACGCCTGCGACGAAGGCGGAGCAGGGCGATCATGATGAGAACGTCAGCTTCCAGGTGGTCGTCGATAAGCTCGGCGAAGCCCGCGCCAACGAAATGCGCGACGCCACCTTGAAGATCTATTCCGAGGCCGCGAAACTGGCCGAATCCAAGGGCATCATCCTGGCGGACACGAAGTTCGAATTCGGCCTGGACAAGGATGGAACGCTGGTGCTTGCCGACGAGGTCTTGACCCCAGACTCCTCCCGCTACTGGCCGGCGGACTCCTACGCCGAGGGCGAGGTGCAGCCAAGCTTCGACAAGCAATACGTGCGCAACTGGCTGACCAGCCCGAAGTCCGGCTGGGAACCGGGCGGGGACGTCGCACCGCCGGCGCTGCCGGGCTCCGTGGTGGAGGCCACGCGCGAGCGCTATATCGAGGCCTATGAGCGCCTGAGCGGGGAGAAGTTCCACAGCTGGCTGGGTGACTGCGCGAAGTAAAACGGTTGCTAGCATGGGTGGTTATGACCGACACCTCGCGAACCGCCCCTGTTGCCCCCACCCACCCCGTGACGCGCTCTTTCCATGGGCGCGATTTTGTGGACAATTACGAATGGTTGCGCGACAAAGAGTCACCCGAAACCATCGCCTACCTGGAGGCGGAGAACGCTTACACGAAGGCGCGCACCGCTGACCTGGAGGACCTGACGGAGCAGGTCTACGAGGAGATCAAGTCCCGCACGAAGCAGACCGATATGTCCGTGCCGCAGCGCGCCGGTAACTGGTGGTACTACGGGCGCACCATCGAGGGCAAGGACTATGGCCTGTCCTGCCGTGTGGCCGTGGAGGAAGGTTCTGACCCGTGGGTGCCGCCCGTGCTGCCCGAGGACGGCTCCGCGCTGCCCGGCGAGCAGGTCGTGCTGGACTTCAACGAGCTGGCGGAAGGCCACGAATTCTTCTCCGTCGGCGCTTCGAGCGTGACGACGAGCGGCCGCTACCTTGCCTACTCCGTCGACACCGCCGGTGATGAGCGTTTCACCCTCTACGTCAAAGACTTGGAGACGGGCGAGCTGCTGGGCGACCGGCTGGACAACATTTTTTATGGCGCAACCTGGGCAGGCGAGGACTATATCTTCTACCAGCGCGTCGATGAGGCCTGGCGGCCGGATTCGGTGTGGCGCCACAAGATGGGCACCAGCATGGATGAGGACGTGCTGGTCTACCGCGAAGAAGACGAGCGCTTCAACGTGGCCGTGGGCGGGGAGCGCTCGGAGCGCTACCTGATCATTGAATCCGGCTCCAAGGTCACCACCGAAATCCGCGTGCTGCCGATCGACGATCCCGAAGGCGAATTCCACGTGTTGTGGCCACGCGAACAGGGCGTGGAGTACGCGGTGGACTTGGCCGACCTCGACGGGGTGGAGCACTGGGTGGTCACCCACAACGCGCTGGGGCCGAACTTTTCGGTGGGCCAGTGTGCGGTGAGGCCGGCGTCGGAACGCGCTAGTGTCGCACTTCCTGGCCTGCGCGAGTTGGACGAACTGGTCCCGCACGACGACGAACGCCGCGTGGAGGGCATCGACACCTACCGCGACTTCATGGTGCTGGCGTACCGGCGCGGGGGCATTGGGCGCGCCGCGTTCATGAACCTGAAGGGCGAGGATTTCGGGCGTTTCCACGAACTCGAATTTGATGAGGAGCTTTACACCGTCGGCGTTGGCGGCAACCCGGAGTGGGATGCCCCGGTGGTGCGCCTATCCTACGTGTCCTTCACCCAGCCGGCGCAGCTTTTCGATTACTGCGTGGCCACCGGCGAGCGCACCCTGCTGAAACAGCAGGAGGTCCTGGGCGGCTATAACCCCGAGGAGTACACCGCCTATCGCATGTGGGCGCGTGCCGACGATGGCACCGACATCCCCGTCAGCGTGGTACACCGCGCCGACCTGGACCGTTCGGTGCCGCAGCCCACGTTGCTCTACGCCTATGGTTCCTACGAGTCCTCCATCGACCCTGGTTTTTCCATCGCACGGCTGAGCCTGATGGACCGCGGCATGATTTTTGTCATCGCGCACGTGCGCGGCGGCGGCGAGATGGGACGTGCCTGGTATGACCAGGGCAAACTGCTGCAGAAGAAGAATACTTTTACTGACTTCATCGCGGCCGCGGACATGCTTATCGACGAAGGCCTAACCACGCCGGAGCAGCTGGTCGCCGAGGGTGGATCCGCCGGCGGAATGCTGGTCGGCGCGGTGGCGAACATGGCCCCGGAGAAATTTGCCGGTATCCAGGCGATCGTGCCCTTCGTCGATCCGTTGACCTCTATCTTGATGCCGGAACTTCCCCTGACGGTCACCGAGTGGGAGGAATGGGGCGACCCCTTCCACGACCCGGAAGTCTACGACTACATGGCCTCCTATTCGCCCTACGAGAATATTGAGGCGAAGGACTATCCCAATATTCTGGCGGTGACCAGCCTGAACGATACCCGTGTGCTGTACGTGGAGCCGGCGAAGTGGATCGCGCAGCTGCGGGCAACGGCGTCTGGTGGCGAGTTCCTGCTCAAGTGTGAGATGAGCGCCGGCCACGGTGGCGTGTCCGGGCGTTATGCCCGCTGGCGCCAGACAGCCTTCGAGTATGCCTGGACGCTGCGCACCGCCGGTGCGGCGTAGTTTCTTGGCGCGCATTAACCCGTACCTTGTGCGATAATCAGGCGCATGAATGGCCGCCTCTTCGTCTCCGTGTCGTCGATTTTTGCTGAGACGCGCAAGGACGTGGAGCGTTTGATCAGCAGGCTTGACGACGAAAAGATCCCCGTCTCTTTGCTGGTCGCGCCCCATATTGATGGCAACTGGCACCTGGCCAAGGACAAGAGCACTCGCGCTTTTCTTTCGGAGCAGCGCGACGCTGGCCGAACCTTGATCTTGAATGGTTTTGACCAGGCGGTGCAGGGTAGGCGTGCCGAATTTTCTACTCTCGATGCACACGAGGCCCGCCTGCGGTTGAAGGGGGCAACGCGCCAGATGCGCAGCATTGGGTTCGACACCGATATTTTCGCCCCGCCGCGGTGGCGGATGTCTGCCGGAACGCTGGAGGTGCTGCCGGAGTTCGGGTTCGTGGTCGCAGCGTCCACCGGTGGGCTGGTACACCTCGAGTCTGGGCGAGTGTTGAAAGCCCGCAACCTCTCAGTGGGCGAGGGCTATGGTGCGGCGAAGTGGTGGCGTGGCAACGTGATCCGTGCCGCTGAGCGCGGAGCGAAACGTGGCAACTCGGTGCGTTTGTCCATTTCGGGCCGCAACGTGGGGGAGAAGAAGGTGGCACGTGATTTCGTGGCCGCGGTGCTGGCCGCCGCGGAGGCGGGTGCCGTGCCCGCCGACTACGGAAAATTTCATCGCTAGCCCCGGCAAGTTTTCTGTACAGTGGTGCCATGACTATTCGAGACACCACAGTAACCCTGAACGATGGGTCCGAGACAACGTTGAATGACATCGCCGGAAGCAACCTCATTCTTCTGGTCAACACCGCGTCCGAGTGCGGGCTGAAGACTCAGTTCGAGCACCTTGCCAATCTGCAGGACACCTATGGTGAGCGCGACCTGACCGTTATCGGCGCCCCGTGCAACCAGTTCAAGGGTCAGGAGCCGTTGAGCGATGCGGAGATCGCCACGAAGTACGCTGAGGAGTACAACGTGAACTTCCCGCTGCTGGCCAAGCTTGAGGTCAATGGTGAGAACGCGCACCCGATCTACCAGGAACTGGTGCAGGCCAAGGACGAAGAGGGGGAGGCGGGCGAGATCCAGTGGAACTTTGAGAAGTTCCTTATCGCTGAGGACGGTTCCGTTGTTGCCCGCTTCCGCCCGATGACCACCCCGGACGATCCCGTGGTGATCCAGACGCTCGAGGAAAACCTCCCCGAGTAAGTCCCCGGCGCTAGAGGCCGAAGCGCCCCAGGGCCTGGCTGAGAAGGTCGGGGAAGAACAGGTTGAGCAGCCCTGCGACCAGGGCGCTGATACCTGCAACGCCGACAAGCGCACCAATCACGCCCGAGAGGCTGCTGCCAGAGCTCGCCGCATCTGGCTTTGTGTCCGGATCCGCAGGATCCGTGTCCGGCTTCGTGTCCGGATCCGCAGGATCCGTGGACAGCGAGAACCCGACCTTGATCGGATCGTGGTCGGAGGAGCGGAACGGGGTGGTGTCGTAGAAGTCGACCGTGTTGTAGTTGCGGCGGGAGTACTCGAACGCGATGGATTCATCAGCGTTGATATTCCACACAGCCGCGTCGACCACGCGCGTCGTCGCCTCCTCGTTGCCCAGTACGTGGTCGAGCGACCCAAGCATCCCACCGAACTGGTACGTCGGGGTAGAACCGGCGTGGGACTCATTGATGTTGGTGAACCCCTGCTGCTCGAAGACGCGCACGGCATCCTCCTGCGAGTAGGCATTCAGGTCGCCGATGACGAACACTGGCAGCCCAGCCCAGTCGTCCTGGCGCTCGAGGTGCTCCACGAGGGCGCGCGCCTGCTCGGAGCGCAGGTTCGCATTATTGCCCTGTCCGTCGCCCATGTCCCCATCGCCGTTGGCCACAGAACCCTTGGACTTGAAGTGGTTGGCGATAGCGACGAAAGACTCGCCGCCGCCAGCAGGCTGGAATTCTTGCGCCAGCGGTTGGCGCGCGGTGCCGGTGTAGGCTGGGTCGTCGAAAATGCGCGACTCTCCCACGGGCTCCACTTTGGCTGGCTGGTAGATGAACGCGGTGCGGATCACATCCTCGTCGGTGCTCAACTGCGTCGGCGATTCGACATAGGCCCACTTGGTGTCACCAGCAGCCTCGTTCAGCTTATCGACGAGGTATGCCAGCGATTCGTCGCGACGCGTGACATCACCGGTGACAACCGCTGTATTTTCGATCTCTTCGAGGCCCACCACGTCGGCATCGAGCATGTTGATCGCGTTAACGATCTTGGCCTGCTGGTCGTTGAAGGCTGCCTCCGAGTAGGCGCCGCGCACGGTGCAGTAGTTCGTGGCGATCGGATTGCCGTGCATGTCCGTGTAGTAGCGGCAACCGGGCTCATCCTTACCCAGTGAGGTGAAGAAGTTCAACACGTTGAAAGTAGCGATGCTGTAATCACCCTGCACCGATGCGGGAACCGCCAGCTCCTTGTCGCGGGAGTTCTCCCACGTGATCGGAAGCTCCGCAGTGGCGTTAGCGCCGGTAATGGGGATCTGGGGCTGGAAGCGCCACAGGTTGAAGTCATACTGGACGATCACCGGGTTCTGGAAGGTAACACCGTCGCCGGTGCGAATGGATGTGATCCCGCCGTCCGCGGTGGTCAGGTAGGGCAGGGGAGTGTCCTTGTCGGTGCGCATGTAGTTGGCGGTGCGGCCGTCGTCGAGGGTGACCAGTTCTTCGTCGATACGCGCCTGCATCTCCTGGGCCTGCTCGCCGGGTAGTACGACGTCGGTGGGCTGGCGGAAGGCCTCGGTGCCAGGGGCAAGGCCAAGTTCGCCGAAGGCGTTCAAGGAGTAATTGTTGGTCACGGTGTAGGCGCCTGTGGGCTGGACCAGCATCGACTCGTAGGTCTCGCGGATTTCGTCGCCGGCGGGAAGGTGCTCGATCGCGACCGGGGTGACCGGGGTGAGCGGCTCTGCGAGGACGACGACCTGCGCGTTGGACAGCTGGGTGGTGCCGTGATGCTCGCCGGCGCGCCCGGTGACCTGGACGGAATCGCCTAGATTCGGGTAGGTGCCATTGGATCCCAGGTAGACGAAGATGCCGTGGGAGGCATCGCCGAGCTTTTGCGGTTGGCCGCCGGTTCCCTCTGTTTGGATGTAGAAGCCATTGCGGCCGCCCTCAGCATAGACGCCGGTGACGACACCGCTGGTGCTCACCGTCTGGCCGTCGAGCGGGGTGGCATCCCCGGTGCCCTGGATCTCTGCGATTGGGGTGAGCTGGTCGGAGGGGAGGACTTCTGGCTCTGTGGGGCCTGTAGGTTCTGTAGGTTCGACAGAACCTGCGGTGCCCGAGTTCTGCGGGGTGGGTGCGCCCACGGTGAAGTCGACCGAGTTGTTGTCCGTATCGACGCCGACGGATACGCGCTGCACCGAGGTGGAGTTCGAGGTGGACGTGGCCGGAGCACCTTCGAATTGGGTGGCGCTGCCCCAGCCGATGAGGTCGACGGTGGCCCCGGTGGCGTCGTTAAGCTCAGCGATGGCGTTGGCACCAGCGAAATTGAACGTGCCTTCGGCGTCGGGAGCCGGCAGGGCGCCGGTGTCGTTGGATCCGGAAGCGCCCTGGATCAGGAAGTGAGATTTCGCGGGGATCACGCCGGACAGCGTGATCGTGTTGCCCACGTTTCCGGCCGCTGATTTCTGGGCCAGGGTCCACCCCGTCACATCAATGTCTGCGTCGGTGGGGTTGTACAGCTCGACGAAATCATGGGAGAAGACGGAGCGGGAGTTGCCTCCGCCACCGTAGACCTCATTGATCACGACATTAGAGCCATCGGGCGCAGCGACAGCCTGCGGTGCAACGACGGATACGGTACCTGCAGCCAGGGCCAGGGCGAAGGCCATAGCGCGGCGGGGGTGAGCAAACAAAGACATGGGAATTCCTTCACAACGGGGGAGTGTCAGAACGTGACGCGTTCTCATTCATTCTTAACAGAATAAAAAACTTATGAATGGTGAAGATTGAAGAATTCATGTCGATGTCACAGAGAGGTCACCCAGAAGAAAAGACAGGTTCACCCCTGCCTCAAGAAAAGGTGAGGCAGGGGTGATCGTCGATAAGCGAAAACTTAAGCTCCGATGGCCGGGCCGATCGTCGGCCAAGACTCGCGCAAAGACTCCTCGAACAGGTAGAAGGAGTGTGCGCCGTGCGTCGGCGTGTAGCGCGTGACGTGGAGGCCTTCCTTCCGCGCCATGTTGGTGAAGTACTCAGAGCACGCGTGCGCGCCAAGCTCGACGATACGCGGGCCGATCCAGACCGGCTGGACCGCGCGCTCCTGGGCCGAAGGCACACCTTCCGACGAAGACACGAACAGCGCGGTGCCGTGCAGGCGGTGCAGATTGCGGATCGGGTTATGGTCGTTCCAGGTCGGGCTATCGGGCAGGCCCCACGCGTTGAAGGACAGGCCGCCGGCCTCCCCCATGATGGCCGAAATATAGGCCCACCCTGCGGCACCACCCGTGGACGGGCAGCCGGAGTAGGACGCGGCGGCCTTGAAACGCTCTGGGTTCTGCGCGGCCAGGTCGATCGCGCCGCTACCGGAGGCCGAAATGCCGCCGACGGCGTCGCGCTCGGTGCCGTGGAAGTGGCGGTCGATCACGCTTGGCAGCTCATAGGCGATATACGTGGTCCACTTGTTGTTGCCCAGCGCTGGGTCAACGTTGTTCCACTCGGAATAGATTGAACGCTTGCCGCCCAACGGGGTGATCACGTTGACGTGCTTGTCGGCGAAAAAGTGCTCATAGTTAGAATGGCTGGCCCAGTTCTGGCCCGCTTGCCCACCGTTGGAGCCGGAGAGCAGGTAGAAGGTGGGGCGGGGCGCGTCGCCTGCGGGAAGCAGCGCCATATTGGAAATGGTGCGGCCCATCGCCGGGGAGTAGACATCAATATTCCACCGGTTGCCCTCCACGTGGGTGGCGGAGACAAGGTGTGCGCCGGAGGTATCCGGCGGGGCGATGGGTGGGGCGACGGGACCGTTGCCGGAAGACAGCCCCAGATCGGCGACTGCATTACCGGCGTTAGAGGACATTTCCCCTTCGGGCACGGCGTGGGAAACGGGTGCTGTGGCGATCGTGCCAGCGGTGACAGCCAGCGCAGCAAGCGCGCTGGTGATCTTTCGACGGAATGACATGAGCTGATTCTAACCTGAGAACGCGTGAAGCGTTGAGGAATCGGTGTCGTGGGGTGCGGTTGGGGGCGTTTAGTCCACCAGTTTGCTCACGTGGCGTGGCTGTACCAAAGGAATCGGCTGGTAGCGCGAACGCAGTTCCTTGAGCGTTTCGACGTGCTCTGCCAGGGCGAGGTCCTCGTCGGTACGCGGCACGAACTGGCGCGCCGCAAGCGGGTGGCCGTCGATGCTGATGCCGATATAGGTGAAGGTGGCGTGGATGGCGGTTTCCAAGCCGGCTCGACCGTTGCGCGGGTTACCAGATTCGACGTGGACGGTGACGTGCATCGAACGGGAATCGGTGCGGGTGAGGCGGGCGTCCACCTGGATCAAATCACCGATGGAGATGGGCTTGTAGAAGCGGATGCCGCCGGCATAGACGGCGACGGTGCGCTCCCCGGACCACTCCATGGTGCAGTTCATGCCGGCCTCATCGATCCACTCCATCGCGGTGCCGCCGTGGACGTTGCCACCCCAGTTGACGTCGGTGGGCTTGGCCAAGAAGCGGTGGACGATGCGCGGCGCGTCCGATTCGCCGTCGTAGGTCTGCTTGAGCATTTCCTCTTCGATGTCCTTGCGTAGCTGGATACGCGACTTCGCGGCGGCTTCCATGCGCTTTTCCTCTTCCGTTTCCGGAACGAAGGTGGGCACGGGGGTGGACTTACCGGTCTCGGGGTCCTTCGCGACGAAGATCACCAGGCAGTCACAGGCGCGGGTGAAAATGCCCTCGCGCGGATCCGCGGAAAGCACTTCGTTGACGATGTGCATGGAGGAACGCCCCGTCATCGCGATGCGCGAACGCACCTCCACCAAGTGGCCGGACGGGATGGGGCGGGTGAAGTGAATGTGCCCCACGTACGCCGTCACGCAGTATGTCGACGACCATTGGACCGCACAGGCGTAGGCGGCCTTATCGATCCACTCCAGCACGCGCCCACCGGACACGCCCTGGGCACCTGCCACGATGATGTCCGTGGGAGCCGCCATGAAACGCAGCGTGACGGAAGGTGACTTGGTGGTGGGAACGGGGGTGGTGGGCATGGGGGACAGGCCTTTCAAAGATCGAAGTGATTCATTAGTGCAGCTACAGCGCAGGTGAAGTACCGATAAGGGTAGCGGGAACTTCACACACTTAAGATGGTTTCATGCCTCCAAAGAATGACCCTGCGTTGACCCGTGCCGCCGTCGACGCTATCTCCGCCTGGATTCGTGAGCCAGAGCACAATGAAAAGCCAGCTCGAAGCCAGTTTGCCGACGCCGTCCGCCGCACCGCACGCGCGCTTGCGGCCGAACTTCCAGGGCATTCCGTCGAGCTGCGGGTACCCCCGTTTGTAGCCGTCCAATGTGTTGAGGGCCCGCGACATACACGCGGCACGCCCCCGAATGTGGTGGAAACGGATCCGCAGACGTGGCTTCGCCTTGCCACTGGCATCAGCACGCTTGACGACGAGATCTCCGCCGGCACCGTGGACGCGTCTGGATCACGCGCCACCGACATTATTGCCGCGCTTCCCGTGATCGGCTTAGAAGACGGACCAAAATAAGCTACTGTAAAGGACGTGTTCACCACTGACGCTATTGAAAGTGACGGACGCCCCTTCGATACCCCGGAGAACGAACCACGCGAAGAGTGTGGCGTCTTCGGAGTATGGGCACCAGGGGAAGAAGTCGCGAAGCTAACCTACTTTGGGCTCTTCGCCCTTCAGCACCGCGGTCAGGAAGGCGCGGGAATAGCGGCAGGCAACGCCCAACACCTCGTCGTATTCAAAGACATGGGCCTTGTCTCCCAAGTCTTCGACGAACCCACCCTGGAAGCTCTACAGGGTGATGTCGCCATCGGGCATACGCGCTACTCCACCGCAGGATGCACAAGCTGGGAAAACGTCCAGCCCATCTTCCGCGCCACCGCCGCCAACACAGACCTGGCGCTGGGCCACAACGGCAACCTCGTCAATTACCAGGAACTTCGCGACGAGGCAGTTGCGCGACGCCTGATCCGCGAAGATAATATTGACGGGCAGGGGTCCTCGTCGGATAGCGCGGTGATGTCAGCGCTGCTGGCCGACGCTATCGACGAAAACACCACTGCGCTGGACGCCGCCCGCCAACTGCTACCGCGCCTTGAAGGCGCATTCTGCCTAGTCTTCACCGACGGCGAAAAAGTGTATGCGGCGCGCGACCGCCACGGCGTGCGCCCCCTGTCACTCGGCCAGCTTGAAAGCGGTTGGGTGGTCGCCAGTGAGACAGCGGCGTTGGACATCGTCGGCGCGAAATTTGTTCGTGATGTGGAGCCAGGCGAACTCATCGTCATCGACGCCGACGGCGTGCGCTCGGAGACTTTCGCGGAGCCGCAGCGCGCCGGGTGCGTCTTCGAATACGTGTACTTGGCGCGCCCGGACTCGGTGATTAATGGCCAGACCATCAACACCACCCGCATTGAGATCGGCAAGCGCTTGGCGCACTCTGATCCCGTCGAGGCGGACCTCGTGATGCCCGTGCCGGAATCCGGCGTGCCTGCCGCGATCGGCTACGCCACGGCCTGCGACATTCCGTATGGCCGCGGCCTGATGAAAAACGCGTATGTGGGGCGAACCTTCATTCAGCCCTCGCAGACGCTGCGCAAGCTGGGCATCCGGCTGAAATTGAACCCAGTGCGCGACATGATCAAAGGCAAGCGCCTGATCGTCGTGGATGACTCGATCGTGCGCGGCAATACGCAGCTGGCGCTGATCAAGATGCTGCGCGAGGCAGGTGCGAGCGAAGTCCATGTGCGCATCGCCTCCCCGCCGGTGAAATGGCCATGCTTCTACGGCATTGATTTCGCGGATCCGGACGAGCTGATTGCCAACCGTGACGGCCTCGACGGTTTTGCGGCGGCGCGGACCGCTTCGCGCTCCGAGGAAGACATGGTGGAATATATTCGCGAAACCATCGGCGCGGACTCGCTGGCGTTCGTCAGCCAGGAGGACATGGTCGATGTGACCAACCAGCCAGGACGTCAACTGTGCACGGCATGTTTCGACGGCCACTACCCACTGGGTCTGCCGGCGGGGAACAAGCAGGCAGACATCGTGCGTGAACTTCAAGAAGGGACCAAATAGATGACCGACCAGAATACGCCCACTACCGGCGCGTCCTACGCCGAAGCAGGCGTGTCCATCGAGGAAGGCGACCGCGCGGTCGAGCTCCTTGCCGCGCACGCGAAGCGCGCCACTCGCCCCGAGGTCCGTGGTGGTATCGGCGGCTTTGCTGGGCTCTTCGCGCTGGGCAAGTACCGCAACCCGCTGCTCGCCGCAGGATCAGACGGCGTGGGTACGAAGCTTGTTATCGCCCAGGCGATGGATAAGCACGACACCATCGGCATCGACCTGGTGGCCATGTGCGTCGACGACCTCGTCGTGTGCGGTGCTGAGCCACTGTTCCTGCAGGACTATATCGCCACCGGAAAAGTGGTGCCGGAGAAAATCGCAGACATCGTCGGCGGCATCGCCGAAGGCTGCGTCCAGGCCGGTGCAGCCCTGCTGGGCGGCGAGACCGCTGAGCACCCAGGTGTGATGGACCCAGATGACTACGATGTGTCCGCCACCGCCGTCGGCGTGGTCGAAGCAGACGAGCTGCTGGGCCCAGAGAAGGTACGCGTGGGCGATGCGATCATCGCCATGGGTTCCTCCGGCCTGCACTCCAACGGTTACTCTTTGGCGCGCCACGTCCTCTTCGAGCGCACCGGGCTTACGGTGGACTCTTACGTGGAGGAACTGGGCCGCAGCCTGGGTGAGGAACTGCTGGTTCCCACCCGCATCTACGCCCGTGATTGCCTGGCCTTGATGTCGGAGTGTGAGGTGCGCACGTTCTGCCACGTCACCGGCGGCGGCTTGGTGGGCAACATGGAGCGCATCATCCCGGAGGGCATGGTGGCGGAAATGCACCGCAACACCTGGACCCCGCAGCAGATCTTCCGCACCATCGAAACCCTGGGCAAGGTCAGCCGCGAAGAGATGGAGAAGACCTTCAATATGGGTGTCGGCATGGTCGCGATCGTGTCCGCCAAGGACAAGGAGCGCACCCTGGCGATGCTCACCGCACGCCACGTGGACTGCTGGGAACTCGGCGAGGTCCGCTCCGCGAAAGCGGGCGAGCAGGCCCGCGCGGTCCTGTTGGGGGACAACTCGAAGTACTAAAACGGCGCAGGGAAGCAGACACCCCGCCTCCTAGGAATCACGGAGGCGGGGCGTGGTGCACAGTGTTAGTTGCGCAGTTTGTCTAGCGGCGGTCGTCGTCCTCATCAGGATCCCAGTCCGCGTATTCCGCGTACTGGTCGTCGACCTCGTACTCATCGTAGCCGTCATCGTCTTCATCCCAGCGGCGGCCAGGTGCTTGACCTGCCAGCTCGCGCTGGAGGGATTCTAAATCCATCTCGGGAGAGTTGTACTTTAACTGGCGTGCAACCTTGGTCTGCTTTGCTTTGGCGCGTCCGCGGCCCATGGCGTGACCCCCTTGAGGTGTTTGAAGGGCGACCCAGGGTATTCGGGTAGCCCCATCAGCTTTTCGATTCAGTATGTATTCCTGTCACATACAATAGCGTGAAATCAGAAAAAATTCCTCCCCCACGCCCAAGCTGCGTAAATAGGGCTTAGTTTTGCCCCCGTAACTTCGCGATAGCTTCCCTTCCTGCTTTCGTCGTATCTTCTTCCGGAATGTAGTCCTGATCCACCGTCGCGCTCACCGGCGAAGTGCCCTCGATAACAAGGTCCTCGGAGGATAAAGCGCTGCGTTTCACGAGCGCAAGAGCAATCGGGCCGTAGTCGTAGTCATGCACGACGGTGCCCAGTCGACCCGCCTTACGCCCGTTGGCCGTGATCTGTGAACCCGGAACCGGATCCTCCGGAGCAGACCCATCCAGTTGCAGAAGCACCAGAAGGCGAGGGGAGCGGCCCAGATTTTCTACCCGGCCCACAGTTTCCTGCCCGCGGTAGCACCCCTTTTCGAGGTGGACCGCCCGCACCCGGCCCGCGCGACTAATCAGCCGCGGCGCCTCGTGCGGGATCGACTTCTCATCAAGGTCGGCACGCATCTCCGGCTCGCCCGCGCGCACCCGCTGCGCAGTAAACGCCATCAGCCCGGCAAGTTGAACGCCGCGGTCCGCAAGCTTATCGACGACCGCCCTCAGCTCAGCGCGCGGAACGGCAAGGTCGTGACGCTCCACACCGTCCCAGTCCACGCGGCGGACAAAGGCGGTGGGAAGATCGGCCAGCGTCTCGTCGTGAAGCGAACCGTCCGGCCCAAGAAGGGTAAGTAGTGCCAAGTCGACTTCCTCGATGTCCACCTTGGACCAGAAAATCATCTTCTGTAAGAAGTCAGAAAACGTGGGGAAGACATAAGAGGGCATGTCCAGGTAGAACGTGTCGCCGCTGCGGGTGACGTACGCCTGGTGCAGAATGCGGCCCTGAATATCTAGGTCCAGGCAGGCGGCGGAGAAGCCATCGGGGGCGTCATCAAGTTTTTGAGTGAGCAGGTTGTTCAGGAATTCCGCGGCATCCTCGCCGGTCACCGCAAGGACGCGGCGGTGCGAGCGGTCCACCATCACCAGATCGGATTCGATGGCGCGCTGCTCTGCGAGGGGATTTCCGTAGTGCCAAGCGACACCTGCTGCGTCGAGCAGGGAGCTGGACAGGGATTCGTCGACAAGCGACTGCGCGTTCGGTCGGGACAGTAAAGGGGAAGTATAAGATTCGTAATTTGTCACACTAATGATCGTAGCCGGGATAAAGCAGGCATAATAGGGGGCCATGAGTTCCGTGACTTTGTCCCCGCAGCCTGTGATCTACATCGTTGAGCCCTTTGGCGGGTCCGTGCGCAGGCATAATCCCAACCTGCCGCACGTGTTTTGGGACGATGCCGCGGTGACTCGCGGGGACGGCGTTTTTGAATCGCTTTTAGTGCGCGACGGGAAGGTGGCGAACCTGGCCGCGCACGCCGAGCGCTTTGCTCGTTCAGCGCAGCTGCTGGACCTGCCTGAGGTCAGCGGCGAGGACTGGGAGCGCGCCACCCGCGAGGCAATGGCGGACTACGCACGGGAGCGCGGAGGGGAACCCTTCGAGGCCAAATGCACGTGGACGTACACGCGCGGTCGCGAGACTACGGGGGTGCCCAGCGCGTGGATTACCGTGCGTGCACTGCCGAAGAATATCGCGGAGCAGCGCGAGAAGGGCGTCAAAGCGATGACCGCTCCGCGCGGCTACACCATCACCCCGAACCTGCCGGACGCGAAGGGCGCCGCCCCCTGGCTGGCGGTGGGGGCGAAGACGTTGAACTACGCGGCGAACATGGCTGCGATGCGGTGGGCACGGGAGCACGGGTACGACGATGTGATCTACATTGAGCCGGCCGAGGAGCCCGGCAGCACCCGGGTGCTCGAGGGCGCGACATCGACGGTGCTGGTATTCAAGAAGGGCGGGAAGATCCGCACCCCACGCCATGGCGGCGCCGTCTTGGCCGGCACCACGCAGCAGGCAATTTTCGATACGGCGCAGGACAGCGGGTGGCGCTGCAAAACCACCGACCTCACCGTCGACGACTTACTCAAGGCCGAGTCGGTCTGGCTGGTCAGCTCCACCCGGGTGGCCACGCGCGTGACCAAGCTTGACGACGAAAAACTGCCCGCCTCCGACAATGAGGCGGAGATCCGGGAGCTTTTCGACGCGGCGATCCAGAAAAGTTTGGAAAGCTAGCCTGCGATGCGGGTGAGCTGGGCGGACATGTGCGGTGCCAGCTGTCCGTCCTGCATTCGCTCGTCGACCCAGCCCAGCGAATTATCGGGCATCAGGCCGTAAAGCCGCTTACCGGGGCCGTGGGCGGCCGGCCCGGTGGCGGTGACGATGGTGGAAGCACTTTCGATCTGCCAGGCGCGGTCATTGACCGGTTCGCCGTACAGAATTTCCACCAGGCCACGAGAGTTGGTCAGCGTCACCTCGATCTCGTCTTTCAGGCTGATGCGCCAGAAGCCGATCTCGCGCTGGTCGGCGCCAACCGAGTTCCCTTCCGAATCGACCCGCCAGATGCGGGAATCGAAGCGCAGGTAGTTTTCCCCGTCGTGGGCAATCACGAGGCGCTGGCCGAAAGCATATTCTTCGCCGTTGTCGTTGGCCTGGCCGAAACCTTGCCACACGCCGACCAGGGGCAATAGTGCGAGGAGGCCGTCGTGCAGGCTAGGGCCCTGACGCAGGTTGGCGGTGTCGTCGGCAAGCGGAATCTCATCGAGGTTAAGCGGTGGGATATTGCGGTGCGCCGTGTTCTTTGACTGTTGTTCAGCCAGGTTGATGGCCTCGTTGCCGTCGAGGGGCTGTGCTGCAGAAGCGTCGGACGCGTTCTGTGGTTCTTCGTTAAAACTATTGCTCATGGGAACCAGGGTAGTCAGTGAACTCCGAGTCACCTGTTTCCACCGGCGTTAAGTCGCTGGGGCGCAGGATGATGTTGCGGCGCTCTGCCTCGAACACGATGGAACCGCCTGAGAGCTGGACCAGGTTGGCCTGCGCGGCAAGCGGGAGGTCGCGGGTATCAAACTCCAGGGTGTAGCCCTTCTCGACAAGGTCTGGGCGGCCTGCGGAGTCGATAATCTCGAGTGGCTCCATGCGGAACTGCGGGCCGTTGAGGCGCAGGGTGACAATCACGGAGGTCTTTTCGCTCATGCCCGGCAGCGTGCCGGTTAGCTGGGCCTCGCTGGCCACGCCGCCGCCAGGGGAGATGTCGTAGGGGTTCGAAATGTCTAGGTCGGTCATTCCGAGGAACTGGCCGAGGGCTACCCCGTCGAGGCTGATGCGGCGTTTCATCAGTTCTGCGAAGTGCCCGACAACATCTCCGGAGTAAGCCGCGCCTGCCGGTAGTTCGACGTTATAAATGTCGGTAGAGGCGTTGACGATACCGAGGTCCTCAATATCAACATCCAGCGCGTTGACGCTGATTTGGGGAATCTTCTCGGTGAGAAGGACCTGCGCGAATGGCGTCCCGCCGACATAGACTTCCGGCGTGGTGGCAAGCTGCGAATTGTCCTTGATGGACTGGGACAACCGATGCTCAACCCGTGCCGCCGTGAGACTATCGACCACACCGACAGCAACGACGATGAGCAGCACGACCCCGGCCACAGAGAGCAGCCGCGAGTGCCTCGCCAAGAATGAATCGGTCTTCACATATTCATTTGTACCGTAACCTATGGACATGACGAAAATTGAGATCATTTCAGTCCAACTCCCCGCGGCCTCGTCGCAAAGCGGATGGGTCCGCTCCTTGATCGCGAAGGCAGAGAAGCACGACGGGGTTGCGCCTTTATCTGAGGCGTTCATCAACGGGCTTAACGACGAGCGACTGGGGCATTCACACTTGCTTATCGACGATGCCGCTGTCGCAGCTTATGCGCCTGACGGTGGGGTGGAGCTGGTGGTGGATCCAGAACATCGTCGAGAAGGCTTAGCCACCGCCCTGATTAATAAGGTGCGGGAAAAGGAACCGAAGGCGCAATTCTGGGCGCACGGGAACTTGTCGGAGGCACGCGCGTTGGCCGAAGAGCTTGGGATGGACGTCACGCGCCGTCTGCTGGTGATGGGCGTTGATGGTGATGCTTTAAGTGCTGCCACGCACGTGGACCTGCCCCAGGGCTTTGAGGCGCTGAATTACACCCAGGCGGTGGAGAAGTTTGGGAAGGATGCCGTGGAGCAGGCGTGGCTCGATGCCAACAATGATGCTTTCTCCTGGCACCCGGAACAGGGCGGGTGGTCTATGGAACAGTTGCACCAGGGGATGGAGGCCGAATGGTTCGATCCGGCTGGTGTGCAGCTGCTGTACCGCGGCAATGAGCTGGCTGGGTTCCACTGGACGAAGATGCATCCAAATGGTGACGGTGAGGTCTACGTGGTGGGCTTGGCGTCTGAATTCCGTGGGCAGGGCTTGGGGGATCCGTTGTTGCGTATAGGTCTGCGTCACCTCGTTGAGCAGGGCGCCGGGCGCGTCATTTTGTACGTTGAGGCTGATAATGGACCGGCCGTTGCCCGTTATGAAGAGCTTGGGTTTGGCATCGTGGAGGATCACGTGGTCTATCAAGTTGTTGAGGACTGAAACTAGAGTGTTGCGTGGGGCGATTGGGGGACAATATACCCCCATACTTCACCCCCAAAAGCTAAAAGGATCCTGAATTTAGGTCCTTTTCTCTCGCGATAGCGCAATCTTGATAAAGGTGCGTTTTGTTGTGGGGAGCACCTATTTTGCACTGGTAGTGAAGAAAAATTAACCCGTTGTTCACCAATTAAGACACGTTGGGTTAACGTACGCCCCGTAGGTTTTCTCCTGTGAGCAATCGGACGGGTGTGTCTATCGCATTAAAGGTGATGTGCCCTCCTCCCTTGCCGGGGACCGATGCTCAGACTCCCATCTGAATCTGCACCGGAAAGGTTTCCCGTGATCCGTAACTTTAAGCGTACTTTCGCAATCGCTGGCGTTGTTGCCGCGACCTCCGCAGGCCTCGTTGCTTGTGGCGATTCCTCCAATGACAATGGCGACACTGCCGCATCTGGCACCGCTGAGGCTCCTTCTGAGGTCAACGCAGAGGGCCTGTCCGGCACTTCTGGTGAGCTGGTCGCTGAGGGCGCTTCTTCCCAGGCAAACGCAATGGACTACTTCGGTCAGCGTTACTCCGAGGCTGTTGACGGCGCATCTCTCGCGTACACCGCGTCCGGTTCCGGCTCTGGCCGTCGTAACTTCGTCGCTGGCCAGGTCGACTTCGCTGGTTCTGACTCCCCGCTGTCCGACGACCAGGTTGAGCCTGCAAAGGAACGCTGCGAGGGTAACGACGCATGGCACCTGCCAATGGTGATCGGCCCAGTTGCTATCGCCTACAACCTTGAGGGTGTTGACTCCCTGAACCTGTCCGTCGACACCGTCGCGAAGATCTTCAAGGGTGAGATCGACAAGTGGAACGACGAGCAGATCGCTGCTGAGAACGAGGGCGTCGAGCTGCCAGACACCGACATCTCCGTTGTCTACCGTTCCGACGAGTCCGGCACCTCCGACAACTTCCAGAAGTTCCTGACCGCTGCAACCGACGGCTACTGGGACACCGAGGGCCAGCAGTTCCCACGTGACGTGGGCGAGGGTGCTGAGGGCTCCGGTGGCGTCTCCACCCAGGCTTCCGGCATCAACGGCGGCATCACCTACGTTGAGTCCGGCTACGCTCTGCAGCAGGGCCTGGGCATCGCGAACATCGACTTCGGCTCCGGCCCAGTCGAGCTGAACGCTGAGAGCGTCACCACCGCACTCGACGGTCTCGAGTTCGTTGGTGAGGGCGGCGAGCACGACATGGTCGTGGACGCAGACGCACTGTTCTCCCAGGACGGCGAGGGTTCCTACCCACTGATCCTGACCACTTACGAGATCGTCTGCTCCGCAGGTTACGATGAGGAGACCAAGAACCGAGTCCAGGACTTCCTCAACGTTGTTCTGCAGTCTCAGGACTCCACCTTGGAGGAGCTGGGCTTCATCCCAGTCACCGGTACCCACGCAGAGCGCCTGCAGGCTGCTGTCGACGCAATCGCGTAACTTCAGTTTCAGTCGCGACAGCGATGACAGCACGAGCATTGTGATGTAACGTGCTGAGGCCCCCCGTGCAGGTTCTATGATCGGGGGGCCTCGTTATGCCAAGCGAGGTTATGCTAAGCGGGGCATATCAACCTAGTGACTATTACTTCTTTCAAAGGATTCACAACATGGCTAATAACAATGAGCCAATGAATAACGCGCGTGACGACGAAGTCCGTGCCGGCCAGGTGGCCACTGAATCCGGTCCAACCGTAGCCAACTCCACTGGAACCGTGAACGCAGGCGTGACCCCATCCGGGGACGGCGCCGACGGGCGCCAGGCTTCGGGTGCTGGAGTCAAGCGACCTGGTGACCGAATCTTCGAGTTTCTTTCTGTTGCATCGGCGACCCTCATCACCGTCATCATTGCAGCAATCGGCATCTTCCTGCTGCTGCAAGCAATCGAACCTCTGTCCCGTAACGAAGGCGGCCTCGTTGGCTTCTTCACCTACACGGGCCCATGGCAGACCAATGACCTAGAGAACATGCAGTTCGGTATCCCGAACATGTTCCTGTCTACGGTCACCATTTCTCTGATCGCACTGATCATCGCGATGCCTATTGCCCTTGGTGTGGCGCTGTTCCTCTCGAACTACGCTCCTCCAAAGCTGGTTCGTCCGCTGGCAACCCTGGTGGATATGCTGGCCGCTGTTCCGTCGATCGTGTACGGCCTGTGGGGCTGGCAGGTGCTCGGCCCGGCCTTGTCCGGGTTCTACGAGTGGCTCCATAGCTGGGCTGGCGGCTTCTTCCTCTTCGCCACCTACTCGAACTCCCCATCCTTTGCGACTGGCCGTAACATGCTGACCGGTGGCATCGTCCTGGCAGTGATGATCCTGCCGGTGATCGCCGCAACCGCGCGAGAAGTGTTCGTGCAGACCCCACGCGGCCACATCGAGGCCGCACTGGCACTTGGTGCTACTCGTTGGGAAGTTGTGCGCATGACCGTCATCCCATTCGGCCTGTCGGGTTATATCTCCGGCTCCATGCTTGGCCTGGGTCGCGCATTGGGTGAGACCATGGCGCTGTACATGGTTGTCTCCCCATCGACTGCGTTCCGTGGCTCCCTGTTCGACGGTGGTACCACCTTCGCAACAGCCATCGCATCTGCGGCAGCAGAGTTCAACAACCCAGTCAGTGCGGGCGCCTATATCGCCGCGGGTCTGGTGCTGTTCTTGCTGACCTTCATCGTCAACTCGATCGCGCGTGCGATCGTGGCCAAGAGTTAAGGGGAAGGGAGAAAATAGAATGAGTACCGTAACCCCTACTGACAAGCAAGTGTACGGCGCAGGTGGCCCAGTGTTCACCCACATTTCCGCCGGCCGTAAAACGACAAACACCATCATGACCGTCCTGATGTGGGCGTGCATGATCCTGGCACTGGTCCCTCTCGTCTGGGTCCTGTGGACCGTAATTAACAACGGTATCGGCGTCGTCTTGAGCTCCGAGTGGTGGACAGAAGACCAGAGTGGCACTACACGAATCCTGCCGGGCGGCGGCGCGCTTCACGCGATCGTCGGTACGCTCGTGCAAACCTTCATCGCATCCATCGTGTCCATCCCGCTGGGCATCTTCACCGCGATCTACCTCGTGGAGTACGCGCAGGGTGGCTGGCTCGGCCGCCTCACCACCTTCATGGTGGACATCCTGTCCGGTGTTCCTTCCATCGTTGCCGCACTGTTCATCTACACCCTGTGGATCACCGTGCTGGGCCAGCAGCGTTCCGGCTTCGCCGTGGCACTCTCGCTGATCCTGCTCATGGTTCCGATCGTTGTGCGTAACACCGAAGAAATGCTCCGCGTTGTCCCAATGGACCTGCGCGAGGCGTCCTACGCGCTGGGTGTGCCGAAGTGGAAGACGATTGTTCGCATCGTGTTGCCGACTGCTCTGTCCGGCATCGTCACCGGTGTCATGCTGGCTGTTGCCCGCGTGATGGGTGAGTCCGCACCAGTGCTGGTCTTGGTGGGCTCCACCTCGACCCTGTCCTGGAACCCATTCGGTGGCCCGCAGTCCTCGCTGCCACTGATGATGCTGGACATGTACAAGGCTGGTACCACCGACGCGCTGATGGACAAGCTGTGGGGCGCAGCCCTCACGCTGGTGATCCTGGTTGTCTCCATCAACCTGATCGCACGTTTCATCGCCGCGAAGTTCTCGGTCAAGAAGTAAACGCCGAAGTAAACCACGAATCCTAGGAGAATCAGATGTCTAAGCTTGAACTCAACGACGTCGATATTTACTACGGCGACTTCCATGCCGTACAGAACGTCAACCTGCAGATCCCAGCACAGGCTGTGACTGCATTCATCGGCCCATCCGGCTGTGGCAAGTCCACCGTGCTGCGTACCCTGAACCGTATGCACGAGGTCATCCCTGGCGCACATGTCAAGGGCGAGATCATGCTCGACGGCAAGAACATCTACGACAAGGATGTTGACCCCGTGTCGGTGCGCAACACCATCGGCATGGTGTTCCAGAAGGCGAACCCATTCCCAACCATGTCCATTGAGGACAATGTTGTCGCCGGCCTGAAGCTGTCGGGCGAGAAGAACAAGGCGAAGCTCAAGGAAGTCGCCGAGAAGTCCCTGCGCGGCGCGAACCTCTGGGAAGAGGTCAAGGACCGCCTGGACAAGCCAGGTGGCGGTCTCTCCGGTGGTCAGCAGCAGCGCCTGTGCATCGCTCGTGCGATTGCAGTGGAACCAGAAGTTCTGCTGATGGATGAGCCTTGCTCCGCCCTAGACCCAATCTCCACCCTGGCAGTGGAGGACCTGATCCACGAGCTGAAGGAAGACTTCACCATCGTGATCGTGACCCACAACATGCAGCAGGCAGCCCGCGTGTCCGACAAGACCGCGTTCTACTCGCTCGAGGCAACCGGTAAGCCAGGTCAGCTCATCGAATTCGATGACACCAAGACCATCTTCGAAAACCCAAGCCGCAAGGAAACCGAAGACTACATCGCTGGCCGCTTCGGCTAAGCCACAGTAGCGGTCCCCGGCAAAGAAAAGCCCTGCGCCTTCCCAATAGCGGAAGGCGCAGGGCTTTATTTATGCGCTACGCGTGTGCGCGTTACGCGAAGGCCTACTCGGTGCGGTAACCGCGGCGGAACTGGCGCTCCAAAGCCTCGAAGCGCTCGTTGAGCTCTTGGTCGACGCGGTCTGATTCCACCTTCTCCTTGTACTCGGTAGGCATCAGGCCGGTGATGAGATAGACGATACGCGCGGCAACGTTGACGCAGTGGTCAGCGTAGCGCTCGTAGAAGCGCGTGAGAAGGGCCAAATCAACGGCCTCACGGGTGGAGTGCTGCCACTCCCGCTGGGTCAGCAGATTAAGCAGGAAATCGTTGAGGTCGTCAACGGCATCGTCGTCCTGGCTGAGGACAAGCGCGACATCGGCGTCAGGGTCGACCAAGAGGTCGTGGGTCTTTTCGCCCATTTCACAGACCAAGCGCGCCATCTCCTCGACATAGCCCTTCACCGAATCGGGCAGGACTGGGTCAGGGTGGCGGCGGCGCGCTGTCTTCGCAATGTGCATGGCCAGCGCCGCCATGCGGGAGAAGTCCTCGACGATATAGATCGAGGAGACGACTTGGCGCAGGTCGGACGCCACAGGGTTTTCCAGCGCGAGGAGCTCAACGGCGCGTTCCTCGCAGCGGATTCGGATATCTTCCAAAGGGTCAGCGATGGACAAGGCGTCTTCGGCCTTCTCCAACGATGAGGTGAGAAGCGCCTCCGACGCCCTGTCCATGATCGAACGCACGGTATCGCACATGACCAGCAGATCATGTGCGAAAGCGTCAAGATGTTCACGGTAGACAGTACGCATGGGCCACATCTTATGGCATGTCCCAGAAAATTGCGCGATGAGTGAAATTACATGTTTGTAACGGCAAAGTGTCTACAAAATGAACTGCCATCTTAACCGCCGTTATTCTCAATTTCCGCGCCTTCCGGCACCGTCTCATCTTCAGGATCGTCCAGCCAGCCGTCGGGAAGCGCCACCTTAGAAGCGGACCCCTGGCGGCCGCGTGCACCATCGGCGTCCTCGGCACGCACGGTGGAGTCGGCCCAGGGCGCCAGTTTCTCACGCAGTTCGCTTAACGACGACACCTGCGCCAATTCTTTACGTACCTCACCGCCGACGGGGTAGCCGCGCAAGTACCACGCGATGTGTTTGCGGATATCGCGGCAGGCGTGGTGTTCGCCGGAATGCTCCGCAAGGAGCTCAGCGTGCCGGTAGATGATCTCGGTGACGGTGCCCAGCGTGGGGTCGGCGGGGATCTCCTCTCCACGGAGCTGGGCTCCCAGCTGTGCGAAGAGCCATGGGCGGCCAAGGCAGCCACGGCCGACCTCTACGCCGGCGCAGCCTGTGTGCTCCATCATCCGTGCCGCGTCGTCAGCGGCGAAAATGTCGCCGTTGCCTAAGACAGGGACACCAGTGCCCTCCATGTGCTCCACAAGCCGGGCAATCTCATCCCAGTGCGCCTGGCCAGAGTAGCGCTCCGCAGCTGTACGAGCGTGCAGGGTGACGGCTGCGGCACCTTCCTCGGCGGCGATGCGGCCGGCGTCGAAATGCGTATGCGTATCTTCGTCGATACCGATGCGGAACTTCACCGTAACAGGGATTCCGGAGCCCTCTGCAGCCTTAACCGCTGCGGCCACGATATTTCCGTACAGGCGCCTCTTGTAGGGGATGGCGGACCCGCCGCCGCGGCGTGTGACCTTCGGGACGGGGCAGCCGAAATTCATATCAACGTGGTCGGCCATGTCCTCGTCGACGATCTTGCGTACGGCCTTGTAGGTGTACTCGGGGTCGACGGTATATAACTGCATCGAGCGTGGCGTTTCCACGTCTGCAAACGCGGTCATGTGCAAGGTCTTTTCGTTGCCCTCGACCAGCGCGCGTGCGGTAATCATCTCGCAGACATACAGCCCCGACGAGGTTCCGGTCAGCTCTTCCTCAATCTCGCGGCACAGTACACGAAAGGGCATGTTTGTTACACCTGCCATCGGAGCGAGGATGACAGGTGAGTCGAGATCGAGATTGCCGATGCGCAGAGTTGGGCGCGCGGCCATTACCGGGGTCGTTGTCACACGCGCCATTGTTCCAAGGCTGACGTGAAATTCCAAACATGGTCCGGGAGACAGGGCTCGTCGACAAGCGAAAAGATCGCACTAACAGTACGGGGGTACTGGTGGGGGTGAGGGAATGTGGGGATTGGTCACGTCTGTTGTGTTGGCAAAGTGGGTACCCGACGCGCTGACCAGCAGGGTTAGCTGGGATGCAAAGTTTTAGGGGTGAATCGGCAAATCCTGTGGCGTGGAAATGGAATCTGGGTCACAATATGCTGGAATGTAATAACTGACACCCCCTAGAACACTGAGGTTACTAATCACAATGAGCGATCGCATTCTCAATGACCAGCTGCGCGGCAAGGTCATGTCCGCCGAGGAAGCTGCCGAATTCATCAACAATGGCGACAATGTCGGCATCTCCGGCTTTACCGGCGCTGGCTACCCGAAGGCACTGCCAAAGGCCATCGCAGAGAAGGCTAAGGCGGCACACGGTCGCGGCGAAGAGTTCAAGATCAACGTCTTCTCCGGCGCATCCACCGCAGATGACTGCGACGGCGTGCTTGCTGAAGCAAACGCGATCAACTTCCGTACTCCATATAACTCGGACCGCACCCTGCGCGGCCAGTTCAACTCCGGTGACGCATTCTACTCGGATGTTCACCTCTCCCACCTCGGCCAGCAGGTCGTCCAGGGCTTCTTCGGCGAGATGCAGGTTGCCATCATTGAGGCCGTCAAGATCAAGGAAGATGGCGCAATCGTTCCATCGTCGGCAGTGGGCAACAACGTCGAGTACGTTGAGGCAGCTGACAAGGTGATCATCGAGGTGAACTCCTGGCAGTCCGAAGACCTCGAAGGCATGCACGACATCTACGCGCCAGAGCGCCTGTGGGACCGCAAGCCATTCGAGATCGTCAACGTGGGCGACCGCATCGGTGAGACCGTACACCGCATTGACCCATCCAAGATCGTCGCCGTCGTGGAGACCAATGAGGCTGACCGTAACGCGCCATTCAAGGCACCAGACGAGGTCTCCGAGAAGATCGCCGCGAACTTCCTGCAGTTCCTCGAGGACGAGGTTGCCGCCGGCCGTCTGACCTACGACAACTACATCATGCAGTCCGGCGTGGGCAACGTTCCTAACGCCGTGATGGCAGGTCTGCTGGACTCCAAGTTTGAGAACATCACCGCCTACACCGAGGTCATCCAGGACGGCATGCTGGACCTGATCGACGCAGGCAAGATGTCCATGGCATCCGCAACCTCCTTCTCCCTGTCGCCTGAGGCAGCTCAGCGCATGAACGACAACGCTGACTTCTACAACAAGCACATCATCCTGCGCCCACAGGCGATCTCGAACCATCCAGAGATCATCCGCCGCGTTGGCCTGATTGCTACCAACGGCCTGATCGAGGCCGACCTGTTCGGCAACGTCAACTCCACCAACGTCTCCGGTTCGAAGGTGATGAACGGCATTGGCGGCTCCGGTGACTTCACCCGTAACGCCTACATCTCCTCCTTCATCACCCCATCCGTGGCGAAGGACGGCGCGATCTCCTGCATCGTCCCATTCTCCTCCCACATCGACCACACCGAGCACGACGTCATGGTGATCGTGACCGAGCAGGGCTACGCAGACCTGCGCGGCCTGGCACCACGCCAGCGTGCGAAGAAGATGATCGAGGTGGCACATCCTGACTACCGCCCACTGCTCGAGGAGTACTTGGAGCGCGGCATGGCCAACGGTGGACACACCCCGGTGGACCTGGCAACCGCCTTCGAGTTCCACACCCGCCTGGCTGAGACCGGCACCATGAAGAAGTAACACGCTTCTTGGCCCGACCGGGCCATAGTGCCCCGGCTGCACAACTCCTGACCGACAGGGTTGTGCAGCCGGGGCATTTCCTTTTGTGAAACTTAAATAATTTTAAGTGTTGGTAAATCTGCTTAACCCAGAAAGGGGGTAGCCAGATTAGTTCTAGAGACATGTTGTATTGGTTGGGGTGGCTTGTTCATTTACATCTGACATCGGGAGAGGCGAATTGATATCAGCAGGCAGGGCGGCTGCAGTGATGTCTAGCTCCCTCGTTCTGGTGAAAATTTTCTGGCGAGATACGTAGGTGTAAAGCACGGTTGTCCATACTGTAGGAATTTATCTTAATCTTAGGTTGCGTTAATCTGGGTGGTGTTAATTCGCAGTTTCATGCCCGTTAACTACACCTTTGCTCCATGGGTGCTGGGCCCGAAAGGGTCGCACTTGCGGCGAGTTAGGGCGGATCATCATGCACTCAAGGACACGATTATGGCAATGGCTTTGCGGGGTACCGCTCGACGATTTCCTGCTGTATCCGGCGGGTCACGGACCTACTTTTATCGGCCCCTTAAGCGAATCGGTGATGTTGCTGTTTCGGCGACTGCGCTGATCGTCCTCGCTCCATTGATGGTGTTCGTGGCCTTAGTGATCAAGCTGGATGACGGTGGGCCAGTCCTCTTTAGGCAGCGCCGTATCGGATATCAGGGCGAGGATTTCACGATGCTGAAATTCCGCACCATGCGCACAGATGCCGAAGACGTCCTCCCGGAAGTTACACACCACATCGCAGGTACTGAGCTGGAAAGCGAACCCAAGCTGTTCAAGTTGAAGGACGATCCGCGCATTATCAGGTCGGGAAAATTCCTACGCCAGTCCAGCCTTGATGAACTGCCGCAACTTTTTAATGTTTTGGTAGGGCAGATGAGCCTGATCGGCCCGCGGCCACCTTTGCCGCGGGAGTATGCGCAATACTGCGACGAGGAAAAACGTCGGATGAGCGTGAAGCCGGGTTTGTCGGGACTCTGGCAGGTGATGGGCCGCTCAAATCTGACCTGGGAGGAGACCATCGAGCTGGATTTGTATTATGTCGATAACCGCAATACTACGCTAGATTTAAGTATTTTCTTCAGAACATTTAAAGTTGTTTTGTCACGAGATGGGGCTTACTAGTGCAGGCAATCCCCAAGAAAACAAAGAAGGCCTAGGATCATGTGCAAAGGAAAACATCAGCAGAAGGACGTCGTCGGGTATGTTCCCGGCGGGTTCGACATGCTCCACATCGGCCATCTCAATATCCTGCGGGCTGCCCGTGAGCGCTGTGATCGGCTCGTCGTAGGCGTTGCTACTGATGAGTCGCTGGTCTGCATGAAGGGTCGACCACCTGTCGTTCCTCATGCAGAGCGGATGGAACTGATCGCCAGCCTGCGCTTTGTCGACGATGTCGTCACAGACATCGATCAGAATAAGAAAGTGGCGTGGGAACGGCACCCGTTCGACGTGTTGTTTAAGGGCGATGACTGGAAGGGGACGGACAAAGGGCACAGGCTTGAGGCCGAGCTCGCCTCGGTGGGAGCACGCGTGGAGTACCTGCCATATACGCCCTCGACATCATCGTCGATGTTGCGGGAGTTTTTGGCTCAAGAGATTCACAGCGAGGGCGTGCCGACGACCGCAGAGGAAAGAACTCGATCGCTATGACCACGAAACAACCACGGACTACTCACGACGAGCAGGCAACCCAGCACGAGTCCCGCGCGCAGCGCTACTCTTGGGCGATCGCATCCCTGTCTTCGGCTCAGAAGCCAGCGCAGGGTGTTCCCGCATATACCAGGTGGATCAACCGTCGCGGGGCCCGCGTCGTCGCCGCATTCGCGTACTCGGTGGGATGGACCCCGAACATGGTCACGGGCATCTCAGCAGGGCTGTCCCTGACCGGTATGGTCCTGCTCATCGCGCTGGAACCTGCGTGGTGGGTGGGGGTGCTCGTCGCAGTGTTTCTCGCCGCCGGTTATCTTTTCGATTCTGCGGATGGCCAACTCGCGCGTGTCAGTGGATCATCGTCGGTGACAGGGGAGTGGGTCGACCATGTGGTTGACGCATTCCGGTCGCCGGCTATTCATGTCGCGACGGCGATGGCGATCATGGTGCACCGCCCTGAACTGGCATGGTTGGCCGTCGTAGCGCTCGTTTACTCGCTGGTGACCAGTGGGCAGTTCCTCAGCCAGATTCTGGCAGAGGCGTTGGTTCGGAAAGCTGGTCGGCCGCAGACTCGCGGGGGAAACCTGCGATCCTGGATCCTGCTGCCCACCGATCCCGGGGTGTTGTGCTGGATGTTCATCCTCTGGGGCATCGCGCCACTGTTTACAGTGGGCTACGGCCTCCTCGCACTGATCAGTGCGGCGCACGCGATGGTGTCGCTGAGTCGTCGATACGCGGACCTGCAAGCGGTTGATGCCGAAGCCAAGGAGGCAGTGAGTGCCCAGGCTTAGCGTGATTCTCCCCGCCCTCAACGCGGAGGACACCGTGGCGCGAGCGGTGTCGTCGACGCTGCGCGCGCTGCCCGCTGATGCGGAGCTGGTCGTGCTTGACGACGGGTCCACCGACGACACCGCTAACCGTGCGGTCGAGGGGGGAAGCACGAAGGGCGTCGTCGATAAGCGTCTGCGGGTCGAGAGCGAAGATACACCCGGTGGGATCGCGACGGCCCTGAATTGGTTGCTGGAGCACACGGATTCGGCGATCGTGGCGCGGATGGATGCCGATGATGTGAGCCTGCCCACGCGATTTCGGGCAGAACTCCGTGCGTTGGACAGCGGCGATGATTATGTGTTTCCGCAGGTGATAAACGTTGCAGGGCGCAAGCTCAGCCCGGCGGCGCCGGTGCCAATCCCGCCGGCCGCGTTCCCGCTGCATTTGCTGCTGACCAACCCGGTGTCGCACCCGGCGATGGTGGCGCAGCGTCACGCGCTTGAGGCGGTCGGCGGATACCGTGAGGTGCCGGCGGAAGACTATGACCTCTGGATGCGCGCAGCACTCGGGGGTGCCTCGCTGCGTCGGATAGCAACGTGGGGGCTGTTATATAGCCAGCATCCGGGGCAGATTACGGCGTCGGAATCGTGGCGGAATTCCTCCTGGCGCGACCCCTCCCAAGCCGAGATATTCTCCCAGCTCAGCCAAAAAATCACCGGCGTTGCGTTGCAGAGAATCGTTGCGATCGCGCTCGCACCTCCCGACGAGAGAGCACGACTGCTCGCCGAATTTGAACGCGCTATCACCCCCGTGATTGCCCGTGTCCCCGTTCCCCATCGTCAATTCCTCCAACGGAAATTACGCGGACGCCTGCGGTGGGCGCGCGAGTTTCACAATGGCGGATTCACTCATTAAAGCCACATCTGAGGACAGTTATGCAGACAGAGAATTATATTGAAAACGCATCCCTCGGTTTCGACCAGGTTGGGCGCATCCTGCGTCGTCGAAAAGCGTGGATCGCTGTGGGGATCGTTGTGGGCATGCTGGTGGCAATCGGGGTGATCTTGTTCATGCCGAAGCAGTACACAGCGACCACCCACGTGCACGTAACTCCTGTTGGGGCTGGGGCATCCAGCGACTCTCTCGATATGTCGACCGAACGCCAGCTCGCCGAATCAGCAAAAACGGCAGTGGCGGCCGCGCAGGCGCTGGGGGGCGGTTGGTCCAGCGAAAAACTCCTCGAAAACACCAGAGTCGGCGGCGATTCCGAGAGCACGATTTTGCGCATTTCCTTTACTGGGAAGACCCCGCAGCGCGCTGCCACTGGGTCGATGGCGATGGCCGAGGCTTACCTCCAGGTTGGGTCAGACGCCGTCGCGATGCGCAACGAGAACCTGATGCGTTCACTAGACGAGCAGATCATCCAGCAGGAGGGCGCTCTTGAAACGCTACAGATGGCGGCGGCGATGGGTGGTACGCCCGAAGCGGTCCAGGCCGAGTCGCTACGCCGCGCTATTGCTGACCTGCAACAACGCAGAATTGAGCTGAGCAGCAGCGCGGGGCCTACCGGAGAAATCGTGACATCCGCAGAGGCCAACCGCATCGACACATCCCCATCCACGCTGCGCACGCTCGCGCTTGGCCTCGTCGGAGGTCTCGCGCTTGGCGTCCTCCTCGCCCTCATCGTGCAGGCCACCGCGCGCCGACCTGCCGATAGCTCCGAGATTGAGCAGCTGCTCGGCGTCCCGGTCTTCCGCCCCGCAGCACCCGAAGGCGATAGCGACCGCTGGAGTCTGGCCAGCGAATTCGCCCGCCACGCGGCAGGAGACGGCGGACGCATTAGGTTGCTTATCGACGACCACGACTCCACCTCGATCGACGCAGCCAACGCCATCGCGTCCTCTCTTGACGCCGATATTAACGGCCTGCGTGCGAGCTGGTCCGAGTCGATTCACGCAGCTGGCACGGCCGACTCTGTTCTTGTGATTATTCCCCGCGAATGGACCAAGGCTGCACTGCAGCGTTTGAGGGATGACCTCTCCCACGTAGACGCCCACGTCATCGGAGCAGTGGTGTCGGATGCTCCCGTCGACCAGACAGTGAGCTGAGGTGACAGGCATGCCAACCTCCCAACTACTCATCGGGATCGTCGAAGTGAAGTCGCGTGAGCTGACAGTGCTGTCCGGCTCTCACGATGCGTCGGAAGCCTGGGTTGTGGTGCGTGACGACGACGCCACCGCCGGCTACCACCACCTGACCGGGTGGGGTTCCGCGGAAGCCTTAATCGACTCGGCCCTACAGGCCACCGCCGGCGCCTCGACTGCTCGCGCCTGGAGCAAAGACGGCGGCGCGGACATTAACGCCACCGTGGTTATCTGCACCGTAGGCACAAACCCGCTGCTTCCGCGAGCGGTCGAAGCCGTATTGGGGCAAGAGCACGCACGCTTCGAACTCATCGTGGTGGACAACGCCCCCACCACAGGCCGCGTACCCGCAGCGCTATCCACTATCGAGGACCCGCGGTTGCGCATTATCGACGCCCCGCAGGCGGGATTGTCCCATGCCCGCAACGCCGGTGTCGATGCTGCCCGTGGAGAAATCATCGCCTTCACCGACGATGATGCCCAGGTTCATCCCGGCTGGTTGGGCGCGATGCTCGACGTGTTCGCCGCAGACCAGGCCGACCGCGCCGATCAGGCGATCGGCGCGGTGACCGGACCAGTCTTTCCCGCGGAGTTAAAACACGAATCTCAACGTTTCTTCGAAGCCCGCGGCGGTTTTCCAAAGACACTGGAACCTACAGTGTGGACTGCCGGACAGCCCACAGAACAAGCTTCCCGGCTCGGCGTTCCAGGCGATGGCGGCCCCTTATTCCCAGTGGCCACAGCACGGGTCGGTGCCGGAGTATCCATGGCCTTTCGTCGTCACGTGCTTGCCCAGGTGGGGCCCTTCGACACCCGTCTCGGCGCCGGGACCCAGACGTGCGGCGGGGAAGACCTCGACTCTTTCGCGCGCGTCCTGCGCCTGGGATATGAGGTCGTGACCACACCCGATGCAGTGGTCCATCACGTGCATCGGCGCGACTTCGACGGGCTGATGAAACAAACCTACGGCGACGGGGCGGGCATGGCAGCCCTGCTCACCAAGTCTGTGCTGACCCACCCGGCGGCGTTGTTTACGTTGGCGCGCCGGGTTCCAGCGATCGCGCGGCGCGTGGCGCCAGGCTCCGAACGAATCACGGGGACGGAGCCCGGGGTCCCACCCGAGCTGACGCGCAACGAGGTCCGCGGTTTTTTGCGTGGCCCCTGGCTTTTCTTGGCCGAGGCGCTGCAACAACGCCGGTTGAGGCGATAACTGTGCCCTCGATAGTGAAGTCTGTGCTGCCGGCCTGGCCGGTAACGCTGCCTTTTGCGGCTTATGTTTTGTGGTGGCTCCTCGGCATCGGCGATTTCATCTGGATCATCGCTGGCCTTGCGATTGTGCTGACCTGGGTGGGGCGGGCCAATCTCCGATTCCCGGTGGTGATGTGGCTGTGGGTGTTGTTCCTGATCTGGGTGGTGGCGTCCCTAGTCATGAACGACACTTCCGGCAGGTTGCTGGGCGCGGTCTATCGGCTTCTGCTCTATGCCAGTGCGGGATTATTTGCACTCCATGTCTATAACGCGCGGCCCGCGCTTTCCGGAATCCGCATGGGTTCAGCCCTGGTCTGGTTCCTGGCAGGAATGTCGGCGGCAGGATATCTTGCGCTGGCGTTTCCGGAGCTGACTATTCGTACTCCGATGTCTTATCTCATCCCGGCGTCGTTGCAGAACAATGAACTCATAGCCGACATGGTGATCCGCCAGACCACCCACTGGGACCCGCAAGCGTGGATCGAACAGCCTGTCAGGCCGGTCGCCCCGTTCCTCTACGCCAATACCTGGGGCAACGTCTACTCTCTCGTCCTGCCTTTGGTGGTGGCCCACTTGTGGGTGATGTGGCATACGCGACAGCGGTGGTGGATCCTTGGCGTTGTTATTGCCAGCGTCATTCCCGCACTGAGCACGCTAAACCGAGGCATGTTTGTTGGTTTGGCGGTGGCCGGGTTGTGGGCCGCCTTCCAAGGTGTGCGCCGAGGAGCCTTCGCGGCTACAGGTGCATGGGGGCTGGCTGGTGTTGTGGCCTTGGGCGCGTGGCTGGCCTCACCCTTCGGCTTGAATTTGTTTTCGCGTGTCACGAACACAAGCTCCACCGAAGACCGCGGAGAGCTGTACCGTGCAACCGTGAGCGGCACGATGGAATCGCCGCTTTTTGGTTTTGGTTCGCCACGCCCGGCAGCGGAACCGTGGCTGCCGTCTTTAGGCACGCAAGGGCAGCTGTGGACCGTGATGTATTCGCATGGCTTCGTAGGGCTTGCCCTGTTCCTCGGATTCTTGGTGTTGGTCTTCGTCCTGCTCATGCGGCGCCAAGATCCCGTCGGAGCGGTGTTAGGCGGGGTGATCGCGGCAACCATCGTGGAAACAATGTTCTACGGAATGATGACCGGCATCTTTGTCACCATGGTCGCCGTCGGGCTCGGTTTGCGTGGCGACACCATCATCAACAGTTCGGATCGTCCGGGAATGATAGCTCGGACAGCGTCCAGGAATCTCCATCAGCGGTGAAGGTGAGGAGCATGCGGGAGCGAGACTGCGCGTTGGGCGAGGTGACGTCATTGCCGTTCTCGTCGAGGGTGCGCACTGCAGAGTTATCCACGCACACCTCTTTAATTACGGTGCCTGGACCGGGGGAATCAACCTGGCGTTCATCGACGATGGTGACTTCCCCCTCCATGCGCAGCCCTTCGTTTTCCAACTCTAGGCGTTGGTTCTCAAAGTCTTCGAGTGCTTGGTCTGACAGGACCTGTGACAGATCGCGAACAACCGTGGGCTCGGCCAATACGGAATGGGCCGAGTTAAAGGTGTCCTCGATGAAGCCCTCGTCGACCTCCGTGGACGGTGCCACGGCCGGAACAGGTTCGCCGGTCGTTGTGTCGTCTTCATCTGTCGCGGAGGCAGATTCGTCGGTCGTGTCTCCGGCCCTGGCCTCCGTCGTCGAAGGGTCAGTTGGGGACGATTCAGAGCCACAAGAGGTGAGCACCACGGTAAGGCTAAGCGCGCTGGCGGAAAGAAACAAACGGGACAAGCAAGCTGACATGAACACTCCGATTCTAAGGAGGGGATTACGTTTGCTGAGCGAGAGGGTAATTTGGCTTAATCTAAATAAACATTATTCTAAGGTGAGTTCCTGGCATAATCTAGACAATCACTGCACTGATTTGAAACCATCGCGTGGGATAACCAGCGCAGGAAAGAGGAGCGAGTGAGCGACACTAACCAAGAGCGCAGCGACCAGGGACCAGCCACGGTGGAGCGGCGCAAGCTCGCTCGTGGCAGCGCGCTCAGCTTCGTCGGCTCCGCAACTAGCGCGCTCCTCGGCTTTGTGCTGACCATCGTGATTTCGCGCTTGCTCGGGGCAGACGGCGCCGGGATCGTTTTTCAGGCGACCGGCGTGTTCGCGGTGATCATGGCGTTCGCCAAATTTGGGATGGACTCCACCTCTGTCTACCTGCTTCCGCGCTTGCTTATCGACGACCCCCGCGCGGTTCGCGGAGCGATCAACGCCAGCCTCTGTATTTCGCTGGCGGTCGGCATTGTGCTGGTTGCGGTGATGGAGGTGCTCGCGCCCTGGATTTGGGGCGAAGGTCAAGAGGGATTACTGCGATCGGTGCAGGCCATTATGCTTTTCGTGCCGTTCGGGGCGGCCTTCCTCATCTTGTCAGCCGTCCTCCGGGCCTTGGGTTCTGTCGTCGAATATGTGATGGTGGCCAACGTCGCGGTGCCGGTGCTGCGCCCGCCTTTTGTCGCGATCACGGCTGTCGCAACGGGCTCCGCCGTGGTGGCCAGTGTGGCCTGGGCTGTTCCGCTTGTGATCATGGCCCTTGTTGCTGGCATGCTGGTGCTTCGCCGTGTGCGCGGTGTCGAAGAGGGGGTGCCTGGTCCGTTCTTTCCAGAAAAGGAGCAGTGGCGGGAGATTTGGACATTCTCCATTCCGCGCACGATCGCAGCCGGGCTCGAACAGGCCATCGTGTGGGTGGACGTGCTGCTCATCGGTTGGCTGGCCAGCGACTACGCTGCTGGAATCTACGGGGGTGCATCGCGCTTTGTCCAGGCAGGGTTGCTTGTCGACGCCGCATTGCGCGTGATTGTGTCACCTAGGTTCTCAGCCCTCCTGCATAAAGGTGAAATGTCCCAACTCAAAGAGCTCTACGTGACCGCGTCATCGTGGCTGGTCCTTTTGGGAACCCCTGCCTACGTTCTACTTGCTTTCTTCTCGCCTGCATTTCTGCAACTTCTTGGCGACGAGTTTGTTGACGGCTCAGCCGCGCTGAGCATTCTCGCCGTGGGAATGGCTATAACTTTTCTCGCAGGGAATATCCACTCCATGCTGATCATGAGCGGGCGATCAGGCTGGGCGGCAGCCAACAAATTCATCGTCCTGATTACCAATATTGTGGGCAACCTGCTGCTCGTGCCCCGTTTTGGCATTGAGGGGGCCGCATTTGTGTGGGCGTTGTGCATGGTGTTGGATGCGTGCTTGGCCCTGGTGCAGGTCAGGGTGTTCCTCCGGATCACGCCAAGCGCCATCGATGTACTTCAGCCACTACTCATTGTTGTCGGCTCTTTCGGGCTGCCTGCCCTAGTCGCGGTGCCCACTGTGGGTAATTCATTTGCTGGGCTTGCGGTGACACTTGCGGTGGGAGGCGTGCTCTATATCGCAGCCTGTTGGTGGCAGCGGAGGCCCCTCCGGATCGACGGGCTTCGGTCCATCGCGAATCGTCGTCGTTAAGCGTGGGGTGTTCCTATCTAGTTAGTCATGTCATCGGTTTCCGCATTGCCTAGACTATGGCAGAAATTTTAAGATTAGCCCCTGGAAAATAACTACGTGTTTCCACGATCACTAGAAACCGGGAAGGCTTGAGATGACCGTTTTTTCAATTATCATGGCGACGACCTGGCTCCTCGCTGGGGTCGCCGTGTTGTGGGTGGGCATTAAAGCCGGCCAAGGGACCTTGCCTGAAAATAAGTGGATTGGAATTAGGACTACAGACCTTCTCGCCAGCGATGAGGCGTGGAGCCAGGGACATAAAGCTGCAGCAGCTTATTTAAAGGCTAGTAGCATTCCACTGTTCATAGGTGCAATTATCTGTGTGGCAGCCGATGATTCCTTCATCGGCTGGGTAAGTCTGCCGGTTGTCATCATTTTCACTCTCTTAGTTTTGATCGCTTCTAAAAAGGCTCATTCGGCTGTGGGGGAGTGATGCTCTAACGTCGCAGGCCGCCGATCGCGTCAATCCTTATGGATTTTTGATGGGGCTCCGTCTGGCTGCGCCCGCCTCACGGATGAGGAAGTCCGTTGTGGTGCACACCCCGTTGCCCCTGCTCGGGACGTGACCTTTTTGATGACGTGGTCATCATTATCAGTGAAACTCCTTTTGGATCAGAGTCTCAGGCACACAAAAATTCCTCGCACTCTTTGAGATTTCACACCAACGTCGGTTTGGATCAGGTGCGTATTAGCAGTTGGAGTATGTCGCTGCCTGCGGCGGCATCACTCCGGTTCTTTTTCAGGCAGGGCGAGAAAGAGCCAAACCGAGGCCGGCGACTAGTTCTTTCCTTCCTGGGGGATATGAGGGGGCGGAATAAACATCCCTGCCCCGATCGGGGGCGGTGCAATCAATCTTCGGAACCCCTCCGGTGCAACTAACTCGAACGTAGTGCGCGTTCACTACCCCGATATACGCAAGTTGTAAAGACATTTACCTGCGATTTCCCCTTGCTTAATATAAGAAAAAGGCTGAGAATACGCTATGATTATTGCTCGAGATTGACCTGTATTTCTTATCTTTGTTCGGTCTGTCTTTTCCTTGCCCGTAGCCGTGAATGACCCATAAAGGCGGTTTTGTGAAGTTACACAGCGTTGGTCTTGCTCTTGCCACGAGCATCATGATTGCCCTGGGAGTGGTCACAGTCCCGAACAGCGGGCACACGCGCGCGGTGGCCCAAGAAGGCGTGCCGACGATAACGCGGGACGGATCCTCGCCAGAACGCGCAGCCGCCTCATGCTGGGCGATCAAGCAGGAAAACCCGCGCAGTCAAGACGGCCGCTACTGGCTTTTAGCTCCAGACATGGATGCTCCTCAAGAGTTCTTCTGTGATCAAACCATGGACGGTGGCGGCTGGGTCATGATCGGCCGCGGGCGCGAAGGGTGGGACACCTACCCACAGGGCCAGGGAGACCCAGCAAGCCTCACCAGCCGCGACCGCACCACCGAGGATTTCGCTCCTGTCCAGTTGCCCGAGGACACCATTAATGGTTTGTTGTCCAGACGTGAGGTCCGATCGCTTCCCGAGGGCTTCCGTGTCGTCCGTGCCACCCGTACCAGCGGTGCCCCATGGCAAAACGTCGACATCATTCCTGATCGCATGGGGGAGTGGACGTGGGCCCTCCCCACCGAGGAGACCGGCCGCTTCCGAATCAACAACTCCGGGTGGCGCGCAACCGGAGTGATGGACCGGGCCTTCGGCCGGAACAACGGCACGGGTGCGATCGATCTACTCATGAGCCCAGCCCGCAATTATAAGGGTGGTTTTGGGTTCGGCTACTCCGTCCGAGGAAACACCAGCCCCACGAACTATCTCTGGAGCGCGAACGGCAGGTCCGCGCTGCCTTATTCAGAGGTGTACCTGCGTCCGCAGATTGCTAACGACGATGCCGGGTTCCGTGCCGTTCCCGATACAGGCACGCAGGTCCAAGAGCAGCGAGCACTGGTCTCAAATTATTCGGCGCCGACCGATTGGGGCGTCACCGGCAACCTCAACGGGCGCACCGCGGAGGGGAACTCGCCGGCTCAGGCGTTCGCTCAAATCGGCGACACAATTTTCGTCGGAGGCAACTTCACGCACGCCACGCAACGGTCCACACGTAGTGATGTGCGAAGGACAGGCCTGGCTGCCTTCGATATGGTCACCGGCGAGCTCCGCCATGAATTCAATGTAAAGCTCGACGACCAGGTGAAGGCCCTGTTGGCGATGCCCAACGGAAAGCTCTTGGTCGGCGGTGAGTTCACAACCGTCAATGGGAAACCACGCGTCGGAACGGTCCTTCTTGATCCCGTCACAGGGACTGTCGACGAATCCTGGTCGCTCGAGATCACCTCACGGCTGTCTAACGGCATCATCTCTGTACGCAGCTTCTCGCTTACCGACGAATTCGTCTACATCGGCGGCGCATTCACTCACCTGCAAGATGGCAACCAGAACTGGGTATATGCGCGATCTGCGGCGCGCGTGAGCCACTCGGGCATTCCGGATCGCAGCTGGAATCCGGAGTTCAACGGTTCCGTGATCGACATCGATACGTCCGACGACGGCCAACGCTTTTACGCCGGCGGATACTTCACCCAAAGCATCAAACACCCCACGCACAAGGCGGCGATCCTGTCCACCGCTCCTGGGGCCGCACCAGTTGATCCGAACTGGCAGTTTGTCGGCTCTGACAAGGACTCCAACAACTTCCAGCAGGCAGTTGAGGACAACGGGGGACTGATCTTCTTCGGCGGGTCACAGCACGCCCTCTTCGGATACGACAGCGCTACTTTGGAGCGTCGCTCCGGTTCCGTCACCAGGCGTAATGGCGGTGACTTCCAGGCAATTGCGGGTAACGGCGACATCACCTATGCCGGGTGCCACTGTTTCGACAGCACCTACGAAGGGGCCTATACGTGGCCTGCGATGAATTCTGACTGGAGGCGAGTGGACAATATCCAGGCCTTCGGTGCGTGGGATTCGCAGACCGGCGAGCAGCTCGGCGAATTCAGCCCTTACATGCTCAACTCGAAGAATGCGGGTGCGTGGGCGCTCTTCCTCGACTCCGATGGTGCGTTGTGGGCAGGCGGCGACTTCACCGGCTCTCGCACCTCTCAAACCAGGGCGCAATGGAACGGTGGCTTTGTGAAATACCCGCCAAGAGATGCGGTCGCCCCCGGCACACCTGCAGGCGCTAGCGCCCAGGGCGTGACACAGGAAGGTGCGGTCTTGGGGTGGAACAGCGTCGGAGATGCTGATCATTATGAAATCCTGCGGGATGACCGCGTGATTGCAACCACTAAGGAGACGGTGATGACCGCACCGCTTGGTGGCGAAAACCGTTTCTTCATCCGCGCGGTTGATGCGTCGGGCAATCGCTCCGCTTCGACCCCGGTGCTGGATGTTGGCGTGGGTACGGAGCCTGTGGTCGAATCCGCCGTCCTTATCCCGAACGGCGCGCAGTGGTTCTACTCCTATAACGCAGGCGTCCCAGACGAGAACTGGACTCAGCCGGAGGCCGATTACAGCACGTGGCAGCGCGGTGCCGCACCTCTGGGCTATGGCAGTGCCGACGTGGCCACAGAATTTGCTCCTCCCGCGCCGGCCACGCGACCACGCGTCGCATGGTTTGCCCACCAGTTTGAGGTGCCCGACCCCACCCAATTCGCCGAAGTGAGCTTGAGCTATATCGCCGATGACGGGGCCGTCGTCTATGTCAACGGCCAGGAGGTTCATCGTGCTCGCATGTCCGATGGTCCGGTGACCGCGATGACCTATGCCAACCAGGCAATCTCTGCGTCTCAAGCGGCGCACAACCGAGAGGTCGTGGCTATCCCTTCCTACCTGCTGCGGCCCGGTACAAACACCGTCGCTGTGGAATCACACCTGAATTACCGGTCGAGTCCTTCGTTGACCTTCGACGCCACGTTGGCCGTCACTGACTTTGGCGAGGCCCCGCAGCCCCCACCAACCCCAACGGATCTGGTCGAGCTCGGGGAGCAGTGGGCGATGTGGTCCCACCCCGAGGCACCGAGCGAGCATTGGACCACCGAAGAACCACTCGATGAGTGGCGCAGCGTCACCGCACCCGTGGGGTGGGGCCACCAGGACTTGGCAACGGAACTGACTGAGCCAGCGGCCAGCCGCCCGATCGTCAGGTATTTTGTGCGTGATTTTGACGTTGATGCAGCGCAGCTGCCTGACGACGAGAACGCCACCGTGCGGATCACACTGCGTGCCGACGATGGCGCTGTGCTGTATCTCAACGGTGAGGAACTGGGCCGCAAGCGGATCGATGAGGGGCCTGTCTTCCACAACAGCTACGCCAACTCGGCTATCAACGCTGCCGGTGCTCTAAGCGATCTGCTGGTGGTCGATATCCCGGCCTCAGCTTTAAACGATGGGAGCAACCGGTTGGCAGTGTCGACGCACATCAATTACCGCTCCACCCCGTCCGCGTCCTTCGACCTTCAGGCCCAGGTGATTCCGAATGAGGCATAATCTCGACGACGCGGCGGTGGATCCGGCCATTGAGGCAGTCGCGCTGCGGATGAATCAGCCGGGCACGGTGGTCACCTGGCTCAATCATTGGTCTATCGGCCGCGCCAACTGGGCAGCATTGGAAAATGTTGACGTCATCGGAGTCGACGGGACGTTGTTGCAGATGACGCTGCGCTCCTCCGGGTTTCCGTTGTCACGCACGTCCGCAGACCTCGTGCTGCCGGTGTCTTTTGGTAGCGTCTTGGCCCCCGGAAGCAGGGTTGCACTCATCGGAGCAGAGTCTGGTGTCGCACACACCTGCGCCGCGAAGGTGGAACGGGTCTACGGGCACAAGGTGCGCAGTTTCGATGGTTACGAGCAGCTGCGTGCGCTGCGCGACGACCCGGCCGAACTTGCTGAATTCGACCCCGCGGTCATCGTGCTTGGCCTCGGGGCAGGGCTTCAGGACGAGGTTGCGGTGGAGCTAAGTGAGCAGTTTCCCCAGGCCACCATCTGTACGGCAGGGGGCTGGATTGACCAGTTCGCGTCGAAAGAGCAGTACTTCCCGCCCTGGATTCACCGGCTGCGGTTGGGCTGGGCGTGGCGCATCGCTCACGAACCGCGCCGGCTGATCCGCCGCTACACGCTTGACGCACTAGGGTTCCTCTTCAACCACCGTTCCTATCTCCAGCGCCTGCGCGGTCTGCCACACGGGGCTACCCGCACCGGTTTGGCGAAGGCGCCGAGCGAGCCGGCGGTGCGCTAAACCACAGGCTCGAAGACCTCCACGCCCACGGGCCCGTCGGTATGCGCCACCGCGATGACGGTGCGCTCAGGCAGAGCACCCGGCAGTGGTTCATGCAGCACCATGTGGAGTAGCTCCTCGGCAGCATCGGGGGAGAGGTGCTCCGTCGGCTCGTCGAGAAGCAGTACCTCTGCGTCGCTACACAGCGCACGAGCTAGCAGCAGGCGGCGGCGTTGACCAGAGGAGAGAGACTCGGCGCCGTCGGCAAGCACGAAATCCAGGCCGAACTCGAATCCGACCGCGTCGAGCACCTCGGCCATCAACTCGTCGGAAGCCTCAGGCGCAGCGACGTGCAGGTTTTCGCGCACCGTCGTGGAGAAAACCCACCCGTCTTCGGCGAAGAAGCGCGCCCCGGCCGGCCGGGTTACCTCGCCTGCAGCTGCGGGCAACAACCCTGCCACGGTTTCCAACATCGTGGTCTTGCCGCAGCCGGAGGGCCCGCGCACCAGCATGCGCTCGCCGGGTGCCAGGGAGAAGTCCCACACGGTGTCCCCGTACACGGTGTGCAGTCCGCGCGCATCGACCGCGGCGGTGTCGTCACGCTCGGGCTGGGCCGGCGCAGGCTTATCGACGAGGGCCTTCAACCTCCGTGCTGCCACCGCTGCCTCAGAGCCGTGGATCGCAGCAGTGGCCAGGGGACCGTGGGCCTCAAAAGCTGCCAGGGGAATCATCACCAGCATGCCCAGCCACACGGGCTCACCGGGGTAGAACGCCACGGCGATGATGGTGACAAGCAGTGCTGCAAAGCCTGTGGCCCAGGCCTGGATCCCTTCGGCAAGGGCCTCCGGGCGCTGTGCCTTTACGGTCTCTGCACTCGCGCGACGCGACGCGTCAACGGCGGCGGTGAGCTGGTCGTCGGCACGGCCGGCGGCCTGGTATTCCACCCGGTGCTCCAGCACAGCATCGAGGCGGACGTGGAAATCATCGGCCGCGTCGATGTGGGTGCGCCGCGCGTTGACGCGCACGGCCAGCCACGGGATGAGCAGCCCGGTACACGCCATGGCTACAGCCATAACCACGGCCGCCAGCGGATGCAACCAGGCTGTAAACGCGATGGCCACGACGGACAGGACGATCGCCACTCCTGTCGGCACCACGGTGCGCACGATGAAATCCGTCACTCGCTCCGTATCGGTGACCAGGCGGACGTGCCCCTCACCACGACCCACCGGCCGCGACGTCGACGCCATCGCGTCATAGACCCGCGCCCGCAACGTGGTCAGGGCGCTCAGGCCCAGCTTGTGGGACACCAACCTATCGATATAGCGGAACACCGCGCGCGAAATACCCAGCGCACGCACCGCGGTAATCGCCACCGACAGGTGCAGCACCGGCGGCATCTGCCAGGACCGCGTGATCAACCAACCCGACAGTACCGTCAGCGTCAGCGCCGCCAGCAGCGTGATGGATCCCGCCAGCACACTCAGCGCAATATCGCGCCGGCGCACCCCGGCCAGTCGCAAAAGATAACGCACATCACTCATAGCCACACCACCTCATCTGCCATCTCACGCACCCGATGATCGTGGCTGGCCACCACCACGGCAGAGCCCTCGTCGGCACGCGCCCGCAGCGCCTCGAGCACCACCGGCACAAGGTCGGGAGAGAGGTGGGCGGTCGGCTCGTCGAGAAGCACCAGGCGCGCTGGATGAGCCAGCGTACGACTCAACCCGATGCGCTGCAGCTGACCTGCCGAAACCCCTTCGCCGCGCGGTCCCACCGCATGCTCAGCCGGCAGGTCTAGGCCCACTGCGTTGCGTGCGTGCTCGCTTGTCGACGAGCCCAGCAGCACGAGGTTGTCTTCCACCGTGCCCGGTACCGTCGCCGGACGGGCCGGAAGGTAGGTCAAATCTGGGTCCACGGTGATCGATCCCTCCACGTTCTCGTCGGGCAGCACACCCAAAGCGGCAAGAAACACGGTGGACTTGCCCGAACCATTCGGACCGGCAAGCACGGTGACCTGCCCGGGGCGAGCCGCAAAGGACAACCCGGAAGGGCGAGCACCATCGCGGCCCTGCACGGTCAAATCCGTGGCGCGCAGGCCCGCAGCGTCAGAAAGCGTGCGATAGGACCCGGACACCGCGGGCTCCGCGTCGATGACTTCGAGGAGCTGCTCGGCGGCCTCAAGGCCATCGACGGCGGCGTGGTAGTTCGTGCCCACCTGGCGCACCGGATTGAACACCTCCGGCACGATGATCAGCACGATCAAGCCCGCCAGCAGGTCCATCTCGCCATACACCAGCCGCAGACCGATGCTCACCGCCACCAACGCCACCGACAACGTGGCCAGAAACTCCAGCGCAAAAGACGACAAGAACGCCAGCCGCAGCACACCCATCGTGGCCTTCTCGTGGCGGCGCCCCGTCGTCCGGATCTGGCGACCCGGCTGCTTGGTAGCGTGCATCGCGCGCAGAGTCGGCGCACCCGCCAGCAAGTCAGCCAACTGCTGGCCCAACCCGGAAGTCACGCGCAGGCGGCGCTCCGTGTGCGCGGCCGTGAGCTTACCGATCAGAATCATAAACGCAGGGATCAAGGGCAAGGTGATTAGCGCAAACAGGCCAGAGACCCAGTCGAACACGAAAATCGTAATCAGCGCTGCAGGAGTTGCGATCACCAAAGCGATCAGCGAAGGCAAAAAGTCCGTGAGGTACGGGCGGAAATCCTCCAGCCCTTGGGTGAAAACGTGGCGCCACCGGCCCGCATGCTCCTGCACCTCACGCGGATCGCGCCGGGACAGCGCACGCAGGCCCTTCTCGCGCATCACATCAACGGTATCGCCCACCGCTTCCTGCGAGGCGCGCTTGGCCCACCACGCCACCGCACCGTGGGCAAGCACGACCGCAGCTAGGGCCACGGCAAGGGCCGCATAGTTGGCCTCGCGCCCAGTCACCGCCGAGGCGGCCATCCAGCCGATGAGCACGCCACGGGCAATGACCAGCGCAGTAGTTAAACCTTGGGCAACGCCCGTGCGAAGCATCAGGCGACGCACGGGCGGAACGAGTTGGATCAGTCGGGGATCAACCGGTGAAGCCAAAGTTAGACAGTCACCCGCTTCCGGAAGGACCAGTATGCCCAGCCCTGGCCGATCAGGACCAACGGGACGAAGACGATCGCAGCCCAGGACATCACCTTCAAGGTGTAGGGGCTCGAGGACGCCGAGTAGATATCCCAACCAGGGAACTGGCTTGTCGACGGCAACACATCCGGAAACAGGGAACCGAAGAGCAACACGCCCACCCCGAGCACAGTCAGGCAGGTCAGCGCGAATGCCCAGCCGTCACGGCCAGCACGCGTCACGACGATCGCTGCCACCAACGCGACAGCGCCGACAATCAGCGCGATCCACGTCCAGTCCTTGCCATAATCCAGCTGCATCCACAGCAGGTAGCCCGCGGCCACGATCACTGTGGGCAGCGCCAAGGCCTTCAACGCGATGCCGTGCATGCGACTGCGCAGAGGCTCCTCCGCCTTGAAACCGACGAAGAGCGCGCCGTGCAGCGCAAATACCAGCATGAACGCCAGCCCACCCAGCAGACCCTGCGGGTTGAGCAGGCCGATGAAGCCGTCAGTGAAAGAGTTCAGGCGGCCGTTCTCATTCAGCGGTACGCCCGCCACGATGTTCGTAAACGCAACACCCCACAGGAACGCCGGCAGGTAAGAGCCAATGATGGTGGCGATATCGCACTTCTTGCGCCACGCGATGGTATCGATCTTCACGCGCCACTCAATACCCACACCGCGCATAATCAGCGACAGCAAAATCAGGAGCAGCGGCAGGTAGAAGCCCGAAAATAGGGTGGAGTACCACTCCGGGAACGCTGCGAAAATCGCGGCACCGCCGGTGATCAGCCACACCTCGTTGCCGTCCCACACCGGGCCGATCGTGGTGATCTGCGCGGTACGACGACGATCGTTCTCCTCTTCCGTCTCACCGCCGACGAAGGGAAGAAGCATTCCGACACCAAAGTCGAAACCTTCAAGAATGAAATAACCGATGAAAAAGAAGGCAATAACAAGGAACCAGATTGAATTAAGATCCATTACTTGTCGCCTTCCTTCACGCTGGTACTTCCAGAACCAGACGGGCGATCGTCGTCAAGCGAAGAGCTAAACGACAGCGGAGTCAACTCCGAATCCTCATCCGGGCCGTAGGTGACCTCGGCGAGGTTATCCACATCGCCCTCCGCCAAACCTGGCTGATCCATGCCCTTGCGGACGTACATCCGCATCAAGTAGAACCAGATGACGGCCAAAATGCCGTACAACACGGTAAAGGAAATCAGCGAGAGCCAGACCTGCCACGTCGCGTGATCAGACACGCCATAATCCACAATCATGTGGATGTGCTGCTGCCCGCCCGGCGAATCCACGCCCTGGTACTCGGGGTTCGGGTGGACGATCCATGGCTGGCGGCCCATCTCGGTGAAGATCCAACCAGCGAAGTTAGACAGCCACGGTGCAGGCAGTGCCCACAGAGCCAGGGTGCCCATCCACTTCTGGCCGGGGACGCGGTTCTTGCGCGTCACCCAGAGAGCGACCACAGCCATGATCAGCGGGATCACCATGAAACCGATCATCAGGCGGAACGCCCAGTAGGTGACAAACAGGTTCGGGGTGTAGTTGCCTGGGCCGTAGAGGGCCTCTTACTGCGCTTGCAGCTCCAAGACACCCTGGAGCTCCACGCCGCTGAACTTGCCCTGAGCCAAGAAAGGAAGCACGAACGGCACGCCAATCAGCTGAACCGCGGATTCACAGTCGTTCATCGTCGAAATCGACAAGACGGAGAAGTGCGGATCCATTTCCGTATGGCACAAGGCCTCCGCGGACGCCATCTTCATTGGCTGCTGCTCAAACATCAGCTTGGCCAGGAAGTCACCTGTCAGAGCAATACCGGCGGCGCCAATCAAGATGACCCAGGAGCCGAAGCGGGTGCAGTCACGCCAAATCGTCGCCGCGTGCCCCGAAGGGTCACCCTTGCGCTTCTCGCGAATCATCCACCAGCCTGCGATGCCGCACACGAAGGTGCCGGCCAAGAACCACGACGCAAACACCGCGTGCGGAAAGCCCTGCAGAGCGGTCGGGTTGGTCAGAAGAGCAAAGAAATCGACCAGCTCAGCGCGGTCCGTCTCCGGGTTGTACACCGCACCAACCGGGTGCTGCATGAAGGAGTTCGCCACGATAATGAAGTACGCGGACAAGTGGACGGCTACAGAGACGATCCAAATCGATGCTAGGTGCGCCCACCGCGGGACGCGACCCCAGCCGAAGATCCACACGCCGAGGAAAATCGATTCGAAGAAGAATGCGGCAAGCCCCTCGAAGGCAAGCGGGGCGCCGAAGACGTCGCCGACGAAACTGGAATACTCCGACCAGTTCATACCGAACTGGAACTCCTGCACAATGCCCGTTACAACGCCGGTGGCGAAGTTAATCAGGAAAAGATTGCCGAAGAATCGGGTCGCACGGTACCACGCCTCCTTGCCCGTGCGATGCCAAATGGTCTGCATGATCGCCACCATCGGAGCAAGCCCGATAGTCAGCGGAACAAAGATGTAGTGGTACACCGTGGTGATACCGAACTGCCATCTGGAAATATCGACTAAGTCGAGTTCCATTGGATTAAAACTCCCTAAAAACGAAAGCTGTCTCAGGCGGCAGTCTGGTGCAGTAGCCGCCGAGAAGAATAAAAATGCTCCATTCGTATATTTAGTCGGAAATAGCCGTGAAAAGGTTCCCGGCGGTAAAGGATGACCTATAAAGGGGTCAACCGGTACCGATTTCGCGGATTGGGATCCCGCGCGCTAACATATTTTCCGTTGGGCCTTTAGCTCAGTTGGCAGAGCTACGGACTTTTAATCCGCAGGTCGCGGGTTCGATCCCCGCAGGGCCCACAAATCGCAGAAAACCGCTGGTCAGTCGTGGCCGGCGGTTTTCTTTTTGCCCTCATCAGCGGTCCGATCCCGGACCCATCACCGACCCATCACCGAACTCAGCGCACACTGCTGGAACTGAAATGTTGGAACAGGGACGTTTTGTCGGCTCGCGACCCTGAATCGCCCCTGTACCAACAGTTGAGCTTCGTCAGTTTGGCCGTGGAAGCGGACTAAAGGGTTCGGCGCACCCTGTCCTATAGTTAATCCATCGTCCACACCCAAGGACGTGCTTATCATCGGGCCCCACCTGCAGGCTGTTGCAACCAAATTGAGATTCACATATTAAGGAGACGTGAATGTCCATCTCCGTGGACCAAGCGCAGGCGCGGGAAGACCGATCGGCGGCGATCGCCGTAACAGGCTTCCCTCTGTTTATTCTGGCCGGCGCAATCCTTGCCTTCTTCTTCCCGGCGCCGTTTTTGCCACTGGCGAACTACATCACCTACTTCCTGATGATCATCATGTTCGCCATGGGGCTGACCTTGACCATTCCGGATTTCAAGGAGATTGCCCGGCGCCCTTGGCCTGTATTCGTCGGCGTTGTCGCACAGTTTGTCATCATGCCTCTGCTGGCTGTGGCGGTGGCCAAGCTGCTCGGCCTGAATGAGATGCTGACCCTCGGGTTACTGATGTTGGGTTCGGTGCCGGGCGGTACCTCGTCGAATGTGATCGCGTACTTGGCCAAGGGCGATGTGGCGCTGTCGGTGGCGATGACCTCTGTTTCGACGCTGGTCTCGCCGATCATGACACCGCTGCTCATGCTGTGGCTGGCCGGTCAGACCACCGAGGTGGACGCGGCGGGGATGGCGTGGTCGCTGGCGCAAACAGTGCTGCTGCCGGTAATCGGGGGCCTGATCATCCGCTATTTCTTCGATGGGTTCGTGGAGAAGATCTCCCCGGTGTTGCCGTGGATTTCGATCGTGGGTATCGGCGGGGTGGTCTTCCCGACGGTCGCTGCCAATGTTGACCGTTTGGTGCAAGTGGGGTTCATTGCCTTCCTGGCTGTGTTGCTGCACAACGTGTTCGGCTACGTGCTGGGCTGGGTGGCTGGACGGCTGGCGCGGTTCCCAGATTCTCAGGTGCGGACGATGTCGACGGAGATCGGGACGCAGTCTGCAGGGCTCGCATCAGGGATGTCCGCGAAGTTCTTCTCGCCAGAGGCGGCTCTGCCTGGTGCGGTCGCTGCCGTCCTGCACAACATTACCGGTGCGATTTTTGCTGCCGTGATGCGAAGGATTCCATTACGGGAGAGCGCAGAGGCCGGGCGTTCGTCGATAAGCGAAAAATAGGCCCTTGCAATTAAACGAATTATTTGATAGGCTGAACCTTGGAATCGAAATAACTGTACAGAGAGGGCGATAATTCTTGTTCAATGTCCGCGCGGTAGAAAAGTGGATTGCAACTTCGGAGCCAGAAGAGGTGGACAGCCTCCTGTGGAGCCTGCGGATGCACGCACACTACAACTGCGATGGCTTTAGCGATTACTCGTCGAAGACCGTGAAGACCACCAAGGCTGAACGTGAAAAAGAGCTTCGCGAAGCTACGAAGCGTGGCAAGGCGATGGCAAAGGAAAGCCGCATCAATCGTAAGGCGGCGGAAGTTGCAGCAGAGCTTCGCGACGAAGCCGCAGCCGCCTAAGTGGCTAAGACTTCACCATGCGCCGGACAGCCGCCATGGCTTCGGTGACCTTGTCGTCGGCAAGCTCACCACCATCGGCCACGGCGCCGGCAACGCAATGGTGTAAATGATCTTCTAGCAAGGCTAGGCCGACATTCTCTAAAGCGGAATCGATGGCAGATATTTGCGTCAAAATATCGATGCAGTATTGATCTTCACTAATCATCCGCTGAATGCCCCGGACCTGACCTTCAATGCGCTTCAAGCGCGTCAGGTAGCGTGCGCGGTCGGCGCTGTAGCCGTGCTGGCCACCGCAACACGTGTCTAGTTCGGCGGGCTGTTGCGCGGCGGGGTCTGGCTGGAGTGATTTAGTCATGACTTCATTCTATACGCCGTGGGGGTATTCTGAAGACTTGCGGGTGTGGCGAAACGTTGCCAACTACCTGCCGTTTTGCAAAAGTCTGTGGGTATCGGATACCTTTAATCAAGTCGCATACAGAAATGCATGCGCACGTTCTAGCTCCCATCGTCTAGAGGCCTAGGACTCCGCCCTTTCACGGCGGCAACACGGGTTCGAATCCCGTTGGGAGTACGAAGAACCCCCGTGGTTCTTTTTAAATGGATATGGCCCTGTGGCGCAGTTGGTTAGCGCGCCGCCCTGTCACGGCGGAGGTCGCGGGTTCAAGTCCCGTCAGGGTCGCCATGAAAAGCAGGAAGCCCGGTTCAGAAAATGAGCCGGGCTTCCTGCTTTTCGTATGGGAGTTCAGAGGCAAACTGTCGAAGCTGAACTGTTGGAACAGGGGCCTTTTAGCGGCCCGTAGCCTCGAAACCTCCCTGTTTCAACAGTTGAGGTCCAGCGGTTTGCGGCGGGGATAGGCGGTGGGGCCGACGGAGGCTTGGCGGTGGTAATCCGGGCGCGTCATCAGAAACGAAGAAAAGGCCGCTTACCTGGCGATTTGTCCGAATCAGTCACCCATGTGTAAGGTATTAACTCGTGCGCACGACAGGCTCACCGACTTAGTGAGAACTTCGTGAGGTGCGAAAATTTTATAAGGCCCTGTGGCGCAGTTGGTTAGCGCGCCGCCCTGTCACGGCGGAGGTCGCGGGTTCAAGTCCCGTCAGGGTCGCGGAAGCAAGAAATTGTTTCTGGCCAGATAGCTCAGTTGGTAGAGCACACGCCTGAAAAGTGTGGGGTCGCCGGTTCGATCCCGGCTCTGGCCACAATGAGACGAAACCCCCTTACCCCCGGTAAGGGGGTTTCTCCTTCGGCAAGGTGAGTAGTGGGGATAATGGTGGTACGGCGCAACATCAGTCCACGTTCGCTCTGACCACTGCTTTGAGGCACCTTGTAAGGAGGCCGTCATGTCCGGCAATCCAGAGATCATCCATGAGCCCAAGAAGAACCGCTACGTGCTCAACGTGCACGGCCGTGAGGCGGGCTACGCCACGTATCGGGATGCAGACACCGATGTCCGCGATTTCGATTATGTCGTTGTTGATGACGCTTACCGGGGCCGTAGGCTCTCCATCCCGCTGATCCAGGAGGCGCTCGACGACACCAGGGAGGCTGGGCTGAAGGTTCGGACGTCGTGCAGCGCCGTGGAGCATTTCCTAGCAAAAAACGAGGCCTATCAAGACCTCGTTGCTGGTGAGTAGAAGCGCTAGCTAGATGACGTAATGCCCTGGGTCGACCAGTGGCTCATTCTCTTCCTTCTTGCGGGGGCGGTTCTTCGCCGGCACCCCGATGGCGATGTGGTTCGCTGGCACGTCCTTCGTCACCACAGCATTGGCGCCCACTGCGGAGCCTTCGCCGATCACAACAGGGCCGAGGATCTTCGCCCCGGCGCCCACTGTCACTCCGTCCTTCAGTGTGGGGTGGCGCTTGGTCTGGGTGAGTACCTGTCCGCCCAGGGTCACACCGTGGTAGAGCATGACATCGTCGCCGATTTCAGCGGTCTCGCCGATGACTATGCCCATCCCGTGGTCAATGAAGAATCGTCGGCCGATGGTGGCGCCAGGGTGGATCTCAATGCCAGTCAGCCAGCGGTTAATCTGCGCCAGGATGCGCGCTAAGCTCTTGAAACCGCGGTTCCACAGTCCGTGGCAGGCGCGGTGGAGCCAGATGGCGTGTAGACCGGAGTACACGATGGCATTTTCCAGATCGCCTCGCGCGGCTGGGTCATGAAGCTTCGCGTTGGCGAGGTCTTCGCGCAGGATTTTCAACAGCTTGATCATGAGGTCACAGTCTAGCAGCGCCTATCATTTTAATCTTCAACAGTTGCGCTTTTTATTCGCGCTGAACGACGAAGGCCCCGCCCCTCCTTTGCGCTGGGAGGGAGCGGGGCGGGTGTTCGTCGTAAAGCGAACTACTAGTCGCGAATGTCTTCGTAGAGGATGGTGGAGACGTAACGCTCGCCGAAGTCAGGAATGATGACGACGATCGTCTTGTCCTTGTTCTCTTCGCGTGCGGCCAGCTCGAGGGCTGCCTTCACGTTGGCGCCGGCGGAGATGCCGCCCAAGACTGCGTCCTTCACGGCCAGCTCGCGGGAGGTAGACACTGCGTCCTCGTTGGACACGGTGAGGATCTCGTCGACAACGTTGCGGTCGTAGGTGCCTGGGATGAAGTTTGCGCCCAAGCCCTGGATCTTGTGTGGGCCAGCCTTGCCCTCGGACAGGAGTGGGGAAGCGGCAGGCTCAACGGCAACAGCCTTGATGTCTGCATTCTGCTCCTTCAGGTACTTGCCCGCACCGGAGATGGTGCCGCCGGTACCCACACCAGCGACGAGGATGTCTACCTTGCCGTCGGTGTCGTTCCAGATCTCTGGACCGGTGGTCTCGTAGTGGATCTTCGGGTTAGCCTCGTTCTCGAACTGGGAAGCTAGGATCACGTTCTCGGTGGACTCGACGATCTCATTGGCCTTGTCCACTGCACCCTGCATGCCGGCGGAGCCTGGGGTGAGAACGATCTCTGCGCCGAAGGCGCGCAGTACGACGCGGCGCTCATTGGACATGGTCTCTGGCATGGTCAGGATGACCTTGTAACCACGTGCGGCGCCAGCCAGTGCCAGTGCGATTCCGGTGTTGCCGGAGGTGCCCTCGACGATGGTGCCGCCTGGCTTGAGATCGCCAGAAGCCTCTGCTGCGTCGATGATGGCCTTACCAATGCGGTCCTTGACCGAGTTTGCTGGGTTGAAGAACTCGAGCTTACCCAACACGCGAGCGCCGGTGCCCTCTGTGATTCCCTTGAGCTCTACCAGCGGGGTGTTGCCGATGGTCTCTAGGACGTTGTCGTACACCTTTGCCATAAAACTTGTCTCCTTTTAACTACGTGAGTTGTCGAAAGTGTTTCTGCGCTCATCGCTTCTACTGCGTGGCGCTTAGTATTCAACTGTACACCCTCCGCATAGACAGAGCGGTATATCATTCATAGACTGATGGTTTTGGCTGGTAGCCGGGCATTTCGTTTTGGGGGTATCTGGGGGTGATGCCTGAGGGGGTAGCGTAGGGGGAAGTGATTGGCGCGGCGGGAGTAAAGAAGGTATTAATGCCGATTTTTCCCTCCCCCAATTCAGGGTATGATGCTTAGAGAGCAGACATTGAACCGTGCTTGTGATCCCCCGTTAAGGGACACACGTACGGGGTAGTACTCGACAGGAGACTTAATGGATTCCCAACGGATCAAAGACGACGATGATGCTATCCGTGCAGCTCTCACGTCCTTGAAGACCGCGACCGGCATCCCGGTAACCATGTATGGCACCCTGCTGGCGGATAATCGCCTGCAGATCACACAGTGGATTGGTTTGCGTACCCCCGCCCTGCAGAACCTGATTATTGATCAGGGGGTCGGAATCGGCGGGCGCGTCGTCGCTACGCGCCGTGCCGTGGGTGTATCCGATTACACGCGGGCAAACGTAATCTCCCACGAGCACGACCGTGCCATCCAGGACGAAGGTCTGCATTCCATCGTGGCAGTCCCAGTTATCGTGCAGCGAGAGATCCGGGGTGTGCTCTACGTCGGCGTTCATTCGCCGGTGCGCCTCGGGGACAAGGTCATTGAAGAAGTCACGATGACTGCCCGCACACTCGAGCAGGACTTGGCAGTGAACTCGGCGCTGCGCCGCGCCGAGGGCGGCAAGGCCAGCGGGAAGACTGGGCGCGTCATGAACGGCGCCGAATGGGAACAGGTGCGCTCCACCCACTCGAAACTGCGCATGCTGGCTAACCGCGTGGAGGACGAGGCCTTGCGCAAGGAGCTGGAGCAGCTCTGCGACCAGATGGTCTCACCGGTGCGCGTGAAGCAGACCACGAAACTGTCGGCGCGTGAGCTGGACGTTCTCTCCTGCGTGGCGCTGGGGCACACCAACGTTGAGGCGGCCGAGGAAATGGGCATTGGCGCAGAGACGGTGAAGTCTTATCTGCGTAGCGTGATGCGCAAGCTTGGTGCCCATACGCGTTACGAGGCTGTTAACGCAGCTCGTCGCATTGGCGCTCTGCCCTAAGGATCCTTCGGTAGTCTAGGGAGCGTGAAGGATCGTTTTCTAGTTACTGGTGGAACCCGTCTGCAGGGTTCCGTGACCGTCGATGGCGCTAAGAACAGCGTGTTGAAGCTCATGGCTGCAGCGCTGTTGGCCGAGGGCAGGACAACGCTGAACAACTGCCCGGAAATTCTGGACGTGCCGTTAATGAAGGATGTCCTGGAGGGGCTGGGTTGCTCGGTGAATATCGAGGGAACCACGGTCACCATCGACACGCCGGCTGAGCTGTCCCCTCGTGCCGACTTTGATGCGGTACGACAGTTCCGCGCGTCGGTGTGCGTGCTTGGGCCTTTGACCGCACGCTGCGGGGAAGCAGTTGTTGCGCTGCCCGGGGGCGACGCGATTGGTTCGCGCCCGCTGGACATGCACCAATCCGGGCTGGAGCAGCTTGGGGCGACAACCCATATCGAGCACGGCGCAGTCGTTGCGCGAGCAAGCTCGCTAGAAGGTGCGGAAATCTCGCTTGATTTTCCGTCGGTGGGGGCGACCGAGAATATCCTTACCGCGGCTGTGCTGGCGAAGGGGACAACCGTGCTGGATAACGCGGCGCGTGAACCCGAGATCATTGACCTGTGCAACATGCTCAACTCGATGGGCGCCCGCATCACTGGTGGCGGTTCCTCAACACTGACTATCGAGGGCGTGGACAAGCTCGAACCCACCACTCATACGGTTATCGGGGATCGAATCGTCGCCGGCACCTGGGCCTACGCCGCGGCAATGACCCAGGGGGACATCACTGTCGGAGGTGTAGCGCCGCGTCACCTCCACCTTGCGCTGGAGAAGCTGAAGACCGCGGGAGCGGACGTGGAAACCTATGACAACGGTTTCCGAGTGAGCATGAATCGTCGCCCCAAGGCCGTTGACTACCAGACCCTGCCATTCCCCGGATTTCCCACCGACCTGCAGCCTATGGCCATCGGCATCGCCGCGATCGCGGATGGGGTTTCGGTCATTACCGAGAATGTCTTCGAGTCCCGCTTCCGATTCGTCGACGAGATGCTGCGTCTCGGTGCCGACGCCTCCGTGGACGGCCACCACGTAGTGCTGCGTGGCAAGGACACGCTCTCATCGACTGATGTGTGGGCTTCGGATATCCGCGCCGGTGCAGGTTTGGTCTTGGCTGGCTTGGTCGCCGACGGAGTGACCTGCGTCCACGACGTCTATCACATCGACCGTGGGTACCCACGTTTCGTGGAGCGGCTCAACGCGCTCGGCGCTCACGTTGTGCGGGAAAGCGAATAGGCTCGCTTTACGACGACCCCAGGCCGCAATTTTGTGTTGTTTGCCTGGGGTTTTGTGTTTTGTTGGGGGTGTGTGTAAGTTTAATCAGGTCAGCGAGACCGACAACGCCCCGCTCGAGAGAGTGAGATGGCGGTTAGGAAAACTACCGCAGACAAAATATTTTCTTCGTTTCAACCCTTAGAAACATGTTGATTTGACTTCAGTCAGGTTGGTGTGTAAGGTTGGACAGGCTGCCTAGCACAGTGTTAACGGTAGGTTAACAGTCTTGTGTGGGTGTGCGAGTGTTGTGTGAGAACTCGATAGTGTGCCAATGTACTTTTTTGTTTGTGTGTTGGTGTGTGTGCCTGTGTACTTGCAGTGGCCTTGAGTGGTTGTTGTTGGTGTGTGCCGGTCATGCCATGGCTTCCGTGGTTGTGGTGTGTTTTGTTTTTTCGGTGCAGCATGGGTGTGCATTACTTCAATGTGCATTCAGATTTGTAGATGAATCATAATTTTTTATGGTTGTTTACTTTTTACCGGCCCCTTATTTTTCCCTGTCGGGTGGGGGTTGGTTGTTGTAATTCTTTTTTGGACAACAAGTATTTAGACAGCACTGTGGTGTTGTTTGTGCTGGTTGTTTGTTTTGGTTGGGTTTTGGGCTTTTCACGGCCTGAGGTTTTTTCTTAAAAACTTTTTTTGTGGAGAGTTTGATCCTGGCTCAGGATGAACGCTGGCGGCGTGCTTAACACATGCAAGTCGAACGGAAAGGCCCTGCTTGCAGGGTACTCGAGTGGCGAACGGGTGAGTAACACGTGGGTTATCTGCCCTGTACTTCGGGATAAGCTTGGGAAACTGGGTCTAATACCGGATATTCAACTTTGTGTTGGAAAGCCTTTGGGCGGTATGGGATGAGCTTGCGGCCTATCAGCTTGTTGGTGGGGTAATGGCCTACCAAGGCGTCGACGGGTAGCCGGCCT
>NZ_KB892471.1 GCF_000373805.1 Corynebacterium pilosum DSM 20521 = CIP 103422 | reverse complement strand
GATCAACGGGCTGTACAAGACCGAGTGCATCGGCTCCCGGATCTTCACCCCGGAGCGCTTGGAGTCGATCGTGGACGTGGAGCTGGCGACCATGTCGTGGGTGCAGTGGTACAACACCCGTCGACTGCACTCCACCCTCGGGATGGTCCCACCCGCGGAGCACGAGGAGACCTACTGGGCCGGGCACGCTACAATCACCGAGTCACCTGAGAGGGTGGCTCAGCCAATCTAACGGTGGCAACAAAACCGTGACGGTTCACACTGCGATCCCAACGAGTCCCAACTGGTCCCCAAAACCATGAATTCCGCCGGGGCTGAGCCTCATGCATGAAAGCCGCAGAATCTTCCGTCGCAGCGTGCCAGTCTGAGCCCCAGCCGTCGTTATTTCCGCGTTTCTCATGCTTGCCGGAGTAGTAGGTCTTTCCACCGCTGCGATCGATATTGGGTGTCGCGTACGCATAACGAAGGATCTGGCCTTCGTCCGTTCTTTTGGCACCAGAACCGCCGGTTCGAACTGCCTCTTGGATTTCGAAACCAGGGGATGCCTTGGTCATTCCGACCCAATAGTACGCATGAGTATCGGGACCCGACACGGGTACATCGAATACACATTCACCATTGCTATCTGATGTACACGTCGCCCATGGCTGCTTGACGGGAATCGGACGATCATTCAACCGATTTGTATTATTCGCTTCAGTGTTACCGAACTGCTTGGCGTTAAGCGGGCGGTAGAGCTGCAACTCCGCCCCAGGCTCTGGAGAAAAACGATAAACACTGTCGAGGCGGTCGTTTCCCCGCTCTACCCCATTGTCCCCGCTGAGCAATCGGTCGCCGCCCACTTGGACCACTAGACGCACATGGTCCGAAGGTACCTCGCCTCGTAGCGCCCTGGTCGAGACGTTCAGGGAACGCGCGGAAGCCTGACCAGAATAAAGTGTCCACTCGGCTGGTTGTGCCTCCAGCTCTGGCAGGTGGATTTCTGCGCTAAAAGTGGTTCCGGTAACGAGGTCAACGTCCTCGGTATCGAAAGTCACCAGATCACCGGTCACATCATCTGGGATAACGTCTGCAAGCTCAACGTCGTCCTTTTCTCGAGGAAAGTGGAAGGTCTCCACGTCATCCTGAGCAACCTCGGCTCCGTCGATAGTGGCATCGGCAACTTCCGCCAGTGGCACCGCAGATTCACTACGGACGAAAGACACCTCCGGCACCTTCAGCGGCACCCCGCCCTCTGTTTCTGGCACCGCCACCGTGGCCTCTAACTGGTAGACCTCTGTTCCATCATCCGATGGTCCGACATAGTCAACATCAACCTCTCCGAGAAGCTCCAGCTCTTCATTTTGAGGACCTGCTGAAAGCGTTTCAGGGGGCAGCGGAGACATAGGCTCCGGGGCCGTGTCCTCAAAGCTGTGAGATTCACCTTCCACGGTGCTCATCGCGCCGTCGTCTTCAACAACAGTCCATGGAGATTCAGTGGAGACAAGGCCCCCAAGGTCGCTGTCTGCGGTGGTCGCCGTGGCCTCTTCTACAGTGTCGCCATCGGTGGCGTAGGTGGTCCCCACGGCAACCGTTGGTACCGCCAGGGCAGCGACAAGCAAGCTCGCGGCGAACGCTCTGGCCCGCCGAGCCATGCCACCTAAAATGGGGTGCTCGCAGGGCGCGACGTGCTCAATTTCGACATAGACCGTTCCTAGTAGACCAAATTCCGCTAACTATGATGATATATTCTTAGAGACATATTGCACCACAACGGCCTTGGCGTTCACAAACTAAAGGTCTACAGCCCAGCAGCGACCACTTCGTCGCGGGCCAGCACCAGGTTGCGCAGCGATGGCTCCACCTCGGCGTAGCCGCGGGTCTTCAGGCCACAATCAGGGTTGACCCAGAGGCGCTCGCTAGGAACGTTCTTCAACGCGGCGCGGATCAGCTCGGCCATCTCAGCGACGGAGGGCACGCGTGGGGCGTGGATGTCCCAGATGCCGGGGCCGATCTCCGAGTGGAAGGTCTCGTCGATATCCTCCAGCAGCTCCATGCGGGAACGGGCGGCCTCGATGGAGGTCACGTCGGCGTCCAGGCCGGCCACGGCGTCGATGATCTGGCCGAATTCGGAGTAGCAGAGGTGGGTGTGGATCTGCGTGGTCGGCTTCGCAGTCAAGCTGACCAGGCGGAAGGAGCGCACGGCCCATTTCAGGTACTCCGGGCGGGCATCCTCGCGCAGAGGCAACAGTTCGCGCAGGGCAGGCTCGTCGATCTGGATCACCTTGATGCCGGCGTCCTCGAGGTCGCGGACTTCGTCGGCAAGCGCCACACCGATCTGGTCGGCGGATTCGGCGAGCGAGACGTCATCGCGCGGGAAGGACCATGCCAAGATGGTCACGGGACCGGTGAGCATGCCCTTCACCGGCTTGTCAGAAAGGGACTGCGCGTACTTCGCCCACTCCACTGTCATCGGCTCCGGGCGAGACACATCACCCACGACGATTGGCGGACGGGTGCAACGCGAACCGTAGGACTGGACCCAACCATTGTCGGTGGTGACGAAGCCGTCCATCTGCTCCGCGAAGTACTGCACCATGTCATTGCGCTCCGGCTCACCGTGCACCAGCACGTCAAGGCCGAGGCGTTCCTGCAGCTCAATGACGTCCTTGACCTCTTGCTTTAGGCGCGCGTTGTAGTCGGCGTCGGAGAGCTCGCCGTTGCGGTGCAGGGTGCGCGCGCGGCGGATCTCGGCGGTCTGCGGGAAGGAGCCGATGGTGGTCGTCGGCAGGGCAGGCAGGTTCAGCTCCGCTTCCTGCAGCGTGATGCGCTCTTCGAAGGCGGGTTCGCGCTTGACTTCACCTGCAGGGAGCTTATCGACGCGCTGTTGTACCTCTGCGTTGTGCAGCTTGGTGGATTCTGCGCGGGTGCGTACTGCGCGGTCGGAACGGGCGAAAGCATCGGCAGCGTCGAAGCGACCGGCCACCAAAGCCTGGACCTCGGCGATCTTCTCGTCGGCGAAGGAGAGCCAGCCGGCGACATCGACGGGCAGGTGCTTCTCATCGTCCAGGGTGTGCGGCACGTGCAGCAAAGAAACAGAAGTGGACACGGAGCTAGCGCCCAGCTGCTGGAGCACCTCTTCCTTCGTGCGCAGGTCACCGGCCCAGATGTTGCGGCCATCGATCAGGCCTGCCACCAGGTGGGTCTCTGGGGCGACGGCGGCGGCGACGCGCTGCGGGTAGTCCGGATCCGCAGCCAGGGTGGCTGGGGCGAGGTCCACGTGGAGGGCTTCGGGCTTGGCGTCGGCAAGCGCCTTCAGGCCCTCGCGCAACGAACCGTATGGCGTGGTCAGGTACACATTCGGGCGGTCCTTCGCGCCGAGGAGCTCGGTCCAGGCCTCGGAAGCGTGCTTTGCCAGCTCCGCGTCTGGGTGGCCGGCGATGTCGGCGGTGAGGATCGGTTCGGCGACCTGCACCCACTCCACACCTGCCTCATGCAGCGCGGCGAGGACCGTAGCGTAGGCGGAGGTCAGCTCGTCGAGACGCGAGAAGTCGATCGGCTTGGACAGCGCCAGCAGGGTCACCGGACCCACCAGGTAGGGGCGGATGGTGTGGCCGGCGGCGCGCGCCTCCTCCACGATGCGGACGATGCGCTCCGGTGCCGGATCGAAGGCGTTCTCCGTGATTTCGGGCACCAGGTAGTGGTAGTTGGTGTCGAACCACTTGGTCATTTCCAGCGGGTTGCGCTCATCGGTGCCGCGGCACAGGGCAAATTCTTCGTCCAGGTCAGCGGCCTCGACCACGCCGACGGTCAGCGCGGTTTCCAGCACGTGGTCGTAGTAGGCGACGTCTGCGGGGATGGAGTAATCGTCGTTAAGCCCAAGATCGCGCAGGTGGTTGTAGGTGTCGATGCGCAGGGCGTGCGTGGTGGACAGGAATGTTTCCTGGTCGATGCGGCCGGCCCAGTAGGCTTCGAGCGCGCGCTTCAGCTCGCGGTTGCGGCCGATGCGGGGGTATCCCTCGATTGTTGCGGATGGAAAAGTAGTCATGGGAAGGAAGATCCTTTGGTCAGATTGTGTGTCAGAAAGGGGAAAATCTTCTGCGACTCTGCGGAGGCTTCCGGTTTGTGCAGCGTATGCTTAGTGCTCAGCACCAGGGTGTTCAATGCCGATCCGCGTTAGGATGTCGCGGGTGACCTCGGCATTGTTGTGGGTGTAGATGTGCAACCCGCCGGTTCCTGCGTCCAGGATGTGGCGAGCGAGTTCGACTGTCATCTGCATGCCGATCTCAAACTCTTCAGCCTCCGAGGAGGCCTGGCGCATTCGCTTGTACACCCGATCGGGAACGCTGATTCCCGAAAGCACGCCCATGCGCTCAGCCCGCTTCAGGCTGGTCATAGGCATGATTCCAGGGATCAGCGGGATCCGAACGCCGGCCAGGCGGGCGCGCTGCTCGAAGCGCAGGAAGTCCTCCGCATCGAAGAACAGCTGCGTGATGGCAAAATCAGCACCCAGGCGCTGCTTCGCCAGCAGCACATCCAGGTCCTCATCGGGACCGGAGGATTCGGCGTGGCCGGAGGGGTAGCACGCCACCGACACCGCCAGGTTGCCGGCGGCCAGGCGGAACGCCTCCTGCTGCTCGATGGTGCGAATCAAGCTGACCAGGTCGGTCGCGTGTTGCAGGTGGTCGTCGTCAAGCCTCGTGACGCCCTCCGGCAGGTCCCCGCGCAGGGCCAGGAAGCCGCGTACGCCGGAATCCAGCAGCGTATGGATCCATTCGGTGAGTTCCTCGCGCGTGCCGGCGGTGCACGCCAGGTGCGCGATGGTGCGTGCCCGGGTGTTCGCGCTGATGCGTTCGATGAATTTGGCGGTGCCGGTCAGCCACTGGGAGCGTGCCGACGACGTCACCGAGATGTAATCCGGCTGATACGCGTTGAGGGTATCCAGCAGGTTGTCGATCTTCACCTCGTCGGCGTCGTGGCGCGGAGGGATCACCTCGAAGCTCAAGGCGAGGCGGCGTGGCCGGGGTGCGCCCTGGGGGCTGTCGTGAATGTCGTCGAGGCCGTCGAGGGGCGCGGAGGCAGAAAGCCGAGCGGACGGGCGCGACGACGAATATCTCGCAGACACAGGAGTGTCCTTTCCAAAATTCGGATGGTTTCGTCGTGTAGTTGTCGCGGCCGGGCTCGGCACTTGTGTTGAGAATGAAACTAGACCAAGCGGTTTAACCTGTTCAATCGAAACGAATTCGTATGACCAGCAAAAACTGGACTGACGTGCGGTTTCTTTGTGAATATAATTCGAAGCCTCGTTGCCCCTGAAGGCGCCTCAAAGGTAGTGAATTTTCGGCTTCATGGGGGATCATTCCTAGGTAGTCTAGAGACAGAAACGTCGCTGAAGACGAAACAAACGTGAAAGAAGGAAGACAATGAACCCCATCCTTTTGAAGCAGGGATTTTCCGTGGCGCGCGACCTGTTTGATCGCGTGAATGACTACCGCGCGGAGAAGCAGCGCGAAGCTTACGACGCCCTCGTCGAGGCCGCCGACAACTTCGACAACCTGGACCGCGACGAGGTGCTCGAGCGCGGGCAGCAGCTTTTCGACGAGTCCCGCCGCGAAGCTGGCAAGCTGACCCTGGCGGCGCACCGTCGCCTGGATAAGGCCCGCGCACAGCTGGCCGACCGCGCGCAGGATGCTTCCAAGGAAGTGGAAAAGCGCACGAATAAGCTAGCTGACAAGGTGACTGGCAAGGAGGCGAAGCGGAAGAAGCGCCGCCAGACCTTGGGCCGGATCGCTGCCGGCACCGGCATTGTTGCCCTGCTCGCGGCGATTGCTGCGGCGGTGTACTACTTCGTTGCCGGGCCGGGCAAGAAGCAGGAGCCACGCACCACTCCCCCACGCGTGGAGGAGCACTCTGGCGAGAAGGATTCGAAGCTGGTCTACTCCACCACCACCGAGGATGATGGCGCGAAGGGATCTGCCGGCCCACTGGCCGAGGAGCCTGCGGAGCGCGACGACGAGCTGATGGATGACATCGACGCGCAGCTTGCGGCCTTCGACGGCGAGGGCGGCGAGCAGGACCCAACCCCTGTTGAGGATCTGGAAGAGGACGCAGAGAACTACGGCAAGCACGCGAAGGATGACTAAAATTTGCTAGTCAGCTTGACTTAAACACGCAAACCGAGGTACTATTCAATTGATTGTTTGAGCGACAATCACTCTTATCTAGTTTGCGTATTATCTGGCGGGCCGACCTACCGACTTTCTCCTTCGCGTAGGCCGGTCCGCCAGCCTTCTCTGTTTGGCCGTTTAACGCTGTACACGCCTAATTTCCCGCTACAGTAGTGTGTAATATCACGATCAAGAAAGCTGGGAAGGAAGATACAGCTCATGGCGCACGATGACCATGCGAGCCACGCTGACGCGGGACCTAAGGAGGAACTAGAACACAACCTCGCTCTTGCGGAAGAATGGGCGGGAACCTTCAAAATCCTAGGTGACCCGACGCGCCTCAAACTGCTCAGCGCCATCCACTTTGCTGGCCAATTCCAATACACAGTGACCGAACTGGCCGAAGCCACGGAGGTTCGCGTGGCCACCGCCTCCGCAGCGCTGCGCGCCATGGAGCTCAACGGCACCGTGAAATCACAACGCGAAGGCCGCAGCATCCACTACGGCATCGCCGACGAGCATGTGCATGACCTGCTCCACTGGATTGGAACAGGCCACAAGCACAATCACTAACGCCCCCGCCTGCGCCTAGATTAGTACTGGCGCAGGTGAATCTTTCCCTGGCCGCGCAGTGCACCCCGCACCTCGCTGGCCACGGCAATCACCAGTGCCAACAGCTCCTCGGTGCGGTTGCCTAAAGCGCGCAACACAAAACCGGGGCGGTCACACTCAGTAATCGCGGCGATCATGGACTCATCCGCCGCCTCATGCTCCTTCACCACGGCCCGGATTTGGTCGAGGAGCTCGTCGTTAAGCCCCGGGTCGAAGCAAATCGCTGTGGCGACGTGCGTGCGCCCGCCCATGAAGAAGTCCTTGTCATCACCGAACTCGCTGGCCAGCGGGTTGATCCGCATGTTGTCGATGAGCACCGGCTCGCCATCCATGTACACCTCATTGAGCAGGTGGGCCTGCTCGTAGAGGAACTGTCCGCCGTCCGGCGACCAGCCTGGCGTGATGATGTCCGACAAGAACAGTGACCCATTCGGGTGCACGTTAGCGGTGATGCGCTGACGGAAATCAGCTTCGCGGTACAAGATCAACTGATCAGGGATGTACTCGAGCACCGCCCCGTCCCCGACGTTGAGCTCCATGTTCTGCACGACGAAGTCACCCGGGGTGCGGTACACCTTCGCCGCGGACTGGTCCGTGATCAACGCCGAAGCGCCATCGGCCACGCTGAACTTCATGCGATAGGCGTCCCCGCCCACATACCCACCGCCCGGGTTGACGATGATGTAGTACACCTGCCCAGAATCATCCAGGTAGTGCGCACGAATAATCTTCAGCGCCCGGGTGTGGAACTGGGAGGTGGCGATGGACTTTCCGCCGGAGACAGAAATGCCCAACTCCAGTTCACCCATGGGTTCGCGCGGTGGATCATGGTCAAAAACACCTGCTGGAATCTGCCACATATTATTTGGCAAGGTCCAGCATCAGCACGTCGTGGCGAATCCACTCAATGATCTCGTCCAGACCCTCGTCGGTCTTCAGGTTGGTCAGCACGAATGGCTTCTCACCGCGGAACTCCTTGGAGTCATCCGCCATCACCTGCAGGTCAGCGCCCACATAAGGTGCAAGGTCCGTCTTGTTGATCACGAACATGTCGGACTTGATCATGCCCTGGCCAGCCTTGCGAGGAATCTTTTCACCCTGGGCCACGTCAATGATGTAAATGGAGAAGTCCACCAGCTCTGGGGAGAAGGTTGCGGACAGGTTATCGCCGCCGGACTCCACAAACACAACCTCCAGGTCGGGGTGGCGTGCCTGCAGTTCCTCAACAGCTGCATCGTTCATCGAGGTGTCCTCGCGGATCGCGGTGTGTGGGCAGCCGCCGGTCTCCACACCGATGATGCGGTCTTCAGGAAGCAGACCCTCGCGGGCGAGAATCTTCGCGTCCTCGGTGGTGTAAATATCGTTGGTGATCGCCGCCATCGACACCTCGCCATCAAGGGCGCGGGTGATGCGTTCGATCAGGGCAGTCTTACCGGAACCAACAGGTCCACCGACACCAATTTTAATCAAGCTCATAATTCTTCAACCTTTCGTTTTTAAGTTTCTTTTTTAAGACATGAACATGCGCGAACGCAACGCTTCGTGCTGCATCTGCGCAACTTCCAGCCTAGGGGCCACCGCACCTAGATCTGCCAGGGTGTGCTCCATCGTCATGTCGCCCGCGCGCTCGATCGTCGAGTACGCCCCCACCAGCACACGCTGGCCAGCATCCTGGCCTAGCGGGATCGCCCGAATCGCATTCTGCGTCATCGAGTTCGCCAACTGCATCAGGTACGCATCCACTGCCTCGCGCTCGCCGACGCCAGACGCCGCCAGCGCCAGACCCGCCGCGATGCCCGGGTTGCCGTGCATCGTGCGCGCAGTGATGGCCTTCTCATATTCGGTCACCAGCAGATCTTCCGGCGCCACGATTGCAGCCACCCGCGACATACGCTTACCCATCGAGTTCATCGAGGTGCGCACCTGCTTCGGCGTCTGCGCGGCGTGCAGCATCGTGTCCAGCTGCTCTAGCAGCTCGAGCTTTTCTTCGTCGCTTTTCGACGAAGAATGCAGCTGAACCGCTAGCTTGACCGCGAGCGCGTCGTTGAAGCTGGCCTGGCGGAGGTAGCCGTGCAGCCACTCCCCGTAGGTTTCTGGATTGTGTACTTCGTCTGCCTGCACATAGGTCTCTAGACCCGCGGAGTGGGCGAAGCCACCTGTGGGCAGCGCCGAGTCCGTGAGGTGCCAGACGACCAGCTGTGCGCGGCGACTAGTGGGAGTGCTCTGCATGACGGAATGCCTCTGGCATGACGTGCTCCCCGCGGGTGTATGGCGCGCCCGCGTGGTCCAAGTAGTGCTCCACGGTGTGGTCGTAGCGCACCACCATGACATCCTTGCCGAACTCCGAATCAGCATCAAAGAACTGGGCCTGGAGGTGGCGGTTGCCCAGGGTGTGCGCCACGACGAGTGCCTCGCGCGTATCGCGCGGAGCGATGACCAGAACGTCGGTGGGCTTCATCTTGGCGACGAATACCTTGTCGTCAGTGCGCTGGAGGATGTCGCCGTCCTTGAGCTCGCGGAAGTCCGTCGGCAAGCGCAGTGCAACCTCTTCGCCGGATTCCGCTTCGACGCGCTGGACGCGCTTCAGGCGGGTCTCATTGTCGAAATAGACTGGGTCAATATGAAGCTTCTCGCGTTCTGCCTCCGGCAGATCAGCGAGATTCTCGGTGATTTCTGTAATGATCATGGTTTCCCTTACTTTTCGTGTGGTTTTCTGTTTTCGATAATAGTTAGTTGTGAGTGTTACGTCTCAGTGTAAAAACCTATAGGTGAAACGAGGCGGGCCAGTGCGCTAACACACTGGCTCCGCCCCCGTTCAACTGCTCAATTTAGAACAGGAAGTAACGCTGTGCCATCGGCAGCTCAGTTGCTGGCTCGGAGGTGATCTTCTCTCCGTCGATGGTCAGTTCGTAGGTCTCCGGATCAACCTGGATATCTGGAGTTGCATCGTTGTGCTTCAGATCCTTCTTGGAGATCTCGCGCATGTTCTTCGCCTCAACGAAGGTGCGGTTGATGCCAAGCTCCTCAGGCAGACCTGCCTCGAGTGCTGCGGTTGGCAGGAAGGTGACCGAGGTCTGGCCTGCTGCCTCACCGATTGCACCGAACTGGTAACGCATGGTGCGTGGCTGAGGGGTTGGGATGGATGCGTTGGAGTCACCCATGATCGCACGAGCGATGATGCCGGACTTCAGTACCAGCTTTGGCTTCACACCGAAGTATGCAGGATCCCAGACAACCAGGTCCGCAATCTTGCCCTCTTCCACGGAACCAACTGCGTGGGAAATACCAGAAGCAATTGCCGGGTTGATGGTGTACTTCGCGATGTAGCGCTTGATGCGGTTGTTGTCGTTGTTCTCGGAGTCGCCCTCGAGAGCACCGAACTGCTCCTTCATGCGGTGAGCAACCTGCCAGGTGCGCAGGACGACCTCACCGACGCGGCCCATTGCCTGGGAGTCCGACGAGGTGATCGACATGATGCCACGGTCGTGCAGCACGTCCTCAGCCGCAATGGTCTCCTTACGGATACGGGAGTCAGCGAATGCGACGTCCTCCGGCAGGTCTGGGTTGAGGTGGTGGCACACCATGATCATGTCAAGGTGCTCATCCATGGTGTTCACGGTGTACGGCAGGGTTGGGTTGGTCGACGCCGGGATGACGTTGTTCAGACCAGCAACCTTCAGAATGTCCGGAGCGTGGCCACCGCCAGCACCCTCAGTGTGGAAGGTGTGGATGACGCGGTCCTTGAACGCGGCGATGGTGTTGTCCGCAAAGCCACCCTCGTTCAGGGTGTCAGTGTGGATGGCGATCTGGATATCCATCTCATCTGCCACCGACAGTGCAATGTCGATAGCGCTGTAGGTGGAACCCCAGTCCTCGTGAATCTTCAGGCCCACGGCACCGGCACGGATCTGCTCACGCAGAGCCTCAGGCTCAGTTGCGTGACCCTTGCCCAAGATACCAATGTTGATCGGCAGGTTTGCCGTTGCCTTAATCATGGTCTTGATGTTGGCCGGACCAGACGTCACAGTCGTTGCGTTGGTGGAGTCCGTTGGACCGGTGCCGCCACCGACGAAGGTGGTGGTGCCGTTATCCAGAGCGGCCTCAACCTGATCTGGGGAAATGTAGTGAATGTGGGTATCGATCGCACCAGCGGTGACGATCAGGCCCTCGCCACCGATAACCTCGGTTGCCACACCCACGGTGATGTCCACATTGTCCTGGGTATCAGGGTTACCAGCGTTACCGATCTTCAGGATCTTGCCGTCCTTGACAGCAATATCGGCCTTGTAGATGCCGGTGTAGTCAATGATGATCGGGTTGGTGATCACCAGGTCTGGAATATCGTTGTCTGCGGTCAGGCGACCGTTCTGGCCCATGCCGTCACGGATGACCTTGCCGCCGCCGAACGAGACTTCCTCGCCGTAGATGGTGGAGTCAGATTCAACGACTGCTACCAGGTTTGTGTCTGCTAGGCGGATGCCATCACCGGTGGTAGGACCGTTTAGCTCGGCATACTCGCGCCTATCCATTTCAAAAGACATATGCTTTTTCTCCTAAAACTCTTGCTAGTTTGCTTGTCTGTGTGCTTTACGGATTACTTGACTGGGCCGTTGACCTTAGCGTTGAAGCCGTAGACTTCACGGTTGCCGCCGAAATCAACCAGGTTGACGGTGCGGGAATCGCCCGGCTCCAGACGCACTGCAGTACCAGCAGGAATGTCAAGGCGCTTGCCCTTGGCTGCCTCGCGGTCAAACTCCAGTTCGTCGTTTGCCTCTGCGAAGTGGAAGTGGGAACCAACCTGCACTGGGCGGTCACCCGTGTTGGTCACCTCGATGGTGATGGCTTCCTTGCCTTCGTTGATGAGGATCTTTTCGTTCTCGTTGATGATGAGTTCACCAGGAATCATGTTGTTTTCTCCTTCGCGACGTTTCTTTAGCGGATCGGGTTGTGAACGGTGACCAGCTTGGTGCCGTCTGGGAACGTAGCCTCAACCTGCACGTCGGTGATCATCTCTGGGACGCCCTCCATGACATCGTCACGGGTCAGGTAGGTGACGCCTTCGCTCATCAGCTCTGCCACGGTCTTGCCGTCGCGTGCGCCTTCGAGCAGTTCTGCGGTGATCAGGGCCTTTGCCTCTGGGTGGTTCAGCTTGACGCCGCGCTCCTTGCGCTTGCGAGCCAGGTCAGCAACGACCACGATCATGAGCTTTTCTTGTTCACGCTGAGTCAGGTGCATGAAACTCCTCCATCTAGTTTGATTTGATTATTCACACGGCTGTTTGCGTTCAGCCGTGCAAAGTCCGAGTAATTCTTATGTCTTCCATGAGCATCAGAAGGACACTTCCTATGATGCCTCAATCGAAGTCTTTTTGTGTACAGGTGACCTAGTTACGACGAGACGATTCGACAATAGCCGGGGCCAGAGCGTTCGCTCTGACACTCCGGCTATCTCTTTAGTCGAGCTTTCGTCTCTTTACTTTGCTGGCCAAGGGCCTTCGCCTGGTTCACGGACCGGCTCTGCGTCTTCGTGAACTGCCGCGCCCGTTTCAGGGTCGATATCTACTACCTCATTCGGGTCATCTGATTGGACTGTGGTGTCCTTTTTCTTCTTTCCGAAGAAGCTATCGAAGAGGCCATTCTGGTACATCACCGTACCCAGAATCATGACGATACCGATCCACTGCAGGACCGATGGGATCTCACCGAACAGTGGCCATGCGATGATCACCGAGGACACTGGGGAGAGCAGCAGGATACCTGCGGACAGGGTTGGATCCAGCCAGACTGAACCCCACTGGACGAAGGTCCATGCGACTGCCTGGCCCAGGGTGGCCAGCATGAGCAGCCACAGCCAGTTCATGCCAGTGAGCTCTGCACCGAGTGCAGTCTCTGGGTTGACGGTTGGCAGCAAACCGTTCTCGTCCAAGACGCCGTACTTGAAGTCGAAGCCATTGCGGGAAGAACCGGTGTACGCCCAGATCAGCGGTGCAACCATCTGCGCAGCAGCGGTATACATCATTGGCTGGATGTAGAGGTCCTTACGTGGAGCGGTGGTACCCGCCTTACGGGAGAAGTACAGGTAGAACGAGTAGCAGATACCGGAGGTCAGACCCAGCAGGGTACCAAGGGTTGCGGTAGGAATACCGTAGATTTCCGCTGGGCCGGTCGCCTCAGAAGGCTCGAACACGCCACCGGTGAGCAGAACACCGACGATCATGATCGGAACCAAGATTAGGAATACTGGCGGAATCTTGTACTTATCGAAGATTGCCGTCAGCATTGGCACCACAATCACCTGCAGGTTAAGCAGAATTGCGGCAATACCGGCACCGACGTAGAAAATTGAGTAGTTCCACGCGGTGAAGTCCACGCCCAGGAACAAACCTGCGACGACGGACATGATGATTCCCTTCTTAGGCAGGGAACCCTTCTTTTTGATCTCCCACAGACCAATCGGCAGGAGAAGTAGGAAACCGATAGACACGCGCAGGAAGGCCTGGGTCGCTGGGTCCATGTTCGAGGCCTTGACCCAAATCGGGGTGAAGGCGAGGAACGCAGTACCAACAGCAAGGATCAGGACAGCCTTACCGTGACTGACCGGTTTAACGGGCAGATACTGGTTTACAACGGTGCTCGCAGCACTCTCTGAAGTCTTGTTCACAACTTGAACCTTAACTGAAAACTCTTCCTATTCGAACCTTTTCGTAGAACAGATAACACTTAGCGAACGTACGCCCCCACACACAGGACAAATAGGAACTACCTATTTACGCCTTTTCTTTTGATCTAACCCTTTCGGGGGTGGGTATAAATATTATCTTTACATGTTTTGATGGAATTCACCTTGCGTAAGCTGGGAGTTTCCCGTCAACATTCAAATATTTGAATATTTTTCATTCAATTATCCGCTTGAAGGTTGACATCCTAACAAGAATTTGCTTATTGCGTTTACCAACAGGCTTCCAAACTTAAGCCCCCAGCCACGACGGGCCGAGGGCTCACTTTCATTAAGTTTTCTAATTAAAGGCGTTAGCCCTCTTTGCTATCCGCAGTCGATTCGCCTTCGTCGATAGCAATCTTCTTCTTTCCGCCGGTTGCGTCCGGGGTTGGGATTGTCACCTTCAGTACGCCGTCAGCCAGCTTCGCCTGGATAGCGTCCGTATCTACACCTTCAGGCAGCGATACGCGACGCTGGAAGCTTGACGACGATTCCCTCACAACGTACTTCTTGTCTGTATCTTCGTCGCGGTTCTGTCGTGTAGCGCTAATCGCCAAGGTTCGACCTTCAACGTCCAGGTCAATGTCGTCCTTCTTAAAATTGGGCAGATGCGCTTCAACGACGATTTCACCGTCACGCGTATAAACGTCCGTCGCCATATTGTTGGCGTTCCGGAATGCCGGGGTCCAATCATCCCCGAAGAAAGCCTTCTGCAAAGAGTTCAACTCACTAAACGGATTCCAGCGTGAAATATCAGCCACAAAACATTCTCCTTTTCTGTTTTCTTCTCAATTGTCTTCTAAAGTTCAACGCATACAGCCTGGTCAACCGTTTGCGTCTACCCCCATTATAGGTACTATTTGACAATTGTCAAACAGTGTGATTCTTTCCCGCATCATCGACGCGCCTCGGCATCAATTGGCCGACCTAAACTCCCCCCTCCGCAAAGTGTTGGAACAGGAATGCTGGAACAGGGCGCTTTTTCCCGTTTGGCGCGCCTCAAGGCCCCTGTTCCAACAGTTGAGCTCCAACAGTTTGGCCTCTAGGGAAGAGGGAAGAGAGGAGAAGAGGGAAGAGAGGAGAAGAGGGGAGAACAGCCCCAGCCACTCCCCCGCGCAACGAAAAGACCCGGTCCATTTCTGGGCCGGGTCTTACTTCTTGTGGAGGATAGGAGAATCGAACTCCTGACATCCTGCTTGCAAAGCAGGTGCTCTACCAACTGAGCTAATCCCCCGTTGGGTGTTTATTACTGTACTCCCTTCAACCGCAGATTAAAAAATCGCGGCCGCACCTATCCCCTCCCCTGGTTCTGCGCGGCCACTTCCCACGCCAAGAGCAACCTCTCCACCAGCCGATCCTGCACGTCATTATCGATGCTATACAACCCGGCGCTTTGCGGGCGGGTGACCACAATGATCTCGGCAGACAGCTGCAAGGGGTGAAGATCTCGCTCCACAAGGCCCTCTTCCGCGGCCTTCTCCATGAGCTTCCCCACGCTATCGATGGCCTGGTCGCGCACTTCGGCGACAGGTTCAGGCAGGTCATAGATGTTTCCCGGGTCGAGCACGGTGGCCAGGGTACCGCCACCGATGTTGACGATCCTCCAGATGAAATCGCGCCATTGCGCCTTCGGGTCCTGCTCAAAATCGGCACTGACCCTGCGCGCCAAAACGTCCAGACGCACGAGTAGGTCCTGTGCGCAGGCCATGTCGAGGTCGCTGCGGGTGGGAAAGTGCCTGTACAGGGTTGCAATGCCGACGCCGGCACGTTTGGCGATGGCGTCGAGGGTGATCTCGGCTTCGGGCACGGTCCGGAAAATGTCCTGTGCCGCCTCAAGGATGTCCTTGCGGCGTTGGCGGGCGTCGGCGCGTTGGGCTGCCACAGCGTTCTCCCAGCTTTTCTTGTTGACAAGTCGTTGTTCCTCGTTAGATGATACTTGCCTATTAAGTGATAGTCGCTCCTCCGTTTAAAGGATTTTGAATTGAGCTTCCGTATATCTGCTCAGGACTTGGTCCTCACCAAGGGCCAACCCCCACTCACACTGTCTATCGGCCCGGGCCTGACCCTGATCCACCACGCGCGCGAGGCACACGCCTCCGCACTCACCTTGGCCATCGCCGGACGCTTTCGTCCCGCGAAAGGCACCATTTCGCTTATCGACGACGACGGCACCCACACCGGTACGCGTGATCGTTTTTCACGCATCGCCCTTGCCGGCGCCACCGAGATCGATTCCCTGGAACGTGGTGTCTCCGTGCGGGAAACGCTGCGCGAGCAGCTCGCCTGGTCGCTCCCCTTCTATGCCTGGGTACCCCGCGACGTGGTCACTCATCCACGAGTGGCCCGGTGGTGGGACGTGCTCCTTCCACATGTGGACCCGAACGAACACGTCGGCGACATCGCGGTGCAGGATCGGTTCCTACTCAGGATCGTTCTGGCCTTGATCGCCCGCCCGCAGGCAAGTGCGTTGCTTGTCGACGACATCGATCAGCTTCGTGATATGTCACTACGCGGTGAGGTGCTGTCGTCGTTAAGCACTGTTGCTCAAAGCCTGCCGGTGATCGTAAATACCGTGAACGGGGACGTGGATGGGCTGGCCAACGATGTGATCACGCTGCGCGAGGCCGAAGAGGAGGCTGCGTAAATGTCACTGACACACATTGGTACGAATTTCCGCCGCTTCTTCCATGGCACTCTCCCACCGCTGGCGCTGGTGGTGATCAGCATCCTGCCGCTGCTGTTTGGTGGGCTGTTTGTGTGGTCCTATGAGGACCCGCTGGGCAACCTGGACAAGCTGCCGGTGGCGCTAGTGAACTCGGACGAAGGCGCCGAAGAACCGGACGGCTCCCCGCTGAACGCGGGCGAGGAGGTAACGGACAAGCTGCTGGAATCCCAAGAGCTGGACTTCCACCTTGTATCGGCCAGGGAGGCTCGCGAGGGGATTGCCGACGGCACTTACTATTTGGGCGTAGAGATCCCCACGAACTTCTCCGACGCCACTACCAGCGTCAACACGGACAATCCGCACTCGGCCACACTGAACGTAACCCTGAGTAACACCAACGGGTTTATCCCCACCATCCTGGGCAACCAGGCAGCGCGCGTGATGTCCAGCGTCATTAGTGAAACCATCAGCGACACCATCTCCCGCCAACTCTTCATCGGCTTTAACACCATCGGCGAAGGAATGGATGAAGCGTCGGAGGGTGCGGGCCAACTCTCTGACGGCGCTACCGACGCTTCCGATGGCGCCCACAAGGCACGCGAAGGCGCCACCCAACTGGACGAGGGCCTCACCGAGGCCGACTCCGGCGCGCACGAACTGGCAGACGGTGCGGCCCGTCTCGATTCTGGCGTGGCCGAGCTCTCCTCCGGGGCCGCCACGTTGAACGAGGGCCTAGGGGCCGCCTCCACCGGTGCGGAAACGCTCGCCTCTGGCATGGATCAACTCCAGTCCGGCACCGACCAACTTGGCTCCGGTGCAAGCCAGGTGGCCTCGGGTGTCGATCAGATTGCCACCGTGGCCGACAAGCTTGCAGCGGCCCAACACGTCCTGGCCGATGTCGCGGATAAGGCAACGGCACTCGGTTTGGATACCACCCAACTGCAACCTCTTACCGACACCACCCTGGTAGAGCAGGTGGGCGCGCTGCAGGCAGGTGCGCATGAGATTGCCAACCAGCTCAACGACCCCACCGCCCAGTACCGCTCCGGCGTGGACACCGCGACCAACGGCTCACACGAACTGGCCCAGGCCCTGGCCATGTTGCATGACGGTTCTGGACAACTGGTCGCTGGCACAGCCACCCTGAAAGACGGCACCAGCACGCTGGTGGTCGGCGCGAACACGCTTGCCGACGGAACCAGCAAACTTTCCGCCGGCTCCCAACAGTTGGTCGTTGGCTTGGCGGCTCTCGACGAAGGCCTAGTTACCCTCGATGCTGGGTCGGGCGAACTGTCCATGGCCATTACCGACGGCGCCAAGGAAGTACCTCGCTACGAAGGTGAACGCCTTGATAAGGCGGCGGAGGCAGCAGCGAACCCGGTCGCACTCAAGCAGCAGGGTGATAGCTTGACCACCTTCGGTACCGGCCTGGCGCCATTCTTCCTCTCCTTGTCCATGTGGTTTGGCGCCATCGTCATGTTCTTCGTGCTGAAGCCGATGTCTCGCCGCGCGGTGGATTCTGGAGTGTCACCCCTGCGTGCCGCCCTGTCCACCTACCTGCCGGCCATGATCATTGGCTTGGTTCAGGCAACCGCTGTGTGGGCCGTCGATGTCTTCCTCATCGACCTCTCTATCGTCCACCCCATGCGACTACTAGCAGCCTTGTGGTTTGTCTCCATGGTGTTCGTCGGCCTGGTGATGACAATCAGCAATGTCTTTGGCCCCACCATCGGCCGTGTGCTCAGCATCGCGCTGATGTCGCTTCAGCTGGTGGCCTCCAATGGCCTGTACCCGCCAGAGGTGCAGCCCGGATTCATCCAGTGGGTGCACTCCTGGGACCCCATGCGCTTTAGTGTGGATCTGCTCCGCCACTGCATTGTTGGCGCACTGCCCGGCGACAACCGAGCCGGCCACGCCATTGTGGTGCTGGCCTGCATTGGTCTGGGATCGCTTGTGGTGGCGTGTATCGCGAACTACACGCGCCGCGTGATCGCGTACAAGGACCTCCACCCAGAGCTTTCGATATAGGGCGATGGTGTAGGGCTGCTCGGGGGCAGCCCACACTCACGCGCACGAAAACACCCGCCGCACTCTCTCGAGTGTGGCGGGTGCCGTGTTCCTTGTGGAGGATAGGAGAATCGAACTCCTGACATCCTGCTTGCAAAGCAGGTGCTCTACCAACTGAGCTAATCCCCCATGGTGCGCCCGGGAGGAATCGAACCTCCGACCTCATCGTTATCAGCGATGCGCTCTAACCGACTGAGCTACGGGCGCTGGGAACGAAATAGAACATTACCCACCATTATCCGCAACACCAAATCGCCAGGTCAAAGCCATAAAATACAGCGCCCCTCAGCCGTACTTTTCAAGCACAGTGCCAAGGGGCGCAGAGGCAATCGTCGATAAGTGATTAGGCGTTCTTGGTCTTCTGCTTCTTCGATGAGTTGGTGTCCGTCAGGGTGACCGTGATGCCGCCCAGCAGGTCTGCGACAGCGTTGTAGATCACGGCGATGAGTGGGGAAAGGACCGCCATCATAACCGTGCCGATCACGCCCACCAAGCCCGCGGCGGAGAAGACTAGGCCATAGCCCACGCCTTGGTCACCGCCGACGCCGCCGATGAGGGAGTTGACTTGGTCGACAATCCCGGCTCCGTCGAGGCCGATGTACACGATGGTCACGGCGATCAACCACACCACCATGCCGATCAGGCCCATGATCAGCCCAATCTTGAAGGCGGTCTTGGGAGACACTCGGCTAATCTCAACGTCTCGTGATGCCATGACTACTCCTCACCCCTGCTTGGTGCGCCAGTCGAGTCCATTGCTTCCTCGGGCTTCTTTTCGCCCTTGGCTACTGCGGTCGCTTCCTCTTCGCCCTCGTCTTCAACATTGACGTCGATGGCCAGCAGTTCCACATCCTCGGCCAAGTCCACCAGGCGCACGCCCATGGTTGCGCGTGACGACGGGCGGATCTGGTTGACCTCGGTGCGGATCACTCCGCCGGCGGACGTGATGGCAAAGATCTGGTCATCCTCGTCCACGGCCAAGGCACCAATGAGCTTACCGCGCTTCGGGGTGTACTTGAAGGTCATCACACCCATGCCGCCACGGCCCTGGGGGTTGTACTCCTCGATGGCGGTGCGCTTGCCGTAGCCGCCGGAGGTAGCCACCAGCAGGTACTCGCCGTCTTGGACCACGGTCATCGCCAGCAGCTGGTCGTCGTCCTTGAAACGCATACCCTTCACACCGGCGGTTGCGCGACCCATGGGGCGCAGCTGATCGTCGTCGGCGGTAAAGCGAATGGCCTGGCCTTGCTCAGAGACCAGCAGGATGTCGTCGTCCGCGGAGCACAGCGCAGCGCCGATCAGGGAGTCGCCCTCGTTGAGGTTGATGGCGATCAGGCCCGCAGAGCGCGCAGACTCGTAGTCCGTTAGGCGCGACTTCTTCACGCGTCCGTCCTTGGTGGCCAACACCAGGTAAGGCGCATCTTCGTAGCTGTGGATCTGGATCACCTGAGCGATCCTTTCCTCCGGCTGGAATTCCAGCAGGTTAGCTACGTGCTGGCCGCGGGCGGTGCGTCCTGCCTCAGGCAGTTCGTAGGCCTTCAGGCGGTAGACGCGGCCGAAGTTAGTGAAGAATAGGATCCAGTCATGCGTGGAGCAGATGAAGAAGTTCTTCACCACGTCGTCCTGCTTCAGCTCAGCACCACGCACGCCTTTGCCGCCGCGCTTCTGGGATTTGTAGGCGTCCACCTTGGTGCGCTTGGCATAGCCGGTCGAGGTGATGGTGACCACGACGTTTTCGCGCGCGATGAGGTCCTCTTCGCTCACATCACCGGTTGCGGCAATGATCTTGGTGCGCCGGTCATCGCCGTACTTATCGACGATTTCCTCAAGCTCATCGTGGACGATCTGGCGCTGACGTTCTGGATTGGCCAGGATGTCCTTGTAGTCAGCGATCTCTTCTTCGATCTCCGCCAACTCATCAACAATCTTCTGGCGCTCCAGGGCTGCCAGGCGGCGCAGCTGCATCGCCAGGATGGCGTCTGCCTGGATCTCGTCGACGTCGAGAAGCTCCATCAAGCCGGTACGGGCTTCGTCGACAGTCGGCGAGCGACGGATCAGGGCGATGACCTCGTCCAACATATCCAGCGCCTTGACCAAACCACGCAAGATGTGGGCGCGTTTTTCGGCCTCGTCGAGGCGGTACTGGGTACGGCGGACGATGACTTCGATCTGGTGCTTGACGTAGTAACGCAGCATCTGGTCCAAGCGCAGGGTGCGCGGCACGCCCTCGACGATGGAGAGCATGTTGGCCGAGAAGTTGGACTCCAGCTGGGAGTGCTTGTACAGGTTGTTCAGCACCACGCGTGGTACGGCGTCGCGCTTGAGCGTGACGACGATGCGCATGCCGGCTCGGTCCGAGGACTCATCTTCAATCTTGGAGATGCCCACCAGCTTGCCGTTGGTCACCTGGTCAGCGATGTTGGCGATGAAGCTGTCCGGGTTCACGTTATAAGGCAGCTCGGTGATGGTGATGACCTGGCGGTTGCCGATCTCCTCCATCTCCGCCACACCACGCATGCGGATGGAGCCGCGACCGGTGGTGTAGGCATCCTTGATGCCCTGGTCGCCCACGATCAGCGCCGCGGTAGGGAAATCGGGCCCCTTGACCCGTTCCATGCAGGCTTCCAGGGTGGTCTTATCGTCCGCGTCGTGGTTGTCCAGAATCCAGTAGATGGCCTCCGCCAGCTCATTCAGGTTGTGCGGAGGAATATTGGTGGCCATACCCACGGCGATGCCGGAGGAACCGTTCATCAGCAGATTTGGCACGCGCGACGGCAGAACATCAGGTTCTTTGGTCTTGCCGTCGTAGTTCGGGGAGAAGTCGACGGCGTTTTCCCGGATGTCGCGCACCATCTCCATCGCCAGCGGAGTGAGCTTGCACTCCGTATAACGCATGGCGGCGGGGCCGTCGTGGCCACGGGAGCCGAAGTTACCTTGGCCGTCGATCAGCGGGTAACGCATCACCCATGGCTGCGCCAGACGCACCAGGGTGTCATAGATCGCGGTGTCGCCGTGCGGGTGGTAGTGGCCCATGGTGTCGGCCACGGGGCGTGCGGACTTCACATAGCCGCGCTCGGGACGGTAGCCAGAGTCAAACATCGCATAAATAATGCGCCGGTGAACCGGCTTCATGCCGTCGCGGACTTCTGGCAGAGCACGCCCGACGATCACGCTCATCGCATAATCAATGTAGGAAGTCTGCATTTCCTCATTGATGTCGATGGGGATGATCTGATCGTGGCCCGTGCCGTCGCCACCGTTTGTGGTGTCGTCGCTCATTCAAGACCTCTCTTTAAATGTTCTTGTCTTTGCCGGTGCGCGTGTGCGCGCTACGCAGCACTCCGCACCGATTCTACCCCGCCCTAGACGTTTCAGGCCCGCCACCTGCGGTATCAAAATGATACCGTGACTGCATGGCAATGACGCTGAGACTGACTAACGACGAAGACCGCGCCCTCGGTCTGCTTGCCTCCGCTTGGGGGTGCAGCAAGCAGGAGGCGGCAAAGCGCGCGATCCTTACCTCCGCCACCAGGCTTCTCGACGACGCCGCCGTCGAACAACTTGCCCGCGAAGTGCTCGCCGAACACGATTCCAGTCACGCGCAGCTGGAAGAACGCATCCGCAGCGCCGAGCGACCCCGCACCACCATCACCTTCGACAAGGACTAAGCCATCAAGTCGCTGAAGAGTTAATTGAGCATCAGAATAATCATCTTGACCTGCTTAAACTAAAAATTTTTAGTTGCTATATCGATACTTTTTTAGTTAAGATAGAGGTGAATCCGGCGACAAGTCCTCCAGGGGAGGACTTCCCACCCCGATAGGTGGGATAGCCGGATTCATCGCGTCTATGGACGTCCCCATGGAGTGAACAGACTAGCGAGAGTAGGTTCGATACACGGCTCATACCAAGAGCAGTTTTTACCTTCAAGATGTCGCTGTACCGCCCAAAGACCGTAATCAGCTACTTGTAATCCCCAGGCTGATTGCGCCGTCCAAACGCAAAGGGTGATGTCCCTGTTCACCTGCGTGCAGACCTCAGATACTGCCTCGTATGCCGCCGTCCTAATACCTTTTGTTCCAAATTCAGCAACAATAACGTAGAGCTCATCACCGGGTTCTGATACCTGGAGTGCGATTTCTTTCAGATGGAGGTACCAGGCAAGTTTGTAGAGATGCATGGGGCCTTTATTCCTGACACTGGGGTAGGCGTTGGATTTATACAAGAAAGTGGCGTCAAATCGGGGAGCCTGGTCTTTGATCAGTCGAAACATTTCATTACGGGTCTTTTGTGAATCGTCGACAGCGTGAAACCCTCTAGCAAGCTTTATGCCTTCCTTTGACCGGCTGGCTCGAAGGTGAAGCCCTTGGAGAGGGTCATTGCCATGGTTTTCAGTCTTAAAAGCAGCAGTGCCAAAACCGAAATAGGTGGAAGCTCCCCCACCTTGAGGATTCGGGGTGCCGTTGTAATCCAGATTCCCGGTCTCGTCAGCATAGAGATAGATACGGTTAGGCAAGTCAGTCCTTGTCTCGCTTAAATTTTTCAATATGGATTTATCTACTGAGGGTTTTATTATGCATGATGCATGGCACTTAAGATTCAACTACAGATTGGAGACCGAGTAAGCCATGAAAGCGCTGAGCCCAGAGCAACTTCTCATCATTGCTGACGCCTTCTGTGACAAGCACAACGTGCAGGTCACCAGCTTTTCCGCTCTCGTCGCCGCTGCTGCTGTTCCCGGCGCGCGCTTTGAGGGCATCGCCGTTTTCACCGAGGTCACCGAGGCTGCGCGTGCACTGGAGGAGGCTATTTGCAGATTAGAACCCCTCGATCATGCCAATGAGGATTTCGCAGCCTACGTGCGCGCGGTATACAAAAAGTGGGCCTTGCATCCACTGACCGATTGACCTGCTGAACGCGCAGGAGTGACAGGCGTTCGCTAGTTAATCAGCCAGTCGTTCGGGCTGAATAGTTCATAATGCACAGCAGCCGGTGCCAGATCCATCGGCAGCTCATCCAGGTCTGCACGGATACCCTGAAGGAAGGCGTTACCGCCACAGAGGTAAACATCGGCGCCTGCGACATCGTGGTCAGAGATAGCGATGCGCTCACCTTGATCACGGAAGGCAGGCATCACGGTTGCGTTAGCTAACTGCTTCGCAAGGTGGTTCGTTTGCTCGCGTTGCGCCCACGTCGCTTCGGAATCATCAGCATGGAGATAGAGGACAGAGCGATCCGAACCGGTACGCACCAAATGGGAGAGCATGCCCACCATCGGCGTGGAACCAATCCCGGATGAGATAAGCACCACTGGGCTCGTACCTTTCTCCAGAACCAGGTCACCGGCAGAAAGGGTCGCCTGAATGGAGTCGCCTTCGTTCACCGTCTGGAGAAGACGCTGAGATACCTCGCCATCGGTTTCAACGGCGATGGTGTAGCGCGAGGCATCCCCTTCGATGATTGAGTATTGGCGTAGCTGGCGGGCGCCGTCTGCCAGAACAACGCCGATCGACGTGTACTGGCCAGGCAGTGGAGCCGTGAGGTCGCCTTCCACGGTATAGGACGTGACTTTTTCGGTCAGCGCCGTTTTCGCAGTGACGGTCACATCGCGGAACACATGACCGGGGGTGACGGCATCGGATTGGTAGAGCTTGTGCTCATGCGTGATTAGTACGTCGGCCATGAGCCAGTAGACACGACTCCAGGTAGCGGTGACGTGTTCAGTGACAGCATCACCAAGCACCTCGGCAATGGCAGCCATGAGGTTGTCGTGGACAATCTGGTACTGGTCCTCAGTGATACCGAGGGAGACGTGCTTATGGGCGATGCGGTCCAGCATCATCACTGGGTCCGGCGCATCGGGGTCAACCAGCTGTGTAGCAAACGTTGCTACAGAGGCGGCTAGCGCTTTCTGCTGAGCACCCTGCTTCTGGTTGCCACGGTTGAAGGTGTCGCGCAACAGCTCAGGGTGTGCGGTGAACATTCGGCTGTAGAAGTTCTTGGCAATGGTCTCAATGTTCTCACCGACCCCTGGAAGAGTGACCTTGACTGTGTCCGCTTGCTCATCTGTTAGATATGCCTTCTTGGGGTTGGGCTTTTCGGCAACAAACATTTCTTGCTCCTCGCACTATAGAAATTAAGTACGGTTTTTATCGTACTTAATTAGAGGGAGAAATGATACGGCCTGTTTACAGGACCTATCTCCCTCCCCCAACGCCCCTTTCTTCGCTTAACGACGAGTTTTTCACAGGTGTACTATGCGGGACCATTGACTTAAAGTAGTGTCCAGAGAAAGCAATAACGCCCCGGAGAGGGTGTCACAACCATGAAGAAGACTACGTCGATTGTTGCGGCTTTAGCCGTCTCGGCCTCTCTTGTCGTCGCACCGAGTGCGAACGCACAAGAACCCAACATGAACTACCAGCCGCCAGCACAGACCGCGACCGGCAGCGCCTACACCGGCTCCGCCCCGATAAGCCTGTTGCTCGCCGCATTGGGTGTCGCAGCGGTGGCCAAGCTGATCACCGATAACGTGCCTGAGCTACGCCAGGCCGTCGATGATCTGGCGGCACAGGTTGGCATGTCTGGTGTGTGGGGCTCTTCTGAGGCAACGCGCACGCAGCCGTTGTCGGATTTTGATCTCAGCCAGATCATCGCTCAACTCAACCTCGGCTAAGTAGCGTGAGGCGGGCGACGAAGGCGTGAGCTGCACGTTTCTTCACCCATCGTCCGAACGATTGACCCCCAGAACGCGCCCATTGTGGCAGTTCGAGGGTCATTTTTCTGTTTGAAGTGGCGCACCCATCGCCCAATCTGTTAAATTTGGGAACGTTGTGGTTGTAGTGACTGATGTGAACCGTTAGACCGGTAACACGTTCAGCACTATGGCGGAAGAACTGCAACAAGCGATTACCGTCGGCGGATGTGCGACGAACTCAGCTTCTTGAGTTGTACGTCCCCCCATGGGAATCGCTTTTTCTTTCCCTGCCTCCCCATTCGGTGTGCGAAGACCGCTACAGTATGAAAAGAACTTAAACACTGAAAGGTACCGCCATGTCAGAATTGTCCGCTTTGCTGAATGAGCAGAAACGCCCACAGGTTGTCGCCGACCTCAACACCGTGGTCGATGAGACCGTCTCCAACGCATCCGGCCTGGTCGGCATGGCCCTCAAGGGTGGCGTGGGCGCAGCGAACAAAGTCGACAGCGACTTCATCAACAAGGGCATCAACCGCATCCTCCCCGACCTGCTAGGCGAGCTGCAGCCACACTGGAACGCCTACCGCGACTCCGACTCGGCCGATTTCGGCTCCTACCTTGCCGCGCACGAGGACGAAGTGACCAATGGCCTGCTCAAGCTTGCCGACGACAACGTGAGCAATGCCCCTGCTGCCCTGCAGAAGATCTACAACGGACTGCGCAATAAGGCGGCCAACATCGTTGGTCCGGCGCTGCCGCAGGTGGGCAACGTCATCGAGAAGCACGCGTCCTAAAACGCCACGCTATAGCGTGATGTCCACCATCACGCCCACCCCGGGCCACCCAATATATGGGTCCGCGCTCAAGGTGGTCGGGGCGTGCACGTGGCCTAACACCCACGCCCCATAACCTTTTGCCTGCAGCTGCTCAAAAGTAGCTGGCAGGCAATTATTTTTGGTGTACTCACCCGTCAGACCAGTGTGGAAAACACCCACATGCTTGGTACTCACACTGGGATCAACCACGGGAAACTCGTCGATAAGCACACGCTTGTCACGCTTCTTGGCCACATTCACGGCGTGAAAAGTGACATCCACGCCCGGAATGTTGAGCGCGCACACGTCAAAATCCTGGGGGAAATGGACACCGTCGATCGTCGGAAAGCGAGTGTGAAATTCGAAGCCTTTCGCTACGTCGTGGTTGCCCCAGATTGCCACCACCGGCACCTGCAGATCCTGCGTGATCCAGCGAAACAGGGCGGCACCCTCGGCCTCCTCGTCGGGGCCGGAGGTGTGGCGGTCAAAAAGATCGCCGCCAAAAACCACCACGTCGGGCTGGCGGGCGGCAAGCTCCGTGCGCACCCAGCTGCTGCCGGGGCTGTAATGGGCGCCGAGGTGGAGGTCGGAAAAGGCAGCAATCTGAGTCATGCGCTCATTCTAGATCCTGGCCTACAGCACCGACACCAACGCGATCGTCACGATAGCGCCCACCACATAGTTGAGAACCAGAAACACGCGCCAAGCACGGCGGGTATCCTCCGCGTGGGCATCATCCACATTCCAGAAACGGGCAGCGTTAGCGGCGTAGCCCAGCCCCGCGAAAGCGACGATCCACGCCGGTGCAGGCAACGTCAACAACAGCGCAGCCGCCACCAAATAGACGATCGCGGAAGCGCGCGTTGTGGTGCGCGCACCCAACTCTGTGGCCACCGACGTCAAGCCACCCTCCCGATCCGCGTGGATGTCCTGCACCGCACCAAGCGCATGCGAAGCCATGCCCCACAGGAAAAACGACCCAATGGCCACCCAAAACGGGCCCGGAATGTGCGGCTCCACCATCGCTGCACCCACCATCGCCGGGGTAGCGAAGTGCGCCGAGGACGTCATCGAATCCAGCACCGGCTTTTCCTTAAAGCGCAGACCCTTCGCCGAATAGGCCACCACGGTGAACATGGCGAGTGCCAACCAGCTTGTCGACGACCACGTACCCCCAATCACCAGCGCCACGATGAACGGCACCGTCGTAATCGCTGAGGCCCACAACACTGGTGCGTGCCACCGCGGATGCAGAACCGAGCCCTCCAGGCCGCCCTTGCGGGGGTTGCGCATATCGGATTCATAATCGAAGACATCGTTAATGCCGTAAATCGCAATATTGTATGGGATGAGGAAGAAAATGGTGCCCACGATGAGCTGCCACGTCACCCCACCGCCGGCGAACAGGTAGGCGGCGGCGAACGGGAAGGCGGTGTTGACCCAGCTGATCGGCCGGGATGACGCCAGTACGACGCGACAAAGTTCCATGTTTTACTCCTCTGGCGTGGTCGGTGGCCAGACCGCGGTGATGATCAAGCCGGCGAAAATGGGATAGAACAAGTCCTCGATGGGCACCAGGCCGAGGTAGATGCCTAAGTTCTGGTCCTCGCCGTAGGCCACGTTGCCGAACGCGATCATCAGGTTGTCGAAGATGACGGTGAGGATGAGCACGGTGGCCAGCACGATCGCTGTCACCGCGCCCTGGCGCGGGTAACGCCGCCACCGCCGCGCGCACACGATGATCGCGACGAGAAGAAAAGGCAGAGAGATGAGCAGGTAGGTCATCGCGCACCCACAATCTTGCGGGCGCCAGTGGTGAGGTTGAGCAACAGATACACCAGGAAGAACAGGAAGATGGGTTCCTCGATCGGCATCTCAGGCCCCAGCATGATCCCTGTCATGTAATCCGCGGTGCCCCGGAAGAAGGTGCCGGTGGCAATGCCCAGCACATCCCACACCAAAAAGGCGAGGACCAACACCACGGAAAGGATAGCTGCGCGGCGAGCATCCAGGAAGAATGCTAGCTTCCAGCGCCAGTCGCACAACACCATGCACCCGATGGTGACCAGTAGAAAGATGAGGTAGAGGCTACCCATGGACGCTCTCCAGAGGGAAGGAATCTTTCTTGTTGAGTATGCGCTTAAGCACGTTTTCCGCGGAGATTAGGCACATGGGCACGCCTACCCCAGGCACGGTGGTTTGGCCTGCGTAGAACAGATTCTCTACTTTCGACGACACATTCTTACCGCGCAGGAATGCCGATTGGCGCAGGATATGGGCAGGCCCCAGTGCACCGGCGGAAAATGAGTAGTAGCGCTCAGCAAAATCGGCAGGACCGATGCTGCGCTGAACGACGATCCGGTCCTTGAGATCAGGGATGTCTGCCCACGCGGCAATCTGGTCGATGGTGCGCTGCACAATGGCAGCGACCTGCTCGCTCTCTGCTTCTCCATAGGCGTTGCCGTGACCGATGGACGCGTCTGGTGCCACGGGGATGAGCACAAAGAGGTTCTCGTGGCCTTCCGGTGCCACCGAAGGATCCGTGGCCGAAGGCTTACAAATATAGATGGAGTGGGAGGAGCCTTCTGGGCGCGAAGCCTGCGGACCTTCATAGACCACGCCGAAATCATCCTCCCAGTCCTGGGAGAACATCAGGGTGTGGTGCAGCAACTGTGGCAGCTCACCTTCCACGCCGAGGAGAGCCAGGACGACTCCCATCCCCGGATCGGTGCGGTCAAAGTGGCCCTTGGAGTAGGTGCGCAGGGACTTTGGTAGCAGGCGCGATTCGGTATGTTCTAGATCGCCGGCGGCGACGACCAGGTCGGCCTCGATGGTGAGAAGTTCGTTGTTGCGGAGGGCACGCACGCCGGCGGCGCGGGTGGTTTTTCCTCTCTTGCCAGCGAGGCCTTCGGCCTCGCTGATTATGCCGGTGACTTCGGTGCCGGTAAGAATTTCTACGCCATGCTGAATGGCTAGGCGCTCTAGGGCCTCCACGATGGAGGAGAACCCGCCCTGCGGGTATTGCACGCCCAAACTCAGATCCGTATGACTCATCAGGTGGTACATGCTGGGCGCCTTCTTCGGCTGCGAAGACAAGAATACGGCCGGGTACTGCAAGATCTGGCGCAGGCGAACGTCCGTGAATCGGCGTTCCACATAGGACTTCAGCGACTGAGTGAGCAGCACGGCCAGAGTCAACAATCGGGACGTGACGTCCTTGTGCAGCAAGGGTTGGAAGGCGGAGAAGGTGGTGTACAAGAAACGGTCCAATGCCACCTGGTAGGTGTCCGCAGCACTAGCCAGGTAGTCGCGCAGGCTGTCACCGGCACCGGGCTCGATGGACTCAAAAAGGTCCGCAACCTGCTCTGCTCCTTGAGGGATATCCAACGGTTCGTGGCCTTCGCTGTACACGCGGTACCCAGGATCCAGCAGCTGCAGGTCCAACTCCTTGGCGGTGGACGTACCCATAAGCTCAAAGAAGTGGTCGAAGGCCTCTGGCATGAGGTACCAGGACGGCCCGGTTTCAAAACGGAAACCGTCGACGGTGATTTCGTCGGCGCGCCCGCCGACGTGGGAATTCTTTTCGACGACCGTGACATCCATACCCGCCCGGGCTAATAGGCCTGCGGTGGCTAGCCCGGCAACACCAGCGCCGATAACTACAGCAGTTTGAGGGTTCTCCACTGTTACTCTCCTGTCATTCGAGGTGCCTGCACCACTGCCGCTGCACAAATGCGGGCTTTGGTACGCCGCGGGACGCTAATGCGGGCCTGGGTCAGTTCTTCGACCGTGGCCCGATCCACAAGCGTGGTCAGTTCTGTAAAGAAATTGGTGGCCGCCACCACTCCGATGCGTGCGCTCAGCGGCAACATGGGGATGACAGACCGTGCTCGGTCGAGGTCGTGGCGGATATCGGCGACGATCTCGTCCTTGATATCTGTGGTGAGTTGCTGCTCTGTTCCGGGAAAATAGGACCTGCCTAGCTCAGCCGAGTCCTCCCAATAGTCGCGCAGAAAATTGATCTTCTGGAAGGCAGCGCCCAGGGCCCGGGCACCATCCTCCAGCTCGGCGTACTGGGCATCAGATACCTGAGCGCGATCGTCGGCGAAGAACACGGACAGGCACATAAGCCCGATGACCTCGGCAGATCCATAAATATACTCGTCCAAGCTGGCAGGATCATAGGTGGATGTGTGCAGGTCAGTGCGCATGGAGTGGAAGAAACCAGCGAGGTGCTCGTCGTTAAGCGCACAGCGTCGTGCGGTCTGGGCGAAAGCGTGGATCACAGGGTCGGTGTGGAATCGCGTGGCGGGGGCCTGGCGAACCTGCTGTTCATAGGCGTCGAGAGCGGCCGCGATATCGGTGATGTCGGCCTGGTCGGCGGTGCCATCGACGATCTCGTCGGCAATGCGCACCATCGCATAGAGGTTGCGGATATCGCGACGCACCCGCGGTGCCAGAAGCTTCGTGGCAAGGCCGAAACTCGTGGAATACGCAGCGATGACCTCGTTGGCGGCGCGGTCCGCCATCTCGTCGTATCGGGCTAAATAATCGGGTGAATTTTTAGAGCTCATGCGACGACCTCTCAATCCTGTCAATAATATCCTCCACGCCGGTGCGCGTAACGGGGTTCAGTTCGGGCGATGCCGCCGCGGCGCGGGCCTGCGAAAGATACTGCGTGGCTTCCTGCTTGACCTCTTCCACGGCCTCATCCAAGCTCATGTGGTCCAGGCGGATGGTCAGCAAGGTGGTGCGACCGGCCTCAAGATCGCCGCCCTGCACCTTGCCGGTGACCTCCATCGGGGCGATCGCGCCCGCGATATCGTCGACAGCCTGATATGCGCGCCCGAGGGGATCCGCGACGCGCTGCAGCGCGCGCACGCGCACCGGGGTATTCTCGCCCGCTGCCAAGGAGCCCAGGTGCAAAGGCGCCAAAAAGGAGTAAATGCTGGTCTTTAAAAAGTTACTTTCGCGCACGGTATCCATCGTGGTGTCATGGTTGATCAGGTGAGAAACATCCATGAGCTCCCCGTACACAGTTTGCACCGCGTAGCTGGACATGATGGCGCAAGCTTGGCGTACCAGCTGCGGCGCCACTTTCGATGAGGACAGGGCCTGGAATGTGGCCATCAAACCCATATCACCTGCAAGAATGCCGGTGGATGTGCCGATGTGGGCATCCCCGCTGGCTTCCGCCACCTGTGAATGAATCGTGCGCACACCGCGCCGGAAGGGGTCTTCGTCGATGATGTCGTCGTGGATCAACAGCGCACTATGCAAAAGATCCACAGCGCCGCCGAAAACGACAGCGGTCTCTTTCTGCTCCCCCTGCACATCGCCGGCGCCGATGTGCACGAGGCGCGAACGCAGGTGCTTTCCACCCAAGGCAGTGACCTTCAACGCCTCCAATGCCGAGAGGTACAAAGGCTCATGCGAATAGTTCTTCACCGCCTCAAAGTGCGAGCGAAGAAAATTCAAGGAATCCTCCACCCGTTGGTCAATAAAATCAATGTCCACGGTCATGGTGTGCTCCCTGCGTGCTTGAGTAACCCGCGCTGCGCCAAACGCACCGGCGGTGACTGTCTGCGGAAATTGATTCCCATCGTACGGAAACCGCGCCAGAACCGTCGCGTTAACTGAGCAATGCCGACGAGAGCGCGGCTATCCATCTGCACGTGCAGATCTTGCTGGTACCACACGGTTTCGTCGGGACGCACGGCGAAGGAAAGATGCAGATCATCGTGGACGTCGCGGACTGTCGTTTCGACGATGTCCCGGACCTCGTGCCACCAGCTGGTCAGCATGGAAAAGTTGGTACCGAACAGCGGATAGTGGCCGAGCGCGCTGCGTGTGGTGGCGTAGTAGGCCCCAAGGTAGGCGCGGCTGACTCCCCTGCTCCACCGGCCAGGCCGGTCAAAGGTGGCATTTCCCGTTGCCGCCACCACGCGCTTCGGCGTAAAGGGGCTGGACGCGGAAATGCGCTGCCACGTCCGGCTGAGATCCGCGATGAAGGTGGTGGGTGGAAGGGTGTCAGCGTCGATGCGGGCGATGACATTTCCTGTGGCCGCGTTATAGCCGGTGGTGGCAGCCGGCAGGATGCCCTGTTCCGATTCATGCAGCACATCCACATCGGGAAAAGTGCTGGCCACAGCCGCAGAATCATCTATTGAGTTATTATCAACAACGATGATTTGATGGGGTCGGAGCGACTGGCGGTGCAGTGAGTCAAGCACGCGCTTCAGGAATACAGCATCGTTGAAGCACGGTATGACAACAGATACCTTCACATCGCCACCTTGCAGAAAATGGCACCCGCCCGGTCCAGTGATCTGGCCGGGGGTGCTCGAGTGCTCGTCGATAAGCGAACTACACGTCCAAGAAGCGGACATCGCGCGCCTTGCGGGTGATGAAGGAACGGCGGGCCGCAACATCGTCGCCCATGAGGACGGAGAACAACTCGTCGGCGCGCTGCGCATCCTCGATGTTCACGCGGCGCAGGAGACGGTGCTCCGGATCAAGCGTGGTCTCCCACAGCTCATTCGGGTTCATCTCACCGAGACCCTTGTAACGCTGGATGCCATCGTCAGTGTTGATGGAACGGCCGGCGTTGAGGCCTTCCTCCAGCTCACGGTCACGCTCAGCGTCCGAGTACGCGTAGCCAGGCTCGCCCTTCTTCCACTTCAGCTTGTACAGCGGCGGGTTCGCCAGGTACACGTGGCCTTCCTCGATCAGCTCCGGCATGAAGCGGAACAGCAAGGTCAGCAGGAGTGTAGCGATGTGCTGGCCGTCCACGTCGGCGTCGGCCATCAGCACGATCTTGTGGTAGCGCAGCTTCTCAATGTCGAACTCTTCATTGATGCCGGTACCCAGCGCGGTGATGATGGCCTGCACCTCGGCGTTCTTCAGAACGCGGTCCAGGCGGGCCTTCTCCACGTTCAAAATCTTGCCGCGCAGCGGCAGAATCGCCTGATACATGGAATCGCGCCCCTGCTTCGCGGAGCCACCTGCGGAGTCACCCTCCACGATGAACAGCTCAGCGGTTGTGGGGTCCTTGGTGCGGCAGTCAGCCAACTTGCCGGGGAGCCCACCCATGTCCGTGGCGGACTTACGACGAACCAGGTCACGCGCCTTACGGGCAGCAACGCGGGCGTGCGAGGAGGCCACGGCCTTGTTCACGATGGCCTTCGCCTCTGCCGGGTTCGCGTCGAACCAGAACGCCAGATGCTCGTTGACTGCGCGCTGGACGAAGCCCTTGAGCTCGGTGTTTCCCAGCTTGGTCTTGGTTTGGCCTTCGAACTGTGGATCGCCCACGCGCGCGGACACGACGGCGGCCAAGCCTTCGCGGCAGTCATCGCCGGTGAGGTTCGGGTCTTTGTCTTTCAGCAGCTTGTGGTCGCGGGCGTAGCGGTTCATCAAGGTGGTCAGCGCGGCGCGGAAACCTTCCTCGTGCGTACCACCCTCATGCGTGTTAATGGTGTTGGCGAAGGTGTGCACCGACTCCTTGTAGCCGGAGTTCCACTGCATGGCGATCTCCACCTCATGGTCCTCGCCCTTCGCCTCGAAGCCGACGACGGTGGGGTGGATCTCGCTCTTGCCCTTGTTTAGGTAGTCGACGTAGTCGATTAGACCATTCGGGTAGTGGTAGGTGACCTTCTTTTCGCGCTTCTTCGGCTTCGTTGGCGCAACCTCTGCGCCGGCTTCGCCAGCGACATCGTCTGCGTCATCCGCGTCGGTCTCCTCAGCGTCCACCACAGCATCATCGTCGAAAGAATCACCGTCGATGGATTGAGCGGTGTCGCCCTCTTCGGCCAGTGCCTCAAGTTCGAGTTCTTCGTCGCTGACCCGCTCGTCCTTCAGCGTGATGGTCAGGCCCTTGTTCAAAAAGGCCATCTCCTGCAGGCGCCGGGCGATGGTGTCCCAATCGAAGTCGGTGGTCTCGAAGATCTCCGGGTCCGGCCAGAAGCGAATAGCACTGCCAGAGCCGCGGGCGTTACCGCCTTCCACCAGCTCATCTGGGACAGAGTTCTGGAAATTCTGGTACCAGTGCTTGCCGTCACGCTTGATATCCGCCTCCACGCGGGTGGACAAAGCGTTCACCACGGAGATGCCCACACCGTGCAGGCCACCGGAAACGGCGTAGGACTCGGAGTCGAACTTGCCGCCGGCGTGCAGCTGCGTCATCACAACCTGGATGGTTGGTGCGCCAGAGGGGTGCATTTCGACGGGGATGCCGCGGCCATTGTCCACGACTTCCACACCGCCGTCGGCAAGCAGGGTAACGTCGACGCGATCGGCGTAACCCGCCATTGCCTCGTCGACTGAGTTGTCCACGACCTCCCAAATTAGGTGGTGTAGACCGCGCGGCCCAGTAGAACCGATGTACATGCCGGGGCGCTTGCGCACGGCTTCCAGGCCCTCGAGGATCTGGATTGAATCCGCGCCATAATCTTTATTTGTGGTAGCCACGTAAAACAAGTACTCCTGTCGCGCTACGGATATCTAACCTGTTCAATACTACACCCTAAGGGTGCCCCACGCGCGCTAGGGTTACGTGCGTCGCAGGGCCTTTTTTTCGCCGGAAACGGCATTTCCCCTGGATAATTTTTATCCATATGTATCGCGCGGGCCACGCCCCTTCACGTGGAGGGGCCCATAGCGCCAACTCTTCGTCTTCGGCGGGAAGACATGGACGTCTGTAATAATTCCTTCCCCGATTTTCTCATCTAGGCGCTGCAAAATCTGCCTTTTCATGTAACGCAGCTGCGTTGCCCAGTTCGTCGCATCGGTCGAGAGGAAAAGCGTGCCGTCTTTGACCATTTCCACCTTCGTGTGTTGGGCTACCTTCTCCCCGACGATCTCCTCCCAACTTCCCATCACCCACCCCATGGCCAGGGGTTTTGCCCAGTCACGGTTGCGCACCTCCCGCTTCAGCAGGTCAGAAAATCCAGCTACGGCATAGCTGCGCCGCGGGGCACGCCCGTCTGGCCCGCTCATTCTTCCTGATCCCCGATATTTTCGCTTATCGACGCTCGCCTGATCCTGGCCCAAGTCCAGTCCAGGGACGGTAACCGTGGGTCCATCGGTGCTGTGGTCTGCGAGTTTTCCTAACGCTCGCCGCGGAATCATGTTGCGGCCCTGTTGGTGCAGGTTGGGCACAAAACCATTGCTTTTCTTGGCGATCGCGCGCACAGTGTCGAAGGCGTGCTGCACAATATCGTCGCTGGACTCACTCATTCGATCGCCTCAATAGAGGAGGTCCCGTTATCCATGGTCACCATGTAGCGTGCGGCCACGGCATCGTCGAGGTTGCCTGGAAGATCGTCGCCCACGGCGGCGGTGATCAGCACCTGTTCTGCTTCCTCGGCCACGTGGACCAAACGTTGGCGGCGTTTCGCATCCAGCTCGGCGAAGACATCGTCGAGGATCAGCACTGGGTCCGAGCCGTCTTGGGACAGAAGCTGGAACTCGGCGAGGTGCAACGCCAGCGCGAAGGACCAGGACTCGCCGTGACTGGCAAAACCTTTGGCTGGTTGGTCGCCCAGAATCAGCTCCACGTCATCACGGTGGGGACCCACCAGGGTCACGCCGCGGTCGATCTCCTGGCTGCGCCGCCTGCCCAGTTCGTTCAGCATCGCCGCCTCGATCACCGCTGGCTCGCGGGTGGATTCACCTGTTAGTTCGCGCACGGCATCATCGAGTGTGGAGGAATAATGCACCTGGGCAGGACGTGATTCCGGGGCGATCGCCGCGTATGCGTCGTGGATCAGTGGGGCGAGTTCGTCGATAAGCGACATACGCGAGGCAACCACCAGTGCCCCGAACTGAGCAAGCTGGGCGTCCCACACGTCGAGGGTGGTCAGGGCGCTGGCGCCATCGGGATCGTCGTACCCGCGCCGCAGGTCTGCCCACGAATTCTTCAGCAGCGCGTTGCGCTGGCGCAGGACCTTGTCGAAGTCAGCTTTCGCCCCTGCCAGGCGCGGGGTGCGAATCGCCACGATATTGTCGATGAATTTCCGGCGCTCCGCGGGCTCACCTTTAATCAGCGCTAGATCCTCCGGCGCAAACAGCACTGTGCGCAGCACACCGAGCATCTCACGGGCGGACTTCAGCCGGGTGCGGTTGATCTGCGCCTGGTTCGCGCCCTGGGCTTTGATCAACAGGTGCGTGGTCAGCTCGCGTCCCTCATTGACCGTGGTGGCTGATACCCGCGCGTTGGCCGCACCGGTCCGGATCAGTGGCTGATCTGTGGAGACGCGGTGGCTGACCAGGTGGGCGGAGTAGCCGATGGCTTCCACAATATTTGTTTTGCCAAAGCCGTTGCGGCCGGCAAAAACAGTCACGCCCGGGGTGAGTTCTAGCTCTAGTTCTGGCCAGGAGCGAAAATCGCGCAGGTCAAGCTGCCGAACATACACAGCAACTCACACCCTTTCCCGATCTGCCACGATGTGCCCGGCTAAGTACGTCACGGTCCGGCCCAGCACGGCCTGGCACAGTTTAGCCCGGCAGGCGCACTGGCATCAGCAGGTAGGTGAATTCGGTCTCCGGGGTGGGGAACGTACCGTCGGCGTCTGCTTCCGGCATCTCCTCAGGCTCCGGGATCATGATGGCGGGGCGTGAAGGCTCCGTGAAGCCGAAAACGGCCCGATCAGTGCGGATCACGTTCAACCCATCGCGCAGGTAACCGGAGTTGAAGGCGATGATCAGCTCGTCCTGGCCATTAAACGCGCACGGCAAGGACTCGTGCGCCTCACCCGAGTCCGCGCCGGAAGCGTACAAAGTCAGCTCGCCGGAACGGAATTCCATGCGCAGCTGTGCGTTGCGATCAGCGACCAAGCTCACACGACGAATCGCGTCAAGCAGTGGCGCAATCTCCACCGATGCCATCGACGTGTGCGTCTTCGGCAGCAGAGGCTGGATATTCGGGAAGTCCGCATCCAGCATGCGTGTGGTGGTCTCACGGTTTGCCGAGTGCAGGCCAAAAAGCCCGTCACTGCCAACACTGTCTCCGGTGCCCACTGCGATCTCAACCGGATCGTCCAACTGCGTATCTAGTGTGCGCGCGTTGTCCAACAGGGTTTTCGCAGGCACCAGGAGATCGGCCTTGACGTCCGGGGAGACTGGGTTCCACTGCATGGTGCGCATCGCCAGACGGAAGCGGTCTGTCGCCGCGAGCTGCACGTTCGAACCAGTGACCTCAATGTGGACACCGGTGAGCATGGGCAAGGTGTCATCCTTACCGGCCGCCGAGGCCACCTGAGTCACAGCGTTGACAAACTCGGAGGGGTTAACGGTGCCGGTGGTCTCCGGGAGGGTGGGCAGCTGTGGGTAATCGTCGAGAGGCATCAGCGGCAACTCAAAGTGCGACTGGCCGCCTTGGAGCAAAAGACGGGAATTGTCCACGTGCGCCTCGACTGGTTTCGCAGGCATCAAACCGACGATATCGGCCATCAATTTACCGGCGACAGCGATACGTCCTGGCTGGTCAACTTCTGCTGCGATGCGGACGCGGGAGGAAACTTCGTAGTCGAAGCCGGCGAATTCCAAACCATTGTCGTCGGCGGTGATAACTACTGCGCGCAGGATCGGCTGAGTGTTTTTCGTCGGCAAGCTCCTGGCAACCCATGCGACAGCATCGGACAGGTCGTCCTTGTGAACGCGAAATGACACGTTGTTGTCCATGATGTCGTCCATGGTGTGGCAAGACTCCTTGTAATTCTAAAAACTCGAGCTTTCGTTGTTCACCACTCTATGTTGGTGCGCCATGTTTTGTCATTTGCGGTGGGCAGATCTTCTTGCGTCTTTGCTCCTGGCGTGACCGCCAGTTCGCTTTTCGACGAAAGTTGTCCCCAACCCCTTCCTTTGCTAACTAATTACAAGTAATAGATATGGGAAGAACAGTAAGTCCTGTGCAGTCTGTGGAGAAGTTGAAATCCCGGCTGTTGGCCTCGGCGATTCGCCATGTGATTTGCCCTGTGGATAAAGGTTGTGAATCTGTGGATAGCTGTGGATAACTTTTTGGGTTTCTTTGCTATCCACAGCCTCGTTGAGTTTATCCACCCATTATCAACAGGCAAAACAGAGTTATCCACAGGTTCAATATTCTAGTGATCTAGGACACTTTGTGAGTAAAATCATTTAATTACAACGGTGTAATTACACAGCTGTGGATAACTCTGTGGAAAGTGTGGATAACAGTTCTTTAGCGCTTGTGAGGTGCAAAAACAGCATTGGGGACAGCGGTTACTTTTGTTCCGCTGTCCCCAATGCTGTGCGTGGTGGCGTTGTTGTTCTTAGCGCCGGTTGTTCTTCAGAATTTGGGTCAATTCCTGGATCTCGTCGTACGTGTCGCGCTTTTCCGTCATTTCCTTGCGGATCTTGCGGTCGGCGTACATCACGGTCGTGTGGTCCTTGCCGCCGAACTCATCGCCGATTTTCGGCAACGACAAGTCCGTCAGTTCACGGCAGAGATACATCGCAATCTGACGCGCGTGGGCGACAGCACGAGTCTTCCCAGCACCGGTCAACGTATCCACGCTGACGTCGAAGTACTCGGCCGCGGCCTCCTTGATGGCCGTCGCGGTAATTTCTACCTGACCCGCCTCCGGAAGAATGTCGCGCAGCGCAATCTGCGCAATATCCATCGTGATCGGCTCGTTGATCAGGGAAGAATAGGCGCTCACGCGGATCAAAGCGCCCTCGAGCTCGCGTATCGACGATTCAAACTGCGAAGCGATCAGCTCGAGGACAGCGTGATCAACCTGGGTGCCATCGGCAGAAGCCTTCTTCATCAAGATGGCGATGCGGGTCTCAAGATCCGGTGGCTGAATATCAGTAATCAGACCACCTTCAAAACGCGTGCGCAGGCGATCTTCCAGCGTGGTCAGTTCCTTCGGCGGCCGGTCCGAGGACAAAATGATCTGCTTGTCCGACTGGTGCAAGGAGTTGAACGTGTGGAAGAACTCTTCCTGGGTTCCCTCTTTACCCTCGAGGAACTGAATGTCATCGACCATCAAAATATCCAGGTTGCGGTAGCGCCGCTTGAAGGATTCCTGGCGGTCATCACGTACTGAGTTGATGTAGTCGTTGGTGAACTCTTCCGAGGACACGTACTTGATCCTCAAACCGGGCTGCAATACCTGGGCGTAATTGCCGGCAGCATGAAGCAAGTGGGTCTTGCCCAAGCCAGAACCACCCCAGATGAACAGCGGGTTGTAGGCGCGGGCCGGGTTTTCCGCTACGGCCACGGCAGCAGAGTTGGCGAAACGATTGGAAGAACCGATCACGAAATTCTCGAAGGTGTACTTCGGGTTCAGGCTGGCATCCCGGTCTGGGTTGTGCGCCGGGGTTTCGCGTGGCAGACGTTGTGGCTGCTCAACGACCGGATGCGGAGTGTATCCAGGGTGCGTTGGTTGGTTGACCGGCTGTGCCTCAGGGCTGGTCGCGGGCGCGTATGGCTGTTGAATTGGTGCCTGCGGCTGCACGTGCTGGCGAGCAACCTCATCCCAGCCCAGCTGAAATGTCTGACCGACCTCTGGCATCTGCGGAGAGGCCGGAGCACCATATGTTGATGTCCACGGCTGTGAACTCTCCGCTCCTTGGGCACCCTGTGGGTCCTGGGCACCCTGGCCAGGTTGAGCGGAGGGTTGCTCACCAGTCTCACGTGGGGCCGGCGGCTCGAAGCTCTGCGGGGCTGGCTCCTCCTGGGATTCAGGCTCCTGCTGTGCGACGTCATGCTGCGCTACAGAAACCGCGAGTACGCAGGGGCGATTGAGGTGGCGGGACAACACAGCGGTGATATGCGGTCCCAGGTTTTCCTCGATCACGGCCTTGGCCGCGGTGTGTGGTGCATTGAGGATGGCATAGCCCTCCACAATCATGACAGGGTCGACAAGCTGGAGGTATGCACGCTCCTGGTGCGTAAACGTGGGGACGTCAGAGTTAGGCCGCTCAGAAAGAGTCAGCAATTCATCGACGACGGAACGCCAAAGCTCGTCGATCGGCTGATGTTGTCCTGCCACGTAATCCCTCGTTGTTTCCTTCTTGTAATTTTGGCTGTGGATACAGCCCTAAAAACGGTGCGCCGTTCGACCCTCGGTTGTGGGAAAGAGAACTTGTTGTTCACTTCCCATTCACAACCGCTGAGAGGTACCGGCGCGGTCCCTACCATGAGTTTTCACAACTTTATCCACACCTGTGGATAACTAGGCCGTAAAAGTTATCCACAGTCTAGTTCAGGTTTTGTGGATAACTTCATCCAGGGTTTATACGCCCCTTGACCTCGCCTTTTGTAAATCTTTCAGGCAAAGTCTCAACATGATGTTGAGAGTTATCCACAGTTTCAATTATTCACAGCGTGTGAGTTGTGCGTGATTCTTCAATTATTACGCGCACCGAACCGGCATTGTCTAGACGGCAAAATCAGACTTCCAAGATTTAACTATTTCTGGAAAGTGAACGGGTGTGTTACTTAATCTCACTCCCCCTGCGTGCTCGGGCGATTCGCGCCCTCACCAGCAGAAAAACACAACATTGTAATTTCGGGGGTACCCGTTTTGCTTATTGAAAAAACCAACCGTGTCGATTTGGCCGAACTTCGATTCTTCGCGTAGCCTAAGGAGGTCTGTCACATCGGACTTCTTTCCGAGTTCCGGTGTGCGTGAGAGCATTACTCGCACAGTCAACCGGGCCACCGAAAGGTGCGTCAGTGTAAGTAGCGCGGGCGGTCCCCAATCGCAACAGCGATTATGGAGCGCACTCACTTCACATTTTTCCATCCCGGACGGCCTAATACCCGGGAGGTACTGCACGCGCGCCGTGGAGTACCGCAGGCCGTCGCAGCTCTTACAAGGAGACAACCGTGTCTAAGCGGACGTTCCAGCCGAACAACCGCCGTCGCTCTCGTAAGCACGGCTTCCGTACCCGTATGCGCACCCGTGCAGGTCGCGCAATCGTATCCGCGCGCCGCAAGAAGGGCCGCGCAAAGCTGACCGCTTAAGAGCGCGTCAGTGCTGCCCAAAGCGCATAAACTCGCTCAATCGGCCGATTTTCGTCGGACCATGAAGACGGGAACCCGCGCCGGCAGTCGCACCCTCGTGGTGCACCAATCAGCCCGCACCGAGGACATCATCACAGGTGGCCCACGGTTCGGGCTGATCGTGTCTAAAGCCGTCGGTAATGCAGTGGTTCGCCACCGCACATCCCGCCGGCTGCGGCACATCTGCCTAGGCGTCGTCGATACGCTCGATGCGCGTATCGACGTGGTCATCCGGGCTTTACCCGCCGCCGGGACCGCAACGAGCGCCGAGCTGGAACGCGATTTCCGCGCTGCGCTGCGCAAAGCCACAGGCAAAGCTGCGTCTCAGGCTGCGGCGAAGCAGGAAGGCAAGGCGTAAGCGATGGCCAACTCCATGTCTCACCGCAATATCTACGGTGAGGAGATCCCCGAACCTAAAGGTCTCGGATCGCGTGGCCTAGTGAGGCTGGTCAGGGTCTATCAAAAATACATCTCTTCGATGAAAATGTATTCCACCTGCCGCTTCGAGCCAACATGCAGCGCTTACGCGCTTGAAGCTATTTCGCGGCGCGGCGCCATAACCGGTACTGTTCTAGCCATAACGCGGCTGGTGAAATGCGGGCCGTGGCACCCGGGCGGAATTGATCCCGTCCCACGAAGCGAGTAGTCCCCACACAAACCAACTAGGAGTTACGACACACAGTGCTCAACTTCATTTATTGGCCGATCTCGGCCGTGCTGTGGTTCTGGCACAAGGTTTTCGGCTTCATTTTCGACGAAGCCTCAGGTCTTTCCTGGATCTTGGCCATCATGTTCCTGACCTTCACCATCCGCGTGCTGCTGGTTAAGCCAACGGTCAACCAGCTGCGCTCCGGCAGGAAGATGCAGGAACTGCAACCCCAGATGCAGGCCATCCGCGAAAAGTACAAAAACGACCAGGAAAAAATGGCGTTAGAGACGCAGAAGCTCTACAAAGACGCCAAGATGAACCCGCTGGCCAGCTGTATCGCCCCCTTGGTACAGATGCCAGTGTTCTTCGGTCTGTTCCACGTCTTGCGCTCCTTCAACCGCACCGGTACCGGCACCGGCCAGCTGGGCATGAGTGTTGAGGAAAACCGCAACACCGCGAACTACATCTTCAGCCCGGAAGAGGTTCGCTCCTTCCTGGATGCCACGGTCTTCGGCGTGCCACTGTCTGCATATATCTCTATGCCAGAAGACATGATGAACGCCTTCACCACGGACTTCACCAAAACGCAGGTGGTCCTGGTCGCGGCACCGCTGATCGTGATCATCGCCCTGTTCACGCACTTCAACGCGCGCCTGAGCCTGAACCGTCAGAAGCAGCGTCGCGCATCCGGTAAGACGTCCGCCCCGACGGGCGACAACGCCGAGATGATGGAAATGCAGATGAACATGATGAACAAGATGATGCTCTGGTTCCTGCCAGCCACCATCTTCTTCACCGGCTTCCTGTGGCACATCGGTCTGCTGTTCTACATGTTCGCGAATAATATTTGGACCTTCTTCCAGAACCTCATCGTCTTCCGCAAGATGGACGAGGAAGAGGCCGCAGAGGAAGAGGCGAAGAAGGCAGCCAAGCGCAGCACCGCACCCGTTGTTGGCGCCCGCAAGGTAGACAAGCGCACCAAGCGCGAGCGCAAGGAAGGCAAGAAGTAGCCAGCCTCCCGCATGCTTTGACCGCTTATCGACGAACAGCCGATCGTCGATAAGCGGTTTTTCTTTGCCTACTTTTCCCTTGGGGCCGCGTTGGCTATTCTGATCAGTGATCTTTGTCATTTTCTCTCTAACTTTTTCTCCAAGGAGCACACAGCCGTGTCAGTCGAATTCGAACCCACTCCCGACGTAGCCAAGCAGGTCTTCGGGGATCGCCTCGCCTTGGCGGAGCAGTACCATGATTCGCTGGCAACCACTGCCGCTGAACGTGGGTTCATCGGACCTAAGGAAGTATCCCGGCTGTGGAGCCGCCATATCCTCAACTGCGCCATCATCTCTGAGGCTTTCGACGAGGGCCTGCGCGTGGCAGATATCGGATCCGGTGCGGGACTGCCCGGCATTCCGCTGGCTATTGCGCGTCCCGATCTGTCCATCACGCTGATCGAGCCGCTGTTGAAGCGCTCCACCTACCTGGGCGAGGTGAAGGAGCAGCTTGGCCTAGACAACGTCACCGTCATCCGCGGGCGCGCGGAGGACCAGAAGCTGGAGCGCGATGCGGCGCACATTAAGAAGGTTGGTGGCGGCGAGGCCACGATCTTCACTGTCGGCGATGATGTGCTGGCAGAACCTTCCACGTTGATCCGCATTGAGCGGTCGCGCTAACACGTGGGGCGCTTAGCCATTAAGGTTGGAGACAATTGACCCTTTGGGACGCCAAGGGGGACGGCATCCGTGGAAAGAGGGCAAGCAGCATCCATGACTGATAAAAACCTGGATGATCAGCAGTGGGAAGAAACCCCTATTGCTGCGGCGGCCCGACGGGCCGCGGAAGTAACAACCGGAACACTGCGTTTGGATCGTCCGGAACAGCCGCGCACCATCACTGTGGCCAACCAGAAAGGTGGCGTCGGGAAAACCACAACATCGGTGAACCTGGCGGCGGCGTTGGCACATCACGGCCTGAAGGTCCTAGTGATTGACCTGGACCCGCAGGGTAATGCGTCGACAGCACTGGGTGTGGAACACCGCACGGGTACCACCTCTAGCTATGAGATGTTGATTGGGGAGGCCACCGCAGAAGAAGCGATGCAAACCTCGCCCTCCAACCCGAACTTGATGTGCATCCCCGCCACCATTGACCTGGCCGGTGCAGAAATTGAGCTGGTCAGCATGGTGCGCCGAGAGTATCGCCTGGCGGACGCGGTCAAGCAGGGATTCATCGAGGACAACGGTTTTGACTATGTGTTCGTCGATTGCCCTCCGTCGCTGGGTCTGCTGACGATCAACGCGATGACCTTTGTCGATGAGGTGCTAATTCCCATCCAGTGTGAGTACTACGCCCTAGAGGGCGTGGGCCAGCTTTTGGGCAATATTTCGATGATTCGTGAGTACCTCAATGAGAACCTGCACATCTCTGCGATCCTGCTGACTATGTATGACGCCCGCACTAAGCTGGCTGAACAAGTGGCGCACGAGGTCCGCGAGCAGTTCGGCGACGTGGTGTTGCGCAACGTGATCCCGCGTTCGATCAAAGTGTCGGAGGCGCCGGGTTATGGCCAGACTGTGATTGATTATGATCCGGGGTCCCGGGGGGCACTGGCATACCTGGATGCCGCGAAGGAATTAGCGCAGCGTGGTGACTATCAGCCGCACGAATCGACCGGGCCGATTGGTGTCAGCCCAGAGATTGCGGAGCAGCTTGAAGCACACGCCGGCGAAGGCGATGAGAATCTTAACGATGAGGTGGAGGAGTAAATGGCGAAGGAACCAACGCGCAAAGGCGGTCTCGGCCGTGGTTTGGCGGCCCTGATCCCATCGGGCAATGAGTACAGCGCGAAGACTAACGGTCTGGGTGCCGGTGCCGCGGATGTTGTGCTCGGGGGCGCGAAGGGTGCGCGTAACGACGATGATTCTTCGGCTTCTGAGAAGAAGAAGGTGAAAGGTGCGCCGTCGATCCCGGGTGCACCAACCATTCCTGGTGCACCGACCGTGAGTTCCCCGCAACCCACCCGCACCCCGGATGCCCTGCGTGGTTCTTCCGGCGAGCAGGCGCGTGACGACGAGTTCGGCGCCACCTACGAGGAAATCCCGCTGGGCACGATCGTGCCGAACCCGAAGCAGCCCCGCCAAGTCTTCGACGAGGACGAGCTTGCGGAGCTGGTGCACTCCATCCGCGAGTTCGGGTTGCTCCAGCCGATCGTCGTACGACCCCAAGGCGATTCCTACGAACTGATCATGGGCGAGCGGCGCTGGCGTGCCGCGTCGAAGGCCGGCCTAAAGCGCATTCCGGCGATTGTGCGGTCGACCTCGGACAGCGACATGCTGCGCGACGCGCTGCTGGAAAATATTCACCGCGTGCAGCTCAACCCCCTGGAAGAGGCGGCGGCGTACCAGCAGCTTCTGGAAGAGTTCGACGTGACCCAGGAGGAGTTGGCCCAGCGCCTTGGTCGGTCTCGTCCTGTGATCACGAACATGATTCGTCTGCTGAAGCTTCCCGTCAGCGTGCAGCGCCGCGTGGCAGCCGGTGTGCTGTCGGCGGGACATGCTCGCGCGCTGTTGGGCGTGAAGGTCGGCGAAGAAGCCACAGAGCAGCTTGCTGATCGCGTCGTGGCCGAAGGCATGAGCGTCCGCGCGACCGAAGAGGCCGTGACCTTGCTGAACAAGAACGGGGAGATGCCCGAGAAGAAGAAGCGCGAACCGGTTGAGCAGCCAGAGTTCCTCACTCAGGCCGCCGAGCGTCTTGCCGACGAGTGGGATACGCGCGTCAGCGTCTCGATGGGTAAGCGCAAGGGCAAGATTGTCGTGGAGTTCAGCGACAAGGATGACTTCGAGCGCATCATGGGATTGATCCAGAAGGACGACTAAGGACGGCAACCATGGCGAAGCGCCAGGCAGGGGTTCTCCCCTTAACCTATGACGCGATGGGTCGCGTCCACCCTGCCTGCGCGCGTGCCACGTTCTGGGAGCTCGATCCGCTTTCCGACGATGCCCCTAATATCTCCCCGGAAATCGACAAAGAGGCCTGGCTGACCGCCCAAGTATTTGCGCATGGTTCGTGCGGCTTCAATATTGTCGATCGCGCCTCTGACACATCTAGTGCCTATGCCACCGTGCTGTTCTGTCCGCGCGACGAAGCGCCAGGCAGCCTGAGAATGCCCACTGCTCCGGCCTCCTCGGAGGCGTGGTTGATTACCAGCCTGCACATCGACCCAGAGTTTGCGGGCCGCGGGTGGGAGGCTGTGCTGCTTGATTCCTGCATCATGACGCTCTCAGACCGTGCTGTTCCAGCGGTCGAAGCCTTCGGGCGTCATGACGAGCCTCAGGGCCCAGCCGATGACCTCGCTGTCGCGCTTCTGCAGCGCGCCGATGAAATCGGGTTGATGAATCGCAGCACCCTTGAGAGCGCAGGCTTTTCTATCGTGGAAGACGATCCCGTTCTCCCGCGCCTCCGCCTCGAGCTGCCGCCACAGCGTGGTTTACTGTCCGCGCAGGAAATCGAGCAGCTGTTGCAATCTGTTTCGGTACCGCAATGATTAGATCACCATTCCATCAATCAATTACGTCGATGTAATCCTGATTGAAAGTGCAAGGAAACCCGGATAGTCTAAACCTCATGAGCAATGCCGAGATCCGCGAATTAATCGCCGGTGGCCAGTCGCTGACCACCGCTTTTGCTCGCCGCTCCTCCCCCGCCTACATCAATGAACGCGGAGTGATTGAACAACTCACCTGCCTAGCTAACGGCGAAGGCGGAACTTTATTGATTGGAGTGAATCAAGATGGAACGGTAACAGGATGTTATCCCTTCCATTCGGACACCACCAATCCCGCACTCCTAGCCTCTACGATTAGCCGGTACACCTCTCCCCCACTGCCGTCTTCCGTCACGGTGGAAGACATCGACGGCCGCGACGTCGTCGCCATTTCCGTGGCCGCCTCGCGCACGCCCGTGGCCACCACATGGGGCGTCTACCGCACCCGCCGCCTCAACGCGCAAGGCAAGCCCGAGTGCTTCGGCATGGATCCGAGCTATCTGTTTACCCGTTACCGCGACGCCAACGGCATCGACTGGGCTCGTTTGCCAGCACCCGGTGCGACGATGGACGACCTTGAGCCAGAGGTCATCGAACAGGCCCGCACGATGGCGGCCAGCAACGACGGGGACGCATTGCTTCCTGCGCTTTCCGACGATGACTTCGTACGCACCCTCGGGCTGCGCGACGATTCGATCGAACCCATCACCATTGGGGCGATTCTTCTTTTCGGAACCCACGACGCTATCGCCCGTCATCTCCCCCATCACCGCATGGTGGTCGTGGACCTCGTCGGCACGCGAAGAACCACTCGGACCACTGCTCCGCTGGTGACAATTTTTGCTGACCTGCAGAAACAAGAGGAAAAACTAGGACCGGCTGTGAAGCAGCTGATAACAAACGCGTTTCTGCACCGCGACTACTCGCTCCCCGGCTCCATCTATGTGCGCGCCGATGACACGCGCACCACCGTGACATCGCCGGGCGGGTTGCCCCGCGGGTTGGATCCGCGCGCCGTGAGCTCCGGGACCGCCACCTTTGCGCCGCGCAGCCCGGTGCTGTCTTCAGCGTGTGCGCGCTTGGGAGTGGCTGCCGGTGCGGGCCTGGGGTTGGCAGATGCAACGAGGCACCAGATCGTCTCGGGGCTGTCGGTGTTGGCGTGGTCGGGAACCCACGAGCAGGCAGTGACGGTGACGGCTGCTCGCGAAGTACTTAACGCAGAGCTTCCGGGTCTGCTCGCGGCGTTGCCGGAGAGGCTTACGGTGGATGAGCTGGTGGTCGCCGACTTCTGGGTGCTGCACCCTGACGCCGATGATGAGGATATCGCGCTGGCCACGGGTTTTGACCGCGCTTGGGTCACTTCGACGAAGAAGAAGCTGTGGTCCTTTGGGTTTCAGCCCGGAGGCGATGTGGACGTGGACGAGCTATCCCCGGAAGCTCACGCAGTCCGTGTGATTGCTACCCGTGGGCCGCTGGCCAGCGGGGATATAGCGGAGGAGCTTGGGGTGAGCCAGCAGCAGGCGTATCGGCTGCTGCGCAAGCTCGTTGATGCTGGGCGCCTCCAGAAAAAGGGGAAAACGCGCACCACCAGGTACGCGTTGCCCTAAGTTTTTCGTCGTTAAGCGCGCTCTTCGGCCAAAAGGTCGGAAAAATCGTAGGTTCCGGTTGGCTGTTTGTCGTCGTCGAGCAGGTAGAGGCGCTTCACGGCGACGACGATGGCCTCCGCGATCGCGTCGCGTTGGTCACGGTTGGTGAGAATCTTGACATCATCAGGGTTGGTCACATAGCCCAGGACAACTTCGACCGAAGGCATGCGGGTCAGACGCAATACCTCCCACGTGCGGCCGTGATTGTGGAGATTTTGCAGGTCAGTGCGCGCGGCGATCTCTCGTTGAATATAGCCCGACAAGGTCTCACCCGTCATCGAGGAAGCGCCGGTCTCCGAACCAAAGTAGAAGGAGGCGACTCCGTTGGCCTTCTCGTTGGCGTAGCTATCAAGGTGCAGGGAAATCATCACGTCTGCCTTGAAGGCATTCGCGATGTCGGCGCGCGCCTTCGGCGATGGGTTATCACCGCGTGGGCGGGAAATGATGGTTTCCATCCCCGCTGCGATCATGCGGCCCTCCACCCGGGTGGCCAGGTCCCACACAATATCCTCTTCGGTGATCTCGCCATAAGGCCCGTCAACAGTGAGGCCTTTGTCGGGGCCACCCAGCGCGGGGTCCAACACCACGCGCTTGCCGGACAGCATCGGCCCTGCCTTGCGCACGGTCTCACGCTCACGAATCGCCTGCGTGGATCCGCCGGTGATCCGGCGGCCCAGCAACTGCAGGGCGCGCAAGGTGTCTGGGCCGAAGACCCCATCGTCCTGGAGCCCGTAGTTCAGCTGGTAGTTCTGGACCGCTTCATGGGTGGCCTTACCGAAGTGGCCATCCACCTTGTGCGAATAAAAGCCCAGCTCCTGGAGTTGGCGCTGCAGCTGGCCCACGTCATCGCCTACCAGAACCTGGTTAGGTTGGTAGGACAGCACCCGGTTGCCCAGGGTGTAGGAGGCTTCGCGCAGCTCCCGCAGAGTGACCTCATCGATGGAACCGGAGGGCACGATTCCGCGGGATTGCTGGAATGCCTTCAGTGCCTCGGAGAGTTCTTCGTCGAAAAGCTTCTCATCCTGTGAAAAGCTCCGCTGATTCCATTCCCTGAGATCGCCGGAAAATCCCGGCAGCTGGCCCAGGCTCGCCAGCGTGGAGCGCACCTCAGCGACGCGTGCGCTGGAATCTCCCACATGGAGGACGCGAGTCACGGTACCCCTTTCCCGCACTTTCGCTGTTCCGTGGCAGCGACGTGCGCTTGGTAGACATCTGATCCCTTAGGGAAGGATCAACAAGCTGACGATTGCGTATCAGGATACCATTTATAGCTGGGATTCAATCTTTTGCATGATTTCGGATTTTGGCTTCAATCCGACGAACTCGTCGACCTTCTCGCCGTCCTTAAAAATCAGCACGGTAGGGATACTCATCACCTGGAACATGGCGCCGAGCGTGCGCTCCGAATCCACATCCACCTTCGCCACGGTGACCTTGTCACCCATCTCGCTTGCGATCTCATCGAGGATCGGCGACAGCTTCTTGCACGGTCCACACCACTCAGCCCAGAAATCCACCACCACGGGCTTGTCCGAGTCCACGACGACGGACTTGAAGGTGTCTTGCGTTACATCAACGGTATTGCTCATGATTGATCCTTTTTAAGCTGACGGTATAGTTAGAGAGTTTCCAGGTAGTGCTCGGCATCGATCGCAGCGCGGCAACCGGAACCGGCCGCCGTGATCGCCTGCTGGTAGTGGTCATCCACTAGGTCACCTGCTGCGAAGACACCAGGCAGGCTCGTCTTCGTGGATGGCTCCTCCACCTTCACGTAGCCCTCGTCGTTAAGCGCGACCTGCCCGCCGAGGAAACCAGAGCGCGGATCATGGCCAATCGCGACGAAAAGTGCGGTGGCGTCGAGCTCGCTGGTCTCGCCCGTCTTCACGTTCTTCAGGCGCAGGCCAGCCACCTTGCCCTCGCCTTCGATGACTTCCTCGACGACGGTATCGGTGATGAACTCGATCTTCTCGTTCTCGCGAGCGCGGTCCAGCATGATCTGGGAGGCGCGGAATTCATCGCGGCGGTGGATCAGCGACACCTTCGAGCCGAAACGGGTGAGGAAGGTCGCTTCCTCCATTGCGGAATCGCCACCGCCGACCACGGCGATGTGCTGGTTCTGAAAGAAGAAGCCGTCGCAGGTCGCGCAGGTAGAAACACCGCGGCCGGTCAGGGCTTCCTCACCTGGGATGCCGAGGTGGCGGGGCTGAGCGCCGGTGGCCAGGATGACGGTGCGGGCCTGGAATTCCTCATCGTCGACGAAGACTTTCTTGATCTCGCCCTCGAGCTCCACTCGGTCCACCATCTCGGTGCGCAGGTCCGCACCAAACTTCTCTGCCTGGGCGCGCATCTCCATCATCAGGTCAGGCCCCATGATGCCCTCCTGGAAACCCGGGAAGTTCTCCACGGTGGTGGTGTTCATCAGCTCACCTCCGAATTCATAGCCCTCGAAGACCACTGGGCTGAGGTTAGCGCGGGCGCTGTACAGCGCAGCGGTATATCCGGCGGGGCCGGAACCAACAATGATGACATCGTGAATCTGCTGTGATGCTGGTTCAGTCACGGGCTCAGACATGGACGGGAACTCCTTGATTTGGTTTAAGATCTAGCTGCTCCGGATAGTGTACTTCCCCAATTTCAACGCTCTGGCTACGCCACCTATTCCGATCCTGTGAGTTGCTGGTGTAACGCCTGACGAGCCCGCGCGCGGCGCGATTTCACCGTCCCCGGCTGCACACCCATTTCCCGTGCGGCACGTTCGATGGTCAGCCCAGCAACATCAATCAGCAGCAGGGCGCGGCGTTGCGCGATGGGGAGGCAGGACATGACCTCGCGTAAGACGATGGCGCGCTCGACGTTCGGCGTGGGGTCATGCGCGAGCAGCGGGTTCGCATCCTGGTTGATTTTATCGTCGTCATCCAAGCTGATGTGTGTGCTGCGTTGGCGGCGAACCATGTGGTCGTGCCCGGCGTTGATGACCAGGCGATGGAGCCACGTGGACAGGCTGGATTCCTGCCGGAAGGAGTGCATGTTGCGTGCGGCCCGAAACAGGGCTTCCTGCACGATGTCTTGAACGTCGTGGTCGTTCCTGGCGTAGCGCCTAGCGGTAAAGGTCAGCCGTTGGTGGTGGCGTTGGACGATCTCCGTGAAGGCGCGCGCATGCCCTGCGTTGTACTTATCGACGAGTTCAGCATCTGTTGCGTTGTCCGCTGAGTAGTTAGTGGTTTTCCCCGAAACCGATGGTGCGAGTGCCATGTGTTCCCCCGAACGTTAAATTATGTGTGCTTAGCAGTCATTGTGCCCGTGGTAGAAGAAACCCGCCGTGCGAGCGTGCACACTGTAGTGGACACGCATACCGCGCGGCGGGTGGGCTGATGCGCTATAGGGCGCTGTAGCGAGAAGTGACTTACATGGGCAGCCCGATCATCGAGATCTCGCTGATTTCCACGTGCGGGTTCTGGGTTGTAGGGATGTCCGTGATCCAGAGAATCACCCCGTTCACTTCGGGGTTCCCCTCAATTTCCAGGCTGTTGCGGGTGGAGCGCAGCGTGCCTTCTCGGAGCAGTGGCAGCTCTTCCAGTGGTGTGGTTTCAGCGTTAGTCTCGCGGTCCGCGGGCAGCCCGTAGAGGCTATAACGGGCACCTGTTGTCTCCGTTTCGATCAGGAGGTGTTGCAGCTGGAGCGGCTGCTCGGCGGTGAGCACCACGCCCACTCCAGGCTTAGTACCAAGCCCGTTGGGGTAGTCGTCGGTAGCCCAGGTGGTGTCATTGTCCCCGTCGATCACATTGTCCACCTGTTCCGGGTTGTCGGCGCTTGGGTCTTGGCCCGGCGCCTGCCAGACGCGCACTCGCGCTGTATCGACGATGACCGGCAGTGGTTGCGAATCAGCGCCGCCCTCAGCGTTGCTCGTGGTTGTATCGTCGACAGATTCGCTAGTCACCGGCGATGCTGGGTCGTCCCCGCCGATCACACCGACAAGATAGGTGGTCAGGGCGGCGATGAGCAGAACGACAGCGATGACGGCTGCCGCGACAGCGGCGAAGCCCTGGGCGGTGTAGCCGCGGGAACCGAAACCGCTGAGTTTGTCTGGCTCCGGGGTATCTTCGTCGACAACGTGGAGGGCCTCGCGTTGTGGTCGCCCGGATGTTGTTGGAGGGACCGCGGGGATTTCACCCGTAGCGTCCGCTGCCTTCGCCTCGGTAGCTTCTGCGGCGCTGGCTTCTACGACGATGTCTTCGTCGGCAGGCTCTGGGACGCCGCTGAGGTCGCGGAGCTCGTCCGCAATTGCGTGGAAGATGTCCGAAGTGGGGTTTTCGGTCTCGGGGTCGGCGGCATCGTCGGCAAGCGCGCGTGTCTTTTCCGCGATGGCGGTCAGGCGCGTATCGCTGTCCTCGCCGGTGCCGGCATCGAGCAGCTCGAGTGCGGATGCCAGCGCCGACATGTCCTTTTCGTCGCTGGCCTGAGGTAGCACCGCTGGGAACGCGAGCACGACATAGCCGTCGGTGGACACGCGCAGCCGGTTGCGGTTATCTAGGCCCATGGGGGCGCCCTGTTCGTGGGAGTCCGCCAGCGCATCGGCCAGCGGCGCCATAGCCCGGGCGACGGCCTGCGGGTGCAGATTGCCTTCTGCCTCCACGACGGATTTCACCGAGGCGCCCGGGACCCAGTCGGAGACGACGAGGCAGCCGGAGCGGTACGACAGCACCTGAATATTCAGCGCGATCGCCGGGTGGTTGAGTGTGCGCAGCTGGCGGGTGCGGCGCGCAACTTCACGTGAGCGTCGTGCGGCCTCATCGCCACCCACGGCAGCCAGTGGGGCTTGGTTGTGCGTATCGACGAAGACCAGCGCCACTTCCCTACCGGTGCGGACTTCGCGGGCCTGCCACAGGCGGGCGCCGTCGACGGCACCGTGATCGCGCAAGAGGCGGAACCGGCCGTCCGAGACGGGCGCGCCGGCCACGAGCCGGGGCCCGCGCACCACACCGGCGGACATCGGTGGCGGAACCGGGGAGGCGTTGAAGGAGTCGGTTGCCAGGAACTGCTGAGACATCACCCGCGGATCCGTCTTGCCGGTTTCGATGGCCTTGTCTTCGTCCGGCTTAATGAACTTGCCGACGACCGGAATGCGGGCGAACAGGCGGCCCAGGTTCTGCACCTCTGGCAGCCCGGAGCGCGAGAGCACGAGGCCGGCCACGATGAGGAAGACGATGCCGGCAATGCCGATCTCCACGACCAAGCCCAGAGACGGGCGGTAACCCCAACCGATCATCAGATCGACAGGGTTGAATGGCACCTTGCGGATCAAGAATTGTGTCAGCAGGGCGGCCGCCGCGCCGATGATGCCGGCTGCCGCGGCCCAGGTGCTGGTGTGCATGACGGTGGCGGACTGCAGGTCGCCCAGTTTGCGTTTCAGCAGGAACGCGCCGATCACCGCGCCGGCAACGAAACCGAACCCGTTGGCGGCACCGAGCAGAACGACGACGAACTCTGAAGATGACGCAGCCATAGGCGCAAGGTAGCTCAGCAACACCTTGGTGGCGGTGATCCCGGCGATGATGAAGGTGGGCGTCCACGCTTCCTCACGGGCGTAGAAGACGCGCAGGTGCAGCATCACCAAGGCGTAAGGGATGAGCGTGAAGGCGGAGAAACTGATCGTCATGCCGAGGGTGCGGGCCTCTTCGGTTTCGAAAGCACCATACCCAAAGAGGGCGTTGCCGATATCGGGGCCGAAGGCCGTCATGAAGATGACAACAGGAATCAGGGCGATGAAGGTCAGCTTCGTGGCCAGCGTAAGGTCGCGCACCACTGCGCGGTCATCGCCGTCGGCGGCGTTGCGCGACAGCCGCGGCATGATCGCGGTGAGCAGGGCGACGCCGATGATGCCGTAGGGCACCTGCAAAAGCTGCCAGTGTTGTTGGTAGATGGCGTAGGCGGACGCGTCAGCTTCGGTGGCGATACGTGCCGTAATCACATACCCCAGCTGGGAGACGGCCACATACGCGACGATCGCGACGGCCATCCCGCCGAAGGCCTTGAGGCGATCGTCGATCCCCCACTTCAGGCGCAGGTCAATCTTCAGCTTCTTCAGGTACGGCAGCATGATCGCGCACTGAACGACGACACCCAGCGTGGTGCCCAGGCCCAGCAGCAAAACGTGTGGATCTGTCACCGGCGACGGGGCGGCCGGGTTCAGCGATCCGGGCACCAGCCGATAGGCGGCCAGAACCGTGATGGAGATGACGTTGTTGACCACCGGTGCCCACGCGCCCGGCTTGAACACCCCCTTGGTATTCAGGATCGCCTGGAACAGCGAGAACAGCCCGTAGAAGAAGATTTGCGGCAAGAGCAGGTAGGCAAAAGAGGTGGACTGGACGATATTCGTCTTCGCCCCTTCGTCCATCATGATGCTGACGAGGAAGGGCGCAGCCACCGTAGCTAGCACGGTGACCGACAGCATGAGCGTCAACGTCAGCGTGAACAGTTGCCGGATGAACCCGGCACCGCCATCGGCGTCTTCCTTCTCGGCACGCACCAACACGGGCACGACCAGTGCCGTCATCACCGAACCCAGCACGATCTCCGTGATCATGTTCGGCAGCGTGTTCGCAAGGTTGAAGGCCGAGGCGATCGCACCACCGAGCATGGAGGTGATCATCACCGTGCGGATGAAGCCGGTGATGCGCGAGAGCAACGTGGCGATCGCCATCGAGCCCGTGGAGCGCACAACGTCTTCGTTGCTTGCCTTCTCCCCGGACGAGGCGGTGGCAACGGTGGAACCACCGTCGCCAGTATCGGCCGGGCTTGCCGTGAGGCCGGATAAGTCTTGGACAGGCTCGGGTTCAGGTTCCTTGACAGGACGAGGCACAGGGACCGGGGCTGGCGGACTTGGCGTCACGATGCGCCGGCGCTGCCCTGGGGTGTTCTCGGAGGGGGCCACGAATCTTCCTATCTGTAATCGCGGGATGGTGTAGGACAGGATAGAGGAAGAGTTCGCCACGATGCGGCGAGACTTCCCATCGCGGATCAGTCCGGTGGTCGATCGTCGTCAAGCGTGGGATCGCGTTTGACGCTAATGCTTGTCGACGAAGCCTTCCCCCGCTTCACGCGCCGCGAACGCAGCAGCAAGACCACCAGTGCGAGGAAGAGCGCAAAAAGCCCACCGACGGTGACCAGGCCCATCTCTGTGGCGGCTGTGCGGACCGAGATGTCCACCGGCGCGGAGATCGCCTGGCCTTGTGGGCTGGCGAGGTAGAGGCGCATGTCGGTGCGCTCAGAATTGTCGGGGATGGTGGCGGTGATCTCGATGGTGATGGAGCCACGCGCCGGGATGCGTATCCGGTCCGGCACGTTGAGTACAGTGCCTTCGGGCGCTTGGTAGAGCAAGGTGGCATCCACAGGCAGCGGCAGTCCATTTTCCGCCACGATGAACACGGGGGCGGATTCGGACGTGCGGGTAAACACGTTGCCGGGTGGGATCAGGTTCACCGCGCCGCGAAGTTCCTGCAAGGTGTCTCGGGTGTCGTTGAGGCGCGACTGGGTGGCCTCGACGGCATCGGAATAGTGTTCGGGTGATCGTCGATAAGCGATCGATAGAGCTGTGAGCAGGTCGCGGCGCAAAGGCAGCGTGTAGTCGTAGCGGGCCAGCGCGATCGCGGGATCGGGCACGAGGAAAGACGTGAGGTCGTCGACGTAGCGGGCCTGTTGGCTGGCGCTTAAGATCTCCGCATCGGAGAAGACGGTGGGGTCCGCATAGGGGCTCCCGGTGTGCTCCGCTTGTGGGATGGGGGCGTTTCCGGGGGCGGTGAGGTAATCCTCAAGAGTCATGGCGGCGGCGTCATCGTCGGCAAGCAAGGTGCCCACGACATCGAGCGCTTCACGTGCGGTGCGCGCGTCCCAGGAGCCCGGCGGGTTGATCATTACGGGCGTGCCGGCAGGCTCCGCGCCGGTGGTGGTGGACTCAGTAACGGCCAGGCGGATCGCGTTGGCGGCGGTGATGTCGCGGGCGGCGATGGAGTCCTTGGTGGTGTCATAACGCAGATCGGTGTTGGAATAGCCGGTGGTCAACGGGACTGAACCTGTTGATGCGAGCGTCGATGCAAGCGAGTCCTGGAAGGTGACCGCCGTGATGCCCGGGCTCAGGTGTGCGAAACGCTGCGCGGAGGGATTGGGCAATGTTTCACGTGAAACACTGTTGTTTGCGACGAGGACACGCACCGGGGTCGTCGGTTCGGGGGCGGCCGCCATCGCGGGGCTTGGGGGCAGGTCGCGCTCGAGGTTGGATTGGGGCGCCTCCTCCGCCTGCACGGTCGAGTCCTGCGGATCGGTCGCGGCCTGGGCAGCCTCCCACGCGCCCTCCATCCCCATCGTCGGGATCTTGGAACGGGAATGATCGGCCCAGCCAAGGGCTGCCGACGTGCCCTCCACAACATAGCCTGCCGGTGGAATGACGACGTTGCGCACCGTGGGCACGCCGAGGATACGTTCCACAGCAAACGGGCCACGCTCGATCGCCTCGCGCATCAACCACGGCACGCCGCCCTGAGCCACGGCGTTGACATCGCTATTGGCCCACGGCAACGACACCACGCACCCATCGGCGGCGGTGGCGCGCAACTTCTCCAGCCACGCAGAGGCATCTTCGGCGCCCGCACCCTGGGTGTATGGCACCTCGTCCGGCTCCACGTCCCAGGAGTCACGCAGGCGCCGCGGCTTCTGCGCAAGTGACGGCCGCGAATCGGCCACTACATAACCTTCGGTCATGCGCTCTACGGTGCTGATGAGCGCCGGATCTATCGCCAGGCATGTCGCCTCGCGCACCTCTGCTCCTGTTGGCGACTCCACGGCCTCGCTATAGGTATCCACCAGCGCCGACAACCGCCCATCCGGCTTCAGGTTGTCCGCAAGTTGCTCCGACTCGAGGACGAGCGGAGGGTTTTTCGGCGCCTCCCCCGTCTCGCCCGGCAGGACATCGACCGGTGCGGTGATCGGATACAACATTGTCATGCCCGGGGCGTTCCGACGCTCCTCCGGCATGCCAGCCTCGCCCTCGGGCGTGGCCACGCCAGTGGCCTCCTCCGTCGCTACGTGAAACCGCTCCGAATCCAGGTACTGTCCCCCATTGCCGTTGAGAACCAGCATGATCGGATACACGGAATTGCCCGGAAGAGGCAGCGCGCCGGGAATATGGGCAGCGGTCGGTACTGCCATATCCAGTTCAACGGACTCCCCCGGTGCAAGCGACTCGGCCAGCTCCACGCTGTCACCAATCACTGAGTACTCTTCGGGCTCGGCGACCATCGCCACTCGCGCGTCCGCCACGGAGGCAGAGATCGGACCGCGCCGCGGAGTTATCGATAGATCATCCACGGTTTCCGAAGAATTGTTGTGCACCGCGACGCGCAGCGACAGATCAGCACCTTCGGCCACCGTGGTCGGGCCGCGTACCAACTCGAGGGTGAGGCCCTCTTCCCCATCGTTCGGGCGAATCGCGGGGTTGACCCACTGCTCTGCCACAGCCTCATTCGTCGGTGCCGCGGGCACCGGGATTGCAGTCGCGGTTCCCGTCGAGGCGAGGGCAGCAACAGCAAGCACCGCAGCCACACTCGTCAGAGCAGCCCTGCCTTGGGGCGGGCCTGCTGAGGGGCTGCGGCGCACGGGCCGGCTGTGCGGCGTCACCGGGGTGTCGCCCTTCCGGCCTCGCGTTCCTTTCTGGCCAGATCGGGCAAGTTGTCATATGCGTAGCGTGCAAGCTTACGTTCATCGGCGTACGCCAGATGCTCAATCAGTTCGTCGACCGGGACCCATGTCACCTCGGTAACTTCGGGGTCCTCGTCGTTAAGCTCACCGTCCACGAAACGCAGCAGGTTGTGGTGCACCGTCTTATGGATGCGCACGCCGTCAGACACGAACCAGTAATCGATTGTGCCAAGCGTGGCGAAGGCCTCGCCCTCGATGCCGGTTTCCTCCCACACCTCGCGTTCGGCGGTTTGCCACTGGTGCTCGCCTTCCTCGACGTGGCCTTTCGGCATCGACCACAGCAGGCGCCCACGCCGGTCCAGCCGACCGATCAGTGCCACATAGATCCGCGATAGGTCCACCGAGTTATCCTCGCGCACGGCTTCCGCCATCCCAGAGACCACTAGGCCGCCGGCCGAGGTCTCATCGCGCGTCTTCATCCGCGGCGCGTCCGAGTACTGCTTCCTCTGGTGGTTGTTCTGGCCGCGCCGGTTCCGGTTGGAATTTCCGCCACGGCCGCCACGTTTCTTGCCCTGTTGCTTATTCTGCTGCTTTTCGCCCTGCTTGTTTGCTTGGGCGCTTGACGACGAACGCCTGCGCCCACGGCGCCGACGGGACCGTTTCGGCTGGTTGTCCGAGGATTGCGTCGCCGAATCACCTGACCCCTTGCCGGAGTTGCCTGAGTTGTCTGGGCCGGAGCTCTTCTGCTCATTCTGTTTGTTCTGGTTGCTGCTGTTTCCGGCAGGTCGACGACTGCGACGTCGTCTCCTGCGACGCCGCTGCCCCTGATTAGTGCCCTGATTATTGCCCTGGTTGCCGCTGTGGGAAGAGCGGGGGCTCGACGAACCACCAGTGTTGGGGTTCGAGGGCCGAGTAGTGTCAGTCATTCTTCGCTTATCGTATCCGCCTTTGGTTCATTCTGGTATTTTGACGTGCCGATTTAACCCACAGGTAAGGTGTTAGCGGTGAGCACCTCTAATAATCCTGATGCCCTTGGCCGGGCTGCCGACGCGATTCGGCAGCTTGAAACTCTGCTACGTCCGCTCGTCGAAAAGTTCGATGCCGCGGGGCACGAGCTGTACCTCGTCGGCGGTCCCGTGCGCGACGCATTCCTGGGCAGGCTGGGCAATGATTTGGACTTCACCACGTCTGCCCGCCCTGAGGAGACTTATCGCATTCTAGAGGACTTCGGTGAGACGGTATGGGATACCGGAATCGAATTCGGCACCGTGGCTACGGTGAAGGCGGGCCAGCAGATCGAGATTACGACTTTCCGCGCCGACCTCTATGATGGCGTGACCCGCAACCCAGAGGTCACTTTCGGCGACACCATCGAAGAGGACTTGGTGCGCCGCGATTTCAAGTGCAACGCGATGGCCGTGCGCCTATTCGTCGAAGACGGGGCCATGAGCACGGATTTTGTGGACCCTGTGGGCGGCTTCAATGATTTGGTAAATCAACGGTTGGATACACCACAAGAGCCGGAGATCAGTTTCCGCGACGATCCCCTGCGCATGCTGCGCGCTGCTCGCTTTGTCTCCCAGTTAGGGTTTCACGTGGAACAACGCGTCTTCGATGCGATGCGCGACATGGCCGATGAGATTCAGCGAATCACCGTGGAGCGAATCCAGGTGGAGCTGGACAAGCTGATGCTGGGAGCCGCACCCTGGGATGGCATCGACCTGCTTGTTGAGACGGGCCTGGCGGATTATGTGCTGCCGGAGGTTGCTGCGCTACGCATGACTCCCGACGAGCACCTCCAACACAAGGACGTCTACCGCCACTCGCTTACGGTGCTACGTCAGGCCATCGACCGCGAGGACGATGGTCCGGACCTGGTACTGCGTTGGGCCGCGCTACTCCACGACATCGGGAAGCCAGACACCCGCGCCCGCAAAGAAGGCGGAGGCGTGAGCTTCCATCACCATGAGGTGGTGGGAGCAAAACTTGCCCGCAAGCGTCTGCGGGCGTTGAAGTATCCGAAGGCGACCACGCAGGATATTTCCCAGCTGGTGTACCTGCACATGCGGTTCCACGGTTTTGGTGAGGGTCAGTGGACGGACTCGGCCGTTCGTCGATACGTGACCGACGCCGGCGACCTCCTCCCCCGCCTCCACAAACTGGTGCGCGCCGATTCCACCACGCGCAACCCGAAGAAGGCTGCGCGGCTGCAGCGCACCTATGACCACTTGGAGGAGCGCATCGCGGAGATCGAGGAGAAAGAGGACCTTGCGCGCGTGCGCCCCGATCTCGACGGCAACGAGATCATGAAGATCCTGGACCTGAAGCCTGGCCCGGATGTCGGTAAGGCGTGGAATTTTATGAAGGAACTGCGCCTGGAGCGCGGGCCGCTGGATCGTGACGAAGCCATTGCGGAACTACAGCAGTGGTGGGAAGGTAGGAAAGATGAGTGACTACTTCTACGCAGATCGCCTATTCAACGCCTTGGAACGCGAAGAACCTGAGGCGGGCATGCTGCTCGTGGCGGCTCCTGGCATGCTGAGCCCCGAGTTCTCCCGCAGCGTGGTGCTGGTGATCGAGCGTGACGCCGAATCGACCTTCGGTGTGATCCTTAACCAGCGCAGTGAGCTGGCCGTTTACAACGTTCTGCCGGATTGGCTGCCTGCGGTAGCGAAGCCTCAGGCGATGTACATAGGCGGCCCGCTAAGCCAGCAGGCCGCGGTGGCGCTGGGCGTGACGAAGCCAGACGTTGATATTGACACTCACCCCTACTTCACGCGTTTGGCTAACCGCTTGGTACACGTGAACCTGAGCGCGCAGCCGCACGAGGTGATGGAAGACCTTGACGGAATGCGTATCTTTATGGGGCATGCGGAGTGGGCGCCGGGCCAGCTCGAGGAGGAGATCGAACGTGGCGACTGGTATGTTGCTCCGGCTCTCCCAGGCGACGTGATTGCGCCAGCGGCAGCCGACCTCTGGGGCGACGTGTTGCGCCGCCAGCCGATGCCGTTGCCACTGTTTTCCACTTTCCCCCATAACCTCGAGGACAATTAGAAGTGGGTCAACCGTGAATGTTTCACGTGAAACAACGCCAGACGAGGGCGAAGGAAACACGCTCCACGAAATCAAAGAAGGGATCCGTGAGACCTGGGCGGTCGGCCTCGGCCTGATCCCGCTGGGCTTAGCCTTCGGTCTCCTCATGGCCCAGTCCGGCTTCGCTTGGTGGTGGACCCCGATCTTCTCCATCGTCATCTTCGCCGGCTCGATGGAATTCCTCGCGATCAGTATGGTCACCTCCGGCGTCGGCCCCCTCTCCGCCGCGTTCACCGGCTTCATGGTGAACTTCCGACACATCTTCTACGGCCTCACATTCCCCTTGCACAAGGTGAAGTCCGTGCCCGGCAAGGCCTATTCCGCGTATGCGCTTATCGACGAGGCTTACGCCATCGTCTCTGCCCGAGATCCTCAGAAGCCACTGACCGGCACGCGCATTCTCACCATCCAGATTCTGCTCCACCTCTTGTGGTTGATCCCTGGGATTGTGGGGGCGCTCGTCGGAGAGATCATCCCGCCCGGACTTAAGGGGATGGACTTCGCGCTGACGGCACTCTTCGTCGTGCTGGCGTGGGAGGCGTTTAAGAACAACCGCGACTATTCCCTGCCGGTGATCGCCGCGGTGCTCGCCATCATCGTCGGGCTGATCGCCCCGGGGTCGATCATGATGATTGCGCTGAGCGTCTACTTCCTGATTTTGATCGCACGCTATATGTCGCCACGCCTGGACGGGCTATTGACCTGGCGCCGTCCCGACGACACCATGGCGAAGGAGGTCTGATGTACGGGCTTCCAGAGGGCGTCACGCTTGGCATGGTGCTGGCGGTGCTGATCCCGGTGGGGATGGTCACCGTCGCCCTGCGCGCACTCCCCTTCTTCTTTCTGAAGCTACTGAAGGGCAATAACTTCATCGCTTCGCTGGGCTTGATGATGCCCGTCGGCGTGATGATCGTTCTCGTGGTGTACACGATCTTCGGGCAGCTTTCCGCCCCAGGTGGCCTCTTGGCCTCCCTGCTGGGCGTCGCCGCGACTCTGCTGCTGCACTGGTGGAAAGGCGACAGTGGCCTGTCGATCCTTGGTGGCACTGTCGTCTACATGCTGTTGGTTAATCTAGTGTTTTAGAACCCGGGGAACTTGGCGCGCACTTCCGCCCACAGGCCCTCGAACTCTTCCGGGCTGAGGTGCTCAGCCTCGATCCCCTCGAACTGGTCGTAGGTGTTGGGGTGCGGCACTTGCTCTAGGGGCTCGTTCGCCTGGCCGACGATCCGACCATCGGCGAACGCCCCCTTAATCGTCTCGTCCGGTGCCAGTTCGATCATGCGCACCATGGTGCAGCTTTCCGACGAGATCTCCTCCAGCTCGGCGATCGTGACCAGGGTGCCGGCACCGGGGACGGTGAGGGTGGTGCGAACAAAATGTTTCACGTGAAACTCCTTAAGCGAGAGCGGTGGACTGGTTGCGGGCATCGTCGGCACGCCCATAACGGGCCGCAAGCCATGAGCAAATCATCAACTGTACCTGGTGGTAGATCATCAACGGCAAGATCAACAAGCCCAGGGAGGCACCGCCGAAGATCACGCTGGCCATCGGCAGGCCGGTTGCGAGCGACTTCTTGGAGCCACAGAATTCGATGGCGATGACATCTCCTCGTGGGAAGCCGAGGCGTGCGGAGATCACGCGCGTGAGCCACAGCATGAATACCACCAAGAGCGCCGAGAACACCACGAGGAAGATGACCTCCCACACGGCAACACTCGACCACACGCCAGCTACCATGCCCGAGGAGAACGCCGAATAGACCACCATCGTGATCGAGCCACGGTCCACCACCTTCGTCGCCTTGCTCGCTGCGGCACCTGCCACCCCGGGGATGAAGTAGCGCGCCAGCTGGCCCAAGACAAAGGGCAGGAGCAGCAGGAGGGCGATATCGATGAACACTTGCGCGTCCACGTGAATCCCGTCCCCGGCGCCCATGATGAACATCACCAGGAGTGGCGTAAAGAAGACCCCGGCCAGGTTCGAGAGGCTCGCCGCCACAATCGCGCCCGACACGTTCCCGCGCGCGATCGACGTAAACGCCACCGAGGATTGCACCGTGGACGGCACCAAGGTGAGATACAAGATCCCCTGATACAAGCCGTCGGAGATAAACAGCGTGAGCGGACGCAGCAGAACACCAACGATCGGATAGAGAACGAACGTAAACGCCAAAATTGTCAGATGGAGTTTCCAGTTCGTCAGGCCTTTGAGCGCTTCGCTCGTCGATAAGCGTGCCCCGTAGAGGAAGAACAGCAGGGCGATCGCAAGGTTCGTCGCAAGCGCAAACCATTCAGCAAATTCGCCGCGGACGGGCGCGATGATGGCGACGACGACGGCGAGGATGATCAAGACGATCAGCGGATCGACGTTTTTGATTCTGGAGAGCATGACCGCCAGTCTACGGCAGGCTACGCTGGGCGTATGACGAATGTGAGACTTGCAAAACCGATGACTCTGCGCGGACTGACCATACGCAACCGCATGTGGGTGCCACCCATGTGCCAGTACCACGTGCGCGCCCAAGATGGTGTGCCGGAACCCTGGCACCTTGTGCACTACGGGTCCCTCGCTGTGGGCGGATTTGGGTTGATCATTGCGGAATCGACCGGCATTGTGCCTGAAGGCCGCATTAGCCCTGAATGTACTGGCATCTGGAACGACGAGCAGGTCGAGGCCTGGCGCGGCATCGTGCATTTCGTGCACAGCCAAGGGGCGGCGATGGGCGTGCAACTTAATCATGCGGGGCGCAAGGCGTCCACGATCCCGATGCGCCCCGGCCTCGGCAGTGGCTCGGTGCCTGTCGACGAGGGAGGCTGGGAAACGGTGGCGCCCTCCCCCATAGCTGCCGACGGCCAGGACACTCCGCGGGAGCTCACAACAGAGGAAGCCAGCGCATTGCCAGCACAGTTCGCCGCTGCCGCCGAGCGTGCTATGGCTGCAGGCTTCGACACCGTGGAGCTCCACGCTGCCCACGGCTATCTGCTGCACCAGTTCCTCTCCCCGCTCACCAATCAGCGCGAGGACGAATACGGCGGCGACTTTGAGGGACGCACCCGCTTGCTCCTAGAGACCGTCGATACCGTCCGCGGAGTGCTGAACAACGACACGCCACTGCTGGTGCGTTTGTCGGCCACCGACTGGACAAAGGGCGGCTGGCTGCTCGAAGACTCGGTGCGACTCGCGCCACTACTAAAGGAGCGGGGCGTGGACCTGATGGACATTTCCACTGGCGGTAATGTGCGCGCGAAGATTCCCGTGGAACCTGGCTACCAAGTCCCCATGGCCTCCGCTGTGCGGGAGACTGGCATGCCCACGGCGGCAGTTGGTTTGATCACCAACCCCGAGCATGCTGAATACATTCTCGAAGACGGGCACGCAGATGCAATCCTGCTGGGGCGTGAGGCATTGCGTAATCCGCAGTGGCCGAATCACGCCCTCAAGCAGCTTGGTGCGGACGATCTTCCGTTCGCGGAATCCTACTTCCGCGCCTGGTAGTCGGTTCGGCTATGTCGCGGTGACGGTACCACCCTTTTGGGTGGCTTCTGCCGGGTAGAGCGGGTCGCGCGCCACGCCGGAAATCACAGCACCGTCGACGATGCTGAACACGGAATCGTGTGCGGTGCAGCGCACCGTGTCGCCTTCGACTTCAGTAATCTTATTCCTCTGGTGCGGGCATGCGGAAGAGTAAGCCACGAATTGGCCCTCGGTCGGCTGCGCGATGATGAACTGATCCAAAATCACAGCAGAGCCCACCGGTACCTCTGTGGCGGCCACTTCCTCAGAGGGGGATTCGCCACAGGCTGCGAGGAATGCACCGGCAAAAGTGGTAGCGGTGCCCAACAGAAACATTCGACGTGAACAAGTCATGCTTCTAGTATGCCTTCTCGCTTTAGCGAATGTCTCTCTTTGCAGACCCGGCTAACCCAAATATGGCGAAGGCCACGCCGGCAGCACCCATGGTCGCCGGGATCCACCACTGATCAGACCCCGGCTCAAGCGCGTGTGTCAATGGCGATAGATCGATCACCCACTCAGGAAGCTGGAGGATTTCGCCCATGAGCGTGACAACCGCCGACAAGGCCAGTGGCGCCCAGACCCACCCACTCGCCACCGGGATCCACCCGATGATCGCGATTGCGATACCGACCAGCACGATAACCGCCCCCAGCAGCGACCAGGACGCCCACGCAAGAGCCGAGTAATCGTCGTCAAGCGTCTGTTCTTGCGTGGCCAACCCAATTGCGCCTGAAGCGTGCATGACGGAGACCAGCCCCACCACGGAAGCCAGCGCGATCGTCGTTGCAGCGGCCAGGGGTGCGTATCGACGAACGCCCGTAGAGCGCTGCATATCGACGATGCGGGCTTTCTCCTCCGCCCGATAACTGGTGATCTGACTGATTCCGGCTGCTGCGACCATGATGGCGACCATTTCGCAAATATAGGAGATGAAGGCCTGGTAGGCGTCGGTGCCACCGAGGAGGTCTCGGAATACTTGGCCCGTGGTGTCATCGCCGCCTATGAGGGTGGCGATATCTCCCGATAGTGGCATGAGGAACGCTGTGGTGATGGCGACGTTGATCGCCCACGCGATGATGCCGCCTTTGTTGAGCATCCAGCGCAGGTGCACGATTCCTTGTACGGATCGGGAACGGTGAACCTTGCTCCGGCGCGGGAAATAGCCTTCGCCGAATGTACGGCGTGACTCAGCGAAGCCAATGAGACCGATGGCAGCGAAGCACACGGCCGCAAGGATGGCAGCGCGGCCCATGTCGTTCTCGGTGAAGGGACCGATGAGTTCCCGCCATCCAAGGGGGCTGAGCCAATTGAGCCACGCGATTTCTTGCGTGTCTGCGACAATGCGAATGGCGTAGGACACCGCCACGCTAATTAACGCGGCTTGCGTCAGCCTCGACGCATCGTTGACCAGGAGCAAGGCCATCTGCGCGAAAAGGGTTGCCCCGATCAGCATCAGCGTGAGCGTAAACCCAAAAGCGATTGCTCCTTCGGTAGGTATTTCATCGCGGGGCAACGGTAGAGCCAGCAGGATAAGTGCTGACGCTGCACCAAGAGTAATCGCCGAGGTGACTCCGGTGATGGTGGCCGCGGCCCACGGCGTGCTGGCCTTGATTCCCGTGGAACGCGTCAGTTCGCTCAGTCCCGTGTGCTCCGGTCGGCGGTAGAGATCGACCATCAGCAGGGCGACCATGATGGCGCCGAGGAGACCGGCCCACATCGCCGCTTCCCACGTGGTCATTTGACCGACGGTTCCGGGCTTGTCGATTAAGCCGTAGATGGCGCGCGTGCCAACGTTATTTTCCATGCCTTGGACAATTCCTTGGCGGCTGGAAAGTTCTGGATAGTATTCGTAATAGGCCACGGGGAAGATGGCGATGATCGCGAGGATCGGCAACATCCACCCGAGGAGGTAGCCGCGTTTCAGGTGGAAGTTCAGTCGTGTCTGTGTGAGCACTTCGCGCATTGCTACTCCCCTGTCTCATAATGGCGCATGAAAATTTCCTCGAGGCTCGCCGGTTGTGTTTCGATGTCTGTCGCGTTGACATCCAAGAGAGTTCTTAGTGTGTCGGGGACCTTGTCGCGTTCGACGGTGAGTGTCGTTCGCCCTAGCTTGTCGACGACCACGGCGCCGTCCCCTAGCTCTCGTCGAAAAGCATCCGCCGTTTCACGTGAAACATTGGCAGAGACAGAATGCGTTGATAAGTGACGTAATTGACGAATTGTTCCGCGCTCTACTACCCGGCCGGATTTAATCACTGTGACGTAATCACATAGCTTCTCTACTTCGCTCAAAATATGGCTCGAGAGTAAAACTGTCGCCCCTTTCGAGTGTTCTTTACGAACTTCGTCGACGAAAACTGATTCCATCAGTGGGTCAAGCCCTGCCGTGGGCTCATCCAACAATAGGACATCCGCACCGAATGAAAGAGCGGCGATGAGACTCACCTTTCTTCGGTTACCGGTTGAATAGTCCCGAGTCTTCTTCGTCGGATCCAGGTCGAAGGCGTCGATAAGTTCGCCCTCGCGCTTCCTGTCCGTGGGTACGCCCCGCAGCGATTCGAGAGCCTGAAGAGTCTCAGCGCCGGTCAACGTGGGCCACAAAGAAACGTCTCCGGGGACGTAGCCGACGCGCTTTAATACTGAAGGGTCTCGCCCCGGGTCGACACCGAGGATGCGTACCGTTCCCGAAGTAGGCGCAAGCACGCCGAGCAGGGTCCTTATCGTTGTCGATTTTCCAGAACCGTTGGGTCCGAGGAATCCATGAATGCTGGCACGATCGACGGTGAGTGAAAAATCGTCGAGCGCGCGAAAGTCGCCGAATGTCTTTGTTACGTTGAGAACTTCTATTGCCGGTTCCATGTATTTTCCTAAGATTGGATGGCGATGTTTCACGTGAAACAAAGCCAAAGGCAGTGGGATATATCACCAGCTTAAACATTGTTTGATGTGGAACAAGTGAAAGTATTGTTCAAGAAGCCTGCTTCCTCTACCATCAGATACTGTGCAATATCGGGATCAGGTTTCGCATCTGCGAAAGCGAAACGAATTATCGCAGGGCGAGGCCGCTCTCGTCGGCATCCCGGGTGGAATCGGCCTAGCCTTGATGGGCGCAACGACGATCGGCGTCATCATCGCTTTCACCCTAGCCATCGTCGCGGGGATCGGATTGCATAAAAGTGGCCGGTTTGCTGGGGAGACGGCTTACCAGGATGAATTCCGCAGTACCGACTATTCCCCCATTCAGCGATTTTTGCCCCTAGTGGGCCTGCTGGCGACTATGTTCCTTGCAGCGGATGCGCCGTTCGACTCGTTGGTAGCAATTGGCGTTTCAGCGGAGGTTCAGCACGTGGTCTCAGCCATAGTCGCAATTGGCACAATCTCTGTGGGTCTTAAGTTCGAATCGGCGCGGTCGCACAAAATGGGTCGACGCCGGCTCGCGGCGCTTCAGTCTAAGCAGAAGGAGCTTAGCGACGAAGCCCTCGTCCCCTCCCCTAGGCATATGAAGGTGATCTCCGCGATAGTGGCAATCGGTGCAGTGGACGGGATGCGCACAAGCTCGACTGGAATAAGCCGTCTGTTGGGCTACGATGCAATTACCGAAATCAAAGAGTTGGAGAAGGCGGGCTACCTCAACTTGCAGCGACAGTATGGCTGGAAGGGTGAAACAACGTACGAGGTCACTTTGATCCGCATCCCCTGAGATGTTTCACGTGAAACAAGTACAAGCAAACGACCCCAGCACACAGAGCGCCGGGGTCGTCGAAAAGCGATGTGCTACTTCTTCGTCGCTTCCTTCATCGCGGAGACGAACTCAGTGAGTTCGGACTTCAGGCCCGCCATGTCGGTGACCCGACCCGGCTCAGGGTGGGTGCCCTCAACATACTTGTTGATGATCTTGGTGATTGCGGACCCGGATATCGCTCCAGCGGCCCCCGCCTCGATAGCCTCACGCACGTGGTCTGGGGTGGAAATGCCGAAACCTAGCAGCACGGGCGCGCCGCCGTAAGACTTCACGTTGTCGACAACTTCGCGCAGACCAGTGGTCTGAGATTCGTTCTCGGTGCCAGTCACGCCATCGCGGGAGACCGCATAGATATAACCCTTGGAGTGCGCGGCGACGCCCTCGAGCGTCTGAGGAGTGGCCTGGGCAGGTGCAATGAAGATCGAATCGATCCCGTTGCGTTCTGCCGCTTCGACGAAGGGCTTACCCTCACGGACGGGGACATCAGGCACGAGAATGGAATCCGCGCCGGCCTCCTTGAACTCCTTGTAGAAGGTGTCGAAGCCACGCACAAAGGGGACGTTCGAGTAGATCAGCATTCCGATCGGCAGGTCTGGATACTCGGAGCGGATGGTCCGAATCTGATCCAAAGCCTTATCCACGGTGGCTCCCCCGTCGAGGGCCCGGACGTGTGCGCCCTGGATGGTCGGCCCATCGGCGATGGGATCACTGAAGGGCACGCCGAGCTCCAGAGCGTCCGCACCCGCATCGATGACGGTCCGCAGGATCTCCAGCGCGTCCTCAGGGGTCGGGTCCGAAAGCATCAGGAATGGGACGAATGCGCCTTCGTCCTTCTCGGCAAGATCGGCAAAAGCCTTCTCATAACGGGTAGTCATGCCTAGTCCTCCTTCAGGACGTAGTCGGGGTTCGCCTCGAGGGTGCGGCGCACATGGTCAACATCCTTGTCACCGCGGCCGGACAGGGACACCAAAATAGTGATGTCTTCGCCCGCAGCATCGGCCTCCGCGGCGCGCTTCAGCGCATAGGCGAAGGCGTGAGAAGACTCGAGTGCCGGGATCATGCCCTCGTAGCGGGACAGCATCTGGAAAGCCAGCAAGGCCTCTTTGTCGGTGACGGGCACATACTTCGCACGGCCCGTCTGGGCGAGGTGCGCGTGCTGCGGTCCCACCGCCGGGTAGTCCAGCCCGGCTGAGATGGAGTAGGACTCCTCAACCTGGCCGTCGTCGTTACGCATCAAGTAAGAGCGGGTGCCGTGCAGGATGCCGATATTGCCCTCTGCGATCGCAGCACCATGCTTCCCGGAATCGACGCCTTCGCCGCCGGGCTCCGTGCCAACGAGCTCCACTCCCTCATCATCGATGAAGTCAGAGAAGATGCCGATCGCGTTGGATCCGCCACCCACAGACGCAACGACAACATCCGGCAACGCGCCGGTACGCTCCAGCATCTGCTCCTTTGCCTCCTCCGCGATCACGCGGTGGAAGTCACGCACGATGGTCGGGAACGGGTGCGGGCCAGCCGCGGTGCCAAGCAGGTAGTGCGTGTCGTGGAAGTTGGCGGTCCAGTCACGCAGCGCCTCATTCACCGCGTCCTTCAGCGTGCCGGAACCGGAGTCCACGCCGACGACCTTCGCACCCATCAGTTCCATGCGGAACACGTTCGGCTGCTGGCGCTGAATATCCTTCGCGCCCATGTAAATCACACACTCGAGGTCCAGCAGCGCACACACCAGTGCGGTCGCGGTGCCGTGCTGGCCGGCGCCGGTCTCGGCGATGATGCGTGTCTTGCCCATCTTCTTCGCCAGCAGCGCCTGGCCGATGACCTGGTTGGTCTTGTGGGCGCCGCCGTGAACGAGGTCCTCACGCTTCAAGAAGATTCGTGCGTAGCCAGACTTCGAGTCCTTGTCCTTCGCCGCGCGCGGGAGGTTGAAACACTCGGTCAGCGGAGTGGGGCGACCCAAGTAGTCGCGCAGAATGCGTCGGTAGTCCGCCATGAACTCCTCATCATTCCATGCCTCCACAAAAGCCTTCTCCAGTTGGTCGAGAGCAGGCATGAGCGATTCGGGCACGAACTGGCCACCGAATTCGCCAAAATAGGCCGGCAGGATCGTCGCCCCGCCGTCACGGAAATTATCAGTCATTGTGTTGTCCTTGGTTTTGTGTATTTAGTAGGAGAAGGTGCGGATGGCCTGGAAAGCTCGTCGGATAGCGCCGGCATCCTTGCGCCCGGCCCAGACGCCGGCATCGCTGCCGTACTCCAGCCCAGAGTTCAGATCTAGGCCGGCAGTGCCCACGCGCAACGCATCCTCGATGTTGTCCAGGTTCAGCCCACCGGCCAGGAGCGCCTTCTGCTTCACTGCGTCGGGCACGGTGGACCAGTCGAAGGTCGTGCCGGACCCGCCGTCCTTGGCATCGAGCACGAGCTTATCGACGATTGGCTCGAGCGCTTCTGCGACTGCAGGACCATCGGCTTCTGTCATGGAGACGGCGCGCCAGATCTCCACCTGCTCCCCTACCTCAGAGCGGGCTGCGTCCACCAACTGCTTCTCGGCGTCGATGCTGCCTTGGTACGGGGCATGCAGCTGGATGGCCGTCACGCCGTCGAGGGCAAGCTCGGTGAAGCCAGAGGTGCGGCGGTTCACGGCCACGTAGTCCAAGCCGGGCTCGTGGGCGATGATCTCTTCGGCCGTTTCACGTGAAACATTGCGCGGGCTCGCCTCTTCAAAGATCAGCCCGCCATAGACGGCGCCCGAGGCCTTGGCCGCTTGCGCCGCGGACCAATCAGTCAGGCCGCACACCTTATTCGGGCCGTAGACAAGCTCGCGGGCGGCGCGATCAATATCCGGCTGGCTGGTCAGCTGCGATCCCACAAGGTAGGCGTTGGAGTGCCCGCTGAGACGGCGGACAGTCTCCGTATCGCGGATGCCGGACTCGGAAACGACCACGGCATCGTCGGGAAGCAAGGCTGCCAGGCGTGCGGAACGGTCCAGATCGATCGACAGATCATGGAGGTTGCGGTGGTTGATCCCGAAGATTTTCGCACCCAAACGGATGGCGCGCTCCACCTCTTCCTCGTCGATCACCTCGGTGAGAACGTCCAGCCCGAAACGGTGCGCCTCGTCGGCAAGCTCGGCGTACTCCTCGTCGTTAAGCACGCTGAGCATGAGCAGGATCGCGTCGGCGCCGTAGTAGCGCGCGGCGTGCACCTGCACCTTGTCGATGACGAAGTCCTTGCACAACACGGGCAGGTGGGATTCGGAAGCGACCGTCGCTAGGTGGTTATAGTCGCCGCCGAAGCGGTCCGGCTCACACAGCACGGAAATGCCGGACGCGTAGCGGGAGTAAATGCGCGCGATCTGGCCGGGCTCGTAGTGCTCCCGGATGAGACCCAGCGAGGGCGAGGAGCTCTTGCACTCCATGATGAAGTTATTGGCGCCCCGGCCCCCGCGCGCCAGGGAATCGTAGAGCGAACGCTCGGACTTCGGGAGCGTATCGACGTCCACGTGAGCAATGAGTGCTCGGATCTCTTCGAGGTGGCCACGACGGCCCTCCACGATGCCTTCAAGAACGGTAGGAAGTTTAGCCACCGTAATTCGCCTCCTCGTGCTTTGCCAACCAATTCTTCACAGTGTCATCCTCCAACATGGCGATGGCCTTCGCCGCGCCATCCTTGATGCTGTCCGCGTCCCCGTTGAGGTAGAACATGGCACCCGCGGTGGCGGCGGTCGCGTCGCGGTGCGCCTTCTTGCCTTCGCCGGCGAAGGTGGCGCGCATCAGGCGGGCGTTCTCTTCGCCGTCGCCGCCACGCAGATCTTCCAGCGTGTGGCGCTCCAAGCTTAGGTCCTCCGGAGTGATGGTGTAGTTCTTGATCTCACCGTCTCGGGTCAGCTCCCAGACCTGGGTCTCACCGTGAACGGCGATCTCATCGGTGCCCGCGCCGTGGACGACGAGGGCGCGACCGCGGCCGAGCTCGCGCATGGTCTCGGCGATGACCTGGCCCTGGGCCGGGTTCGCGATGCCCATGATCTGGTACTCCGGGCGCGCAGGCGACAGCAGTGGGCCCATCGTGTTGAACAGGGTGGACACACCCAGCGCCTTACGTACCGGCTGCACGTGCGCGATCGCCGGGTTATAAGCAGGGGCGAAGAGGAACGTGAAGTTCGATGCCTCAAACTGGCGCACGGCACGCTCGGGGTCCAGGTCCAGCGGAATGTTCAGCGCTTCCAGCACGTCAGCGGAGCCGGACTTCGAGGAGACGGAACGGTTACCGCACTTGACCATCTTCACGCCACCAGCAGCAGCGGTGAGCGAGGCGGCGGTGGTGATGTTGATGGTGTTTGCGCCGTCGCCGCCGGTTCCGGCGGTATCCATCAGGCCCTCGCCGGTGATGGGGAATGGGCGGCCAGCGGCCAGGAAGGCCTTGGAGGCACCGGCGATATCTTCAAAGGTTTCGCCACGGGTGCGGATGGTGGCCAGGAGCGCGGCGATGTGCACATCGTCGTAATCGCCAACCGTCAACGGGGTGAATGCCTCGATCGCTTCGTCGAGGGTGGGGTTCTTGTTGTCCAAGAACCGCTTCAAAATTTCTTGGGACTTGTCACTTGCCATGAGTTAGTTACCTTCCTTGGATGAAGTGGAATTGCCAAGCAGCGTTTGCACGCAACGATTAAGGATTGTCGGCCCCGCTGGTGTCAGGATCGACTCTGGGTGAAACTGCAGGCCAATCGCCATTTTATCGGCGGTTTCAGCGGCCATGATCACAGGCCCAATGTCAGTGTTGGTGGTGGCCAAGGAGACCACACCCTGCGGGCACTTCACCGCCTTCGAACCCAGCGAGTGGTAGCGGGCCACCGGCACCTTCCGGCCCACATGTTCGGGCAGCTCCGCAACAGCGTCCGCAGCTAGACCCTCAAACACTGGATGCGCCACTCCACTATTGGTCAGCTCCATGACCTCGGACTTACCGTGGACGGGCCCGCAGGGTTCCACCTTGCCGCCATAGTGTTCCAGCAGCGCCTGGAATCCCAGGCAGATCCCCAGAACCGGGATGCGGCGGCGCAGGGCCTCGTCGAGAAGCGACATCATGCAGCCCGCGTCGGCCGGGTAGCCGGGCCCGGGCGACAAGATGATCAAGGCGGGGTCCGCGTCTAGGACTGTCTGCATGGGTACCGTGTTGCGGAAGACCTTGAAGTCGTAGCCGTGCAGGGCGTCGACAAGGTTGTAGACGAAGGAATCGTGGTTATCTAGAAGGACAATCTTGCTCATCGCACAACCTCCAACTGTGCATCGGCGGCCAACGCGATCGCGTTGAGTACCGCATAAGCCTTGTGCAAGGTCTCATCGGCCTCGCTCTGCGGGTTGGAATCGCGCACCACGCCGGCGCCCGCCTGCACGGCCGCCACTCCCCCACTGACGAATGCGGACCGAATGATGATGCAGTTATCCATATCGCCATTACCCCGCAGGTACCCGATGGCACCGCCATAAGAACCACGGCGGCGGCCCTCCACCTGGCGCAGCAGCTCCGTGGCCCGCAGCTTCGGCGCACCCGTCAGCGTGCCCATGTTCATGCAGGCACGGTACGCGTCGAGGGCGTCCAGATCGTGGTCCAGGGTGGCCGTCACGCGGCTGACCAGGTGCATCACGCGCGAATAGCGGTCCACCTGCAGCAGATCCTCCACCGTGCGTGTACCAGGCACGGCCACACGCGCCATATCGTTGCGCGCTAGGTCCACCAGCATGGTGTGTTCGGAGATCTCCTTGGCATCGGTGCGCAGTTCGAGCTCCATGCGGATATCCAGCTCATTGTTGATGGAGCCATCGTCGTTAAGCCCGCGCGGACGCGTGCCGGCGATCGGGTACAGCTGCACCTGACGGTTGGAATGATCGAACTTCAAATTCGATTCCGGGCTGGCCCCGAACAGCTCATACTGCTTGCCGGCGCGATCGATCCCGCGCGAATAAAACATGTACGGGCTGGGGTTGGTCTCGCGCAGCTGGCGGTAGGCGGCGAACGCATCGACGCACTCCGCGGTAAACGTGCGCGCCGGGACCACCTGATAAATATCGCCGTTATAAATGTTCTGCTTCAGCGCCTCGATCTGCTCGCGGAACTGCGCGTCCGGGATGTCGGTGGTCACGGTCAGCGTCGAATTTGGGTTCTCGGCGGCAGCATAAGAGTGAGTTGAGTCTGGCTCAGCAGCATCGATTTGCGCAGCGTACCGGTCGATTCGCTTATCGACGAGGTCCCCCGCCAACTGCACCCCTGCAAGGTGAGCGGTTTGCGACTGGTGATCAATGGTCAGCACTACCTCTGCCAGGATGAACTGATAATCCGGGTACGTGTTGACGGACTCCTCGACCTCGGGCAGCTGCTCGAAGCTCTCCAGGAAATCGAAGGCCATGCCGCCTGCCAGCATCGGCAACTCTTGGTCTTGGTAACCGGCGTCGCTCGTGAGCTTGCGCAGCACCTCCACGGAACTTATGGCGGTGAGGCGTTCGCGCTCATCGCTTGCCGTGGAGACCGGGAAGTCGTAGGTGTTAGGCCCTGTGGCGTAGTCCGCCAGCTGGTTGTGGAGGCGCTGGGCAATCAGGTGGCCGGAGTCTGTCAGTGGCTCCACGGTGACCTTGGTGCCGTTGCAGGTGACCCGCACACTGGCATCCAACACGGCCACGGACTGCAGGCCGGACTTCGTCGTAATGTCCGCGGACTCAAGCAGCAGCGAGTCAGTCGACTCCGTGCCACCGATATGAGCAAACAAACTGGAAGCGTCAGCGTGGTAGCGTACGTCGCGTCTGACCACGCGTGGCTGAAAATTTTCCATCAGTACTCTTTCACAATCGTCGGGCGGCTTGCTGTGGCCGGTCCCCCGCTGCGCTGTGGGTACTTTGGTGGATACAAAAAGACCCGCTGCGCTAGGAAACCTAGCCGGCGGGCCGTTAATTCTTGATGCTCGAAATCAGTGGCTCGCCGATTAAGCGCGCCACCACCACTGTGCGGAAGTCAGTTTCGTTTCGATCACGTAAGCAACCATATAACCAAGAAGTGAGCTGTGCAACTTTTATATGCGCGTCTACTATTCACGCTCGTCGGACTGCCCGGCCGCTCGTCGTAAAGCGTCCAAGTCCACAGCCGGGGACTCAGGCTGCGGCTCGGGTTCAGGCTCTGCCTTCTGCGCCTGGTCCAGCAGTGCCGCGGTGCGCGCACCCATGTTTCCTCCAACGGAGAGGAAGATGATGGCAAGCACCGCCGCCACCACGGGCGCCAACCACAGCCAGCCGCTAGCGATCCACGCGAAAGCCGCGCCGAACAGCAAGGCCACGCCGGCGAGGATCGAAAACGGGCCCGTCACTTTGTGCGCCTGGGTCCACACCGCTTCCTCTTGGCGGACCTCCCGCACACGCAAACCGATATAAGAATTGCCCTTCAACCTGCCGGTCGCCGCCAACATGCCCAACACGATGAGCACGACTGCGACGATGATGAAGAGAATGGTGACGATGAGGTTAGCGGTCATGGCCCAAAGTCTAGCGGGCGGGCACGCCTTTTCTTAAAAGAGTGGGACCTGGGTGCCTGCCGCGGTTTTGTGCTGGCTCTCACGCCGATGGATTTAGTGAATAAACCCACGATGGGGAACAATTGGGGCATGAAGAACACCGTCTGTGTGCTCTGATTGCTTCCATCCGTCGCAATTTTCCCGTGAAAGTATGCCCATGAACTTCAAAACCATTGCGAACTCTCTGTTGTTCAAGATCGTCGTAGCGATCATCCTTGGTATCGTGTGCAGCCTCTTCTTCCCGGAGTGGCTGGCGCGCGTCTTTATTACCTTCAACACGTTGTTCGGTAACTTCCTCAACTTCTTCGTCCCCGTGCTGATCTTCGCCCTGATCACACCCGCCATCGCAGGCCTGGGTCGCGGCGCCGGCAAGTGGCTGGGCATCACCACCGGCGTGGCCTACGGCTCCACGATCATCTCCGGGCTGATCGCCTACGGCCTCTCCCTAGCCCTCTACCCCACCTTGCTGGCGGGCCAGGAGCTGAATACCAACGTGGAGGATGTCGACGAAGGTTCGCTGCAGCCTTACTTTGACGTTGAAATCCCAGCGCCTTTCGAAGTGATGACAGCCCTGGTGCTTGCGTTCTGCGTGGGCCTGGCGATGACCGCCGTAAAGTCTGACACCCTCTACAGCGCCTCCCGCGACCTGGAGCGCGTGATCATGAAGGTCATCGAGGCCTTCGTCATCCCGCTGCTGCCCCTGTTCATCTTCGGCATGTTCCTCAACCTGGGCATGAACGACAACCTGGGCTCCACCATGGCCGCCTTCGGCAAGGTTCTGGTCCTGGCCGTGATCATGACCTGGGTCTACCTGGTGATCCAGTACCTTGTCGCCGGCGCCGTCGCGGGCAAGAACCCGTTCACCGCGCTGAAGAACATGATGCCCGCCTACTTCACCGCGCTGGGCACCTCTTCGTCTGCCGCCAGTATCCCGGTCACCCTGCGCTCCACCCTGAAAAACGATGTGGACCGCAACGTCGCTGGCTTCACCGTCCCCCTCTGCGCGACGATCCACCTCTCCGGCTCCATGATGAAGCTGGTCCTCTACGCCTTCGCCATCATCTACATGACCGGCATGGACGTCTCCGTGGGTAAGGCGATCGGCTTCCTGCTGATGCTGGGCGTCACGATGATCGCCGCGCCGGGCGTCCCGGGCGGCGCCGTGATGACCGCTGTCGGCCTGCTGAGCACCATGATGGGCTTCGACGAGAACATGGTCGCGCTGATGATCGCCGCCTACATCGTCATCGACTCCTTCGGCACCGCCGCTAACGTCACCGGCGACGGCGCGATCGCCATGATCATGGACCGTTTCGCCTCCGGAAAGATTGACGCAGTGCGCGACGAATACGGCTCCGACGGCGCCTACCCCTACAAGACGGACACGATCGACCAGTCACGAGAGTCACTCGGCGGGTCTAGCTCTGTTTAGCTAGCTTTCGCTTATCGACGATTGCCCGTCTGGCCGCGAACCCGGTCTCCTCCTGGTGTGGGGAGGCCGGGTTTTTCGTTTCTGAGGCCCACCTTTTTGCCAAACTGTCGAAGCTGAACTGTTGGATTAGGGCGTTTTTGGCGGTGAGGGGCCCGGAAACTCCCCTGTTCCTACAGTTTAGTTCCAGCAGTTTACGACGAGAGGGCGTGGCCGCGCTGCTGCCCAGCGCCCCAAAGGGCCAGAGTTCATCGCTCGTTTACCAGAACGCCACCGCCGGGCCACATCCTTGGGAAACACTAATAAATAAGGATCCCCTAGAAGGAGAGAATGAATAGCCCATGGCTAAATGGACTAAGACATTGAAGGTGCTGGCCGCAGTGACCGCCTCTGCGATGCTGGTGACTGGCTGCACGGATGACGGCGGAAACAATGAGGCAACCCCTGCAGAAGGGACCACCGCAACGTCGGCGGAGTCGTCGACAAGCGAAACTACCGAAGCCACGGAAGTTGACCCTGTCTACGGCGAGAAGAACGGCCTAGACCTGATCGAGTTGCAGGACGAGAAGCCTGAGGCCGCCCCGGTGAAGGAAAGCAACGAGCCGAACCGGGTCGCGATGAACCTGCCGGAGGACCCGTCCACCTCAATGTCCTTCAACTGGTACACCACCGACAAGCTGGATGATTCCGTGGTGCGCGTGTCGACCAACGAGGATATGTCCGATCCATTGGAGTTCGAGGCTGACGTCGCTGAGGTCACCTCGGACTACGCGGAGCGCGACGAGAACGGCTACTACATCTACGCGTCCGTCACCACCGATGAGGACGGCAACTTCCTGGTCGACGAGAACAATGAGCCCGAAGAGGTCCTGGGCTACTTCACGGATGAGCAGATCACCCGTGACAACACCCAGTGGACCGCTGAGGGTAATAACTTGGGCTACCTGTTCCTGCAGCAGGTGACCGAGCACACCAACAAGGCCACCGCAACCGGCCTGGAGCCGGACACGCAGTACTACTTCCAGCTGGGCTCTGAGTCTGAGGGTTTCACGGACACCGGTTCCTTCCGCACCGCGGGTGCTGATGATGGCTCCTTCCAGTTCATCCAGTACACCGACACCCAGAACGCGTACTGGAACGCGAACGTGAACAACGAGGCCGCCTACGGCGCGAACACCCTGGAGAAGGCGCTGGAGACCGCCCCGGAGGCAGACTTCGCGCTGCACACGGGTGACTTCGTGGAGATCGCCCAGGTGGAAGACGAGTGGGTGGATAACCTGGACATGTCCCAGGAATCCAACATGAACCTGCCGCACGCCTATACCCCGGGTAACCACGATGAGTACGTGCTGAACTACATGCGCGAAGAGTTGGGCACGGACCTGACCGCGTTCAACGAGCACACCAACGTTCCGGTGACCAACGATCAGGTCAACGGTGGTTCCTACTACTCCTTCGACTACTCGGGAGCTCACTTCGTCGTTCTGAACACGAATGACAACAAGGAGTCTGAAGACAACCCGGAGGAGGGTGCGATCGGTAAGGAGCAGATGGAGTGGGCGAAGGCCGACATCGAGGCCGCGCGTGAGGCTGGTGCCAACTGGATCGTTCTGGCGTACCACAAGCCCGTGTACTCGGCGTCCTACCACGCTCTTCAGGATGAGGACGTGCAGGTGACTCGCGAGGAGTTCGTGCAGCTTGCCGACGAGCTTGGCGTGGATATTGTGCTGCAGGGCCATGACCACAACCTCACCCGCACCAAGTCCTTGGTGTACACCCCGGATAACTTCGCGTACGGCGAGGTTGAGGACACCGAGAAGACAGACATTGATGGCGTCGAGCACCACGTGAACCCGGAGGGCGTCACCTACGTCATCCCGAACACGTCCGGTACCAAGACCTATGACGCGATCTACCAGAAGGGCGCCGACCACGTTGCGAAGGTCCGTCCGAAGCTGGATTGGATGACCGACGAGGACACTGACCTGTGGAACGGCCTCTTCGATGTTGCTGAGCAGCCCGAGGACTCCCCGAAGTTCGAGCACAAGCACGACAACTACCGTCAGTCTGAGAAGCAGACCTTCGCGGTGTACACCGTTACCCCAGAGACGTTCACCATCGATTTCTACATCGTGGAGGGCGACCTGCACGGTGGCGAGGAGCGCACGGTGACCCTGCGCGATTCCTACGGCATCACGAAGCAGTAGTTCGCTTAACGACGAACACCCCAACCATTCGCCCGGCTTTCCCGCAATGGGAAGGCCGGGCCTTTGCGTTGGTGCGCGCCGGGTGGCTCGTCGCATCGTCGGTCCACTCCATCACTACATCGATCACTGTCATCACTTAGGTAAGTGACGCCATCACTCCCGCAGCACTGGGAATGGCCACGGCCGCTGCACTGCCCCGGGCGGGTGTTTCTCAAACGGGTAGCCCAGTGACACCTCAATGTGCGGCACGCCGTCCACCACAGTCTCTACCGGGATGTGGAGGTGCCCGTGCACGGCTGCGCGCGCGTGATACTTTGGTGCCCAGTCGCGTGTTGCTTCGGTCCCGCACCACAGCGCAATATCGGGATACCGCAGCCGCCGCGTCGGTTCCACCACCAGTGGCCAATGGTTGACCAGCACCGTTTCGCCACGTACTTCGTCGAGACGCCCGCGCGAGTACTCCACGCGCTCGGCGCACCACTCTTCCACATTTACATAGGGTGCGATGGCGATCTCGTCGTCAAGCACAACCTCTGCCTGGGCGATCGCCTGGCGCGCGGACAGCCCCAGGGGGCGGAATGAGTAGTCATACAGCGTAAACAGGGGGCACACGGTCACGCCGGCAAAGACGGGAAACGGGTCCTCCGGCGTCACGATACCCAGCGCCCGCAGCTCCCCCACCAGCGCCCGGTAGCGGGCTTTGCCGTTGATGCGGTCGGTGCGCCGGTTGAAAAGCTCGTGGTTGCCGGGAACCCAGATCACTTTCGCGAAGCGCTGGGCCAGCGGTTCCATGGCGCGGACGACATCGGGGATCTTGTCGGCCACATCGCCGGTGACGATCAGCCAGTCCTCTGGGTGTTCGGGGGCTAGCTTATCGACGATCGCTTGATTCTCCGGGAAGGTGACGTGCAGGTCGCTGACTGCCCACAATGTGCGTGCCATGCTGGTTCAGTGTAGCGACCACGAAGTGGCCTAGGCCGGTGTCTCTGTTTTGTTGTCGCCCCGTCCTCGGGCGAGCGTGACTCCCAGGAAGGTGATGAAGAAGCAGGCGGCCATGTATCCGGCGGCCCAGGTGATGGAACCATCGCCGGCCTCCAGCAGCGCGGTGACGATCATGGGTGTAAGTCCTGCGACCAGCGCACCGTTGGTCTCTCGTGCCAGCGCAGTCCCGGTGAACCGTGTGCGCACGGGGAACAAGTTGGCCAGGAAAGCGCCCTGGGCACCCGATGTACACGCCAGGACAAAACCGTAGGACACAGCGAGTGCCGCGAATGCGATCCAGATATTGCCTGATTTGAAGGCGGTGAACAGCGGGTAGGCGAAGAATAAACCGGCTAATGCGCCGACCGCCATCACGCGCCCTGCGCCGAATCGGTCGCCAGCCATACCGCCCAAGGGGCTGAGCAGAATGCCCAGCAGGGAGCCCAGCAGCACAGCGGTCAGTGCCTCGGTGCGCTCGAGGCCGCCGTAGGTGACCATGATGGTGATCGAGGCGATCGAAATGATGTAGTTGTTGGCGTTGTGCCCGGTCACAGCCATGAAACCGAGGATCACCTCGCGCCACTGATTCTTCAGCACCTCCCCGAGCGGGGTGCGGGCCTCGCGCTGGACGGCATCGCGTTGCTCCATCGCGGCCTGATAGTCGGGGGATTCCTCCAACTTGGTGCGGATGAAGATCGCGACGAGGAACAGCACCACCGACGCCAGGAAGGGCGCGCGCCAACCCCAGCCGTAGAACTGTTCTTCCGGCAACGCAGCCACCGCAAGAAAAGCGAGCGTGGCGATCGCCGATCCCGCCGGGGGCATCGACATGATCAGGGACGTCCACAAGCCGCGCCGGGCTGGGGTAGCGTACTCGGCGACAAGGGTCATCGCACCGGTGAGCTCCGCGCCAGCGCCCAAGCCTTGGAGGAGGCGCAGGCCGACGAGCATCACGACGGCCCACACGCCCGCCACCTCGGCCGTGGGAAGCAGGCCAATTCCGACGGTGGACACACCCATCACAATCATGGTGAACAACATCGCGGGCTTGCGGCCATGCTTGTCACCCCAGTGTGCGATGAGCAAACCACCAAAGGGCCGCGCGATGAAACCCACGGCGAAGGTGGCGAATGCCGCGACGGCCTGGCCGGCGTCGAGCTGGCCGAAGAACAGCGGACCAATTACCAGGGAGGCCGCCGCGCCGTAGAGGGCGTAGTCATACCACTCGACCAGGGTTCCCAGCATCGATGCGAAGACCGCGCGCCCGCCGCCTTTGCGCAGGCCAAGCGTATTAGGTGCGCTAGATGAAGTCGTGCTCATGGTGTCCTGCTTTCCAGTCGAGGGAGACCATGTCTAGGTTGAGGTCGGTGATGGATCCCACGCCCATCAGCTGCATCGTGCGGATCATCTCCGCCTGCATGATGTCCAGCAACCGCACCACGCCTTCGGCGCCGCCGGCCATCAGGCCGTAGAGGTACGCACGCCCGATCATCGCGGCATCAGCACCTAGGGCGACGGCGGCGATGACATCGGCACCGCTCATGATTCCGGTATCGACGATCACGGTCGGCTCATCGCCAACGGCCTTGCGCACCGCAGGCAGGGTGTACAGCGGGACGGGCGCGCGGTCCAGCTGCCGCCCACCATGGTTGGAGAGGATCACGCCGTCTGCACCTGCGTCGATGGCACGTGCGGCGTCGGATGCAGTTTGGATCCCCTTCATCAACAAGGTGCCCTTCCACTGGTCGCGCAGCCACGCGATATCGTCGAAGTTCAGCGATGGGTCAAACATGTTGCCGATCTGCGCGATGGACTTCGTGCCCTCCCCAAAGTTGGTAAAGCCCAGGGGTTTCGTCGTTAAGAAGTTGAACCACCACTCCGGGCGGTAGGACGCATCTAGCACCGTCTTCAGCGTGAGCTGCGGCGGGAATGTCATGCCGTTGCGCGCATCGCGGTGGCGCGCCCCGGCGACAGGCGTGTCCACGGTGACGATGAGCGTGTCATAGCCGGAGCGTTCAGCACGTTCGATGAGGCCTTCGGAGATCTCGCGGGATTCGCCGGCCATGTACAGCTGGAACCACTTGCGTCCGTACGGACCCGCAGCGGCGACTTCCTCGATGGTCGCGGTGCCGACAGTCGACAGGGAGAATGGGATGCCCGCCTGGTGAGCTGCGGTGACGCCGGCCACTTCGCCTTCCGCGTGCATCATGCGCGTGAACCCGGTTGGTGCGATGGACAGCGGCATTGCGGCCTCTCCCCCGGCGACGGTGGTGGAAAGATCCACGTTGGACACGTCGCGAAGCACCTGCGGGTGGAAGCTGAGGTTGGCCCATGCCTCGCGCGCCCGGCCCAAGGAGATCTCTTGTTCGGCAGCGCCTTCGACATAGTCGAAAGGCCCGGTAGGCGTTCGTCGTTTGGCGATCTTGCGCAGGTCCCACACGTCTTGGGCTGCGTTGAGCCGTGCTTGACGACGATCACCCGTAGGCTTCTTGAATTTCAGGAAGTCGGTGAAAATCTGTGGGGCTGGAAGTTGTCGTTTCAGAGGGACAAGGCGTTTGACCATGAGGGCGTCCTTACTGTGGCGAGGGGATATTTATGTAGAAATACCATAGCCCCCGCGGTAGAGCGGCTATCTCTAATGGTTGCTGGCCTCGTCGATAAGCTCCGGCGTCTTCTCGGGCCGTGGGGAGAGGCGCACGATGTGGATGCTGACCAGGATCGCGATGATGGGCAGGATGATCCAGGTGACGGTCTTGCCGATCAGCCATGCGGAGAGCAGGATGCCCAGCCACATGATCGTGAGGGTGCGGGCCTTGTGTTTCGGTGTCATCGACTTGTTGTAGTAATTGGCGATGTAGGTGCCGAAGACTTTGTGGTTGATGAGGTAGTTGTGCAGCCGTGTTGAGCTGCGCGCGAAACAAAAGGCGCTGAGCAGGAGGAACGGGGTGGTGGGGAGGACGGGAAGCACGATGCCGAGCGCGCCCAGGGCCAGCGCGATGACGCCCACGGTGGCAAGGATCGGCTTCAACATACCCGCCACTATACAACTAAAGGATGATTCTGCCGCTAGTCGGCGGCGCAACCGCATGCTGGTTACTACTCTGGCTTCCATGAACCAACGTTACGAGGTTGATCCTGACTGGATCCGTCAGCAGCAGGCCGACGGCGATGGTGAGTCCGTGACCGTTCGCCTGACCGTGACTGGCCCCATGGCGCGCGAAGGCGTGCTGGAGTGGATGCGCGACCTGGGCGCCGACGCGTTGGGTTCGCGCGGGCGCGACGACTGGCTCGTGCGCGAGGTCAAGTCCGGCACCGATTATGCGATGCTAGACATCACCGCCGGCGGCGACAACGCGGAAGAGGGGCTGCGCGACGGCACGTCGGAGGCTTTTGAGGTCCTCGATCCGCTGGGCTGTGAGCTCGAGTGGGCGCAGCTGGATCAGCACGACCCGAAGCCATGAGCGAAGACTTGACGCGTCAAAGGCCTTCGACCGCGCCCTACCGCATGGATTATGACTGGCTCTGGGGCTCACCGGAAACCGGCGGGCCGGGCAACGACGGTTCGAGTGCCACCGTGCGCCTCACCGTGACCGGTCCGAATGCGCGCAACGCCGTGATGCAGTGGTTCGATGACCTGCGTCCCGACGAGTTCGGCCTGCGCAGCCGCGGCGGGTGGCTTGTCACCGAGATGAAGTGGGAGCCGGAGGAAGTGATCGTCGATATCACCTCCGGCGGTGAGGACGTTGCCGACGGGATCGAGGACGGCACCACCGAGGCTTTCGACGTCCTCTCCCCTTTCGGCGTCCAGTTCGAGTGGGAGCAGTTGCCGCGCGACAGTGTGTAGTGCCGTAGCGGGCCTGCTGCCGGAAATTATCCGCACTGCCAGTGACAAACAAAACGAAAACATCTCGACGGTTGCTTGCCTTGACCGTAGGGAAGCGTGAGGCAATTCATGACTGTGAACAGCGCGACCCATGCGTTGCTTCGTCCTTTCCAGTGTGGCTGCGAGCTTTTCGTCACTTCTGAAGTGATGAGGGCTTCGGGCTCCAATGAGAACAACGGGATTCAGGGGATGCATGCTGAACCCTTTTTGCTCTACGCTTAGCTCCGAAGATCAATTTGCAGACGAAATACTTCGACGAATGAAGCGGGGTGTGCAGACCGACAATTTCACCACTCGATTGACGAGCTCGACGCACACCGGCGTTCGAACACTCTCAGCCACATGTCCACCACACATGATGAACTCGATAATGGAATTGTCCGGCCCTTCGACAACGACGATTAGGTCACCGACAGCACCCAAAGAAAACGAAGCGCGAATGAAACGAGATGAAGATCCCATTGACTAGCGAAGTACCCAAAACGCTCAGTACCTCCCAAGGCGAGTTCGTCATCTACACCACTGAAGACAATCGAACCGAAGTACACCTACGACTCATCGAGGGAACCGTCTGGATGACCCAGGCCGACATGGCTGAACTTTTTGATGTCGGCGTGTCGGCTATAAGCAAGCACCTCAAAACCGTCTACCAAGACGGAGAATTATCCCGACAAGCAACTGTTTCCAAAATGGAAAATGTTGCCGTTGAACAGGGTAGATCCGTTAAAAGACACATCGAACACTACAACCTAGACGCAATCTTGGCCGTCGGATACCGTATCCGAGGCCCCCGGGGAGCTCAATTCCGCAAATGGGCGACAGAGGTCCTGCGCGAATACCTCATCAAAGGTTTCGCCCTCAATGATGACAAACTCAAAGACCCACTTGGGGCAGACTATTTTGACGAACTACTTGCCCGCATCCGTGACATTCGGTCTAGCGAAGCCCGTCTCTACCTCGAACTACGCAGCATCATCGCGCTTGCCGATGATTACGAGCCGAATTCACAGCGCACGAAACGCTTATTTGCCACTATCCAGGACAAACTACACTACGCGATCACCGGAAACACAGCAGCAGAGATCATCGCTACACGCTGTGACCCAAACGCGGACAATCTAGGCCTAACCAACTGGAGAGGCACCATCGTCCGCAAAAGAGACGTCACCACCGCCAAGAATTACCTCACCGGCAAAGAATTAAACCGACTCAACTACCTCGTCTCCGGATTCCTCAATTACGCACAAGACCAGGCTGAACGCCGAAAAGTCGTCCACATGCGCGACTGGCTCATAAAAGCGGATCAGTTCATCGAATTTAATGACTATGAACCATTAGTCGACCACGGGCGAATCAACAGAAAGCAGGCAGACGAATACGCGCGACAGCGCTATGAACTCTATCACCAAGGTAGAAACAAACTAGAACACGAAGACGCTGAAAGCGAGCTCGTTGAAGCACTCAGAGAAGCTGATCGCCAGTTGATTGCCCAACGTAAACGGCTGCAGCCACGGAGAAAAGGCGAAGAATCTGTCGACTAACACCCCGAACGTCGGGTTCACGCCTGGTCGTCGTTGAAGTCGATGCGCTGTCGGCGGAAAAGGTCAATTTGGCTTCGGTTACGCGGCGTTGGGGCATCTCGCCGGCGACGGTAACGCCGAAGAAGGTCTCCGAGACGGCACCACCGAGGCGTTCGACGTCCTCTCCCCTTTCGGCGTCCAGTTTCTGTGGCAGCAGTTACCACGCAGCAGTGTGTAGTGCTGTAGCGGACGTTGGCAACCCATCGGGGGATCAGCTAGATGTTTTTGATCGGCTCGCGTATTTGTCATCGCTGAAAATGGGGCCTTCTAAAATCCTTGCGCGCATGGCAAATGCTTGCTGACCAGCGTAAACTGTGCATTATAGGTGCGTGTTGATTCGCGTCGCTTAACGACGATCGCCCCTGCCGAACCCAGCCAAGAAGGTAGGCCTTCTTGCGTGAAGTTTCGTTCCACACTACTGTTCAGTCACATGATGAAAGAAGTTCAATGCGATGAACTTATGGACGTTGTGTATTTCTCTTCAGTCTCTGAGAACACGCACCGCTTCGTCGGCAAGCTCCAGGACAAAGTTGAGGTCGCTGCCTACCGTATCCCGTTGCGTCGAACGGACCCTGCATCATTTGTGACCCGTCCGTACGTTTTGATTCTGCCTAGCTACGGCGGCGGTGATCAGCGCGGAGCAGTGCCGAAGCAGGTAATCAAATTTCTCAACGTGCAAGAGAACCGCGCGTTGATTCGCGGTGTCGTCGTTAGTGGCAACACCAACTTTGGGGTGCACTACTGCTGTGCGGGGCCGATCGTCGCAAAGAAATGTGGCGTGCCCATCCTGCACCGATTCGAGCTTTTAGGCACGGCCCGAGATGTTGACACCGTCGCCAGCCTGCTTACTTCACCGCAATCTGTCCTAAGCACTACAACCTAAAACCCGAGGAAGATCAATGACCCAACCAGATTTCTATCTCAACCGTTCTGTGCCTCCCACTGAACACCCGCGCGGGCCGCTCCGGCCGATCAACTGGAACCACCTGGAAGACCCGAAGGATACCGAGGTGTGGAAGCGGCTGACCAGTAACTTCTGGCTTCCTGAAAAGGTGCCGTTGTCCAATGATCTACCGAACTGGAACGAACTATCGCCACAGCATAAGGAGCTAACGGTCAAGGTGTTTACGGGGCTGACCATGCTGGATACGGTGCAGGCCACGGTCGGGGAAATCGTGCAGATTCCCGATTCCCGCACCGAGCAAGAACAAGCCGTGTACACCAATATCGCGTTTATGCAGGCGGTGCACGCGCGCAGTTACTCCTCCGTCTTTTCGACGATGTGCTCTACGCAGGAGATCAATGACGCCTACACCTGGGCTATCGACAACCCAATTCTGCAAAACCGAGCGACCTGCGTGATGGACTATTACCGTGGCGACGATCCCCTCAAGCGCAAGGTGGCCGCTACGGTTTTGTCATCGTTGCTGCTCTACGCCGGTTTCTACTTGCCGCTCTGGTACGCCTCGCGCGGGATCATGCTGAATACCGCCGATATGATCCGCCTGATCCTGCGCGACAAGGCGGTGCACGGTTACTACTCCGGCTACAAGTATCAGCGCGGGTTGGAGGCACACCCTGAGCGTGCCGACGAGATGCGCACCTTTACCTATGAACTGATTGACCGGCTGCTGCGCCTGGAACTGGACTATTCCAGCTAGCTGTATGCGCTGGTGGATAACCCGAAGATCGACGGCGTGATGGCCTTCGTCTATTACAACGCCGATAAGGCCCTGATGAACCTGGGTTATGAACCGCGCTATGAAGATGAGGCCGCAACAGTTGAGCCGGAGATTCTGGCCGCGTTGGCCCCAGATTCTACTGAGACGCATGACTTCTTCTCGGGTTCCGGCTCTGCCTACGTGATCGGCCAGGCGGAAGAGACTGAGGATGCGGACTGGGACTTCTAGTCGGTGGTGCGGGGCTGATGTCAAGGGCAAGCTGGTAGGCGGCGAGCTCTTCGCGGACAGCGTGTAGAAGCTCAGTATGCGTCCCCGTTGAATTGGGGCCAGACTCATCCCCTGTCAGGCATAATTGTGGGCATGAAGGGTGAGGTTCGCGATATCGTTAGAATCTTTGATGGAAATGACACTGAGCTCATCATTCCCGTCTATCAAAGAAACTATGACTGGAGTGAGGAACAATGCGCACGGCTTTTCGACGATCTCGTCGACGTGATTACTCATGACCGTCCTAAGCATTTCTTTGGTGCCGTCGTGGGAAATCCAGAGACAAAGTTCCGTTGGGTAGTCATCGACGGTCAACAGCGAATTACTACCGTCAGTTTGCTTATCCTCGCGCTTGCCGACGCCCTCGACGAAGGCGAGATTGAATCTACTGACGCTGAGCTTGCCGATCGCCTGCGTCGCAACTACCTAGAGAATGCCGGCTCGACTGTCGCCGAGCCTAAGCTGAAACTCAAGCCCGTCAAGGATGACCTTGATTCCTATCGTCGGCTACTGACCGGCCAGGAACTGAACGAACGCTCCAACGCCACCGCGAATTATTGCTACTTCCGTGAGCGTATTCGAGACGCGGACTTCGATGGAGACAAACTGTGGACCGCCATCGGCCGCCTTGAGACCATGATCTTGGACTTGGAGAACCATGACGATCCGCAGCGTATTTTCGAATCCCTTAATTCGACCGGTAAGAGTCTTACCGAGTCGGATAAGATTCGGAACCTCGTCCTCATGGGATTGACCGTGAAGGAGCAGGAGAACCTTTACGAGAACTATTGGAACCGCATCGAGCATAACGTTGCCTATGACACGGATGCCTTCATCCGCCTCTACCTTGTTACTCGGACGCGCAAGACTCCACGTTTGGACCACGTTTATGAGGCATTCAAGCGTTTCCTCGATTCTACGGATGATTCCATCGAGACGGTCCTGCACTCCATGCGGGATTACTCCGAGTACTACCGCGATCTCAACACTGCTAAGACCGGCATTACGCAGGCGGATCGTCGGTTGCGCCGTTTCAATATCATGCGCCGTGAAGTGGCAATGCCCACGCTCATGCCGTTGCTCGGCGACCACCGAGCCGGCGACCTCCAAGCTGAGGACGTCGCTGCCACTATCGAACTCATCGATTCCTATATCTTCCGTCGCCTGGTCGTTGACATACCCACCCACGGACTCAACAAGATTTTCGCGACGCTCTACAGCGAAGCCCGCCGCATTCGCCACCACGATGCTCTTATCGCGGATGTCATCGCCTACCTGCTCTATCGTCGTGCAGGCACTTCTGGTGAATTCCCCGACGACAACACCTTCCGAGAAGCTTTCGGCACTCGCAATTTCTTCGCATTCCGGCCGCACAACCGTCGTTATCTTTTTGAGTGCCTGGAAAATCGCGATTCCAAGGACATCGTCGATGTCGCCGGAGCATTGGAGCGAGGCGAACTTTCGGTCGAACATGTTATGCCGCAGACTCTGACTAAGGCCTGGCGCGAGGAGCTCGGCCCTGATGCCGAGGAGATTCACCACGAGTGGCTACACCGGATCGGCAATCTTACTGTTACCGGTTACAACTCCGAGTACTCAAACTCTTCATTTCAGACGAAGAAATCTATCCCTGAAGGCTTCGATTCCTCCCCGTACCGGCTCAACGATTCCATCAAGAAGGCCGACACCTGGGGTGAAGAACAGATTGAGCGCCGATCAAAGAGGCTTTCGGATATCGCTGTCGCCTACTGGGCTAAGCCGAAGACCGGCTTTGAACCCGTACGCGAACCCCTGCCTGAGGTACCGATGGGGGATGACACGGACTTTACCAGCCGCAGCATTATCGCTTATGAATTCAACGACGTATCCGTTACGGTCAAGTCCTTCAAAGACATGATGCGCTCGCTGCTTAAGACACTGATCGCTCAGCACAGGGAGAGCATCTTCGAGTATGCGGAGGCAGGCGCCTTCGGTTTTAGCGCTGGTCCGAAGCCGACGAATCGCTACCAGGAAGAAATCGTGTCCCAATTGTGGGTGCAGACTCGCAACAGCACGGCTGAGAAGATGACGATTCTGCGCGGCCTCTTCCAACACCTTGGGATTGACACTGACGACCTCGTCTTTACTCTTCGCCCGCTCACCGACGACGAGGAACCGGAGGATAACGGTCCTTACGCAGACATCCTGAAGTTCCTTTCCCAAGCCGAGTCCTTCATCAATACGGATGCCGTCGCTGACGACATCGCAGATCTGCGTTCCGGGCTTCGCGATGCGATCCAGCCGTACCTGACGAGCCAGGCTCAACCCCGCGATATCCAGACCTTGCGCGAGGAAGCCACGCAAAACTCTTTCACTCCTGAAGAAGTTTTCAACGCCTTCCAATCGCTGGTGGAGATCGACAAGTACCTGCCCGGCAAATTTGTCGGTGCGGTCACTGATGGCACGATCGCCGCTTTGATTCGCCAACTGCAAGGCGCGGAGGCTACGGGCGCAAGTGGTGGTTGATGCTTATCAACGATTCGCTCTTCCTGAAGCAAAAGTGGATCAGTATGGAGCAACTCCCTGAAGGCCTACCTGCTGTTTGCCTGGTGACACACATTGCGTTTGCCGGTTAGCCGCTTCATCGTAGGGGCTGTTCATTTCGCGACTACTCGTGAACTTAAGTAGGTTGATACCTGAGATCAGACCCTTTCGAGACTAACGGGCGGGTGAAATCGTTTGATTGAAAACTTCAACGTGCGGTGCTTCGGAAGTTGTCGATTATCACTAAGAGGAGAGACCATGACGAACGATAAGATTCCACCGATCCACCCAGGTGAGGTGCTGCTGGAGGATTTCATTAACGGTTTCGGCATCACGCAGCACAAGGTTGCGGTATCTATAGGAGTGCCTCCGCGCAGGATTGACGAAATTGTTCATGGAAAGCGCTCGATTACCGCAGATACTGCGGTCCGTCTTGCACGGTATTTTGGGACCTCGGCTGAATTCTGGATGAATTTGCAGTCTGGATATGAGATCCGTCTTAGCCGGGGCAATCTAGCTGATACTTTGCGCGATATCACTCCGCTGCAAACGGCCTCCGGAACCGATGTTGCGCCTACTCCGACCTCTAGATAGAGATCCAGCCCACTCCCGACCGGAGTCGAGGCGGGCTGAACGGTTAACTCGATCATATCTCTTAGCATTCTTAAGGTCCAAGCGCGTTTACATGTAAAGCCGGCCTGCTGTGATAGCCCCCTCCCTTTTGTTTAAAAAACTTTGCCCAAAACCCTTGACACCCTTCCATCGGCTAAGTTAGGTTAGCCTTACCTTAAGCAAAAGGAGGTTTTGGCATGGCGGATAACCTGCAACGCGTGGACGTCAAGGTGGACGCGGCTCAGCGTTTGGGAGTCAGCTTGGCGGCCCGCATGATCGCTGGGCAAGGCGACATGTCCCTGCTGGATTACGCCAGCGGCACGCCCCGACACATTCGGGTGGCTGCGCATGGGCTCAGCGCCCAGGGTCTCGACGCTCACGGCAAGCTGATCGTGTCCTGCTATCGGGAGGACGTGGAGCACCTAGCGCCGACGAAAGTGCGTGTTGACGTCACACTGCGCGCCCCGCACTTCCAGCTGGTCGCCACCACTGCCAGCGTCCATGCTTTAGGTGAAGTGGAGTGGATCTCTGACAACGGCCCGTGGATCACGGGTGTTGTCGATCTCTCTACCGTGTACGTCCACTACGTGGCCGGCACCTGTGCCATCCCGTTTGACCACGTGGTCACGCACGTGAACCGTCTGCCGCTACTGGCGATGGATCGCTTAGCTGCTTACGACGAGGCCACCGCACTAGCCAGTGCTGAGTTGGACTCAGTAATGGACGGGGTTGCCCGCGGAGTGCTCGTCGGCGAGATGCTCCCGCCGCTGGACCAGCCGGTCTGCGAGCACCTGCGCAACCGCATCATGGTGATCGATGTGTGCGAGGTGGGCGTGACGCTGTTGCGCACGACGGATACCTCTCGCGTCGCGGCGTATGTGATGTTCCCGGAACCTGTGCGTTCTGTTCAAGACTTGTCTACCGCGCTGCAGGCGTTGGTAGCTCAGACCTCGGCGTAACGCAATTTCGCGTATCTGTGTCCACGTCGAGACAGTGAAGCGGGCCCCTTCCGTCCCGGGAGGGGCCCGCTTCCAGGTATTTCGCTAGGCGACTTCGTATGCGCCGCACTCCGCGTTCTCACCGGTGATGGTGATTGTGGAGTTGGTGCACAGAAGGTCCTTGTTGTGGGTGCATTCCAGACGGTGGCAAGCACCGACGGCGCCGTCTGCAGGGCGGCCAGCACGCACATCGATAGTCGTGAAGGTAGCGCAGGTAGCAGTGGAATCGCCGGCGACGGTGATGCCCAATGCTGTGCAGCCTTCATTGTTGAATGCGCAGGTGGTCGTGGAGCAGGAAGCAATTGCGGTTGTCATGGTGTGAACCTCTCAAGTTGATGTGTGAAGGGGTTCGCGTATCTGTTGTTTTCGAGTATAGGGAACTTAAAAGGTACTCACAAGCAAGGTAAACCTACCCTGACCTGCGGAAATAACGTCACAAAAGTGTGCTTTAATTCGTGCCGCTTTACGACGATTACCCCTCCCGGGCCATCCTGTTTCGGAGGGACTGGGCGCGCCTGTGGATAACTCGGAAGGGGTTATCCACAAGCCGACCTGGGAAAATATACTTTTTCAAAAACTGTTGCGTGGGAACGGTGCGGGCGGGCTATGTTGAGTCTTAACGGCGCTTCAGGGGCGAAGCGCCGGGGCACAACAACCACAACAAACTTAGGGGGAACGCCATCGCATGATTACCAACAATTGGTACTTTGGCTCTATGTCTACTAACACATCCGTCAGCCTCGACGACCATTTTGTCCAGTTCATCGCAGACCAAGTTTCGTCAGGAAGGTACCGCAATGCCAGCGAGGTAATCCGAGCCGGATTGCGTCTTCTCGAAGAGCGCGAAACTTATCATGAGGCGGTGAGACAAGCGCTGATCGAAGGCGAAGAAAGTGGGCCACTGACCAGCTTCGACTTTGACAAGTTCATCGCCGAACGAACTTAGAAATATAAACACGAGAACAACCACCTAACGGCGCTTCAGGGGCGAAGCGCCGAGACTTAACAATCACACAAAGGGGGAACGCCATCATGGCGAACACAACAACCAAAGAAACAACTGCACTGGCCACACTGTACGAACTGGCAGGAATGCTGACAGAACGAATCGACGAAGGTATCTCCGCATACCAGGACCTCGCACCAATGACCGAGAAGGACACCGCTCTTTTCCTGGTGGCGTTGACGATGCACCACCATCAAGTCGAGACGGAGGTCCGCGACCTCGTGCAAGATGCATTCGGGATCACACCGAATTTTCCCGAGATCGAAGCCGCTTTCGAAGATGTCACGAACAACATCCGCACCCACCGCGCGAACTTCACACCGCTGGATATGGATGATCAGGACAAAGCGTGGGTGCGCGGCATTCTGCTCAGCTCCCCAGTGATCACCAGCCTGATCTACGGCGGCCACGTGAAAGTCCCAATCACCAATCTCCACAACACCGACCCATCACCCCAGGGCGCCCTAGTGCGCTACACGCAGCAGCTTGTCGACGCCTGCCAGTTCAACGAGCGCGATCTCAAGCTGATCGACTATGAGATGTGGGAAATGGGTGCATATGCCTCCGAACGTTTCGACTCGCTCCTGCGCATGATTGATCGCCACGATCCGCACCTGCCGTTGCACCCATTTGCTCAGCCGGATCCGCGTCTGCAGCGCTGGATCGATAACAACGCGCCAGAGTTGCACATGTTTAACCCGCAGATGCAGCAGACCATGCTGATCGCGGTCTTGGGGCGCGGCATGTTGGCCGCGGTGGATCCGAACTGTGGCGGCGTGAACATCACCGAATATGCCCGGGCCTGTTTGAAGGATTCGGCACATTATGCGACAGCGATCGTCGATATGCTGCCTGTAACCATGCACGACGATGAAGCGCCGATCGCGTACATGGACAACGCGATCGCCTACCTGGGCAGCCACGAGGCCGCACGAGCCATGGGCATCGACAAGGACGCCGTGATGACTGAACTGCACGAGCTGTGCCACGTCCCCGCGACCGCCTCAGCCGCAACCCTCCCCCGCGACAATTGGGCCGCGCGGGTGATCCTGGGCGTGCAGCGGGCCGATATTTGGGAGCTTGACGACGAACCCCTCTCCCCCATGGGCCGCATGATCCTGCGCAAGAGCCTGGCGAGGGAGACTCGCCAGTACTAGGATCGCGGCTACGACCCCCTTTTCTAAGGCATATCTGCTCAGACTACAGCTTCTTTCCCCGCGCAAAGTGGGAGACGCACTGAAGGCGCGGGGGCTGAGCTCTAAAGCGCATGGGCGGAATTGTTAAATTCAAGTCTATTTAGCCCAGAAAAGGTGTCAGTCCAACTTACGAAAAATCTATAGCGGGCTAACAAGAAGCCATGTAACCTGGAATGTGTCTGGTTTTGGTACGTGAAATGAGGGGCCATGGGTCAGCCGATATCGGCCAACGAATTAGCTGTCATTAGCGAGAATGATGCTGCTGAATATGTGCAGTCACTTGGACTAGACCTAGAGCTGATTAGCGCTGCTCTGCGGGACGGAGAGTTCGGAACACGGGACGTGTATCGGGACCCATCGTTTCCGCCCACGGCTCCCGGTTACTTTCGGTGGGCCCATACAGTTGCTACGCTCCGGCGCGGGCACGTAGCCGATGGGGATTGGGAGCTGCACGATGATCACAACCGACCACTTATCAGGGCTCGTGACGCGGATCGGACCGTCACGGCCTGTGGAGGGACCGCTGACGTTGGTAATCCCGACGGCGTGCCAAACGTAGCGAACCGTAAAGGGCGAGCAACTGAACGCACCTATGAGCAAATGCCATTGATTTCTTTATCGCAGGTGGTGAAAATCATGGGCAAAGATAAATCAGCACCAGACGAAGGACATTGGATGCTGTTGTACTACCGTGGTAAGGACGAGCTGAGGGCCGAGCTTTCTCTCCCAGAAGGTATCAAAGAGGGAAAAGTTACTGGGTGGCGTGTCCGAGTGATGCTGCCGCCTCACCTATTCAATCAGGGCCTAGAGGAACTGCCTGAACGAAATGGAGAAGACGATGTCGATTTCTACCTCGAAGAGGCATAGAGACTGGCTCGTTGAACCAACTCGAATCACTAATGCGCGACTGCGCCGCGGTCTAACGAAAACGGAACTAGCACGCAATCTGGATGTAACTACTAGGACGGTAGCTAGGTACGAAGAAGATGGGGCCCCGACAGATGTGGCGGCACGTCTCTCATCGACGTTGTCATTCCCAGAAGACTACTTCTTCCTCGAGTCGCCAGCTCGTCTTGAGCGGGAAGATTTAGCGTTTCGTTCTGCAGCCCGTACTTCTGCAGCCGTGAAAGATGCCGCGGTGTCGTCGGCAAGCCATGGCGTTGACTTGCACCTCTGGCTGAACAAGCGGTTAAAGTCGCCCCAGCCAGACGTTCCATTCTTAGGAAACATGAGCCCAGAAGAGGCTGCGGGGCAACTCCGTCATGATTGGGGCCTCGGTTTGGAACCGCTCCCAAACCTCGTGCAACTAGTGGAATCTCATGGCATTCGTGTCTTTGGAATCCCCGCTCTTGGGGATTCAGTGGACGCATTTTCCATGTATCACGAACGCCAGCCATACATTTTCTTGACGCGCCGCAGGACACCGGAAGGCGTGCGGTTCGACATCGCACATGAACTGGGCCACCTTGTTCTGCATTCTCGTGGAAACAATTACGCCGCCGGCAAAGAGGACGAACGTGAGGCAGATCGCTTTGCCTCTGAGTTTCTCATGCCCACCGCATCTGTGCGTAATTACATGCCACAGGACCCAACGCGGGAGCAGCTTTTTGACCACAAGCGGTATTACGGCGTGTCCGCCATGGCGATGGCAGTAAAAGCAAAGACGACAGGGAAACTTACAGAGTGGTCTTTCCGGTCCGTGAGAAAACGCCTAGTGCACGCGGGCTTCGACGTAGCCGAGCCCGGTGGCTTGAGCAGCTATGAACAGTCACGGGTGTTCACTTTCCTTTTCTCTCCCGAACGCACCCAGCGCTGGACACCTACTAAAGTCGCGCACGAGCTGTCACTGCCAATCGATGATCTGCAGTCCCTCACATTGAATACCGTCTTGGCGCCGGTACCGATGAGGAATCAGGAAACTGTTCGGATCGCAGAATCAAAGGGCGAGTCGAAGCTCCGATTGCGGATTGTAAAAGGCTAGTTTCCCATCTACTAAAACGGAACAAAACCTAGGACACTTCAGTGCCTAGCCCAGAGCTGGCTGTTATGCCTGCGCCGAGCATGCCCCCTTCGCCCACTATTTCGGGCCGTTCCATTACGCTAAACACCATGATTACAGGCGCGTTAAAGTCCAAGGTGGACCGAATCTGGGACACTTTTTGGTCAGGCGGTATTTCCAACCCCACCACGGTGATTGAGCAGTTCACCTATCTACTGTTCATTAAGCAGCTCGATGATCAGCAAAATGACATCACGCTGCGCAAGCAGCTCGGCGATCCGAACGCGCCCGACGACATTTTCAGCGAGAATCAGCAGCACCTGCGTTGGCGCAACCTCATGCAGCTCAAGGACGAGGAGCTCAAACAGACCATTAATGATGAGGTCTTCCCTTTCATCCGTGCTGGTTTGGGCTCGGAGGGTTTCGCCCGCCACATGGAAAGGGCATCGTTCGGTATTGACAATGAGGGCACTCTTGCCAGCGTGATGCAGCAGATCAATGATCTGAACTTCTCTAACCGCGATATAGCCGGTGACCTCTATGAGTACATGCTGTCCAAGCTGGCTACTTCGGGTACCAACGGGCAGTTCCGTACACCCAGCCACATCGTCGATCTCATGGTCGCGTTGATGCAGCCCACGCCAAGCGACAAGATCATTGACCCGGCCGCAGGCACCGCCGGTTTCCTAGTGGGTGCTTCTGACTGGATCAGGCAGAACCACAAAGATGACCTTGCTGATAAGCGTATCCGTGAGGACTTCTTTGCCAATGGTCTGACCGGCTATGACTTTGATGCCACCATGGTCCGCATTGCCGCCATGAACCTGTACATGCACGGCTTCCAGAACCCGAACATTTCCTACCGCGATTCCCTACAGCAGATCCCGGATGCGGAGAAGGAAATCTATGACATGATCTTGGCGAACCCCCCGTTTTCCGGCTCGATTGATCAGAAGAAGCTGGATCCAGACCTCAGCAGCTTGTTCAGCACCAAGAAGACGGAGCTGCTGTTCGTCGCCCGCTTCCTCTCGCTGCTTAAGCCGGGTGGTCGCGCTGCAGTGATCGTCCCCGAGGGCGTCCTTTTCGGTTCGACGAAGGCCCACAAGGCCCTGCGCAAGGAATTGGTAGAGCGCCAGCAGCTCGATGCCGTGATCAAGCTGCCCTCCGGCACGTTCAAGCCCTACTCGGGTGTGTCTACCGCGATCCTGTGTTTCACGCGCGCTGATCATGAGGGCGCTACCGATGGCGTGTGGTTTTATGAGGTGCGTGCCGACGGCCGCTCCCTCGACGACAAGCGCACGCCGCTTCTCGACGAGCACCTCTTGGGTCCCCTCCCCACTGAGCGCCCGCGTGATTCTGACAACATCAACGACAACCCGCCCCTTGTGCCGCTTTCCGACGAGCAACTCGCCCACAACAATTTGCCCGATACCTTGGCTCGCTTCCGTGATCGTGACGGCGCCGAGAAGGAACGTGAGCGCACCGAGCAGTCTTTCATCGTGCCTGTCGACGAGATCCGCGAGGCAGATTATGACCTCTCGATGAACCGTTACAAAGAAATCGTCCTCGATGCGGAAGAGACCCGCAATCCGCTGGAGATTCTTGCCGAGATCAAAGAACTCGATACCAAAATCTCATCCGGTCTCGCAGACCTGGAAGCGATGCTGAAGGGTGGGCAGAGCTAATGGCTGGCACTAAAAGTTCGGCCAAGTGGCCAATGGTGAAGCTGGGGGAGCTTTATCGGAAGACGAAATCTGTCGACCCAAGAAAGTATCCCGATCAACCTTTCGTCTTGTACAGCGTTCCAGCATTCGATGAGAATGAACCGGAAAGACTCGTCGGAAGTGAAATTGGTTCTTCAAAAACCATTTTGGAGAACGGCGACGTATTGTTGTCGAAGATTGTTCCCCATATTCGGCGTTCATGGGTTGTTGGGAGCCATGAGGGTCAGGTGGTAGGAAGTTCAGAGTGGATTGTCTTCAACGATGAACGTTTCGATGCCCGGTTTTTGCAGCACTTTCTAATTTCAGATATTTTCCACGCAAAGCTAATGACCACCGTTGCTGGGGTTGGAGGTTCGCTTAGTCGCGCTCGGCCTAGTTCGGTAGCACTAATTCCTATCCCCCTCCCTCCCCTCGACGAACAGCGCAGGATCGCGGATATCCTAGATGTATCTCAGGATCTTTGTCGCAAGGCGGAACACCAGCTCCTTAATCTGAATGGGCTCTTGGCATCATATTTTGCGGGGGTTTTCTCCAATGTTGTCAAAAGTCAACCCTTAGGCGAGATGCTGCGCGCCAAGCCCGAATACGGAATTGGAGCACCGTCAACAGAATTCGACCAAACAATAGGACGCTATATCCGAATTACTGATATCACTGAGCAAGGTTTGCTGCGGTCGGACTCAGTCCGGAGTCCCGACTTTTCTGAAAAGACGTATCCGCAGGCGAAAATCGTCAACGATGGAGACCTGTTGGTAGCTCGTACAGGCGCGACCGTTGGAAAAAGTTATCTTCATCGGACAGAGAGTTCAAATCCATTTTGGTACGCCGGATACTTAATTCGTTTTAGGATCGATCCAGCGATTGTACAGCCGGAGATTGTTTATGACTTCATGCATACTCCGGCATATTGGGCGTGGGTTGAGGCTAGGAAACGAACCGTTGCCCAACCAAATATCAACGCTCAGATCTACTGTAAGGAGCTGAAAATCCCTGTACCGGAGAAAGGAGTCGCCGATAAATATCTCGAGGTTCGGAAGTTAGTCACGGGGCAGATTGAAGTGGCAAAAGAACGCCTCTTCAAGCTAAACGAACTCCACAAATCCCTCTCGATTCGCGCGTTTCAAGGGGAGCTCTAATGCCGGTACCCAAATGGCATGAGTTCATGATCCCGAGCTTGCGGGCATTGAGCGATGGGAAAGAATGGCGCCGTCGCGACATCATTAACTGGGTCGCCGACGACCTCGGCCTCTCAGAAGATCAACGGCAGGTGTTGATTCCATCAGGTCAAGAAATGTACGCCAACCGTGGAAACTGGGCGGTCACTTACCTCTCCAAAGCTAACGCAATATCCTCGCCACGTCGTGGGCATTGGGAGATCACCGATTTTGGTCGTGAGCTCGTCGAAAAGTATCCCGGCGGGATGACCGAGATGAACTTGCGTGAGGCGGTTGGACAGCCCGATGGGTCGTCAACGTACTTAGCCCTGAAGCTGGCCGCAGGGGATCAGGATATCGTCGAAAAGCCAGAAGAGCTTGACCCGTTCGAACAAATCCAAGTCGGTGTGGAGCGTAACCACGCATCGGTAGCCGGTGAACTACTTGTGCGACTCCATCAAAACGAGCCCGCGTTTTTCGAACAAGCCGTGTTGGCTTTGCTCATGGCCATGGGATATGGCGGAACGCGCGGCAAAGCAACGCGCACACAGCTGTCGAATGATGGTGGGATTGATGGCGTGATTGACCAAGACGCTCTGGGATTGTCCCGGATCTATGTTCAGGCCAAGCGCTATGCACCGGATACGGCGATTGGGCGACCAGACATTCAAGGTTTCGTCGGAGCGCTCCAAGGCGTGCAAGCGAACCAGGGAGTTTTCCTCACCACAGCTAAGTTCAGTCAGGGTGCCCAGGAATATGCCGATAACCTGCAATCGCGGGTTGTGCTTATCGACGGTGAACGGCTCGCTCGGTTGATGATCCGCTACGGGGTGGGTGTACAGACCAAGCAGACCGTGGAAGTTGTGGAGATCGACGAGGACTTCTTTGAGTAATTCCTGCCGTCTGGATTCAGCCCTATGCGCACTGAGTGTTAGATTTGTAACCGAAAAATGTGATAGATTCTAGATTTGTAACAGCTTGGATGATACAAACCTAGAAAAGAGGTGATACAAATCGACAAAGCTGAAGTAATCGAAGTTCTAGTGTTAGCGGCCTCCGCACAGTGGGGCATCATTTCCACCGCCCAGGCAGAGCGTGAAAGTGTTTCGCGCGTGCGCTTGGGGCGCCTCGCCTCTGAGGGGGTTATCGAACGCGATAGGCAAGGCGTGTACTTCATGCCTTCTGTTGGTTACGGACCGTTGCTGTCTCTGTGCTCGGCGTGGGTATCGCTGGATCCAGCCCTCTATCCTGATGAAAGGTGGAGCCAAGAGACCCTCCCGGCAGTTGTATCGCACGAGTCCGCAGCCTTGGTGCATGGTATTGGAGACCTGATTCCGGCGAAGCATTTCTTCATCAGTCAAAAACCGAAACAAACAACGCAGAAAGACATCCGGATTCATCTCCGCCGTGACATCACCAGGGCTGAAGTAACCCTGCGTGAGGGCCTTCCTGTGACCTCTGTCGTGCGCACTGTTGCAGATTTAGCTGATAAAGGTATTGAGTTTGATTACCTTGCCACGATCATCTCCGACGCATTGAAAAAAGGAGATGTTGAACAGTCCGAGCTGGAGGAAGCGCTAAACGCGCATGCTGCGTCTTATGGTTTCGATAATGGAAGGCACCTTCTAGGGAAATCCCTAGCCCTTAACATGGATCAGCGGCAGACAGAAGACGCTGTGGCAACATCCCTCGGAGTACTTCCTTATTTGAGCCCCGAGGTGTTTCGCTCTATTGAAGAACAAATCCCAGGTTCCATCCCTTTTGCTGTGTCCGCGCAACAGTCAAAGATTTTGGAGTCGCTAAGAGGCGATCTTTTTCCACCGCCCGCCATCTGGGAATATTTGGACAAGACGCAGGGTGCAATGAATGAGATCATGCGAGATTTTGCTTCGCGCGTAAATGCCTTCGCTAATCCCCCTGCGATCGCGGCAGCTCTAGCTGTACTGACCGGGAACGTTGATCAATCGTGAGAACGGCGGTTGGTTCCCACAGGCCGTGTGGGGCCGATGGTGGTTGTAGTAGTGCAGCCAGCCCTCGAGCTCACCGCGCCGCTCAGCCTCGGAGGTGTAGCAGCGAGCGTAGGCCCAGCCATCGGCCAGGGTGCGGTGGAAACGCTCGACCTTCCCGTTGGTCTGCGGCCGATACGGCCTCGTGCGCTTGTGCCGGATGCCCAGCTCGGCGCAGGTGTCTCGCCACAGGTGTGAACGGTAGGCGCCGCCGTTGTCGGACAGGATCTGCTCGACCGTGACACCGCGGGCGTTGAACCACTCGACAGCCCGAACGAGCACGGCGGCGGCGGTGAGGGAGGTCTCGTCGTCGTGGATCTCGGCATAGGCGACGCGGGAGTGGTCGTCGATGACGGTGTGGACGTAGGCCTTGCCCATGAGCGGATCCCGCCACTTGTTGCGGGGCTTGTCGGGTGTGGCGGCTCGGTTGCGGTCGCCTTGTTGTCGGCCGACGTAGCGCCAGCCGCCGCCGTCGGGGATGTTGCCGAGCTTCTTCACGTCGACGTGCAGCATTGCCCCGGGGTGGTCGTGCTCGTAGCGGCGCACTGGCTCCCCGGTGGCGCGATCGACGTGCGACAGCCGGTTCAGGTGCGCGTCGACCAGGATCCGGTGGACCGTGGACGGTGCGATCCCCAGCCGGCAGGCGAGTTGGACTGGGCCTTCGCGCAGTCGGAGGCGGAGCTGGACGCAGCGCTTCGCGGTGGCGTGGTTGGTCTTGTTCGGTGACCGGTGCGGCCGCGAGGTCCGGTCCTGCATGGACTGGCCTGTGCGGTAGCGGTCGGCCCAGCGCTTCACGGTGGGCCAGGAGACCTGAAACCTGGCGGCGACCTCGCTAATCGGCCAGCCTTGGTCGACCACGAGCTGGGCGACGATCAAGCGGTGGCGCGGCGTGAGGGCAGCGTTCGGATGTGACATGAGGACCTTTCGTGCTACGCCGGGCGGCGCGCAGTGGGACCTGGATGAGTGTCAGGTTGGGCTGACGTGGATCCGTAGTGCTTGGGCCGCGAAGTCGGCGGCTTCGGAGCTTCCGAAGGCGGGATGGAAGTCGGGATTGGTGACGTAGAGGTTGGCCATGCCGAGCACCATGGCGGTCGCGTTGGCCGGGTCGTTGGCATGGGTGGGGGTGCCGGGGATCTGGGCGAACCAGGCGACATGCGCAGCTGCATGGGCCTGTGCCTCGGGGCTCGATGGCCCATGGCCGGCGGCGTGCAGCTCGCCCCAGCGGGCAAGTAGCTGCTCGGCATCGGCCTGGAACTGCTGCTGTTGTGCCAACGTCTTGGCGTGCCACCACTGGTTGGAGGCGTCGAAAGCTTCTTGCCCCCAGCGGGAGACCACCTCGGTCTTGTAGCGGTCGTTGAAGCCCTCGAGCATCATGTCCATGCGGGGCAGACGCCCCTGGCGGCGCATGGCGATGGTGTTCTCGACAGAGGCTATGCGCCGGACCAGAGCTTCACGGTCACGACGGAGTCTGACGAGGTGCTTCTCCAGGGCAGCTACCTCGTCGGCCTGATCGTGTTCGGAGTCGAGGACTGTGGCGATCTCGTCGAGCGACACCCCGGCGTCGCGCAGCAGCAGGATGCGTTGGAGGCGGGCCACGGAGGTTGGGCCGTAGTAGCGATAGCCGTTGGCGCCGATCCGGTCAGGGGTCAGCAGGCCGATCTGGTGGTAGTGCCGCAGGGCTCGGCCACTGATCCCGGCACGTTGCGCCAGTTGCTGGACGGTCCACTCCACCACGACCCACCCTCCTTCACTGTCCAGTCGTTGCCAGACCCAACTGTGGCAGGGCCACGGCCAGGATGTCGGCTGCGGGGACCGTCACGCAGTCGGCTGCACTGCGACCGGTCGCGGACAGGTAGGCGTTGGCGATTCGGGCACCCGCTGCATAACCCGCCCCGGTGGGCAGGCCCACCGGGGTCCCGCCGAACAGGCGCGCGCTGGCATCGCCCAGAACCCAGGCACTGAAGTCCCGCATCCCGGTCACCCCCAGCCCCTCGACGACCCGCGCCAGCACCGGGTCACTGGTTCGGGTCTGATCGCTGACGAAGTGGGTGAATCCCCGCGCACCGTAGGTCTCGGCAGCGAACAGGTCCGCCAGGCCCTCAGCCACGACGTGCTCACCGACGGTGACGGTCCTGGGGTCCCACACCACGCCGCCGGGCGAGTAGCGCACGTTGTGGTGGAGCTCATGCAGTGCGATGGCCTCCAAACGGTCCAGTACCTGCGAGGTGGGCCAGACGGTGATTGCGATGAAGCCGCTGATCCCGCCGAAGGCCGACAGTCCACGGATCTCGTCCATGAAGTGCTTGTTGTCGGGGTCGCCCAGGACGAGTAGCACGCGAAGGTCAGGCATGGACATACTCGGGTTGGCTGCTGCCAACCGCTCCAAGCCGTCCTGCACGGCGCGCTCGACCCGACCCCACGCATCGGCTGCTTCCAAGGCCTCCAGGCCTTCGAGGACCAGGTCGCGTGGGGCTTCAGGTCCGAAACCGAAGTTCTGGGCATGTACCTGGGCCAGGTCCGGGCCGCCCGGGATGAATAAGTACATGCCGGCCATCGGCGCCCACAGGGCACGGGCCGCCTCATCCCATTCGCCCGGCTGTGCTTGAGCCAAGCGCCGCATGCCAGCGAGGCTGTCGATCATCGAGACTGTCATGCCCACGACTGTACACGTTGACGTCACGGCAAGGTCAATCTCTCGCTTCGATCAACGTCTCCGGTCAGTACATCTAG
>NZ_KB892470.1 GCF_000373805.1 Corynebacterium pilosum DSM 20521 = CIP 103422 | reverse complement strand
CCGATGGCGGTGCAGGTGGCGGTCAGTGATCGGTAGTCCTCGCGGTGCTGCTGGACCATCCGGACGGCCCGGGTCTTGAACTCGGGGTCGTAGGACTTTTTCATGCTGGTGATCCTTCCTTATCGGAAGGCGGCAAGAAACCCGTGACGGTTCACAGCGGAAAAAGAAGCTAGCGCGGCCGAAGTAGGAATTTCTACACTCGGCCCAGAGTGCTTCGTCAGCGACCCAGGGTTTCACAAGGACTTACAAGAAGCTGAAGCGACCATCGACGAAGTTTCGTCCCTCACCTCAGATAGTTTTCTCGTCGCCCTTTCCTTCGATGGGGCGAAGGATGACTCCGCCAAATTGGGACGATCGATTGCCACTCTTCAAAAGTTGCACAGTGATTCAGAGGCCCAATCCGAGTTTAAGAAGAACGTATACGGAGAAAACTTCAGGAACTACTCGACGACCATATTCAAGAAGCAGAGAAACTCAAGCGCCAGTTGGACAAGTCAATAGACTCCGAGGAGAAACGCCAGCAGGAAGAAGCTGAAGCTATGGCTCGTGAGGATGAACGACGCGAGCAGGAATGCATCGAAGCGGAAGAGCGCGCCCAACGGTCCGCTGCTGAAGCTGCGAGTCAGTCCAACAGTTCTGGCGCGTACACGCACCAGTCGCAGCCAAACCCGGCCCCGCAGCCAGCACCTGCTCCCCGACCTGCACCGGCCCCTGCGGTTGATACTTATACGTGATGCCGCGCCTATGGCGGGAATTATGCAATGACCAGTATCGATGGCAAAGGGCGCCCCTTTGCAAAAATTGACTGTACGACGAAATTGCAGATCGGGTATGCCGCACCGCTACCAAAATATTTGGTAGCGGTGCGGCCTGAACGGGTTTTATCAAATCCCTAAGGTGTCCCGAGTTTCCGCAGGTTACATCGCCGGGGACAGTCCTGGGCTCGACTGGTCAGAAACGCGGTAAAGCTTCTCATTGACGAACTCGCCAACGCCCCAGCGCTCCAGCTCGCGGCCATAACCGGAGCGCCCCACGCCACCGAATGGCAGGCCGGCGGCGGTTACCGATGCTTCGTTGACAAAGGCCATGCCCACATCCAACTGGCGGGCGACCTCGCGCCCCTTCTCCAAGTCGGTGGTCCACACGGAACCGGAGAGGCCGTAGTCGGAGTCGTTAGCGATTTCGATGGCCTCCTCAACATCCTTGGCCTTATACACAATGGCCACAGGCCCGAAGATCTCATTGCAGCCAACGTCGGAAGTACGGTCCACATCGGTCAACAATGCAGGTTCCATGTAGGCACCATCGCGGTCGACCTTCTTGCCACCGACGACAACCTTCGCCTCCCCCTCGGCTGCAGCCTTTTCCAGACGCTCAACAATTTCGTCCCGCGCGTCAATCGACGACAGTGGGCCAACATCGGCGTTCTCGTCGTCGTAAGGTCCAACCTTCATCTCACCGATGCGCTTGGTCAGGAACTCCACGGTCTTGTCGTAGAAGTCCTCCAACACAATCAGACGCTTCGGAGCGTTGCAGGCCTGGCCAGTGTTGTACATGCGGATCAGGACGAACTGTTCCAGAACCCATTCCAGGTTGGTGTCGTCGATAAGCACGAACGGATCGTTACCGCCGAGCTCAAGCAGGCTCTTCTTGTAATTCTCGCCGGCAGTCTTGGCGACGGCGGCGCCAGCGGACTCCGAACCGGTCAACGAAACACCGGTGATGCGTGGATCCGCAACGAATGGATCCATCTGGGAGCCGGAAGCGTACACGTTGATAAAGGCGCCCTTCGGCAGGCCTGCTTCCTCAAGCAGGTCCTGGCAGGCCTGGGAGGACAGCGGGCAAATCGACGCGGGCTTCAGCACCAGCGTGTTACCCAAAAGCAGGTTCGGTGCTGCCCAGCGTGCTACCTGGTAGTAAGGGAAATTCCAAGGCATGATGCCCAGGATGGGGCCTAGCGGTTCCTTAGCCACGAAGGTGCGCTGCGCGCCCTGGGCTGGAAGTTCGGTATCGGCGAGTACCTCGTGGGCGTGCTCTGCGTACCAGCGATAAATGGCGATGACGATGTCTAGCTCGCCTTCAGCCCAGCGGGTGAGCTTGCCCATTTCGCGGCCGATGTGCTGCGCCAGCTCGGTCTTGTTTTCTTCGTACAGGTCGGCGGTCTTGGCCAGAACGGCCGCGCGCTCCTCGATGGAAGTCTTGCGCCACTGCTTAAAGGCCTCGGTGGACTGGTCGAGGATGGCGTCGCGGTCGGCATCGTCGATCCGGTTGAATTGTTCTTCTGTCTTACCGTTGTTGGGGTTCTCAATATTGAAAGTGGTCATAGACCCCTGTATACGCTAATTCATAAAACATTTCTGTTAGGTTTCTCACCGGGTGGAGCCGTCGACCGCCTTCACGCTCGATTCGGATCCACTTAGGTTCAGCTTCTCGCCTGATCTGATTGCGCGTGCGATCTTCCTCATATATTTAGGGCATCGCGAACGCTTGTTCTCAATTACCGGCCCCGATGTCCGGCAGTCACTCTAGAGTAAGAGGCAACAAGATTGAAGGAGTTTCGCAATGCCCAGGAAACCCAAAGCCAGGCACATGGACTGGCGCGACACGTACGCTAGCCAGAGCCGGCAAAGCAGATCAAAGAGCCCAGGCGCACGACGAGACGGATTGCACTCATGACTCGGGCTCAATCACTCGCCGATGTTTTCACGCTGTCGCGACTGGCAAAAGAGTCCCCCGCATGGACTCTCTTGCGTGCGAATAACGCGCCGGCGATCCTCACCATTCTTAGCGCTACATTCAAGGGCGAAAACAAGCCTATCGCTGGCAATGATTTCATCTCTGCTGTCGAGCCACTTCTTGCGGACATTCGCGAACAAACTGATGAGGAGCTTCCCAAAGCTGCCACCGCGTACGTCAACGACTGGGTTAAGGCCGGCTACCCCTAGTGCGTCGCAGCCCGAAGGATCTACACGACGAAACCTATGAGCTCTCCCCCGACGCTCACACCGCTCTTGATTACGCTATGCAGCTGGCTAATCCCCAGCATACGGTGACGAAGTCTCGGCTGGGAACGCTGATGTCCTCTCTGCATACGCTCGCTGCCGAAACGGATCCGGATGAAACAACGGCAATCGCACGCCTAGAAGCACAGCGCGACAGCATCCAGAGGCAAATCGACCAAATCCAGGATCACGGTGTCACCGTGATCGCCAACGCCGAAGCAGTAGAAAAAGCCCGAGAAATCTTAAACCTCATTAGCGACCTTCCCGCAGATTTTGCCCGCGTGCAGGCAGAGGTAGAAAAGGTCAATCTGGAGCTGCGCCAATCAATCGTGGAGGACGACCGCACCGCCGCCGACGTATTGGATAACGTTTTTCGTGGTGTCGACATGATCGGGCAATCGGAGGCAGGCAAAGCGTTTGGAGGATTCTACGATCTCTTCCTCGACCCAGAGTTATCCCACCGGTTCGATGCCACGCTGGAGTCTGTAATGTCGCGAGATTTCGTCGATAAGCTTGAGCCCGACGAACGCCTCCAACTCCAACTATTGATGAACACCCTGGACGCTTCATCTGCACAGGTACACGATTCAATGACCAGTTTGTCCCGTTCGCTGCGACGCTTTGTCCAATCGCGCGAAGCGGAATCCCAGCAAGCCCTGACCAAAGCAATCAATGAGGCGACCGCGGAGGCGTTGAAAGTAGCGCGCAGCGGAATCAACCCAGGACACCAAGTGTGCCTAGAGCTAGAACTTAGCACCCACCAAGCCAAATCAGTGTCCAGCTGGACGCTATGGGACCCGCAGGACTATCGCATCGAAGAAGGCGTTGAGGTTGCCGAAGCGGGGGAAGTAGACCTAGAGGAACTGCGCCGCCACATCCGTGAATCAGAAATTGACTGGCAAGAACTCACCGGTGCGGTAAACGCCTCAGTGCAACGCCGTGGTGTAGCCACTATCGGCGATGTGTTGCAGGACCATCCCGCAACACAAGGAGTGGCCAGCGTAGTAGGTGTGATCACACTAGTAGAAAAGCACGGACGCCGGAGCGAAGGTACTGAGTACTTGCAGTGGGATTCCCGCAGTGGCCAACACTGGCAAGCCCGCTACCCTGTCCACGTCTTTGACCACGCCATCGAAGGACACCACTATGAATGACCATGACTCCGACCCCACGACTCTTTACGACGGCGACACCGGCACGCTCACTTCCGGCCAACGTCGCGCGCTCGCCGAACTAATCCGTGGCCCATACGTATCCACCCTCACGTCCCCCGAAATCTTCGCCACCGTCTCCACTTCCCGGGAAGTCCTAGCCCAACAGCTGGACAACCTTTTCCTCACCTTGGTGATCGATGACAACGCTGGCGTGGCTTACACCAAAACATGGGAAGCAGAGCATCCCGACAAACGCGCGATGCTGCGAACAATGTCGCTTTACTTCGTCGATACGATTGTACTTTTGCACCTGCGCAAGGCACTCATCCACACAAATCCCAACGAACGCACCATCGTCGACGAAAACGAGGTGTTCGAGGCAACGCTGCCCTACCAAGTGGCCGAGGGAACAGACCACACGAAGCAGCGCAAGAAATTCGATGCGGCGTGGAACAAGTTCAAAAACAACTCCATCGTGGTGAAAACGAACACCGCGGGCCGCTTCGAAGTCTCACCAGTACTGCGCATTTTGTTTTCCGCGGAGGAGATCGCCGCAGTGACCGCAAGCTACCAAAGCCTCCTGGAGGAAGAAGCATGATCGCCACCATCGAAGGGCAGTTCCGTCTCGCCCGCATCCAGGTCTACAACTGGGGCACGTTTAATAACCTGCACACGGTGCATGTCGCCCGCGAAGGCTACCTGATTACGGGGGCATCTGGTTCCGGCAAGTCCACACTGATCGACGCAGTGTCCACCATTCTTGTCCCGCCTATCAAGCGCAAGTTCAACGCTGCAGCATCCGACACGGCAAAGTCCTCTGGCCGCGACCTGATCACGTACTGCCGCGGCGCGTGGCGGCGGGAGCACTCCCTCGAAGTAGACGAGCTCACCCGCTCCTACCTTCGCACCGGTGCAACGTGGTCGGGTGTCAACCTCACCTACTCCGACGGCCTAGGCACCGAGGTCAGTGCTGTGTACATCATGTACTTGAACGCCAACGCACACGCTGCTGCCGATGTTAAAAATTTGTTCATCGCACTGCCTCGCCAAGTAGAGCTCACGGAATTCGAAGAAATCGCCGTCAATGAGGCCGACATTTCTTTAGCCAAACGTGGGCATCAAGACGCTTTCGCGATCAACCGGAGCCACGCCCCTTTCATCGCAGCCCTGCGCAAACAACTAGGCATTCCGGACGACGGGGCGCTGGCCTTGTTACATCGCACACAATCAGCGAAAACTCTCGGTGATCTTAACCACCTCATGCGCTCCTTCATGCTGCCGGAGCCAGAAACGTTCGAGATCGCCGAAACCGCTGCGACCACGTTCACTGAGCTGCAAACCGCCCACTCCACGGTGCTGACGGCGCGTGACCAGATCGCCCACCTCACACCTATGAGAGACTCCATCAACCGCGCAAACGAATTGATCGAGCAGCAAACTCATGCCAAGGAGGAGGCTGCTGGGTTACTCCGTTTCATGGCTGATAAGCGTGTCAGCTTTGCGTCGGAGGACGTAGAGCGGTTCGCCTCAGAGAAGGAGGCTAAAAAGGCTGAGAGGTCACAGGTGAAATCGGAGCTCGACGCACTCAACGCTGAGAAAGACACGGTCAACGCCCAGATCCATGGCGTCGGTGACGCCGGAGTCCAAGCTGCCCGGAACCAGTGCGACAAGGCGCGCAATGAACTAGAGCACGTGCAAAAGCAGGCTGGCGCATACGCGGGACTACTAAACCAGCTGGGCGACGGCACACCAGTTCCGACGAACAGCGAAGAATTTTCCCTCATCGCAGAATCACTACGCAACGAAGTGGAGGACGCGCGTAGTGAGATTGCGGAAAAGGAATCCCGCCGCGGAACTATCTACGCGCAGATTGACTCCACTGAGAAGGCGATCCGTGATTCCCGCGAAGAGCTGCAGATCATTAAGAAATATCGCTCCTCAATGGACGCCCGCCTGCTGCGCGCTCGCCAGAAGATTGTGGATATCACCGGTATCCCCCTGAAGGAACTGCCCTTTGTCGCTGACGAAATCTACATGCACGATGACCATCTCAGGTGGCAACCCGCCGCTGAACGACTTCTCGGTGGCTTCGCCCGGACATTGATCGTGCCCGACGAGCACTATCGCAAGGTCAGCCAAGCCGTGGATACGACTCATCTCAATGCGAAGCTGGAGTATGTCCGTGTCACCGCCGCCATGGAAAACGACACTCCGCGCCCTTTCGCAAAGGATTCTCTGAGTACAAAGCTGGTCGTCCGCCAAGGCCGCTACCACAATTGGTTGCAAACTCAACTCTCCGACAGATTCGATCACGCATGTGCTGAGACTCTCGATGAGTTCCGCGCTGCACCTAAAGCAGTCACCTTGGAAGGACAGACTAAGAACAAGACCCGCCAGATCAAGGACGACCGGCACTCCATCAACGACCGTTCCCGATGGGTACTGTCCGGAAATGTCGACGATAAAATTGATGAGCTCACCACGCTGATCACAAAGAAGAACTCAGAGTTAGAGGTGCTCGTCGACAAGCGTGAGCGTTTCGAAGCCAACCTCTCGCATCTGCAGGGCCGCGTAACAACGTGCAAACGCCTTCTAGAAACAGAGGACTTTTCGCTTATCGACGTCGCTTCAGCCCTTTCAAACCTCGGAACTGCCGAGGTTATGCTCGATCGTCTCATCGACGACAACGAGCAGCTCGCCGAGCTACAGAAGCGACTGGAAGTGGCCACGGCCCGCATCACTGAGAAGTCGAACGAGCACACTGACTTGACCTTGAAGATCGGCGGGCTAGAAACCAAGCTAGAAGACGCCCAGTCCGCCCGCTCCGAGGCGCAGCAAGTGTTAGAGAACACGGAACCGCTTACCGACGACGTCTCGGCGCGCCTAGCAACTCGTGTGGATACACGCACCCGCCGTATCCAACGCTCCACCATCGATGAGCTCCAACGCACACTACAGCAAGAGCTCAGTGACCAGATCACCAGATTGACCACCAAAATCGGTGGGCTAGATAACTCAGTACGCACCTCCATGGAAAAATACGTGGACCAATGGCCGCAGCGCCGAGGCGACCTCCACCCCGACCTGCAATGGCGCGGGGACTTCCTGGCCGAACTCGATCGCCTCGAAGATGATGATCTCCCCCGATTCGAAGCCGACTTCCGCAGACTTCTCCGCGAACAAACCGATCGGCATCTTGGCAGGCTACGACGCCTCCTCTCCGAGGCCACCGCAAAGACGCGAACCTCCATCGTGCCCATCAACGAATCCCTGGCTGAAGTAAGTTTCTACGGCCCCAACTATCTTCGGATCGAAGTCAAAGAGGCCCAACCCGCCGTCGCCCGCGACTTCATTGCCAAGCTCAACGACGCACTCGCAGGCTCGCTTCACGACGATGACCAGGCCACCAGCGAAGCCCGATTTTCCAAGCTCAAAGCCGTTATCGATGACATCACCATCAGCGACAACACCACCCCACGCGAGCGCGACCTCCGATTAGATACCCGAAAACACGTGAAATTCCTTGGGGTAGAGATCACTCCAGACGACACACGAGGCGCAGTGTACGACTCCGCTGAAGGTCTGTCGGGAGGACAAGCCCAAAAGCTCTCCTCCTTCTGCTTGGCGGCCGCTCTTCGATACCGGCTCACCGGCATGGGAGCCACCGTCGCGCAAGCGAAACGGGCAACGGTGGTTCGTGACGGGGTGACCTACCCGAAGTTTGGCACCGTGATCCTCGACGAAGCATTTGACCGGGCTGATGCCGAATTCACCCGCGCCGCTATGGAAGCCTTCCACCGATTCGGCTTCCATATGATCCTGGCCACCCCGCTGAAACTTCTACAAACCGTCGAAGACTATATCGGTGGCATCCTCATGGTCGCCTGCCCCGACCGCAAACACTCCCGCATCGCCGAACTTTCATTTGAAGAGGCTAAAGGTGAAACACCCAGATGATGTGCGCAAGCGCGCCCTAACTTTCTACAGCCGGAATCATCGCACCTGGCTAAGTGGTGAGTTCACCCCTCTGTCCATTAGTTTGCAGCCGCCCACAGCAGCCGAGGTTGCTGCCGACAACGGGGCTAGTGTGCGTTTATGGTTAGCGGCTTGGGAAGCCCACTGGCTCACCCCAAAGACTGCGACCAAGCGCCTCGATGTTTACGGCACCCACACTATTCCCGCATCGGTGGTCCTCGATTCTCCAGAGACGGCCGCACGCCTAGCAGGAATGTTGCCAGAGTGGGAAAGGATCAATACCCTCCTCGACCGATTCGTTACTGCGCTCGGCGCATCCTCACGGCCAGCCCTGATAGCCCGCCTAGCAACTTGGAAAGAGTTCGACGACACCACCGCCGCCCAGTTCATCGACACGGTGACATGGATCAACAACCACGACACATCCATGCACTACATCCGAGAACTCCCCATCAAAGGAATCGACAGCAAATGGTTAGAAAAGCGCCGCTCCTTAATTGAAGCGCTAACCGGACCGCTGGAATTCAAGTCCCCTCCAGCACTCGTCGATATGCGAAGCTTAGACCCTTCCCTGTCCCTCTTTGGGCTTCTTCGCGTGGTCTGCGAGCTAGAGGACGCGCGCGCAACGGACCTGCCAGGATCACGCGTAATCATCGTTGAGAACTTCCAAAGCTATCTGGCCCTGCCTGACATGCCGCACACCGTCGCTGTGTACGGCCAAGGCCTCAACGCAATCTCACTGACCAACAACGCTGTGAACCTTGTGACTAAGGACGTGCTGTACTGGGGCGACCTCGATTCCAATGGGTTTTATATCCTCGACCGCGTTAGGCGCAATCTCCCCCACACGCGTTCAGTCCTCATGGATATCGAAACCTGCCGCAGCCACGCCGACTTCGGGGTCGAAGAAACAACATCCAAAAGGTTTGATCCAGAAACGCTCACTCCTGATGAACTCGCGCCCCTCGAATTCCTACACTCGAACGCGGACAATACATGGCTGCGCATTGAGCAAGAACGTATTGGATTCGATTGGGTAGAAGAGAAATTGCGGAAGGTCTGATTCTCCCGGATGCGCGGCTTGGTATCCGGTTGGTACTTGTACAACGCAACAGGACAAGATTTAAGGGCAGCATCAGAGGCGTTGGGGCATCGTCGGCAAGCGACATGTTGCTATGCAAAAGGTCGTTTAACTTCCCGTGTCGATAAAGTTGACGAGCAGGACTACCGGAAAGCCGGGGCCAACTCTCCACATCCGACAGTGGCCTAAACCTGCGCATCAATCCCAATTACCCTGGCAAATGTCTTCCCGCAGCTAAACTACTGAGAGTTAATTCTAGGAGTTGTGGAATATGGTAAATCCCCTCGGCGAAGAGACAACGCTTGAAACCTCATCGCTGCGTTTAGAAGGTATCAAATATGATGTCTCGGAGCTTGAATCCATCGCAATTATTCTTCGTGACGAAGAGACGCTACGCGGCCTGTATCGCCTAACGTTTGCCGATTCTTTTCTCTACGCTGGACAGTCGAAAAATGTGGTGACTAGGTTCGCTCAGCACCGACGCCGTTGGGATGACATTGTGGCATTTGAATTCTTTCCGCTCCCTGTAGGCGACCTGTCCGCAGCAGAAAAATTACTGATCGGTGTTACGGAGAGAACCAATAGTTTGCGCAATATCAAAGACACCAGACGACCTCTTGGAACGGATGAAATCCAGATATCAGTGGAAGAGCACCTGTCCATAGCCTTGCCTTGGGAACGCAGCAAGCGAGTGCGCCCGCAGCAGGGTATTAATAGTGCCTCAACCCTTAAGTTTGCCGAACTCTCGAATTATGACATCTACCCATTACTGCGTCAGGTTGTGGGCTGGTATTTGTATAATGCTGTTCCTGATGTGATAAATACTCAGCGGCATTTGTGGACAATCACGTGCTTACCGTCCACAAACAAGACCGCTAATTCTTTCCGCCTACTCTCCCTCAACGTGGGCAACCTAGAGACGCTAGTAGCAGTTGCCAACAAGGAAGAAAATGGAGCTTTTTCCTACACGCTGTTCATAAATGGTGAGCGCACCGAGGATATCTTCGAGGAAGAAGACCTTCACTTGCAGTGGGTCTACTCGTATGAAAAATATAACCTGACCCCGGTGACCAGGTTAGTGGTAACTCTCCCAGCAATAGTCGATGCCATCTACCACGTAAAGCCAATCCCCCAGCTCGAGGAGATGCTTGAAGCCGCATACAGGCTGAATGTCAAGCTGATGCGTTCAGGAAACACAATGTTCAAACGTTTTCATAGTGAGCTCCTCGCTTCCGACTCAATTGCAGCTGCGCTGACCTGGCAGGGCGAGGATTGGCACGCTCTGGAGACATAGAGAGGCCAAGAGAAAACTTGTACATTAGAATATTCCGACCGGATGAGACTGAATAAATCGAACCAATTCAAATGCTGGAAGACATTAGATATTGCAGGGGCAGCCACTACCCCTTTGACGAAATCAAGAAAACTAGGCTGATGCGAGTTTTTGGTTCACCAAAGCATTAAGCAAGATGCCTTCAGCCTTAGCTTCAATAGCGAGCCGCCGATGCAGCGAGGGAGAAGTGCGCACATTAAGTTTGTCAGAGTAGTTACGGCTTCCCTCTTGGGACAGGAATAGTTTCTCCGGAGGCTTCCATATCCTCAGTAGCCTCTGCGACGAGGTCAATTAGCCCCTGCTCTGCTTCCTGTCGGTCTGCATCCAACCATGACAACGAAGGGAATTCAGCAACGGTTGACACGTACTCTTGGTCCTCTTCCGACCACGAGGTCTGATAAGTGTACTTTTTCATATCCATACTCAGCTTCCTTCCTTGTTCAACAGAGCCGCCAGCGGGCAACCCATCGTCGTAAAGCGATCTACTTGTGCGCGACTGTGTGGCCGGCCTCGCGCTCGTTGGAGGTGGTGGTCATGGAGGCCAGCACCTCGCTGATGCGGATGTCGCCGACGGGGGCTTGCTCGGGGTCGTCGAAAAGCGAATCGCCAAGAATGTTGTGCACGTACTCCAAATCCTTGTCGCCGCGGCCAGACAGGTTGACCAGCAGGTTGAGCTCCTGGCCCTCGGTCTCCGCAACCTCGGCAAGCTTCAGGGCGTAGGCCAGAGCGTGGGAGGATTCCAGCGCCGGGATGATGCCCTCATAGCGGGAGAGTAGGCGGAAGGCCTGCAAAGCGTCCTCGTCGGTCACGGCTACGTACTCGGCGCGGCCGATCTCACGCAGGTAGGAGTGCTCGGGGCCCACGCCTGGGTAATCCAAACCGGCGGACACGGAGAAAGACTCTGGCAGGACCTCGCCGTCCTGGCCGGTCACAACATAGGATCGTGAACCGTGCAGCAGGCCGATCTTGCCGTGGTTCAGGGCGGCACCGTGCTTGTCGGTGTCCAGGCCCTCGCCCGCGGGCTCCACGCCGATGAGCTTGACATCGGCGTTGCCCGGCTCATCCTTCAGGTACTCGGCGAACGCGCCGATCGCGTTAGAGCCGCCGCCCACTGCGGCAATCACGGCGTCGGGGAGGCGGCCGGTGTCCTCCAGCATCTGCTGGCGGGACTCGCGCGAGATCACAGCCTGAAACTCTTTCACCAGCGTGGGGAAAGGGTGGGGGCCGCACGCGGAGCCCAGAACATAGTGGGTGGTTGAGAGGTTCTCCACCCAATCATTCAGCGCGATGTCGATGGCGTTGGACATGGAGCCGCCGGCCTCATTGGTCACGGGCACCACAGTCGCACCCATCAGGCGCATGCGGCGCACGTTCGGCTGCTGGCGGGCCACGTCCTGGGCGCCCATGTAGATCACGCACTCCATGTCCATCAGCGCCGCGACCATCGCCGTGGCGGTACCGTGCTGGCCGGCGCCGGTCTCCGCGATCAGACGGTTCTTGCCCAGGCGCTTTGCCAACAGCGCCTGGGCCAGCACCTGGTTTCCCTTGTGGGCGCCGCCGTGGGCGAGGTCCTCACGCTTCAGGAAAATTCGCGAGGACCCCACGCGCGGCAGGTTCTCGCACTCATAGGTCGGGGTGGGCCGGCCCAGGAACTTTGACTGCAGGCGGGCAAGTTCGTCCAGGAAGGCTTGGTCTTCGCGCGCTTCGACGAAGGCCTTCTCCAACTCATCCAGCACCGGGAACAGGGGCTCTGGCACGTACTGGCCCCCGAAATCTCCGAAGTAGGCGGGCAACAAGGTGTCGCGGTGCTGGATCTCGATGGTGTTTGGATGCTGGTCAGTCATGGGGTGCCTTTCAGTGCGCGCTAAGTGAATGAATAAATACTAGCCCTTCGCGTGGCCATCCGGGCCCGAAGTCCGCCACATTATGGACTAGTCTGAGGGAATGACCCACCCCGAGAATGAGAAACAGACCCCTCCGTTAAATTTGCGGCTGACGGCCCTCGTCGCACTGCTCGTCGTTGGTGCTTGCTCGGTGGCGATGTGGGCTGGCGAACGCGCCGTTTCGACGATCACCAGTATCCTGCTGCTCATCGCCCTGGGGCTGCTGATCTGGTTGGTGTGGATGCCTATCTCTAAGGGCTTCCTGCCCGCAGCGCTGGTGATGACAGGCGCGCTGGTGCTGTGGGCCGTCGGGGGCAATAGTGCGGCGGCCGACATCAGCGGGAACATGCTGATCGGCTTCGGCCTGATCATCCTTACCCAGCGGCTGTTGGAAGCGGCGGAGCTGATCCCGCCGGCCTACAGGTAGGTCCGCGTGCGGCGATGAAACGAAATCGGCGCCGCCGACGATACTCATACAGGCACACCTGCCCCGATACTGTATAACCACCCCTGCACGACTTAGACTGTGACATTATGACTGCTTCTCAACCCGATTTGAACACGACCGCTGGAAAGCTGGCAGACCTGCGCTCCCGCCTCGAGGAGGCGCAGGCACCGCTGGGCAGCGAGGTTGTTGAATCCACCCACGCCGCCGGCAATCAGACTGCCCGCGAACGTGTGCAGGAGCTTCTCGACGAGGGCACCTTTACAGAGACCGATGCCCTGGCGCGTCACCGCGTCGAAGAGTACGGCATGGACCGCAACAAGCCTGCCACCGACGGCGTTGTCACCGGCTACGGGCAGATTGGCGGGCGCCGGGTGTGCGTGTTCTCGCAGGACCCCACCATCCTGGATGGCCGCCTCGGCGAGGTCTACGCAGAGAAAATGCTGAAGATCTACGACCTGGCCACGAAGACCGGCGTGCCCCTGATCGGGATTTACGATTCCGAGGGCCCACGCTTCCAAGAGGGCGTGGTCACCGCCGCGATGTATGCGAAGCTGCTGCGCGCTGCCACGGAGGCTTCTGGTTTGATCCCGCAGATCGCAGTCGTTGCGGGAACCACCTCTTCTATCGCGGCGCTGCAGGTGCCGCTGGCGGATATCGCCATCTTGGTCGAGGGCGCGTCGGTGCACCTGGCTGAGCCTGTCGGCGACAGCTCACTGCACTCCCAGACCACCGGCCTGGCATCTTTAATGGCCCCCACTGATAAGGATGCGATCGGCCTGGCGCGCACCGTCGCCGGCTTCCTGCCGGTGAACAACCGCGCCGACGTCCCCATCCTTGAGGCCCCCGACAACGTGGACACCTCCGCCCTGGACACATTTATGCCTGACGACGATGCCGCCACCTATGACGTGCGCGAGATCATCAAGCAGGTCACCGACGGCGATCTCCTCGAACTCAAGGCCGAGTTCGCACCTAATATCGTCACCGGTTTCGCCCACATCTCCGGCCGCGCGGTGGGCATTGTGGCAAACCAGCCCCAGTCCCAAGAAGGCCGCCTCGACGCCGCCGCCTCCGACAAGGCTGCCCGCTTCATCCGCATGTGCGACGCCTTCAACCTGCTGATTCTAAAGTTTGTGGACTCCCCCGGCTTCATCACAGCACCCGAAGAGGAAGAGGCGAACGTCGTAACGCGCGCTGCAAGCCTGGCGTATGCGTATGCCGAAGCCCAAGTGGGAATGATCACCGTGATCACGCGCAAGGCGCTGGGCGCAAGCTACGTGCTGATGGGCTCGAAGGATCTGGGCGCCGACTTGGCTTTCGCGTGGCCGACCGCTCAGATCGCGCTCGCCGATGCCACGACCGCCGCAGAACAGCTGGACACCGACGCGGAGAAGTACGCGGAGGCCAATATCAACCCCTACGTGGCGGCGGAGCGCGGCCTGATCGATGCTGTCATCGCACCGAGCGCCACCCGCGCGCAGGTCACCGAGGGCCTGCGCCTGCTGGAGCGCAAGGTGCTCCACCCCCGCCCGAAGAAGCACGGTAATATTCCGCTCTAAGGATCAAAGGAGAATTCACTTGCTGACTACACCGATGTTCAAGGTGCTCAAAGGCAACCCCAGCGACGATGAGCTGGCAGCACTGACCGCCGTGCTCACCTCCCTGCATGCGGAAGCCACGAAGGCGCCGGCACACGTGGAGCGCAACCTGTGGGGCGCGCCTGAATCCCGCCTGACGCCGCAGCAACTCTACAACCCGGCCGCGTTCAGCACGGTCACCTTTTACTAGCGGCTGCGGTCGATGGATCTTGTGAAAACCCGGGTTTTTGGCCTGTTTTAGCAAGATTTATCGACCGGCTACAATCATGCGCATGTCTCCGCGTATCGTCCTCGCCTCGCAGTCCCCGTCGCGCCGCATGATCCTCGAATCCGGCGGCGTCACCCCTCTGATCAGGCCCGCGGACATCGACGAGGACGCCCTGCTCGCCTCGCTTGCCGACGAGGACCCAGCCACCAAAGTCGCCGCCCTAGCAAAGGGGAAGGCCCAGGTAATTGCGCCCGACTACCCCAACGATGTGGTGGTGGGCTGCGATTCGATGCTGCTTCTGGAGGGGCAGCTCGTCGGCAAGCCACATACCGTGGAGCGCACCATCGAACGCTGGAAGGCGCAGCGTGGGAAGGCAGCACAGCTGCTGACTGGGCACGCGGTGTGCTACCGGGGCGAGTGGAAAGTGGACACCATCTCCACCGCCGTGCACTTCGGCGATGTCTCGGACGCCGATATCGAAGCTTACGCCGCCTCCGGCGAACCCCTGGGCTGCGCGGGCGCGTTCACCCTCGAGGCCTTGGGCAGCTGGTTCATCGACCGGATTGAAGGCGACCCTTCCTCCGTGATCGGCATCTCTCTGCCTTTGCTGCGCCGCATGCTGTATTCCTTCGGGCTGAACGCCTCCGACTTCTGGGATTAACCCTTCGTGCGCCAGGAACGAGTCGACGGCATTGATCTTGCTCGCGCCATCGCCATTTTTGGCATGTTCGTGATGCACACTTTCTTCCACCAGGATCGCGATAACTGGTTCTACCAGCTCTTTCAGGGCCGCTCCACGATCCTGTTCACGGTGCTGGCCGGGGTGTCGGTGGTGCTGATGTCGCGCACCCGCACCGCAGGCCAGTCGCTGGTGCAATTTGTGGTGCGCGGGTTGCTGCTAATCCTGCTGGGCCTGACGATCACCACGGAGCACACCGGGCCCATCGTCATCCTGACCACCTATGGCGCCCTCTACCTTGTGCTCGCTCCCCTCCTCTTCCGCGTCCCAGGATGGGCACAGGCCCTGCTCGCCGCCGTGGGCGTGTTTGTGTGCCCCTGGCTGTCTCATGTCTGGCGCGAGAGCCCGGATCCCGGCGGCGTACCCACCTGGCCTCTGCTTATCGACTACCCCTCCCGCTCCCTCGAGCTCCTGTTTTTGACAGGCGCGTTCCCTCTGCTCACCCTGGTACCGGTGTTTGTGGCGGGCATGGCTACCGGCAACGCACTGGTGAAGTGGCGCACCGCCTGGGATGGGCTGATCGGGATCGGTGGCGTGTTGGCGGCGGCCGGTTTCTGGCTTTCTTCCCTGTACCTGTCGCGCAGTGACTTTATTGAGAGGCAGGCCGCGCGGGGTACACATCTGGAGGAGTTCACGAGCATGCTTGATAGCGCGCCCGGGGTGACTCCCCTTGGCGATGCCGGCTGGCTCTGGGTCTATGTGCCGCACTCGGGTTCGATCGCGGAGCTTTTAGGGAGCATCGGCACCTCGCTGCTGGTGATTGGCCTGTGCGTTCTGTTGTGCCTTTTCCGGCCGTTTAACCTGGTCATGTACCCATTGCGCGCGGTGGGCCGCATGCCGCTGACCGTGTACACCGCCCACATCCTGTTTTTAGGGTGGCTGGCCAGCCAGGGCATGAATATCGCGTGGGTGAAATGGGCCTGGGTGAACCTTCTGGTGCCCTTGGCCTTCGCGCCGGTCTGGTTGTTGTTCTTCAAGCGCGGGCCTTTGGAGAGCGTGCAGCGCCAGATCTTGCGCCTACTCGAGCGCCCCCACCCGTAACATTCGGCCGACAAATTCGCCCTTTTCCCAAACAAAATGGCAATCTGTCGGCCAAAAGTGCCCCGAACGCCAACACAGGTACCCTGGGTGCATGGAAATTAATGACATGCTTGCCCCTCCCCCACTGCACCTCCCAGAAGACCCTGCCGCCGGTAAGGACCTGCTTGCCGACGATACGGCCTACGCCCACCCCGATTCCCCGAGCGTGTGGGCAGCCCGCGCTAAAAATGAGCTAGACAATGGCGATACCCTGGTCGCCTATGCATACGCGCGCACCGGGTACCACCGGTCCCTCGATCGCCTGCGCGCAAATGGGTGGAAAGGGTGGGGCCCGGTGCCATTTGACCACGAGCCGAACCAGGGCCCATTAAAAGCGATCGCGATGTTGGCGCTGGCCAGCAAGGCGATCGGCGACGACACCGAATATGACCGCTGCCGCGGCATGCTTTCAGACGCCGACCCTGCCTCAGTAGAAAAACTGCTCAGCTAGCGCTAAGCGTGCTGCGCTTCGACGCGCGCGATTGCTTCAGCGGCGACCTTCTCTTGGATGCCCATGTTCAGCTCTGAGGTGAAGCCGACGCAGGAGCAGTTGATTTCGCCGAGGACATAGGTGTCGCTACCGTCTTCGGCGTCATCGAGCATGAAGTCTGCGGTCCAGATCAATGGGACCACCTCATCGTCGGAAAGCTTCTCGGCGATTACCGGGCGTGCCTCCGCGAACATCTCCATCAGCTCGGGCCAGGACTCTGGCTTGTCGTAGGTGTACTTCGCGCCGGAGAACAGGGTTGCGGAGAAGGAGTCGCCACCCTCGGCTGGCTTCTTGTGAACGACGAAGACTGGGTCGTTGCCCACCAGCAGGATGCGGATCTCGCCTTCCACAATGCGCGGCAGGAAGCGCATGTCTACCAGCATGCCGTTGTCGCCGATGATGTACTGCTCGCAGAAGTGCATGAACTCGCCCAGGGTGTAGTCGTGGGTCTTGTTGTCGACGGCCTCGGTGCACTTCAGTTCGGTGTCGAGAGGCAGGGCGGTGCCTGGCTCGACGGATGCGGCCAGTTCCTTGTCTGCGAGGCGCACGCGCCAGATGCCCTGGCCGGTGGAGCCGCGGTTCTGCTTCAGCACGCGCTCGCCGTAGGACAGGGTGGTTGGGAAGGTGTTCTTGAAGTCTTCGACGGTGTAGTAGGCGGAGGTGTCGTCGGGAACAAATGGGGTGTCGGTGAGCTTGACCAGCGCGTCCTTGGCGCCGTAGGCCAGCATGTCGCTTGGGGTGGACATGCCGACGAGGCCTGCGTCGGAAAGCTTGGTCAGCAGATCCAGGTAGCCCTTTTCGCCGCCTGGGACGTTTCCTGGGTTGACGCGGGAGATGTATGCGTCGAAGTTTTCGGAGACGTTCTTGAAGGTCTCCTCTGCGGTATCGGGGTGGTAGTAGATGACCTCGGAGTGCCAGCCGGCGTCCTTGATCGCGTTGACGATGGGCATGGTGTCTTTGCGGTGGCCGTCGTCCCCTTTATCGGAGCCGCCCTCTACCTCAAATACGACGATTGCTTTCTTCACAGGAAACCTCCTCATACAGGTGTTACATGGGTTTTAAGGGGGTGCGGCGACCAAGCCGGGTCAGGTCACGTCTCAACGGGTCACCTCACAGAAAATTTTATTATTTGGCGTTATTTTCCGCCTTTCAAGAACGCGTTTAGTAACGCAAAACACAGCCCGCCTGTTTAACCGCTTCAGGCCACGCCACAGCCCTCCCGCAAGTGCCACACCCGTCACACACGCCCCCGCTCATGCCCAAAGATCACTTCAAGCGGGTATCGTTGCGCAATGAACTAAAAATATCTCAAGGAGTTAGGTCTTCATGGCCATTGAATTTGATTCGAACCCCGCGTACGCGAAGTTCGCGCACCCGGAGCGTGTGGTGTCCGCTTCGTGGTTGTCCGCCCGCCTTGGCACGCCCGGTTTGCGCGTTGTCGAGTCTGATGAGGATGCTTTCCTTTATGACATCGGCCATATCCCCGGCGCGGTGCGCATTGAGTGGGACAAGGACCTGAACGATCCGGTCACGCGCGATTTCATCGACGGCGAGCAGTTTGCCCAGCTCATGAGCGATCGCGGCATCTCCCGCGACGACACTGTGGTGATTTATGGCGATCAGTCCAACTGGTGGGCGTCCTATACCTACTGGGTGTTTGAGCTTTTCGGCCACCCGGACGTGCGCCTGCTCGACGGCGGCCGCGACGCCTGGATGGGTGAGGAACGCGACACCTCTTTCGCCGTGCCCGAGCTGCCCGCTACCGATTACCCCGTCGTGGAGCGTAACGACGAGGCCATCCGTGCGCTTGTCGACGACCTCAAGACGGCTGACACCACCAAGGACCTGGCACTCGTAGATGTGCGCAGCTCCAAAGAGTTCGCCGGCGCCACGGAGATTAGCGGCACTGAGAACTTCCCCGGCGCACTGCGCACGGGCCACATCCCTGGCGCGGTGAATATTGCGTGGGGCGATGCGGTGTATCCAAATGCCCGCTTTAAGTCCTATGAGGAAATCGCGGAGGCCTATAAGGATCTGGATCCGAAGCAGGACACCGTGGTGTACTGCCATCTGGGCGATCGCAGTGCCCATTCCTGGTTTGTTCTGAAATATATTCTGGGTTTTGAGTCCGTGAAGAATTATGACGGTGGCTGGGTTGAGTGGGGCAACATGGTGAGGATGCCGATTGCCCGCGGTGATGCAGCTGCTAGCGACACGCCGCGATCGTCGTAACGCGCAGGCGGAAATCGCCGATACACTGACTGATTTCCCCTACAAAAAAATTAAAAGTACCCTTGATCCATCACAACATGACGGATTACTCACGTTTGGTGTGTAACAATGGTGCGTATTAAGCGTTCACATCAGGAGGACTAGTTTAAGTGGCAACTGACAAAAAGATCACGAAGGTCTTGGTCGCCAACCGCGGCGAGATCGCCGTGCGCGTATTCCGCGCGGCCAAGGATGCGGGAATCGGCTCTGTGGCCGTCTATGCGGAGCCGGATGCAGATTCGGTATTCGTGGAGCTTGCCGACGAGGCGTTCGCTCTTGGTGGCTCTACCCCGGCGGAATCGTACCTGGACATGGACAAGATCTTGGATGCTGCTGAGCGCTCGGGCGCGGACGCTATCCACCCTGGTTATGGCTTCCTCGCAGAAAACGATGAGTTCGCGCGCCGCGTGATCGATGCCGGCCTGATCTGGATCGGACCTTCCCCTGAGTCCATTGCCGCGCTTGGCGATAAGGTCACGGCACGCCACATCGCGGAGAAGGCAGACGCACCAATGGCTCCGGGCACCAAGGATCCTGTTGCGAATGCCGATGAGGTCGTCGCTTTTGCTGACGAGCACGGCCTGCCCATCGCGATCAAGGCCGCCTACGGTGGCGGCGGGCGCGGCATGAAGGTCGCGTACACCCGCGAGGAAATCCCGGAGCTCTTCGAGTCTGCCACCCGTGAGGCCACCGCAGCATTTGGCCGCGGCGAGTGCTTCGTGGAGCGCTACCTGGATAAGGCCCGCCACGTGGAGGCCCAGGTGCTTGCGGACCAGCACGGCAACGTAGTGGTCATGGGTACCCGCGACTGCTCCCTGCAGCGCCGCTTCCAGAAGCTGGTGGAGGAAGCCCCTGCCCCATTCCTCACTGATGAGCAGCGCACCACCATCCATGAGTCCGCGAAGCGCATCTGCAAGGAGGCTGGCTACTACGGCGCCGGCACCGTGGAGTACCTCGTCGCCGCTGACGGCCTCGTGTCCTTCCTTGAGGTGAACACGCGCCTGCAGGTGGAGCACCCCGTCACCGAGGAGACCACCGGCTATGACTTGGTGCGTGAGCAGTTCCGCATCGCTGAGGGCGAGAAGTTGCGTTTCGACGAGGACCCCACCCCGCGCGGCCACTCTTTCGAGTTCCGCATTAATGGTGAGGATGCTGGTTCCAACTTCATGCCGGCCCCTGGCACTGTCACCGAGTACAAGGAGCCTTCCGGCCCTGGCGTGCGTGTGGATTCCGGCATGCGCGCTGGTGCTGCGATTTCGGGCCAGTTCGATTCCATGGTGGCCAAGCTCATCGTCACTGGTGAGGACCGTCAGCAGGCGCTGGAGCGTTCGGCCCGCGCGCTGGACGAGTTCGTCGTCGAGGGCCTGCCTACCGTGATTCCTTTCCACAAGGAGATCGTGAAGCACCCTGCGTTCGTCGGTGATGACGAGGGCTTCGAGGTCTACACCAAGTGGATCGAGGAGGAATGGGACAACACCATCGAGCCTTATGTCGATCCAGCTGATCTTCCTGAAGAGGATGAGAACGAGCCGAACAAGAAGTTCGTCGTCGAGGTCGCTGGCCGCCGCATTGAGGTTGCGCTGCCTTCGTCGTTGGCTTTCGCCGGCGCGGGGCAGGCGCCGAGGAAGAAGCGCAAGCGCCGTGGTTCCGGCGCTGGTAAGGCCGCTGCCTCTGGCGATGCCGTGGCAGCTCCGATGCAGGGCACCGTGATCAAGGTCAACGTTGAGGAGGGCCAGGAGGTCGCTGAGGGCGATGTCGTGGTCGTGCTTGAGGCGATGAAGATGGAAAACCCGGTGAAGGCGCACAAGTCTGGCACGGTCACCGGCCTGGCCGTGGAGGCTGGCGGTCAGGTGAATAAGGCTGCAGTGCTGATGGAGATCAAGTAATTCTCTAATTGGCGGCCCGCTGTGGGCGAGCGTAACGTGGGGCGTATGGATTTTTCGATACGCCCCGCTTCGGTTTCTGACCGCACCTATATCGCCCGCCTATTCTTCCTCACGGACGTCTTCGGCGATGAAACGAAGCCCGTCAGTGAATTCCATACCCGCGATCTCCCCGGCTACGTCGATGACTGGGACCCAGAGCGCGATGGCGGTTTCATGGCGTTTGACCAGTTCAGCGTGCCTGCCGGCGGTATCTGGCTGCGCTACTGGTCCGGCCCTGATGCAGCAGGCTGGGCCAACCTTGGTCCGGACATCCCCGAGTTGGCTGTTGCTGTTGAGTCGCGCTATGCGGGCCAGGGCCTGTCGCGCAGGCTTCTCGACGACGCCGTGGCCCTTGCCCGCTCGCAGGGTGCGCCTGCTATCTCGCTGAGTGTGGATAAAGACAACCCGCGCGCCCGCCACGTGTATGAGAAGTACGGCTTCGAGGTCGTCCCAAGCATCGAGGGTGCGATGCAGCTGAAGTTCTAGCGGCACTCTTGAAACGGCGAAGGCCCGCCTAAGTATTCACTACTCAGGCGGGCTTTTCCGTACCCCTAGGAGATGACGACCACGAGGTCGCCGCCTTCCACAGCGGTTGGCTGGGTGAATGCGAGGCGTTCCACGGTGCCGTCGATCGTCGCGGAGATGGTTGCTTCCATCTTCATCGCTTCGATCGTTGCCACTGGGTCGCCGGCCTTGACTTCCTGGCCTTCCTCCACGGTAACGGTCACGGCACCAGCGAATGGTGCTGCGACCTGACCCTTGTTGGATGGGTCTGCCTTTTCCACGTCGGCGACGGTGGACTCGGCATTGTGGTCGCGGACCTTGAGTGGGCGGATCTGTCCGTTGACGGTGAGCACCACCTGGCGCATGCCCTTCTCGTCCGGCTCGCCGACCGCGTCGAGGCGTACCACCAGCGGTGGGGTGTCGCTGCCTGGGTCGCCGTAGACTGCCAGTTCTTCGCGGCCTTCCTCTAGCCCGTAGAAGAAGAGGCGGTCGGACAGGGCATCGGTGTAGCCGTAGGTGCGCAGGTGCTCCTTGTACTCTTCGTACTGCTTCGGGAAGAGCAGCTGGTCCAGGGCCGCGCGGCGGACCTTGTGGTCCTCAGACTCCAGGTCCTTCGCCAAATCCTCGGGCACCTCGACGATGTGCTGTTCACCTTCGCCACGGCCTGCCAGCGCCTTCTCACGCAGCAGTGGCCAGCCCCCGGGAGGGGTGCCCAGCTCGCCGCGCAGGAAGCCGATCACGGAATCCGGGATGTCGAACTTCTGCGGATCCTCCGCGAACTCCTTCGGATCCACGTTGGCGCCCACCAGGTGCAGGGCAAGGTCGCCGACCACCTTGGAGGATGGGGTGACCTTGGTGGGTCGACCCAGCATCTCGTTGACGGCAGCGTAGTAGTCCTCGATGAGCTCGAAGCGGTCCTCTAGGCCCAGCGCCTTTGCCTGGGTGCGCAGGTTGGACAGCTGGCCACCGGGGATCTCGTGGTGGTACACGCGGCCGGTAGGTCCTGGGATGCCGGACTCGAATGGGGAGTAAATCTGGCGCACGGTCTCCCAGTATGGCTCCAGATCGAAGACGGACTTCAGGGAGATGCCGGTGTCGCGCTCCGTGTTCTCGAAGGCTGCGACCAGCGCGGACATCGATGGCTGCGAGGTCGTTCCAGCCAGCGGCGCGGAGGCGACATCCACGGCATCGGCACCCGCCTCGGCGGCCGCCAGGTAGGTGGCCAGCTGGCCACCAGCGGTGTCGTGGGTGTGCACGTGCACCGGCAGCTCGAACTCCTTGCGCAGGGCGGTGACCAGGCGGCGCGCTGCCTCTGGGCGCAGCAGGCCAGCCATGTCCTTGATCGCCAGGATGTGAGCACCCGTGTCGACGATCTCCTCCGCCAGCTTCAGGTAGTAATCCAGCGTGTAGAGGTCCTCGTTCGGGTCCATCAGGTTGCCGGAGTACGCCATTGCTACCTCAGCAACGGTGGTGCCGGTCTCCAGGACGGCGTCGATTGCTGGGCGCATCTGGGAGACGTCGTTAAGTGCATCGAAAATGCGGAAGATGTCGATGCCGGAGGATGCCGCTTCCTTCACGAACGCGCGGGTCACGCTTTCTGGGTACGGGGTGTAGCCCACGGTGTTGCGGCCGCGCAGCAACATCTGGATGTTCACGTTCGGCACTGCCTCGCGCAGGATGTCCAGGCGGTCCCACGGGTTCTCGTGCAGGAAGCGCATGGCCACGTCGTAGGTCGCGCCACCCCAAGCCTCGATGGAAAGCAGTTCAGGGGTCAGGTAGCCTACGTGCTTCGCACCGGCGAACAGGGTCTTGGTGCGCAGGCGCGTAGCCAGCAGGGACTGGTGCGCGTCACGGAACGTGGTCTCAGTAACCGCCAGGGCCTTCTGGTTGCGCAGCTTCTCCGCAAACTTCTTCGGGCCCAGCTCCAGCAGGTCGTCGCGGGAGCCGCGCGGGACGGAATCGTACTCCCACTTCGGTAGCTTCTCCGGTGCGCGCACACTGGTTGGGCGCTCGCCGTTGGGCTTGTTCACGGTGACTTCTGCCAGGTAGTTCAGGATCCGGCTGGACTTATCCAGCGCCGGTGGCGCCTCCAGCAGGTGGATGTGTTCACCAATGAAGCCGGTGGAGATGCGCTTGGTCTGGAAATCGGCCTCTGCCAGCAGTGCGCGCAGGAAACCAATATTCGTCGATACTCCGGAAACAGAGAACTCGTTCAGCGCGCGCTGGGCACGGGCCACGGCCTGCTCAAAGTCGGCGCCGCGGCAGGTCATCTTCACCAGCAGGGAGTCAAAGTTCGGGGTGATTTCGGTACCCACGGTTACGGAACCGTCCAGGCGCACGCCCGCGCCACCTGGGCTGCGGTAGCCCGTGATCACGCCGGAGTCCGGGCGGAAGCCGTTGTTCGGGTCCTCGGTGGTGATACGGCACTGCAGGGCCGCGCCGGTGAGCTTAATGTTCTCCTGGGCCAGGTCCAGGTCTGCCAGGGAAGCGCCCGCGGCGATGTGCATCTGAGATTTCACGATGTCCACACCGGTGACCTCCTCGGTCACGGTGTGTTCCACCTGCACGCGCGGGTTCATCTCGATAAACACGTGGTTGCCCTGCTCATCGACGAGGAACTCCACGGTACCGGCGCCCTCGTAGTTGATGTGCTCGCAGAACTTCACGGCGTCGGCGCAGATCTGGTCGCGCAGTTCTTCGTCGATATGCTGCGCAGGCGCGATCTCCACGACCTTCTGGTGACGACGCTGCAGGGAGCAGTCGCGCTCAAAGAGGTGAATAACGTTGCCCTGGGAGTCCGCGAGGATCTGCACCTCAATGTGCTGCGGATTAATCACGGCCTGCTCGATGTACACGTTCGCGTCACCGAAAGCGGCCTCTGCCTCGCGCGACGCCTCCGTGGCGAGCTTTTCGACGTCCTCCTGCTTCTCAATGAAGCGCATGCCGCGGCCACCACCACCGGCCACTGCCTTGACGAACACAGGGAACTGGAAGTCCTTCGCCCACTCGGCCAGCTGCTTCGGGTCGGTGGATGGCTCGGAGTCACGCAGAATGGGCAGGCCCGCCTCTTCAGCGGCGCGCACAGCGGCGGCCTTATCGCCGGTCAGGTCCAGGGTTTCGGCGGTGGGGCCGATGAACTTAATGCCATTGTCCTTGCAGGCGCGGGCCAGGTCGGCGCGCTCGGACATGAAACCATAACCCGGGTAGACGGCGTCCGCACCGGTCTTCTTCGCGGCGCGCAGAATCTCGTCGATATCTAGGTAGGCCTTAACGGGCTGGCCTTCTTCGCCGATCTTGATCGCTTCGTCCGCGAACGGACGGTGGAAAGAATTGCGGTCCTCGATCGGGTACACAGCGACGGTCTGTGCCCCTGTTTCGAACGCGGCGCGGAAGGCGCGCACGGCAATTTCACCACGGTTCGCCACAAGAATTTTCTTGAATGATGGCAAATTATTGTCCACTGTGTGGGTGTCCTTTCCCTGCAAAATTAGTGCTCGTCCAAGTCTAGCGGGCGCATAGCGAACCTGGGGTGAGGTAGCACTTATTCTGGCCCTATATAGGGTTAAATAACTTTTATGCGCAAATGCGTCCCACCTCTCATTTTCGGCGCCGCTAGCGCAGGAGAAAACCGCATTTATGAGGAATAACGGCACCCATGGCCTAAACTGTTGTGCTGACACAGTTGTCTCTTTGACTGAAAGGCACATCGAAGGCATGGACGCTCGTTTGGTAGTTCGCCGCTCGCCGGATTTCCGCAATGAAGAGGCCGCGGTTCGCGCGAGCCTGAACAATCTCGAGGGGGTCCAGCTGGATTCCGTCGCCGTGATCAACGTGTACGACGTGTTCGGCGCTACCCAGGCCGATCTTGAGGCCCTGCGCCACTCCGTCGTTGCTGATGAGCGTGTCGACGAGATCTTGACTGACGCTCAATTAGAGGACCTTCTTTCCGACGAGCGCCACGCTTCCCTCGCCGTGCAGCCCCTGCCCGGCCAGTACGATCAGCGCGCCGACGCCGCCGAGCAAGCCCTACGCCTCCTCGAGCCCGCCACCACCGCCTCGATCTATTCGGCCGTGCTCTACGTCTTTGAAGGCGCCACGGACCTCTCCCCAATCCGCGATTTCCTGATCAACCCCGTCGAATCGGGCGAGAAGGACATGTCCGTCCTGCACGAGCCTGAAATGGGCGAGATTGAACCGCTGCGCACGTACCCGGACTTCTTATCGCTTGACGACGAGGGCCTGACCGCTTTGCTGGCCGACAATGGCATGGCGATGAACCTTGCCGATCTCAAGGTGGTCCAACAGTACTTCCAAGCCGAGGGCCGCACCCCCACCCAGGTGGAACTGTCCACCCTGGATACGTACTGGTCGGATCACTGCCGCCACACCACGTTCAACACTGAGCTGACCTCAATTGAGGTGGCCGAGCCCCGTTTCGGCGAGCAGCTCACCCGCGCCTTGGCCCGCTACAATGAGCTGCGCGAGGCCAACGACCGCACCCACAAGCCACGCAGCCTGATGGACATGGGCACCATCATGGGCCGCGAGCTGCGCCGCACTGGCGTGATGGATGACCAGGAGGTCTCCGAGGAGATCAACGCGTGCTCGGTCTATGTCGACGTGGATAACGCCGACGGCCAGTACCTGCTGATGTTCAAGAACGAAACCCACAACCACCCCACCGAGATCGAGCCTTTCGGCGGCGCATCCACCTGCTTGGGTGGCGCGATCCGCGATCCCCTGTCTGGCCGTTCGTGGGTATACCAGGCGATGCGCCTGTCCGGTTCCGGCGACATCAATACTCCGCGCGCTGAGACCCTGCCGGGCAAACTGCCCCAGGCTGATATTTCGACCCGCGCGGCGGAAGGTTATTCGTCGTACGGCAACCAGATCGGCCTGGCCACCACGGGTGTGCGCGAATTTAATCACCCGGGCTATGTGGCCAAGCGCATGGAGCTAGGCGCGGTCGTTGCGGCCGCCCCGGTAGAGAACGTGAAGCGGCTGGAGCCTGAGGCAGGCGACGTGGTGATCATCCTTGGTGGCCGCACCGGCCGCGATGGCGTGGGCGGCGCGACCGGCTCTTCCAAGGCGCACGACGAGGACTCCGTGGCACGTTCCGGCGCCGAGGTGCAGAAGGGCAACCCGGTCAACGAGCGCAAGATCCAGCGACTGTTCCGCCGCCCTGAGGTCGCGCAGTCCATTGTGCGCTGTAATGACTTCGGCGCCGGTGGCGTGTCGGTGGCGGTCGGCGAGTTGGCGGATTCGATCGATATCCACTTGGACCGCGTGCCACTGAAGTACGCCGGGTTGAACGCCCGCGAGATCGCGATCTCGGAATCCCAGGAGCGCATGGCGGTCGTCGTGAAGCACGAGGATGCTGAGGCCTTCATTAAGGCTGCCGCCGAGGAAAACCTCGAGGCCGTGCAGCTGGCGGAGATCACCGACACCGGCCGCCTGCGCATGTTCATGGGCGATGAGGTTGTGCTGGACATGTCACGCGAGTTCATCGACACCAACGGCGCCGACCGTTCCCAGTCCGTCAAGCTGGTCGCCGCTTCGTCGACACCCGCCCCGCGCCCCTCCACCGTGCTTGATGCGCTGCGTCGCTACGGCTCGCAGGAGGGCATGATCGAGCAGTTCGACGCCACCGTCGGCCGCTCCACCGTGCTGATGCCTTATGGCGGACGCACGCAGAAGACCGACGAAATCGCGTCCGTACAGACCCTGCCTGTGCCCGGCGGCACCTCTACCGCGTCGGTCATGGCGTACGGTTTTTCGCCTTCGCTTGCCGACGATTCCCCGTACCTGATGGGTGCCTATTCCGTGGTGGAAGCACTCGCTCGCATGGCTGCTGTGGGCGCGAACCCGGCCGATGCGTGGCTGAGTGTGCAGGAGTACTTCCAGCGCCTGGACCAGGATCCGGAACTGTGGGGCGAAGTCACCCAGGCGCTGCTGGGTCTGCTGGAGGCGCAGGACGCTTTCCAGGTCGCGGCTATTGGTGGCAAGGACTCCATGAGTGGCACCTACGGGGATGACCTGCACGTTCCGCCGACCCTGGTGACTTTCGCCGTGGGAGTGATGGATTCTGGCAATGTGCGCCCCGCAGCCATCCCCGCCGGCGAGCACGACATCTACCTTGTGGAGCACACCCCGCTGAAGTCCGGCGAGCCGAACTACCAGCAGCTGGTGGAAAACTTCGCCGCCGTGGTTGGTGCTGATGTTGCTGCGGCGTCCGTTGTCACCGAGGCCGGTCTGGGCCACGCCCTGGTCAACATGGCTGTGGGCAATGAGTTGGGTGTGGAACTGGACGGTTCGGTTACCGATCCAGCGATCGGCTCTGTACTCATGGCAGTTGAGCCTGGCACGCAGGCGCCTGGTACGAAGATCGGCACCACGAACACCGCTGGCGAGTTCACCTTCGGTTCCGAAAACTTCACACTGGCCCAGGCTCTGGAGGCGCTGGAGTCCGAGTACCGCGACGTCTTCCCGCTGAACGAGGACTTCAACACCGACGATGCGGCCGAGCCACTCCCCTCCTTCGCGACCGAGCTCAAGGCAGGGTCGGTCGTCGAAAAGCGATCTTCTGCAGCGAGCGAAGTTCATGTTTTATTGCCGGTATTCCCGGGCACAAACTCCGAATATGACATGGCCGAGGCTTTTGAGGCCGCGGGCGCGACCACCGAGTTCCACCTGATCCGCAACCTCACCCCGCAGATGCTTGCCGACGACACCGCCGCGTTCATCGCGAAGCTGGACGATGCGCAGATCCTCGCCTTCTCCGGTGGGTTCTCGCTGGGTGATGAGCCGGACGGGTCTGCCAAGTTCATCGCCGCCTTCCTGCGCTCCCCAGAGGTGGCGGAAGCGGTGAAGGCGTTCGTGGCGCGCGAGGGCCTGGTGCTGGGTATCTGTAATGGGTTCCAGGCGCTGGTCAAGTCCGGGTTCCTGCCGTACGGCGATCCGGCGAAGCTGTCCGCGGACTCCCCGACCCTGACCCACAACCGTCAGCTGCGCCACGTCTCCCGTATCTCGACGACGCGGGTCACCTCTGTCGCTTCGCCGTGGCTGTCCAGCTTTGAGCCTGGTCAGCAGCACCTGATGCCGGTGTCGCACGGTGAGGGCCGCTTCGTGGTCAGTGAGGACGATGCCCGCGCCCTGTTCGATGCTGGCCAGGTGGCTCTCCAGTACGTGGATGAGTCTGGCGAGCCGACGATGGTGGCGCCCGACAACCCGAACGGTTCCTCCTACGCGATCGAGGGCATCATCTCTGCCGACGGCCGCATCCTGGGCAAGATGGGCCACCCGGAGCGCTTCCGCGATGGGCTGATGCGCAATATCCCGGGCATCGGCGAGCAGGCGATCTTCGAAAACGCGGTGAACTGGGTGCGCGGGGAAGGTCGCTAAGAGGTTCGTGTACTAGCTGGTCAGAAGCCCTACTGCACGTTTGGTCACCCTCTTTCCAAACTGTCGAAGCTGAACTGTTGGATTAGGGCGGTTTTGGCCGTCCGGGGCAGCAAAACGTCCCTGTTCCAACATTCCTGTTCCAGCAGTTTGCGGTGTAGGCGGGCACAACACCCCAAAAACCCGCGGCCGTACACTATCGCTGAGTGTGTGGCCGCGGGTTTTTGCTAACTCTACTGCTTAGCCTTCGGGTGGTGGCGCTCATCTGGTCCGTTGTACGCGGACAGTGGGCGGATCAGGGAGTTGTTCTCGTACTGCTCGATGATGTGGGCAGCCCAACCGGTGATGCGGCTCATCACGAACAGCGGGGTGAAGAACGGGATGTCGAAGCCCATGATGTAGTAAGACGGCCCTGCTGGGAAGTCCAGGTTGGGGCGGATGTTGATGGAGGTGTTTTCGTACATGGTCTCGGCCATGATGTCGTACATCTCCACCCACTTTTCGGAGCCCTCGTGCTCGCTGGCGAGCTTCTTGAAGGCGGCTTCCATCGTCGGCACGCGCGAGTCACCCTTCTTGTACACGCGGTGGCCGAAGCCCATGACCAGGTCCTTGTTGGCCAGTTTGTCCTTGCACCACTGCTCGGCCTTGGCTGGGTCGCCGACTTCGATCATGTTGTGCATGACGGCCTCGTTGGCACCGCCGTGCAGTGGGCCCTTGAGAGCGCCGATGGCGCCGGTGATGGCGGACCATGGGTCGGACTGGGTGGAGGTGATCACGCGGGCGGTGAAGGTGGAGGCGTTGAAGGAGTGCTCCGCGTAGAGGATCATGGACTTTTCGAAGCACTCGACGTCGCCCGGCTTGTTCACTGGGGAGTCGGGGCCGTCGCCGAAGACCATCCAGAGGAAGTTTTCGGTGTAGGAGCGGGCTGGGTCTGGCTTGATGTAGCCTTCGCCACGGCGGCGGCGAATGTCCAGGGCGACGATCGTCGGCAGCTTAGCCAGCAGGGAGCGGGCGATGCGCTTGATGTGGTCGGTGTCCTTGGTGAAGTGCTCTGGGTCCTGGGTGCCAAGGTAGGCGACGGCGCCGCGCAGGACGTCCATGGGGTGGCAGTCGGTGGGCATGGACATGATCATGTCGATGGTGCCCTGGTCCAGTTCGCGGTTGTTCCAGCACACTTCGCGGAATTCCTGCATCTGCTCTTCGTTGGGCAGTTCGCCCCTCCATAGCAGGTAGGCGACTTCTTCGAAGGTGCAGTGTTCGGCGAGTTCTTGTACTGGGTAGCCGCGGTAGAGCAGCGAGTTGGTCTCTGGGTTGACCTTGGACACTGCGGTGTAGTCTGCGACGACGCCGACGAGGCCTTTGCGGATGTCTTGCTCAGTCATGATGCTTCCTTTGGGGGTTTAGTTATCGAAGGTGGGCTTGTAGGTGTCTAGCGAGTAGGTGAAAACTTGCTGGTCGAAGGCGTTATAGTCTTCGTATTTCACCAGTTCGTAGAGGCGGGAGCGGTGCTGCATGCGGTCGAGCCAGTTGGCGTTGGTTCCGGTGGCGGCCACGTCGCGGAGGAATTCTTCGGTGGCGCCCATGGCCACGCGCAGGGTGGAGACGGGCCAGATCACAGCGTTGTAGCCGATGTCTTCGAGGGTTTGGGCGCTGAGCAGTTCGGTTTTGCCGAATTCGGTCATGTTGGCCAGCAGCGGGACGTCGACCGCGGCGCGGAATTTCTCGAAGTCCGCCGGTGTGTACAGGGCTTCGGTGAAGATGAGGTCTGCGCCGGCGTCGGCGTAGGCTTTGGCGCGTTCGATGGCGTTGTCGATGCCTTCGATGCCGGCGGCGTCGGTGCGGGCGCAGATGACGAAGTTCTCGTCGCGGCGCTCGTTGACTGCGGCGGTGATGCGGCGCACCATCAGGTCTTGTGGCACGACTTCCTTGCCGTCGAGGTGCCCGCAGCGCTTGGGGTTGACTTGGTCTTCGAGGTGGAAGCCGGCGATGCCTGCGTCTTCGAATTCGGAGATGGTGCGGGCAGCGCTCATGGGTTCGCCGAAGCCGGTGTCGGCGTCGACAAGCACGGGCAGGTTGGTGGCGCGCGCGATCTGGCGGGAGCGTCCGGCGACTTCGGTCAGGGTGGTCAGGCCGATATCGGGAAGCCCCAGGTCATTGGCCAGCACTGCGCCGGAGACGTAGACGCCGTTGAAGCCGCCGATGTCTTCGATCAGGCGCGCGGTCAGCGGGTTGAAGGCGCCGGGGAGTGTGGTGATTTCGCTTGAGTTCAGCGATTCGCGCAGTGCTTTACGACGATCGGTTGCGGTTGTTTCAGAGCTGAACATTAAAAGATGCCTCCTGGGATCTCCGGTGCTGCCTCGAGGGTCTCTGGGGTGACGACGATGTTGAGCTCGCCCAGGTCAGTGAGGTTCTCCAGGTCCTGCACGGCGGCGAAGAATCGCTCCTGCTCTTCCTCTGCGACCAGGCCCTTGGCCAGGGTGCGGAACTTGTTGATGTACTGCTCGCGGGCAAAGGGACGGGCGCCGAATGGGTGGGCGTCTGCCACGGCCATCTCGTCTTCAACCACGGTGCCGTCTTTAAAGGTGATCACCGCGCGTGCGCCGAAGGCCTTCTCGTTCGGGTCGTGGGAGTGGTAGCGGCGGGTCCACTCTTCGTCTTCCACAGTGGAGACCTTGTGCCACAGCTCCACGGTTTCTGGGCGGCCGGCGCGCTCTGGGGTGTAGGAATCCACGTGGTGCCAGGTGCCGTCCTCCAGTGCCACGGCGAACATGTACATGATGGAGTGGTCCAGGGTTTCGCGCGATGCCTTCGGGTCCATCTTCTGCGGGTCGTTCGCACCGGTACCGATCACGTAGTGGGTGTGGTGGGAGGTGTGCAGCACGATGGATTCGATGTCGGCGGTGTTCAGGCCCTTGTCTTCGAGGGTCTGCTTCATGCGGCGCGCCAGGTCAATCGGTGCCTGCGCCTGGTATTCGGCGGAGTGTTCCTTGGTGTAGGTCTCTAAGATGGCGCGCTTTTCCTCACCGTCGCCTGGAAGTGGGACGGTGTAGGTGCGCTCTGGGGAGTGCAGCATCCAGGCGATGAAGCCGTCTTCGCCTTCCCAGATCGGGGCGGGTGCGCCTTCGCCGCGCATGGCACGGTCGACGGCTTCGATGGCCATCTTGCCTGCGAATGCGGGGGCGGAGGCCTTCCAGGAGGAGATCAGGCCCTTGCGGGACTGGCGGGTTGCGGTGGTGGTGTGTAGCGCCTGGCCCACGGCCTGGTAGATGGTGTCCACGTCCAGGTCCAGCATGGTGCCGATGCCCGCCGCAGCCGATGGGCCGAGGTGCGCCACGTGGTCGATCTTCCATTCGTGCAGGCAGATCCCCTTGACCAGGTTCACCTGGATTTCGTAGCCGGTGGCGATGCCGCGGATCAGGGCCTTGCCGTCGAGGCCCTTGTGCTGTGCCACGGCCAGGATCGGCGGGATGTTGTCGCCCGGGTGGGAGTAGTCGGCAGCGAGGAAGGTGTCGTGGAAGTCCAGCTCACGCACCGCGGTGCCGTTGGCGAAAGCGGCCCACTCAGCGGAGTAGGTGCCGTCAACGCCGAAGACCTTCGCGCCGCCTTCGGTGACGGGGTGTGCTTCGGCCATGGTGCGCGCGGTGGAAACGGGGCGGCGCGGGACGGAGGCGACGGCGACGGCCGCGTTGTCGATGATGCGGTTGATGATCATGTCGACGGTGTCAGCGGGCACCTCGACCGGGTCGGCGGCAACCTTGGCTACTTTGTAGGCGAGGTGCTCTTCGATGGGGAAATCTTCTGCGGACTTGTGAGTGCGAACTTCGTGGTTGATCATGCTCGTCACTCTACGCCCCAGAATGTGTGCCAGGTCACGGTGAAGTGTGTATATTTGTGTGGCATGACTTTGTAAAATTTGTGTAACTTGTGAAATCTGCTGGTCACGCGAAGATCGAGGAGGGCAAGGACGTTGAGCAAGCACTACGCGGGGGCACGGATCCGCACGCTAAGGCGCCACCACGAACTCACCCAAGTGGAGATGGCCAACCAGTTGGGCATCTCCACCAGCTACCTCAACCAGCTGGAAAACGATCAGCGCCCACTCACCGTTACGGTATTGCTCCAGCTCACCGAGTCTTTCGACGTGCAGGCCAGCTATTTTTCTAGCGAGCATGACCTGCGCACGATCAACGAGCTGGCAGAGGTTCTGCCCGGTATCCCCACCGATGAGCTCGCCGATTTCGCCGCCCGCTTCCCCGATATCGCCAACTCCATTCCCGACCTCTCGTCGTCACGCACCGAACCCAACCCCTACCAGCTGGTCCGCGACTTCTTCTACGACGCCAACAACTACTTCAATGAGCTGGACCTGGCCGCCGAGAAGCTTGCCGATTGGGCCGGCGTCCGCCAAATGCGCCTCACCCGGCTGGCCACCGCTCTGGACAATAATCACGGAGTGACCGTGCGCTTCAACCAGCACGATCAACGCCCCCGCCGCGCCTTCCACCCCGAAACCCGCGAGCTTCACCTGCGCGGCGGCATCACTGAGGCCCAGCTGTGTTTTCAGCTGGCGTTGCAGTACGGATTGCTGGATCAGGGCACGGTTATCGACGAGCTGGTCGCAGACTTACCTGCTGAAGCCGCGAGGAAGGTGGCGCGCCTTGGCCTGGCGCAGTACTACGCGGCGGCGGTGACCATGCCCTATGGCAAGTTCTTGGCGCGTGCGGAGGAGACGCGTTATGACATCGATCTGCTGGGCGCCCATTTTGGCACCAGTTTTGAGTCCACTTGCCAGCGGCTATCGACCCTGCAGCGGCCGGGGTCGCGTTCTGTGCCGTTCTTCTTCATCCGGACTGACCGTGCTGGCAATATTTCGAAGCGGCAATCGTCGGGTTCTTTCCACTTTTCGCGCAGTGGCGGTTCGTGCCCGTTGTGGGTGGTGCACCGCGCTTTTGAGACCCCGAATCGTGTGACGCGCCAGGTGGCTAGCATGCCGGATGGGCGCAGCTACTTGTGGATCGCGAAGATGGTGCAGGGCCCGGTCCAACCTTTTGGGACCCCGGCAAAGGAGTTCGCCGTGGGCCTGGGGTGTGATCTGGATCAGGCGCACCGGCTGGTCTATGCCGACCAGTTGAATCTCTCCCCCACCGCCGCGGTCCCGATCGGCCCGGGGTGCGCCGCGTGCGTGCGCGATAATTGTGCACAGCGCGCTTTCCCTTATGAGGGCCGGCCAGTGGCGGTGGACCTGAACTCCACGACGGAGTTGGCCTATCGCACCGTCAACGACTAGCCCAGCTCTAATCCAAGTCGTCCTTGCTGACGAGGCGACGGGCGGCCTCGGTGATGGAGCCGGACAGGGATGGGTAGACGGCCATGGAGTCTGCCAGCTGCACCGCGGTGAGGTTATTGGCCACGGCGATGGTGAGTGAGAGGATCAGCTCGGAGGCGGTTGGCGCCACGATCACGCCACCGACAATCTGGCCGGAGCCCTTCCGGGCGAAGATCTTCACGAAGCCGTTGCTCAGGGAGCGCATGCGGGCGCGCGGGTTGGTTGCCAGGTCCATCTTGACGATGTCCGCGTCCACCTCACCGTTGCGAATCTGCTGCTCCGTCACGCCGACGGCGGCGATCTCTGGGCGGGTGAACACGGCGTTGCCCACGGTCTTCAGGCGGATCGGGGTCACGCCCTCGCCGAGTGCGTGGTAGATGGCCACGCGCCCCTGCATCGCAGCCACGGATGCCAGGGGGTGCAGGTTAGAGCAGTCGCCAGCGGCGTAGATGCCGGAAATATTAGTGCGCGACACACGGTCGACCTTGATGTGGCCGGAGTTTTCCGCTTCCACGCCCGCTGCCTCTAGGTTGAGGTCCGCGGTATTCGGAATGGAGCCGATGGACATGATGCAGTGGGAGCCGGTGATCTCACGGCCATCGGTGGTCTTAACGATGACTCCGTCACCAGTGTTCGTCACCGCTTCGACACGGGCGTGCTTTTCCAGGGTGACACCGCGGGCTGCCAGCACGTTTTCCAGCACGTCGGCGGCGTCGGCATCGTCGTGAGGCAGGATGCGGTCGCGCGAAGCAACCATGGTCACCTTCACGCCAAGCTCGGCGAAAGCGGAGACGAATTCGGCACCAGTCACACCCGAACCGACGACCACGACGTGCTCTGGCATCTCGATCACATCGTAGACCTGCTGCCAGGTCAGGATGCGGCGGCCGTCCGGCTTCGCGCCATCCAGCTCACGCGGGGAGGCGCCGGTACACAGCAGCACCATGTCGAACTGGCGCACCTCCTCTTCACCAGAGGAATGCTTGATCCGCACGGAGTGGGTGGTGTGGCCGGATTGATCGTCGTCAAAGCTGCCATAGCCGTCGATGATCTCCACGCCAGCGCGCTTGATCTGGTTGTGGATATCGCGCGACTGTTCGGAAGCCATCGCTAGCACACGGTTATTCAGCGCGGTCAGTGATAGGTGCGCCCGGCCCAAATTGTGGTTGAGGCCCATATCGTCGGCGCGGCGCAGGTCAGTCTTGATATTTGCGCCAGAGATGAAGCTTTTCGACGGCACTACGTCCTTAAGCACTCCCGAACCACCAAGGCCTTGGGTCTCAATGATGGTGATCTCTGCGTCGTACTGGGTCGCGGTCAATGCTGCTTCATAACCGGCAGGACCGCCACCGATGATCGCGATTTTCTTGCGCTGATTTGGCACGGGGTGTGTAGCTCCTCTTTCAGTGTTCAGTTCCACGCCTAGCTTAGCTACTAGTTCAAGAAGTCGCCGTCAAATTCCCCCGGCTCCCCCACCTTCTCGCTGAAGCGCTCAACGACGGAACCGAATAGCTGCACGCCCACATCGATAGAGCGCTCGTCGACGACGAGATTGCCCTGGTGCAGGTCTTGCCGGTCACCCTCACCGGACCAGCACCCCAGGCGCGCCATGGAGCCCGGGACGTGTTCGAGGTACCAGGAGAAGTCTTCACCCCCCGACGATTGGGGTGCGTCGACCACCCCCTGTGGATCGATTGCGCGGCCGGCGTCGGCAAGTAAAGCGGTGGCGACGTCGTCGTTAAGCACCGGCGGAACCCCACGGAAATAATCGATCTCGAAGGTGCAGCCGGTCGGGGCGACGATGGATGCGACCATCTCGTTGAAGATCGGTTCGATCGTGCGCCACGTACCGATATCGGAGGTGCGCAGCGTGCCACGGACCTTGCCGGACTGCGGGATCGCGTTCGGGGCGTAGCCGGATTCGACCTGGCCGAACACCAACACGGTGCCGGTGCGCGGGTCGATGCGACGCGACAACAGGGCGGGAAGCTGGGTAATCAGAGAGCCCAACGCGTAGACGACATCGGAGGTCAGGTGCGGGCGCGACGAGTGCCCACCGGACCCGAACACGTTGATCTCCACCACGTCCGATGCCGACGTGATCGCACCAGTGCGCACGCCCACCTTGCCCACGCGCAGCTTCGGCTCCGCGTGCAGGGCGAAGATGGACCCCACCCCTTCGAGGGCACCCCAACGGATGACATCGGAGGCCCCGCCGGTCATTACTTCCTCAGCTGGCTGGAAGATCACGCGCACCCCATGGGGCAGGTCGATCGTCGATAAGGCGCAGGCCAAGGCGAGGGCGACGGTCGTGTGCACGTCGTGGCCGCACGCGTGGGAGACGCCGGCGCGTATCGACGAAAACTCCAGGCCGGTCACCTCATGGATGGGCAGCGCATCGATGTCGGCGCGAAAAGCAAGCCGGTCGCCACCTTCGGGGCCGATGTCGACGTACAGGCCGGTGCCGGGAAATAGGACAGGCTCGAGGCCGTGTTCGTGCAGGATCTCCGCGATGAAATCGGTGGTGCCGTGTTCCTGATTCGACAGCTCGGGGTGTGAGTGGATGTGGCGGCGCCACGAAATGACCGTGTCCCGGTTGGTGTAGAACCAGTCCCGCACGTCTGCCGCGATGCCTCTTGAAGACACTGAGGTCTCACTCCCTACCATTTGTGAAAAGGTTATGGGTAGAGAGTCTACAACTAGACCAAGCGGTACGGTCAGTCACCCCCGAGCAGGCCACGAAAAGGGTCTAACGCCTGCCAGTCATCCTCCAGATCGTCCGGACACACCGCCTCCACCTCCCGATCCACCGCGGGCAGCAGGGCGGACGGCGGGACCTGCAGACCCAAAGCCAGGCGGTAAAGAGTGGACAAGGTGGGGTCCGCGCTCCTCTGGCTGTTGTAGTGGTTGCGCTCCAAATTGGAAATCAGAGTGCGCGACACCCCCGATACCTCCGACAACCGCAGTTGCGTCATGCCACGTTGCAGCCGCAGGCGCTTGAGCCTTTCGGACAAGCTGTAGCCGTAGCTGGCCCAATGGTGATCCATCAAGACATGTGACATGTTCATCCCCCGCAGTTAAGGGCGCCCCTGAGCGCTATTTGTAACTTTCCTAAAATTATCCTAAGGGAAAATTTCAGCTTTGTCTTCGTTTCTGCGGGAAATAGGGGGTGTCAGAGGTCGATATTGCGCGGACCGTACAGCCGGTCACCCGCATCGCCCAAGCCAGGCACGATATACGCATCCTCGTCCAGGCTGGGGTCGATCACGGCGGTCACCAAACGCACCGGCAGATTGGAGTCCCGCAACTTATCCACACCGGGCTGCGCAGACACCATGCACACGCACGTGATGTCATCCGCCCCGCGGTCAACCAGCAGCTGAATGGCGTGGATCAAAGAACCCCCGGTAGCCAGCATCGGGTCCACGAGGAAGACGGGCTGGCCGGAGAGATCGTCGGGAAGCGCCTCGAGGTACGGCACCGGCTCGTGAGTTTCCTCGTCGCGGGCCATGCCGATGAAGCCCACCTGGGCATCGGGGATCATCGAGAGTGCTGGGTCGATCATGCCCAGACCTGCACGGATGATGGGAACGATGATGGGCGGGGTTTTAAGGCGGGTGCCCTCAGCGACATCCACCGGTGTCTGGCAGTCAAAGTGTTCCACTTCGAGGTCACGCGATGCCTCGTAGATCAGCATGCTGCCTAGATCCGCCAGCGCTGAGCGGAATCCGGCGTTGTTCGTGCGCGCATCGCGCATGATGGTCAGGCGGGATGAGGTAAGGGGGTGATCAACCACAGTAATGTCCATAGCCCCCATGCTAGAACTAATTCCGAAAAGGACGGAACCGGAAGCGGGTTTTCACAGTCTAAGTAGGTATGACTCGAAACAATGACCACACTTTCACCGTTGACCCCGAAATCCTTCGCCCCTTAATCAGTGCCGTCCGCGAGGACGCCCACGGTTTGCAGACCATCGGCGATGTACTACTTCCCAACACCCGCTTTTGCCACGCCTTGACCGCAGCACTTGCGCGTTACGACGATGCCTCCGCCGCTCTCTTCAACGAAGCCAACTCTGTCGCGGAATCCGTGGAGACGATGATCTCCGATGCCTTCAACGCCGATGCGGACATCGCCGCCGGGTTTGAAAGGACGCTGGCATGATTGACATCACCGGGCCCGTCCAGGCCATCGCTTCGCGAATCCCACAGCAGTTCACCCCTCCCCTGATCAGTAGGGTTCCGCAGTTTGATGCGGTCGCCCAGCTGGCGGAGCTTACCGACGGGGACCCCGCCAACTTCTTCCGCAGGCTCGACGAACTTGCCGACGATGGCGCCACCATCGAATCCACCGCCGCCCACGCATTGGTGCTGACCGGCCTGTGCGCCATGGACCTGTGGAATATTGCCCAAGAGTTTATCCGCGAAGCCACACTCAAAGCACCCCTGATCCCGACCTCTCCCGCCGTGGCGATCCAGCTGACTTTGTACGGCGTGGAATGCGTCACCCGCGCAGCTGTACGGGTGGAGCGCTGGGAGAAAGAACTGGAGCCTCTCGCAGAGCGCCTAGAGGAACGCGCGGCGGCGCCTGTGGAGGAGCACACCAATACCTATGTTTCCCCAGAGACCACTCCCGCGGCCGCCACTCTCGCCCCGCCGGCCGAGCCCTCCCCAGTCACGGGCGATAACGCGGCGGGCAAGGCTGCCGTGGCGGCTGCGAAAAGCCAGATCGGCACCCCTTATGTGTGGGGCGGGAGCCAGCCTGGCGGTTTCGACTGCTCCGGGTTGACGTCGTGGGCGTATGGCCAGGCCGGGGTGGAGATTCCGCGCACGGCAGAAAACCAGGCGGTGGGCCAGCAGGTTGCCTACGAAGATCTTCAAGAGGGTGACCTGGTGGTGTGGGATGGGCACGTGGCCATGTACGCGGGTGACGGGATGATGGTGGAAGCCGGAGATCCAGTGGGGATGAGCCCGGTGCGCACAAATAATCTGGGCATGGCTTTCAAGGGGTTCTGGCGACCAACGGCATAGCATTCGGTAAAGTCGGTGTGCATGAGCACGCGTGCAATTCTCCCAGTTCAAGTGTCACTGACGGAAGGTGACTTCTACACCCTGTGGGCCCCAACATGGAAGGAACACGGTTCCGAGTGGCAGGCTTTCTACGGTGATGCTGAGAAAGTGTTGCTGTTCCACTCCCCCGAGGAGCTGCTGACCCACCTGGAATCCGCTTCCTCTCATGAGTTGACCACGCACCCGAAGTGGGGCCAGTTCAGCGCTAGCGGCGATGACCGTGTGGTGCCTGCGGAGAAGCACCACTATGACATCATCGGTGCACCGAAGTTTCTGGCGGGCCGCCCGAACCACGAAAACGTATCGACGACTGCTCGTATCTTCCAGCTGACCAACTCTTTGGCGCAGGTGGCTGGCGCTGAGGATGCCGTGATCTTCTTCGCTTCGCATTCCGTGTTGGGCAACGTGAACCGTGGCGTTGAGCACTACACGCGCGATCAGGGCCTGGGTGAATGGTCCGCCGTTGGTCGCGCTGTGCTGACAAACTGGGAGAGCGTCGTCGAAAGTATTGATGCGCAGGTGCGCGTCGTGCCGACAAACGAGCTGGACGCCGAGGCCGTTTCCGCTGCTGCGACACGGATCACGGACGCGGCGGAGGCGCGCAAGAAAGCCCGGGAGGAAGCAGAAAAGCAGGCGGAGGCCGAACGCGAAGCGGTGGATCCTTATGACACTTCGGCATGGGCGGCCGCTGGTATTGATCCGGTGAAGATCACCATCCAAGGCAAGAGCGTGTACACCCTGCGCACCTACCTCGATCGCGCGCCGGTGTTCCTGGGCAAGTACGGCGAGATCTTCACCTTCCCCACCAACAAGCAGCTGCTGCGCTGGATGCTGGATAACGACGATCACGATCTCTCCAGCATGTCTACGTGGGAGGATCTGGTCAGTTCCGCACACGCCGGCGAACTGGAGCTGCAGGTACACAAGGATAATGCGTACTCCTTCAACGGGATTGCGGCGGACATCGAGAAGGGTGTCGATGCCGTGGATACCGACCAGATGGGCAAGGCCTATGAAGTCATGGCGGATGCCGCCGACTGGGCCGGCGATGATTCGCTGAACTCCTTCCTGCTGGCGAACCCACGCATGCAGGACTACTTGGCATACATGCTTGGCTCCACTGAGGCCGCAGGCTACGTGCCATCCGCACCGTTTAATGACAAGGCGGAGAACTGGCAGCAGCTTGAAGACATGTTGATCAAACGCTTCTCCAAGTTCTAGCCCACGTTCGTACCGAACAGCCAGCCCACCACGAAGGTGAAGGCGAGCGCCAGCGTACCGCCAATGGCAAGGCGCAGCGCGGCTCGCCCCGGCTTGGCCCCGCCCAGGCGCGCGGAGATCACCCCGGTGATCGCCAAAGCGGCGATTGTGACCACGAACGTGACCGGCACCCGCCAGCTCTCTGGAGGAAACAGGATCGCCGCCAAAGGCAGGAGCGCGCCGAGGAAGAAGGCGAAGAACGACGCGATGCCTGCCGACCACGGGCTGACGACATCACTGCGGTCAATGCCGTAGTGCATATCAAGGTGGGCCTCGAGGGCGTCGTGTTCGGTGACCTCGGTGGCTACTTGGTGGGCAGTCTCTTCAGATATCCCCTTCGCGATGTATTCCTGCACCAGCACCTCGAATTCCCCTTCGGGATCCTCGGCGTGCAGCTTCTGTTCCTTTTCAATGAGGGCTTCTTCCGAATCTCGCTGGGAAGAGACGGAAACATATTCGCCTAATGCCATCGACACCGCACCACCGATAACTGCAGCGATACCGGCGGTGGCGATGGAGCGGACATCTGAGGTAGCACCCGCCACGCCCACCACAACGGCAGCGGTGGAGACGATGCCGTCGTTAGCGCCCATCACTCCGGCGCGTAGTTGATTAAGTTTCTCGTTGAGTCCAGTGGTTGTCTGTGATGGGGTTTTTGTTTCGCTCATACCCCCATTAGTATCCTCATGTTGACACCGCCACAAGCAAGGCAGTACTAACTAACTCCCAGTTCAGAGGCATTTTTATGGCAGCCTAACCTCACTTTGGTACGTCAAAGCACAGCGGCCACACAGGGAGGCCTAGAATCAACGCTTGATGAAAAGAATTACCGCCTTCACTGCCGCAGCAACCTTGAGTGCCGCACTGGTTCCGCCGGTGGTGGCTTCAGCTACCCCGCTGCTTCCCGTGGCGCCGCTGACCGAACCAGCAGAGCCAGCCGAGTCGGCGGACCCGGACTGGCGCGATGCAGCACCGTTGACCGATGACTGCCCTAACGCATTAGTTCCGCCGCGGGCTCGGACCACATCCGAGGTGCCCTCCGATGGGGTGACACCCACGGTTCTGCCGCAGCACTATGACGGCCCCTGCGGGCTGATCGCCCCGGAAGGTTTCATCGTCGACGAGTCCGTGCATGCTTCCGCGTGGCTGGTGGCGGATATTGATACCGGCGATGTCATCGCGATGAAGGATCCGCATGGCCGCTACCGCCCTGCGTCGATCATCAAGGTGCTGCTTGCTTTAGAGGCGATCGAGGAGCTGCCCCTAGACAAGAAGGTGACCGTCAGCGAGGAGACCGCCTCGCAGGTCGGTTCTTCGGTGGGCTTGGGTGCCGGCGGGGTGTACACGGTTGAAGAGCTTCTGCATGGGTTGCTGATGGGTTCAGGCAACGACGCTGCGCACGCGTTGGCCCAGGAGCTCGGTGGTGATCAGGCAGCGCTGAAGGTGATCAACGAGCTTGCCACGAAATTAGGCACCACCGATACCCGCGCCGCCTCCTATTCGGGTCTGGACGCTGCGGGCATGCAGACCTCAGCGTGGGACATGGGCATGATTTACCAGCACGCTTATTCGGATCCGACTTTTGCCCGCATCGTGGGCACGGAATTCATCGACTTCCCCGGCTATGGCGATGTCGAAGGCTACGAGTTGTGGAATGACAACGGGCTGTTCATGAATGATCCCGACGGCATCGGCGGCAAAACCGGCTTCACGGACGATGCGAATCACACCTTCGTCGGCGCGATAGAGCGCGACGGTCGCCGCCTGATGGCGGTCATCCTCGACACCACCATCGAGGAAGGGCGCGCGTGGCAGCAGGCCCAGGCTCTGTTGTACGAGGCTTCTCAGTGGCCGTCGGAGGACGCGGTGGCCAATTTAGCTGTTTCGCTTAACGACGAGGCCCCTGCCACACAGACGAAAACGCCCACCCCTAAGGTGTCGGCGGCGCCAAATCATGACTCCACCGGGGTGAGCGTTGCGATTGCGTCCATGGTCCTGCTGGCCGCAATCATCGTGGGCTTTGTGGCTCTTACTTTCGGCCGAAAACAGCGATAATTCCGGCGATCAACGCGCCGACGATAGCGCCGATACCGAAAGTTCGGCTGCTGTCCGCAGTGGACTGGCCTGCAGAGGCGCTGATATCGGAGCGCACGCGAATGACGGCTGAATCAGGCACGTCCACCGGTGCATGTTCCAGGGCTTCTTCAGTGGTCGCCGTCCACGCCGCCACATAGAGAACGACGCGCCAGATCAGGTACAGCAGCACCATCAGCGTGATGATCGGCCCAAACGCCGCACCCGCCGGGTTAGAGGTGGCGGAAGAAATGATCACGGTGGAGAACTGCTTCAAGATCTCGAAGATGATGGCACCCAACAGAGCACCCTTCAGCGCAGACTTCGTCGGCACGTGCGTGCGCGGCAGCATCTTCTGGATCCAGAACATCACCAGGAAGTTGGCGGCAATACCCAGCACGATGGCCACACCAAAGATGATCCAGCGCAGCCCCGGAATATTGTCGCCGGGCCAGAAGCGTTCTAGCACCGTCGTCGTAAAGCTGGAAGAACCGATCGCCGTGACGATGAAGGCGAAGCCGAGCGCGATGATCAGGCCGATCAGCGCTACCAAGTCGCGCAGCTTCTTGACGACGAAATTGCCGCCCTCTGTTGGGGCGAGGTTCCACATCGCACCCACACCAGCGCGCAGGTTGTTAATCCACCCCAAGCCGGACCACAAAGCGGTCAGTGCACCGACACTCAACACGGCGCCACGGGCGGCGATGGCTTGATCGATGATGCTGTTGACTAGCTCTCCTAGATCGCCGTCGACGGATTCCGTAATCTGGGTCTGGATGCGGTCCAGGAGATCAGGGTTGCCGGCGAGGAACAGCGCTAAGGTACCGAAGAGCAGCATGGCCAGTGGGAACACGGACATGACAGAGAAGTATGTAATGCCGGCCGAGTACTGGTTACCGCCACCTTTACCGAAGCGGTCCTGCATGCGCATGAGGTGGTCGACGACAGGCGCTTCGTCGCGCACCTTTTCGACGACGCTTTCGTCGTCTTTGTGCTCGCGCTCAATGCCGTAATCGTCAAGCTTGTGTTCGTTCGGGCTCGTGCGGGTGGACATGGGCTCCCTCGATTAATAAATAAGTTATTACCTACTCGATCGTAGCCACCTCTCTCACAGTGTGCATGAAGGGGGCTACACGAAAGGTGAATAGGTAATGTGCATCTATACTCGTGTAATAATTACATCCACGTGCCATGAACGTACATGAAAGGTATTAAGCACCATGCCATTTGCTGATTCTTTTGCGGACTCCGTAGCGTACCTCGCGCAGGAAGCATCTCCCCAGTACCCGAACTACCCAGCGTGGTACTCCAATGGCCTGGACTGGTCTTGGTTCATCTGGATCGTCGTAGCTATTTTCGTTATCGGCCTGATCGTCACCATCATGCTGTCTGGCAAGACCAGCCGCCGCACTGGCCGTCGCGAGGGTGGCCTCTAAACCACCGCGCAAGCACAAAGCCCGCCTGTCTCCTTGTTTCCGGAGCAGGCGGGCTTGCTTTATGTTCTAGCGCTTCGGGCGCAGAAAACCGGTCTTTTCGTAGACGTCGTCCAGCAAAGGCTCGGATACCGCGCGGGCACGTTCCGCACCTGCGGCCAGGATGTCCTCCAGTTGGGCGCGGTCGTTCATGAGCTCGTCGTAACGCGCCTTCAGCGGGGTCGTGAAGGCCTCGAGCGCGTCGGCAGTATCGGTCTTCAGAGCACCGTATCCTGCGCCTTCGTAGCCGGCGACCAACTCGTCGATAGTCTTGCCAGTCAGGGCCGCCTGGATCGCCAGCAAGTTAGAGACGCCGGGCTTTGCCTCGCGGTCATAAGCGATCACACCATCGTTATCGGTCACGGCACTCTTGATGCGCTTGGCGGACGTCTTCGGCTCATCCAACAGGTTGATGATGCCCTTTGGGTTGGAGCCGGACTTGCTCATCTTGGCGGTGGGCTCCTGCAGGTCCTGGATTTTCGCGGAACCTTCGGGGATGAATGCTTCGGGGACGACGAAAGTCTCGCCATAACGCGAGTTGAAACGTTCCGCCAGGGTGCGCGTGAGCTCAAGGTGCTGACGCTGGTCCTCCCCCACCGGCACAAGCTGTGGCTTGTACAGCAGGATGTCTGCGGCCATCAGCACTGGGTAGGTGAACAGGCCGACACTGGTGCGCTCCGCGCCCTGCTTCTGGCTCTTGTCTTTGAACTGCGTCATGCGGGAGGCCTCGCCGAAGCCGGTGAGGCACTGCAGAACCCACGTCAGCTCCGCGTGCTGGGGCACGTGCGACTGAACAAACAGCGTGGACTTCGCCGGGTCGATGCCCAATGCGATGAGCTGAGCCGCGCCGGCGACGGTGCGGTGGCGCAGCTCCTCGGGGTTCTGGTCCACGGTGATCGCGTGGAGGTCGGGGATGAAGTAAAACGCGTCGTAGCTGTCCTGCAGCTCGATCCACTGCTTCAGCGCACCTAGGTAATTGCCCAGGTGGTAGGAATCAGCGGTGGGTTGGATGCCGGACAGTACGCGTTGCTTATCACTCATGGTGTCTTAGTCTAGCCAGCCCGGCTAGGGCGCGCTGCCTCATCCCTCCGGTTCCTCGTCGTCACGCTCGCGGCGCCTGCGGGAGGGACGGTGATCCTGAATCTTACGTACCTGGCGGTACACGCGGCGCGCACCCGGCACACGGCGCGCACGCGTGTACAAGAACGTGGACAGCTGATGCTTCGGGTCCACGGCGGCGAGCTTCTCGTCGTCATATTCGTAGACGGGCAGTCCCCAGTTGAACTTCAGCGAGAGCAGGCGCGCTGCCAACACAAAGATCACGGTGATGATCGCGACCAACCACTCGGGCACGCCGAACCAGAGCAGGATCATGTACACCGCGGTGCCCATCACCGCCACGGAGGCGTAGAGCTCTTTCCGAAAGACCAGCGGCACGCGGTCCGACAGCACGTCGCGCATGATGCCACCAGACACACCCGTAGTCACGGCAGCCACAGCGGCGATGATGAAGCCGTGCCCTAGGCCGAGCGCGATCTGGGTGCCCAGCACCACGAAGGCGGCAAGCCCGATGGCGTCCGCCACCAGGAAGAATTTTCGGAGCTGGTGCATCAGCCAACTGATCTTCACCGTCATCACGGACGCGATGATGACGACTAGCAGGTACAACGGCTGTTCCACCCAGGTCAAGGGGTACGCATCAAGCAGGATGTCACGAATCGTGCCGCCACCAAGCGCAGTAAGCGCGCCCAGCGTGATCACGCCGAACAGATCCATTTTCATCCGGCCGGCGGACACAGCGGCGGTCATCGCCTCCGCGGTAATGCCAATGACGAACAGAATCGTCAGCAGGTCTTGCGTATCGTAACCCCACATAGCTCCTACTTGTACCTAACCATCAGCGGTGCGTGGTCGCTCCAGCGTTGCTCGACGGTCGGCGCTTTTTCTACCCAAGTGACTTCGGCACGGTCCATCATGTCGCGAGTGGCGGCTTGGTAGTCGATACGCCAGCCCGCGTTGTTGTTGAAGGCTTGTCCGCGGTAGGTCCACCAGGTGTATGGGGCATCGTCGGGGTGCAGCCGGCGCGCCACGTCGAACCACTGCGGGTCAGGGTTTGCTTCACGACGAAGGTTTGACTCGTATTCAACCGCGCCGAAGTACTCGCCTGCGGTGGGCTTATCTTGTGCCTCACTGTCGGGGAAGCTGCCGAAGACGGAGTCCATGAAGGCTCGCTCGTCGGGCAGGACGCCGGACTTCTTCTTGTTGGATTTGAAGTTCTTCAGGTCTTGTTCGCGGTGGCAGATGTTCCAGTCTCCCCCGATGACCATGCTGGGGTGCTCGGTGGCCCACTGGGCCAACATTGGTTCGAAATCGTCCAAGAAGCGATACTTTTCGTCCTGCTTCTCGGTGCCTTCAGAACCGGATGGCAGGTAGAGGCTTGCCACGCGCACTCCGTCGATGGTGCCCGCAACGAAGCGGCCGGCGGAGAGGAAGTTGCCGAACCCAATTTCCACGTCGTCGAGTGGCTTCCGGCTCAAGATTCCTACCCCGGCGCGACCTTTCGCTTCGGCTGGTGCGGTGATCAGGTGCCAGCCCTTTTCCAGTGCGGGCGCGAGCGCTTTCTCTGCTTGTTCTTCGGTGGCGCGGACCTCTTGCATCAGGACGACGGATGCTTCTGTCTCGTCCAGCCAGGCGAGCATGCCGGGGTTGGATTCGTTGCGCACTTTGGTGGCTGCGCGGATGCCGTTGACGTTCACACTAGCGATGGTCATACTCATGGCTGCCAATCCTACTACCTGCCACATTGCAGCTCTGGCGAGGGCACAGGCACCAACGGGGGTGAATGCTGGAGAAAAGCAAGCAAACAGTACGCGCATTATGTTGGGGCCGGGTATGGTAGATGAAAAGGCAATCTACCGATATAGGGAGAAATATGAGCACCATTATCTGGACCCGCACGGACGAAGCTCCGCTGCTCGCCACTTACTCGTTCAAGCCCATCGTTGAGGCATTCGCGTCGAACGCAGGCATCAACGTGGAAACCCGCGACATTTCCCTGGCAGGGCGCATCATTGCGCAGTTCCCTGAGCGTCTGACCGACGAGCAGAAGCTGGATGACGCACTGGCTAACTTGGGCAAGCTGGCGAAGACTCCAGAGGCCAACATCATCAAGCTGCCGAACATTTCCGCTTCCCTGGTGCAGCTGAAGGCTGCGATCAAGGAGCTGCAGGACGCTGGCTACGATGTTCCAAACTATGAGGACGCGAAGGACAAGTACGCGGTTGTCACTGGTTCCGCAGTGAACCCTGTGCTGCGTGAGGGCAACTCTGACCGTCGCGCGCCGCAGGCTGTGAAGAACTTCGCGAAGAAGCACCCACACTCCATGGGCGCTTGGTCCGCTGATTCCAAGACCGACGTTGCCACCATGGATGCCGCAGACTTCCGCCACAATGAGAAGTCCGTCATCATGCCAGCCGACGACACCCTGACCATCAAGCTCAATGGCAAGGTGCTCAAGGACGACCTGAAGGTGCTTGAGGGCGAGGTTATCGATGGCACCTACATGTCCGCGAAGGCTCTCGACGAGTTCCTCCTGGAGCAGGTCAAGCGCGCCAAGGAAGAGGGCATTCTGTTCTCTGCACACCTGAAGGCCACCATGATGAAGGTCTCGGACCCGATCATCTTCGGCCATGTTGTGCGCGCATTCTTCAAGGATGTCTACGACAAGTACGGCGAGCAGCTGCTAGCCGCTGGCCTGGACGGCGAAAATGGCTTGGGCGCTATCTACACCGGCTTGGAAGAGCTGGACAATGGCGCTGAGATCAAGGCTGCTTTCGACGAGGCACTGCAGAACGGCCCAGACTTGGCAATGGTGAACTCCCACAAGGGCATCACCAACCTGCACGTTCCATCGGACGTAATCATTGACGCTTCCATGCCTGCGATGATCCGCACCTCTGGCCACATGTGGAACGCGGACGACGCGGAGCAGGACACCTTGGCGGTTATCCCAGACTCGTCCTACGCCGGCGTGTACCAGACCGTGATTGATGACTGCAAGACAAACGGCGCTTTCGACCCCACCACCATGGGCACCGTTCCTAACGTTGGCCTGATGGCGCAGAAGGCTGAGGAGTACGGCTCCCACGACAAGACCTTCAAGATCGCTGAGGACGGCAAGGTCACCGTCGAGAACTCTGCTGGCGAGGTGCTCATCGAGCACGACGTCGAAAAGGGCGATATCTGGCGCGCATGCCAGACCAAGGATGCTCCAATCCAGGACTGGGTGAAGCTGGCCGTGAACCGCGCACGCCCGTCCGGAATGAAGACCATCTTCTGGCTGGACCCAGAGCGTGGCCACGACGCAAACCTGATCACCCTGGTGGAGAAGTACCTGAAGGACCACGACACCGAGGGTCTGGACATCTCCATCATGGATCCAGTCGAGGCAACCAAGGTCACCGTTGAGCGCATGCGCAACGGCGAGGACACCATCTCCGTGACCGGTAACGTGCTGCGTGACTACAACACTGACCTGTTCCCAATCCTCGAGCTGGGTACCTCTGCGAAGATGCTCTCCGTCGTGCCATTGATGGCTGGCGGCGGCCTGTTCGAGACCGGTGCTGGTGGTTCCGCACCGAAGCACGTCCAGCAGGTCCAGGAAGAAAACCACCTGCGTTGGGACTCTCTCGGTGAGTTCCTGGCTCTGGCGGAGTCCTTCCGTCACGAGCAGAACGAGAACGGCAACGCTAAGGCTGGCGTACTGGCCGATACTCTCGACGCTGCGACCGAGACCCTGCTGAATGAGGGCAAGAGCCCTTCGCGCAAGGTCGGCGAGATCGACAACCGTGGCTCCCACTTCTACCTGGCGAAGTTCTGGGCTGAGGAACTGGCTAACCAGTCCGAGGATGCTGAGCTGGCCGAAGCGTTCAAGCCGATCGCTGAGGAGCTTGGCGCTAATGCTGAGGCAATCGACAAGGAACTGCTTGAGGCACAGGGCTCCCCTGCTGACTTGGGTGGCTACTACCTGCCTAACGACGAGAAGACCAGCAAGGTCATGCGCCCATCGGAGACCTTCAACAAGATCATCGATGAGCTGAAGAAGTAACACTTCTTCCACTTAATGCAGGAACGCCCGCCCCTAGTAGGGGCGGGCGTTTCGCTGTCTGTAGCCCTTGCTTTCCCTATTCTTTTACCAGCCGCGTTCAGCGAGGCGGTGCGGTGCCGGCAGGTCAGCGACGTTGATTCCGACCATCGCTTCGCCTAGCCCGCGGGAGACCTCAGCGAGGACAGATGGGTCGTCGTAATGTGTGGCAGCCTTGACAATGGCTGCTGCGCGCGCTTCTGGGTTGCCGGACTTGAAGATGCCGGAGCCGACGAACACGCCTTGGGCACCCATCTGACGCACGAGCGCGGCATCGGCTGCGGTGGATACGCCTCCGGCGGCGAACATGGCGACGGGCAGTTGTCCGGTCTCAGCGACTTCGCGGACCAGGTCGTAGGGTGCCTGCAGTTCCTTGGCGGCGACATAGAGCTCGTCGCGGTCCAGGTTCTTCAACCGCGCGATTTCTGCGTTGATGGTGCGCAGGTGCTTGACGGCTTCGGAGACATCGCCGGTGCCGGCCTCACCCTTGGAACGGATCATTGCTGCGCCTTCGGTGATGCGTCGCAAAGCTTCGCCGAGGTTGGTGGCACCGCAGACGAATGGCAGGTCAAAGTCCCACTTGTTGATGTGGTGAGTGTAGTCGGCTGGGGAGAGTACTTCGGATTCGTCGATGAAGTCAACACCAAGCTCCGCCAGGATTTGTGCTTCCACAAAGTGGCCGATGCGGGCCTTCGCCATGACCGGAATGGAGACGGCGTCAATAATCCCGTCGATGAGGTCTGGGTCCGACATGCGGGCCACTCCGCCCTGGGCGCGGATATCGGCGGGCACGCGCTCAAGAGCCATCACGGCTGATGCGCCGGAATCTTCTGCGATTTTTGCCTGCTCGGGGGTGACCACATCCATGATCACGCCGTCGATGAGGTGGTCAGCGACTCCGCGCTTGACGGGTGTTGTTGCTTCAAAAGGTGTCGAATCAGTCATGGGTTCCATCAAAGCCCATCCGAGTGGTCCGAAACAAGAGCCACTTCACACGTGTTGGATTGGACCACTTTATGATGAGCGGTATGAATATTCCCCGCCGCATCGCCGCCGACATCCGCGACCGCATCGCCCACGGCGTCCTCCAACCCGGCGACCCGGTGGAATCAACACGTGCCCTAGCTGCTCGCCTGGGCTGTTCGCGCGGGACAGTGGTCACGGCCTACGACCAGCTGATTGCGGAGGGGTACCTCGTCGCCGAGACTGGTTCGGGCACGCGTATTAATCCAGATCTGGCGACTTTGCACCCCGCCTCGTCGTCAAGCACCCGCACTGCCACCGCCTCTGCCCCGCCAGAAAAGATGATCCGCCTGACCCCTGGCGCGCCCGATACCACCGGCTTGATCACCCCGGCTTGGCGCGCCGCATGGAGGGAGGCTGCCGCGGTCCCGCAGGAGCCGACGCCTGCTGCGGGCAGTGTGGATCTGCGCGCGGAGATCGCTTCTCACCTGCGGCACATGCGTGGTGTGATGGTGGACCCCGCGCGCATCGTGGTCACGGCAGGTGCTCGCGAGGGGTTGGGCATGCTGCTTCAGGCGCTGGGTCAGGGTTTGAGGATCGGCGTGGAGTCACCTGGTTATCCCAGCTTGCGCAAGGTGCCGCGCACACTGGGTCACACGCTGGTTGAGGTCCCCGTGGATGCGTCGGGGATGACGGAACCGACCAAGCAGCTGGATGCGGTGATCGTCACGCCTAGCCACCAATACCCTTCCGGTGGGAGCATGCACGCGAAAAGGCGCACGCAGCTGGTCCAGTGGGCTCGTCGTGAAGGCGCGCTGATCATTGAGGACGATTTTGATTCTGAGCTGCGCTACGTCGGCCAGCCGCTGCCTGCGCTTTCTGCCCTCGCACCTGACAGCGCGGTGTTGTTGGGCACGTTTTCCTCGGTGCTCTCCCCTGCTTTGTCGTGCGGCTACCTTGTTGTCCCGGGCCGGCTGGTTGAGCGCGTGACGACGATGCGTACGATTTTCGGCCAACCCGTTAGCGCGATCACGCAGGCTGCCTTGGCCCATTACCTGGCCAGTGGCGATGCGCGCCGCCACACCGGGTCGATCCGTCGGGCTTATAAGCGGCGCCGCAACGTGGTGACCCAGCGTCTCAGCGATGTTCCCGGGCTTGAGCTCATTCCGATCGTTGGCGGTTTGCACGCGGTGATTCGCTGTTCCGACGACATCATCGACCGCGCCCGCGACCTCGGCGTGGACCTCACGCCCCTGCGCGACTACTGGGGCGGCGCCCAGGCCGCTGAGGGCGCGGTGATCGGGTTTGGGCATCTTGACGACGAAACCCTCGCCCGCGCGCTCGACGTGATTGTTGAGGCGGCGGGTGCTTAACCGTTGACTTTGGGAACTGTCTTCAAGGTCTCCAAAGTCGGCAACTCCAATGATTCTAAGATGTCGCCCACGGCGTTGACCTCGGATTCGAAGCGCTGCAGTCTTTCCTCCTGGGTCGGCGAGAGCGCGCCCTCCTTCTGGAAGTGCTTCAGGCGCGGGTAGCGCCCAGCGAGGAGCGAGCCCCAGAAGATCTTGAGGTCGAGGATCTCTTGATCGCCGGGAACGGGCTGACCATTGTGGAAGGCGATGATGTCCGCCAGCTGCTGTTCCAGCATGGCAAGGTCCATGTCGCCACCAGGCAGGCCTTCGTCGTTGGCGAAGGTGTCCACGCCAGTGCGGGTAGGGCCGGCAGGGGTGTCGTAGAAGCGGTTGAGCGTCATCGCCTCGGCGGCTAGCACGGGGCGGTTGACGGGAAGGATCTTCGGGTTGTCCTCACCGAGCAGCTGGCCGCGGCTCATGCGAATGAAAGTGTTGTGCCCCTCCATCCCCGGCTTGGTGCATTTCAACCCAACGCCATAGGATTCAAGATCTTCTTCCTGGAACATGTAGCCCAGGTAGCGGGCCCTACGGTTGATCTCAAAGTCATCCGGGGTGGCTCCTTCGAGGTGAAAGTCGATGGCACGTATGTAGTCGCGGACGCGGGCGATGTGCTCGTCGGCAAGCATTAAATCTTCGTATTGTGCGCCATTCATGGTGTCCTCCTTAGATCATTTGCAGGCGGTCGTAGCTGTCGGTGTCTTCGAAGAATCCACCATTGCCGTTGCCGATGATGTCGAATCGGTTGACCACTTCGATGCGGTCGAGCCACTTTGCGGAGCGGAAACCTGTGGAGGTTTCTAGACGCAGGCGCATGGGGGCGCCATTCTCAATCGGGATCTCGTCTCCCCCGTAACCGATCGCGATGAGCGACTGGGGTTGGCGGGCTTCCACCATGGGCATGGATTCGTAGTAGTAGGAGCCGGTGTAGATGTCATCGTCGCGCGTCATGTTCTGGAAGGAGTGCACAACAACGTCCGAGGCGCCGTCGAGAGGCTTGACCAAGTCGAGCAAGACGTGCAGCGGAACACCGTCCCAGGCACCGACCGACGAGAAGCCCTGCACGCAGTGGTGCACCGTGTTCTGCGAATGACCGGCCGCAATCTCACGCAACTGTGGCAGTGTGAAGCGCATTGGCTTTTCGACGAAGCCACCAATCTCAAGGACGTAATCGTCATCGTAGTCGTTGCACACCATGCCCATGTAGGCCTCGGTGCTTGGTGGCATTCCGGACGCACGGTGCTTGCCGTGAGGAGTGACCTCTTTGTCGGTGTAGGTGGTGGTCTGGGCAGGCATGCGCCGTAAAGCGCGCGTCAGCGGGCGAACCAGGGCGTTGTGGATCTTCTCGATCAGGCGCGGGTTATTCGCAGAGGTCTTGGTCGCCCACACGTGGAAGATCACGATGAAGATCAGGCCGATGGTGAAGATGACGCCACCAGCAACAGGCTGATCTGCGTGCCCGAAGACCATCTTGGACACTTCGTGACCGTAGCCGTGAGCGATGACCATGGCTACGTGGATCACCACGAACACCAGGTATGCGACAAGACCCCAGAAGTGCAGGGTGCGGATCACTTGGCGCCCGCCCATCGCTCGCGAAATCCGCGGGAAGCGGTTGTTGATCGCGGGCGACTGGAATGCGCCGGTGATCATCATGAACAGCGGCAGGATCACCACGACAAAACCGTAGGAGAGCTGCTGAATCGCGTTGAAGGGATAGCCATCCATCGCGGGCGGGATCTGGAAGGCGAGGTAGCTGACCAAATCATTCCAGGCCTGGCCGAACACGGACCAGTCTTCGGGCCAGTAACGACGCCACTGACCGGTAGCCAGAAGCAGGACCCAGTAGATCACCATGAGGGTCACCCACAGCACGACGGAAATGAAGTGCCAGTAGCGGCCCTGCCCCAGGTCGCCGTGACCGGGGAGGGAGACGACGGGATGGTAGTCGTCATATTCGCCCGCAGCTGGGAAATACTTCTTGCGACGCTTGCGCTTAATTGTGAACTGCGCCCACTGACCGCCCATTGGGGTGTGGATGGAGCGGTGCAGCTTCGGGAAGGTGCCCAGGATCTCGATGCCGGAGCGAATAAAAAGAAAAATGAACAGGATATTGACGAAGTGCTCAATACGGAGCCACACGGGATATTCCATCAGCATGTTTAGTCCCCAAATCCTTGGTCGTCAGGGTAGGCAACGAGCACGCCGTAGCTCAGTGCCCAGCGAATGATTACGTACGCGATGCCGGCGAAGAACATGGTGTTCCAGGCTGCTGCGGTATAGAGTCCGGCGCCGTTCCACACGTAGGGTGCGGTGCCGAATAGGCCTCCGATGTAGGCAACGATGGCCGCAAGGGCTGGCAACATTCCAAAGTCCCAGATCCGGGCCTTGGTGAACAAGCCGACAATGCAGAAAATGGCCGCGAGTGCGGAAACTAAGTACAGGGCGATGTCGCTTCCTGCGAAAATTTCAAAATCGGTGCGTGCGATGACAAATGATGTGAACGCAATCCACGCGATGATGAGCAGGATGACGGCCTTGGTCAGGCGCGGCAGGTTGATTCGAATGTAGCGGAAAAATGGTGCACGTTTGCGTCCCGGCGGGACGTGTTCGTTGACATCATGCACGTCATTATCCACTACGTCATGGGGTGATGACATGGTGTCCTCCAAGTAGCAGTGTGAATGTCACTGTGAATGTCACTCGGTGCGACAGCCGGAGAACGTCGTTTCGAGTTCATAACTAACGATAAAGGCGATAGGGAAAACCGCATAAAGAAACAACCGTTCGGTTCTTCAAGAATGCCGTGACCTGCAGGCAAAACAAGTGTTTTGTACGGCATTGGTCGTTGAATAGACCTGCCCCACCTCAAATATTAGATTTTTCAATAGTGAATGAATTGGTCAGATCTTTTTGGGTCTGTCCACGCAACCGGAGAGGCGACATCACTCACTGCATCTAGCTACCCACAATCGAAAAGGAGAACCATATGTCCGCAATGGTCATTTTCGGTCTCATAGCATCCGTCGCTCTTCTCTTTGCCTTTGCCATGCTCAATCTGGGCAAGTGGACTATCGACGATTACCCCTACCAAATCCTGAACTTCCTCGGCGCAGCATTCCTCACCCTGTCTGCAATGAACCCGCTCAACCTGGGCGTTTTCCTCACCGAATTGATCTGGAGCCTGTTGGGTCTGTACGGAATCATCAAGATTTACGTCAGGCGCAAGAAAGCACGGGAAAAAACTGATCCGACACCCGCTGCTTAACCTGCCTCACCCACACTTTTCAGAACGGAAAACATCATGGAATCTCTCACATTTTCTACAGAAATTGGGCTTATTGCCGGCGTCTGCTTCGTCATCGCCTACGGCCTATTGAACTTCGAGGTACTCAAGTCCGACTCCCCCATCTACCAGGGCCTCAACTTCCTCGGCGCTGTCGGTTTTGTGTACACCGCAATATCACCTTTCAACCCTGGCCTGTTCGTGACTGAGCTGGTGTGGGCCATCGTCGCACTGTATGGCCTGTACAAGATCTTCACAAAGAAAAAGCAACCAGAAACTGCCTAACAAAGGGGGCGGAGGACTACTGTCGATCCTATGTCCGACGAAACAGCGCCCTCCGCCCGCGAGAAAATCATTAGTGCCACTTTGGACACCATCGCCAAGGAGGGCCTTGAGGGCACCACGATGCGACGTGTCGCGCTCACCGCAGGCATGTCCGTGGGCGCGATCACGCACCACTTCCCCAACCGGGAAGCGTTATTGATTGACGCCATGAACCAGTACACCAACGCTACTCTGGAGCGGTTCAATTCATATTTCGAGGGGGTCCACGATCTTCAGTCCGCACGCGAGGGCGTGGTCAAGTTGATTTCAGCGCCTGCCCAATCGCGCCTAGACATCGTGGTGGGCAGTGAGCTGTACACAATTTCTTTAAGGCGTCCCCGGTTCCGCCTCCTCCTAGACAGGTGGACCAGGGCGTCCCGCGACATCATGTTGCGCTATTTCACCCAGGACACCGTACACATCATCGACGCACTATACGAGGGCCTTCTTCTGCACCGCCGGATGAATCTTGGCGAATATACTGATGACCTGATTGCCTCCGCCGTCGAGCAACTTACCCCGCCTGAAAAATATATCGGCCCAAATCATTCGTCGTGAGCTACTACCCTGGGGCCTATGAAACTAACACTTCTCGGACATTCCACTGTTGCCCTTGAGGCTCCGGAGGGTCGCATCGTCATCGACCCCGGCAACCTCACTGATGATCCGCGTCTCGACGAGGCCCAGGCCATCTTGATCACTCACATTCACCCGGACCACTGTGACACCGAACGCATCAAGAGCTCAGGCCTTCCCGTCTGGGGGCCGCAGGCGGTGATTGATGAGTTGGGCACGGGTGTCGTCGTAAAGTCTGGCGAGACGATCACCGTGCTCGGCCAGGAGATCCAGTGCGTGGGCGAGATCCACGAAGTGATCCACCCAGACCTGCCGCGGCCGGAAAATATTGGCTATTTCACCGAGGGTATCTTGCACCCGGGCGATGAGTTCATGGAGCTCGACGGCGTGAGCACCCTCCTTATGCCGATTGCGTGCCCGTGGGTGAAGGGTGAGTACGCGGCCGAGTGGGCAAAGAAGATCGGGGCGCAGGCCACCTACCCGATTCACGACGAGGTGCTTTCCGACAAGGGCCGCAACCTGTACGACAACGTGTACAAGAACCTCAAGGTGCCCGGCTATGAGCGACTCTCGCTGGGGACCACTGTGGACGCTTAAATAAGACAGCTTGGTCTAATTAGATTCATGGGCCTACCTGCGCTGATTGTGCGCAAAGTTTCGTCGATACGCGCAAAGTTTCTACACTTTTGTCAGCAAGAACGATGAAACCGAGGAGGGCTCATGCCTAAGTACGACAATTCCAACGCATCCGAGTGGTCGTTTGCCACCCAGGCGATCCACGCTGGCCAGCAGCTCGATCCCGAGTACGGGGCGCGTAACCAGCCGATTTACATGACCACCTCCTACGTGTTCGACGATGCGCAGCACGCGGAGAACCGCTTCAACCTGTCGGATGCGGGCCCGATCTATACGCGCCTGAACAACCCGACGACGACCGCCCTGGAAGATCGCCTGGCCACCCTTGAGGGCGGCGTGGGTGCTGTGGCCTTTTCTTCTGGCCAGGCAGCGGAGACCGCGGCGATTATTAACCTGGCGTCTGCCGGCGATCACATCGTGACCTCCCCGCGCCTCTACGGTGGCACGGAAACCCTGTTCCAGGTGACTTTGAAGCGCCTCGGCATCGACGTGACCTTCGTCGATAATCCCGATGACCCCGAGTCCTGGCAGGCCGCGGTGCAGCCCAACACGAAGGCCTTCTACGGCGAGACCTTCGGTAACCCGATCGCCGACGTGCTGGACATCCCCACCGTGGCTGAGGTGGCGCACCGCAACAGCGTTCCGCTGATCGTCGACAACACGATGGCCACCGCTGCCCTGTCGCGTCCGATCGAGCTGGGCGCGGACATCGTCGTGGCGTCCCTGACCAAGTTCTACACCGGTAACGGCGCGGCCATGGGCGGCATCCTCATCGACGGCGGCAAGTTCGACTGGACCGTGGAGCGCGACGGCGAGCCCGTCTTCCCCTACTTCGTGAACCCGGACCCCGCGTACCACGGTTTGAAGTACGCCGACCTTGGCGCACCTGCTTTTGCGTTGAAGGCGCGCGCTGGCGTGATCCGCGATACGGGCGGCACGATTTCCCCGTTCAACGCCTGGTTGACCCTGCAGGGTCTGGATACGCTGGGGCTGCGCGTCGATAAGCACAACGAGAATGCGCAGAAGGTGGCCGAGTACCTGGCTGGCCACGACAAGGTGGAGTCGGTCAACTTTGCCGGCCTGGAGTCCTCCCCGTGGTACGAGACGAAGCAGCGGTTGGGATACAAGTACACCGGCTCGGTATTGTCATTTACTATTACTGGCGACGAGAATGACCGCACGAACGCGTGGAAGTTCATCGATGCCCTCACGTTGCATTCGAACCTGGCCAATATTGGTGATGTCCGCTCGCTCGTGGTGCACCCGGCGTCCACCACGCACTCCCAGTCCGACGAGGCGGGGCTGAAGCGCGCTGGCATTTCCCAGGCCACGGTGCGTTTGTCTGTGGGTATTGAGGATATCGACGATATTCTCGCCGACTTGGAACGCGGCTTTTCCGCGGTTTAGAAAGGAACACGCGACGTGATTACTCTGCCTGCCGAAGGTGTTGTGGCCTATCAACCCATTGGCGACTTCACCACCGAGACGGATGTAATCATCGCGGACGCCACCATCGCCTACCAGCGGTGGGGCGAATTCCGGGGGGATCCGCAGGGCAAGAACAACGTGCTTCTGGTGGAGCACGCCCTCACCGGCGACTCCGATGCGGCCACGTGGTGGGAAGGGCTGATCGGCCCTGGCATGGCGCTTGATACCGACGAGTGGTGCGTGATCTGCACCAACGTGCTGGGCGGATGCGCCGGCTCCACAGGCCCCTCCAGCCCGCACCCGGATGGGCAGTCCTGGGGCTCGCGCTTTCCCGCCATTTCGATCCGCGACCAGGTACACGCCGAGTACAACTTCTTGGCCGCGCTGGGCATTCACCGTGTTCACGCGGTGCTGGGCGGTTCCATGGGCGGTGCGCGCACGCTAGAGTGGAGCGTTCTGTTCCCAGAAACTGTGTGCTACGCGTGTGTGATTGCGGTGTCGGCGCGTGCGAGTGCGTGGCAGATCGGCATCCAGACCGCCCAGATTTCCGCGATCGTGCGCGACCCCGACTGGCATGGCGGCGACTACTACTCCACCGGTACTTCCCCGCAGGCGGGGTTGGCGGCCGCTCGTCGTATTGCGCACCTGACCTACCGCGGCGAGCAGGAAATCGACGAGCGCTTCGGCACCATGCCCCAGGCCGGGGAAAACCCGCTGGGTCCGTTCCGTGACGACCAGCAGCGCTTTGCCGTGCAGAGCTACCTGGACCACCAAGGCGACAAGCTGGTGGAGCGTTTCGACGCCGGCTCCTATGTCACCTTGACTGATTCTTTGAACCGCCATGATATTGGGCGCGGCCGCGGGGGCCTGAATAAGGCATTGGCTAGTTCGATGGTTCCCACCATGATCGTGGGCGTGGATACGGACATTTTGTACCCGTACCACCAGCAGGAACACCTCTCGCGCAACATCGGTAATTTGTTGGCGATGGCGAAGATTGTGTCGCCGGTCGGGCATGACGCATTTCTCGTCGAAACGCGTCAGATGGACCGGATCCTGCGCAATTTCCTCACGCTGACGCAGCAGGTGCCCTCGCCAGATGAGCTGGCGAAGAAGCACGGCCTGTTCAATATCTAGCTGCCCAGCGAGTCCACCGAGACGGACAGCCACACCATGGCGGCACCGAGCGCGGTGGTGAAAAGGGAGTCGAACCTGCGGGAACGCACGGCGACGAGGCCGATTTTACGGGAATCGCAGGTCAGGCGCAGCACTGTTAGCCACAGCATCGACACGCCCATGGTGAAGGAGGCGCGGCGCCAGTGCTCCGTCAGCGCCCACACCGACGCGAGCACCAGCCCAACGATGAACAGCGCGGTGCCCAAGTATTGCACCCAGGCGGGCAGGCGAGATGGTTTCTGTTTGAGATCGTGCGGGTTATCCAGAGACTGCATTGCGCTCAGCCCGTTCGACCACGTTGCGCACCAAGAACGCGCGAGTCAAGGGGCCAACGCCGCCCGGGTTGGGCGATACTGCGCCAGCGACATCCCATACGTCGGGGTGGACATCGCCGGTGGTTTTTCCGTCGACACGCGAGACGCCCACGTCCAGCACTGCCGCGCCCGGCTTCACCATGTCCGCGGTGAGCATGTGGGGCACGCCGGCGGCGGCGATGATCACGTCCGCATTGGTGGTCTCCGCCTTCAGGTCTTTGGTTCCGGTGTGGCACAGGGTGACGGTGGAATTTTCACTGCGGCGCGTCAGGATTAGCCCGATCGGCCGGCCCACGGTGACGCCGCGGCCGATCACGACGACCTTCGCCCCGTTTAATTCCACACCGAAACGCTTCAGCAGGTGAATCGCACCATTCGGGGTGCATGGCAGCGGAGCAGGCTCGTTGAGCACCAGTTTGCCCAGGTTAACGGGGTGTAGGCCGTCAGCGTCCTTGTCTGGGTCGATGCGCTCAAGGATGGCGTTTTCGTCGATATGCTTCGGCAGTGGCAGTTGCACGATATAGCCCGTTACGGAATCATCCGCGTTGAGCTCGTCGATAAGCGCCTCGACCTCTTCCTGCGTCGCGTCCTCCGGCAGCTGCTTCTGGACCGAATGAATGCCCAGCTTCTCGCAGTCCTGGTGCTTCATGCGCACGTAATTCTGGCTGGCGGGGTCCTCGCCAACCAGCACTGTCGCCAAGCCGGGGGTGATACCTTTGTCGCGCAGCGCGGCAACGCGTTCTTTGAGGTCCGCGAAGATTTCGTCGCGGTAGAGTTTTCCGTCCAATTTCAATGCAGTCACGCACCCTATCCTAGACTGAACCGCGTGTCAGAACTGCATGTCATCTTCGATAATCCTGTTATTCCTCCCAATACCGGCAATGCGATCCGCATGTGCGCGGGCACGGGCGCCACTTTGCACCTTGTCGAGCCCCTCGGGTTTTCCCTGGATGACAAGCATCTGCGCCGCTCTGGCCTGGACTATCACGACCTGGCCCACGTGGTCGTCCACCCCGATATCGACGCTTGCTTCGCCGCCCTTCCGGACTCGCGCATTTTCGCTTTTACGACGACCGCCTCGACCTTTTATACCTCTGTTGAGTTTCAGCCGGGCGATGCTCTTTTGTTCGGAACGGAGCCCACGGGGCTTCCCGACGACCACCTGGCCCACCCACGCATCACGCGGGAATTGCGTATCCCGATGTTGCCTGGGCGCCGCTCTATGAACCTGTCTAATTCTGCCGCCGTGGCGACGTATGAGGCGTGGCGCCAGCTCGGATTTGGTGGCGGGATCTAAACGTGTGATCGAATGTGCGACCGAAGTGCGAATTGAACTTCCGACACGCCCCGACCTGCATTTCGTTACCTAATCGTTATTAACTGACTCTAGAACAACCGTTCCATGTGTTCTATGCTTGATGATAGAGATTTTGACCGGGGAACAATAATCGGACATGCATCCGGGGGTGACCACCATGTCCACGCCAACTTTCACTCAACTCGACATCGCCAACGCATACTTCAGCGTGAATTCCGATGATGTGTTTGCGCGGCAGCAAACCGCTATTCGCCGTGCCGAGTTCGACATGTGGGAAGAAATTTACTTCACATCCGCGACACCAGCTTCAGAAAACGACTGGGAAGAGTACGCCGCCTCCCTCCGCGCGAAGCTGGGGGTAGGCAAGAAGATGATCGGCGACAACCTACTCGTCATGGAGACCCTCGAGGTATTGCCTGGCTTCCGCGAACTCGTCGTCGAACTTGGCCATGTTGACCTCTATACTCTGCGCCAGATCATCACCACGACAACTTGCGATACCTTCTGGGATTTTGAGCAGGTGCCAGGGCTTGTCGACGAGCTACTCGGCGATCTGTACTGCCCAACCCGTCCCAACCAATCCTTACCGAGCGTTCGTACCGTGAAGAAGAAAATCACGGAGCTGCTGCGGAACGTGACCCCGGAAGAGGGCGAGGAAGAAGAAACCGAAACCGGCCCACCTGGCCACTGGGTGGAGGAAAACGCCAACGGCACGTGCACCGTGAGCTCGACCTGGGACGCGTGGACAACCGCCAAGATTGAGGCGCTGATCCGCAAGTGCGCCACAGAGAACAACATCTCTTTCGCCGCAGCACACGCGCTCCTCATCCTCGAGGACACGCAATTAAGTTTGGTCCTCAACATGTACCAAGCCAGCGATGTCGCCGACGCCCCCGTGTGGATGTCCCCTTTTGGCGACTTCAACAGCACCGACTCTGCCCGCGCAGCCGCTGAGGCCACCCAGGTTCGTGACCTCAGCGGAGCACAAGATGAGGCGACCGACAGCTACCGCCCCACCAGCCGCATCAAGGCCTATGTCGAAGGGCGAGACGGAACCTGCCGCTTCCCCGGATGCACCCGCCCGGCGATGTACACCGACAAAGACCACCGAGTAGACCACGCAGACGGCGGACCTACAAGTCCGCACAACCTCATCAGCCTCTGCAGACACCACCACAACAAGAAAACCGATGGAAGCATCGGCTATCTTCTCGACGGTTATTCCGGTGCCGTTTACTGGCTCTACAAAGACGGAACCTGGGAAGTAGACGAACCAACCGGCCCACTCAGTCCCAAGAAGGCCAACTGGCTCGTCACATTCAACGACATCACCCAGCAACTCAAACGAACACCCGGCCCGAAGAGGCGACCAGTCACCTTCCCACCAGGGATGGACCCAGACCACCCACCGTTCTAGCCGAAACGGCGATCATTTTGGCGCGGTCATGCACTCATTGTAGGTGTTCCCAGCTGAGGCAATTCGCGGTTACGCAAGACATCGACGAGCTCGCGTGCCTGCGCGGGGTCCATGTCGCGGCCGGCCATGGCGACCGGCCCGGGCACCAAGTCCAGCCGCACGGTGGCCAGCCCCACCAGGTTCTGGATTGGCCCGCGCCGCAGCGTCAACTCTTGGATGTGGGAGGCCTCGATGAAGGCCACGCGACGCGAGACCCACCCGCTATGTACGACAACGCAGCCATCGACCAGCGTCGTTGCTTGGCGGTGCGCATCAAGCGGCGAAACAACCCGTGCCCGGCGCGGCGAACCATAGGTGGCGGCGGTGGCCCCCTCAAGCGCTGCCGCCTCCTCAAGCAGTTCGCGGCTCAGAGCACCCACCCGCGCGGCAATCAGCATGGCCTGCTCACGCGAGCCCACCGGCAGGATACGGGTGGTCCCGGACTGCTTATTGGATTCGGGCCCGTAGCCTGCAACGGAGACGGACACTGTCCACCACCCCACCAGTCGCCACAGTACGGGTTGGGAAATCCTCACCGCGTGGATCCGGTCTAGGGGCACCGCTTGCCGACGACGGGACGCCAGACCATAAGCAAGGTGCAGCACATCGTCTGAATCCAACACTGCGTTGAAGCGCCACGATTTGTCGATCATCCCCCACACGGGCGGCACCAGCGCCACGACCAGGGGCGCTGTCGTCGCAAAGGGAATGGGAGCAAGCAGGGAAAACAGCACCCACACCACAGCGGTGATCGTCGAAAAGCGAAGGGCTGTGCCGACCAGCGAACGCCAGATCGGGATGGGCGGGATGATGTAATTCGGTGCGTCGGGTTCGTGCGTGTCGACGGGTTCTGTGCCGAGCAATTCGTGGCGCAGCGCCTCTGCTTCCGCGCGGGGCAGGTAGGCGATCTCTATGTTGGACGACGACCCGCCCGCGGTTTCGATGCGCACGGCGGCCAACCCGAAGATGCGCGCGATGAGTGGTTCGACCACATCGACGGCCTGGATGCGGTCATAGCGGGCGGTGCGCAGCTGGGTGGAGACGACGCCGCGTTTGAGGCGGACTTCCTCGGCATCGAGGCGGAATCCGGTGGCTGCCCACCAGATCTGGGAAACCACAAAGACGGCCAGGCAGGCCACCAGAAAGGCGCCGAAACCGAGAAGGAGGGGCATGAAGGATCCGTCGTCGCCGCGGACCACTTTGGAAAGGCGCGTGATCACGGCCTGGTTCAGGTTGGCAACCCCGATGGCCAACAGTGCGAGGATGACGGTCCAGAATCGCAGCAGAGGGGTGAGGCGGTGGACTCGTCGATAAGCGCCTTCGGTCACAGCCCGCTCATCCTCTCTCGCGCTTGCACGGTGAGGCGTCGGCGCAGGTCATCGGCCTGATCGGCGGGTAGGCCATGGACCGTGGAGTCGGATGTCGAGGACGCGGTGTGCAGCACCACGTTCTTCAGCCCGAAGGCGCGCATGATGGGGCCGGCGTTCACGTCCACAAATTGGATGCGCCCATAGGGCACCACGGTGAAGGTATGCCACATTTTTCCGCGTGTGATCAGGAGTTCGTCGTCGGTCTCCTGCCAGCGGTGCAGGCGCACGCGCGCGGGAATCAGCCAGGCATACCACGCGGTGAATGCGACGACGGCGGCGATCGCGATCCACCAATAGCCGCCCCAGCGCACGTAGGCCACGATGGCCGCGGCCAGCAGCGCCAGGATCCAGATCGCATTAGAGAGGTACTGCACCCACACCAGTTTCGGCGAGACGGGGTTCATCTCGCTCATCGGCGGACCCGGATCGCGCCCAGGGAGGCTTCGGCCAGGGTGACCTCGTCCCCGGCCTCGGTGCTCACGGTGAGTAGGCCCACGCTTGCAGGTTGCTTAACGACGATCACCTCTCCCGGGATCAGGCCATGAGAATCAAGGTAACGAAGCAATTCGGGGTCTGAGTCGTTGACCTGGGCCAACTGGTAGGTGCCGGGCTCTACGGCTGCAAGCGAGGCGGTGTCATCGTCGACAAGCGAACCGTCGGCGCGCGGGATGGGGTCGCCGTGCGGATCGACGGTGGGGTGGCCCAGGTGGGTGTCGATGCGCTCGAGCAGCTTGTCGGAGATGGAGTGCTCGAGCAGGTCAGCATCGTCATGCACCTCGTCCCAGCTGTAGCCGAGCACGGTGACCAGGAAGGTTTCGACGAGGCGGTGGCGGCGCACCATCTGGATGGCCAGTTGGGTGCCCTTGTCGGTGAGCCGGATGCCGGAATAGGGCTCGTGGTGAACAATGCCTTGGTTGCCGAGGCGTTTGATGGCTTCGGAGGCGGTCGGTGTTTTCTGTTCGAGGCGGGTAGCGATCTCCCCGAGGGCGGCGGGTTCGCCGGAGTACTCAGTGATATCCCAAATGGTTTTGATGTAGTCCTGGCTGCGTTCGGGGAGATCGCGAATATGCATGGCCCACATCCTACTGGACAACCCCCGTGTTCGTAGATTAGGTTTAAACTTGTTCAATGGGTTGAACAATTGAAAACGAAATGACAAAGAAATAGGTACGACAATGCGAATTCTTGCAGCGGCCTTGGCCGTAGCGCTCGGAACCGGGCTCGCCTCCTGCTCCGTCTCTGACTCCGAGCAGGCTTCCGACGACACCCTCGACATCTTCGCCACCACCGGCTACATCGCCGACGCGGCAGCCAACATCGCCCCCGACGCCAACGTGGTCACCCTCGTCGGCCCCGGCGGCGACCCACACACCTACCAGCCCTCCACCAAGGACATCGAAACCATGTCCCAATCGGATGTGGTCTTATGGAACGGCCTCTACCTGGAAGCGCAGATGATCGACCAGCTCGAATCCTTCGGCGACAAGCAAATAGCCGTCGCGGAAGCCGTGGACGAAGACATGCTCCTGGGCTGGGATGACACCGACGACGAAGGCAACGCGCTGCATGACCCCCACGTGTGGAATAGCCCGCTGGCGTGGCAACAGGTAGTGGACGCCATCGCCACCAAGCTCGGAGAGATCGACCCTGAGCGTGCCGACGAGTACGCCGCCAACGCCGAGAAGTACAACCAGGAGATCAGCGCCAAGCACGAAGAAGTAGCGGCCATGATGAAGGACGTCCCCGAGCCCCGCATCCTGGTGACCGGCCACGACGCCTTCGCCTATTTCGGCGACACCTATGACCTAGAGGTGCGCGCCACCGACTTCATCTCCACCGAAGCGGCACTATCCGCCACCGAGCTGTCGGAGCTGGCCGACTACATCGCCGACAACAAGGTCCCCGTGATCTTCCAGGACAACCAGGCGAACCCGCAGGCCATCACCTCCCTGAAGGAGGCTGTGGAATCCCGCGGCTGGAGCGTCACCGTCTCCACCGAGGAACTCTTCGCGGACTCGCTTGGCCCCACCGCCCCCACCGACACTTACCTCGGCGTGCTTGAGCACAACGCCACCACGGTCTCTGAGGGACTCAAATGAGTTCCCCTGCTCTCCAAGCACACGATATTTCTGTCAGCTATAACAACGTCCAAGCACTCACAGGTGCCGATCTCCTCGTCCCCGAAGGCATCGTGATGGGGATCGCGGGGCCCAATGGGTCCGGCAAGTCCACCCTGATGAAGGCCGCCCTGGGGCTGATTGAGCGCCAGCGCGGAACCGTCGAGTTTTTCGGCCAACCTTTAGGCCGCGTCCGTAACCGCATCGGGTACATGCCGCAGCACACCTCGGTGGACTGGGACTTCCCCATCACCGTGGAACAGGTGGTCCTGATGGGCACCTACGGTCAGCTCGGCTGGTTCCGCCGGCCTGGCGCGAAGGAACGTGAACGCGCCGAACAGGCAATGGTCGATGTCAACATCACCGACCTGCGCACGCGCCAGATCGGCGAACTTTCCGGTGGCCAACGCCAGCGCGTCTTCTTGGCGCGCACCCTCGCGGGCCAACCAGACCTGCTGTTCATGGACGAACCCTTCCAGGGCATCGACCACATTTCCCAGCAGGCGATCGTCGACGTGTTCCACTCGCTGCGCCTACAGGGCAAAACGATCGTCGTTGTGCACCATGATCTGAACACCGTGCCCGATCTCTGCGACCACGTCACCTTGTTGTCCGGCGGTTCCGTCGTGGCCGCTGGGCCAGTCAGCGAGGCCTTCAACCGCGACACCATCCAGGCCGCGTACGGACAAGCGCCAGTAAAACTATGAGTGTTACCGAATTCTTCACCAACTACACCTACGTCACAGTCCTGATCGGCACGACTGCCATCGGCCTTGTCGCCGGCGCCCTAGGCGTCTTCGCCTACCTGCGGAAACAGTCGCTGATCTCCGACGTGATCTCACACTCAGCGCTGCCAGGAACGCTACTTGCCTTCCTCTTCCTGTCCGCCATCGGACTGCAAGGGCGTTCTATGTTCGGCCTGATCGTGGGCGCGGTGATCGTCGGCGTGGCCGCTACCTGGCTGGTCAACTGGATTAAGCACAACTCCACCGTGGCCTTGGATACCGCCATGGCTGTCGTGCTCACCGGGTTTTTCGGCGCCGGCATGCTGATCATGCAGTACATCGACCGCCGCCCCATCCCCGGCAAAGGTGGCGTCAAAGACTACCTCTTCGGCAACGCCTCAACACTCACGCGTGAAGACATCGTGGTCAGCCTCATCGTCGGCGGGCTTGCACTGCTCATCATGGTCGCTGCGTGGAAAGAACTCTGTGTGTCCAGCTTCGACCAAGAACACGCACAGATGATGGGCTTTCAACGCCACGCCACCGACGCGGTCATGTTCACCACCCTGGTCATCGCGACCGTCATCGGCCTTAAGGCAGTGGGGCTGGTGCTCATGGTCGCATTCGTGATCACCCCTGCGGCCGCGGCCCGCCAGTTCTCGCGCTCCGTGTCCACCATGGTGCTGCTCGCCGCCCTGATCGGCGCGGGCGCCAGCGCACTAGGCGCATATATCTCGATTGCATGGGGGCCGCTACCCACGGGACCAGTTATCGTCGTCACGCTCGCGGCGATCCTGATCCTGTCCCTTATCTTCTCCCCACGAAAGGCACGGGCATGAGTATCTTCATGGCAGGTTTCCTGCTCACCATCGTCACCGCCGTCACCTGCGCGGTGCCCGGAGTGTTCGTCGTGCTGCGCCGCAACTCCATGCTTGTCGACGCCATCGGGCACGCCGCCTTCCCCGGCATTGTCGTGGGGTTTGCCATCACGAATAACCTCGACTCCCCGTGGCTCATTGTCGGCGCCGCAGTCGCTGGGCTGGTGGTGGTGTGGGGTGCCGAATGGCTGTACAACACCGGCCTGATCACCCGCGATGCGTCCCAGGGCCTCCTCTTCCCCGCCCTGTTCGCGGTGGGCGTGATCATGGTGTCTGCACACTTTTCCAATATCCACTTGGACACCCACCTCGTCCTCGTGGGCGATCTCAACCTGGCGGCTTTCGACCGCATCATCATCGGCGGCTATGACCTCGGCCCAAGCTACATGTACGTGATGCTCGCCGTTTTAGCCCTCAACGTGGTGTTCCTGCTGCTGTGCCACCGGCAGATGGTGGCAAGTACCTTCGACCCGGACTTCTCCACGGTCACGGGAATCCCTACCCGCGTACTGGCGAGCACGTTCATGTTTCTGGTGGCGGTCACCGTGACCGCAGCGTTCAACGCGGCCGGTGCCCTGCTGGTACTTGCGCTCATCGTCGCACCCGCGGCAAGTGCCAGCCAGATGGTCAACAAGATTTCGCACATGTTCGTCGTGACGGTGGCGATCGCTGTGGTCGGCGCGATCGTCGGCTTCGGTGCCGCGTACGTGCTTGACCTGGCCACTTCAGCCACGCTGGCGGTGTTCTACGCGCTGATTTTCCTGGCGGTGGTCATCGGAAATCGCGTGATCCGCGCGAAAGCACCTCGCTCAACTCAAGCGGCTCCAACTTATCAGCCACAACCGTCACTGCCCCAGTAGCGTTCTGCACAATACCTCGCACCACCAGGGCTTTCGCGGTACGCGCCAGCACGCGATGGCGTTTCCACAAACCGGGTGTGATCATCACATTGATCAGCCCGGTTTCGTCTTCCATCCCCAAGAACGTCACGCCGCTGGCGGTATTGGGGCGCTGCCGGTGCGTCACGATCCCGCCGACGCGAATGCGCGCCCCATCCTCCGCTTCACGCAGCTGAGTCGCACTCAACGCCCCTCGCTGAGTCAACAGATCGCGCACGAAAGCCACCGGCTGCGTATCGGGCGTCACCCCCGTCTGCGCCACATCCGCCGCCAACAACTCCAGCGCCGTCATGCCCGGCAAAGCTGGCGCCTCGATGGCCGAGGTATTCGGCAACATCCCCTCCTTTTCGGCCACGCCCGCTTGCCACAGTGCTTGACGACGATCCACCCCGAAACAATCCAACGCCCCCGCCTTAGCAAGAGCCTCCACCTGGGCCACCGACAAACCGGCCCGGCGCGACAGGTCCGGGATCCCCGTATAAGGCTGGTGCTGTTCCACCCGCGCGGCACCGTTACCCAAACCATTAATCAGGTTCAGGCCCACCCGAATGGTCCGCGGGTCCAGCACCTTGGCCTCTTCCCCACTGTCATTCACGCTGACGGGCAGCACGCGCACACCGTGGCGGCGCGCGTCCTGGATCAATGACTGCGGCGAATAAAAGCCCATCGGCTGGGCACGCAACAAACCCACGCAAAATTCCGCCGGGTGATAGTGCTTAAACCACGCAGAAAAATACACCAAGGAAGCAAAAGACTGCGAGTGGGACTCCGGGAAGCCGTAGGCAGCAAACGCCACGATCTTATTCCACAGTTTCGTCGCCGTGTCCTCATCGATCCGGTGGGTCTCCCAGCAGCCCTCGAAGAAGCGGGAACGCAACGCCTCCATCTTCGCCGGGGAGCGCTTCGACCCCATCGCCCGCCTTAAGGAGTCCGCCTCCCCGCCGGAAAAGCCAGCAGCATCCACCGCCACCTGCATCAGCTGCTCCTGGAACAGGGGCACGCCCAGCGTCTTGCCCAAAGATTTTTCCAACACCGGGTGGTCATAGGTGACTTCCTCCTTGCCATCGCGGCGGCGCAAATACGGGTGCACGGATCCGCCCTGGATCGGGCCCGGGCGGATCAACGCCACTTCGACGACAAGATCAAAAAACTTTCGCGGCTTCAACCGGGGCAAGGTGGATAGCTGGGCGCGCGACTCCACCTGGAAAACGCCCACGGCATCGGCGCGGCACAGCATGTCATAAACAGCAGGATCAGCAAGATCGAGATCCCACAGCTGCACCTTGTCGCCCGTGGTCTGCTCCACCAGATCGATCATGTGGTGCAAAGCCTCCAACATGCCCAGGCCCAGCAGATCAAACTTCACCAGGCCGGCCGAAGCAGCGTCATCTTTATCCCACTGGATCACAGAACGATTCTCCATGCGGGCCCACTCCGTCGGCACCACGTCGGCGATGGGGCGGTCACAGATCACCATGCCACCGGAGTGGATGCCCAGGTGGCGCGGTTGGCCAGAGAACTCGTCGGCAAGCGCGGTGACGTCCTCCGGCGGGTCGCTCAAGCCCTTTGCCCAGCCGTCGATCGTGCCCTGCGGGTACCCCAAAGCGCGGGCGGCATCGCGCATCGCGCCTTTACGACGATAGGTGATCACGTTCGCCACCTGTGCTGCATTATCGCGGCCATATTTGTCATAGACGTACTGGATCACCTCCTCGCGCCGGCCGGACTCAATATCAATATCAATATCGGGGGGTCCATCACGATCCGGCGACAAAAACCGCTCGAACAGCAGGCCCGCGCTAATCGGCTCCGCGTTCGTGATCCCCAGCGCGAAACACACCGCCGAGTTCGCCGCGGAGCCACGCCCCTGGCACAAAATATTGGACTCACGGCAAAAATCCACCAAGTCATTCACGATCAGGAAGTAACCCGGAAACCCCAGGCGTTCGATCACGTCGAGCTCATAGCGGATCTGCTCCCAAGCGCGCCACTTCACATCCGCAGGGCGCGAGGCATAACGCACCTCCGCCCGCTGCCACGTCAACCGGGCGAGATCATCGAGCGTACCCGCATCCGGCAGGTTCGGCGCCACAAGGTTGAGCGTAAAGGCACACTCGCGCGCGATATCGACCGTGGCGGCGATCTCCTCTGCGCGCTCCGGTGCCAGCCGCAGCATCTGCTCCCCGGAGCGCATCCAGCCTGCGCCCATCGGGTGGATGAACCCTTGGGCCTGTTCCAGTGCTTCACGACGAGCCAATGCGCGCTTCGCCGCCGCCAGCCGTGCCCGGTCCCGCGTGGCGGCCCCCGGCACCGCTGTCACTATTCCTCTGAGCTGCGGAAACTTATCCAACTGGGCGTGGTGATCAGCATCTTCCGGGGTCATGGTGAATTGGTATTCCAAAACCACTCGGTCTATACCAAAAACTTCGACCAGATGATCGATCTTCCCCGCCCATTCATGGTCCGCCAGCACATAGCACTCGCCACCAAGCTGGTCCGCGATCATCTCCAGCGGCGGGTAGGCCACCCGATCCTTGTCGCGGGTGACCATGTGCGCCTGCGCCATCAAATGCGACAGCCTCTTATAGCCTTCGGGGCCGCGCGCCAGCACCGCTAGCACACGGTCATCCAACGTCAGCTCCGCACCGAACACGGTGGGAAGGCCCCGTTTGGCGGCGGCCTCGGCGGTTTTGACGGCGCCATAAAAACCGTCCCTGTCCAGCAGCGCGAGGCCCTGAAGGCCAAGCTCTACCGCACGGTCCACACACTCCTCCGGCTCGCTGGCCCCGCTCAAGAAATTAAAGCTGGAGTGCCCGTGCAGCTCGGCGAAAGGGACAGCGGAATGTCCGGCAGGGGCCTCGTCGTCACGCGAAAGATGCTCGACGGACACAGGCGTGGGCCCGGGGCGGCCCGACAAAATACGCTCAAGCCGCGACCACGATAAGGGTGCCCCGCCATTAAATCTCACGGGACCCAAACTAACACCATTCGAACATTTGTGCCAGGCGTGAGCGCAACCAATTGCGTGGGCCAACTAGACTAAGCGGTTCATTAGGTGCTAGGTTATCCTGCAACAGTTTTCTACAACTACAAGCAAGGGAGATCCCCTCATGCGTTTGAACCGCGTTCTCGCAGCAGCAACGGCACTCGCAATCTCGGCAACCGGCCTAGTCGCGTGTGGCAACGAATCCTCAGACACCAACGCAGACGGCACGACCGTCATCAGCATCGGCACCACCGACTCGGACCAGAAGGCATGGTCGGTCTTCGCTGACCTCGCCGCGGAAGAGGGCATCGAGCTGGAAATCGAGCAGTTCTCTGACTACTCGCCCGTCAACGAAGCCCTCGCCCAAGGCGTCATTGATGTGAACAAGTTCCAGCACATCAAGTACCTCGCCGAATACAACGTGGGCGCAGGCCAGGACCTCAAGGTCGTCGGCTCCACCGAAATCTACCCGCTGGCACTGTTCTGGAAGGACCACGACTCCATCGACGGCATCGAGGGTGAAGAGGTGGCTATCCCGAACGACCCATCCAACCAGGGCCGCGCCATCAACGTGCTGGTCCAGGCCGGCCTGGTCACCCTGAAGGAAGAGGGCCTCCTCGACCCAACCCCGGCCGACATCGACACCGCCGCCTCCAAGGTCAGCGTCACCCCGATCGACGCCGCACAGACCCCAACCGTCTACGGCGAGGGCAAGCCAGCCATCATCAACAACTCCTGGCTGGGGCGCGCAGGCATCTCCCCCGAAGAGGCCGTCTTCGAAGATGACCCGAACTCCACCGAGGCAGAGCCCTACATCAACGTCTTCGCCGCGCGCGCAGAAGACATTGACGACGAAGTCCTGAACAAGCTTGTCGAACTGTGGCACTCCCCCGAGGTCATGGAGGCAGTCGCCGAGGACTCCGAAGGCACCGCAGTAGAGGTCTCCCGCGACAAGGGCGAGCTGAACGACGTGCTGGCTCGCCTGGAGGAGGACTACAAGTAGTGGCTTCTACCGGCACACGGATCGAATTCCGTGACATCACCAAAGTCTTCGACGGAGGGGTACGAGCTCTCGACGGTGTCACACTGACCGTTGAGCCCGGCGAAATCTTGGGCGTGATCGGCTACTCCGGTGCCGGTAAATCCACCCTGGTCCGCATGATCAACGGGCTGGACACCCCCACCTCCGGACAGCTCCTGCTCGACGGGGTGGACGTAGTCCCCATGCCCGAACGCGAACTGCGCACTCTGCGCCGCAACATCGGCATGATCTTCCAGCAGTTCAACCTGTTCAACTCCCGCACAGCCGCCGGCAACATCGAATACCCCCTGAAACTGGCGGGCATGGACAAGGCCACGCGTAAACAACGCGTCGCCGAACTCCTCGACTTCGTCGGCCTCGGCGACCGTGGCAAGAACTACCCGGAGCAGCTCTCCGGCGGCCAGAAGCAGCGCGTCGGCATCGCCCGTGCGCTAGCCACCAATCCCACCTTGTTGCTTGCCGACGAAGCCACCTCCGCCTTGGACCCTGAAACCACGCAGGAAGTCCTGGCACTCTTGCGCAAGGTCAACGAAGAATTCGGCATCACCATCGTCGTGATCACTCACGAAATGGACGTGATCCGCTCCATCGCCGACAAGGTCGCGGTCATGGAAAATGGTCGCGTGGTCGAATACGGCAGCGTGTATGAGGTCTTCTCGAACCCACAAACCCACGTGGCGCAGCGGTTCGTGTCCTCGTCGTTACGCAACACACCCGACCAGGTGGAAACCGAAAGCCTAAAGGCTGAAGGTGGGCGTCTGTTCACCATCGACCTGACGGAGGAGTCCGGATTCTTCGAGGCGGCCTCCGCGCTGAAGGCTGGGGGCGGATCGATTTCGATCGTGCACGGCGGCGTGACCACCCTGCAGCAGCACTCCTTCGGCAAGATGACGGTGCGTGTGGGCGGGCCGGACGCCGTCGTCGAAAAGTTCTATTCCACCTTGCAAAACACCACCGATATCCAGGAGATTGTGCGATGAACAAGATGATCCTTGCCCAAGCCGACTGGGACCGGTTAGGCCCCACCTTCATCGACGCCATCGGCGAAACGCTGTACATGGTGGTGATCACCATGATCGTCGGCGGCTTCTTCGGCCTGATCCTGGGCCTGCTGTTGTACACCACCCGCCCGTCCGGCATCCTGCGCAACAAGGTGATCTACTGGACCATCAACGTGCTGGTGAACTTCTTCCGGCCGATCCCGTTCATCATCATGATCGCCATGCTCTACCCCGTCACGGTGGCCGTGGTGAACACCTCCATCGGCACCGATGCCGCCACCTTCGTCATGTGTTTCGCCGCCACCTTCACCGTGGCGCGCATCGTGGAACAAAACCTGGTGGCCATCGACCCCGGCGTGATCGAGGCGGCACGCTCCATGGGGGCCGGGCCCTGGAAGATCATCACCTCGGTGATCCTGCGCGAAGCCCTCGGCCCGCTGATCTTGGGCTACACCTTCATCTTCATCGCCGTGATCGACATGTCCGCGATGGCTGGCTATATCGGCGGCGGCGGTATCGGTGACTTCGCAATCGTCTATGGCTACCGTTCCTTCGAGCCACAGGTCACCTTTGCGGCGGTCATCGTCATCGTCGTGATCGTGCAGCTGGCCCAGTTCCTGGGCAACTGGCTCTCCAAGAAAGCAATGCGCCGCTAAACTGGCCCGCATGAAGGTTGCCGCATTCGATTTCGATGGAACACTCCACCGCAATGGTGAGGTCAGCCCCGCAGACACAGCAGCAATAGATGCCTGGCGTGAAGCCGGGCATCTTGCCATTTCTGCCACCGGGCGCTCCCGCTCCTCCCTCGCCTACGGGCTCAGCGGCACAGACCGCAGCTTCGACTACAACGTGCTGTCCAACGGGTGCGCCGGCACCGACAACGCAGGTAACCTCCTCTTCGGCCACTTCCTCAACCCCAGCCTTGCCGAAGAGGTCGTGCGCCACTTCCTGAGCCACGAGGGCGTGGCCGTCTACGGCACCACAGCCGGCGAGCACGACCTCACCTTCGCCAACAACACCGGCACCACCACCGAACTGACCCGCGGCTTCCTCCCCGCGCCCGTCAGCGAAGTACGCACCACCGACATCGCGGTAGTCGCCCTCTGGGTGCCCGAGAACCCGCAGCTGCACCAGCGAGTCGTCGATACGCTCACCACGCACTTTCCCCAGGCGCACTTTACGACGAACCACGAATTCGTCGATGTCATCGCCACCGGGCGCGACAAAGGCACCGGTATCACCGATGTCCTTGCGCACGCGGGTGTTAGCGACTATGAGCTCTACACCTTCGGCGATTCCTGGAACGACCTGCCCATGCATGCCATCGCCGACCACTCCTTCAGCTTCCCTTACTCCCCCACGGACGTGAAAGAGGCGACGGATCAGGTCATTGATCACGTCGCCCCTGTGCTGCTCAGCGCGCTTTAGCCGTCCAAACGCCCCGACAGGTTATTGACCCACTTCGCGGTCTTTCCCTTCAGCCCCACGAACTCGACCGTGGCGCCGCGTTCCGCATACTTCTCGGTCACGGCATCTAGGGCAGCGATGGTGGAGGCGTCCCATACGTCCGCGTCGTGCATATCGACGACCACATGATCCGCCTCATCGGTGTAATCGAACTGGTACACCAGATCATTCGAGGAGGCGAAGAAGAGCTGGCCGTGTACCTTGTAGCGGCCGGCATCAACCTTCTCGATCCGCACCAGGTGCGCCACGCGCGTCGCAAAGGCAATCATCGCCGCGATCACGCCGGCACCCACGCCGATGGCCAGGTTACTGGTGAGCAGGGTGCCGACGACGGTGGTGAGCATGACAATGTTCTCTTCCTTCGGCATCATCTTCAGCGTGGAAGGCTTTACCGAATGCCAATCGATCGTGCCGACGGACACCATCACCATGATGGCCACCAAAGCACCCATCGGGATCAGGCCAACAATATCGCCCAAGCCCACGATCAGCACGAGGAGAAAGACACCGGCCGCCAACGTGGACAGGCGGGTGCGCGCGTGCGATTCCTTCACGTTAATCATGGTCTGGCCGATCATCGCGCAACCACCCATGCCGCCAAAGAAACCGGCAATGATATTGGCAATGCCCTGGCCACGCGCCTCGGTGGTCTTGTTGGAATGTGTGTCGGTGATATCGTCGACAAGCTTCGCCGTCATCAGCGACTCCATCAGGCCCACCACGGCCATGGAAAACGCATAAGGGAAAATGATCTGCAGCGTCTCCCACGTGTACGGCACATCCGGGATGATCCACCCCGGCAGCGAGTTTGGCAGCTCGCCCTGGTCCGCCACGTTGGGCACGTCACTGCCGAATGCCCATACGGCCAGCGTGAGGACCACCACGGTGGCCAGTGGTGCGGGAATCGCGCTGGTCAGCTTCGGCAGGAAGATCATGATCACAAGGCCGACCGCGAAGATCAAGTAGACCAGCCATGGCACATCGATCAGGTGCGGAACCTGGGCCATAAAGATCGTGATACCCAGCGCGTTCACGAAGCCCGTCATCACGCTGCGCGGGATAAAGCGCATCAGCTTCGCCACGCCCAACAGGGACAGGACGATCTGGATGGCACCGCCCACAATCACCGTGGCCAGGAGATACTCCAAGCCGTACTCGCGAGAGACCGGCCCAATCACCAGCGCGACGGCACCCGTCGCAGCCGTAATCATGGCGGGGCGGCCACCCGTAAAAGCAATCACGATGGCCATGACCGCGGAGGAATACAGCCCCACCGCCGGGGCAACGCCTGCCAGGACCGAGAAGCTAATCGCCTCTGGAATCAACGCCAACGCAACGGTGAGACCAGCAATGATCTCACGCGTTGCGCGCGGAGCAGAAGAAAAAGCGTACTTGAATGACGCCCACACGCCCACCGGCGCAAGTTCTTGTTTCATGTGGACTAACCTAACCCTTATGTGTGGTAGCCACAATTTATTGCGTCACTCTAACGCAGTAATGGACGCAACATCCCAGACTGGTCCGCTCTCCGGCTCCTTACCGCACGAAGGGATAATGCCGGCGACGGTTCGAACACTCAGCATCACCTGGTAGCGCTGCTGCCCCGCGCCTTCAGCAGTATCCTCTACGGTCACCGTCGCCACGCCCGCATCTTCGACGACATCCTCGTCCACAATGCGCAACTGGCCATATTTCACGCTTGCCCCAGACTGAGTCAGTTGACGCGCCACCGCGACCTCCGCCACCTGCGAATAAGGCGCCAGGGTGCCGCGCCCCCGGTTGCCCGGAACGAAAAATTCACCTTGATGGGCGGCCTCCACCATCGAAATCATGGCCTCCAAGTTCATCCGCCCGAAGCTATAGCCCCACGGCATCAGCAACGTCGATGGCGCGAACCGGTGCCCCTTGGTATGCGATGTCTCCCAGACCACATCACCACGCTCAGAAAACGGGTAGCGCTTCTCCAACTCCGTGACAATCGGGCGGCCCTTGATGGCGCAGCACGCGTCACGCTTGGCATGCGTGCACACAAGCGCCAGCGGGCGGGTCCGCTGCACCCCGCCGCAACGCAGCGGCGCGCTTAAGTCCAAATCCAGAATTGCCTCGGGCCCGTCAACGTGCAGCACCTCAATCGTCGCCTGCTCAGCAAACACAACATAGAGGTGGTGGTCCTCGATGTTGCGGCCCTCGCGCGTCGGGTGGCGAATCAGCTGCAAGGTGGCGCCCGCGTCGTCGAGATGCGCCTTCAACTGGGCGGTCAATTCTGGGCCGAACGTGCCCCCGTCGAGCACGTCCTTACTCCAGGCATGGGGCCACTCGAAGATGACGTAGATGGAGGCCTGCTTCGCAGAGCCCGGCAGAGGCTCAGGAGCAATGTCTGAACAGCGAATTGTTGGAGCCTGGGTCATAGCTCCACCCTACAAGAAGTACTAAGGCCATATCGGCCCGATGCTTTACAACAATTTGGTTACCTTTTCCATTTTGGCCGAATTTATTTCACATCTTTTCCCACGAGTTATACGGTATGGAATCGATGCGTATCCGACCCCTTCTTTCCCTCTGCGGTGCCGCCCTAACCGCAGCTATGCTGACCTCGTGTGCAGGTGACCCAAACTCCACGTTAAGGCCAGCCGATGCCACTGCACCACTCGGCGGTGTGTCACCCTTGGGCACTGCCGACAGTGGCCCGAAAACGCAACGCCCCGAAGCGCCCGGCCAGCTCACAGTCAGCGATATTCGCGTGGGCCACCACGAGGGTTTCGAACGCGTCGTCTTCGACTTTGAAGGCGAAGGCGAGCCCGGCTGGTTTATCGATTACGTCAGCCACGCCGCCCACCCTGTCAGCGGCGAAGGCCTCAACGTCAAAGGCCAAGCATTCCTCTTAGTCAATATTGACGGGGTGGAGGAAGGCAAGAACACCCCGAACCTGAGCATGTCCGACGAGAGCGCCAACATCCCCGAGATTCTCGACGCCGGCATCACAGGCAGCCGCCATCATTTCGTCATCGGCCTGCACAAAGAAGCCCCCTACTCGGTGGAAGTGCTGGAAGATCCGCTGCGCCTGGTCATTGATATCCGCGCCTAAACTTTTAGCTATACAGCGCTTCGATACGCCATTGCTGCTTGTTCCACTGTAGTAACCATCCGTATTGCTTCTCGTCGTCACCTGCGCGCGTGCCGACGACCTGCAGACGCGCCACCCGCTGCGGGTCCGGCCCCCACCAGCCACTATCCACAGGCCACGGCCCCGCCCAACCAGTGACCGCATAATAGGAGTCACCCCATTTCAAGGCGGCAGGCTGCCCGCTGAGCAACGCCTCTGCGGTGACCTGAATCAGCGTGCCTGCACCATCCACCATGACGATGCGCGACGCCGGGTGCGCCACACCACCACCCAGCCGGGCCGGCAGCGGCGCGGGAATCGCCCCAGGCCACGGCGCATCGCGCACCTCAGGGGCCTGGTCGCCGAAGGGGACCAGTGCCACCCGCTCCCCCACGCCCCGGCCGCCCACCAGGGCAGGCTGAACCACGGCATCAGTGCCCAGCGTGGACTGCACCCGCTCCACCACACGCCGCGCCCCATCCGAAGAGCTTCCCTCATTCCACAGTTGCTCCACCGCGTCCGGGGGCGCTAGCTCCAGCGGTTCCAGCACCAGCGACACGATCGCACCCGCGCCCCCACCGGTCAGCCAGCCATCAAGCTGCCACCGCACCCGATCGGCCGTGGCGGTCTCCGTCAGCGCCTCCCTGGTGCGCCAGACACGTTCGAGCCGGGTCTCGTTTTCAAGCTCCGCGATGACCTTGAGGCGCACGCACGTCTGCCCCAGATTTTTCAGTTTCTCGTGCAGGGCTGCGGCAAGGTGGCGGGCGGCGAAGGCTGCGGCGTCGACACGCTCAATCGGCTCCTCGGGCGTAATGCCCACAGCCCACTCAGTGGTAGGCAGTTCGGGGGCGACCCGACGATCAGGCGCACCCCGCGCGATGCGGTGACACGCGATCCCGGCCTGGCCAAAACGCGTGCTCACCGCCGTCGACGGCAGCGCCGCCACATCCCCCAGCGTGTGCACGCCCAGCTGCGATAAGGAACGCACCACCTCAGGATCAATCCCGAAACTGACTTCCGCCACCAGCACGCCAATGGGCTGGGTGGCCAAAAAGTCCGCAGACTTATCGACGATCACCCCACGGCGCGCCGCAAGCACCGCCGTAGCGATCTCATCAGCCGCACCCGCCTGGGCATCGATTCCTTTGCGCGCCGCGGTATCGATGAGCATTTCCAGCACCGTGTCCTCGCTGCCATGAAACTTGGCGGCGGCCGCAAGATCAACAATGACAAGACCGGGGCGCAACACCTCCACGGAGGAAGCCACATCATCGAAACCTGCGGCCAAAGAGGCGAAGATGCGCCCATCCCGGTCCGGGTCCGCTTCGCACACCGTCAGCTGCGGGCACACCGCCTGGGCCGCGCGCACCTTCATCCCGCGCCGCACCCCCGCACGCCTGGCCTGCGCGGAGCACACCACCACGCGGTGGCGAGCGGCGATCGCGATGGGTTCAACAAGTTCGCTGTCTCCGGCAAGGCGTGCGGCGTGCACCGGCCAGTCAGGAAACCAGAGCGCTGCCACCCGCATCTATTTCACCACCCGCAGGCCCGGCTTCTGTTCGGCCTCGCCCACTGTGACCACCCCGGAGGCCGGCCGGTACCCCTTTGCCTCGGTGCGCACCTGCATATCCCAGCCGGTGATCCGGCCGCTGCCTTGGCCAATCCCGCGAAACTGCGTCACCTCCGCGGCAATACTCAGCGCAGGCGACGGCACTTTCGTCCCCACCATCACCAGGGCTGCCTTCCCTTGCCGCAGCCGCGCCAACAAGGGTCGGGCACGCACTGGGGAAAGGTTCAACTCCACGCCCGTGCGGTACACCACAAGGTCCAGGCCCTCCACCAGCACCGAGGCCACCTGCAGCGGATCCGTCCCCGGGTCCGGCACCGCAATCACGCGATCCACACGCGACAGCCCCGCATAGGATAAGTCCGGCCACCCCACCACTCCCGCGTGCTGGCCCGTGCTGGTCACCTGCTCCAGCAGCTCCACGATCAGGGAGGCCGTGTCACTGCAGTGCGTCACCGCCCGGCGCGGCACGCCCCCGTGTGGCAGCAGCGCCTGCAGATTTTCCCCGACAGGCACTACGTCAGTATCATCGACAACGCGTTCGGGAGCCTCGCCGCCGATTTCGGCCATGCGTGAGCGCAGGGCGGCGATCGTTTCATGGCGATCCAGCCCCTCCAGCTTCCGAACACTTGTTCCCGTCACGGCTACCAGTATGCTCCCCGGGGCCGACACGCGCAAATAGTTTTTCGAACGTGTATTCTAAATCTTTATGAGCTTTCGAACCTGCTGGTAGCGTAGACACCCATGACGGCCTACGGCGATATGCGTGCACACCAGACACCCATTCCCACCCCTTTCCTGGTCCGGGCGGTGGCTTCCCTGCTGACAGGCGCGTCGGTCGCGCTCATGCTCAGCGGGCTGGGTCTGGGCGCCAAGGTGTTGTTGGCGCTGGCCTGCGTCGCAGGTGCCGTAGTGCTTGTGTTTGCGCACCCTTATCGACGAGAAATGCGCGCCTATGCCCGAGCCAAACAGGTGGACACTTTCCCCACCCTCGGCCAGATCGTGCCGCTGATGCTGTGGTGGCTTGCACTCATGCTGGCGCCCTTGGCCGCCCCGTGGCCGGCATTTGGCGTGGTGGCCACGGGAATCGTGGTGGCAGGACTTGCGTGGCTAGTATTTCCCCACGTGGATGGCACCCGCAAGCTCGCGTTCGCCTAAAAGCGCTAGTCCAGATCCCGGTCGGCCGCCCAGCGCGTGAGCTGGTGGCGGTTAGACATTTGCGTCTTGCGCAAGATATTAGAGGCGTGCGTCTCCACCGTCTTGATGGAGATGAACAATTCCTCCCCGATCTCCCTGTACGTATAACCACGCGCAAGCAGGCGCAAGACCTCCAGCTCGCGGCGCGTCAGCGCATCCACCACCGGGTCCTCGATTTTCTCCGGCTCCCCCTCCGGGTCCTCCACCGTGCCCGCCGACGCGAAGGCATCCAGCACAAAGCCTGCCAACCGCGGCGAAAAGTACGCGTCCCCGCCGTGCACACGTCCCACCGCTTCGGCCAGCTCCGCACCGTCAATATTTTTGGTCACATACCCGCGCGCGCCAGCTCGAATCAACGCGATCACATCCTCCGCAGCATCAGAGACTGACAGCGCCAGAAACTTCGCGTCCGTCTGCGCGTTCTTGATCACGGCGCGACCCCCACCGTCGGGCATGTGCACGTCGAGAAGCACCACGTCAGGCGAGGATTCCTCAATGCCGTGTACGGCCTCCGCCACGGTGCCCGCATCGCCGACGATCTCCACCTTGCCCGTCAGCTCTGCGCGCACGCCCGCGCGAAACACCGAGTGGTCATCCACCAAAATACCTTCACCATAGTCATGACAGTACCGGCAAACTCACCATAATTTCGGTTCCGTTGTCGCTTGTGCGTATCGACGACGAACCCCCTGCACGCTCCATCCTGCCGACGATGGAATCACGCACCCCATGGCGGTCCTCCGGGATCTCATCCAGATCAAAACCGGGCCCGCGATCACGCACAAACACACTCACCTCACCTGCCAGATTCTCCGCATACACGTCCAGCTGATCCACACCCGCATGCTTGCCCGCATTCACCATGGCCTCCCGCGCGGCCAACACCAACGGCTCGGTCCTAGTGGAAAAAGCCACATCCTCCCCAACAGTGACCACGCTGATGCGCATGCCGACGAGGTCCTCCACCTCACCAGCAGCCTTATTCAACGCGGCGAATACCGTCGTGGACTGCTTCTCCTCCGCATCAAAGAGCCAGGCCCGCAGCTCCCGCTCCTGGCCACGCGCCAAGCGCGCCACTTCTTCGGGGCTGTCTGCCCGCTTCTGGATCAGCGCTAAGGTCTGCAACACCGAGTCATGCAAACGCGAGGCGATCTCCGTGCGCTGGGTAGCCACCGCTTCCTGTTCCCTGGCCTGCACCAGCGAATTCGTCAAGCGCATCACCAGCGGCACGATCAACACCCCCACCCCAAGCAGCGTGATCGACACCGAGGCCACCGCGCCACCAAAACCGCCGTCTTCCCACAACGCCACCATGGCCAGCACACCAATGAACACCAGCGCCACGCCCGCGATCAGGGCGATCCGGTTGCCAACCGACCAGTGCCCACTATCAAAGGACTGCCACGCCAGCACCGCACCCACAGCAACAATCCCAAGCGCCACCAGCACCACGGCACTGACACCAGAAAAAGTGCCAGGGAGCATGAAGGCGCCGATCACACCCACCCCGACCAGCAACCAGTTCGTCGTCCCAGTCCAGCGCCCAGCACCGGGGACCTCGTCGTCACGCGCGCTCTGCTGCGAGAACATCCACGCAAGCGCGTACGTCCACGCGCCGATCCCCGACACAAAAGCCGCCGCGGTAAACCCCACGCGCACCCACGTCACGTCCACACCCAGATGCTGGGCAAGGCCCGCGCACACACCGGCCAGCACGCGCCCATTCTTGGCGCGCGTATAACGTGGGTACACCATAATGGGTTCCACCGTGGCATAGGGACGACGATCACTCATAGACCCGATTCTTCCATGACACCCCCAAGAAAGGATCGGGGGAAACCCTGAAATCAAAGTTCAGGGCAGATCCCGATTCAAAAAAGCACCACCAGCAACCACACTTAAAGTATGAGCACCTTCAACGACACCCTCACCGACATCTGGGCCACACGCGCCCCACGCATCCCCAAATCCCAAGGCGGCAACGCCTACTTCGCCGGCGTCTGCGAAGGCTTGGGCGCCCGCTACCGCATCGACCCCACCCTGCTGCGCATCGTCTTCGTCGTTTTATTCTTCGCCTGGGGCGGCTCGCTCGTCGCCTACCTCATCCTCATGCTGCTCATGCCACGCTTCGGAATGAACAAATCTCCCTGGGACTGCATCAACGCCGACAAAGCCACCTTGAGCAACCCAGAAAAGAATGATCGCGATACCGGCTATATCCTGCTTGTCGTCAGCATTATCCTCGGCCTCGGCTTGGTCGGCGGCGTAGGAATCGATCTCAGCTCCGCCTCCGGCCTGCTGACCTTAGCGGCCATCAGCGCCCTCATTTACTTCCTGCACCTGCGCACCCCCACCCCACCCGAAGGACTGCTTGCAGAACCGGAGCAGGAAACACCGACAGAACCCGCCGATGCTCCCGCCCAGCCCGACTTCTCGTCGTTAAGCCCCGTCGAAGGCTACCCCCACCCCAGCGTCGGCCGCACCACCCCACCCGAATGGGACCCCCTGGGCACCAGCCCGCAGCTCTGGGACATACCTGACTACCGCCAGCCTGATCCGGAGCCCGAACCCACCAAAAAGCGCAAGGGGACGGCATGGACGGTGGGGCTACTCGCGGTCGCTGCCGTCGTCTTCAGTGTGGCCACGATGGCTCTTGCCAACAACGAAGTAAATGTCGGCGACACGAACGTGACCGTCACCGAGGAGGCTCAGCTCGACACACTCGGCATGAAAAACATGGTCGGCGAAGTCACCCTCGACCTCTCCCAGATGCCGGTACTTAACGACGACCACCAGGTCCTGATCGAACGCGGCATAGGGACAGTCAACATCATCCCGCCTGCAGAAACGCACACCGAGATCACCTGCTACGCACGCATGGGCGACACCCACTGCGGCGACGCCCCGATCGATGGCGATGCAAGCGCCTCGAAGGGCATCTACAACCCCGAGGCCACCGGCGGGAAGCTCACCGTTGAAGTGCGCCACGGCGCCGGCGAGGTCTGGGTACGCTAGGCACCCGCGCCGGGGACTACTCCCACTCGATGGTTCCCGGCGGCTTGGACGTGATGTCCAGCACCACTCGGTTCACATCATCCACCTCATTGGTGATCCGGGTGGAAATCAGCTCCAGGGTCTCATAAGGGACGCGGACCCAGTCGGCGGTCATGGCGTCCTCGGAGGTCACCGGGCGCAAGACAATGGGGTGACCGTAGGTGCGGCCGTCGCCCTGGACGCCCACCGAACGGACATCGGCAAGCAGCACCACTGGGCACTGCCAGATCGTGTCGTCAAGACCTGCGCGGGTCAGCTCCTCGCGCGCGATCGCGTCGGCCTTGCGCAGAATCTCAAGACGATCCTCCGTGACCTCACCGATAATGCGGATCCCCAAGCCCGGGCCGGGGAACGGCTGACGGTTCACGATCACCTCAGGCAGGCCAAGCTCGCGGCCCACCGCGCGGACCTCATCCTTAAACAGCAAGCGCAGAGGCTCGACCAGCTCAAACTCCACGTCGTCGGGCAGGCCGCCCACGTTGTGGTGGCTCTTAATATTCGCGGNACCGGATCCCCCACCGGACTCCACAACATCCGGGTACAGGGTGCCCTGCACCAGGTAATCCACCTGCTCGCCTTCCAGCACACCGGCGACGGCACGCTCGAAAGCTCGGATGAACTCTGCGCCAATCGCCTTGCGCTTCGCTTCCGGCTCTGTCACTCCGGCCAGCTTGTCCAAGAAAGCCTGACGCTCATCCATGGTGACTAGGCGCACGTCGGTCGCCTTCACATAGTCGTTTTCCACCTGCTCACGCTCACCCTGGCGCAGCAGGCCATGATCAACGAAGACACAGGTCAAACGATCGCCGATCGCACGCTGCACAATTGCCGCGGCGACAGCGGAATCAACACCACCGGACAGGCCGCAAATCGCCTTGCCCTCCGGTCCGATCTGCTCACGCACCTGAGCAACCAACTGCTCCGCGATATTGGCCGCGGTCCACTCCTGGCTCAGACCAGCGATCTCAGTCAGGAAACGGGTGAGCACCTCCTGGCCATGCGGCGAATGCATCACCTCAGGGTGGTACTGCACACCCGCCATCTTCCGCTCCACGTTTTCAAAAGCGGCCACGGGAGCGCCCGGGGTCGAAGCGGTGACCTCGAAGCCCTCTGGTGCCTCAGTCACAGAATCGCCATGGCTCATCCACACGGGATGCTCTTGCAGCAACCCATCGTGAAGCACGCCGCCCTTCGTCGTTAAGCTTGTGCGACCATATTCACGCTGGCCGGTCTTCGCCACCGTGCCCCCGAGCGCGCGAGTCATCGCCTGGAAGCCATAGCAAATGCCGAATACCGGCAGGCCAAGCTCCAAAAGCTCTGGGTCAAGCTGCGGGGCGCCTTCCTCATGCACGGAGGCAGGGCCCCCAGAAAGCACAAGCGCGACAGGGTTCTTTTCCTTCACCTCTGCCGCGGTGGCGGTATGCGGAATAACTTCGGAGTACACCCGAGCCTCACGCACGCGGCGTGCAATCAGCTGAGCGTACTGAGCGCCGAAGTCAACGACGAGTACTGGGCGTGGATTTGCTGTATTCACGCCCCAAAGCTTAGTGCACGCACCGAACCGCCGTGAAATAACCAGCGCGCACTTAGCGCAGCGCCAGTTCCACCTTCTGGAAACTCTTCACATCGGTGTACCCGCACTTCGCCATGGAACGCTTCAAGCCACCAATCAGATTCTTGGTGCCAAACGCATCCGCGGAAGGGCCGTGCAGCACAACCTCGAGGGATTCGCGGTCGGCCTCGTCGGCTTCGCGCATGATCAGGCCGCGCGGGAAACGCGGGTGGCCTGCCGACGACTGCCAGAACACGCCCTGGCCCGCGGCCTCAGACGCATGCGCCAGAGGTGCACCCAACATCACAGCGTCCGCGCCACAAGCGATGGCGCGCGCGATATCGCCGGACTGCTCAATCTCACCGTCGGCGATGATGTGCACGTAGCGCCCACCGGTCTCGTCGAGGTACTCACGACGAGCGGCCGCTGCATCCGCGATCGCTGTGCCCATCGGCACGGAAATGCCCAGCGCGGCATCGGAGGTGGTCTCACCAGAACCGACGATCACGCCGGCAGCACCAGAGCGCATCAGGTGCAGTGCGGTGGTGTAATTGGTCACGCCACCAGCGACGATGGGCACCTCGAGGGATCCGATGAACTCCTTCAAGTTCAGTGGCTCGCCACCCTGGCTGACGTGCTCTGCAGAAATGAGGGTGCCTTGGATGAAGATGATCTCTGCCCCAGCTTTAGCCACCACGGGCGCTAGTTCACGGGCATTCTGGGGGCTGACGCGCACGGCGACGGTGGCTCCGGAATCACGGATCTGGGTGATCCGCTCTGCCAACAGCTCATGGTCCACAGGTGCTGAGTGCAACTCCTGCAGCACACGCGTTGCCGCCTGGTAGGAACCGCCTTCCGGCAGGAAGATGTCGTCCACGCCGCCGGCAGCGCCGATGACGCGGGCCAGCGCCGCATCCACATCAGCGTGGCGGCCGTAGAGGCCCTCCGCGTTGAGCACCGCGAGGCCACCCTGCTTGTCCATTTCAATCGCGAACTCAGGGCTGACCACCGCGTCGGTGGGGTGAGCCACGATGGGCAGGCCGAAGGAATAGGCATCAATATTCCACGTGGTGTCGACGTCTTTCGACGAACGCGTCCGCCGCGACGGGACGAGGGCGACCTGACCCAGGTGGTAGGTTTTGCGGGCTTCGCGCCCGATTCCGATTTCTACGTACTCACGCATGGTGCTTATTCTACGGTGCGCTCACCCGCACCGTGGAATAAGGCACATGTCACACTTTTAGCCGCGGTAGTTCGGGGCCTCTACGGTCTGCTGAATGTCGTGCGGGTGGGACTCACGCAGGCCGGCCGCGGTGATCTGCACGAACTTCTTCGTCTGTAGCTCCTCGATGGAGGCAGAACCGGTGTAGCCCATCGCAGCGCGCAAACCACCGATGATCTGGTGGGTGATCGTGTCCAGCTCACCACGGTAAGGAACGCGGCCCTCAATGCCTTCCGGAACCAGCTTGTCCTCGCTGGTCACGTCGGCCTGGAAGTAGCGATCCTTGGAGTAAGAACGCTTCTCGCCCGACAGGCCACGTCCCTGCATCGCGCCCATCGAGCCCATGCCGCGGTAGCGCTTGTACTGCTTGCCGCCGACGACGACGATATCGCCCGGTGCCTCAGCGGTGCCGGCCAGCATGGAGCCCAGCATCACGGTAGATGCGCCGGCCGCAATGGCCTTCGCCACGTCGCCGGAGTGCTGCATGCCACCATCGGCGATGATCGGCACACCAGCCTTGCGTGCTGGAACGGAGGCCTCCAAAATCGAGGTGATCTGTGGTGCACCCACGCCTGCCACAACGCGGGTAGTGCAGATGGAGCCAGGTCCAATACCCACCTTGATGGCATCCGCGCCAGCGTCAACCATGGCCTGGGCCGCTTCGCGCGTAGCCAGGTTGCCGCCAATGATCTGAGCTTGGGCGCCGAAGTCCTTCTTCACTCGCTCCACCATCTCCAGCACGCGGTTGTTGTGTGCGTGGGCGGAGTCGACGACCAACGCATCCACCCCGGCGTCGACAAGCATGCCAGCACGGTTATAGGAATCCTCACCGGTACCAATACCGGCGGCGACCAGCAGGCGGCCACTGTCATCCTTGGAGGCGTTCGGGTACTGCTCCGTCTTCACGAAGTCCTTCACCGTGATCAGGCCGGTCAGCTTGCCCGCATTATCGACGATCGGCAGCTTCTCCACCTTGTTCGCGCTCAGTAGCTCAAGCGCCTCAGCCTTGGACACGCCATCCTTCGCCACCACCAGCGGCATCTTTGTCATGACTTCGGAGACCTTGCGGTCAAAGTCACGCTCGAAACGCATATCGCGGTTGGTGATGATGCCGACCAGCTCACCATCGCCCTCAATCACAGGCAGGCCGGAGATACGAAAACGCGCGCACAGTTCATCAACCTCGTTCAAGGTCATGTCTGGGCGCGCGGTTACTGGATCGGTCACCATGCCGGACTCGGAACGCTTCACGATGTCCACCTGCTCAGCCTGCTCCTCCGAGGAGAGGTTGCGGTGCAGCACGCCGATACCACCCTGGCGCGCCATCGCAATGGCCATGCGTGCCTCCGTGACCGTGTCCATCGCAGCCGATGCAATCGGCATCCCTAAGCGCAGTTCGCGGGTGAACTGCGCCGCCGTGTTCACCTCTCCGGGCACGATGTGGGACTCTGCCGGCAGCAGGAGCACATCATCGAAAGTCAGGCCGCGGAGGGCAATCTTGGTGGGATCGTCTCCGCCAGTAAATACATGATCATCGGACATGACGTGTAGAACTCCTTCGCGCACACCTACAATTGAATTTCTACACATCATAGTGCCTTTGCCACCAACATTCCTAGCCAGAGCAGGCTGCGGGTGGCGTAGGGTATGAACAACAACCAGAATTGCCCAAGCCCACATCTGACAATAGGGTGACCAGTGTGAATTTCGACTCGATGATGCCCCGCGATCCTTTCGCCGACGATCCCAACGATCCCGCATCGTTTCTGGAGGAGGAACACGTAGAACCGCTTTCCGACGAAGAGCGCGCCGCACTGATCCAAGACCTCAGCTATGTGCGCGACTGCCAGCGCGTGCTGCGCCCCCGTGGCATCCTGGGCATCTACTTCCTCTGCGAGGACTGCGACATGCTCCACTTCTATGACTGGGAAATCATGGAAACCAATATGGTGACCTCCCTGGCCGGAGAAATTCCACCCGTCCACGAACCCATCATGGAACCAAACCCCAACGCCTATGTCCCGTGGGACTATGCGCTGGGGTATCTCGACGGCCTAGAGGCCCGCTAACTAGTAGTTCTGCGGGTCGGCTACCTGGGCGCCCGGTCCTTGAGGCGCGCCCGAATCAGCCGACTCTCCCCCGCCATCGCCCTGTGTCTGCGGCTCCGCAGGAAGTGGGTTCGGACGTGCCGGGGCCTGCACGGTCACGGTAGCAACCTGGGTCTGAGTTACCGTGACGGTCTCACGTGCAGGCTGTTCACCAGCTCCCGGGGCGGGAGCCGTCTCTGTCACTGTAACGGGGGCCTCCGGTTCATTACCAGGCTCAGCAGGTGCAGGCCCCGGTTGCACAGTCTCGGTATGGGTCACGGTCGCCGTCGGGCGTGGGGCCGGGCGCGAAGAAGTCTGCGACTTGTCCGCGGGATCCTTGAGCGCATCGACCAGCGAACGCGCCTGCTCAAGCAGCTCACGCGTTCCTTCGATATCGCCATTATCTGCGGCGACCTGCATGTCATCCAGAGTTCCGGCGAGCTCCACTACAGCGGTGCGGTCGCCGAAGACAGCCGTCGAGGCACCCCACAGCGGGGAGTCAGGGGTGGCGTTATACAGTGCCGCCCCGGAACCTGCCACGACCACAGTTGCTGCCGCAGCCCCGACCAGACCTGCGACCCAAGGATTCGCGCCACGGCGCTTCCGGCGCGCGCCCAAGGAAATGACAGCCGGTTCTTCGTCTGCACCCTCGATGACAGGGGCCGGAGGCATCTGCTTTTCGACGTCTTCGCGCAGTTCCAAAAACAGGGTGGCTAATTCGTCATCCCCTTCAGACGGGTCCACCCCCTCTGAAAGAGAAGTGAGGAATGCATCGTCGTCGACAAGCGGCTGCAACTGAGCGGTGATATCCGCCTGCTCCTTGTCTTCTCTATGACGTGCCATAATCTACGCCTCTTCTCCTTGCTCCAACTGTTTACGCAAAGACGCGAGCGCCCTGTGCTGGGCAACGCGCACCGCTCCGGCTGTACTTCCCACGGCCTCAGCGGTCTCCTCTGCAGAAAGCCCAACGAACACCCTCAGGATGATAATGTCGCGGGCCTTGTCACTTAATGAATCGAGTAAAGCGCGCACTCTGTTACTACCGTCGCTGACCAGCGCGTATTCTTCAGGGGTTTCGCCCTCATGCGTACTATCGGGAACATCTTCGGTGGGATTCGACTTGTCACGCGCCATCGATCGATGCGCATCCGCCACCTTGTTGAACGCGATGCCGTAGACGAATGCCATAAACGGCTTGCCCCGGTCCACATACTTGTCCACGGACTGTGAGACCGCCAGACACACCTCTTGAGCAGTGTCTTCCGCCGTAGGGGTGCGCCCGCCACCGATGCGGGCGCGGCAGTAGCGCAACACCATTGGGTAAACGATCCGGATCACGCTCTGGAGCGCGCGGCGATCAGCAGCAGCAGCTAGCGGCACTAATTCAGCTAGCTGTACGTCCGTGTCTTGTTCGGCCACAGCAGTCCTTGTCACTTTTGCCAATCGATTCTTTGAACTGGGTAATAAGTGTACAGACTTTGACCGTTCTTACAGACTTGAACGCTCCCCGTTGACCCCAGAGGCCACTTTCTTAAAGCGCGAAAAGAATTCACCTAGCTTTAACCTTCGCCAAACGCGCAGCTCACGACGTGTTTCTCGGCAGCGAAATAGTCTTATCTAAACAAAAGTCACCCTTCGTCAACCAACTGTTAACCATTGGGTACCACACTTCTCTACGTACCGCAGCGTGACAGCCTGCGCACAGCTTGCTTTACACGTTGTTTCATTGGCACTTTGAAGGAGTTTCAATCATGTCTCAGCCGCAGCAGCTCCCAGGACCTAACGCAGATTTCTGGGATTGGCAGTTGCATGGTGCATGTCGCGGGGAGGCCTCCGAGGTCTTCTACCATCCCGATGGCGAACGTGGCCGCGCCCGCACCCAGCGCGAAAACCGCGCGAAGGCGATCTGCTACACCTGCCCCGTGCTGCAGCAGTGCCGTGCGCACGCACTCAAGGTCGCTGAGCCATACGGCATCTGGGGTGGCATGAGCGAGTCCGAGCGCCAGAACCTGCTGCGCACCCGCCGCCCACGCAAGCAACGCGTGAAGCGGACCGTCACGGCAACGGCGAAATAACTTTTCGCTTCACGACGCTAACTCCCGCCACCCACGTACTGGGTGGCGGGAGTTAGCGTTTCCTGCTTCGAATCTAGTGGTGGTGGCCGTGTGCACCAGCGGCCGGGGCCTCTGGATCAGCAGGCTTTTCCACAACGGAAGCCTCGGTGGTCAGCACCATGCGTGCGACCGACGATGCGTTCACCACAGCGGAGTGGGTCACCTTCACAGGGTCAATGATGCCCTGCTCGATCAGGTTGCCGTACTCCATGGTTGCGGCATTGAAGCCTTCACCATTGGGCAGGTCCTCGGTCTTGGCGACGACGACTGCGCCATCCAGGCCGGCGTTTTCGGCGATCCAGAATGCTGGCTTGGACAGTGCGCGCGCAACTGCCAGAACGCCTACCTTCTGCTCGCCTTCGAACTCTTCTGCGTACTCGCGCAGAGTCTTGGCGATCTGCACGAGAGCCGAGCCGCCACCAGCGATGATACCTTCCTGGACTGCGGCACGTGCTGCGTTGATTGCGTCTTCCACGCGCAGCTTACGCTCGTTGACCTCGGTCTCGGTGGCTGCACCGACGTGGATCACTGCCACACCGCCGGACAGCTTGGCCAAGCGCTCCTCAGCCTTTTCCTTGTCCCAGGTGGAGTCCGTGTTTCCGATCTCGCGGCGGATCTGCTCGCGACGTGCTTCCACGTCCTCTGCAGAGCCTGCGCCATCGACGATAACGGTGTCATCCTTGGTCACGGTCACGCGACGGGCGGAGCCCAGCACGTCCAGATCCGCGTCCTTCAGGTTGACGCCCACCTCTGGGTCGATCACGGTCGCCTTGGTCACTACCGCCAAGTCATCCATGAACGCCTTGCGACGCTCACCGAAGTACGGTGCCTTCACCGCAACGACGTTCAGCGCCTTGCGGATGGAGTTGACCACGAGGGTCTGCAGTGGCTCGCCCTCGACGTCCTCAGCGATGATCAGCAGTGGACGGTTTGCGCCGACGACCTTCTCCAGCAGCGGGAGGAAGTCTGGCAGGGAGGAGATCTTGTTGCGCACGAGAAGTACGGCTGGATCATCCAGGACTGCCTGACCAGACTCAGGGTCGGTCATGAAGTATGGGGAGAGGTAGCCCTTCTCGAAGGAAATGCCCTCGGTGACATCGACGTAGGATTCGATGGACTGGGATTCCTCGACGGTCAACACACCGTCTTTGCCCACCTTCTCCATTGCGCCGGAGACCATCTCGCCAACGACCTTGTCGCGGGAGGACACGGTTGCAACGTTCGCGATCTCCTCCTTGGCGGAGACCTCTGTTGCGCGTGCCTTCAGTTCCTCGACGACCTTTTCGGTCGCTGCCTGGATGCCCTTGTTCAGTGCCACCGGGTTGGATCCCGCAGCCACGTTGCGCAGGCCTTCGCTGACCAACGCTTGTGCCAGCAGCGTTGCGGTGGTGGTGCCGTCGCCAGCGATGTCGTTGGTCTTCACGGCCACGGACTTCACAAGCTGGGCGCCAAGGTTCTCGAATGGATCCTCGATGTCGATCTCGCGGGCGATGGTCACGCCATCGTTGGTCACGGTCGGGCCGCCGAAGGCCTTGGACAGGACCACGTTGCGGCCCTTAGGGCCTAGGGTGACCTTGACGGTGTCCGCCAGCTGGTCGACACCCCGTTGAATGCCCTCGCGGGCTTCTTGGTCGAATGCTAAAAGTTTTGCCATGTGGTTCTACCTCTTACTTTTCGACGATCGCGAGCAGGTCGCGAGCCGAAAGCAGGAGGTACTCTTCACCGTCGTACTTCAGCTCGGTGCCACCGTACTTGGAGAAGATGACGGTGTCGCCTTCCTTGACGTCGACTGGGGTCTTGTTGCCCTTGTCGTCGGTGCGGCCTGGGCCGACTGCGATAACAGTTGCTTCCTGTGGCTTCTCCTGAGCGGAGTCAGGGATCACCAGACCGGACGCAGTGGTGGTCTCTGCTTCGACGATCTGAACCAGGACCTTGTCCTCGAGCGGCTTAATGTTGACGTTTGCCATGTTGAAACCTTTCACATCAGTGTGTGTTCTTGTGCTGGTTGGTTGTGACCGGCACAGCCGTCGTCGCGGGTGAACAACTGTGTTCCAAACAACCTGATTAGCACTCTACCTACGAGAGTGCTAAGTCTCAACATTGGGGGGGCGTAGTCGGCGTGCCCTAGTCCTGCAGCGTGCCCAGATTCAGCACGGCAGCGCGCCAGAGGCGGTAGTCCTCCTCATTATCCTCACGATAGTTACGCACCGCACGGATACTATTCTTCACCGGCTCAATCACTGCATCAATATTATCGTCGCCCTCAGCGTCGACGAAGATCACAGGACCAGAAATCGCAGCAGTCGGGTCCGTCAAGAACGACGGGTTTCCGGTGGCCGCGGTATTGCGTGCCAGCGATGCCACAGGGTTTGGCTCCGCGCGGTTCTCCTTCGCCTCCGGGGAGTACAGCGCCGCGTACAAAGCGCCGTCTTCCTGGAATGCGACGGCGACACGGTCCTGCATGGTGCCGCCGAGGAACTGGTTCGCGTCTTCAAGATCGAATTCGATAACGCGGTAGGTCAGGTCAGGGTTGACAAGGAATCCAATAGTCATGCCCATGAAAGTACGCAGGCAACATGAACAATACGTGACTATTAGGCGACAACTAGGGGTACTTCCACTTCCAGAGACGTATCTGTCCCCACCGACAGTTCCGATTCGGGGGCACCCTCATGAATCAACTGCGCCGCCAACGCTGCGATCATCACGCCATTATCAGTACACAGCGCGAACCGTGGCACCCGCAATTCGATGCCGCGCTCGTCGCAACGCTCCTGCGCCAACTCCCGCAGTCGCGAATTCGCCGCCACTCCCCCGCCCAGCAGCAACGTCCGCGCCCCAGTGTCCTCGCAGGCCCGCATGGCTTTCGCGGTAAGCACGTCCGCCACGGCCTCCTGGAATGAGGCGCACACGTCCTCCACCGAGATCACCTCGCCGTCGCGCTCCGCACGTTCGACATAGCGCGCCACCGACGTTTTCAAACCCGAGAAAGAGAAGTCATGGCGGTGCGGGCCGCTCAAATCTTGCGGGCGCGAAAGCCCCCGCGGGAACGCGATCGCCTGAGGGTTGCCACGTTGCGCAAGCTTATCGACGACCGGCCCGCCCGGGTACCCCAGCCCGAGCAGGCGCGACACCTTGTCATAGGCCTCGCCAGCCGCGTCATCCAGGGTGGAACCGAGCTCCTTCATCGGCTTGCCCACCGCCTCTACCTCAAGTAACTGGGTGTGCCCGCCCGAAACGAGCAACGCCACCGAATGCGGCAACTCCTCCGCCCCATCCAGATTGGCCACAGCCACATGCCCGCCCAAGTGGTTTACTCCATAGAACGGCACACCCCACGCCGCCGCGTACGCTTTGGCAGCCGAGGCGCCCACCAGCAGCGCACCCGCCAGGCCGGGCCCCACCGTTGCGGCCACAGCATCGGGCTTCTCGACACCCGCCTCTCGCAACGCCTGCTCCATCACCTGAGGCATTGCCTCTAGATGGGCGCGCGAGGCGATCTCTGGAACCACACCACCAAAGCGGGCATGCTCCTGCATAGAGGAGGCCACGGCATCAGCTTTGATGTGCATGGAGCCGTCGTCGTGAAGCTCAATGATGCCCACGCCAGTCTCGTCGCACGAAGACTCAATACCAAGGATGATCATGCATTATTCCTTTCGCTTAGGGCGGGCCGTTTCATCGTGTACGCATCGGCGCCGGACGGTTTGTAATAGTTTTTGCGCAGGCTGATCTGGTAGAAATCGAATGCCTCATACAACGCGATGGCAGCCGCGTTATCCGTGCGGACCTCTAGGAAGATCTCGCCGTCATACATGTCGGCGGCGTGGGTGAGCTGCTCCATCAGCACACGTCCAACGCCCTCGCGCTGGTGCTCCGGAGCAACACCGATGGTGTGGACCTCGAACTCGGGGTCATCGTTCGGACCCAACTTGGCCAGGCCCGCGTAACCCATCACATCGCCATCCTCGTCGAAAGCACCCACATAAAAAGTATGGGGGTGCGCAAACTCCACGAGGAAAATATCCCGGCTCCAGGGGCTGTCACCTGCGAAGAGAACGGCCTCAATCTCTGCCACGCGCGTGGCGTCGGGGGCGCGCAGTTCACGCAGAATCACAGTTCGACCTCGGGGATCGCGGGCGACTTCGGTTTCGGTGCCGGCTCCTTCGCATCGGGGCGGCGCAAATACAGCGGCACCAAGGGTTCAGGCTGGGCGTCGAGGTCTGCGACAGAAACCAGAGACTTCACCGTCGGCCCAACATTCCGCACATCGGCGGCAGTCAGGGGCAATGCTTCGACAAGATGGGCGGGTGCGGCGATGGTATCCACCGCGCTATCGATGGAGAGGTCTGCTGGTGCTACCACGTCAGGCCCGGAGATGCACGCGCCTTCGTCGTAAAGCGCCCAATAGATCTCGCGGCGGCGGGCATCGGTGACCACGAGCGTGCGCGGGCCATTGCACTGAGCGGCAATCGCATCGTGGGTAACCACGCCATGAACCGGAATCCCTAAGGCCTGGCCGAAGGCGCTGGCGGTAGCCATCCCTACGCGCAGGCCGGTGAAGGGCCCGGGGCCGCACCCGACGACGATCGCGCCAAGGTCTGCAAACTCGATCCCGGCGCACCGCAGCACGTCCTGCACAGTGGGGACCAGCTGCTCATTGTGGTGGCGCGTATCCTCGTGCACCTGCTCGAAGGTCGCGCCGGTCGCCGTGTGGTGCACGCCGACGACAAGGTCTGGCGTCGCTGTATCGAGGGCCAAGACCCACATTACTGGCGGACTCCCAGGCGCCACAGGCCCTGGTCCTTGTGGAACGGCATCGAGGCTTCGGTTGGCGCGAACTGGTCATTGATGATGCCGCACAGGTCAACGACGTCGGTGGAAACCGCGTCGATGTGGGTTGGGTTCAGCTCACCAGTGCGGAGGTCCATTTCGATGCTCTGGTCATAGATCACCACGTAGTCATGTTCGCCATCCAGGGTGACCTCGTCCATGCGCGAGCCCAGCTTCTGCTCCACGAGCTGTTCCGGCTCCTGGTGGCAGACTGTGGTGTAGTACAAGCCTTCACCGTAGATCGCGGACATGCTGATCACATGGCCGTCGACAGCACCGCTGGGTTCATCCGCATCCGCCAAGGCCTGCTGCAGGGAGTTCGTCGGCGCGCTGGTGGCATTGCCCTTCGGCACCAGGAAGATCAGTGCAACGAGCACGATCACCCACAGTGCAATAACAATGCCAAACCAACCTTTATCCTTGCTCCTGAGATTCATAGCCACGATACTACCGCCCGCTAGACCAGCAGCAAGAATAAGACCTGGCTGGCAACAATCTTGCCAATCATCGTTGTGGGGTACACGGTGGCATAACCGCGGTCCGCAAGATCAGTGCCCGTCTGCGTGTTCAAGTAGGTGATCACAGCAGGATTCGTCGTCATGCCTGCGGACACACCCATCGCCTCGTCCCACTTCAAGCGGAACAGCCACACGCCGACCAGGCCGATGACCACCGCGGAGAACACCGTGATCACAAAACCCACGCCCATGTAGGCAAGCGACGAAGGGTCCGTCAACGCCTGGCGGAAACCTGCGCCAGCCGACGTGCCCACGCCCGCCAAGAACAAGGCCAGGCCAAGCGTAGAAATCGTCTTATTGGCGTGGAACGGAAGCTGCCAATGAATCGGGCCGGTGCGGTTGATCGCGCCCAGAATCAGGCCGGCCACGATCGGTCCGCCACCAAAGCCAAGGGTCAGGGTGGTCCCGCCCGGCAGAGGAAGAGGAATAGCGCCCAGCAGCAAGCCCAGCGAGAGGCCCAGCGCGAAAGGCAGCAGGTCCACATTGCCCAGTGCCTTTTCTGAGTCACCCACGCACTCCCGGACCTCTTCTACCCTGCCGGGTGCAGTGATCACGCGGATCCGGTCCGAATAGTTCAGGACCGTGGAGGAGGTAGGCACGAAGCCCGAGTCACCGCGGCGCACACGCGCGATGAGGAAGCCGCGCGAGAGCGGATCGATATCGCGGATCCGGCGACCAGCCACCTCGCTGGAGGACACAGTGTACTCCTGGAAGATCATCCCCGTGTCTTCGATCTTGATGTCATAGGGCCTGCCCAGCACCGCAATCGCGGTATCCAGAGCCTCATCGGTCCCGTTGAGCAGCAGGCGCATCCCCGGCCGAATCACATCATGCGGGTGGGCAAGCACGTGATCACCCGGCGCGCGTTCAATCCTTGTGGCGATCACGTCATGCCCGGTGATCGCGCGCAGCTCGTCGACACGCCCCGGATGCCCTCGCCGATCTCCACGCCCCGCCACTGTAAAGGCGCGCTGACCATGCCCTCGTCCGCGGCGTCCTTGTGGTGGTCCACCTTCAGCACGGCCGCGCCGATGGCGGCGACAAGGATCGCGCCAATCACCGCACCCGGGTAGGCCAGCGAGTACCCCACCACCGGTGCTTGGGATTGCGTGTCTGGCACCATTTCGACGATCGCTGCCATACCCGGCGTGGAGCTCAACGCACCGGCGAACATGCCGGCACCAGTCACGGCGTCCAGGCCGAAGCCCTTGATCAATGCCCAGCCCAGGCCGACCAAGACCACCAGCAGGACAATCATGAACAGCGTTAGCTTCCACCCGCGGGTAGCGAACTCGCGGAAGAAGACGGGGCCTGCGGACAGGCCGATGACATAGACGAACATCGCCAACCCCAGCTGGTAGAGCAGGGGCGGTAGCTGGATCTCCGGGTTCGCGGTGGCCAGGCCCAGTGCCACGAAAAGCACGGCCGCGGCACCGAGTGAAATCCCAAGAATACGGATCTTTCCCAGTGCCAGACCGACCGCGAGAATAAGCGCAAGCGCTAAAAGAGGATTGGTCGCTAAATAGTCCAGCATAGGGACTATTGTCCCATTACACCGGCCCGAACAGCAACCGGCCAGCGCACATCGAGCTGTCTATTGCCCCACATATAGCGCAGGTTGTCGCCCAGCTCATCGAGTAGATCACCGGAACCTTGCGCCTGTGCGCTCTTCGACGCCGACCAGGTACCGATATAACTCAAGAAGTCTTCCACGCCCATCGTCTTGATGATGTCTGGGCACTCCACATCGATTTTCTCAAACGGGAAGGGCAGGTTCCGCAGCCCCGTTTCAACGTGCACGCGGCGCGCGTCCCAGAACTTGTGGAACTCGCCCTGATAAAACTCTTGGTAGATACGATCCACCTCGGGCTCGTCGATCATGCACAGCCCGTAGCTCACCAGCGCAATCACAGCACCCGGGGCTGCCACCCGGCGCGCTTCTGCGTAGAACTCGTCCACGTCGATCCAGTGGGCGGACTGCGCCGCCGTCACCAGGTTGATGGACTTATCTGCCAACGGCACCTGTGAGGCCTCCGCCACCATGTAGTGCGCCTCCCCCTTGGCGGCGCTCACCTGGGAGGCGGAGATATCCATGCCCACCACGGTGTCGAAGGATTCCGTGAGCATCTCTGTGAGCTGCCCGGTACCGCACCCGATGTCGAGGGCGCGGCCGGTGTCGTCGACAAGCCCGGAGAGCAATCCGGGCAGCTCGTCGGGGTAGGTGGGACGGAATTTGGCGTAGTCCTCGCCCCAGTCGAATGTGGTTGGGGTATTAGCCGGCATGGTGCATCCTCCACGAAATTATGCGGCCCTCTGATTCAGGGTCTTCACGTACCAGTGTCTCACGGTCAAGGGTGACCAGTAGGTAATCTTGCTTCAGCTTTTCGACGAGGCCCCCGCCCCATTCGGCGACCACCACGGAATCGTCGAGGGCAGAGTCCAGATCCAGTGCATCTAATTCGCCGAGCGGGTCGCCGGAGCCGGACTCGTCGATCAGCCGATAGGCGTCCATGTGGATCAGGTTCGGCCCATCAACGGTGCTGGCGTGTTCGCGGGCGATCACGAAGGTGGGGCTGGTCACCCGGCCTTTGACCTGCATGCCGCGGGCGATGCCCTGGGTCAGCGTGGTTTTTCCTGCGCCCAGGGGGCCGTCGAGGATGACCACGTCGCCTGCATCGAGCGCGCGACCGAGCTGCTCGCCGAGCGCGTGCGTGTCAGTGAACTCATCGCACTGCTGCTGGCCCACGTGGGGGAAGGTGTCGCGCATGGTTTAAGCCTCCTTGGGTGTGGTCTGAATATATTCGCGCTGGTTGCGGCCAGCAGGACGGCACACGACTTCATAGTTGATGGTCCCGGCGCGATCGGCAAGCGTGGTGGCGCTCATGCCGCCGGGGCCGAAGATGATGGCCTCATCGCCCACGCGCACCTCTGGATCTTCCGAGCCCAGCCAGACGACGAACTGGTCCATGCACACGCGCCCCACCTGCGGGTAAGACTTCCCGCTGATAGTCACTTCGATTGTGTCTTGCCAGTTGCGCGGCACCCCGTCCGCGTAGCCTGCGGGGATCACGGCGGTGAAGCCGTCTTCGGGCGCGCGCCACGTCAGCCCGTAGCTGGTCCCCTCCCCTGCCGCGATCGGTTTGACGGCGGCGACCTCGGCCCGCCACGTCATCGCGGGTGTGAGGCCGTGGTCAGTGTTCGCGATCGGTTCCAAACCGTAAAGCGCAACACCGGGGCGCACCTGGTCGAAGTACAGGTCAGGTCGGCTGAGTGTCGCGGGCGAATTGGCCAAGTGGTTCGTCGGCAGCTCTAGGCCTGTCTCACGCCCCTGGGCGATGGCGCGGCGGAACGTGTCGGCCTGAGTATCGGTGAATGGATCCGCAGGGTCGTCGGCGCAGGCCAGGTGCGTCATTAATCCCTCAACGTGCAGGTGGTGAGCCCCGGCGGCGAGCTCAAAGGCCTCGGCCCACTCCTGCTCGTCGATCCCGCTGCGATTCATCCCAGTATCCACCATCAGGTAGACGGTGCGCTCGGTGGGATCGTCGACAAGCCGGCGCAGATGCCCCAGGGTGGGCACGCCCAGCTGGATGTCGGCGGGGACCTCGTCGTCAAGCGACCAGATCCAGGCCAACACCGGCTTGTCGGTCAGTTCACGTACCGCGCGGGCCTCGGCGACGGTGGCCACGCCGAAACGATCGGCACCGTTGGCCTCCATCACGGGCACGACCTGCTGGTTTCCATGGTTGTAGCCGTCTGCTTTGACCACGCACATCAGCTTCGCCGGAGCGACCATCTCTTTCAGCACACGGGTGTTGTGCGCGATGGCGGACAGGTCAATGCGGGTGGACAGCAAGCTCATGCCTTCTAGTTTTACACTAGGTGGGCCACGCCCAGCCCGATCAGCATCAGGGCCACGGCCCACGACGCGATCAGGGACAAGCGCTGCGGATTGTTTCGCGCTTTATCAAATAGCTTTCCGACGATCGACTCTGGCTTTTGCCGCACCACCCACACAAGGAAGGCGACGATCGTAGGCAAGCTCAATGCCACCGTGGCGTATAAGAGCAGGAAGATATAGCGGGAGGCGACTTCTTCGGCGGCGAGGATCGCCAGGCCGAAGTAGAACGGTGCGGATGTGGCGGACTGGATCACGCCCAGGGCGAAACCCATGAGCACCGTCTTCGGCCCGGCGTTGCGCAGCGGAGCCATGATGAACTCAACGAGCTTCGAATTATCGTCGCCTTTCAGCGCCATCAAGCCCACAATCAGACCGACGGCGATGAGGATCCAGCCGAAGATCGGACCGTCCAGGAACGCCTGAATTTGCCCGCTGATCTGGTCGAACAGCAAAAGCACGGGAAGCGACAGGGCGGCCACGCCCAGCCAATCGCCGAAAATCAGCAGGCTGGTGATCTTCGTGTACTTGCCCCGGATCGCGGGGGTGGCGATGCCGACAGCCACGACCACCGCGATAAGAAGCAGGTTGATCGAGTCAATAAGAGCAAATTGCAGCGCTGCGAGCATAGGGGCAAGGGTACTCTACGCCCCTGTGTCGCTACTCCACCGTCACAGATTTCGCGAGGTTGCGTGGCTTATCGATGTCCTCGTTGCCGCACTCGCGGGCAATGTCCGCTGCCAAGAACTGCAGGGGCACGGTAGCCAGCAGTGGCTGCATGATGGTCGGGGTTCGCGGGATGCGCAGCAACCAGTTCGCATAAGGCTCCACCGCTGTGTCGCCCTCTTCGGCAATCACGATGGTCTTCGCCCCACGCGCGCGGATTTCCTGGATATTCGACACGATCTTCGAGTGCAGCTGCGACACACCCCGCGGGCTGGGCACGATCACGACGACGGGCAGACCATCTTCGATCAGCGCGATCGGGCCGTGCTTGAGCTCGCCAGCGGGGAAACCTTCGGCGTGGATGTATGCCAGCTCTTTGAGCTTCAACGCACCCTCGAGGGCGATCGGGTAGCCGACGCCACGACCCAGAAACAGCATGGTCTTGACCGCGCCAAGCGTGGTGGCAACGTCCTGGACCTGGTCCTGCACCTTGAGCACCTCCTCCACCTTGGCGGGGATCTGCTCGAGCTCACTCCAGATGGCCTTGATCTCATCCGGGTACTTCGTGCCCTTCGCCTGGGCCAGAGCCAAGCCGACGATATAGTTCGCCGCTACCTGTGCCAGAAACGCCTTAGTGGAGGCCACGCCGATTTCTGGGCCGGCGTGGGTATAAATCACGGCGTCCGATTCCCGCGGGATCTGCGACCCATTGGTGTTGCACACCGCGAGTACTTTCGCACCCTGGGTCTTCGCGTGGCGCACTGCCTCCAGTGTGTCGGCGGTTTCACCCGACTGGGAAATCGCCAGGACCAAGGTCCGCTCATCCAGCACCGGGTCGCGGTAGCGGAACTCAGAGGCGACCTCGATCTGGACTGGGATGCGCACCCAGTGCTCAATCGCATACTTCGCTGCCAGGCCAGAATGGTAGGCAGAACCACACGCCACGACGAAGACCTGGTTGAAACTCTTCAAATCGGTCGTGGAGAGCTGGTTTTCGTCGAGAGTCACCCGCTCACCGTCCCAGTGACCTGCCAAAGTATCGCGTACAGCGGCAGGCTGTTCAAAAATCTCCTTCATCATGAAGGAATCAAAGCCACCCTTTTCTGCAGCTTTGAGATCCCAATCGATGGTGAATTCCTTGCCTTCGCCCGGGGTGCCGTCGAAGTTGAGGATCTCATGGGAGTCCTTAGTAAGGATCACCACGGAGTCCTGGCCCAACTCCACGGCGTTCTTGGCGTGTTCGATGAACGCGGCCACATCGGATCCCAAGAACATCTCACCTTCGCCTACCCCAACGATCAGCGGGGTGGAACGGCGCGCCGCAATGATCTGGTCGGGGTGATCAGCGTGCATGAACAACACGGTGAACGCCCCCTCCAGCTGGTTGAGCACCTTCAATGCGGAGGCCCGGAAGTCGCCAGCTGTCTCGCTCTCGTTGTACACCTGGGCCAGCAGGTGGGCGGCCACCTCAGAGTCGGTGTCGCTGCTCAGCTCAATGCCGTCACGTTCAAGTCCTTCGCGAAGCACAGCGAAGTTTTCAATGATGCCGTTGTGCACGATGGCCACCTTGCCGTCGAAAGACAGATGCGGGTGCGCATTCTCATCAGTCGGACGACCATGGGTTGCCCAGCGGGTGTGGCCGATAGCCGTCGTGCCTTTCAAGGTGTCCACGCCGAGTTCGTCAATCTTGTCCTCAAGATTGGCAAGCTTGCCCGCGCGTTTGGCCAGGCGGAGGCCATGTTCCCCCGCGACGGCAACACCGGATGAATCGTACCCGCGGTACTCCATGCGGCGCAGCGCGTTCACTGCGACCTCGATGCCTTGCTGCTGTCCGATATATCCGACGATTCCACACATGCCTGCCAGAATAAACCACTGATAAGTGTGGATGAAACACATTTTTATGTGATCCCCAACAAATTTTGCACGTGCACACCTGGCCGGAAACCGCGCAGGAAAAGTTCCTGGTACGTGCCCTGTTCTCTCCCCTCACATGCATCTTCCAGTATCGTAGGAAACGTGTCTGCGAATTTGAAAAAAGATCTGAACAAACTGTCCAAGCGTGGCCCCCACCGGGTCATGGTCGGTGACCTCGGTTTTGCCGGCCTGCCCGGCAAGGTATACACGCCTGCCGAGGGCAACGGCGTTCCCGGTGTCGCATTCGGCCACGACTGGACAAAAACTGTCGACGATTACCACGCCACCTTGCGCCACTTGGCTAGCTGGGGCATCGCCGTCGCCGCTCCTGATACGGAAATCGGGTTCAACCCCGACCACGCCGGCTTCGCCGCTGACTTAGAAACGTGCTTGCAGATTCTGGGCGGTGTGCGCTTGGGCAACGGCAACGTCAACGTCAGCCCAGGCAAGCTAGGTGTAGTGGGCCACGGCATGGGCGGCGGCGCCGCAGTCCTTACGGCAGCCAACAACCAAAAGGTCAAGACCGTGGCAGCGATCTACCCGGCCGACGTGGCACCGTCCGCCGTCGCAGCCGCCCGCACTCTGGAAATCCCCGGTCTGGTGATCGGCTCGAACAAGGGCGATATCTTCGAAGCCGGCAACCCCGCAAAGCTGGCGTACAACTGGAAGGGCAAAGTTGCCTACCGCGAGATCGACAACGGCAACCAGCAGGGCTTCCCAGAAGACACCGGCTTCCAGTTCGTCCTCGGGTTCGGCCTGCCACAATCCAGCGCCCGGCAGACAGTCCGCGGTCTGGTCACCGGTTACCTGCTGCACCAGCTGAACAAGGAGAAGAAGTACTCCGACTTCTCCGCACCCGATGCAGAAGGCCCGAACCTGACCTCCTACTGGGGCGGGAAGTTGGCTGACCAGGCAGGCATCGACCGCGATGACCTGCACCCGACCAGCCCGGTCTACCGCTAACCCGCCTTACCGGGCGGGTCTTTCCGCAGAACACCTTGCACTCTGCCGCCATGAATCGTTCCCTTCGGGAAAGTCCGTGGCGGCTTTTTAATGTTCATTTTCCGTGCAATCTCCTGCTGACGCGCGGTTTCCTCCAACTGGTACTGTGCTTTGGCCAGCGCTGCTTCAAAGTCAGCCATGCGCTTCATCGTGCGCCGCTGGAACTGTTCGGCAAATTCATAAAAATCCATTAGAAGGTCTCTACCTTTCGAACGCGCGATGCAGGATCATCGGCTGGGTCGGTGTGCGGAGCAGGATCGGAAGGTGGCGGCACATCGGCCGTAGCATTCTGCTGCGCCGGATGGGTTGCCGCGGCGACAGTCTCTGGGTCAGCCGCGCCGGCGAGTAACTTCTTCGGTGGTGGCGCAGGCTCCTCCACGTCCGCCAGTTCCTCTGGTGGAGGGATCACACCGTCGTCTGCCGGCTCCACAGTAAGAGGGCATTCGCAGGCTTCAAATATCTCGCTGTTGATCACTCCCAGCCCACCCAACGATGAGGCCCCACCGAGCTCCCCGAGCGGGCCGGTCATCATTCGGCCTAAGTCGTCGGCGCTTATCGACGGCGGGCACCACTGTTGCAGCCCCTCGAGATCAAGCGAGGATCCCACATTCAGGTCTATGGCGATGTCGAAGTTAATGGCGAAGCCACCTGCACTAGCGGCATGCGTAGCCAAGCCATCAGTCCGCTGGCTGTCACTACCACTATCGACGACGCGCTCTGCAGCGACCGTTGTGTCTACCGCGGGCAACTCACACACGTCAATGCACAGGCCTTCCATCTCATCAAGAACCTCGCCGATACAGCTGTTGGTGTCTTCACTTGTTCCCCCGGCCGCGGATAATCCGCTCAGAACCGTGTCGACCACGCAGTCGTCGATCAGGTTCGCCGGGGTCCACCGGGTGAGTTTCAGCAGCTCAAGCACAGCACTCAGAGTCAGGCTAAGCGTCAGCTCCGTCGACTTCACAATCTCCGACATTGACCCAGCGCCTTGGCACAGCTGCTGTCTTAAATCTGCCACGCAGTCCGCATAGAGCTGTTGGTCTTCTGCGTGGTGTTGTTCTTTCTTGGCAGGTTGTCCATCACCCACCCCTTCAAGAACCGCGGGGAGAGGTTTCACGCACTCGTCGTTAAGCACCGTGGTGAGCCCCGCGGCAGCTAAGTCGACAGCTCCGGCATCGAAACCCTCACGCTGCCCCATGGAGCATTCCACGGTGTCCAATTGCTCGGCAATCTGGGCCGAATCCGGCACTTGCATGATGTGGTGCCCATCAAGCTCGCGGCGAATCTCACACACCAGCGTGGTGGGGCTAGCTAAGGTCATGTCGGCTCAACTCCTCCCGCAGATCGGCTTCAGCGCTGGCGATCGCATCCGTTGCCTCCGCGATCTGCGAATAATGGTGCAGCCGGGCATCCAGACGCCTAATCGTTCCCTGTTGCACCTGCTCTAAAGCAGCAGCCAGCCGCCGGCCGCGCTCCGCGAATCCCGCGCCTGCTGCGGCGACGGGAAAATAGGGCGAATCCCGCTGCGCCTTCACCCGCAACGCGGAAACATCATCCTGCGCCTGCCGCAGCGCGCCACGGATCGCATCCACATCTGCGTCCAGTCCCTTCATGAAGGTCTCCCCCTCGTGTCATGTCCTTGTTTGATCACTGTTCGATCGCTCAACACCGGCACATCTCTGCCGTCACCCCTATTGGACTGTCAAAGACACGAAAAGGTTCCATCCGAACCCAAAAAACTTTTGCGAGTTCGGATGAAACCTTCGTCGATAAGCGAAAAGCTACACCGCAGCGACGACCGCAGCCAGCCTGCCAGCGACCTTCCGGGCGTGCTCTTCCTCTGCTGCCTCCACCATCACGCGGAACAACTCCTCCGTGCCCGAGGGGCGCAGCAGCACGCGGCCGGTATCGCCGAGCTCAGCTTCGGCATCTGCGATAGCGGACTGCACGTCCTCCGACTTCATGATCGCGGACTTGTCCGGCACCGGAACGTTGATCAGGACCTGCGGCAACACCTGCATCACGGAGGCCAGCTCGGCCAGGGACTTGCCCGTCTCCGCCATGCGCGCCATGAGCATCAGGCCGGACAGGGTGCCGTCACCAGTGGTCGCGTGGCGAGGCAGGACAATGTGACCCGACTGCTCACCGCCCAGCGAGTAGTTGCCCTCATTGAGCGCCTCAAGCACGTAACGGTCGCCCACGGCCGTCTCCACCATCTCGATGCCCTCACGCTGCATCGCCAACTTCAGGCCCAGGTTGCTCATCACCGTGGCCACCAAAGTGGACTGGCGCAAGTTGGTCTTCTCCTTCATGCTCACCGCAAGGATGGCCATGATCTGGTCCCCGTCAATCACGTTGCCCTCGGCATCGACGGCCAGGCACCGGTCCGCGTCGCCATCGTGGGCCAGCCCCAGGTCCGCGCCATGATCGACGACGGCCTTGCGGATGTGCTCCATGTGGGTGGAACCGCAATTGTCGTTGATGTTGAAGGCGTCGGGCTTGTTGAAAATCGGGATCACGGTAGCACCCGCTGCCTCATAGGCCTTCGGGGCGACCGCGCTGGCCGCACCGTTCGCTGCATCGACGACGACGGTGATGCCCTGCAGATCCGACTCCACGGCCTCCTTCAAGTGCGCCAGGTACCTGTCCTGCGCGTCCGGGGCTTCCTCGATCACGCGCCCCACACCTGTACCCGTTGGGCCGCCCTCCTCGAGGTTCTCCAGTTCCTTTTCGATCTCATCCTCCACCGCATCCGGTAACTTCCTGCCACCGGCGGAAAAGAACTTGATGCCATTATCAGGCATGGGATTATGCGAAGCGGAGATCATCACACCGATATCGGCGCCGTAATCGTCGGTAAGAAACGCCAAGCCAGGGGTAGGGATCACACCCACCCGCAGCACATCCACACCGCGCGAAGCCATGCCTGCCGCCATCGCGGCCGCCAGCATCTCACCGGAGACACGAGGGTCACGCCCGATCAGAGCGATGGGGCGGCGTTTGTGCGAGCCACGATCCTTCGTGAGCACATTCGCAGCTGCCGCGCCAAGCATCAACGCCAGAGATGCAGTGAGGGTCTTATTGGCCAGGCCACGGACACCGTCAGTTCCAAAAAGTCGAGTCATGCATTCCATTATGACTTGTCGACAATGAAATGCGAACACCAGCAGGGATGAAAGAAAGCGGCGGGGAAATTTTCCGTAAACTGGAGATTAACGAACTCGCACACGAAGAAAGGCACCCAGCATGCGACCAGCGATCAAAGCCCTCCGCAAAGCCATCGCAGCCGACAACACCACAACGCGTGCCGACGAACGCACCCGCGCACTCGAGAGCGTGGACAAACTCGAGGCGCTATACCGCCACCTGCGCCGCTCCAAGCAGTGGGGCTACCACTCCTCCTGGCCCTCCACCGCGGAACGCGCCATCCTGGACCACCTAGAGCCCATCGCTGACTGGGCGGACGCCCTCCCCTCTGCCGTCGCGGAGCCGGAAGCATTCGCCAAACTCTTCAACATCAGCGAACTGGTCGAGTTCGCTCCCGTTGACCCCACAAAGGTCGGCGACGTGCGCATCGCCGGCTTCGAGATATGGAACACCCGGCCCGTCTCCTTCTCCACCGCGCCCGGCCTGAAAAACCGTCTTGCACACCTGCTGACCTCCGACACCGCCGGAGACACCATCGACTACGGGTGGCACCTTCACCCCGTCAACGAGAAGGGCAAGAAGCTGAACTTCATCCTTCTGTTCAGCCCATGGTTAACCGGCGACGACGTGTTGTGGCAGCCTTTCGGCAAACAAAAGAAGAAGCACAAGAACCCCATGACCGACACGCTAAAGAAGAAGCACGGCAAGAACTTACTGCGCGCGCTCGACGACGCCCTGGGCGGGATCCCCGACAGCAGCGACTATGACGCCTGGGCCGAGAACTTCCGTACCGTCGACGAGTCTGCTGCCTTTGTCGCCTACAGCAAGGGCAAAGACCGGCCCAGCAAGCCGCTGAGCGTGAAGAAAGCAGCCAAGAAGGCTGGCAAGCGCGGGAACGGCGAGGTTTAGGCCCGCTGCGGGGCGCTTTTCGGAGCCGTACCCCGCAAAATGTCGAAGCTGAACTGTTGGAACAGGGCCCGCAGCGCCCACTTTTCGCACAAATCGCCCCAGATCCAACAGTTTAGTTCCAGCAGTCTGCCACTAGGCGCGCCATCGCGCCGAGATTAGAGACATGATCGTCGGTTACAACGTCGCATTTTAATCGTTGCACTACCTTAGTGGCCGAAATACGCCCCCACTAAAACCCCTTCCAGTAACATCGCCAATGTGCCACCCGTCACATTTCGGCACAATTGACGAAGCGAATCACAACATCCGATGGCATTGCGCAAACCGCGTAGTGGAGGCCCAAGGGGTTAGAGCATGTCTCACACAATTTTCACCCACCATTTCTTAGAACAAGAAGTTTATTTTGGCACTGGAGAAGCAGCCGCACACCTTCGCGCAGCCTTGGCTAGCTTAGGGGTAAGGCGTCCATTACTCATCACGTCCGAACGCAATCACCAGCAAGCGCGCAATCTAACCGAAGGAATCTCGCTAGCTACTGTTTTTCAGGACGTCGTCATGCACGTTCCGATAGAGGTTGCGACCCGAGCACGTCAAGTGGCGCAGAACACCGAGGCGGACGCTGTCATTTCCCTTGGTGGAGGGTCGGCTACGGGCCTTGCAAAGGCAATTGCCCTTACAGAAGACTTGCCCATTGTCGCTATCCCCACTACCTACGCAGGATCCGAGGCCACCGCCACCTGGGGAATGACCGAAAATCGCACGAAAACTACAGGCAGTGACGCCAAAGTTCTTCCAAAGGCAGTCATTTACGATTCCAGCCTGCTAGCCACTTTGCCACACGAGATGGTTATTGCCTCCGCCCTTAACGCACTAGCACACTGCGTCGACTCGCTCTGGGCCCCTCGGGCCGACCCGATCAATCGCGCACATGCCCTCGAAGGGGCTCGATTATTACGAGACGGCCTCCAAGGATTCATCGAAAATCAAAACGAAGTATCCTCACGGGAACTTACACTGCAAGGTTGTTATTTAGCCGCGCTTAGTTTCTCCTCGGCAGGCTCGGGGCTTCACCACAAGATCTGCCATGTTCTTGGTGGAACATTCAATCTTCCACATGCAGAAACTCACGCAGTGATTCTCCCCCACGTATTGCGCTTCAATGCGCAAGCCTCGGGAAACTACGCAATCGGCCGGTTACGCGAGGCACTCGGCACACCCGACGCCGTCGAAGGGCTTGAGAAACTATACGCAGCGATCAAGGCTCCTCGTCATCTTTCGAAACTCGGTTTCCGCGAGTCCGACATCCCAGAGGCAGTATCACGCACTCTCGCAGTAGCACCCGAGGACAATCCCGTGCCCGTTACAGAAGCGTCGTTAATCAAATTGTTCCAGCAAGCATTGTAATAAGCACTCTTTTGAAAGGATTCACGATGAGTTCGCAACTTTCCCCACACCAAGAAGCCATCGAACAGGATGTCACAAACCGCGTACTTGACTCTTTCAATAAAACCGACAATCCCCGGTTGAAGGAAATCATGCAGTCGCTAACAACACACCTCCATGCCTTCATACGCGATGTTCGCCTAACCGAAGACGAATGGGACAAAGGGATAGCTTTCCTTACTGAATGTGGCGAAATTACCGACGACAAAAGACAAGAGTTCGTGCTTCTTTCCGATGTCCTCGGAGCATCGATGCTCACCATCGCAGTAAACAATGAAGCATACGAAAATGCGACTGAAGCCACGGTGTTTGGCCCATTCTTCGTCGACCAAGCACCAGAAGTGAAATTCGGAGGTGATATTTCGGGCGGTCTTTCTGGTCAGCCTTGTTGGGTAGAAGGAACTGTACGAGATACCGAAGGCAATCCAATCGCAGGTGCTCGTATCGATGTCTGGGAGGCCGACGAAGATGGCTTTTACGATGTTCAATATGAAGGCCATAAAGCTGCGGGACGCGGATGGATGCGCACCGACAGCGAAGGAAGATAGAGGGTGTCAGATGGTTTGTGTGTGAGGGATTCCCCTCACACCAAGGAGATGAACCAGAATGACTACCGTGGCACGACGAAACCCAGAGGACTCCGCAAAGATCAAAGCGATCGAGGAAAAGCTCCTCGCCAATCCTGAGATGGCGAAGCTGATCGACGAGCTCGGCACCTCCACCACGGATGCCAACGATCTCGTCCGGGGCCTGCTCCAGGCCTCGATCAACCGGGGCCTCAACGCCGAGATGGATGCCCACCTCG
>NZ_KB892469.1:46996-136166 GCF_000373805.1 Corynebacterium pilosum DSM 20521 = CIP 103422 | reverse complement strand
CTCTGGGTCTGCGCCTGTGGACTGCATGACGGTTTCTGGCGCGTTTTCCGGGAAAATGAAGTACACCAGTGCAGCTAGTGCGAGCCCGAGCACGATTCCAAACGCTTGGCGGTGCCATTCGCGTTGTTCACGGATTTCGGTGTCTTCGCCAGCCGCCTGCGAGGTGCTCTCTTGGATATCCGGGGTGGACACGTCGATCCCCTCCTTAATTTCTTTTGTGTGGAAGGCGCGTTCGACCAACTGGTGTGCGCCTAGTCATTATCAATTAGACCAATCAGCACTCTGACAATATCCCGCAACCCGCATCACAGAAACTCTAATCGGCGAAAAAGGCCACTTTTCGCCCGTTTAGGTACGTTCGGGTTAACTATTTCACTAAGTTTTACCCCAAACCGGGGGCGTTTCCGGAATTAAGCAATCTTTTATACACGCCCGCTTTTCGCTTTTCGACGACCCCTGCGCCCAGCTCCCAACGCCTAAATTCCAAGGACCGCCTTGGCGATGAGGAAGTAGATAATCAGGCCCGCAGCGTCGCAGAAAGTGGTAATGAACGGGTTGGAGAAGACTGCCGGGTCTGCGCCCACGGCCTTGGCAACGATCGGCATCGCACCACCAACGGTGGCGGACATGGTGCACACCAGGGTCAGCGTCGTACCGATCACGATGCCGATCGGCAAGCCATAGACCGCCCAGGCCAAAAGGAAACCGGCCACACCGAGCACCGCGCCAAGAATCAGACCCACGCGCGCTTCGCGCCACATCACCAGACCAATATCGCGCTTTTGCACATCCCCCAATGCGAGGGAGCGGGTGACGGTGGTCGCCGCCTGGTTACCAGTGTTACCACCGGTGCCCGTCAGCAGCGGAATAAACAGGGAAAGGACCACTGCTTTTTCCAGCGTGGATTCGAAGGTGTCCAGCACCTGCACGGTGAGCAGCGCCGATACCGCCAGGACCGCCAGCCACACGATGCGCGAACGGACCAGGCGCATCACCGGCGTCGATAAGTACGGGCGGTTCAAAGGTTCGGACGCACCGGAGCGGGCGGAGTCCTCGGAATCCTCGCGCTCCTGAATATCGTGGGCGTCGTCGAAAGTAAACATGCCGACAAGCCGGTCGGACTCGTCCACCACGGGCATCGCCAGAAAGTCCAGAGGCAGGAACCAGCGGACAGTCTCCTCCGCATCATCGGTGGCATAAGCGTAGACCGGCTCGTCGATAAGCTCCCCGATCGTCTTCGACCCATCCGCGGTGAACAGGGACTTCAGCGAGGTCACGCCGACGAGCGTGCGGTCGTGCTTGACCACGGGCAGCGTGTAGATCGTCTCGACGTCCTCGGCGATGATGCGCAACAGCTGCAGAGTCTCCTCCACCGTGTACTCCGGGTAGATCTCGGGGACCTCGGGGGACATGTGACGCCCCACCGTGCCCTTCTCATAGCCTAGGACGGTATAGGTGGCGTCCTTATCCTCCGAGTCGAGCGTGCGCAGCATTTCTTCGGCGATCTCGGCGGGCAGCTCATCGAGAAGCTGTGCGCGGTCTTCCGGGCCCAGCTGGTCGAAGTATTCGGCAGTGGCATCGGAGCCGAGGGCCTGGACGATATCGGCCTGGTGGTTCGGGTCCAGCGCATCAAAGACGGAGAGGAAGCGGGCGCGACTAAGCAGCCGCATCACCATCGCGCCGCGGGCGGCATCAGTGCGTTCGACGATATCGATGACATCGTTAATGCGCAGGTCTTTCAGCTGGTCACGGAGCTGGGCCAGTTCTTTGGAGTGGGCGTTGTGGGAAAAATCCTTGACGTTTTTCACCAGGACATCAATGTTGGTGTCTGCCATGGCCTAACCTCTTTCTTCCGCCGGGCATCCACGTAAGGATAGGCCAAAGAAAGGTATCTTAGGCAACTAAGCAGCTTAAAGATTGCGGGAGAGCTCCATCGCCCGTTGTGGGTCCAGCGCCGCGTAGTGCGGCAAGGGATCAATGCGCAGGGCCTCGACGTAGTTGGTCAGCTGTTCGCGCACGATCGCGTGGAGTTCTTCCACCTCCCACGGCTTGGCCACATAATGGTCTAGCCCCGCTTGGTTAACCGCGCGCACGGTATCTTCCAGCTGGGCTTGGCCGGTGACCAGCACTTTGCGGGTGGCGGCGGTGCGGTCGTCGTCCATCATCTGGATCAGAAACTCCACGCCCGTGGTGCCGGGCATGCGGTGGTCGCACAGGGCCAGGGCCAGCACGTCGCCGTCGCGATCGATCTCGTCGACCACATCCCAGGCGTCTTCAACGTCGGAGGCGGGTTCGATGCGCACCGTGTCAGCGAAAGGGAGCAGGTCACGCTCGATGGCGTTGCGGACCTCGGTTTCGTCTTCGAGGATCAGTACTGCCAGTTTCATTTAGTCCTCCTGGAGGGCGTTGGGCCCGTCGATCGGCAGGCCGACGATGACGCGCGTGCCGTCACCACCTGTCGATTCTAGCTGGATCGTTCCGTGGTGTTTGCTCACAATGGAGCGGCACACACCCAGCCCGATCCCCATGCCGAATCGCACTTGGCCTTGTTTGGTTGTAAATTTCGGTTCAAAAATGCGGTCGATCCGGTCCGCCTGGATGCCGGGCCCGTCGTCGATAATCTCCACCTGGATCCAGCCTTCGCGCGGCTGGGAGGTGCGGATGCTTATCGACGAGCCCGTCCCCGAATCCGCGATCGCCTCGGCGGAGTTGGCGATCAGGTTGGTCCACACCTGTGCCAGCTGCCCGGGCGTGCAGGTGATGTGCGGCAGGTCAGCGTAGTTGCGCTTCACCGTGATGTCCCCCAGTTTGTGGTTCATCAGGTGCAGCGTGTCGTCGATCCCCTGGTGCACGTCAACATCGGACACCGGGTCGCCGTCGGGACGCGCATAGGCGCGCAAGGATGCCACCAGCTCCGTAATGCGTGTCGACGCCGTATTCAGATTCCGCAGACTCGTGCCGATCCCCGCGGCGTTTTCCACCGCCTCAAAACTGACCCGGCGCGATTTATTCACTTCCCGGACAAAGTCCTCATCGCGCACGCCCGCCAGCACCAGCCTTTGTGCCAAGGCGCGGTCCCCGGTGATCTCAGCAAAGGTGTTGCGCAGCTGTCGCGCATTTTTTGTGCTTATCGACGAAGTATTCTTTGCTGCCTCGATCGCGGTCAGGGCACTGTTGATCGATTTTCTGTTGGTGGCCGTGCTCATGAGGGTGGTGATGTCGTCGTAAAGGTGCTCCGAGGTGCGCTGGATCGCTGCCAAGGGGTTATTGAGCTCGTGCGCAACGCCCGCGGCCAGTTCACCGAGGGAGGCGAAGCGGGCCTGCGCCATGAGTTCTTGGCGCGCGTCTTCCAGGTTCTTCAGTGCCTCGGCTAGGTTGGCGCGCTGCGTTTCCACGTGCCGTTTCAGCTCGAACTGTTCGATCTGGAGGTGTTCGGCACGCCGCAGGCGGCGGTCATAGGACTGCACCACCAGCGTTGTGAGCACCCGCGCTAGGTGCGGCTCTTTCTTTAGCAGGTAGTTGAGTTGTTCGACGGGTAGCTGTACGACGACCACCTCACTGGATGTGCGCGCGGTAAAGAAGGACACCGAAGAATTGGACAGCGCCAGCAGGCCGATCACGTTGCCTGTGGAGGCATGGTGCATCGTCTTCGGGCCTTGTTCCGTCAGCCGTTGCAGGCGCACCGTGCCGGAGAGGACGAAGATGATTTCTTCCACCGTGTCGTTTTCGCGGGTGAGGTAGGTCCCGGCCGGCATCGTGATGCGTGGCTGGAAGCCCAGGTGGTGGTCGGCGACGGCGATGATCTCGTCGATAATCTCCTTGTCGCTTAAGTCTTGGCTGAGCAGGAAGTGTTCGGGTTCCTCGTAGGTGCCGCGTAGCGCTGGTTCGGTCTCGGCGCGGGTGTGCCAGTAGCGGCGCAGCTGGTGGCGCAGGTTGTGGACCAGCGCGCCTTCTTTGATCTCTTTGATCTCGCCAAGGTAGATGAGCATGTCCAGGCGGCCCAGGTTGGTCAGCATGTCCAACCCGGTCACGCTGGGGGCGGTAGTGAAGACGACGATGCGCACGTGGTCGAAGCGATCGTCGTTAATGAAGTCCACCAGCGGGTGGTCGGGGGCCAGCCCATTGTCGTGCACGGTGACCGTGACCAGCGCCAGGTTGGCCAGCCAGTCTGGATTGGCGTCGTCGGCCATGAGGTCGGCGAGGCTGTCGGGGCTGATGATGTTGTGCATGTGGCCCAGCCGCTTGTGGACCGCGCTACGCACCGTGATCGAGGCATCAGATTTTCCGATGATCGCCAGCGTGGAGTGGGGAACCATCTACCCCACCACCCCAATCAGTTGCCAGTACCACGGCATCACCAGCACGAGCACCACGGTGGCCAGCGAGCCGACGACCAGGCCGACCAGCGCCATCTGCCCGATCTTGATTTCTCCGGTGGCGTAGGCGATCGCGTTGGGCGGGGTAGAAATCGGCATCGACATACCCAGCGACGTTGCGATAGCGACGACCACCGCCACCGTAATCGGATCGATTCCATCCAAGGATATGGCCAGCGACACCGCCAGCGGGACCAACAGGTTGGCCGCCGCGGAGTGGGAAATCACGTTGGCCAGGCCGAAGCCGATGGCGCCGAGCATTGCGATGATCGCCAGACCACCCATCGAGGCCCAGTCGACCGAACCGACCAGCCACTCATCCAGCCCCGTTGCGCCCACGCCGGTACCCAACGCGATACCACCGGAGACCAGCCACAGCACCGGCCAGTCCAACTTCTTGATGTCCTCGCCCTTCATCACCTGCAGGCACAGCAGCGCGACTACGGGGAAGAAGCCAACGATATTGGAGGAAATGCCGTGCAGTGGCTCCGTCATCCACAGCAGAATGGTCAGGCCTGCGATCACGTAGAACGTGGTCGCCGAGCCACTGGTGTTCCACTTCGGTGTCATGTCAATGTTGAGCTCTGCATCCGCCGGGATAAACACCAAGCACAAGAACACCCACGAAAATACCAGCACGACCAGCATGAACGGGATGGCCATGACCATCCACTCCACGAAGGACACCGAGATACCCTGCTCCTGCAGCGCGCCAATCGCAATCGCGTTTGGGGGCGTGCCCACCGGCGTGCCGATACCGCCCACGTTGGCCGCCAGCGGAATCGACAAAGCCACGCCCGCACGAGCCTTGCCCTCTGGCAACAGGCGCAGCAGGGGTGCCACCACCGCAAACATCGTGGCGGTGGTGGCGGTGTTCGACATGAACATCGACAGCAGCGCGGTGATGATCATCAGACCCAGCACGATCAGGCGTGCCTTATTGGGGAATGGCCGTAGCATCACCGCTGCCAGGTTCTTATCCAGGCCATATTTCTCTGCGCCATCCGCGATCATGAAACCGCCGAGGAACAGGATGATCACCGGGTTCGCCAGCGCCGCGAAGTAATCAGCGGCCGGGATAATGCTGTCCGCCAGTGCAGGATCCCCACCCGTGGGGTCTGTGACCGCCCCCTCAGAGACCAGCAGGACCTCCAGGAAGATCACCAATACCGCCGTCGCCGTCAGCGGAACGGGTTCGAGCACCCAGAACACGATGGCCAGCAAGAAGATGGACAGCATCCGTTCGCCGGGTTCAGCCAGGTTCGGGATGTCCACTAGGAAAGGGAGGAGAAAGAGCCCGATACCGAGGACGAACCCGATGATCTGCTTCGTCGAAAAGTGAACGCCCTGCGCCCGTTGCAGTGCCGGTGGCTTCTTTTGAGAGCTGCGACGGCGATTGACTTGAGGCGCGGACGATGGCTGTGCTGTGGACATGTCTTCTATTTTATCGACAGCAAAGCCGTACGCAGGCAGTTCGACAGTAGTTTAGGTAACACTTTTGCCTTGTGTGCCCTACCGCAGCCGCCCCCGGCCGTTCCCCGGCCCTCCCCAGCCACAAACTGCTGGAACTAAACTGTTGGAACAGGGCCGAAAAGCGCCCATCAACCGCCAAAACACGCCTGTTCCAACAGTTCAGCTTCGACAGTTTGCAAAAAGGCACTGCTCCGAACGGCAACGGAAAGAAAAATCTCGCGACACCGCTGGTTTGATCCAAGCAATATCGCGAGATTTCTTTGGTGCGCCCGGAGGGATTCGAACCCCCAACCTTCTGATCCGTAGTCAGATGCTCTATCCGTTGAGCTACGGGCGCGTGGCGGAGATGACAGGATTTGAACCTGCGGTCCGCGTGAACGGACAACTCCTTAGCAGGGAGCCCCAATCGGCCACTCTGGCACATCTCCATAGCCTTTTTGAATACTACCGAACCTGCACAACATGACCAAACCATCACCCCACCTTCGCCATGCGATTACCCTCCCGCAGGCCCCGCACACAGTAGACTGTGCACCATGATTCGCCCCGATCTTGAGAACATCCCCGGCTACGTCCCCGGCAAGCGCAATGACACCGCACTGAAACTGTCGTCGAATGAGGTCAGCACCCCTCCCCTGAAGTCCGCCGCCCAGGCGATGGCGGAGGCCGCCCTCAGCGCGAACCGATATCCGGACATGGGGGCGACGGACCTCAAGCAGGCTCTGGCGGATCACCTTGGCGTGGAGCTGGACCAGGTCGCGGTGGGCAACGGCAGCTCGGCGCTGTGCCAGCAGTTGGTGCAGGTGACGTCCTCGTCGGAAAGCAATGTGATCTTCCCGTGGCGCAGCTTTGAGGCCTACCCGATTTTCGTGCAGGTCGTTGGCGCGCAGCCGCGGCCCGTCCCCCTGCTTGAGGACGGTAAGCATGATCTTGATGGGATGGCGTCGCTTATCGACGAACACACCTCGCTGATCTTTCTGTGTAACCCGAATAACCCCTCTGGCCAGGTGATTACTCAGGCGGAGTTTGATGCCTTCATGGCTAAGGTGCCCGCCGATGTTGTGGTGGGGCTGGATGAGGCGTACTTCGAGTACAACCGGGCTGAGGATACTTTTGTGGCCACGGAGGCGATCCAGCAGTACCCGAACGTGGTCGGGCTGCGCACTTTCTCGAAAGCTTATGGTCTGGCGGGTGTACGTGTGGGCTACGCGTTTGGCGCGCCGGAGATTATTGCCGCGCTCGATAAGGTGGCCATCCCCTTCGGAGTGAACGCCGTGGCCCAGGCCGGCGCGGTGGCTAGCCTGAATGCTGCCGACGAGCTCCTAGAGCGCACAGAGGAGACCGTGGCTATCCGCGACGCAGTGGCCGACCACGTGGGCGCGCTGCATTCGCAGGCAAACTTCGTGTGGCTGCCCGATGTGGACGCTCAGGATCTCGCGGCGAAGCTGGCGGAGCAGGGTGTGCTCACCCGCGCGTTCCCCGAGGGTTTGCGCATCACGGTGACCACGAAAGAAGAAGCCCAGACCTTGATGAAGGCCTGGGACGCGGTGCAGGGCTAGCGGACTATCCGCCGGCGAATGGTGGGAGCACGTCGACGCGGGTTGCACTAGCGACTGTGGCGTCACGTTCAGCGCGGCGGCCATCGACGAGGTAGGTGCAACGCTCGAAGACATCGGCCAGGCTCATCCCAGAATCGGTGGAACCCTCGTGGAGTTGGGCGGCGTGGGCCAGCACATCATCCAGGGTGTTAAAGGTGCCGTCGAGCGTTTCGGAGGGGGTGCCCGCGGCGGCGCGGGCGGCGGCAAAGTAGTGGATTTTCATGATGTGTCCCATGATGGCAAGACTTCCCTGTAAAATCCAGCCCGCTTGGTGAAGGACGTGGTGCGGGTACGATGGTTCAAAAGTCGTATGAAGAGAAAGGCACCGCAACACTGATGTCGCGTAAACCGGAACAACACCTGGCAGAGGTCAAGGCCCTCGTCGGCAGGCGCCCCACCGTCACCATGGGCTTGGTGGAGGCGGCGCGCGCCCAGGCCACCATTGCGCGCGACGTGGCGGCGGAGTTCGATTCGCCACGTTTCGATAATTCGCAGATGGATGGGTACGCGCTGTCGGAGGATCATGTGGCGGCGACCCCTGGGCAGTTCCGCGTGGGAGCAACCATTCCCGCCGGTACTGATCCTGCCGAGGCGTATCCGGATGGCATCACGAACGCAATTGTGCCGATCATGACGGGCGCGAAGGTCCCGCACGGCACGGCGGCGATCGTCCCGGTAGAGAAGTGCACGCCGGAGACTTTCGGCGCGGAAGGCGAGTTCATCCAGGTCCCGCCCACCCCGCATGGCCAGTTTGTGCGTGAGCAGGGCTCCGATATCAAGGCGGGCTCGACGATCGTTCCCGCTGGCACCACGGTCACCCCGGCGGTGGTGGCAACGCTTGCTGGTCAGTCGATCGCCGAGGTGGAGGTCCTGCGCCCGGCGCGCCTGGTGCTGGTTACTGGTGGCGCGGAGATCGGCACGTCAGGCAGCGCGGCGATCCCCGATGCCAACGCCCCCATGATGGAGGCCATGGCCGCACGTTATGGAATGAGCATTGCAGGGCACGTGCGCACGAATGATGACCCGGCGCAGCTGGAACGCGACCTCAAACAGGCGGTGGCTGACTATGCGCCGGACGCGATCATCACCTCTGGCGGGATCAGCCACGGCAAGTTTGAGGTGATCCGCCAGGTCCTAGAGACGGGGGGCTGGTTTGGCCACGTCGACCAGCAGCCGGGCGGCCCACAAGGCTTATCGACGATCAACGGCACCCCTGTGATCTGCCTTCCTGGAAACCCGGTGTCCACCATGGTCAGCTTCCTGCTCTACGTCGCCACGGTGTTGGGACATGCACCCAAGCCGCTCGAAGCGCTGCTGACCGAAGAGGTGACGGGTCTACCGGCGAAGGACCAATTCCGGCGCGGACAGCTGCACTTCGAAGGAGGCCAAGCTCGAGTCACGCCGGTGGGTGGTCCGGGTTCGCACCTGATTTCACAGTCGGTGCCGGCGAACTGTTTGATGCGAGTGCCACTGTCGTCGACAATTGCGCGCGATGGCCGCGTGATGGTCTACCCATTTTAAGGAGCTGGAAATGCGTACTGGTTTGGTGATTGTGTCGTCGACACGCGCGGCCCAAGGCGTCTACGAGGACAAGTCTGGGCCCATTGCCGTGGAGTTTCTGCGCGGGCTGGGCTATGAGACGCCGGACGCGCTAGTGGTTGCTGATGAGGATCTGAAGGAGACGATCGATGAGGTCTTCTCCCGCGAGGACTTGCCTCACGTGATCCTGACTTCGGGAGGGACGGGGGTCACCCCGGATGATCGCACCGTCGAGCACGTCACGCCCTACCTGGAGCGCCAACTGCCCGGCATCGTGCACGCCTTTTGGGCGGAGGGGATGAAGAAGGTGCCCACGGCTGTGATCTCGCGGGCGGTCGCCGGCGTTACCGGGCATACCTTCGTGATGACGCTACCTGGTTCCCGTGGTGGAGTAAAAGACGGCTGCACGGTGTTGGAACCATTACTGGAACACATCAATGACACGTTGGAAGGACCCTATGGCCACTAAAGATCCCGCTTATGTCGCCGAACAAACCGGCAAGGTCATCGACGCTTTCATGACTGAGCAGCGTCTCGAGGACCTCATGCCCACAGCCCGCGAGAAGACGATGACCCAGGCGATGGGCGCGCTGGTTGCCTTCGAGGGTGTGGTCCGCGACCATGACGGCGGGCAGCGCGTTGCCACCTTGAGTTATTCGTGCCACCCCACAGCCGACGATGAGATCGCGCGGGTGGCTGGGGAGATCGTCGAGAAGCACCCCAATGTGCGCGTGTGGACGGCGCACCGCACCGGCGATATCCCGATCGGCGAGGGTGCGTTTTTGGTGCTCGCGGCTGCTGCCCACCGCGCCGACGCGTTCGCGGCGTGCTCCGAGCTCGCCGACCGTGTGAAGGCCGAGGTGCCGATCTGGAAGGAACAAGAGCTGCTTGAGGGCGGCACGCAGTGGGTGGGCCTGGATGGCTAAATTCGATACCGGACGCTACCGCCGCCAGATCACCCTGACCGGCATCGAGGCCCAGGACAAGCTTGCCGATGCCCACGTAGCCGTCATCGGCGCCGGCGGTCTGGGCTCCCCCGCATTGCTGTACCTAGCGGGTGCAGGCGTGGGCACGATTACGCTTATCGACGATGACGTGGTCGATCTGTCCAACCTGCACCGTCAGGTGATTCACACGACAGAGCGGATCGGCACCCCCAAGGTGGGCTCCGCCGCGGAATCGGTGCGCGCGCTGAACCCCGATATCGAACTCATCGCAATCAATGACCGCCTGACCTGGTCCAACGCGGCGGACGTTTTTGCGGGCGTGGACGTGATCATGGACGGCGCCGACAACTTCGACACCCGCCACATCGCTTCCCACGCCGCCGCGCGCTTGGGCATCCCACACGTGTGGGCCTCGATCTTGGGCTATGAGTCCCAGCTCTCCGTGTTCTGGGCGGGCCACGGGCCGGTCTATGAGGACCTCTTCCCCACCCCGCCGGCGCCGGGCGTGGTGCCTTCGTGCGCGCAGTCCGGCGTACTTGGCCCCGTCGTCGGCGTGACCGGTTCGGCGATGGCGATGGAAACGTTGAAGCTGCTCATCGGCGTGGGCGAACCGCTCCTCGGCACGCTCGGCTACTACGATTCACTGGCCGGGCGCTGGGAGTATATCCCGATCGCCGCCGACCCCGCCGTCACCGAGCGCGTGCTTAACGACGAGCCCCCGCGCCAAGTTTCTGATATGCCCGAGGTAGCTGAAGTCGATGAGATTCCGGCTGGCGCCGTGGTGATCGACGTGCGTGAACCTGAGGAGTTCAGCCTGTTCCACATTCCCGGTGCGGTGAACGTGCCACTGGGCGAGATCCTGGGTGGGGTGACCCCCGAGGTACTGGAGGCCCCCGAGGACGAACGGCCACCCGTTGTGGTGCAGTGCGCTGGTGGCGTGCGCTCGGCTAAGGCGGTGGATGCGCTGCAGCGACGTGGTGTTTCTGGGGCGGTCAGCCTGCGCGGCGGCATTGACGCGTGGCAGAAGAAGCAGGGCTAGGAGTCTCTAGGGGCTGCCGGAGGGGCGCTCCGTAGCGCGAAACTCTTATTTTATTCTCATTATCAATTAACATTGCGCTTAGTTGAGAGTGAGAATACTATACAAATTGCTCCTTTTGTCCACCCTGCTAATTTCTGAAGGACTCCCTCATGCAGTTTGTACAGTCTCTTATTGCCCTGATCGTGACGATTGTTGTCACCCTTGCCGGCCTGCCCATCGGCCACCTCATCCCCCTTCCTGGCGGCGACAATCCGCCCGCGCCGACACAGCCAGCACCAGTTGCCCCAGGCCCTGACCAGCCTGCGCCCGCTCCTTCTCCAGCGACCGGGGATGAGTTTGTGGACGAGTTTGCCGCGAAGCTGAATAACTATCGCGCGCAGAACGGCCTGAACCCAGTGCGCGTTGACTCCACCCTGCAAAGTCAGGCAGCCCGCCACAGTGCTGCGTTGCGCCAGGCCGACCGCCTGTACCACGCGAACGACAACGTTTTTGAAAACGTCGCCGCCTCCTACTCCACCCCAAGCGCGCAGCAGTTTTTCGAGATGTGGCGCAACTCCCCCGGCCATAACGCGAACATGCTACAGGCCAATGTGACGAAGTTCGGTATTGCCGTCGACGGTCCAAGCCGCTCCAATACGTACTATGCCACCTTGCAGCTGCGCTAAATCATTCATGAATTTGGCAGTAAAGCTGGAGAATGTCCAGGTTTAACCAAGCCAAAATCCAGGTGCTGCGTTAACATCAGCCACATGCTTTTCATTTCTGCTGCAATTACCATGGTGGCCGCTGCTGCTGTGGCCTTAAGCCCATTGACTGCACAGGCCCAGCCCGCGCTGCCTCCCCTTCCGGACCCGAAGGACCTGTCGTCCCAGGTAGAGCTGCCACCGATGCCGCAGCTCCCTCTTATGCCACAGGTCCCAGACATCAACATCCCTGGTTGTACCTTCTAGCTCCGAGCTGAGCTCCCAGCTGGGCATCGCGCCACCGGCACTGCCCCCACAGATCGAGCCTAACGATGCGAAGCCAGCTCCTCGCATCGGCAACGGCGCCGGCGGCGAGGTCTTCACCTGGTCCGGTGGGCGTCATCGTCGTTACCTGATCAACATACCTACCAACTACAACCCGGCGCGACCTGCGCCGATCCTGTTTGGTTTCGATGGCTGGCGCGACTCCCCAGAGAATTTCCGCAACTACTCCCGCATGCATGAAACGGGCGCAGCACATGAAGCGATTCGCATCTACCCAGAATCCATCAACCGCGGCTGGGAGGGTGCCCCGTACGCGGTGGTTAACCGTGGCGAGGACATTGCGTTTGTGCAGCAGATCATCCAGGAAGTCGCACGCACCTATAACGTGGACCGCTCCCGCATCTACGCCATCGGCCACTCCAACGGTGGCGGCATGACGGCAACAGTTGCGTGCCGCCTGCCCCACGTCTTCGCTGGCGCGGCCTCTATCGGCGGCGCTTACTATGACCCTGTCAACCAGGGTTGCTCTGACGCACCGATCCCCTTCCTGATCATGCACGGCAGGGGCGACACCATGATAAGGTTCGAGGGCGGCCACCGCCACGGCGTCCACTACATCGGTGTTGATTCGCTGATGTCTAGCTACATCCGCCGCAACGGCTGCGCGTGGCCTCCACGCATCGACGCGATCCCTGGCGGTCACCGCCACGTATACCAGTGCTCCCGTGAGGAACTGCAGCTGATCACCAACCCACAGAACCACACCTGGAACCGTGTTCCAGATGCTTCCCAGGAGGCATGGAACTTCCTGTCGCGCCAGCGTCTGTAGTTCTCGGCTCTAGAGCGCATACTGCTGGAACTGGAATGTTGGAACAGGGGCCTTAAAGGGCCCAGGGCCACTAAAACTGCCCAGTTCCAACAGTTCAGCTTCGACAGTTTGCCCGGGCAGCCTAGGCAGCCTGCGCAGCGCGGCCCCGGCCACGAAAGCAGAAAACCAGAACCCCAGCTCACCCGAGCTGGGGTTCTGTCATTGGCGGAGACGAGGGGATTTGAACCCCTGGAGGTGTGACCCTCGCTGGTTTTCAAGACCAGTGCATTCGGCCGCTCTGCCACGTCTCCATCGGCACCAGAAAATCGGTGCGTGAAAGATTCTAGCCTACGGCCCACACATAATCGCTAATCTGGTCCCCATGAGTGAAAACAAAAGTGAAACCATGAAGGCGATTACACAAACGGATCTTGATGATCCCCGCTCCTTGAAACTGGCAGACGTAGATATCCCCGCCCTGAAGCCGGGCGAGGTGCTGGTGAAGGTCGCGGCCGCGGGCGTCAACCGCGCCGACCTCGTGCAGGCCCAAGGCAACTACCCGCCGCCGCAGGGAGAGTCCGACATTATTGGCCTGGAGTGCGCGGGCACCATCGTCGATGCCGGTGACACCGGTCGCGAGGTTGGCGAAGAAGTCGGCTGCCTGCTGGCCGGCGGTGGCTATGCCGAATACGTTGCCGTGCCAGAGGGCCAGCTGGTGCCAGTACCGCAGGGGTTCAGCCTCACCGACACCGCCTCCATCGTGGAGGTGGCCACGACGGTGTGGTCCAACGTCGGCATGCTCGCGGGCCTGAAAGAAGGCGACCGCGTCTTGATCCACGGCGGTGGCGGAGGCATCGGATCCTTTGCTATTCAGATGTGCAAGGCCATGGGCGCAGAAGTGGCCACGACGGCGGGCTCCCAGGAGAAACTAGAACACGCCCGCGAGTTGGGTGCGGACATCTTGATTAACTACAAGGAAGAGTCTTTCGTCGAGAAGCTTAAGGGCTCCTGTGATGTCATCTTGGACATCATCGGCGGGCCTTACCTGGAAGACAACGTGCGCAGCCTGGCGATGGACGGCACGCTCGTGGTGATTGCTGTGCAGGGCGGGCCGAAGGGGACGCTGCCTGTGGCGCGCATGATGCCGCGGCGCCAGTCGGTGCATGCGACGACGCTGCGGGCACGCCCGGTGGAGCAGAAATCAGAGATCTGCGCATCCACGGTGGAGCACGTGTGGCCGCTGATTGAGCAGGGCAAGATCCGTACGACGATCGACCGCACGCTCCCGCTTGCCGACGCAGCACAGGCCCACGAGCTCCTGGATTCCGGGAAGGTGACCGGCAAGCTCGTGCTGGAGGTTGCTGGCGACTAGGCCAGGGAGGCGACGACGCGGATCAAATGAAACACGTCCGCGGTGGTGTTGAACGGGCTGAGCGAGATGGTGACGGAGCCCCCGATATCCTCAACACCCATGTCCGTGAGCAGCGTGGTCGATGGGGTAACCGTTGTGACCACGCCGTTGTCCAGCAATCGGTGATAGACCGTCTCCGCCGGGACTCCGTTGACGAGGAATGACAGCCGTGGCAACCGCTCCTCCGGCGCGTCCGCCGCGGCCTCACCCGTGACACCAACAATGTGGACGGCAGACAAGGCACGCATCCCCGCGTAAAGTTCCAGTGCCAGGAAGTCGACATAGGAAGTTAGGTCTGCCATCGACTTTTCCAGTCGCCTCCGACGACTATTCCGCCCCTTCTGAGCAGGAGGGACTAAGTCGGCAAGGTGTTCCACCAGGGGTGAGACCCCGCCAGCGAGACCGGGGGCGATGTCCAAGGAAAGCTTGTTGGCGCCGTCGGTAGAGCCCACTGGGGAGACGGTATCCAGGCGGCGGAACATCGCCTCGTGGCGGAAGACTAAGGCAGCAATCTGCGGGCCGCCGAGGGCGCCAATATCAACGGCGACGATGTCTGCTCCCCACTCATCAAGATCGATGAGGCGGTAGGGAGCGTAGCTAGTGGCGTCGACAAGCACCCAGGCGCGGGAACGATCACGCACGTTGTCCGCGATGGTAGAGACATCCATCACCGTGCCCAGCAGACCATCGGCGGCAGGGATAGAGACAAGGCGGGTCGCCCCGTCGACAAGCTCCGTGAACTGATAAGCGGGCAGCACACCCGAACCCAAGTCGGGCTGCGCCCAACGCGTTTCCGCATTGACGCTCTTGAAAGGCACAAGGTGGGCGGGGTTCTCCACAGTGGACAGGACCACCGAGGAGTGATAACGAAACATCGGACGCATCGCCGCAGCCAAGGAAGCATAAAGAGCAGGCAGGTTTGGGCCCAGCACCACGCACTCCGCGGTGGATCCCACAAGGTCCGCGATGGCATAGCGTGCGTCCGCGATGAAAGCGTGACCTTCCGGGCGGCCGGCATAGCTTCGCGAGTGCGAACCCACCGGCGAATCCAGCGCTGTGACCTGAGGCGACATCCTGAAAGAGCGCGCTACAGCCGCCGAGACCCGCTCAGGGATCTGGGGGCAATCATGCGCATTGAGGTAGGTCCAGCCGTCGGAAAGGGAAGTGTAGAGCCCGCGGACGCGAAACACGTCGTACGTCATGAGCACTTCCTTTCTTCTTCACTCTGGCCACCCGTTAACACCATGACAACGAGCGAACCTTCCCTAGCTATTCAACCACTTCCCACAGACGATCACACACTGGTTACCCTCTCAGGTTCCCCACTGTGAACGCGACGGGACTTGGCAGCACCTTGACATGCGAAGCCAAACGAACGCGAAGATCTATACCCGCTGGTGAGTAGCGCGTTAGCTACACTATACTCGCGTCTATATTCAGGCACACGTCCGGAGGCTAGATGATGGCAACAACGCCTAAACTTACCATACTCTCAGGAATCTCAGGTATTGCGTCGATTGGTCTCGCCCTTACTCTAGGGGGCTGCGCCATCGACCAGCCCGAGGTGTCGTCGGCAAGCATCAACCCCTCGGTCACTGTTACTGAAACCGAACCAGGCCCCACGACGACGCTAGACCAGACCGTCACCGAAACCGAGACCATCACGAAGTACGTTCACGCCGACACGACCGTCGACACGCCCGGCCCGCTGCCCGGAGCAACGTCGGCCCCAAGCCCAACCAGCCCAGCACCCGAAGGTTTCGTCTGGGAGGAAGTAGGCCCTCACGACAGCGAACAGGCCTGCACCCGTGAACAGCGCGAGTCCCGCGACCAAACTAGCGCCTGCTTTGAACAAGAAGAGGGCTGGTTCTTCCACGCCCTTATCCCAGAACCCTGATCATCCGGACTAGGGTGAGAAACGTGCTTGATAAAACAAAATTGCGTCACGACGTGGCCCGAATGACTTCGGATGCCCACGACAACACGCCTCCGTCGAAGTCGAAGACCTTTGGCGCAGCCATCAAAGACCTCACCAAGGGGTGGGGCCAATACGAGCTCTGGCTGGAACTAGGGTGGCAGGACATCCGCCAGCGCTACCGACGCTCCACCCTCGGCCCCCTGTGGATCACCATCGCCACCGGCGTCATGGCAGTCGCCCTCGGCCTGCTGTACGCGCTGCTCTTCCAAATCGACTGGCGGCAGTTCCTACCGCACGTCACCGTCGGTTTCATCGTGTGGGGCTTCATCTCCGGCTGCATCAAAGAGGGCTCCAACGTCTTCATCGACAACGAAGGCCTAATCAAACAGCTGCCCTCTGCACTCTCGGTGCATGTCTACCGCCTGGTGTGGCGCCAACTGCTCTTCTTCTTCCACAACCTGATCATCTGGGTGATCATGGTGCCGCTGCTGGGCATTCCCCTGACGTGGGAAGTGCTCCTGGCCGTGCCGGCGCTGCTGCTAATCGTTCTCAACGGGGTGTGGGTGACCATGTTCTTCGGCATGGTCGCTACCCGGTTCCGCGATGTCGCACCACTGCTGGAGGCTCTCGTCCAGCTCGCCTTCTACGTCACCCCCATCGTCTGGACCACCCACACTCTGGAGGTTCGCGGCGGCGAGGTGGCTGACCAGGCCAAGATCGTGGAGATCAACCCACTGTTCCACTACCTCGAAATTATCCGCGCCCCGATGCTGGGCCATCACGTCGACGCCTACCACTGGTGGATCGTCATCGGCTGCACTGTCGTGGGCATTGCCATCACGCTGTTGGCCATGCGCCAATGGCGTTTCCGCGTGAGCTACTGGGTATAAAGGACACACTATGGTTTCTATCGATACCTACAACGCCTGCGTCGACTTCCCTATCTTCGACGCAAAATCACGCTCCCTGAAGAAGGCGATGCTGTCGTCGGCAGGCGGTGCTATCGGCAAGAATGACGCCAACACCGTCGTCGTCGAGGCACTGCGCGACATCAACCTGCACCTGCGCGAGGGCGACCGCGTGGGCCTCGTCGGCCACAACGGCGCCGGCAAATCCACCCTCTTGCGCCTGCTGTCCGGCATCTACGAACCCACCCGCGGTGTGGCTGATGTACGCGGCCGCGTCGCCCCCGTCTTCGACCTTGGCGTGGGCATGGACCCGGAGATCTCCGGCTACGAAAACATCATCATCCGCGGCCTGTTCCTCGGACAGACCCGCAGGCAGATGAAGAAAAAGATGGACGAGATCGCCGAATTTTCCGAGCTCGGCGACTACCTCGCCATGCCGCTGCGCACATACTCAACAGGCATGCGCGTGCGCCTGGCCCTTGGTGTGGTGACCTCCATCGAGCCGGAGATTTTACTTCTCGACGAAGGCATCGGTGCCGTTGACGCCGCATTCATGGCCAAGGCCCGCGTCCGCCTTGCCGAAATGGTCGAACGCTCCGGCATCCTCGTATTCGCCTCGCACTCCAACGACTTCCTAGCCCAGCTGTGCACCACGGCCCTGTGGATTGATCATGGGGAGATCCGTGAGGCGGGGCTTGTCGACGAAGTCGTCGAAGCCTACGAGGGTCCCGAAGCCGGAGAGCACGTGCGTGGCATGGTGGAACGTTTCCACGGCGAGGGCGAAGCTTTTGAGTCCTAGCTGACCGCTGCTCTCCGCAAACTGCTGGAACTGAACTGTTGGAACAGGGGCGTGTAGTGGCCTTGCGGCGCAAAAATCTCCCTGTTCCAACAGTTGAGGTTCGACAGTTTGGCTTTAAAGCGCTCAAAGCACTCAAAGCGCAAACCCTACAACAAACAGAACCCCCGATTCTGACAGTGCCGTACCACGTCAGAGCCGGGGGTTTCCATGCAGATCAGGACCGTGCTCCTGATGCAAGGGGCGCTAGGAAAGTCGCTGGGCAACCAGTGAGAAGTAGCTGGTTCCCCATCAACTGAATATCCACACCAGAAAAGAATATTCAGCGAGGATCACGCTTTCCTCTAGCGTCATGCTCTAAGTTAACACACCTGAGCTGCAGATGAATAAAATCCCTCGAAGAGGGGTTGGACACTGGGCGGGACCGCTCACGCTTTCCTCCTCAGACAGTGGCACAATAAACGCTATGGCCGACACCCCAATCTTGAATCCCGCTGGCACCACTGCTGCAGTCATCGTCACCCACAAGCGGGTGGAGCTGCTCCGCAATTCCCTGGAACAGGTGGTCAACCAGACTCACCCCGTCCAATGGGTGATCGTGGTGGACAACGGCTGTGAGCAGGAAGTGGAGGACCTCGTCGTCACGCTTGCAGGTGAGCGCGCGGTCTACCTGCCGTCGCAGACGAACCTGGGTGGCGCGGGCGGTTTCGCCTACGGGTTCCTCCACGCGCTGGCGCTGGGCGCGGACGCGATCTGGTGCGCCGATGATGACGGAATGCCTGCCGACGAAGGCGTCCTCGAAGAGCTGTACCGCGTGGCCAAGCGCGAGGGCCTACACCAAGTCTCGCCCGTGGTGGCCAATATCGAGGACCCAGAAAAACTGGCGTTCCCGCTGCGCCAGGGCCTGACGTGGAAGCGCCGCCGCGAAGAGCTCGACGGGGACTTCCTGCCCCAGTACGCCTCCCTCTTTAACGGTGCGCTGATCGCCGCTGCGGCGATGGAGCGGATCGGTGTGCCTGACTATCGCCTGTTCATTCGCGGCGACGAGGTCGAATACCACCGCCGGCTCTCCCAGTCCGGGCTGAAGTACGGCACCGCCCTGACCACGGCATATGTCCACCCGGATGGGTCGGCCGAGTTCCACCCCATCATGAACGGTAAGGCGCACGCCCAGTACCCGGATAATGAGACGAAGCGGTTTTTCACCTACCGCAACCGCGGCTACATCATCGGCCAGCGCGGGATGAAGAAGATGCAGTTGCAGGAACTGGTGCGTTTCGGCTGGTTCTTCCTGCTCGAAAGAAAGAACCCGAAAGAGTTTGTCCAGTGGCTGAAGCTGCTGCGGATGGGCGCGAACGAGGATTTCCGCCGGCCCTAGGGGCGCGCTTTACGACGACTGGATCGTCTTCGACCCGCCGTGGGGCCGGAAGATGATGGAGCGCTGCACCACAAAATTGATCGCTGTGGTGATCGATTGGGCCACGGCATAGGCGATGAGCAGCACCGGTGTTTGGGTGAGCACGGTGTTCTCATGCAGCCAGCCGAACAGGCTCTGGTAAATCTCCACGTTCAGCAGCCAGCTGACAAAGTAGAGCACCACCACGGCCACAAAGCGGCGGGCGGAGAACTTCTCCCGAAAGGTAAACCGCCGGTTGAGCATGTAAGCGACGAGAGTGCCGGCAATATACCCAACGGAACGGGCGTAGCCCTGGCCCAGCACCCCAAGACCGACTTGGAGCAGCCAGGTCAGGCCCACATCAATGCTGGCAGAGATCAGCCCGCTCAAACCGAAGCGCGCTGCTTGGGCGTGCAGCGCGTCGGATTTGTGCAGGTTTGCTGCCCGAAGCGCCGCCCATGCTGTTGAGATCGGGTACGCCATAGCGGCCCAGCCTAGTCCTTCTTAAAGATCAGCACCCGCTGGAGAACGAAGTTTGTGATGGTAGCAACACCCTGCGCGAGCACGAAGGAGATCACATCCTTCCACGGATCTTCGAAGCCCAAGGCGATGAGCGGGGCGTTGGTCACCCAGTACACGAACTGCTGGATGGCGAAGGTGGAGGCGTAGAGGATGAACACGGCCGTCGCCTTCTTGGCGCTGACCGCAGATTTGAAGGTGAAGCGCGAGTTCAGCAAGTAGGCGGCGATGGTGCCGAAGGTCCAGCCGATGGCTTTGGCGATCTGTCGGTCCCAGCCGACCACGAAGGTGAACAGCTGCGTCAGCGATAAGTCGATGAGTGCCGTGAAGATGCCCACCGTGGTGAAACGGACCAGCTGGACGATGGCGGAAGAGTCGTCGAAACGCTTCTCCTTGGGGCCCGGCGCGGGGCCGGAGTCAGAAGAAGGTTGTTCCTGGGGCGCTGGAGGCACAGTTGGCATGTGGGTAAATCCTAGTAGGCACTAGCAGGTGCGCGGGTCAAGGGCGCGCCTAGGGCTGCGAGTTACGCAGCAGTCCACGGTAAAGGTCCAGCCGATCCACAGGGGCGACGGCGGTAGCGCCGTAGGCGCCTATCGACGACAAGGTCTCCAGTGAGCGAGTGCACAATTGTTTCGCGTCGGCTGCAGTGATCCCATCCCCACTATCGGTGGTCCAACCCAGCGCGTCCATGGTTTCCTCGATGACGGTGTCGGTGAGCTCGTCGGCAGCCAAGCACGATAGGCCCAGCACGGTGGACCAGAAGGCGTCCACCTCAATCGGGTCGGCCTCCTGCGGCAGCGACTCCAAGGCGGACTCAATAGGTGAGTCCAACTCTACGTGGCGGTCGAGGTCCATGGCCTGCAGCAAGGGGATGAAATCGAAAATTTTGGCGCGTTCTATCAGATCACGCACGTCCGGCCGGGCGGATTCCAGTACGGAATCGACCACGCGCTCGTCGACAAGCGCCGCGTTGATGCCCGGCAAGTCAAAGCCGCAGCCCGCGAGCTCGCCGATCCCGCCAACGCACAGGTGACGCGGTGTGGCCTCATCGCGGAGCCAGCGATCGCCCAAGTAGACGGTGAAGCGGAGTAGACCGTAGTAAAAATGCAGGTGGTCGCCGGGGCGCAGCAGCAGCGAACCGAGGGGCATGCCGGGTTCGAGGGGGCAATCGTCGTCACGCCCCAGCGTGAAGCGGGCGGGCGCAGGCTCTTTCGGCAGGTTGAAAGCCGCCGCGAGGACTCGGCGCATGCAGTCCAATGTGGTGGATTCGTCTACGCCGATGTGGCGGATGACGTGCTCCCCGTTCGCGGTGATCTCTGCGCGTACCAGCAGAGTGTGGGGCCCCGCGCCGCGCGCAACGCGACGTGCCGCAAGGTCAATCACATTGTTGACGATGCGGTCGCGGCTCTCACCTGGCTTGAGGTGAAGCGGAGTGAAACGGGACATGGCCCCAAGCGTAGCGATTTTTAAGCAGTCGCCGTCGCTCCAGCGGCATCCACCGGCAAGGGCGCGTAGTCCGCGTCACCTTTCACCTTGCGCTGGACCGCCGCCACATTCCAGTATTCCACCAGCTCAGCGGCCTGTACCGCCACTTCCCATGCCCGGCGCGCGTGGGGTTCGCCGGTGAAGGCAAGCTGTTTCTCGCCGGTGGGAACGCTGGGGGCGCCGGCATCCTTCATGTTCTTGCGCACCTGTCCCAGTGGGTCCTCGGCGGCTGCGTCGATCACGTGCGCGTCGGCGGTGAGGCGCTCGACGTGTTCGGCATCGTCCGTGTCCCACGCTCCCGACAGCGCAGCGAAGCCCGGGGTGGTTTCCACGCGCCAGATCACTGTGCATTCTTCGCGCTTATCGACGATTGCCAGGACTAAAGAGTCGTTCATTTGCGGGCCTGCGCTTCCATTGCGGCGAAGACGAGGACAGCGGTGGCGATCCCCAGCACGCTGTGTGGCTTTTCAACACCCTTGCGGCCAAGCCAGGTGCCCAGCGCCTGCTCCGCGCGTGCGCCGCCGGCCAGAGTTAGCGCGCCGACCAGCAAGAGGACGAGAATCACGCCCCAGGTGGTGGAGACTGATGCGACAGGGGCGCCTGTGCCGCTGTCGCCACGCTCTTCGCGCGCAAGCACTGCGGTGAGGTCATTGCGCGGGTCCTCGTCGAAAGCGTTGAACGCGGCGATCGTGGCGAGGTTGGCTGCGGCGATGGTGCCGCGGGTCGCCCAGCGGGCGGTGGCGCCACGCACGAAGTCCGGCACCGCGACGAGCGCGCCGATGAATCCGGCCTGGAGGGCGCGGCCGCCGGTGGTGTTGTCAAGGGCGTTGTAGTCGATGGGTTCGTCAATAAGCTCGTGTTCCATAGTTGCCAATCGTAACTGGGCAGTAGTCTGGGGGCATGAGGAAGCACTACAAAGGCGATGACCCTGACGCGACGCACGTGGCCACACAGTTTGTCCAGGTCCCGTTGGATGATTTCATGACGCGCTTGATGGCCCAAGAGCTGCCGCTTTTGGATTCGCATTCGCGCAGCCGCGTGTACGAGGTTTTGGCTGAGCATAAGGAGCAGGGCTTGCCGACGATCACCTCTCAGGAGGAGTTGCCGGCCGAAATTAGAGAGATGATGGATTTATAGGTTAAACCCGAAACTGTTATTAATAGGATCTATTTCACAGGTTTCTTTACTACTTTAGTTAGATCACACTTGTAGGCTATGGGGTGCGTTGCGCCGAAAATATCGGCCGCACATCCGTACGCCTTCTGTAAGAAGAATGGAAAAGATGGAATTACACACTACTGAAAAGTCCCTCCATGGCTGGGGCCGTACAGCCCCGACAACAGCTCATGTGCTGGCGACTTCTGACCCAGAAACCATCATCAAGGCCGTCCAAATGGTGGCTGAGCAGAATGAATCCCTGCCTTCGAACGCGCGCCGCGGCGTGATTGCCCGCGGCATGGGTCGTTCCTACGGCGACCCGGCGCAGAACGCCGGTGGCCTGGTCATCGACATGCAGCCGCTGAACCAGATTCACTCGATCGACCCAGAGTCCGGCATCGTCGATGTTGACGGTGGCGTGACCTTGGACCAGCTGATGCGCGCCGCGATCCCCTATGGCCTGTGGGTCCCGGTGCTGCCGGGCACCCGCCAGGTGACCATCGGTGGCGCGATCGGCCCCGATATCCACGGCAAGAACCACCACTCGGACGGTTCCTTCGGTGACCATGTTGTCTCCATGGACCTGCTGGTGGCGGACGGCCGCATCCTCGAGCTCAAGCCTGAGGGTTCCACCGACGACCCAGACGGCGAACTGTTCTGGGCCACCGTGGGAGGAATGGGCCTGACCGGCATCATCATGCGCGCCAAGATCCAGATGACGAAGACTGAGACGGCCTACTTCCTCTCTGACACCGTGCGCACCAAGACTCTCGACGAGACGATCGAGGAGCACTCCAACGGTTCAGAGGAGAACTACTCCTACTCGTCGGCCTGGTTCGATGCCATCAACCCACCACCAAAGACTGGGCGCGCCACCATCTCGCGTGGCTCCCTGGCCACCCTGGAGCAGCTGGAGGAGTTCGCGCCGAAGCTGGCGAAGGATCCGCTGAAGTTCAGTGCACCGAAGCTGATGACGGTCCCGGACATCTTCCCGTCCTGGACCATGAACAAGCTCACCTTGAACACTATCGGCGAGCTGTACTACGCCATGGGCGCACCCAGCCAGAACGACATCAAGAACCTGACGCAGTTCTACCAGCCACTGGACATGATCGGCGAGTGGAACCGCGGCTACGGCCCTGCCGGCTTCCTGCAGTACCAGTTCGTCGTTCCGCCACACGCGGTGGAAGAGTGCAAGAGCATCATCTACCAGATCCAGGCTTCCGGCCACTACACCGCGCTGAACGTGTTCAAGCTGTTCGGTGAGGGCAACCGCGCTCCACTGTCCTACCCGATGAAGGGCTGGAACATCTGCGTGGACTTCCCTATCCGCCCGGGTCTCAACGAGTTCCTCGACCGCCTGGATCAGCAGATCCTCGAGTTCGGTGGCCGCCTGTACCTGGCGAAGGAATCCCGCACCACCCCAGAGATGTTCCACGCTATGTACCCAGGCATGGAGGGTTGGTTGAAGACCCGTAACGCCATTGACCCGAATGGCGTGTTCGCATCCGACATGTCCCGCCGCCTCGAGCTGAGCTAGAAAGGAATTACACATGCTGAACGCAGTAGGCCAAGCACAACACATCCTTCTTTTGGGCGGTACCTCCGAGATCGGCCTGGGCATCGTGAAGGAGTTCGTCTCCCGCGGCGGAAACCCCACCGTCACGCTGGCTGCCCGCAAGGACTCCCCGCGTATCGACGACGCCCGTGACCAAGTCACAGCAGCCGGAGCAGGCGAGGTCCACGTCATCGATTTTGACGCCACCGCTTTTGACACCCACCCGGAGGTCATCGATGAGGCATTCTCTCGCGGCGACGTCGATGTTGCCATCGTTGCCTTCGGCTCCCTGGGCGACCAGGAGCAGCTGTGGCAGGACCAGCAGGCGGCCGTGGACTCGGCGCAGCTGAACTACACCGCACCCGTTTCTGTGGGTGTGCTGCTGGGCCAGAAGTTTAAGGCACAGGGCCACGGCACCATCGTCGCGATGAGCTCCGTGGCGGGCATGCGCGTGCGCCGCTCCAACTTCGTCTACGGCGCCTCCAAGGCTGGCCTGGACGGTTTCTACACCCAGCTGGGCGAAGCGCTGCGTGGCGACGGCGTGAATGTGCTCGTCGTACGTCCGGGCCAGGTGCGCACCAAGATGACCGCGGACATGGAAAAGGAGGCTCCGCTTACCGTCGATGTGGAAGACGTGGCGGAGGAAACCGTCAAGGCGGTGCTGAATAAGGACTCCACCTTGTTCGTACACAAGGCTTTCGGGCCTGTCTCATTTGTTTTACAGCACATTCCTGCCTCAATCATGCGCAAGCTGAACCTCTAATTTGGTCGTATGTGGGACACTGTCACTCATGACCGTTTCACCCACTGAGCCCAACCAGAATCACGGGCAGCCCGCTGAGGACAGCGGGGACACCCCACCGATGGCGACTACCGGGTACGCCCCGGACGCAGTCTCCAGCACGAGGACATATGTCTCCGTGCTGGTGTACGCCGCCCTCGGTGGGGTGTTGTCGTTGCTGGCGTGGTTCGTGCTGCGCTCAACGTCTCTTCCTGCTTTTTCGACGTCGAACGTCACTCGGGCGATCAGCTCAGCGGCCACCATCATCCTGGTCGTTGCTGTGGTGCTGGTCGTGTTGATGTGGCTGCGCGACGCTAATAGGGCCAAGACCGCCAATGGGACGGCAGGCCCCGCACGCCCGAAGTGGAAAGAGATCCTGAGTGAGGTGGTGTGCTACCTCGCTCCGGCCGGGTTGGTGATTACCAGCCTGGGCATTCCCCTGTCGGCGACCAAGCTCTACTTGGATGGCATCCAGGTGGATCAGGGTTTCCGCACCCAGTTTTTGACCCGGATGACGGAAACCGCCGCCAACCAGGACATGAACTATATCGATATGCCTACCTACTACCCCATCGGCTGGTTCTGGTTGGGTGGCAGGCTAGCCAACATTCTGAACCTGGCGGGCTGGGAGGTCTACCAGCCCTGGGCTTTGGTCTCCATCGCGATGGCCGCGGCGGCGCTTGGCCCGGTGTGGCGCAAGATTCTCGGTTCCCTGCCGGTGGCAACGGCGGTGGCTTTGGTCACCACGTCGATTGTTCTGGTCATGGCTCCCGACGAGCCCTACGCCGCAGTCGTAGCACTGTTTGTCCCCGCGATGCTCATCGTGCTGCGCTACGCCATGACGGGGTCCTGGCCTGCCACCATCGGTGTGATGCTGTTCTTGGGCGTGTCGGCCTGCTTCTACACCTTGTACACCGGTGTTGCGGCACTCGCCGTGGTCATCCTGGGCATCATCATGGCGGTATGTTTCACGCACTCGTGGGGGCCTGTGATCCGCACCGCGGTCATCGGATTCGGCTCCATCGCGATCGCCTTGTTGGCTTGGGGCCCTTACCTCGCAGAGGTCCTGTCTGGCGCACCGATGGGTGAATCCACCGCGCCCCACTTCCTGCCGGAAGAAGGCACCACGTTCCCTGTCCCCTTCTTAGCGTTCAGCGTGGTGGGCGTGTTGTGCCTGCTTGGTTTGATCTACCTGATCGTGCGCTTCGTCGACCCAGACGTGCGCATGCTGGGCATAGGCCTGATCGTGTTCTACCTGTGGGTGCTGGCTTCGATGGTGGCCACGCTGGCAGGCACCACGTTGTTGGGATTCCGCGTCGAAACGCTCATTGTGCTCACGCTCGCCACAGCTGGCGTACTAGCCTTGGCGGACATCCGCCTGGTGGGTATCGAGTACCTCTACCCCGCCCGGTTCAGCGCTGAGGCGAACCGCCGGATCACCATCGCTTTCGTCGTTATCGTCGCACTGGGCGGCCTGTACTACGTGCAGAACATCCCGGGCGAAAATGAGTCCCATATCGATCGGGCCTACCAGGACACCGACGGAAACGGCGAACGTGCCGACCGCTACGCGCCGGATGCGGGCCGCTACTACAAGGATGTGGACGAAACGATCCGGGCCGAAGGCCACGTGCCCAGCGAGACCGTCATCTACACCGATGAGATCAACTTCATGTCCTATTACCCCTACCACGGGTTTAACGCCTTCACCAGCCACTATGCGAACCCCTTAGGGCAGTTCGACGAGCGCAACGACGCGCTGCGCAACTGGGCCACGGCATCCTACGATCTTGCCGACGACCCAGATGCCTTCATCGAGGAACTGGAGTCCACCCCGTGGGAGGCGCCCCAGGCATTCGTCTTCCGCGGTTCCACGGATTCCACCAGTGATGAGGTCGACCCCTGGAAGACACACATTGCTGAAGATATCTTCCCTAGTCAGCCGAATGTACGCTATGAGGGATTGTTCTTTAACCCTGCGGTGTTCGACAGCCCGGAGTGGGAAACCAGCCAGGTCGGCCCCTTCGTCGTAGCAGTCCGTACGCAGTAACCTCTGAAAGCCAAGTCAGGATCGAGAAAATTGAATTCTGTAGCTACACCCCAGGCCGCCTCCAGTGGCCTGAAAAACACCGCTATCGTGACGGGCCTCCTGGCCTTTCTCCTGTTCGTACTCACCCCTTTCTTGCCGGTGCAGCAGACGCAGTCGTCGTTGAACTGGCCGCAGGATGGAAGCGTGGAGTCCGTCAACGCGCCACTGATTTCCATGGCGCCGGAGTCCTTGGACCTGACGGTGCCAGTCGCCGCGTTCGATGCGGTACGCGATGGGCAATCGACGGTCGTCGGCACGCTCCCGGACGATTCGGAAGAAGCCTATGACCGTGGCCTCTTCGTCTCCATCACGGATGAAGGCGCGGTGTCCATCAGCTCCCTGAACAAGGTTGTGTTTGAGCTGTCCCCGACGCAGTTCGAGGCGCTTGACGACGATGCCGTTGTGAATATTTCCGCGACGGAAGACGGGGTGACTGTGGCCATCCCGGGCACCAACCATAAGGAGGAGACTGAGGAGGACCTGCGCCCGCAGGTCGCCGGCATTTACTCCGAGATCGACGAGGATGCCGCCGGCGGTGCTGAGGCACTGATCGACGCCGGGCTGAACGTTGATATGGAGATCAACTCACGGTTTACCTCCACGCCGACCACGCTGAAGTTCCTGTCCATGGTCGGCGGCATTCTGCTGACGATCGTGAGCTTAGCCTGCCTGTGGCGCATGGACCAGGCCGATCGTCGTCAATTGCCAGTATTTGGGCCGCGGTGGCGCACATTCAAGCCTTTGGACGGCATCGTGCTGTTCGTGTTGGGCTTCTGGCACATCTTCGGCGCGAACACGTCCGACGATGGCTTCATTCTGACGATGGCGCGCGTGGCCAATGAGTCTGGCTATATGGCCAACTATTACCGCTGGTACGGCGTGCCGGAAGCGCCTTTCGGCTCACCCTTCTACGACCTGCTCTCGCTGCTGGCCACCGTGTCCACCTCCTCGGTGTGGATGCGCCTGCCAACGCTGATCGCCGGCATCCTGATCTGGCTGCTGCTATCGCGTGAGATTCTGCCGCGGCTGGGGGATGTCGTTGCGAATCGACGCATGGCGTACTGGACTGCCGCGTTTGTGTTCCTGGCGTTCTGGCTGCCGTATAACAACGGCACCCGCCCAGAGCCCATGGTGGCTCTCGGCGTGATCGTCACGTGGGCACTTTTTGAGCGTGCCATCGCCACCAATCGCCTCTTCCCCGCTGCCCTGGGCACGGTGACGGCAGCCTTCACGTTGACGGTCGGCCCGACCGGCCTGATGGCAGTGGGCGTGTTCTTGGTCTCGCTGCCGCACCTCTTCCGCATCATGCGCAACCGCACCGTGATCGCGCCATGGCTCGCCTATATCGCCCCATTCTTAGCTGCTGGCACCGCCGTGCTGGTACCGGTGTTCGCGGACCAGACGCTGGCTGCCGTGCTCGAATCCACCCGAGTGCGCGGTGAGGTCGGGCCTTCGCTGGAGTGGTATTCCGAGTGGGCGCGCTACGCGACCTTGTTCCAGCAGTCGGTCGACGGCTCGATGACGCGGCGTTTCGCTATGTTCACCATGCTGGCCTGCCTCCTGCTGGTGGTGTGGTCCTTCTCCCGCCACGGCGGTGTGCCCGGCGCGGCGAAGGGCCCGACGATGCGCATGCTGCTCATCGTTGCGCTGTCCATGTTCTTCCTCATGTTCACCCCGACGAAGTGGACGCACCACTTCGGCATCTACGCCTCCATCGCCGGCGCGGTGGCCGCGTTGGGTGCGGTGGTGCTCTCCCAGATCGCGATCAAATCGGTGCGCGCCCGCACCCTGTCGCTGGCGGCCGTTGGGTTCGTCATGGCCATCACCCTGGCCGGCTGGAACGCGTGGTGGTACGTGTCCTCCTTCAACATCCCGTGGTGGGACCGCCCGGTGCAGTTCAAGGGCGTCGAGGCCGCCAACGTGATGCTGCTTATCTCGTTGATCGTTCTAGCCATCGGCATCTGGCAGTCCTTCAAGCACTCCTACCAGCGCGACAAGGCCGCAGAGGCCGGTACGCTCGAGGAGTTCGAAGCCGCTCAGCTTGCCGCCGGCGGAAAGTTCCGCAGCGTCATGACCGCCCCGATCGCGGTGGCCTCCATCCTGATGGTGGCGTTTTCCATGCTGTCGTTTACGAAGTCTTTCATCGACCAAGCTCCGGCATACTCTGTGGGAATGGGCAACGTGCGCACCTTCGCCGGCGACAAGTGTGGCCTGGCCAGCGACGCCTTGCTGGAGACCAACACCAACGATGCCTTCCTCACTCCCGTCGACGGGGTGCCGCTGGGCCGTTCGCTGGAATCCGGTGAGATCCGTGGCTTCCACCCGAACGGTGTCCCCGAGTTCATCGAGCCGGAAAATATGAGTTCGGCTTCTGTCGGCGCGATCGGTGACGCTTCCCAGACCACATCCGGTAACGCCAACACCGAATCGCGCACCACCACCGATACCGGTGCAGGTTCCGATGCTTCCGACGGCAGCGAGAGCACCTCGGACACCAGCAATAACGCAGAAAACACCAGCCAGGAAACGGTGTCTGAACAGTCCACCTCGACAGGTGGCACCCAAGGCAAACGCGACAGCGAAGACACCGGCGTCAACGATTCCACGGTGAACCTGCCATTCAACTTGGACTACACGCGCATCCCCGTCGTCGGGTCCTGGGAGGAAGAACCACGAAACACCGCTGAGCTGGAAACCAGCTGGTTCGAACTGCCCGAAGCCGCCGAGAACACCCCACTGCTGGTGATTTCTGTCGCGGGCAAGATTGCCCACCATGACATCAACGGTGTCGCCCAGGACGGCGAGGAACTCGTCGTCGAGTACGGTTCGCGTAACGACGATGGAACCTACAAGGTCCTTGGCGAAATCGAAATGTTGGATGCAGGCCCCACCCAGTCCTGGCGCAACCTGCGCTACCCGCTGGAGGACCTGCCCGAGGAGGCAGAGGTAGTGCGCATCGTCGCAAGCGACACCTCCCTGTCGCCTGATGACTGGCTCGCCGTCACCCCACCGCGCGTGCCCGAACTGGAATCGATGAATGACCTCATCTCCCCAGACACCCCGGGGCTGATCGACTGGTCCGCTGCCCTGCAGTTCCCGTGCCAGCGCACGTTCAACCACTACGCCGGCGTGACCGAGATCCCCGAATACCGCGTCTCCCCCGACGCGCCGGGCAAGGCCGCCCTGTCCGGGTTCATGGACTTCCTCGGCGGCGGCTCCCTGGGCACCGCGGAGGCCGTGAACTACTCCTACGAGGTGCCGGGCTACCTGCGCGATGACTGGCAGCGCGACTGGGGTTCCGTGTCGAAGTACCACCTGCGCACCAACTCGCAAGGCGAAGCGCCGAAGCTTGCGACGATCGACCATGAGGAGATCACCCGCTCCGGGCTGTGGCACCCGTCGGATATGAAGATCCGCGATATCGACTAGGGCTAGTCGGATATCGGTGTGTCAGCTGGTTCTAATTCCAGCTGGCGCACCGATGTCAACGCTTGTGGGGTATGCACGTAGGTATCGTCGGCACGCGCCGCGCGGACGGACCGCACCCACACGTAGGCCCACAGGCCATACAGGGCGATGGCGACGATCGCGAACTGCACATAGTGCATCCACTCCTCTTCCCAGGAGTAGTTCCACGCGAAGTGGAAGAGGAACGCGGCGCCGAAGTAGAGGGCCACGGCACGGATGCGCCAGCTCAGCGGCTTGGCCCCCACAAACAAGGCCAGCCCGATCCCCCAGCCGGCCAGCCCCGTCAGGCCCGTATGCAGCAGCGGGCCAAACACGAGGCGCAGGCCCCACGTGTCCAGCATGCCGGCCATGTCGGATGAGGCGTGCATCATCCCACCCATGGTGCCGTAGAGCATGTTTTCCATCATGTCGAAACCAAGGCCCACGACCATCCCCACCATGAAACCGTGCCAGGGGCGGTAGAAGCGCGGGAAAGACATGAGGATAAACAGCACACCCAGCGCCTTTGCGGGCTCCTCCGGCCAGGCACCGCCAAAGGAGGCCACCGATTGTTCCCAGCGCAGCGCCAGCGCAAGATCCATCGCCGGTAGCCCCGACGCGATGACGATGAGCAACGACACGCCGGCACCCCACAGCAGGGCGCACAGGATCCAGCCGATGCTTGACGACGACCACCGCGGCCAGATCGGGGTTTTGCGCAGTACCGCCAGGACCACGATAGTCAGCACGGCCGCGATCGCCAGGCTGGCGGCGGTCGCACTGGGCGCAAGCAGCAGGTTGACGACAACGTCGATGAGCAGGACGGGCACGCCGACCAGTACGGCGATGATCATGGTGTAGCGAAAAAGCTTGGACATCCTGTTTCTTTCCTCTGTTCCTTTTGTGCGCTACAGCGTTTGCACCTGTGGCATGGGGCGCAGTGGGCGCTCGCGGCCCGGCAGGGGTTCGTCGTCAAGCACGCCGCTGTCCTGCAGCTGGGCGAGGACATCCTGCGCCATCGGTGTCCCGGTCAGCCCCTCCCAGATCTGCGATGCCACCGAGGCGACCTCATCGGGGTGTGACCCGCTGACGGTGGCGAACAACACTTCCTCGTCGAATTCGCCTGCGCCACGCACCGTCATCGCGATGGTGGGCCCGGTGAATCGGTCCAGGTAGAAAAATACATGATTGTCGCCGAAGGTCATGACCGTGCCGGAAGAGCTATCGACAAGATCGTTGTAGGCGCGCACCTGCCGCCTTAAGGTGCGCTCCGGGTCATCGGTCCACTCCGTACTCGCCGCTAAGACCGTCGCGCCGCCGCAGTTCCAGCCCTGGCCGGTCATGGCGTAAGGGTCAACTTCGCACACCAGGTGCTCGATGGGTTCTGTCCACTCCGAATAAGCCGAACTCAGCTCAACTTTCTCCCGCACAGCTGGCGGATCCGGCAACGCCCACACGGCTAAAGCCGGAGCAGCAAGAAACGCCACTACCGCTGCCAGTGAGGCCGCGAACAGGCGGCCTGTGCGGCGCGGACCGAAGCGATAAGAAGGCGAATACGAAAGCATGGACCCAGCCTAATAGTTAGAGTAGAGACATGAACGATCTCTATCAATTTGTCAACGGACCTTGGTTGAAGTCCCACGTCATCCCCGACGACCGCGGTGTCGACGGCACCTTCCACAAGCTGCGCGATGATGCCGAAACAAACGTGCACGATATCGTGGCCGAAGGTAACGGGCTCGCCTCCACCTTGTTCGCCTCCTTCATGGACACCGACGCGATCAACAACGCCGGGGTTGCCCCGCTTGACGACGATTTCGCCCTGTTGTCCGTCGCAGATATCGACGAGTTCGCCGCCGCCTTGGGCAAGCTCGAGCGCGTCGGTGTCGGTGCCCCGCTGACGTATTTCATTGAGAAGGATTCCCAGGGCGAGAACTCGGTCGCCTACTTGGTGCAGTCCGGTCTGGGGCTTCCCGACGAGGCCTATTACCGCTCCGAGTCCCACGCGGACACGTTGGCCGAATATGAAAAGCACGTGGCCGAGATGCTGGGATTCTTGGACCCCGAGGTGCTCTTCGGGCTGCCCGTGGAGGCCGCTGCCACCCGCATTGTCGCCATGGAAAAGGAACTGGCCGCCGGCCACTGGGACGTGGTGAAGACCCGCGACGCGATGGCCACCTATAACCCCACCGACATCTCCGAGCTGCCGGAGATTATCCAGACCATGCTGGCGGGATCTGGGCTGACCGAGGGCCGTGTGATCAACATGATGCCGTCCTTCACCGACCACTTGGCCCGCCTGCTACGCCCCGATAACTTGGCGGACTGGCAGCTGTGGGCCACCTGGGCCATTCTGCGCTCCCGCGCCGGCGTGCTGGCGGAAGAGATCGGCGCGAAGAACTTCGAGTTTTATGGCACCACTCTTTCCGGCGCAACGCAGCAGCGTGACCGGTGGAAGCGCGGCGTCGGGCTTGCTGAATCGCTGGTGGGCGAAGACATCGGTAAGGAGTACGTGGCACGCTTCTTCCCGCGTGAGTCCAAGGAAAGCATGCTGGAGCTGGTGACCTACCTGATCCGCGCCTACCGCGAGCGTATCTCCCAGCTGGAATGGATGACGGAGACGACCCGCGTGCGTGCCACCGAGAAACTGGCGCAGTTCAATGCGAAGATCGGCTACCCCGACATTTGGCGCAGCTTCGATACTTTGGAATTCAGCCCGGCGGGGACGCACGTGGTCGACAATGTGCGCCGCGGGGCCGAGTTCGAGCACGACTACCAGCTGAACAAGCTGGGCCGTCCCGCCGACCGCGACGAGTGGGTGACCACCCCACAAACCGTCAACGCCTTCTACAACCCGGTGGTCAACGACATCACCTTCCCGGCCGCGATCCTGCAGCCGCCATTCTTCGATCCAGAGGCCGACGCCGCCGAGAACTTCGGCGCCATCGGCGCGGTGATTGGCCACGAAATCGGCCACGGCTTCGACGACCAGGGCTCCCGCTACGACGGCCTGGGCAACTTGAATTCTTGGTGGACGGAGCAGGACCGCGAGGCCTTCGACAAGCTCACCTCAACGCTGGTCAAGCAGTTCGACGGCCTGATCCCCTCCGTTCTGGAGGGCAAGGAAGGCATCGATGGTGTCAATGGTGAATTCACCTTGGGCGAAAACATCGGTGACCTGGGTGGACTGGGCATCGCGGTGGTGGCCTACCAGATGTATCTGAAGGACAAGGGCCTGGACGACGGCCCCGAGCAGCCCTTCGACGTCGAGGGCGCCGACCCCGCCTTGGACGAAGAGGAATACACGGGCATGCAGCGCCTCTTCCTGGCCTGGGCACGCGTGTGGCGCACCGCCATCCGCCCAGAGATGGCGGAGCAGTACTTGGCGATCGACCCACACTCGCCCGCCGAGTTCCGCTGCAACGTGATCGCCGCGAATATCGACGACTTCTACGAGGCGTTTCCCACTATCGACGAATCCTCCCCGATGTGGATCGCCCCGGAGAACCGCGTCACCATCTGGTAGCGCTAGCGGTCCATCCAGGAGAGCTCGGCCAGGACACGCTTGTCCTCCGGGTTCTCCGGCGGCCAACCAGTCAGGCGCATCCTTGAGGTGGTGTGACCCCTCGCGATTTCGCGGCCGGGCACCAACAGGTTCGGGATGCGCAGCAGGAAAGAGCGGGGCTTATCGTCGATAAGCACTGTTCCGACGGCACGCTGGCGGGTGTACTCCGAAATTTTTACTGCGCCGACGCTGGACAATTCCTCCTCGGTTCCGGAGCCACGCACGTCGACGGCGGGGCCGGAACCGTTAGAGTATTCAGCGCCGTTGTCGGCTTCGAGGATCACGCGGATCACCTCGCGCACCGCCACCGCGTTCGAGGTCAGCGGCGCTACATAGCGGGTGCCCAACACCGGGTGCTCGGTGGCGGTGAACAGCGCCTCGGGTGCCTCGTCGGTCTCCGTGTACACGGTGGCGAACTGCATCAAGCGCCGCTCCATGTCGTGGCCGATGTGGATTTCGATCCCCACCTTGCCGTCCGGGTCGACGAAACGGTAGGAACCGAGCAGGTCCTGAATCGCGCCGAAATGCGCGACGATCGATTCCTTGGTCGGGTCTAGTTCGACATCATAAATTTCTGCAACACCACTCATGTCGCTCTCCTTGGGGTAGCTGGGCCAGCGTGGACGTGTTGCCATTCAAATGTACCCCTCTGCCATCGCCTACGCTTAGGAGCTATGACTCCTCCACCGAAACTAGAACCGGGCGACCCCACGGACGACTACCCCATCAACGAGCAAGGGACCGCAGAATTCAACGTCGGGGGCGTGCGCCGCACCCTCCCCGAGGATAAGCAGTTGGAACAGTTGGTGTCCTACATGGACGCCACCTATCCCCTGCCCGAGTTCACCCCGCCGTGGAAGGGCGGGTCAGGCGATCCGGCCCCCGCTGATCGGTATACGGCCCTGCTGCCAGACCGCATCACGCACGCCGCGATGTTGATGCTGGGCTCCGCGGTGGATCACACCATGCCGGGGGTGGCGTTCTCCGAAGGCGTAGAGGCCACCGAGGTGGCGCTGGGTTCGTCGTTAAGCGCGGCCCAGTTCACGCCTTCGGAGCCAACCGGGCGCTGGGCTGTGTCTTTGCACTCGGGCGGCTGGTGGCGCGGGTCCGGCAATGCGCTGGAGCATTCCTGGCGCCCCGAGGTGGCTGCGGCGGCCCAGCTGTCCGGCACCACGATCCTGGATCTGGACTACCCTCTGCTGCCCGACAACACCCTTGACCAGGTGCTCGACGCGGTGCTGCGCGCTATCGATTATGCGCGTGAGCAGGACGCTGCCTCCGTGACCGCGTGGGGGTATAGTTCCGGTGGCGCTCTGGCTGCGCTGGTGGCCGACGAGGTTGACGCGCTGGTGCTGACATTTCCGGATCTCGCGTCGGTGGCAGCACTTCCCGACGAGCTGCGCGCCGGCCTTGAGGTCCCGGAGGTGACGCGGTGGCCGAAGACTTTCTTGCAGGTAGCGCTTAACGACGAGGTGGCCGCACGGCCGGAGGTTGGCGATGCCGCTGAGAACGTGCAGGTAGCGAAGTATTACTCCACGCACCGAATTGCCACGCCCGCGGTCAACCGCACCAAAATTAAAGACGCCGCGGAATTTCTCCGCGGCGTCTGAGGGAGGGGCTGGCTGCTTAAGGCAGTGCCGACATTGGCACATCCGGAAGCTGCAGTTCCGGAATCTGCGGCAGCTCAGGCAGCACGACCTCCGGTGCCCCGGTCGGGACCAGCCAGTCGCGTGGGATCGCGTTGGTGATTTCCTTCGGTGTGTTCGGAGGTAGGGCATCAACCACGCGCTGTGCCGGCGCCTGGATCGGGCCAACGGAGCTGGTCAGCGGCTGGCCTGGTGCGCCTGCTCCACCTGCAGGGCCGCCGACGAAGCCACGCACGGCGTCGTCAGTGTTCACAGACGCGGGGCCGTAGGTGATCGCTGCGACGGTGAATCCGTGGCCGTAGCTTGCGGTCGCGGTGATGGAGGTGCGGTCATCGGACCAGCCGAACTTGGTGCCCTGCACTCCTGGCAGGCGGGAGGTGCCATAGTTCTGAGCGAACCCGTCTGCGGCGATAGGGGCTGCACCCGACATACCGCGGAGGACAGGTGCTGCCACGGGGTCTGGCTTGATGGCCTCGATGAAGCGGGCGACATCCACCGCGGAGGTGCGCGAGTATCCCCAGTAGCCGGAGGAACGGGTGGCGCCGAGGCCGAACTGGCGGGCGACATCGTTGATCGCGTTCGGGTACGCCCGGTCGAGCTGGGTGGCGATGTTGTCATCAGAGACGCGCAGCATGTGCTCCACCTGGGCCTTGTGCCCTGGGGCACCGTGGTGCAGAACCCAGTAGCCCAGGTAAAGCTTGGCCAGGCTGAGCGCCGGGCGCGATTCGTGCCCGTTCGGCGACGCCGCAACCCTGCCGTCGGAGTAGACCACGGCCAAGGAGGTGCGCGCGGGCACTCCTGCCGGGTTCAGCGTCATGGCATTGGCGGCAGGCACTAGGCCGAGCGTGACGACGAGGGCGAGAAAAACGCCGACTAGTTTCCTCATGGTGTTCGCATCCTCACCTGTTTTAAGTTTCTTCGGAAATCGGTTCCGTGTGAGTATAGCCCAGGCGTCCAGTTCTAGAGGGTTTTTGAGATTGTTCGCGCATCGATGACGAAACGGTAGCGCACATCGGAGGCCACAGTGCGGTCATAGGCGCGGTTGATGTAGTCGGCGTCGATGACCTCGATTTCTGGGGTGACATCGTGGTCCGCGCAGAACTGCAGCATCTCTTCCGTTTCCGGGATGCCGCCGACGAGGCTGCCTGAGAGCTTGCGGCGCTTGCTGGTAAAAGCGCGCGCGGGCACCTGAAGCGGCTCATTCGGCAGCCCTAGCTGGACGAACGCGCCATCAAAGCGCAGCAGCTGCATATATTCCGCCACGTCCAGATCCACAGAGACCGAATTGACGATCAGATCGAAATAGTTCAGGTAATCGTCGTTAAGCCCCTGCGCTGTGGGGATCAGCTCGCGCGCGCCGAAAGCCAGGGCGTCCTCGCGCTTGCGGTCGGAGTGGGAAAAGACGGTGACCTCCGCGCCCATCGCCACCGCGATTTTCACGGCGACGTGGCCGAGGCCGCCCATGCCGACGATCGCCACCCGTTTGCCGGGCCCTGCTCCGAAGTGCTTGAGCGGGGAATACGTGGTGATTCCCGCACACAGCAAGGGGGCTGCCGACGCCGAATCAAGCGCCTCCGGGATGCGGACGACGAAGGCCTCTTTCGTGATGATCTCGCGCGCATAGCCACCCTGGGTGTACTCGCCGCCGGCGTACTTGTTCTCCGCGCCGTAGGTCATGGTGGGGCCGTTGTCGCAGTAGGACTGCTCGCCGGCCTGACAGGGCGCGCACTGGCCGCACGAATCGACGAATACGCCCACACCGACTCGGTCGCCTACTTGGTGCCTGGTCACTGCGGGCCCGACCTGGGTGACACGCCCCACGATCTCGTGGCCTGGGACCAGCGGATACGTCCGCGGGCCGAACTCATCGCGCACTGTGTGGATATCCGAGTGGCAGATGCCGGAATAGTCGATGGCGATGCGGACATCGTCGTCACGCATCTCGCGGCGGTCGATGGTCATTGCTTCCAACGGGGCGCCGCCCGACGGGGCACCCCACGCAGTCGTTGTATTCATGCTTTTAAGATACGTCGAACAGTGCGCGGGCGCCGGTTGTGCGTTAGAGATCCAGGATCGAATCCGCCTCGCTGAGCTCCTCCTCGTAGACGGGCTCTGGAGTTTCGCACAACATGACGGTGGCACCCGTGGCGTCGCTGACCAGCAGCAGTGGGCCGAATGATGATTGTTCGGGCCCGCGAATGATCTCGCCGCCGAAGTCCTTCACCAGGCGGGCTGCCTCGTCGATATCGCGTACGCCAAGGTAGGACTGCCAGAAGCCGGGCACCTCATTGGGGAACTGCTCGGTCGCGTCCCACAGGCCGGCAAAAGCTGCGCCGTCTTCGAGGACGAGGGAGTAGCCGTCTTCGGTGGCGGTCTCCCAGTTGAACAGGTTGCGGTAGAAGTCCGCGGCCTGCTCGAAGTGGCCGGTGGCGGTGTACTCGTGCCACACCGGGGTGCCGGGTTCGCCGGCGGCGACGAAAGCGTCCTCCCCTGCAGGCTGGATCAACCCGAACAGGCCGCCGGCGATGTCGGAGCACAGTGCCATCTGGCCCAGCGAGACCTCCGTGGCTGGGGAGAGTACGCGCCCGCCAAGCTCTTCCACGCGCGCGCTATCTGCCGCGATGTCGGCCGAGAGGAAATGGGTCACCCACGTATCTGGGCTGGTGGATTCATGCGGCTGCTGGATAAATCCTGCTACGGGCAGGCCCTGGAGGCGGGCGATGGTGTAGTCCGAGGAGACGTCTTCGTCACTGCTTGCCACACCAGCCGCCGCCTCGTCCCCGCCAGCCCCGCCGATGTCCCACCCCAGCAATTTGGCATAGAAGTAGGTGGATTTGCGCGGGTCCTTGGTGGACATGTCCACCCAGTAGGGCATTCCTGGACGGGCTTCAAAAGCTGGCATGGGTTTAGAGATTCCTCCACTTTTCGGGGTCAAAGTCATCGTTTGCGGTGCGTTCGTCGAAAAAGTCGGCGCTGTCCGCGTCGGTGGTCACGGTGGCGGTGACGCCACCAACGGTGACCTGGTCGCCATCGTGCAAGGTCAGCCCCCGCTGGGTGGCTTCTTCACCGTTGACCAGCACCTCACCGGTGGCGATGAGTTCTTTTGCGTGGCCGCCGGTGTCGACCAGGTTGGCTAGTTTGAGGAATTGGCCGAGTTTGATGGAATCTCCGTTAATCGCAACGTCCATAGTGCACCACCTTAACGGAAAACTCAGGCCAACAGCGTCATCGCGCCTTCCACCACCATCCAGATACCCAGCGCCACAAAGATCACGCCCGCCAGCATGTCGATAAGCCAGCCGTAGCGCTGCAAAGGCTTCGCCACCATGGTGATCAGGAGCGCGAAGGAGACGAACCAAATCACGCCCACCACCGCGAGCGTGACCGCGACGACCGCCATCCAGCCCCACCCCATGTCAGGGCGCACAAACTGGGCAAACACCGCCCCGAAGAACAGCACCGCCTTGGGGTTAGAGAGGTTCGTCGTTAAGCCCAGCCCGAACGCGCGTGACGACGGCATCTCCGGCGCACGCACCACATGCGCGGCGTTGACACCGCGCGACCGCAGCCCACTGTGCACCGACATCGCACCCATCCAGGTCAAGTAGGCGCCGCCCACCAGCTGGAGCACGCTGAGAATCTGCGGCACCGCCTGAATCAGGGCGGACAAGCCCAGCAGGGAGGCGATGATCCAGATGGTGTTTCCCGCCATGATGCCTAGGGCGCAGGCCACACCGTTGGCGCGTGACTTCGCGCCGATGCGGATGATCTGGAACAGATCCGGGCCCGGGCTAGCAATCGCGACGATCCACACACCAATCAAGGTGAGGAGGGAAGCAGTGGTCATGCGCAGAAATCTTAGTTCACGGGGCTAAGCCTGGTCCCTCGGCATGATGGTCATCGTGTCGATGTTCACGTGCTGCGGCAGGCTGGCCACCCAACGCACCGCCTCCGCAACGTCGTCCGCGCTGAGGTTGAGCTTGTCCTCGTAGACGGCGTCGGCACGCGCACCATCGCCCTTGAAACGCTTGCGGGAGAAGTCAGTCTGCACGCGCCCCGGGTCGATCTCGCTAATCCGGATCGGATTATCGGCCTCCTCAATGCGCATCGCGCGGGTCAGCGCCCGCACGCCGTGCTTCGCGGCGTTATAGCCCGCGCCGCCGGCATAGGGGGTGAAGCTGGCCATCGAGCCGATGTTGATGATCTGCCCTTCCGCTTCAATCAGCTTCGCGTACAGCGCCTTGGTCACGCGCACCAGGCCCAGCACGTTGACCTCATACATAAAGCGCCAATCGTCCTCGTCGGCATCACGCACCGGGTCCAGCCCGCGGGCCCCGCCGGCGTTATTGACCAGCAGGTCGACCCGATCAAGCTTATCGACGAGGGCGTCCACCGATTCCTGGCTAGTCACATCAAGCTCAACGGCAATCCCGCCGATCTCTTCTGCCACACGGGTGATGTTGTCTACGTTGCGGGCCGCAACGTAGACGGTCCACTCATCCTTGGCTAAAGCACGGGCAATGGCTTCCCCAATACCTTCGGAGCCGCCGGTCACTACTGCAATTCTTTTGTTCTGTGTGTTGGTCATGGCCCCAGCCTAGCGAGATGTGAACTCCTGCACATGGGTTGAACTGAGATAATTCATTTCCAATTGGCGGGCAGTATTTCTAAGAGAGCACGCGTCCTCATAGCCACCAACCGGGGACCGTGGCCCCGACCGCTTCGACAGATACCACTAACCATTACCCCCACGCGCAAACAACTTGGCATACCCACAAACCATGATGGCAACGGCAATTATGGCCGTTAACGCGAGGTCAAAGACGAGATCCTGATTCTGATTCATAGGATCAGCTACGAGGAGCCCCGCACAGACAATCCACACCCCGAGAAGAAGTACCGCTAGCGTAGCCATCTTTCGCGTCCCCCTCTCCGTCGCGGGAAGGAAACGAAGCCCATGGACGCAAAGGGCTAACGCTAGAAGTACTCCCATCGTGATAACTAATGGGCGTGAATCCGAACTGGTGAAGTCCATCGTCCGGCTTACTATTAGCGGTATGAGCAGAATGACCACTAATGGGATGAAATCAATCTTTCGACTCACAGTGCGCATCACTCCGTCACCTCAAATCCTTTCCACCTTTTGCAGTTATCAGTGAGTGCCTATCACTGATATTATTCTGCTGCATACCACTCCGAAAGGGTTTGGTTCATTCACTACACTCACAGCCATGTCTTTCAACCTCGACGCGATCGGCACCGGCCTTCCCGTGGCTGGTGTCATTGACCAGCTTCCCGCTACCGGTCCCCTTGTCGTCGAGGCTCCTCCCGGCACCGGTAAAACCACGCTGCTTCCTCCGGCGATCAGCAAGATAGCAGGAAAAGTACTGGTCACTGCCCCGCGCAGGGTGGCGGTGCGGGCGGCGGCACGTCGGCTGGCGCAGCTGGATGGGTCGCGGTTGGGTGACCGCGTCGGTTATTCCATCCGCGGCGAGCATTACGACGCCTCCCTAGTGGAGTTCGTGACCCCAGGCGTGCTGCTTAACCGGTTGCTGCGCGACCCAGAACTCACCGGCATCGGCGCTGTCATCGTCGATGAGGTACATGAACGCCAGTTAGACACCGATCTGGTTCTGGCCATGGCCATGGAGGTCGCCGCCCTTCGCGAGGACCTTTATCTTGCCGCCATGTCCGCCACCCTCGACGCCCAAGCACTCGCAGATCACATGGGGGCCACCGTACTGTCGACAGAGGCCGTCACCCACCCCCTTGACATCAGCTACCATCCGCACGAGGGCCGCGCGCGCGGCACCCGCGAGTTCTACCAACACATCGCAGACCTTGCTGCCACCAATCAGTCCAGCGAGCGAACGCTAGTCTTCGTACCCGGCGCGCGCGAAGTAGAGCTAGTCTGCCAGGCACTCCCCCACGCAGCGCCCCTACACGGCCGCCTCACCAGCAAGGAACAGGACGAGGCCCTCAACGGCGACGCACCAGTAGTCGTAGCCACCACCATCGCCGAATCCTCCATCACCGTGCCGGGCGTGCACCGTGTGGTTGATGCCGGCTTGGCCCGCGTCCCACGCCGCGACGCCGCCCGCGGCATGACCGGCCTGGTCACCGTATCGACCGCCCGCTCCAGCGCCGATCAGCGCGCCGGCCGCGCCGGACGTCTCGGCCCCGGCACAGTACTGCGCGCCTATTCCCAGGACGACTACCAGCACTTCGCACCCGAGATCACCCCGGAGATCGCCACCAGCGACCTCACCTCCGCGGCACTGACCTTGGCCGCGTGGGGTACACCCCGCGGCACCGGCTTACCGCTTATCGACGATCCACCCGCCCCTGCCATCCGTGACGCTCAGAAGGTACTTCAAGCTCTCGGTGCTGTTGACGATGCCGGACACATTACCGATCACGGCACCACCCTGGCCCGCATGCCTTTGGACCCGCGCCTGGCATCGGCACTGGTCATACATGGTGCCGGCGCCGCTAACACTGTCGCCGCCCTAGCCGAAGGATTATCGGGCGATCTGGATCAGGTGCGCGCCCCAAAACGGCAGGTGGAAAGGTTGGCACGCCTCGTCGATAAGCAAGGGCCTGTACCCGCCGGCGACGTGGTGGCCAGCGCTTTTCCGGGCTGGGTGGGCAAGCGTGTCGGCGAGGAGTACCTGCTAGCGGCGGGCACGCGGGCGAAGCTCGACTCCTCACTGGTCGGCATGCGATCGTCGGAGTGGATCGCCGCCGCTGAAGTGCAGCTCACCGCACGCGGGGCCATCATCCGCTCGGCCGCGGCTTTAAGCGGGGTGCCCGAGGACCGCGTCGCTGAAGAAACGCGCGCCAGCCTCGACGGCGGCAAGGTGCGGGGACGGAAGGTTAAAGCAGTCGGGGCTATTGAGCTGAGCTCAACTCCTGTGAAGTTATCGCCCGCTGAAGCCGCGGAGGCACTCCACGATGTGGGTTTGGAGCACTTCACTTTTTCCGAGAAGGCCCAAGCGCTGAAGGACCGCATGGACTTCGCACACCAACACCTAGGCGAGCCGTGGCCCGATGTCGCGGAGGGCGACTACTCTCCGGAGATCATGCAACTGGCCAAGGGTGCGTCGATAAGCGCGATCGATATGTACCCGGCGCTGCACCGCCAACTGCCCTGGCCGGAGGCTTCGCGTTTCGACGAGCTGGTGCCCGCCCGCCTAAGCGTGCCCAGTGGGTCCAATCCACGGATTTCTTATGCGACTGGGCGGCCCATTGTCCGCGTCAAGCTGCAGGAATGTTTCGGTTTAGCCACTTCGCCGGAGGTGTGCGGGGTGCGCGTGCTGTTCCACCTGCTGTCGCCGGCGGGTCGTGAGCTCGCCGTCACCGATGACCTGCGCAGTTTCTGGGACGGGCCCTACCAAGACGTGCGCAAAGAGATGCGGGGGCGCTACCCCAAGCACCCGTGGCCCGAAGATCCGTGGACTGCGCAGGCGACCGCGCGAACCAAGAAACGGATGTAGGGGCGGGGCTGGTGCGGGGCTGGTGCGCTTCGGGGCCTTCCCCTGTTTCACAAACCGATATAGTCCTCTGGCTATAGTGCTCCCCTTTTCACAAACCGATATAGTCCTCTGACTATAGTGCGAGTGGGCTGTTGAAAACCTAATGGCAACGTGCAGTATGTAGCGAGGACTATAACGGTTTACAAAATAGGCCGGTTCCGAACCGGTCGGTGGCCGGTCTCCACCACCAAAACCGCAGGACGCCTGCAATGCAGGCGCGTGCAGGTTATCAATCAGCTGCGATTGCCAACCTGCACGTATAAAACTTATCTCGACCAGTCGTCCAGGACCTCAAGATGGTCAGCCGCCGGAGCCCAGGGCCACAAACCGATATAGTCCTCTGCCCATAGTGCGACCAACTTGTTGAAAACCTATCGACAACGCGTAGTATGTAGCGAGGACTATAACGGTTTACAAATGGGCCGGTTCCAAACCAGCCGGCGGCTGGCATCCGCCACCAAAAACCGCAGGAGGCCTGCAATGCAGGCATGCGGCTTGGTTGCCACAAACCCCTACGCGAAGAGGCGCGCCTCGTTCTCCGCGATCACGGCGGCCATGTCTTCGTCGCGGAGTTCGGTCAATTTCTCAACGACACCGCGCAAAGAGGTCGAGACTTCGTCGGCAAGCGAACGCGGGTCGTGGTTGCCGGGGCTGCTGGGCAGATCGGTCTCCAGCAAGAGGCGGTCCGCGGGCACCTGGGAAACATAGGCCCGGCCGCGTTTGGTCTCGAGCATGCGTGGGTTGATACTGATGTGGCCACCAGTGCGGATGTGGCGGGTTAGTTCGTCGCTGGTGCCAGAAAACCAGTGGATGATCGGCACCACGCCGCGCTCGACGACGCGCAGCTCCTCCAGCACATCAAGGACAGCCGTCACGGAGCGCACGGCATGGATCGATGCCACATACTGCACACCACGGGAAGCGGCGGCATCGCAGGTCACCGCCATCACGCGACGGAACACGTCCACTTGCAAGTCGGCGGAATCCATATGGCGGGGTGCGAAATCCAGACCCACCTCGCCCACGAAACGGGTCTGCTGCAGCGCCGCCTCAAAAGCATCGAGCCCGCCGTCATCGACGTACCACGGGTGGTATCCCACCGCGCTTCGCACCCCGGGCACGGCCTCGAAATCGGTGGGCACAACGGTTTGGGCGACGATCTCCACGTTGCGGGCGGAGAGCCCGTCGATAAGCACCGTGCGGGAAAAACGAGGAAGAAAATCGAGGTGGAAGTGGGTGTCAAGCATCGGCGGTTTCCTTGCGCATGCGCGGGGCGTTCGGGAAAGGCTCCAGACCGGCGAGGCGGCGAATGGCCACTCCGGCCATCATCTGGCCCATGATCGGCGGCATGTAGCTCATCGACCCCAACGTCTCCCCTTTCGTGCGCGCGCCCGGATTGGCCACGCGAACCGGTTCCTCCGCCGAGTACAGAACCTCGATGCCGCGGATCCCGCGCACCAGCGCCTCGTGGCGGATCACCTTGGCCATCGGGCAGTTCTGTGTGCGTCGGATCTGGGCCACGCGCAGGTGGGACGGGTCCAGCTTGTTCGCCGCGCCCATCGCGCTGAGCAGGTAAATGCCCCGCTCAGCGCACCACTGCGCCACGGCCAGCTTCTGCGAAATGGTGTCGATGCAGTCCAGCACGTAGTCCGGCCGCGGCAGCGCACTGAGCACATCGGACACGTTGTCGGGCATCAGTTTGATGTCGCGGACGGTGACCTGGCAGTCCGGGTTGATCTCATGGATCATCTCCGCCATCACCTCCGGCTTGCGCCGCCCCAGCGTGGAGCTAAAAGCCAGCGCCTGCCGATTGATATTGGATTCTTCGATCACGTCGCAGTCCAGGATCACCAAGCGCCCGACCCCACCACGCGCCAGCGCTTCCGCACACGCCGACCCCACCCCACCAAGGCCGAGCACCAGGACGGTCGCCCCGAAAAGTTTCTCCAGGCCCTCCTCGCGGAGGATCAGTTTCAGCCTGGCATGGCGCTCGCTATAGCGCATCCGCTTCCCCTTTTTTGCTTAACGACGATTTCTCGCGCAACTAAGCATACTTAGCCATACTTAGGCCGCCCACTCCTGCCAGCCCAGGTACACACTTAGAACAACGACCAAGGTCAGCAGCGCGTAGCGCACCAACTTCGCCCCGCCTCCCAGCACGGTGCGCGCACCCAGCTGAGCACCCCCGATATTGGCCACCGCCAGGGCCAGCGCCAGCCCCCACTGCACGTGGCCGCCCACGATGAATACCGCCAGCGCGCCCACATTGGTCGCGGTGTTGACCACCTTGGACATCGCCGCTGATTTCAGGAAGTTCTGGGAGAAGATGGCGGTAAAACCCATGATCAGGAACATTCCGGTCCCGGGGCCGAAGATGCCGTCGTACAGCCCCACGGCCGCGACCAGCAGCACACCCAGCAGTACTCGGGTGCGGCCGGCCACGCCCTCCCCTTCTTCCTGGCCGAAGGACGGTTTGAACGCCACGAAAAGGCCAGCGGCCACGAGCAACACGATGATGAAGGGCCGCATGAAGGTATCGTCGATAAGCGATGCCAGCGTGGCACCCACACCCGAACACACCGCCGCCGCCAGTGCAAAGGGCCACACGTGGCGGGGCACGCCGACGCGGCGGACCAGCGTGAATGCCGCCGACGCCGTGCCCGAGACCGCGGCGACCTTATTCGTAGCCAGCACGCTGGCGGCGGGCATGCCGGTGGTGGCCATGAGCACGGGGATCAGGATCAAACCTCCACCGCCGATGACCGCGTCCACCCACCCTGCGATGGCCGCAGCTGCGAGAAGAAGGGCAAGCACCTTTTCTACGATAATGTATAGGCCGTGTTGAGGTGGATTCTGGTCATCGTGGCGTCGTTGGGGCTCGGCGCGCTTTTTACCTACCTCAATGTTCCGGCGGCGTGGATTCTGGGCGCGATCATCGCGTCGGGCGCCATGGCGTTGGGGACGGGCCGCGAGCTGAAAGTCGACCGCACTTTTCACCGCTTCGGCCGTGGCATCATCGGCGTGCTGGCCGCAGTTCCGCTGTTCGGCGTGCCGGCTTCAGAACTGCTGAGTTATCTGCTGCCTGGGCTGGTGGTCGCGGCGGTAACAGTAGGTATTGGCATCGGCGGAGGGCTACTGTTGTCGCGCTACGGGGTCTCGCGCGAAACGGGCGTGCTCTCGATGTTGGCCGGCGGCGCGTCGGTCATGCCCGCGATCGCCACGGATCTTGGCGCCGACGTCCGCTATGTCGCCCTCACCCAGTACCTGCGCCTGCTCGCCGTGTCCATGACTTTGCCGATTGTTGCGTCTTTCTTGGACACTCCCGGCGCGAGCACGATGGCGCTTGACGACGATATCCCCTGGTGGATGTGGCTGATTGTCGCAGCGATCGCCTTAGTGGGCGGCCCCATCGCGCAGGCACTGCGGATCCCGGTACCTAGCGTGTTCGGGCCGTTGATCATCACCGTGCTCGTGTCCCTGATTATCCCCGGTGGCGTGGTCGCCCCACCGTTGTTGGGCGTGCTGGCGTTTCTGGCCATTGGGTGGGAATGCGGCGGTGCCTTGTCGGTGCCGGCCTTGAAACGGTTCGCGCGCCTTCTGCCCGCAACGATCACCTTCATCATCGTGGTCATGGGAGCATGCGCGCTGACCGGCGTGGGGCTGATGTACTGGCTGGACATCTCCTACTTTGAGGCCTACCTGGCCACCAGCCCCGGCGCACTAGAGACCGTTCTGGCGCTCTCCGCCGAGGGTGGCGCGGGCCCAGCAGTGATCGCCATCCAGCTGATTCGCCTGATCAGCATCCTGGTGATCGCCGGCTACCTGCCGAAGATCCTGCGCCGGATTTAGCCGGGCGGGGCTTGCCCCGCCCCTAGCCGTTGAGGATCTCGTCGCGCAGCAGGTCCATCGGCATGGAGCCCAGCTTCAGCGCGGCATCGTGGAACTCGGTGAGGGTCTGCCCCTCAGCCAGTGCGTCATGGCGCAGGTTGTGCCAGGCGCGCTCGCCCAAGGCGTAGGACGGGGCCTGGCCCGCCCAACCGAGGTAACGGTCCAGCTCAAAGGACAGGTTGACCTCATCCATGGCAGTGTTATCGCGCAGGAACGCCTTCGCATAGGAGGCATCCCACACACCAGTGCCCTCCGGGACCTTCTTGTGCAGGTGCACACCGATATCCAACACCACGCGTGCGGCACGCAGGCGCTGGGAATCCAGCAGCCCCATCTGGAAACCCGGATCCTGCAGGTAGCCGAACTCGGCCATCAAAGACTCAGCGTAGAGCGCCCAGCCTTCACCGTGGCCGGAGTGCCAGTTGACGGCGCGGCGCCACAGGTTCAGGTTGTCCTTCTCCGTCAGGGTAACGCCCAGCTGCAGATGATGGCCGGGCACGCCCTCGTGGTACACGGTGGACAGTTCCTGCCAGGTGTGGAACACGTTCTGGCCCTTGGGAACGGACCACCACATGCTGCCTGGACGTGCGAAGTCATCGCTTGGCGGGGTGTAGAAGATGCCACCGGAACCGGCCGGGTCGATCTTGCATTCCAGCGTCTTCAGCTCTTCGGGGATGGTGAAGTGCGTGCCGTCCAGCTCCTCGAGGGCACGGTTGGACACCTTCTGCATCCACTCCTGCAACGCCTCCACGCCGTCGAGGCGGTAGCGGGGTTCCTCGTTGAGTCGTCGATAAGTAACACGGACGGGGCAGTCATCGTCGTACAGCGTGCGCGCGAGCTGCTTTTGCTTGCCGACGATCGCGTGGAGCCTTTCGAGACCCCACTCGTAGGCCTCGTCCAAATCGGTCTGGAAGCCCAAGAAGTATTCGGAGAACAGTTCGTAGCGTTCGCGCCCGAAGGCGTCTTCGTGGGGAGCAAGCGGGGACAGTTCTGTCGACAGCCAGTCCGCCATCTCAGAAAAGGCCTGCTTTGCAGAATCAACGGGTGCAGACTCTGGATCCACTCCGAGCCCTTCAAGCATGCTGCCTTCGTCGGCAAGCTCCTCGCACTGGCTGATCACAGCGTCAATCTGGCGGTGCGCGGCGACGCTGCCCTGGGAGGCGGCCTCGGCCAGGGACTCGCGGTAGCCGTGCAGGGAATGTGCCACCTGGGAGAGGCGGGCGGCGATGTTGTCCAGCTGCTCAGGGGTATCGCGCGGCATCAGCAGGAACGTGTCGCGGATGGTCTGCACCGGTGATTCGATGTTGTTCAGCAGGCGCAGCCATTCGCCCTGGTGGTGCAGTTCCAGCTGCAGGCCTAGGCGGTCGCGCAGGATGGCGGCGGTGACGTGGTCGATATCGTCGAAATCATCGTCATCGTCGGAGTCATCGGTGCCGTCGTTAAGCGCGTCGACATCGGCGATGAGGTCGCGGATGCGGTCAGCGATGGAATCCCAGTACTCGGGCGAGAAGTCCTGGAGCTGGTCGTCGTAACCAACCAGGCCCAACTCTGTGGCTTGGGTCGGCGAAATCTCCGCCATGTCATAGACGAAGTTTTCGCACGTCGCGTCCAACAAAGACGGTTGGCGCGCTTCGGACATCTCGGATTCGGAATGAAAATCAGAAGACTGTGAAGTCATGGTTAGGAAGTGTAACGAATTCTGTAATGGGTGCCTACTTATATGTCGATAATGCTAACTTTAGACCCCCGTTTGTGCAGGTCACTAGTGAACATTGAGAACATCACTAGACTTAAAGACATGACTGGACACGATAAGGAACTACAAGACTCATTAGAAAAAGCTCATGCCCTAGTGTCCGATGCACAACACATTGAAGTTTTCACCGGCGCGGGCATGTCCGCAGATTCCGGTATTGCCACCTTCCGCGACGCCGAGACTGGCGTGTGGGAAAACGTAGATCCCAACATCATGGCCTCCGTCGATTCGTGGGCAGAGAACCCCGGACAGATGTGGGCGTTTTCCCAGTGGCGCTCCTACTTGGCCGGCCAGGCTGAGCCCAACGCCGGACATATCGCGATCGGCGACTGGGGCAAGCGCGACGGCGTGAAGGTCACCGTGACCACCCAAAACATTGATGACCTGCATGAACGCGGAGGCTCCACCGATGTGGCTCACCTGCACGGCTCCCAGTTTAATTACCGTTGCAGCGTCTGCTCGCGCCCATGGGAGGGAGAGGTGGAGTATCCCACCGAGCCTGTCGAGCGCCTCACCCCACCCACGTGTCCCGCATGCGGCAATTTAGTCCGCCCAGGCGTGGTGTGGTTCGGCGAGGCCCTTCCGCAGGGCGGGTGGATGAAGGCAGAACAGCGGATGCGCGAGGCAGACCTAGTGGTGATCGTCGGCACGTCCGGCGTGGTCTACCCGGCTGCCGCCCTGCCACTGATCGCACGCGAGCGTGGGGTGCCGATCATCGAGGTCACCCCGAAAAGGACGGAACTGTCGAAGATCGCCACCGTGGTCGTCGAGACCACCGCAGCGGAAGGGCTGCCGCGCATCTTCGCCGACTAATTGCAGGGCATAATTGCAGAACTCGGCGCCGCGTGGCCCTAGAGTAACTAGGCATGCGTGAGATTTTCGCCGATACGCGCCCCCTCAAGGTGCGCGCCTATCGCACTTTGTGGATCGCCAACATTCTGACCCAGCTGGGCGCCCAGATGACGGTGGTGGCGGTACCCGCGCAGATCTACGCGCTGACCGAGTCCTCTGACTATGTCGGTTTGACCGGACTCTTTGGCTTGGTTCCCCTGATCATTTTCGGGCTTTACGGCGGTGCCATTGCTGATGCCTTTGACAAGCGCCTCGTCCTCATCGCCTCCACCGTGGGCATGATCGCAGCCTCGGTGGCCTTTTTCGTGGTCACGGTGGCGGGCAACCCGAACGTCTGGGTGCTGCTCAGCATTTTCGCCCTCCAGCAGGCGTTTTTCGCGGTGAACCAGCCCACGCGCACAGCGGTGTTTCGCTCAATTCTCCCGCTGGATCAACTCGCAGCCGGGGCCAGCCTGAACATGATGGTGATGCAGGCCGGCGCCATCATTGGCCCACTGGTGGCGGGCGCCTTGATCCCGTTTATCGGCTTTTCGTGGATCTACTTCATCGACGTCGCCTGCCTAGTTCCCACGCTGGGCGCGGTGCTCACGCTGCCCTCGCTGCCCCCGACCGGGGAGCAGGCCGAAGCGCCAGGGTTGCGCTCTATTGCCTCCGGCCTGCGCTACCTAGGGACGAAACCGGTGCTGCTGATGGCGATGGGCCTAGACGCCGTGGCCATGGTGTTTGGTATGCCGCGCGCCCTCTACCCAGAGATGGCTGGTGTGAACTTTGGCGGCTCCCCGCTCATGCTCTCGCTGCTGTACTCCTCCATCGCGATCGGCGCTGTCGCCGGCGGGCTTTTCTCCGGCTGGGTCTCGCGCGTGGTAGAGCAGGGCAAGGCGGTGGTGGTGTGCATCGTGGTGTGGGGCGCGGCCATCACGCTTGCTGGCCTTTTCACCATGGTCAGCCCGCCTGCGGTGACGGTGTGGGCGTGGTTGGTCGTCGCCATGCTCATCATCGGTGGTGCTGCGGATATGTTTTCAGCCAGCCTGCGCAATGCCATCTTGCAGCAGTCCGCCACCCCGGAGATGCAGGGGCGCACGCAGGGTGTGTACATCATCATCGTGGTCGGCGGACCACGCATCGCGGATCTGTTGCATGGGTGGGCCGCGCAGTTTTTGGGAGCAGGCTCCGTCACCCTCATTGGTGGGGTGCTCGTCATTCTGGGCGTTGGGGTATCGGTGCTGCTAGTTCCACAATTTCTGCGTTATAGGAAGCCCAACTAAACCGCTCTGTCTAGAAAACGGGGGTACCGAAAGACAATGCGGTCTACCAATTGTTTAGAATTACTTTCATGCCTTTGTCACGTCCCCCGTTTTCCAGCCCGCGCACCCCTGCGTCGAAGTGCCTGCACTTGATCCGGCTCAACCCGATTACGTCGCGGAGTGAACTAGTAGAGGCCACCGGCCTTTCTCAACCGACCATTACCCGCGCGATCGCAGCCCTAGTCAAGGCCGGCTACGTCGTCGAGCGCAATGACCTCACCCGTTCCCAGGGCCGCGGCCGCCCGACCATTCCGCTCGAGCTGGCTGAACCGCACGGCATCCACGCCGGCATTGCCGTAGGCACCACCTCCACCTACGTGGCGCTCTTTGACCTGAAGGGGCGCACGTTGCGCGACACGGACATCGATATCCCCGTGGCCAACCTCAGCCAGGATGACTTCATCCAGCACATCATGGCGGGCCTCAATCGACTTACCGCCGGCCTCGACAGGCCTCTCACCAGCGTCGGCGTGACCACCTCCGGTTCCGTCACACCCGATGGCGTGGTCAATGCGCCCAACCTGGGCTGGCACGATGTGGATATCGCCTCCCAGCTGCGCGAACAGTTCTCGGTACCGGTGACGGTCTCCTCGGCAGTCCCCGCGATCATCGGCTCTGAGATCCAGTCGACCATCGATGTCGCCGCTCAGCACATCATGACCCTTTTTGTCGACGACTCCATCGGCGCCGCCGTCTCCTCCGAGGACGGCGTGACCCCCATCGTCATCGACCGGCCCGACCTGACTACCTCCGGGCTTATCGACGACATCGGCTCCCCTAGCGTGCGGACCCTCGTCGAAGCGGTCGAGCACGCTGAGGAGGACTCGTCGGCACGCGCCGCTTTGGACAAACGCGCCGAGGCCCTCGGCGAGGTCGCAGCCGGGCTGGTACAGAAGCATCGCCCCACCATCCTGGTGGTTGCGGGCTCCGCTTTCGTCGATGATCAGGCAGGTCCTGGCATTTTTGCCCGGGCTGTTCGCGCTACCCTGCCGGACGACCAGACCGTGGAGCTGCGTCTGATCCCTACCCACCGCGAAGTGGTGCGTGATATTGCGCGTGCCGTGGCCCTCGATTTGGTGCTTCGCGAACCGCTCTCGCTAGACACGCGCTAGCAGTCACAACTCCGCAATATCGGCCACGCTGGTGAACACCCGCCCCTGCAGGCCGGCGGCTTTGGCGGCGGCGACGTGGGCGGGGTCGTCGTCGAAAAAGATCGTGTCAGAGGCCGTCGCCCCCATCGCGTCCACCGCCACCGTGTACACCCTGGTATCCGGCTGACGCACCCCGATATCGCAGGAAAAAATCACTGCGTCGAACTCGTCGAGCCACTCCTGGCGCGCGCGGAGACGCTCCGCGATGCTCACCGGAAGATCCCCCACCACACCGCAGGTATAGCCTGCGTCGTGGAGCTTCAGCACCGTATCGACATTTTCGTAGAACGGGTTCATCAACGTTTCCCAATCCGCGGTGATCGCGGCCTCCACGTCCAGCTCCGGCGCGCCCGCAAACGCGGCCACCTTCTCCCACCAGTGCTGATCAGAGTGCGCCCCGACCTCATAGGCCGGGCGTAATTGGTGGTAGGCAGTCCACAGCGCGTCCACGTCCGACACCCCAGCCGCCACTTCCACCCGACGGCACCCCTCGGCAGTCCTGCCTTCCATCAGCACGCCGTAGAGGTCGAACAGTAACGCGGTCATATGCCCAACTCTACCCGCGAAAAGCAGGCCTACACATCGCAGGCGTCCAGCACAGCATCCAGCGCAGGGGCAAGGCGCGTGCGCCACACAATGTCCACGCGGTGGTCCGCCCGGCCTGGCCCGCCATTGATCACCGCCACCGGCATACCGCGTTTCTGTGCTTCCAGCACCACGCGGTATCCGCTCATCACCGCCAGCGAAGACCCCAGCACGAGCAGCCCGGTTGAGGCTTCGACCAGGTCCTGGCTTGCTTGTCGACGAGCGCGTGGCACCGCTTCACCGAAGTACACAACGTCCGGCTTCAACCGGGGCGAGCTGCACCGAATGCACGTGATGGTGTTGAAGCGAGCGGTGGTGTCGTCGTCAAGCTCAATGTCCCCATCCGGGTTGATCTGGTACTGCGACACATCGACGGACTCGCGGTAACCGGGGTTGGCGGCGGCCAGGCGCTCGTCGAACTGCGCGCGCGGCTCGCGGAAGCCGCAGTCTAAGCAGACCACGTTATCCATGTCGCCATGCAGCTCCACCAGGTGCTCGGTGCCGGCGCGTTCGTGCAGGCCATCGACGTTCTGGGTGATCACCCCGCTGATCAGCCCGGCGCGCTCAAGCTCCACAAGCGCGAAGTGGTTGCGGTTGGGGTCCACCGCGCGCATCTGTGCCACGCCGATATAGGCGCGCGCCCAGTAGCGGTGCAGTGCCTGCGGTGAGTGGGCGAACTCCTGGTAGGTCATGGGACGGCCGGAGCTCAGCCGCCCGCCGGGGCTGCGGTAGTCCGGCACGCCGGAATCGGTGGACACGCCGGCACCGGTCAACGCGGCAACGGGCCCGGCGCGCAGCATGTCGACCACACCTGCCAGCGCCTCCTCCGGGTCGGTGGGCGTGGTCGTTTCTTCTACCACGCGCTGGATAGAGCGGACTGCAGAAGCGTGGACGCGCTGGACCTCGGGGTCGTCGAAGGTGTTGCCGGAAGGATCTGCCACTACCGGAATGGCACCTCCGCTAGCGCGCGGCGCAGCTTACGGGTCCGCAGGCGCTCTGGGTTTTCGGTGAGCGATTCCATGGCGCGCACAGCGCACATCACGTGCGCTTCCTTGGAGTTGGAGTAGAACGCCTGGGCGCCGGCCGGCAGTTTCGGCACTGCGTGCAGTGGCAGGTCCGAGACCGCCAACAGGGTGCCGTAGGGCACGCGGTAGCGGTAGCCGTTGGCGGCCAGGGTGCACGATTCCATGTCCACAGCCACGGCCGTAGAGCCGCGCAGCCACTCCCACAGGTCCTGCGGGGTGTGCCACTCCCAGTTGCGGTCGTCGGTAGATAGCACGGTGCCCGAACGCATCAGGGAGGACGCGTCGCCGTAGATCTCGCGCACGCTGCGNTCTAGGGCGCGCTGGATCTCCGGGATCGCGGGCACGGGCAGGGTGGGGCTGATGTGCGTGTCCAGGATGTGGTCCTTGCGCTCATAGGCGTTTCCGCTGATCAGGTCGCCGATGCGCATGCGGGCGTCGAGGCCGGCGCAGTGGCCGATCATGATCCACGCCTCGGGGCGCAGCACCGCCAGGGAGTCCGTGATGGTCTTCGCATTCGACGGGCCCACGCCAATATTGATCATGGAGATGCCGGTGCGGCCTTCCGCCACGAGGTCGTAGCGCGGCATCTGGAAGTTGGAATCCAGGGAGAGGTCCTCCACCGCAATATCTCCCGCATGCTCGCGGGTGATCTTCCTGCCGTTTGGCAGGATCAACGCTGTGTAGCGCGATCCTTCGCGTGCCAGCTCGCCCAGCCCGAAGCGGACGAACTCGCTGGTGTGCATGTCATAGTTAGTGAACAGGATGTACTTCTGAATCGTGTCCACTTCGATGCCGGTGTAATGCTCAATACGCGCGCACGCAATATCGAAGCGCTGCGGCCCAAAGTGGAACAGGGGCTTTTCCTCGCCGTGGAAGGCGTCCCACTCACCGTCGATGATCGCGTCGTGGACCTCATCCAGCGTCGGGCGCGGGATCGCCGCGGCATCCTTCCCGGATCGCCGTGCTTCAGAGATCCCCTCCATACCGCGGATATATTCGGGCGGGACGCACGTGTCCGAGTATCCCACTGAGATCTCGCTGGGATAATTGTCCGTCAATCGCGTGAGCTGGTGGCGCAAATAATCGCCCATCAGGTCCGGCCGCGACACGGTGGCCGAGTAGGCCCCTTCTTCGTCCACATAACCAAATGGTTCGGTGCGGTCAATCGGCGCCCAGTCCATGATGTCTACTCGGACCTTCGGGTAGCGGACTTCGTCGTAACGCGCGTAATCGCCCTGTTCGATGATTTCGCGCGCCTTCTGGCACGACGCCTGATACATCTCAATCAGCGCGTCGACGGCCTGGTCAACTGTCTGAACGTGCTCCATAATCCCACCTTAGCCATTCCCGCGTGGCTGCGCGCATCCTTAGACGGCGCAGCGGAATCCGATGTGGCTTGTCGACGAATCCTCCGTCTGCCCTTGGCGCGCTTGCGGGCGGTACCGGTGGCAATACTCGGGGGCGCACAGATGCGAGCCTCCCTTGACCACCCGGCGCGGGTAGCGCTCACCTACCGATGTTGCTTGTCGACGAGCAGCCTGCCATTCTGCCTCAGGGGCGCAACACGTGGCGGCAGCCTGAAACTGCTCGCGCTGCGGGCCTGTGCCATACAAGGTGGTGGTCCACTCCCACGTGTTACCGATCAAATCAGCGAAGCCCCACGGATTAGTCCCGAAATCACCCACCGGGGAAGTTCCGTGCCAAATGCCGGTGGCGCCTTTCGCACCCTTGTTGTCGTAGGGGAAGTGGCCTTGGTAAGTGTTGGCCTGCAGCTGTTGGTTCGGCGCGTACTCATCACCCCAGGCATAGACGGTGGCAGTCCGACCAGCCCGCATGGCGTATTCAAGTTCGTCCTCGGTGGGCAGGCGGCGACCAGCCCATTCGGCGTAGGCTTGGGCATCCTTAAAACTGACATGAACCACCGGGTGATCTTCGTCACGCGTATCACGCCAATTAGCGCCGGGCTGAAAGCGCCACCACTGCGACCAATCCCGGAGGTCCACCGGGCCGACCGTCGGGGTGAATACCAGCGAACCGGCAACAAGCAGTGCAGGATCGACACCGGGATATTCGGCAGGATCTGGCTGTTGCTCGGCGGTGGTGACATAGCCCGTTTCCTCGACAAATGCTGCGAATTGGGCTTTGGTCACTGGGTGTTGCTCGAGCTGGAAGTCGTCGACATGCGTGGCGCGCGGCGGGCCTTCCTCTGGGTAGAAGTTGTTCGTGCCGGCGGTAAACTCGGCACCGCGAACGTCGATAAGGTCGGTGAGAACGCTTCTAGTATTCCTAATCATTAGATGCTCGAATCTTCATAGATTTCTATACCGTGGTGAGCTAGTACGCCTACAGTCGAACGTAACACTTATTCCTTATAATTCCGGGAGTTCTTATATGTTTGAATTTTTTCAGTGGCTATCATCAACTGCCACCACAATTTTCGTTTTAACCTCAATGTTTAACGTGGGCCTAACCCAAAACCCCAAGAAGATTGTGCAACACCTATCAAACTGGCAGTACCTCACCCGCATGGTGGTGGCCAACCTATTCGTCGTCCCTGCGGTGATGCTGCTGTTTATTACCATCTTCGAAATCGACGGCCCCTACGCCATTGCTCTGACAATCTTCGCGTGTGCGGCTGGGGCACCCCTGTTAATCAAGCTTACACAGCAAAGTGACAACGATATCTCCGCCGGTGCCACTATCCAAATGGTGCTCATGGTGGCCACTGTATTTATTCTTCCGTTTTACCTTTCACTGCTCCTAGAGGGCGTAGAGGTGGGCATTTGGGACATAGCGAAGCCTCTGCTGCTGCAGATGATTTTGCCACTGGTAATTGGCATGATTTTGCACCAAGTGGCCGAAAAGTTTGCGGGTGTGATTCAGCCGTGGATCGCGAAGATATCGAACATCGCTCTGTATACGCTGCTGGGTGCCACCATCATCGGATACCTGCCACAGTTGGCTGACTGGCAGCTTTGGAAAGCCATTGCCGTGGGCATGGTTGCGCTGTTGCTTACCTTCTACATTGGCTACGGCACCGGGCATGGCAACGAAACCCGCTCTCAACTCGGCGCTTTGGGCACCGCGCAGCGCAACACAGCTGCTTCCATGATTACTGCCGGTTCTTTTACAGACCCGATGGTGTTTGTGACCATTGCAATGCTCAACACCTTGATGATGTTCGTGCTGCTCGGGCTGGCAACACGGCTTGGCAATGACGCGAAGATCGCCTTCCTCGAACCGCTCGAGGCCGACATGCCCGGTGATGCCAAGCGCCCCTACGCTAACGCCTAGCTGGCTGGTTGGCTGGCTGGCTGGTTGGCTGGTTCGGCGGCTGGTTGTTCCCCGCCACCACGACCGCAGCGCACCACGACCGCAGCGCAAAAGGAAGTAATCACACTCTGAGGTCTTTCACTCTGGCCCCAAAAACGCCGGAATTTGAGAATCCTCAATGTGTGATTACTTCCTTTTGCGGTGTATCGGGGCCGCCATCGAGGCGTATAAGGCGATTCGGGGATGCCCAGAGGCGATTCGGGGATGCCCAGGGGCGGTTCGGTGCCGCAGCGAGGTTACCGGCAACGCCGTATCTGCAAAACCGGCACCGCAGCTTCTAATCGCCAGCATGTAATCGCCTGCACCTAATTATCGGCACCGCCTTCCTCAAGCACCTAGTCGGCCGGGTCGGCCCGGAAAGGGTTGGGCCGCTGGGATGTGATCTGGATGCTCTCCTGGGGCATTTCGATTCCTTCGCGGTCGAAGGCCTCTTTTACCGCGATCATCGCTTTGCTGCGTACACCCTTGTTGGAGAGATTCGGGTCGTACCAGAACCACACCAGCAGCTCCACCGAGGACGACTGAAACTCATTGACCCATGCCTCAGCTGACGGGTCTTTTAGATCGTTTACGCTGTTCACAGCGTCGATAGAAATCTGTCGAGCGTGGTTTAAGTCCGCATCGTAGCTCACCCCCACGACGAATTCGCCGCGCCGGGAGCCGTTGCGCGTCAAGTTGACGAAGGATTCTGTCAGCATCGTCGAATTTGGCACATACACCCGTAGCCCGTCACGTGTGCGCAGCCGCACGTAGCGCAGGCTGAGTTCTTCTACTCGGCCAGCAATTTGATCAGCCACGATGATTTCATCGCCGATCACGAAGGCTCGTCGAAAAGCGAGGATGGTTCCCGCAATATAGTTTTCTGCGATATCTTTCAGCGCAAATCCAACCACGATGCCTACGACGCCTGCGCTAGCCAGCACCGGGCCGAGGTCAATACCAACCATGCGTAAAGCCGTGGCCACAACGACAATTACTACCAGGGATTGCACAATGCGTGAGACAATCGCTACAGCGTTTGCCTGCTGGCCGTCATCAGCGGTGTAGTTACGCCCGAAGCTGCGGATCCGTTTTGCTAGCCACGCTGCAAGAACAATGCCGATAATCACTAGGGCGATGGCGAATATCCAGTCCACCACGATCGATTCGCGGGCTTGGCGCAAAAACTCATTGAGGTCCATTTTGGGTTCCTTCATCGATGAACGGATTTATCAAAATTCCTTTAAATTATTGCCCAACCTACCTACAGTGGGGGCTATTACTCATTTTCCTAAGTGCCAGAAAGTAATCTTCAATGACTAGCGAAGCAACAAATAAAGCAACAAATGAAGCAGTAAATCAGGATTCTTCTCAAAAATCTCAGCCCAATATCCTCGTTTTGTGTATGGACCAGTGGGATATGCATATGGACCTGCCTGAGGGCGTGGAGCTGCCTAACCTGAAGCGCCTCGAAGACAAGGGCGTGACTTTGGAGCAGCACTATTGCACGGTGCCGCAGTGCACTCCGTCGCGTACGACGATGTGGACCGGCCAGCACGCCAAAACTTTGGGTATGTGGGACAACACCGACTTTGCGTGGATTAAACCGCTGGGCCCGGACACCCCTACCGTGGGCGATATGATGCGTGAGCAGGGCTATTACACTGCTTTTAAGGGCAAGTGGCATCTTTCGGAGATCAATGCTGGCACGCAGGACGCGCTGGAAGATTACGGTTTTTCGGACTATCAAACCTGGGGCGATAATTGGGGCCGTCCGATGGAGGGCCAGACCCACGACGGCACGGTTGCTGAGGAGACGGTGGATTGGTTGCGCTATAAGGCGCCTCAGGATCAGCCGTGGTTGCTGGTTTCCTCCATGGTTAACCCGCATGACATCATGTTTTTCCGCGCCAGCGATGTCGAGGAAGGCGATCCGCGTGGCTTCACCTATGCCAAGCAGCATGGTGTGCAGTCGATGGGCATCCTTGAGCAGTGGCATGATCCGTCGCTGCCGAAGTCGCTTGACGACGACTTGGCTGACCAGCCTCTTGGCGTGCACAATTACCGGGATTTTGCCCGCATGAATTACACGGCTCCCCCTGAGAGTGAGGAGGGCCACGAGGTGTGGAAGCAGCGCCGCAACTACTTGATTAATTCGATGCGCTTGGTGGATTATCAGTTTGGTCGAATTTTCGACGAGTTGGATCGCCAGGGCCTGTGGGAGAACACCGTGGTGCTGTTTACTTCTGATCACGGCGAGATGAATGGTGCTCATGGCATGACGCAGAAGGGCGGTATTCACTACAACGAGGCCACTGTGGTGAACATGACGGGTGTGGTCCCTGGTGGTGCGCAGGGTCAGCGTTCGTCGGCCGTCGGCTCGCACGTGGACGTTACGCCTACTATCCTCGCTTTCGCTGGGCTTAACGACGAAAAACGTGCTGAACTCTACCCGGACCTGCCGGGGCGTGATCTCTCTGGCATCTTCACTGCTCCGGAAACCACCACCCCGCCTCGTGGTGATGCGGATGAGCCTGGCGATGGTGCCTTGTTGATGTGGGAGGGCTTGCACCAGCTGGATCCGCAGTGGGGTATTGAGGGTGCGCTTGGTGAGTTGACGGGGCTGCCGCTGGACACTGAGGCACGTGTGGAGGCGATGAAGGAGACCGGTAAGAAGTATGGTGCGCCCGATTTTAAGCGCCGGACGTTTTTCCGCGCTGTGGTTGACGGCCAATACAAGTTGGTGCGCTGGTTCTCTCCCACCGAGTACGCCCCACCCCAGACTGTCGAGGAGCTTTATGAGACCAGCGATGTGACTGTCCATGATCTGGTTAATGACCCGGATGAGCTGGAGAACATTGGTAACCCAGATAATCCAAAGTTTGACAGGGATCTCGTCGATAAGCTCTTGGCTAAGCTCAACGCACTGATTAAGCATGAGCTTGGCGACGACGATTGCCCGATGGACTTGGACATGTTTGGCACCCGCGATGTCACCTACAACGCCTAGGTAGGTTTCGAGGCGCGCCATGGATTCATCGTCTTTCAAGCATCAACTGGCGAAGATCTGGAACGTTGATGCCTCTGATCTTCCCGACGAGTTGGTGAAGCACGCGAAGAACGTCCACGTGGATCGTATCGACGAGGATATTGCTGGCAGTTTAGCTGAGCTTGACGTACAAACGGAACCTGCAGAACAGCTGCCGTTTGTGCCAAAAGTGCGGGGTAAGAATTACTTCGAGGATGACTTCCGCCCCGCTGAGCAACCCTGGCCTGTAGTGATGATCCATGGCACAGGCGCTGACCGTGACTATTGGCACCCCATGGCCGAAAACCTCCGTGCCGACGGCTGGGGTGTCTACGCCCTTAACTTTGGTAATCATGGCACCCGCCTGATTGAAGATTCTGCCACCGAGGTGGAGGCCTTCATCAGCGCGGTGCTGAGGCATACAGGTGCAGACCGGGCGATTTTGATCGGCCATTCCCAAGGCGGGTTGTTGGCACGGTATTGGATGCGGCATTTCGATGGGGCGAGGCGCACCAAACACCTGGTCTGTCTCAGTTCTCCGAACCATGGGACGACATTGGGCGGGATCGCCAGCCCGCTGGTGACCAATAAAGTGGCGGAAAAGGCGATGCGTTCGTTGATCCGCTACGCGCTTGGCCCGGCGGCCTTCCAGCAGATCTCTGGTTCTGAGCTGTTGCAGAAAACCAACGCGGGTGGTGATGTGGAGGAGGGCGTGACCTACACGTGTGTGGCCACGCGTTTTGATGCCATTGTCCAGCCGCCGGAATCTTGTTTTTTGCGTTCTTCGACTCCCGGCCAGGTGCGTAATGTGTGGGTCCAAGACTTAGAGCATGGTGCCCAGGTACATCACGACGAGATGCCCCAGGATGTGCGTGTGATCCGTTTAGTTCGGGCAGTGCTGGACAACCTGGCAGAAAAAGAAAAGAATATGGACAAGAACAATGACACCAGCAGCGCATAACGACGAAGCAATCGCCAACTACTGGAGTGGCCGCGCCCCGCACTATCACAACCACCAAGTAGCTAGTCAGCGTGCCAACAAAGACCGTGCTGCGTGGCGGAAAATTTTAACGCGCTTCCTCCCAGCTCTGCCAGCCCGAATTTTAGATGTGGGTTGTGGCTCCGGCTACCTCTCCCATCAGATGGCTCACCTTGGCCATGAGGTCACCGGCATTGATTTTTCTGAGACGATGCTTGAGCAGGCGCGCCTGGCAGGGGAATCGTCGTCAAGCACTGCTACTTTCTTAGCGGGTGAGGCAGCCAACCCGCCCGTGCAGGGTCCTTTTGATGTTGTTGCGTCGCGCTATCTGCTGTGGACGCTGCCGGATCCAGCAAGCGCACTGGCGGCGTGGAATGAACTGTTGGCACCGGGCGGGCGGATCATCGCTTTCGACGCGAATTGGTTCCCGGCCGGTGCTAACGTGGAGGTGTCTGTGGAGTCTGATCACGGCGCGGACGCGTTTACCAAGGTGTATCACCGCGAGCAGCTGGAAGCCTTGCCCCTGGCGATGGCTACTAGCACCCAGCCTTATCTGGACTTATTTCAGGCTGCGGGCTTTGAACAGGTGCAGTGCTATGAGCTGGAGGAAATCTCTGCGTTGGACAAAGAATATGGTGTTTCAAAGGGCCATACCTATGTCACACAGTATGGTTTTGTGGGTATAAAGCCAGGTCAGTGACCCTGGTACGCCGCTGGTACGCTGTTGGCACACCTCTGGTACACCGCTGCGCACCCTAGGGCAACCAACCCACGTCTCGCCCGGTATTGTCACCGTTATGGGTTTATCAGATATCGTCCGCGCTGCAGAACGTCGCATTAACCGCCGCGGAGTTCGCCGCAAATCTGAAAGTGGTTGGGTTCCACAAGTTACGGGGTTTACCGGCTATGGTTCCGCCCGGCGCGCCCACGTGCTGGGTCGGGTGGTGATGGGCGACCATGAAGAACCCCAGCTTGAAGTGGTTCGCGGCTACCGCCAGTTTTTCACCACACAGGTTCCGCATATCGGTGTGTCGGTGCGCCTGGGTGAGCAGGAAGTTCGCTCTGAAACTAACGATAACGGCTATATCGATGTGCTTATTGCCGATCATGGTTTGGACCCCGGATGGCATGAGGCTGAAATCACTGTGGACGGTGGCACTACCGCGAACGCGCCGGTCCAGATTGTGTCGAAAGATGCGCGCATTGGCCTGGTGAGCGATATCGACGACACGGTAATGGTCACCATGCTGCCGCGCGCTGTCTTGGCCGCCTGGAATTCGTGGGTGAAAAAGACCAACACCCGCCAACCTGTGGAGGGCATGGACGCATTTTACGCCGAGTTGCTTGCCGACGACCCTCACGCGCCTGTCTTCTATTTGTCCACCGGCGCATGGAATACCTATGAAACGTTGGTGCATTTCATCAAGAAACATGATCTGCCCGAGGGCCCGTTGCTGCTGACCGATTGGGGCCCCACCCCAACTGGATTGTTCCGCTCCGGCAAGGAGCACAAGAAGGTGCAGCTGCGTAACCTGTTTATCGAGTTCCCCGAAATCAATTGGATCCTTGTCGGTGATGACGGCCAGCACGACCCGTTGATCTACGGCGATGCCATTTTCGAGCATCCAGACCGGGTGAAGCAAGTGGCAATCCGCAAACTCAGCGCCCAGGAGCATGTCCTGTCTCACGGTACAACCAGCGCCCTGGCCCAGCCAGCGCACTACCCGGATACTCCTACAGTGTACGGCCATGACGGCTACGAGCTGTTGCGCAAGTGGCGCGCCCAGAAAAGTCGTGCGTCGGATCGTCGATAAGCAGCGTTAACTCCGCTCCAATGGCGAACTAGCCGATTTTGTATTACCCTCCGAAGCACGCTGAAAATTTTAAGGGGGGATTTCTATGCGTACAGAATTACGCGTACTTGCATTACTCATCGGGGTGGCGCTTACTACGAGCGCTTGCTCACCTGCTTCTACTGCTTACAAAAAGAAAGAGCCTACAGCAGTTGATCAAGAAACTGTGGCGGCACTGTGTGATGCGGCCAGACAACACGATAATGTACTTGCTGAGCAGCAACGGAAATTCACAGCCGTTGCTGATCGCACTGCAACGGACGCATCTGTGGCGCACTACATTGAAGAAGCCCACGCCCAGGCACAGTGGTACCGCACCGTTGCGGAACACACGCCAGAGAACCAGAAAGCGCTGGCACTAGCAACCTCGTCGCGTTTCGACGAGGTAGTTTCTGATGTGCTTGATGCGCTTCGCCAGGAGGACGCGGGCAGCCCAGAGCTGGAGCCTCTGAGTACACTGCGTGCTTCCGAGGTCGATGCTTTTGTGGACAGCATGTGCGGAGCTGTCTCAACCAAGGACGCCTCTGAGGTGGTTGAGGTCGCGCAACACAATGACCCGACGCAGATATGCACGGTGTCTGAGCAGGCGGCGAAGTCCATGGGCTAAGTCATTGAGGCCTACGGCAACCCTACAATGCAAAAACAACCACGTGAGTATTTGGAAATGGCTGTGGAGGCGAATGCTTACAATTCGGCGTGGTACTCAGCAGTTGCATCACTTGTCCCCGAAGATCTGGCCCGAGCGGCCCAATCGTTGTCTGAAACTTCCGGGATGACCCAACAAATGATTGTGACCTACCTGACCGCGGGGGAATCGATCGACAATGCCGCGGACTACGATCCCGCAGCTTTGTCCGAAGTGCACGGCTACATCGCGGATACCTGCAACTATTCCTTCAACGGGACGCGATTAGGGGTCGACGACGTCTTAGGTAGAAATTCCACCTCAACAGCCCAACCACCCGCCGAGGCGACTCCAGAAACCACTCCAACTCAACAAGCTTTTGGGAAGTCTGGCATTTCGACACCTCCTACTGACCATGACGCGCTGTGTGCTCTCGTCCACGACTACTATTTATCTTCCATAGACGACCTACTTGCCCTTTGGGCACGCGAGGATTACTCCCTCACGGAGGAGATGATCCATGGTGCCGAATACGATGCGAAGTGGTACCCGCAATTTCGCCCCTACGTACCAGACGAGTTGACCCCAGCCATCGACTATGTCTTGGAGAATGCTGATGCCTTCCTTGGCCATCTCCGCACCAACGGTTTTGATGTTTCGAAACCACAGCCACACTTCATGTCTCCTTTTATCGAAAACCAATCCATCGTCAGCACCTACTTGGGCGAACAGTGTGTTCCTGATTATGAGGACACCATGGCAGGTAACCAGGCACCCTGACTATCTGCTGTGATGCTGCACCGCTGAGCTGCCCGCGCTGGGTCTGGGATTTCGTGGAATAATACTGCTATGAGGTTTCGTATTGGAGCTTTAGCGGTAGCCGTCTCGGCTGCCGCTTTGCTTACGTCGTGCTCCTCGGCCGATGGTGGGCGGTCGCTTGCCGCTGGTGATGCATTTCCTCGTACCACGGTCGTGGCGGATTCGTCGTCACCTGGCTCCAATAACTCGTTGACATCCACGCGGGGCACGAAGACCAGCCTGGCGTCGTTAGATCTTGACGACGCTGTGGCCAACCTCGAAGACGAGTACGACGTTGAGATCGGTGTAGCGCTGTATACGCCGAAGACTCAGTACTTTGCGGGATCGCTGAAGACACTGCCAGCCTGGTCCACGATCAAGGTTCCCCTTACACTGGTGGCGGAGGCGCACTGCGACATCAACGAGCGTTCACGAGAGAACCTGATTCGTGCCTCCTTGGAGTGGTCGGACAATGATGCTGCATGGCGCTTGTTTAAATGCGAGGGAATATCTGAGGAACAGGCCCGCTCCAAGATCGAAAACGTGATCGCTCGGGCAACTCCGGGTGTTGAGGTCCCCGATGCCTACGGCATGACTGACTGGACCTTCAAAGACCAGGCAAAGTTCGGGTACTACCTCAGCAGGCTTCCGAAAAACGTGCTAACGGTCGATGCGATGTACGAGGTGGTAGAAGAGCAGCGTTGGGGTCTCGGCGAGATTGATGACGCTGCGTTCAAAGGTGGCTGGTCTGACGATGATGACGGCTCATTCCACTCCCGCCAGTTCGGGTTCGTCGAACTTGATGGAACCGTGTACGGCATTGCGCTGGGCGCGCGGTCAGAATCGGGTTCGGAAGAGGATAGCCAGGATGCTTTAAGCGACTTGGCGACAGAGTTGGGCACGGTGGGTTAGAGCGCTAGCTGGAAGCGCTGGGCTGTCAGCGCAGCGCCCGCGCGCCAGGTGCGCTCTAACGCGACAGTACTGCGTGGTCGACGGCAGAAAGGCCATCGTTGACCTGGTACTTCACAGCCTTGATGTCGGTGATACCGAAGCCGCCTAGGCGGTTGGAGTGCTTCTCGATGTAGGTGTCTGCCGCCTCCTCAGAGGTGAACAGGTACACGCCACCGGCAACCTGGCGGGATGGGTCTTCCGTCCAGACCTTCAACACCAGGTCCTTCTCACTTGCGATATCTTGTGCCAGGTCTGCATATGCTGCTTCTGCTTCGGCGCCGTAGGGGCCAGACGATGGAAATTCAAATACCACAATTGTGTTCATGTGGGCCATCATAGCGGTTCGCATCACTTGCTAGGCTGGGCGTATGTTTTCGGGAAAATCTTTGAACGAGTCCACCATCGACCTGCTGCGCGATATGATCCGCAACGCCTGCGTCAATGACCTCACCGCCGATTCTGGCGCGGAAGTCCGCAACGCTGACACTCTCGAAGAGTTTTTCTCCGACGAGATCGCCGCCGGTACCGTCACGGTGGAACGTTTCGAGCCCCACCCCGGCCGCGTCTCTATTGCTTTCACAGTGGAAGGAACTGACCCCGATGCTGAACCATTGACCTTGCTTGGCCACACCGATGTGGTGCCCGTCGATACGCCCAAGTGGACCCAGGATCCGTTCGGCGCCGAGATCGTCGACGGGAAAATCTACGGCCGCGGCGCCACCGACATGCTTTTCATCACCGCCGCCATGGCCGCCGCGACCCGCGAGGTTGCGGCTATCGCCGCAAAGGAAAAGGCGAAGCCCTCGGATGGACACGTCCGCCCGCGGGGCACGCTGACTTTTGTTGGGCTTGCCGACGAAGAAGCCCGCGGCGGCCTCGGTGCCGGGTGGTTGGCTCAGCACAAACCGGACGCTTTTTCGTGGAAGAACTGCCTCAGCGAAACAGGCGGTTCGCATTTGTCGGTGAGTGACGGGTCGGACGCATTAATTGTTGTCGTGGGTGAAAAGGGTGCAGCGCAGCGACGCATTCACGTCCACGGTGATGCTGGCCACGGCTCCACCCCGTATGGCCGCGATATGACAGTCGGCGTGATTGGTGAGGTAGCCCGTCGCCTCTGCGCGATCGAACCCGAGGTGTCTTCCAGCGACCTGTGGGAAGGCTATGTCCGCGCCTTCAAGTTTGACCCTGAGACCGAGAAACAGCTGATCAACGGCGAAAAATATGAGGCACTCGGGCCCCTGGCCCGTTACTCGCACGCGATGAGCCACACAACCTACGCCCCCACTGTTCTGCGCGCCGGTGGCGCAATCAACGTGCTGCCCTCACACGCGTGGGTGGAGCTGGACATTCGTCCCCTGCCCGGCCAGACCCAGGAGGAAATCGATGAGGTGCTACGCAACGCGCTGGGCGACCTGGCTGACCGCGTGGAAATCGAGCACCTGATCACCGAAGACGCCACCGTATCTCCAGCAGAGGGCCCACTGTATGAGGCGATCGTCGACACGTTCCACGAGTTCTTCCCCGACGTTCCCGTCATCCCCACCATCGCTGCCGGCGGTTCTGACCTGCGCTTTGCCCGTCGCCTCGGCGGTGTGGGCTACGGCTTTGCGCTGCATGCGCGCGAGCGGCTTTTCGACGAAGTCCTCAACCAGTTGCACTCCCATGACGAGTACGTGGACGTGGAAGATGTCGAGCTGACCGCCCAGGCCTACTTCTCCCTGGCGCGCCGTTTCGTGGGGGCTTAAGGGAAACTAGCCCGTCACCCTCTGCTAGTTCCAACGCACAATGCTGTAGCTGAACTGTTGGAACAGGGGCGTTTTGCCGCCCCACAGCCCAAAAAGTGCCCAGTTCCAACAGTTCAGGTTCAGCAGTTTGGGTTAGTTCTTGCGCCAGATCGCAGCCGACAACACGGTAGCGAACGCGCTCCACAGTGGGTACGGGATCAACCATGCGCCGCGTGTTTTGTTCACCTGCATCGCCCGGCGCGTCAGGTCCGCACTGGACACAGTCAGCGCCGCAGCACCGGCGGTTGCCAGGGCTGGAGACTTACTGCGGAAGAACAGGGCGCACCACCCCGCGTTGAGCGCCAGGTTGATTCCAAGAGCGGTGGCCAGGGAGTTGCGCATCTGCTCGTCGTTAGCCTCGTCGGCATCGGCAATGGACAAGCCGCTGACCAGGGCAATGTCCGTGTAAAGCGCGGTCCAGGCCACGGGGAATAACCACTTCGGCGGCTGGAATGATGGTTTGCGGCGCGTGCGGTACCAGAGGCTGTCCGGGTCGGTCGCGATGGTGCCGAGGGTGGCCGCAGCCGCCGTGGCTAGGCCGGTGCCTCCAACGATCTTCCGGCGGCGCTTCTTGCGGGCTCTTTCTAAAAAGTTCATGCCCCCACCCTACAGACTATCCGACACCGGCTGCGTAAATCGCATAAATTGAAGTGTATGACTACTGATATCGGGCCTGATACCACTCCGATCACCCGCCCCGTCGACGGTTCGATCATCGACTACGCGCCCCTCTACTCAGCGGACGGTACGCGCCACGCCGTCGACGCTGCTCGCCTCGCCCAGGCGCAGTGGGCATCCACCCCGGTTACGAAGCGCAAGGCGATCATGCTGCGCTTCCATGACCTGGTGCTGGAGCGTCGCGACGAGATACTCGACCTGGTCCAGGACGAATCGGGAAAGAGTCGCCGCTCGGCCTTCGAAGAGGTACTCGACGTTGCGATCACGGCCCGCCACTACGCCTACGCCGCGCCCCGTTTGTTGAAGACGCGACGGGCGAAAGGTGCTCTACCGGTGGCCACCCGCACGCGCGTGCAGCGCGAACCAGTAGGTGTGGTCGGCATCATCGCGCCGTGGAATTACCCGCTCACGCTCGCTGTCTCGGATGCGATCCCCGCTCTCTTGGCCGGTAATGCCGTGGTACTTAAGCCCGATTCGCAGACGCCGCTGACCGCCTTACGCGCGGCCGCACTCCTTGAGGAAGCGGGGCTGCCAGAAGGCGTGTTCACCGTGCTGCCTGGTCCGGGCGGTGAGGTGGGTCAGGCGATCGTCGAAACGTGCGATTACCTGATGTTTACCGGGTCTACCGCGACCGGCCGCACCCTGGCGGAGCAGGCAGCGTCGCGCCTGATTGATTTTTCTGGCGAGCTCGGCGGCAAGAACCCGCTGATCGTGACGTCGGACGCGGACGTGGACGCCATCATCCCCGGCGTGCTCAACGCCTGTTTTTCCAACTCCGGCCAGCTGTGCGTGTCCGTGGAGCGGATCTACGTGCACGCCGATGTGGCCAACCACTTCATCCCTGCGTTCGTGACCGCCGTGGAGGGCATGCGCGTTGCCGGTGACAAATCCTGGGAGACGGACATGGGCTGTCTGATCAGCATGGATCACGTGGATCAGGTGGCGGACTTTGTCAGCGACGCCGTCGCTAAAGGGGCCACGGTGGCTGCCGGCGGGACGCGCCTGCCCGAGCTCGGCCCCACCTTCTATGCGCCGACGGTGCTTGTCGACGTCCCCGCCACCGCCGACCTGTACCGCGAAGAGGTCTTCGGGCCGGTGGTCAGGGTGGAGGTGGTGTACTCCCACGAGGAGGCCATCTTGAAAGCCAACGATACTGAATACGGACTCAACGCCGCGGTGTTCGGCCCGGCGCGCACCGCACGCGAGATTGCATCGCAGTTGCACGTGGGCACGGTGAATATCAATGAGGGCTATGCCGCCGCGTGGGCGAGCGTGGATGCCCCCATGGGTGGGTGGAAGGCCTCCGGAGTCGGGCGGCGCCATGGCGACGAGGGTTTGTTGAAGTACACCCAGGCCCGCACCGTGGCTGAACAGCGCATTGTGCCGATCGCCGGGCCGGCTGGCGTGGATAAGGAGAAATGGTCGGGCCTACTGACCGCGGCGTTAAAAATTGGGCGCGACTACCTGCGCTAAAAGCGCTAACGTGGGATGTATGAACACCACTGCATTCATTACTGACCTTGCCGACCGCGCCGAGTTCTCCCTCAACCAGATCCGCGATTTCACCCCCGCAGAGTTCAACGCCCACCCGCAGATGCATCCCAATTCCGCCGCGTGGCTGTTGTGGCACACCGGCCGCGAAATGGACGCCCAGTTGGCTGCCCTGTCCGACCACGAAGAGGTGTGGACGGCGGAGGGCTTCCAGAAGCGTTTCGGGCTTGGTGAGCTTGGCGATTCCTTCGGCTATGGCCACAGCCAGGACGAGGCGCGCTCGATCCAGATCGAGGACCAGCAAGGCCTAACCGAGTATGTTCGGGCCACGATCGCTGAGGTGAAAAAGCGCGCCGACCAGTGGGAGAAAAAGGACTGGGAGGAAGTCATCGACACCTACAACGGCGAAGACATCACCCGTGCGGTGCGCGTGACCTCCCTGCTCATCGACGCGATCGAGCACCTCGCCCAGGTCAACTACATCGCCGGATGCAAGGACTTCGGCTAGACGTTTAAGGCTGCTGCCACTGGTATTCCGTCTGGTCGCCGGCGTGGATCCGCACGCCCGGTTGCGGTTCCAGCCACACGTCGACCTGCAGTTTCTCCTCCGCGTTCTCGCGGTTAGACACGACATAGCTGATCGTTTCGTTGGCCGTGTCGACGACCTCCAGTGTGGCGGTTGCTAGCCACGCGTGACGACGACGCACCGCGATCAAAGCCTTGTGCGCCTCCAGAAGCCAGCGGCCCTCGTCGGCAAGCTCGCTCGGTGTTGCTGGAAGAGGTGGGCGTACTGGGTCGTCGGCGGCAAAACCTTCGCCGCGCAGGCCGGTGAAGCCCTGCTCGTCGCCGCAGTAGATCGACGGGCTGCCGGGCAGCGTCATCAGCATGGCTACAGCGGGGATTACGTGGTCCTGCCCGACCGTCGAGGCGATGCGGTTAACGTCGTGGTTGCCGACGAAGGTGTTGGTGATCATGTGCTCGGAGAACTCGCTGTGGCGGCCCAGGGCGTGGGCGAGCTCGAAGAAGTTGACGTCCTTGATGGAGCTCCAGATGGCTTTCCACAGCTCGTATTGGGTGACGGAATCAAGGGTGCCTGCTTCAGCGATCTGGGCGTAGTCGCCGTGAATGACCTCGCCTAGGAAGATGGCGTCGGGATAATTCTGGCGTACGCGTCCCAGCACTTCGCGCCAGAAGTCAGCGGGGACGGAATAGGCAACGTCGAGGCGCCAGCCCGAAATCCCCTTGGTCAGCCAGAACTCCATAATCTCTACGACCTTGTCGCGGACCCGCTGGTCGTCGTGGTGCAGCGTGGCCAGTTGGTCGTGGCCTTCCCAGTTCGTGTCGCCTGCCAGGCCCTCGGCCACGGCGGGGTGGTTGCGGTCGACGTGGTTGAACACGCCGTCCAGCATTACGCGGATCCCCTTCTCATTGCAGGCCTGCATGAGGGCATCGAAATCCTCGTTGGTTCCCAGGCGCGAGTCGATGCGGAAGTGGTCCAGGGTGTCATAACCGTGGGTGGCAGACTCAAAGATCGGGCCCAACAGCAGGCCGTTGCAACCCAGCTCGATGAGGTAATCCAGCCAGGGCTCGAGGGAGCGCAGGCGGTGGCCGGAATCGTCGCCTTCGCGGTCGCGGATCGGGGCACCGGAGGACCCCAGCGGGTATACGTGCCACCAGATGGTGCTTTCTAACATGTCCAAAACTCCTTGTTGAGCAATACTCAGTAACTGTTGTTGAGTCTAGCTCAAACAAGGTATGCTTGCCACTATGACACCCTCCCAGCCCGCTCCCCGCAAACGCTTAAGCGCTGAACAGCGCCGTGAAATGATCCTCGACACCTCCGGCGAACTTTTCCGGCTCGCGCCCTACTCCGAGGTCAATACCCAAGCCATCGCCGACGCCGCCGAGACCTCACAAGCCCTCATCTTCCACTACTTCGGCTCCAAGGCCGGGGTCTACGTCGCATGGCTGACCTCCGTCTATGAGGCTGCGGGGGCCCACGTCATCGACGCCGTGCAGGCACTTCCGCCCAACACGAACAGGCGCGACATCCTCCGCACCGGCATGGAGGCGTTCACCGCCTATATCGCCGAGCACCCAGCGGACTGGCTGGCGACACAGCGCTCCGGCGACGAGCCCGCCGAGGCCACACACCTGCGCCTGGAATGGCACGACACGCTGCAAGGCTACCTTGAGCGCTTGCTCGAGCCCGGCAGTGAACGGCAGCGCTTCGCCATTTCCGGTGGGATCGGATTCTTCGAGGCCACCAGCTTCGAATGGGCAGACGCCGGCTTTCCCGAGGAGCAGCGCTGGCCGCTCATCGAATCCGTCCTAGGTGCGGTCGAAGGCGCTCTCGGCGACTGGGGCTGAGCAGGCTAGGCAGTTACCGGCTCTTTCCTTCCGTGATCAGTGCGGGCAGAGCTTCACGCAGGCGACCGGTCCAATCATTCGAGCCCTCCTCATAGAGAACCTTGTGCTGCTGCAGACCACGGTGGGTGAAGTTGAGGCGGGTGAATACCTCGCCGTCCTCCTCCACTTCCTCCAGCTCAAACACCAGGTCAGACCCAGTCCATTCGGACACCTCGTCGGCGTGCCCGGTCTGCTCCACGTGCCACACCACACGCTGCCCAGGCTCAGCGGTGACAACGCGGTACTGTGCATAGTTCTCTGGCAGGTTGAGCTCGAAGATTTCGCCCTCTTCAGAGGGATCACCTTCGATGGCATCGGCCCACCAGGTGGATGGCTGAACGATGGCGTTGTAGACCTCGTCGGCACGCGCATCGATGCTGACGGTGAGCTCAAAGTCATCGACCTTCTCGGCGTGGGTGCCGTCCGAGTATTCCTTGTCCGCCATGACGTCGTCGGGATCATAAATCGCGACATGAGCACCGTTTTCACGCAGCCGGCGCAGACCTTCCTTGACCACGCGGCGGCCGATCTTGTTGAAGCTGGCCACCTCCGAAATGTCGAGGACAAGCTGGTCGCTGGTGAGTCGGTGCTGGCTGATCTCATAGAGCACATTCTCCGCGGCGGTGAAGTTGATCACGCCCTGCAAGGTGATCAACGTGGCGTCGCCCTCGCGCTCGATGGAGCGGATCCCGGGCGGCGCATAGTTCGCAGCACCCATGAGGTGGAGATCCATCTGTTCCGACATCTGCTCAAAAGCTTGCACGCCGCGCACGGAGTTGCCCTGCTCGTCGAGACGCGGGGAAAAAGTAGCGATGCCCATCTGGCCAGGCATCGTGCCAATCAAGCCACCTGCCACGCCAGATTTCGCTGGGATCCCCACCGTGTACATCCAGCGGCCGGCGGCATCGTACATTCCGGCGGAGCTCATCACGGCCAGGGCGTGGCGCGCGGCCCGCGACGAAAAGATCCGCTCACCAGTGACGGGCTGCACCCCGCCATTGGCCAGCGTCGCCGCCATGACGGCAAGATCGCGGGTAGTCACCATCACCGAACACTGACGGGTGTAGCTGCGGATCACATCCTCTGCGGAATCCTTCACGATCCCATAGTTGCGCAGCATGTAGGCGATCGAAAGGTTACGGTCGGCGCCGGCGAGCTCGGAGTCGGTGAGTTCTTCGTCGATACGCAACTTGCGCCCGGCAAGGTCGGAGAAGAGCTGCAAGATACGGTCCGCGCGGGAATCGATGGAAGAATCCGTCCCATTGATCAGCTGGTTAATGGCGATCGCGCCCGCGTTGATCATGGCGTTGTCCGGCCGCTTTGATTCCTCCTCCAGGCTGAGCTCATTGAAGGCCTCGCCGGAGGGCTCCACCCCAACGACCTGGCTTACCGCGTCCTCACCCGCCTGATCCAACGCCAACGCGTAGACGAAGGGCTTGGAGATGGACTGGATGGAAAACTCCACCTCATCGTCGCCCACCGAGTAGAGCCGGCCGTTCGCGGTGCATACCGCCAAGGCTAACTTGTCGGGGTCCGCGTCCTTCAGCTCGGGGATATAGTCGGCGACAGCACCGCCGTCCTTATCGTGGACGTAGTCGAGGATGTCTGCCAAATAGTCAGGGATCGGGGAATCTAAAGCCATCAGTTGTCCTCCTCACGTGGTTTGCCCTTGCCCTCAGTCACCAGCGCGGGCAAGGATTCGCGCAGGTAGAGGACCCAATCGTTGGTGCCCTCGGTGTAGACCTCCATGTGGTCCTGCAGACCACGGTGGGTGAAGGTGAGCTCGGTGGCATCAGGCTTATCGACGAGGGGTGCAAACTCGAAGACGAGGTCCGTGTCATTCCACTCGTTGAACTCATCCGCATGCCCCGTCTGGTCCACGTGCCACACGATGCGCTCATTTTCCACATACTCAACCACGCGGTACTGGGAGAAGTGGTCCTCCAACTCAACCTCGAACACGTCGCCTTCGTCCTGTGCAACGCCCTCGATATCGCGTACCCACCAGTTTTCGGGGTTGGTCACCGCGTCAAAGACCTTCTCCACCGGCGCGTCGATCGTGACGGTGAGCTGGAAGTCCTCCACCTCTTCGGCCTGGGTGCCGTCGGAGAACACCAGGTCTGCCATCACGGTATCGGGATCATAGATGGCGCAGTGGAAACCCTCCTCGCGGATGCGGCGCAGGCCCTCCTTCACTACGCGGCGGCCCATGCGGTTAAACCCGGTCACCCGCGACAGGTCCAACACGATCTTCTCGCTGGTGAGGCGGTGTTCACCCAGCTCATGCAGCACGTTCTCCGCGGCCGGGAAGTTCACCATGCCCTGCAGGGCGATCACGGTGGCATCGCCCTCGCGCTCGATGGAGCGAATGCCCGGCACAGCATAGTAGTTGGAGCTCATCAAATGCAGGCCCATTTCTTGGCTGAGCCGCTCAAACACCTTCACACCGCGGGTGGAGTTGCCCTGCTCGTCGAGACGCGGTGAGTAGGTAGCGATTCCCAACTGGCCCGGCATGCACCCAATCAGCCCGCCGCCCACGCCTGATTTGGCGGGGATACCCACGTTGGCCATCCAACGGCCGGCGGCGTCGTACATTCCGGCGGAGCTCATGACGGCCAGCGTTCGTCGTGAAGCATCCTCCCCGAACACGCGCTTGCCGGTGATCGGCTGCACGCCCCCGTTAGCCAACGTTGCGGCCATCACGGCAAGATCCCGCGCGGTGACCATGAAGGAACACTGGGCGATATAGCTGTAGACGGCATCATGCGGCTCATCCTGGATCATGTCATAGCTTTTCAGCATGTGCGCGATCGACAGGTTGCGGTGCGCGGCCAGCTTGAACTCTGTGTCCGTGATGTCTTTCTCAATCTGCATCGGCCGCCCCGCCAGATCCGAAAAAAGCTGCTCGATGCGCTCAAGGCGGTCCTCCACGCTGGAGTCCGACCCATTGATCAACTGGTTCACGGAGATCGCGCCCGCGTTGATCATCGGGTTATCCGGGCGCTTCGACTCCTCTTCCAGGCTCATCTCATTGAAAGCCTCACCGGAAGGTTCCACGCCCACGACTTGGTCGACAGCCTCGTGCCCCAAGTCGTCCAACGCCAGCGCGTACGCAAAGGCCTTCGCGATGGATTGAATGGAAAAAAGCTGCTCATCGTCGCCCACCGAGTACAGATGCCCAGTGGTGGTGCAGATGGCCAGCGACAAATACTCAGGGTCAACGTCCGCCATCTGCGGGATTGATTGGTTTGGCTCACCACCGTCAAGATCGCGGACCTCGTCCAGGATGGTGTTCATAAAATCGGGGATGGGGCTGCGCATGCTAGTGAGTCTACGGGGTCCACAAAATTTCGGGCGGACACGGCACGATTGATTAATTTTCTTTCATTTATCTGCCAGTTCACTGACTTTTCCGTAAACTCGTCCGTGAAAAACTAATCCGTGGCCACTAATGGGTCACGCTTACCTAAAGGAGAACACCATGCGCGGAAGCGGACTTATCTGGACCATCGTTGGCATTCTACTAATCATCGTCCTTGTTATCTGGCTGATGAACGCCCTCTAAACCTTCAGTCACACCCGATTGTGCGACAGCCCGCACCCCTTTCCAGTCGGGGTGCGGGCTGTTCTTCGTCGATAAGCTCACAACCGCTTGAAAAGTGGGCCTGATAAGGGAAAACTAGAAGTATGACTAAGGACAACCTGACCCTCCCCGTGCCTGAGGGCTTGGCTGAAAGCGCCGCCCTCATTGGCTCCCCGACCGATTCGCTTTCCGACGATCAGGCGCGCGACTTCATTCTGGCCCAAATTGAGCAGGCTGATGTGGATGACAAGAACGTGGTTGTCGTGATTCCCGACGGCACCCGTTCCGGCCCGCACGCCCTCATGATCCAGTCGGCCTATGACGCCCTCGAGGACCGGGCGAAATCCATCACCATCCTGATCGCCCTGGGTACGCACGCGGCGATGGAGGAGGCTGCCATCGAGAAGCTGCTGGGTGTGGGCTCCGGCGAGCTGAAGACCCGCTTCCCGAAGGCGGAGATCCTCAACCATGATTGGCAGAACCCGGATGCCATTGCCTCCCTGGGCACCGTCCCTGCGGAAGAGATTGAGCGGCTGACCCAAGGCCTGCTCACCGACCGGGCGATGGACGTGCAGATCAACAAGCTGGTCGCCGAGGCGGACGTGAACCTGGTGATCGGCCCCATCTTCCCGCACGAGGTTGTGGGTATGTCCGGTGGTAATAAGTACTTTTTCCCGGGCTGCTCTGTCCACGATGTCATCGATATTTCGCACTGGGTGGGCGCGCTGATTACGGCCTCAGACATCATTGGCACCCTGGGGATTACGCCGGTGCGCCAGCTGATTAACACGTCCTCGGACATGATCCCGGGCGAGAAGCTGGCCATCACTTACGTGGCCACAACCGGCGACGATGATTCCATCACGCTGCACTCCGTCGCGTTCGGCACCACCGAGTCCGCTTGGGCCGCCAACGCGGAGATCGCCCACCAGACGCACATCAGGTGGCTGGACGCCCCCTACAAGCGCATTGTGTCAAAGGTTCCGGAAATGTATGAGGACCTGTGGACCGGCGCCAAGGGCGTGTACAAGATGGAGCCCGTGTGTGCCGATGGTGGTGAGATCATCGTGTACGCCCCGCACATCACCGAGATTTCGGAGATGCACCCGGGCATCGGCAAGATCGGCTACCACTGCATCGACTACTTCATTAAGCAGTGGGACAAGTTCAAAGACCACCCCTGGGGCGAGATCGCGCACTCCACGCACGTCCGCGGCCTGGGCGAGTACGACGCGGAGACCGGTGAGGAGACGCTGCGCATCAACGTCACCCTGGCGTCGCAGGTTCCACCGGAGGTGTGCGAGGCCTATAACCTGGGCTACGCCAACCCCGACGAGTTGGACTGGGACGCGCTCCAGGCCGACGAGGACACCCTGATCGTCGAGCACGCCGGAGAGATCCTGCACCGGCTGAAGGAGTAAACTAACGCAGGAATCCACTACCCTTGTCTTCTGAACAGTAGAGACAAGGGAGTTCTAGTGGCACGGTTGAGTTTGAAAGATATTGAGGCCCGCATTGAGCCATTGGGCGGGCGCGATTCCTATGATCGCGAGATCATTTTCGAACTGCTGGATGCTTACGGTAAGCCCAAGAGCTCCATAACGCGCCTGCGCAATGGCTCGATCAACATTGCGGAAGATCCTGAGCACGAGATCGGCCAGAAGAATGTTGTCTACTTCCGCGAGCTCACCGCTGGCGAAGAGCCTTTCAAGGTGATCAGCGAGCTTGCCCAGTCTGCTCATGTGCGCCGTTTCAGCCCGCGTTTTGTCATCGTCTCCGACTACTCAGAGTTTGTTGCGCTGGATACGAAAACGAATGAGAACCGCGTTTTCCCCGTTGCCGAGCTGCCCCAGCATTTCACGTTTTTCCTCCCGTGGGCAGGAATGGAGAAGGCACAGTACGTCGCGGAGTCTCACGCCGATGTCAAGGCCGCAGAGCGCATGGGCAAGCTTTTCGACGAGCTCCTCTCCGCCAACCCGGGGCTCTTCGACTCGGAGAACGACCGCCATGGGTTGAATGTGTTTTTCACTCGTCTGTTGTTCTGCTATTTCGCGGAGGACACGGGGATTTTTGCTGATGGCCAGTTCACCAACGCTGTCGCGTCGCATACCCACGATGATGGCAGCGATGTGCAGGAGTTTCTCGCTGATCTATTTGCCGCACTGGATGAGGATAAGGCTGATTCCAAGCCGTCGTACCTAGCGGATTTCCCCTATGTCAACGGCCGGTTGTTTTCCACAGAGGCCTCTCTTGTGGTTCCGAAGTTCTCCGGGGTGGCGCGCACCCAGTTGATCGAGTTGGGCACGTTGATGTGGCAGGACATTAACCCGGACATCTTTGGCTCTATGTTCCAGGTGATCGTCACACCTGGGAAGCGCTCGGACTTGGGGCAGCACTACACCAGTGTGCCCAACATTTTGAAGACAATCGAGCCTCTCTTTTTGGATAAGCTGAAGGAGGAGTTCGACCAGGCCTTCGACAGCGTGCCCAAGCTAGAGAAGCTGCATGACCGCATCGCAGACATCAAGGTTTTTGACCCGGCATGTGGTTCCGGCAACTTCCTGGTCATTGCGTATAAGGAATTACGCAAGCTGGAGCACGCCATCATGGAGCGGATCTTAGAGCTGTCCAATAATTATGTGCTTTTCGACGAATCCCGCATCAACATTGAACATTTCTACGGCATCGAGATTGACGATTTTGCGGTAGAGATAGCTATCTTGTCCCTGTGGATTTCCAAACACCAGATGAATGTGGAGTTCGAGGAGAAGTTCAAGACCTCCCAGTCCATTATTCCGCTTAAGGAAACTGGCCAGATTCGTGCAGGGAATGCCGCACGCGTCCAGTGGGAATCTGTGTGCCCCAACAACGGCACCGACGAAATCTACATCATCGGCAACCCACCGTACGGTGGCTCTAAGAAACAGACCAAAGAGCAGAAAGCCGATTACGAGTTCGTCTTCGTTGACGAGAAATACTCCAAGAACCTTGATTACATCGCCCTGTGGTTCATTAAGGGGGCCCGATACATTCAAGGCACTCGTGCAGAGCTAGCTCTCGTTTCTACGAACTCCGTTTCACAGGGCGAACATGTGGGTTTGATGTTCCCCAAGATTCTTGACCTTGGGGTAGAGATCGGTTTCGCGTACACCTCTTTCAAGTGGGAGAACAACGCAAAAAACAATGCAGGTGTCACCGTTGTGGTCATTGGGTTGCGAAACAAATCTGACAAGCCCAAGTACATCTACCAAGATGAAATCAGCAAAGAAGCCAAGAACATCAATGGTTACCTGGCCGATGGTCCGGATGTGTTTGTAACACGTTCGTCTCAGAATCGAAACACGAACCTGCCGAAAATGTCTTTCGGAAGTATGCCGATTGGAAAACCACTTACCCTGACGCATGAAGATTACGCAAATTTGGTTGGCGAATATCCTGAGGCCAATGCATTTACTCGAAAATTTACCGGCAGTGAAGAATTCATCTACGATAAGATCCGCTATTGCCTCTGGATCGAAGACTCCGACGTTTCGGCGGCGCTACAAATTGAGCCAATTCGCCGGCGAGTTGACGCAGTGGAACAATTCCGGAGCGAAAGCGGCCGTAAAGATACGAATAAACTAGCCGCCACTCCATACAAGTTTGGTGAAATCAGGTATAAACCAACTGATTCCATTATTGTCCCGAGCGTATCCTCTGAGAACCGTGAGTACATCCCAATGGGGTACCTAGATTCTGACACTGTTATTTCCAATCTTGCCTTCGCTGTCTACGATGCTGAGCCGTGGCTTTTTGCGCTGCTCACTTCACGTATGCATATGGTGTGGACAGGTGCTGTGGGCGGAAAAATGGAAACTCGTTACCGCTACTCAAACACTATCGTTTACAACAACTTCCCAGTCCCCGAGCTAAGTGAGGCGGACAAGGAAGAGCTCACGCAGGCTGCGCTGCGGGTCCTCGATGTGCGGGAGTACTACTCAGAGAAGACGCTCGCGGTGTTGTACGACCGCAAGAAAATACCGGAGATGCTTCGGGAAGCACACGGTGTCGTCGATAAGCTTGTCGATAACCTGTATTCCAAACAAGCTTTCGATAATGATGAGGCCCGTTTGTCGCACCTCTTTGCTATGTATAAAGAACAAACCGCAACCACCCCGGCAAAGAAGGCGAAGAAGTAATGGGCAAGCACTCCAAACCCGAAAACAACCTAGTCAACGTCCAATACGCGCAGGCGGGCACGTCGATCCACACTGATGAACTGGGCATGCGCGAAATGCAGGCGCGCGCCTACGAAAAGCGGGCAGCTCAATACCTTCTGATCAAAGCGCCGCCGGCATCAGGTAAGTCACGTGCGCTGATGTTTATCGGGCTGGATAAGCTTTATAACCAAGACCGGAAGAAGGTCATCGTTGCGGTGCCCGAGAGAACGATTGGTGGTTCCTTTGCAAACACTGACCTCGTCTCACACGGATTCTTTGCCAACTGGGAAATTAAACCGGAAAACAATCTGTGCACACCGGGTTCTGACGGCAGCAAGGTAGACCAGTTCGTCTCCTTCCTGAAAGGCCCAGACTCTACCCTGGTAAGCACCCACGCCACGTTGCGCTACGCCTACGACAAGCTCACACCCGAGGACTTTGACGGAACTGTCGTTGCTATCGACGAATTCCACCACGTCTCCGCAGATACAGAAAGCAGTCGCCTAGGCGCAGTCCTGCGCGATATCATGGCGAAATCTGATGCCCACATCGTGGCCATGACCGGCTCCTACTTCCGCGGTGACTCAGTCCCCGTGCTCTCGCCGGAGGACGAGGCAAAGTTCGATACCGTCACCTATAACTATTACGACCAGCTCAACGGCTACGAGCACCTGAAATCACTGGGCATTGGCCACCACTTCTACCAAGGCCGCTACACCGACGCCATTCATGAAGTCCTGGACCTGGACAAGAAGACCATCATCCACATCCCAAGCGTGAACTCCGGCGAATCCACTAAGGAAAAGTACGAAGAAGTCAGTACTATCCTGGACGTCATCGGCACCGTTGACGAAGAAGAGGATGATACCGGCGTCATCGTCATGCGACGCCACGACAATGGCGAATACCTGCGCGTTGTCGACCTTGTCGACGACACCGATATGAAGGCCCGCGCCCGCAAACTGCTCTACCTTACGGAATATGCGTCCAAAGATCCTGCTGCTGTAGACATCATTATCGCCCTGGGCATGGCGAAAGAGGGTTTTGACTGGCCCTACGCAGAACATGCACTGACAGTGGGCTACCGGGCATCGCTAACTGAGGTTATCCAGATCATCGGACGTGTCACCCGTGACAGCCCAGGCAAAGAACACGCACAGTTTACTAATCTGATCGCCGAACCCGATGCGACGCAGGGGGAAGTGACAGTGAGCGTGAACAATATCCTGAAAGCGATCACGGCGTCCCTATTGATGGAGCAGGTGCTGGCACCCAACTTCGACTTCAAGACCAAGAAAGGTAACGACGACCACCCCGAGCCCAGCACCGTGAAGATTAAAGGCTTTAAGGAGCCGTCGACAGCGCGCGTTCGGCAGATCGTGGAATCGGACCTGAATGATTTGAAGGCCACCATTTTGCAGGACGACACCTTTGCCAAGGCAGCACTGGGAAACATCAATCCAGAGGACACAAACAAGATCCTCATCCCGAAGATTATTCGTGAACGCTACCCAGAGCTTAGCGAGGTCGAAGTCGAGGAAGTCCGTCAACGAGTTGTTGCCGATTCCGTTATCAAAAACGGTGAAGTACGTGAAGTTGGTGACCAGCGCTTTATCAAGATGGCACACAGGTTTGTCAACATCGACGAGTTGAGCCTTGACCTCATCGATTCCATCAACCCTTTCCAGCGTGCGTTCGAGGTGCTTTCCAAGTCAGTCACCGCTAACGTATTCCGCCTGATCTCCGATGCCATCGCGGCTACCCGCATCACCATTGAGCCGCAAGAGGCACTCGACCTCTATCCTCAAATTAAGAACTGGGTGAAAGTAAACAATGGTAAGCGGCCCGACCGCCGCTCCGAAGACCCCACCGAAAAAACATACGGTGAAGCTCTCCTTGTTCTGCAGAAACTCAAGCAGGAACGCCAGCAACAACTTAAGAGCCAAGAGGCACCAACGGAAGGCAACTAAATGGCACACTTCGATCTCTCCGCTCTCGACGACCTCATCGCCGACGACACCGACGGCCTCCTCGACGCGCCCAAAAAGCCCCTCCCTGTCACCGAAGTCGACCGCCTACGCCGCTCCTTCCAGGAGATCAACGACTTCTACCGTGAACATGGCACCGAACCCAGTGCCTCCACGTTGGTGATTTCCGAACGTAAACTCGGTGCGCGGCTGACTGGCATCCGCTCCAATCTGCAGAAATGCGAGGAACTCGCCGACATCGATGAGTTCAAGCTCCTAGAGCCAGAAAAAGTGCCGGAAACCATCGACGATATCCTTGACGATGACTTTGACCTGCTTGACGACGACTCCGGAATCTTTGACGTTTCCAACCTCCCAGAAGCACCCCGATACGACCACGATGGCGATTCTGCCCAACGCCACAAAGCGGACAACTTCGAAGCATTCGAGCCACTATTCAAGGCGAAGCACGCTGAGCTGCATGATGGCAGCTATACGATGATTCCTTTCCGCGGGCTACCCACCATCCAAGAAGGAACTTTTTTCATACTGGGTGGCGTGATGTTGTTCGTTGCCGAAGTGCATGAGCCCCAACTGACGAAGAGTGGCACGCGTGAACGAACAAAGGAGAGACTCCGCGTGATCTTCGAAAATGGCACCGAGTCCTCGATGTACCGCCAATCGCTGTCTATTCGCCTTTACGAGCAAAACGGCCGCGCAATAGTACGAACCGGGTTTGATGCTGACGAAATCGGCGATGCCGACACAGAAACCGGGCACGTCTACGTATTGCAATCGCAGAGCGATGACCCCGCGATTTCTGGCATCCCCAATTTGTACAAGATTGGGTTCTCTACTACCCCCGTCGCAAAGCGCATTGCTCGTGCGGAGAAAGAGCCCACCTACTTGATGGCACCTGTGGAAGTTATCGCCGACTACCGGGTGTATAACGTACGCCCATCTGCCATCGAGGCACTACTGCACCGCGTTTTCTCGCCGGTTCGCCTACAGATTTCCCAGGTGGGCGTTGACGGACGAACCTACGACCCCTCTGAGTGGTTTGTTGCGCCACTATACGTGGTCGACCAAGCAATCACGATGATCCAAACCGGTGAAATCACTCAATACATCTACTCCCCCGAACAGCAGAAACTGGTTCATCTCGAATAGTCCGTCCAAATGAAAAAATATTGGTGCAAACACCTGGAAAGTGATCATGGACCCGATTCCCTCCATGGACGATGTACTCGGGCGCAAGGACAATCACATGAGATTCGATTACTGGACCGTTAGTGTGGTTCCGCGCCCGATGGGCATCACCACCATCGGGGTCGGGGTCATCGTCATCGACGCGACCACGGGAGAATCCATGAGTAGGTTCCGCACCGATCGTGGGATCCACCACGGTTTCGAAAATCGTGACGCCATCCAACGTGACCTGCAAAACTTCAAGGCGGAAATCGAACGTCTTAGCACTCCCGTCGAACCCCTCAACCTCGAAGGTGTACATTCTCTATCGAGCTACCTCCAGTTTGTAAGCGGGCACTGGCAAAACCTCATCAAAGTAACTCCACGACAAAGTATGGCTGCATAGAATCTCTCCGAAGCGACGGAACTACTGTTCGCCACACTCATTGGAGAGCCACCGGAAGACCAATGCAGGAATGGGTAGGGCAGAAAAGGACTACGGTAAATTCCAGCTTTTTCAGTGACCCACCCAAACCGATACCTTTTTGTTACATAAGCCTGACAGCTAAAACATTACACGTTTTTTACCTGCACTTTTGCGAGTGAGGCGGAACAATTTCTGGGCCCAAACTGAACGTTGCCGTGTAAAATATAGTGGCGAAGTTCACTTCGAGTTTCTATTCTGGGGATCATGAACATTAATAAGAAATCATTCATGGCCATCGCGTTCACTGCTTCCACCGCTCTTGCACTGACCGCGTGTGGCACCGACGCAGACCCACAGCCCTCTACCGCCACCGCTGAGCCAGGCAATGAAGCCGTAGAGTCCGCATCCTCTACCGCCGCTGAGTCCGCTGAATCCGAGGCAGCTGACGCAACTACCGCAGAGCCCACCGAGACCGCCGCAGCAGCCGACGGTGAAGACCCAGTCTTCGCAGCACTCGATGCTGTGACGGCACAGTACTCTGACGCAATCATCGTTAACGTGGACCGCGAAGACGACACGGATAAGTACGATGTTGACGCTGTTATCGGCAACGAACTGGTCGAGTTCAAGGTTGAGGCAGGCACCGGCAACGTCATCGAAGAGGAGCGCGAGCAGAACGAGGACGAGGTCAACCAGGTTGCCAACGTCAACGTTTCCATTGAGGATGCAATCCAGCAGGCCCTGGACCAGCACCCAGGTGCAGTCGTCGATGAGGTCGACCTCGAGGAAGAGAACGGCCAGCTCGAGTGGCAGATCGATCTGGATGACACCGAGCGCAATGACCTGGCAGATGTCCGCATCGTAGCAAGCTAGTACTATTGCGATCTAGACGAGCAGGGGCAGTCGCCCGTCGTTAAGCAATCAACGCCACCCGCACCCCGGGTGGCGTTATCCTTTTGCCATGGAGATAGACATTATCCAGCTGAAGCTGGAACGCATTCGGGCGCGGCTTGCCACGCTGCGCGCGATCGACCCGGCCGACGATCCGACGGTGCAGGCGCGTATCGACGAACAACTGGATGAACTTGAAATGTGGGAGCAACAAGAAAAAATGTTCCCACCCGACTAACCTCATACATCTATAGTTTTTATTTTTTAGTTGTAGAGGATTTATTCATGCAGCTTTTGTTTCGTGTTCTCCTATTGGTTTTTGGCCATGCGATCATGGCCATCGGTATCGCTTTCTCGCTCGCCAGTGATCTTGGCACCACACCGATTTCTGCATTGCCGGCGGTGTCCAGCCTGATCAGTGGGTTGAGTGTGGGTACCACGACGATCTTGGTGAACGTGGTCCTGGTCGTCCTGCAGATTCTGATCATGCGGCGCGACTACGCCCCCATCCAGTTGTTTCAGCTAGCGCTGCTGCTGTACTTCGGCCCATTCATCGACGCGGCCGTGTGGGCTTTGGATCAGATCGGCGTGGGCTATTCGAATTACTTCCAGCAGTGGCTGCTCACGATCGCGGGCATCCTCGTCGTCGGTGTCGGCGTGACCATGCAGGTCCGTGCCAAACTTTTCGTACTTCCCGGCGAAGGCATCGCCCAGGCGCTAAGCTATGCGCTGCACCGCCGGTTTGGTGCAGAGCCCCAGTTTGAGTTCGGTCGGATGAAGATCGTGACCGACTCCACCCAGGTCCTTGTCGCACTTGTCCTCGCCCTGACATTCTTGGGCGGGTTCATCGGCGTGCGTGAGGGCACTATTGCCGCAGCGCTGTGCGTTGGCTGGGTGGTTACCGCGTGCAATAAGGTGTTCCCACCGAAGACGCCGCCGCACACCAAGGAAGCAACCACGGAGGATTAGTTCATGGTCAAACGCGTTCTGGTTTTGGCGGCCGGCATCAGCCTGATGGCCTTTGGTGTGGCGCTGACGATTCTGTCGACGCTGGGCACTACTCCGAATTCCTCCCTGCCGGCGGCACTGAGCCCCATCACGGGGTTGACCGTGGGCATGCTGACCCTTTTATTCAACCTGCTGTACGTGGGCCTTCAGATCGTGTTATTGCGTGAGCGTTACCAGTGGATCCAGCTCTTTCAGCTGGCCACAGGTGCACTGTTTGGGGTGATGATCGACATCGCCGCCCTGATCGTCGTGCCCCTCCAAAGCGACAACTATATCCTGCAGTTCATCATGGCGATGGCCGGAGTGGTTGCCATGGGCCTTGGCATCGGCATTCAAGTCCACGCCAACGTGATTAACCTGCCGGGCGAAGGCGTGGTCCTAGCCATCACCTCCACCTTGAGGCGCACCTTTGGCGAGCACCACAAACACCTTCACTTCGGCAACATCAAGATCGCGAGCGACCTACTCCATGTTGTCGTCGCGGTTCTTTTGAGCTTGGCCTTCCTGGGCACCATTGTTGGTGTGCGCGAGGCAACGGTGATCTCCGTGTTTGCTCTCGGCCCGATCTCAAAGTGGTTCCTAGATAAGTTCCCGCCCTACCCGGCGATCGACTTTTCACGCTTCCGAAAAAAGTAGATTGCATGTGCATTCAAAGTTGAATGCAAGTTGATTGCATTTGCAATATACTTTGATTTTATGCACTCAATCGACATTCCCGAGCTGGTCAATACCCTTATTGACACTGGGACCAACACTTGGGACATCGAGGCAAAAGACGCCCGCGGTGGCCTTCCCAACACCATCGACGAAACATTGTGCGCGTTTGCCAACATGCCTGAGGGAGGCACTATCGTTCTCGGCATGTCCGAAACCCCCGAGGGCATGGGCATCACAGGAGTGCACAACCCTGCCGAGCTCATCCAAGGCCTAGCCAGCAAAGCGTGCGAAAGAATCGTTCCGCCAGTTCAGCTCGGAGCGAGTGAGTGAGCAACCATCGATGGTTACGACGTGGTCGCATGTGTCGTTCCGCCACAGCCATCAGATCAACGCCCGTTTCGCGTCGGCAAGCACGGGCCAGCGTTCACCCGATCCGGGGACGGCGATCATCAGCTCAGTGAACAGGAAGAGCTGTACCTGATCAGCCAGCGCACCCAACCAGCGCACGATCGTCAGCCCGTCGAAGGCGCTGATGTTGAAGCAGACTTAGTCCCAGAACTTCTCGAACAGTACCTTTCCGCGCAACGCCGGGAAAGCCCACGCCTGCGCTCGATGGGGCGCGACGAACTCCTTGTCCGCACCAACGTGGTCGATCATGCCACCGGCCTGCCTACTGTGGCAGCCGTGTATGCGATGGGAATCCACCCCCAGCAATTCCTGCCGCACACAACAATCAAAGCGCATGCGGTCCCCGATCCAAAGCTGCGCAACACAGTGCGGCTCACCGACCGGGCTGAATTTTCTGGACCCGTGCCAGACCTGCTCGATTCCGCCATCGATTGGGTGCACAAGCACCTTATGCACGGTGTCAGTTTCTCCGGTGGACACGGCTACAACACCAGTGAAGTGCAGATGGTCGCTGTTCGTGAGATTCTTGCCAATGCCCTTGTACACCGTGATCTTTCCGCCGCCAGTTTTGGCAGCTACCCGATGCTGATCAAGCAGCCAACCAAACTAATCGTGACTAATCCCGGTGGCCTGTGGGGCTTAACCGAACGAAGGCTGGGCACCACCAGCCCACGTGCTCGTAATGCCGTGTTGTACAAGATGTGCAGCGCAATCACCTCTGAAAATGGGACAAGGGTGATCGAAGGCCACGCCACCGGCATCCCTGAGGTTCGCCGTACCCTGCGCGAGGCATTTCTTCCCGAACCCTTTTTCAAAGACGAAGTCATTTCCTTCACCGCCATCATCAGTTCCTCTTCCACGCTGCCGACTGAAGACCTACAGTGGCTTCGCACTCTGCCCGCTAACCAGGTGCTTTCAGTTGCACAGAAGCACGCCCTCGTCGACATGCGCCATGGCAACGAAGTGACAAATTCGAGCTATCGGGAGCGGTTCCCCATGGATTCCGTAGAGGCTAGGGATGAGCTTCAAGAATTGGTGCAATACGGCCTTGCCCATGTGACCGGAGCCGGACGGAGCACCAGTTACTCACTTGGACCAGGATCGGCCGGCGGCTCAAATACTAATGAGGAGGCTGGCACTCCCCCATCCGTGCGTTCAGTTACACCGACTAGTGACCAAGAACGAGTCACACACGCTCTCCGTGCTTTCAATGAGCCACGCCGACGAGCTGACATTGCTCACGCCACAGGTCTTACTGAAAACCAGACGTATCGCGTCCTTAAAGCTCTCATAGATCAAGGCATAGTGGCCACGGACAAAGACCCCTCCGACAAGAGGGCATACCGTTATTTCTTAAACCCGGGCTCCCTAAACACCGTGCTCAAAGATTAGGGCCGTGGTGGTCGATGCAACATCGGGGTGCGAGGAGATGGAGTCGCTGACGAAATCGCGCAGCTCACGCGCGCTGGCCACGGCCACGTGGACGATAAAATCATTGGAACCCGCGATGAAATAGGTGTGACGCGCCTGCGGCAGATCCACGAGGAAACGGTAGAAACTGCGCAGGTTGCTGCGCGATTCTGATTTGATGCGGATCGAAATCAACGCCTCGGTGTCCTGGCCAAGCGCCTGCGCATCCTCAACGATGGTGAACTGCTTGATCACGCCGCGAGCCACCAGCGACTGCAGTCGACGATGCGCAGTGGACTCAGACACGTTAACGGAGAGTGCAATTTTCGCGAGTGAGGTGCGGGCATCGTCGCGAAGTATCTCAAGGATGGCGCGGTCGACGGCATCGATTGGCGGATTCATGCGCGCAACCAGCCGACGATGAAAGATTCTTGCATATCCATCAATCTACTGGAATCATCTACCGACTTGTCATCAGTCTCTGGCGGGCCCCGCTTTCTTCAGCGATAGTTACCTTCACAACATTGGAATGTGAGGAGGAATACGGTGAAAGCTTTTGTAATCGGCGCCGGAATGACGGGCCTGTCTACCGCATGGCATCTGCAAGAATACGGCTATGACGTGGAGATTCTAGATAAGATTGGTGTCGCTGCTGGTTCGTCGTGGGGCAACGCAGGCTGGCTGGCACCGGGCAAGACCATTCCCCTCTCCAACTCCTCCTTGTGGGGCTACGGCCCTACCGCGCTGCTGGATAAAAATGCGGCCCTGAGTGTCCCCTTCCGGGTCGATCCAAAGTTGTGGGCCTTCGTCGCAAAGTTCATGGCGCACGCTAATGACAAAGCCTGGGATAAGACCATGGCTGCCCTGACGCCTGCCGACTTGGGCGCGCTTGACGCATTCGACGAGCTTATCGACGGCGGCGTGGATGCCGTCACCCACAAGGGTCCATTCATCGTCGGCTTCGAAGATGCCAGCCAGAGTGGCGGTTTCGTCGATGAGGTGGAAGGTGCGATCCGGCACGGCCAGGACATTCCTTTCAAGAAGATCTCTTACGACGAAGCCCTTGAGTATGCGCCGATGCTGGCACCGCGCGTGCAGGAAATTTACTCCATGGAGGGCCAGCGTTATATCGAGCCAATGGTCTTCTGTGAGGCGCTTGCGCAGTCCGTGGAGCGTCGCGGTGGAACCATCACCACCGGTGCCGAGGTTGTGGAGGTTCAGTCCACCCGCCAGCCGGCAGTGAAGCTGGAGACCGGCGAGTGGCTGACCGCCGACGTTGTGGTGATCGCCACCGGCGCGTGGATGCCCGATCTTGCCCGATCGCTGGGCGTGCGCACGATGGTGCAGGCAGGCCGTGGCTACTCCTTCACCGTGGAGACCGAAAAGCCTTCGACGCACTCGGTATACCTGCCACATACTCGCGTGGCGTGCACACCTGCGCCGACGCGTGTTGGTCGCTTCCAGATCGCCGGCACCATGGAGTTCCGTGGCCCCGACGAGGCTTTCCAGCCAGCGCGTGTGGAATCCATCATCGAGGTGACCAAGCCGATGTTCCAAGGCATCGACTGGACCGACATCCAGGACGAATGGGTCGGCTCACGCCCCGTCACCCCGGACGGCCTGCCACTGGTCGGCGAGACGAAGGCGCCGAACGTGTACACGTGTGGCGGCCACGGTATGTGGGGTATCGTTCTGGGCCCACTATCCGGCAAGCTGCTGGCCAAGCAGATCGCTACCGGCGAGGTGGATCCGGTCTTGCGTCCTTTCGACCCGCTGCGCTAGTCGCCTTTTCTCGTCGGCCCGCGATGCGTGCCGCTGTACGTACCCCTCCGCGTTTATATTGCGGGTTGCCAGTTGAAACTCATGTGGCATCACGCGGTTAACGCCGAGAGGTAAGTGGATACGAGGTCCCGTCCCCGCTAGCGCGGGGAACACTAACGCTAAGGCAAAGCTCGATAGCCTGATTAGGGCTCATCCCCGCTAGCGCGGGGAACACCATGTGG
>NZ_KB892469.1:0-45767 GCF_000373805.1 Corynebacterium pilosum DSM 20521 = CIP 103422 | reverse complement strand
CAGGGGCTCATCCCCGCTAGCGCGGGGAACACGTGAAGTCCTGGTTCATTTCGGTGACAATCCGGGGCTCATCCCCGCTAGCGCGGGGAACACGTGAACACGATTTGGGCGATGCGGTCGCCTTGGGGCTCATCCCCGCTAGCGCGGGGAACACTCGCCGAAGTGGTTGGTGTCGAACCCGATGATGGGCTCATCCCCGCTAGCGCGGGGAACACTCCGTTTTGCACGGGTTGTCCTACTCGGGTGCGGGCTCATCCCCGCTAGCGCGGGGAACACCGAAGCCCAAAGCGCCTGTGGACGTCCGTTGTAGGCTCATCCCCGCTAGCGCGGGGAACACTTTCGGCCACGTCCTGCATGACCAGGCCGATGGGGCTCATCCCCGCTAGCGCGGGGAACACACGATGGCTGCAACTTCGTCTTCTTCGTACGTGGGCTCATCCCCGCTAGCGCGGGGAACACAGGCTGATACCCGTGAGGGGCCTGCGAAATGGGGGCTCATCCCCGCTAGCGCGGGGAACACGGGTCCTTGTTCGCGTCCCACACCTCGGATTTGGGCTCATCCCCGCTAGCGCGGGGAACACTGACCCCCTCACCCCGGCTCTCACCGTTTTGCCAGGCTCATCCCCGCTAGCGCGGGGAACACGAATCATGTGTGGTGGTTGATGACGATGGTGTGGGCTCATCCCCGCTAGCGCGGGGAACACAGGGCGAGGCTGCACCTCACCGTACCTACGGACGGCTCATCCCCGCTAGCGCGGGGAACACCACCACGAAAGGAACACACCACAATGAAAACCCGGCTCATCCCCGCTAGCGCGGGGAACACGGCGGCTTCCTCCACCCTCTGGAGTGGCAGGACGGCTCATCCCCGCTAGCGCGGGGAACACCCCGTGAACGTGGAATGGACACAGATAGCCGAGGGCTCATCCCCGCTAGCGCGGGGAACACTGTTGTGCCTTGTGCGTGGTGGCAAGCGGGTGGGGCTCATCCCCGCTAGCGCGGGGAACACTCGCCCGCCAGGTCCTCGACCTCCGAAACCAAAGGCTCATCCCCGCTAGCGCGGGGAACACATAATGTGGTTTATTGTCGTGCGTGTCGTGGGAGGCTCATCCCCGCTAGCGCGGGGAACACCCGGGCGTATTTATTGAGCGCGGTCTCTACCCAGGCTCATCCCCGCTAGCGCGGGGAACACCCTTAATGAACAGGGCTTTTGGGAGCCAGGATGCTAGTTTACACTCAACTTCAAAATAATTCTCGGACGTCTCAGTCATCGTCGACGGAATCGCGCACTAGCCCACCCCGTACGACGCCCGCTTCCGCTTGCCGCATCTGAACGTTTCTTAGTAGAACGCACCATCAGTGTCACTCCATCGAAATCTGTCGGTTCCCAATCGTGACGATGTGTGCGGAACTCCATTCCTTGTTCGTTATCCGACGAGAAAACTAGAATAGCTCGTCCATCACGGCACAATTCGACTGTTCTTTCCCACAACAAATCTCGAATCCTGGCTGAAGGTCGTCCAACGAAAACTCCTGGGCTGAGTTCCATAAGCCACTTCGTCAGGTCTCCCCTCAAGCCGGCGGGACATGCTGTTACGATGAGCACGATCAATGCTGATCAGCGCCCCAATTAACGCCGGCTGCTATGACTTCAAGCTCGCTCCACAGGATTAGATCCACGTCAGAGTACAAATCGCTTTCTGAGACTTCCAAAAGCGTTTGGAGGTCCCTCACCATCCTCTGCATTATATGCTTATCGACGATTAACTGGCGAAGCCTTTTGCGTACTGATGAACTGATCTCCATCTCTCCGCTAGCAACAACTTCGAAAGCACAAGGAATTGCTATTTCTGCCTTATAGAGATCTGCAAGATCATAAACGAAGCTACGATCTGTTCCGGAGTGTATGATCCCAAGACTTGGGATAAGGCCTAATCCTGCAATCACAGCGTGAGCAACTCCGTACAAGGCGGCGGACGCAGATGTGAGTGCTTGGTTGATCGGATCTCCGGAGGAAAAGTCATTAGGGTCGTAACGCCTTCCTGACCAGTCCACTCCTGTTCTTCGTGCGGCTTCGGCGTACGCTCGTTTCATGCGCGTGCCCTCTCGACCACGAAGTTGTGCCATATTTAACTTTGAAACATCTTCGTTTGGGAATCGCATCTGGTACATTTTGCGGGCGCAAGCAAGTCTGGTACGCTGGTTACTCCAAATACGTGCTTGAGCTTCAGCCAAGCGCGCAGTCTTAGCAGGTGGCCGTCCCGCCGCGTAGAACCTGATTCCTTTCGAACCTACCCAAACTACTGACGTACCCGAATCTCCCAGTAAAGACATTGCAGCATAAGTTATCTTTGTTCCAGGGCCAAGCAAAAGGACGGCGATCTGGGTTGAAGGAACATGTGCTACTCCGCGCTGATCAGTAATAGTCAGCGCATTGTTGTCTCGATTGAGTACAGCGCGCTCCACATAGAGAAACGATAATCGCTTCTCCATGCGGGTTAATGCCAACCTATCTATCGGTGACGCGCTAGGTTTATCAGCCATCACGTTGCCCCAAAGGAGCCAGGGTCATGAGTCCGCAACCATAGCCCTTCGCACGACCGATCCCGTTGCGCAAAGCATCACGAAACTTGGCCACATCTTGGATTTCAAGTTCTCCACCGAATCGTACAGTTGCTACCTTCACTCGCGAACGCCGATTATTCTTTTCCGGGTCTGATCGTCCGAAGTCCAAAAAATCTCGACTTAAAACACGCGGTTCACCAAGACCACCATCTGGGAGAGAAAATCCGTGCAGATCAGCTTTACGACGCAGCCAGGATAGTTGATGTTCAACAGAAACATGCGCTGTTACCTTACCGCGCTTACCCTCTCCTCTTGACTTACTTTGCGTTGGGTTAGCCACCAGCTCAAACCACCAACGTTGCCCCTTTAGTAGTGAATCGAGAAAACGATCATAATCTGCAGTCTGGGCTGGTATTCCATCCCATCCAGCGTCATCACTCAAAGTTTCGAGCTCAGGTTTGTTTGGGCCTACGATGTATAACACATGTTCATGCTGGCGTTTATCCAGTCTCCACAACACTCGCCCAGCATCACTGTCTTGCTGAGGAGGGAATGCCTGGGCCACCCGCGCATGCAACGCGTTAGGACTTGTGATTAGCTTTCTCCCTTCCCTTTTAGCAGGGCTAATAACAAACTTGGTGAAAGTTGTCATACCGACATCACCGCCTCCATAAATGGGTCATGGCTACGCCCAAACGCACTGTTATCAATTGCTTTCGAGCCAGCAAATACCACCGTGCGCCATCCGTACTTTCGATGCTGAGGATCGAATGAGATAGGGACATCTTGTCGCCTTTCTCCTTGTTCCCCTGGCCGCGCGTCACGGTAGACAGGAAGTTCTACCTTTTTACTCCGTACTTTCCGATGGGCGCTACTTGCAAACCATTCATCTTCTTCAAGGAGGGCTACGTCTGCAGCGGCCGGGACAATTCCCTGAACCAAGTTAGCCGGGGCAGGACACGACCGCCGCCCAAGAAAGAGTGGATAAGCCGGGTTACGCAGAGCTTCTTGAAGACCTTCAAGCAGCTCAAGATTCTCTGACTCTATTCCGACCAGAAATGCCGCATCTGAAAGATAGTAACGAGTGACCAGTTTTGCAGGATCATTCGGATTCTTTTGCCACGGTTGAGCCGTTTGGTAATCGCGCAACAATGACCCTGACTGGTCCACACGCACAGCAAGACTCAATGCAGCCAAATCCTCAATAGGATCCGTTCTCCGCCGACCTTCAGCCGCCGCTAAGAGTCCAACGATACCGGACTTTGTTGGCGTACTCCCCGTGCTTCTGGTCCGATAGCGCGAGTTATCTCCCCATGATTGCATTGGACCTTTAAGGAGCAGTTTCAGCGTATGCTCCACTTTAGTTCTCCTCAAGAACGTCAACGATCCTTCCTGGCAGATCCGGGAAAGAGACCGGTTCAGCCAGGTTTTCAAATGGTCGGCGCATGTCTTCACCAAGAGCTACCACGTAAGCGGCTTTCGGCTTCATGCCATAGTTCTCTTCAATCTCACGTTCTTCTGCTGCGAGCGCTTGTGCACTTGCCTCGCGACGTCCCTGACCATCTGTTGCTACCACTGGCTCTTCAAAGGCATTAACCAGTGACACGGATCGATCATCTCTAACAGCGACATACACTAGCTCTGGAAGCGTGTTGTTAGCGAAAGTATTCTGCTTACCAGTAGGCATGGAATTCACGAAGGCCTCCACGAGCTGCGCCACCGCTTGGGTCGGGGCTACTTCGCCACCAAGGTTCTTTTTTAATCCATCAACATTGATGGTGGCAAACCTGTACAGGGTGGACGACATCATCTGAACTGTGCCGATCATGCCTGCGCCAGATTCTTCAGCATCCTCGACGACATCGTCTACCGCTGTGAAATAATCAAACTCGGGCTGACTTTCATGTACGCCGAGCGCGTGAGCAACCTGCACTGAAGCATCGACGTTAAAACTCGGAGCATCGGCAAGCATCCGGCCGAAGGCAGCCATGTCAACTGAGTGACGCGTGTCAAGGATATCCTCTGCTTCTTTCTTAGAGAATTTTTCACCTTTGCGATCGATGATCGCCTGTGCGGCACGCTCGATTTGCTGTGGGCTCAGGAATAGAAGGTAGCTCGTCTCCGGATACTGCTTTTCCTGGTCCTCCTCAACTTCCTCATTCTTCTTTTTATCAGTGACTAGCTTGATCTTTGCCGCTTTAAAGAGCGCCGTTATACCCTCCGTAATCTGTTCATGAGTTAGGGAGTTGTCGAGCTCAGCCAACTTTTTCGCAATCATCGAAGGAATGCGCTTCGAGCGAGTACCCACAGTTTCGGGATCGAAGCGCGTTTCAAAATACTTGCGCATTGCACGCTTCCACGACTGGGATGAGACTCTCTGACGAGGCACCCCACCAAAAATGGCGGTCTTGGGAGCACCAGTGTCATCTCGGTTAATCAGGCTGGGAGGAAGAGTTTGAAGGATGTGAAGGTCAACAAAAGTAGACATGGATGTACCTTTCTAGGATTGTGGATTTGAATTCGAAAAATGAGATCTGGTTCCGTAGACAAAGTCCCGGCCCCAGCGGAGTTGGACACCTGAGCGTTTCTTGGCGTCCGCGAGTCTCCTTAAGTCGTCGGCAAAGCGCCCGTAGTCGAAGTTGATGTTGTTCCCACGCATAAGTGTGACAAGAGATCGGATATGCACAATGCGCGCAGCCTCATTCGTCGCCAAGAGCATTGCATCTACCCGAGGTTTGATTGAATTCGATAACTCCAAAGAATTGAGGATCCCGCAAGCGTAGGCAAAACTCTGCATCGGATTATGTGCGGGTTGTGTCGCCGATTGCATGTGGATCGCAAAAAGCGTCATTGCAGTTGCTGCTGCGTACTCAGAACTGGATGGTTTGTCTCCTTTCCCTAGCTCTCTTTCACTCAGTTCGGGCATCAAGATCATCAGAACCTCTTGAAGCAGAAGGGGATCGGTAAGTAAGGATCCTGACCCTGCCTTCCGAAGTCGCGCGAGCGTCGCTCGCGAACTAGTTGATCGCGTAGAACCCGCAGCTGACAGGTAATCAGACTGGAGCGCCTGGCACGTAGCTCGCACTGATGTCGATAGTGTGGGACCTGCTGCTGACGACTCTGTTCCTGTCTCGTCTTTAGAATCAGTCACTGTTTATCTCCTTTCGATGTACTCAGTTCTTCCTTGCTTGGAGGAACCGTGCTTGGCAAAATATTGTGGAGCTTCCTCTTCAGCTGGTTTAATGCCGAACCTGCTGAAATCACTTGGGGAGATTCACCTTCGCCCCGGGGAGGAAGGATGCGACCACTTAGCGCCTTTGGACCTGCTCCGCGAAGCTCTGTTTCAGCTAGCTCCATAACATGAGAGTAAACGGTCTGTTCCCACTCAGCCTCTGCATCAGCTGCATCTTGCGAGGTCGTTGACGCGGCATCGCTAAGTGTTGTCAACCACTCGACAAAGCTGAATTCAAGTTCCGAAAGCAACCTGTCAGTTAAGTCGCTGCGGAATTGATAGTCCCCTCCAGCAGCCTGGAGAAGATTGCCCCCGTAGGCTCCAAGAGCAATAGATGAATCACTGGCTTTAGCTGCCGCGTCTCGAGCTGACCTCCTCAGTGATCGATTGTCTGCAACAAGGATGTCGATAGGCATCCCAACATGTGAGTGCACTGTTGATGCCACCGATGATGATTGAGGGCCATATTCAACAGAGATCAGCTCCAAGTCCAGGTGTTTTGGCACTATCTTTCGAAATTCCGCAAGACTAGTCAGATTCTTTGGACGTTTCGGCGCCTTTTCCTTGGCTCCAAAGCCACCATCTGTTTCTGCAACAATGAGCGCATCGAGTGCGCGCCACAGCGTGCGTGTCGGGTCATATGGACGCGGATAATATACGTCTTTGTCCTTGGTGGACTTATTCTTCGACCACCGATACGGGGTCATCGGATCTTGAAGTACATTAGCTCCCGCATCTGGGATTTTGTCACCATTGGCGATAACCACCCTGGTAACTCGGCCCTCTTCGGTGAAGAGACGAACTCGTCGTACCTGCCATGTCGCTAGGTCTGCGGGACCCATAGGAAAATCGGGCACTATCGGATAGTTTTTCCATGGCGTTGCTTGACTACGAATGCTCGGACCGTCCGGAGTACGCTCCCAGACTGGGCGATCATCGGCATTCTTTAAAGCTTCCTCGATCGTGTTAAGAACGAGAGTGTGGCGCAAGTTCTTACCGTGAACGACGGTGGCGCCCGTCAATCCCGACCACCCTTGACCGATTGGATACCCTCTCCCGCCTTTGACCCTTGGATCGCCAAGTGCACCCGATTTAATTCCGCTGTAATCGAATGCTTGAATATAGACCAGCCAACGACTCGCTTCCTCGAGGGACAAAGAATCCAGTTCTGGCCCTGCACGCATCGTAAAATACGAATCTTGCGCTTCAGGCACAATCATCGTGATTTCTTTGGTTGAATCGTCCCTAGTGCTCAGATCCGGGACCTGCATAAAGGGTACTTCTGGGTGCAGCAAATCAAATCTTTCAGAAAACTTTTCCAAGTAGTCCAAGACTTGGTCATCGCGCTGATTCATGATTGCCACTTCTTGAGAATCGCTGAGCCATTCTCCAAAGCTATCGTTTTGGCCTAGCTGGTGCGCTCGCCAGAATATTGCGAGCAGCATTCGCAAGATCGCATAGTCTTGAGCTGGAGACTCGCCACGAACACGCGACAAAACGACTGTGCCATCAAAGACTTCTCGAACACTCACAGATATCGGATGGCCCGTGCTATCTTCGGCTCTGATCCAAGGCTCGTCGAGCAGTGAATACATATTCTTACTCCTTCCTTGCTTCTAGGTGTTGGGATTTCTTTCTGCGTTGGGGGCGGGGATCGTCCCCTATAAATCTTTTTCACGGTGAGTCTGCTTTCACTTGGAGTCCAAGATCTCGGGAGTAGTCCAATTGGAATCTGCCAAGGCGGCCTCGCCCTTGCGCGTCCAGAGTCACAGCAATTTTTCCTTTCAACATGTGGCTTCGAATCCACCCAGCAGGGGTTTGCTGCTCCGCGTCTGTCACGACCGCATCGAAGTCCTTCTCTCTCCGGGTCATCCGTACTGGCAGTCGGATAGTGGAGGCAAGAAGTTTCCGGGCAGTGGCTCTATCTGGTTCTTCATCTGGGGAAAGAAAGCCGGCTGATTCATCACCCCATACCCGAACGCCGTAGTCATTAACTTCACAAGCGATAACTTCCAAAGTGGGTTCCGCATCTCTGACCTGGGCAATCCCTGCCTCCTCTGACCTATCATTCGTCAAGAAGGAATACAGGCTTGTCAGCGTAGAAACCCCCGGCAGCGGGAGCTGAAAGTTCTTCGCCCTTTTCTCGGCTATCATCCTGTTCTCTTCAGAGCGGACCAGGGCCGACTTCCAAGCATCGTGCCACGCGGCTGGGATCGTCGGATCGTCTGGATCTTTGTCGTCAACCAAAGAGTAAGTATCCCGGACTAACTGTGCATTATCCTGTGGCCTTGTGTAGTAGGACGGCATTGTTAATAGCGTTGCTAGCAATACCGCCTCGTCATAGACAGCAGTGCTCCCCTTGTCGATGATCAGCACAGGTTGACGCTCCACAATTCCACGGAGGAAAATTCGCGGAACTTGCAGGTTAACTGGCCGATCCGAGGCAGGCCGCTTATGGCGCGCAACCCTGCCAACTCGTTGCACGAACGAATCCATGGGACACAAGTCTGTAATAATCATGTCAGCATCGAGATCGAGGCTTTGTTCGACAACTTGTGTCGCGACAACAACTAGACGATCAGGTCTGCCCTTGCCTCTGTGAGCCTGTGGCCCCAATTTCTGCCTTAAGTCGTCTTCCCGCTTCGAACGGTGCGTAGCTATAAACGCTGAATGGTGTAATTCGCATTCCCAAGGAAAAGATGTGCGGACAGTCTCGAAAGCTTCCTGAGCACGCCTGACGGTATTACATACGACAAGTGCAATACCTCCATCCGCCAAGGTGGACTCCAGTGTTGTTTTTAGAGACTCCAGATCGTCGTCGATGTACTCCACTTCCGCCCTGAACTCGCGGTCAGGCAGAGGACACGAGAAAGTGTTTATTCCATCAGCATTGACGGCAGTGATCAGTGGGCTTCTTATATCTGAAGCTAGTGATTCAAGATCTACCTCAGCGCCGGGCTCTGCTAAGCCTTTCATAAATGCTTCGACAAGTTCTCCGCGCCGCGCTGGTGTGAGAGTGGCTGACATGAGAACCACCGTGGCTCCATAACGCGCCAGCCATGCGAGGACCACCCTCAGGTAGGACGACATGTACACATCGTAGGAGTGAACTTCGTCAATGATGATCACTTTTCCTGCAAGGCCAATATGCCGAAGCATTAAATGGCGCATCTGCAATGCCATCATCAAAACCTGGTCAACGGTTCCCACCGAGAAGTTCGCTAGCACTCCCTTTTTAGGGCCGTTCAACCATTGAGTAGCGACTACATTCCCGGCCGAGCCTTCGTCGCCCACATTTCGGATATTCAGGTCATTGAAGCTTGGGTTGAGATAGTTTTTCGAGTGGGCGAGGTACATACTCGCCACTTCGTGTTCACTTGAAGTATTAGACGCCCACTCCACTGTCCTATCAAATAGCCCATTGCTAGTGGCCATTGTCGGTGCAGCCAAGAACACGCCTTGAGCGCCTTGCGCCAGACCAACGATTTCAGCGATTCCGAGGCCTGCCTCTGTCTTCCCCACTCCCGTCGGGGCTTCAATAACGAAGAGAAATGGTCCTTCCCACCCACAAGCCAATCGAGCTGCTTTTGTTGCTTGAATTTGAATCGGACGAGCTTCCCACTGGTCCGGCCAACCGAAGGACATGCGATAGTAGTCGTGATCCTCTGCTGGGAGCTCTTTATGGTTCCAAGGCCGAGTGAGATCTACTTTCAAAAGCGCCTCTTCTAATCGGCGACCTTGGTCTCCCCAACCGCCAAGAGGGAACGAATATGTGTTGGAAGCCAGCCAATCCGAAAGTATGATTAAACCCGTGAGAAGCTGGATAGTCTCGACCTTAATAGACTGTAACTCACTCTTTAACCTGTTAAGAACTGGGCCAACATTTGAGGCTCTCGCGATTGCGGAAGTCAGCTCGTCCTGCGCTTCGGTCCATTTAACCGGTTGGAATTCAATCTCTTCTTCGGCAGCCGCACTATATGCCGTGGCTGGTACCCCGTGGTGCGCACCTACGGTTTGCGCCAGCGGCAAAGCCTGCAAGGGTCGCAGATCAAAGTGTTCTACCAGCCACCCGTAGAGGATTTCCTCGGAAAGAGCACTGTGTGGAACCCAGCCGTCCCAGTCACCTTCAGACGCTTTGCGGTACACAGTAAAGCCAGCATCTTCAACGGCATCAGCTAGGTGCGCACACTCCGGCTTATATGCCACCTGCCCCTGGAATGGCTGTGTCGCTTTACCAATGTCATGAACCCCCGCCAAGAACACCAGAAGAGCCCCCGTTTCAGCCCCAGAAAGCCCAGTGAACTTCGTAAGTGTTCGCCTGACCTGGTCTGATACCCAATTGTTCCATAAGACCGCTGCCACGCTCGCTGAATCTGCCATATGCTGAGGCAAACTCAGCCACTCCAATCCGTCTCCAGATTTCGCCCATAGAACTCGAACACTGTTCGAACAGTGTTCCAGTTCCGTGTCCAGAGCATTTGTCAGACTGGCAATGTCCACAAACTCGGCGCGATTAGCGTTCATGCCTTAAGCATATTACATGAGGAAACAACTTCGCAACCGATACCAACTAGACGTTGATAGTAAAAGAAATTTTTAAGTAAAATCTGTGCGAGTAGCATGGGGGCGGTCAAACAATTTCCCTGCCAAGCGGGGATGAGCCGGTCTAATTGGTATCGGCGACCACTTCCCCGCGTAAGCGGGGTTTCCTTTTCCATCAATCTTCTAAGGCCGACCTCCGCCATCTACACCACGGGCAGGGCAGCCTCCTTACTATCGGGCCGAGGGGTGGACGAATTTTTGGAAACTACCCCATGTGTAGCCCGCGTGGTTTGACCAGCCGGAAAGTGAACCAACGTATCCGCGACCCGGGATCCAGGCCGGGCCTCCGGAATCACCATCGATCAGACCCCGCTTGTCACCGTAAATATTCTGTCCAACCACGTGGGCGATGCAGCCACGGGTGACGTGCTGAGAACGCGCGCCAACCGCACAGATTTCATCGCCAGGTGAAGGCCGCTCCCTAACCATCGCTGTCTGATCGCGGGGGCTTTCGCAGCTTCTTGATCTTGGAGCGCCGCCGCTTCGCATCCATGCGCCGTCGGACCGATCCCTGCGTGGGCTTGGTCTTCTTCCGCGGTGGCGGTGGCGGCGCCAAGGCCTCGCGAAGCATTGCGGCAAGACGATCTCTCGCATCGTTACGGTTACGCAGCTGCGAGCGCTGCGCGGCGGCCTCCACGGTAAGAACCGTCGTGCCCAGGTTCATGATCGCGCGCGCCTTCTGCTTCTCACTCAGCGCACTGCTCTGCTCAATATCGAAGCTGAGCTGGACTTTGCTGTCGGTCGTATTCACACTCTGCCCGCCTGGGCCGGATGAGCGCGCGAACCTCTCAGTCAGGTCCGCCGCAGGAATGACGAGGCCATTCGGCACGCCTGGCCCTGGGGCAATCCTCACATCACGCATGCCTCCACCATAGGCTTCGGCCTCCCGGCGCGGGCTAGACCACAGCGTTGATCAGGCCGGCGGCTGCTTCGGCGTCGTCCACGGTGACGGTGAACTTGCCGTTGTTTAGTTCGAGTACGAGTGCGGCACCAGGGCGCAGGATCAGTCCCCACCCGCGGGTCAGTGACCAGCGGAATCCGAGGCCCCCGAACTCTGCAGCGGTGACGGTTACTGCCCGGGCGGAGCGGATGCGCTCCGGGGCAAATGTGTAACCGATTCCGGGCAGTCCGGAATCGATGCGCACTCCCCCTTGGGATACGGTCACCGTGGTTTCGCGCAGGGCGATCGTCGTTAAGCCAACAGCGGCAGCTCCTGGAAGACTGCGCGTGGCCAGCGCGCCGGTGCCTGCGCCGATTGCGATCTGTGCCCAGGCGGGCATGCTGGATCCGGTGCTGACGGAGGCGCGGGCGCCGTCGGGCAGGTCCAAGGGGGTTGCGGGTGTGTGGTCGTCGCGTCCGGGGAGAAGGTAGGCGCCGGCTGCGCCGAGTGCTGTGCCGAGGGCTACTTTGGTCCATGCTTTCATTGGGTGGCTCCTTGATCGAGGGCGTCGTGAAGGTCCTGCAAACTCATCCCGGCCTCTTTGCCCGCGGCGAGCAGGTCGGCGACAGCTCGCGCGACACCGGCCGCACTAGGCTTAGCGACGACCACTGCTCCCCGACCGCGCCGCATATCGATGAGGCGGTCGTCGCGCAGCTGGTTGTAGGCCTTGAGGACGGTGTGCACATTGACATCAAGCGAATCCGCAAGCCGACGCGCGGCCGGGAGCCGCTGACCTACCGCGACCTGGCCCTGTGCGATGGCGGCCCGAAGCTGGTCAACCAGCTGGTCGTGGAGGGTGTCGGCGGAGTTGGGGTCGATAACAATGAGCACACCCAACATTATAGTTGTTCTAGTGGTAATAGAACAAGTTCTGGAGGCTCTACAGATGCCTTTAAGATTAGGATCATTCAAGACGGTCATTCGTCGTAAAGCGAAGAAAGGGGAACCCATGGGACGCCCACCAGCCCGAGCTGCCTCGCCCGAGCAGGCGCCTAGGTTGCTCACTTTTTACCACGACATCATTGCTGCCTCGGATGCGGATGCCGGCTGGCAGGTGGGCAGCTACCCCACCCGGGACATGCTGGAGTATCACTGCGAACGTGGGGAGTTGTTTTATATCGGCGAGGTGGACGCGGCGTTCGTGCTGACGTCGGAGCTGACACGCGGTTATGACGACGTGCCGTGGCGCATCGACGCTGCTCCGGACCAGATCGCGTCGATGCACATGGTGGGCGTTCACCCGTCTGCGCAGGGGAAAGGGATGGGGCGCTTTATGATGCGGGAGGCGGCCCGGCTCGCCCGCGCGCAGGGGTGCACTGTGCTTCGCCTGGATGTTTATCCGGATAATGCGCCAGCGGTGAAATTCTATGAGGCCGTGGGCATGACTAATCTGGGCCGGCACACCCTTGAGTACGAAGGGTTTTCGCCGGAACAGAACTACATGTTTGAGATGGCGCTTTAGAGGCTTTAGCGACTACTCGAAATCGATCTTGAAGTGTTCCGGCTTCACCCAGCCGAGGCGGGCGTAAAGCCAGCTAAAGAAGGTGGATAGAACGATCGGGGCAATGATGAAGATGCCGACAACGATGGCGATATTGCCGCCAGTCCAGCCCCAGCCCTCGTAGTTGAGGGCAGCCAATGGACCGACTAGGCCGGAGATGCCGAAACCTGCGGAGATCGGGGTACCGGAGATTCCGAAGATGCCACCCAGCGCGCCGAGTACTGCAGCGGTGGACAGCAATGGCAGGAAGTTCAAGGGGCGGCCCCACACGTTCGCCATCTGTACCTTGGGTGAACCCAGCAGTGGAAGCAGGGAGGTACCCGGCCCGTTGACTTTCCAACCGGCAATGCACAGGCAGAAGCCCGCGGCCACCACACCCAAGTTTGCGGTACCGGAGGCAACGCCTGCCATGGAGATGGCCGTGGCCAAACCCACCGTGGAGACCGGAGAGACGATCATGATGCAGAACAACACCGCGAGCACAATACCCATGATCACCGGCTGCAGATCGGTCGCACCGTTCACCAGGTTGCCCAGCCACACGGTGAAGGCCTTGACGATCGGGAAGGTCACCACCCAACCGATACCACCAGCAATGACCACGGTCAGGGTAGAGAGGAACAGGATGGTGTAAGAGCCCAGGCGGTGTCCGATCAGCAGGAGCAGGCCGACTGCGATAGCTGCGGTCAGGCCCGAGTTAAGCACCAGGCCAGTACCTTGGACCAGGAAGCCACCGGTTTCCTGGGGCACGGCAATCCCCGAGCCCAGCACCGATGCGAGCCCCACGCAAGCAGTTTGAATCGGGGTGAGCTTGAACTGCAGGCCCACCATAATGCCAATGAGGATCGGCAGCATCGCAGACGACAGGCTGACCATATTGATGATGGTCTGTCCCTGCGGGAACACCGGCAGCAGCGCGGTGAAGATCTCACCGAGCAGCGCCTGCGGGACCAGCGCCACGACCACGGCAATGGAGATGCCGTTGAGCACATTCATGGTGAATGAGCCAGGCGTGAGCTTGTCGTCTGGCTCAGCGGGTCCAGTGGGAGAGGTAGCGCGAATCGGCTCCTCAGATTCGGGAGCTTGTATGTTTGCCATAGAAAGATTAAACCCCACCACGTGCGTTTTACTCAACGCTGACCTGGTGGGGTTTAGGCGGCTGGTGCTTAAGGGAACAGACCACGCATGTGATGGGCATCTAGAACACGCTCAACTGCCATCGCGACAGCCGCCTCCCGCATGGTGATGTCCTTCTCTTCGGCAAAGGCCACCACGTCATTCCACACGGACATCATGGCTTCTTCCTGGTTCGCCTGGACACGCTCCAGATCCCACCAGAAGTTGTCGCGCGATTGCACCCACTCATAGTAAGAGACCAGCACGCCACCTGAGTTAGCCAGAATATCGGGCACAACCATGATGCCCTTGCTGTTCAGGATTTCGTCGCCACCAGAGGTGGTAGGCCCGTTCGCAGCCTCGATAACAACCTTGGCCTTGATCTGATCCGCATTGTCCGAGGTGATCACACCTTCCACAGCAGCAGGGATCACGGCGTCAACGTCGAGAAGCAAAACCTCAGCCGGATCCATCGCCTCCGCGCCCGCGAAGCCCACCACCTTGCCAGTCTCGTCGACATGCTCCGCCAAAGCCTCCGTGTCGATGCCATCCGCGTTGTAGATCGCGCCGAACACGTCCGACACCGCGACGACCTTCATGCCAGCCTTCTCCATGAAGATCGCGGCATCACGCCCGACCTTGCCGAAGCCCTGCACGGCAGCGGTAGCGCCCTCAACCTCGATGCCCAGCTGCTTGATCGCCTCGCGCGTAGTGATGAACACACCCAGGGAAGTCGCCTCCGCGCGGCCAACCGAACCACCCAGCGACACCGGCTTACCCGTAACAATGCCCGGGGCCGTATACCCCACCGCCGTGGAATAGGTGTCCATGAACCACGCCATGGTCTGCGCGTCAGTGCCCACGTCGGGAGCGGGGATATCCACCTCAGGCCCGATGATCGGCAGGATTTCCGCCACGTAACGACGAGTAATGCGCTCCCGTTCCGCCTCTGAATACTTCGTCGGGTCAAACGCCACGCCACCCTTCGCGCCGCCATATGGCAGGTTGAGCAGGGCACACTTCCAAGTCATCAGCATGGACAGCGCGCGGACCTCTTCCATGTCCACGTCCTCCGCGTAGCGGGTACCGCCCTTACCGGGGCCGCGGGTGAGGTTGTGCTGCACACGGTAGCCGTGCAGGACTTCGCGGGTGCCATCGTCGCGGCGCACTGGGATCGCCACCGATAGCTCGCGGCGTGGGGTGGCCAGCAACTCATAGTCATCGTCGGAAAAGCCCAAGATTTCCTGGGCGGCCCTGAGTTGCTTCTTGGCGTCGTCAAAGGCGGTGCCGGTTTCGGGGGTGTTATCTGCCATAGCGAGGTTCTCCTTATGTTTTCGCTCTAGTTTATATCGGTTGTATCACTTTCGTACTACTTTTCAGGCGGTGGGTTACACCTGCACGCGCTATTTGGCCGACAAATCCCGCTTTTGTTCTGACAAACCTCGAATTTGTCGGCCGAATGGTGCGCTAAGAGGTGCGCGCCCTACACGGTGGACTTTTCTAACGATTGCCTATACACAAAGGCCCAAGCCCCTCCTTACACCACGGATCTTTCCCAGCCGTTCTAATCCGCCACTGTTCCGCGTATTGGCGATTCACTGGTGGATTTGGCACTCCTTTTCCCCCGCGTGCACTTTTCGGCCGACAAAACCCGCTTTTGTTCTGAAAAAGCTCGGATTTGTCGGCCGAATAGCGCAGCCCAAGGGTGGCAGCCACAAAAATGAGGGCCCTCAAAGCCGAGGGCCCTCAAAGTTGCGGTTCTAGACGGTGAACTTCTCCACGTGGGAATCGTCCTCAGAGGAGGTGCCCACGTACACCGTGAACTCGCCCTCAGGCACCACGAAGTCATGGGCCACAATGTCCCACACGCCCAGCGGGTGGTTGGTGGCTGGAGAATCAATGTTCAGCTCGACGGTCTCCGAAGCACCCGGCTCCAAGTGAACCTTGGTGAAACCAACCAAGCGCTTTGGCGGCTGGCCAGCAACAGGAATACCCAGGTAGACCTGCACAACCTCCGCACCAGCAACATCGCCAGTGTTAGTCACCTTGGCCGACACCTTCACGCCCTCAGCGGAACCGGAGACGGAAACGTCGGAAAGTTCGAAGGTGGTGTAGCTCAGGCCGAACCCGAATGGGAAGGCTGGGGTAACGTCGTTGGCCTGGAACCAGCGGTAACCCATCTCAAGGCCCTCGGAGTAGCGGATGGTGTTGTAGCCCTCGCCCTCGTCGGTGCCTGGGTAGCGCTCTGGGTGGTTGTGGCCAATCCAGTCCTCATCCTTCTTCGGGTAGGTGGTGGGCACCTTGCCGGATGGGTTGACCTTGCCAAACAGCAGGTCGGCGACCACGTGCCCGTCTTCAACACCCTGGTTCCATACCTCGAGGACGGTCGCGGCCTTGTCCAGCCATGGCATGACCATCGGCGCGGAGGATTTTAGCACGACCACGTTGTTGTCGTTCGCGTCCAGCAGCGCCGGGATCATCTCATTCTGCTGGTGTGGCATCTGCATGGTCTGGGAGTCCGCGCCCTCGGTAGCGATCAGGCCGGCCATGATGACCACCAGGTCTGCGTCCTTCGCGGCAGCAATGGCCTCGTCCAGGTTGGAGAGGTCGCGCTCGACGACGAACAGGTCCACCTGGGCGTCGGAGCCCAGCTCCTCCAGAACATCCTGCATGCCCGGCTGTGGCGCCACGGTGTAGATCGGCTTGACCTTGGAGGATCCGCCACCGCCCTGGCAGGCGCGCTCCGCGAACTTGTCCTGGCCGACGATAAGGACCTTCTTATTGGCCTTCGGGTCCAGTGGCAGCAGCTTGTCGTCGTTCTTCAGCAGCACCGCCATCTGGGCGCCGATCCGACGAGCAATCTTGCCGTGCTTCTCACCATCGATGTCCACTGGGTTGTACTCACGGTCGAAGTGGTTGAAGCGGAACATCTGGGTGTAGCGGCGGACCAAGGCACGGTCGACCAGCTCGATCTCCAGCGACGTATCTTCCAGCGCCGCCTTGATGTTCTCCTCGTTTAGCCACTTCGCATCTGGCATCTCGTGGTCCAAGCCTGCGTTGATAGAGGCAGCACAGGAGCGGGTGGACCAGAAGTCCGACTGCACGTAACCTTCGAAGCCCCAGTCGCGGCGCAGGACGTCGTTAAGCAGGTAGCGGTTCTCAGTGGCGTAATCGCCGCGCACACGGTTATAGGCGGACATCATCGAGGCGATCTCGCCGTCCTTGACCAGCATCTCAAAAGGCAGCAGGTAGAGCTCGCGCAGAGTGGTCTCATCGAGTTCCACGTTGGTGCGGAAGCGCTCATACTCCTGGTCGTTGACGGCGTAGTGCTTGCCCATCGCGATAATGTCGTGCGACTGAATCGCCTTGGTGATCGCCACACCCATCGCGCCCGACAAATATGGGTCCTCAGAGAAGTATTCGAAGTTGCGGCCCGCAGTGGTGGTGCGGTGCAGGTTCACGGCCGGGCCTTCGAGGACGTGCTGGCCGGCGTCGTCGGTTTCCTGGCCGATGATGTCGCCGTACTCAGAGGCAAGCTCGGTGTCGAAAGAGGCGGCAACGCCAATCGTCATCGGAAGGGCGGTTGCGTGAGGGGCGTCATTGCCGTCGCCCATGCCCACGCCAACCGGGCCGTTGGTGATGCGGAAGCGCGGAATACCCAACTCGTCGAGAGCCTTCACGTGGCGCTCCACGTTAATCTGGGCGGTGAGCTGCTCCATCGCTTCTTCATCTTCGGCCTCACTGGAGATGCCGTAGATGTCGATGGTTTGCATTCCGCCGTGCAGCTGAGCGATCTTCTGCTCCAGCGTCATATTCTCCACGAGCTTTTCCGCGCGCTCGCGATCAGTCAGTGATTCATCCATCCATGGACGGTCTGCATTCTCGGCAGTCATGGTGCGATCCTTTCGTGTGGCGCATATCGCTAACTTATTTCTAAGGTGACGAACACTATTCTACGAACAAGCAGGCACCTCGGCTAGGAGTTTCACGATATTGCAGGCGGCGCGACGAGTCCCCAGTACCCTCTACGCTGGGAGCCATGAAACTTGAGATAAACACAGTCCGCGACACCTTCCACCGCGCCCTGCGCACGCACGGCATGAATGAGGCCCAGGCCGCCTCCACCGCCAACGTTTTCCTCGATGCAGAGCTGGCCGGCAAATCCAGCCACGGGGCGTTTCACCTGCTCACCTACCTCTCCGCGCTGGACAACAACAGCATCAACGGCCACGCCCAGCCCACGGCAGACGTGCGCGGATCGGTGATCACCATTAACGCTGACGCAGGCTTGGCCCAGTTCGCCCTCGAGTCCCACCTGGGCCCCCTTCTGGCTACCGCGCGCGAGCAGGGCGTGGCTGTCGCCGCCGTCCGCAACACGTACACCACGGGTGAGCTGGGCTGGTACCCACGATTTTTCGCGCGCCACGGCTTCATTAGCTTAACGACGACCAACTCGCCCGCCCTGGTGGCTCTTTCTGAGACGGGGCGCCGCGTGATTGGCACGAACCCTGTGGCATTCGGGGTGCCTGATGCCATGGTGATCGACCAAGCCATCAGCCCGTCCGCTTTCCATACGGTGCGCCAGTACGCCGAGCGCGGCGAGGAACTGCCGGAAGGGTGGGCCGTTGACGACAACGGTGCACCGACCCGGGATGCGCGCACCGCCGTCGAGGAGGGCGCGCTCCTCCCATTCGGCGGCCACCGCGGAGGAAACCTAGCGCTCATGGGTGAAATGTTGGCGATGCTCGCGGGCGGGCGATCGTCGTTAAGCGCTGCGGAACAAGGTAACGGTCAGCCCGGGGTGGGCCTGTTTTCGCTAGTGCTGAACCCGGACTTTTTCGGCGAGGACGCGCTGGAAAGGCTGGGCGCGCAACTGGACACCCTGCGTGAGCAGCACGAGGTGTACATCCCCGGGCGTGACCGGCCGACGCCGAACGAGGTGGAGATCGATGACGCGACCTGGCAGAAGCTGCAGGGCCTGATGTAGCCGTGAATGTATTGAGCACACCATTCTTGCCATACAGATAAGTATGCCTATACTGAACCGTATAGTCTATTGTTTAAATTTAAAACCATACGGAAGTAAGAATGTCAACAACGCTCACTACTAAAAAACCAAAGACAGGAGGCGGCAAAATCTTCGGCGCCCTCGTCGGCTCCGCGATGGAAGTCTTCGACTGGTCCATCTACACCACATTCGCCGCCTTCTTCGCGGTCTCCTTCTTCGGCCCCGGTGGTGGGGATACCCAGGCGTTTATTAATTCCCTGATCGTCTTCGCCGTCGGGTTCATCGCCCGCCCGGTGGGTTCCCTGCTTTTCGGGTATATCTCGGACGTGCGGGGGCGGCGGATCTCGCTGTTCCTCACCTCCCTGACCGCCATGGTGGGCACGCTGATCATCGCATTCGCCCCCACCCATGAGCAGGTGGGCATTGGTGCTGCGATCATCCTGATCGTCGCGCGCATTGTCCAGGGACTCGCCCACGGCGGTGAGCAGCCCGCCGCCGGCGCTTATGTTTCGGAACGTTCGACGCCGTCCAACCGCGGCCGCATGTCGTCGCTCATTTACGTCTCCATCCTCATCGGCGGCCTGCTTGCCACACTGCTCGGCGCGATTCTCACCGGCGCTGTCAGCGAATCCGACATGTTCGCGTGGGCTTGGCGCATCCCATTCATCGTGGGTGGCATAGGTTCCCTGATCGCCCTGTATTTTGTGTGGAGGCTGGAGGAGACAGAGGTGTTTGAGGACGTCTCCGCCACCACAAAGCAGCGCCCGAACCTCTTCAAGGAGATGGTGCGCGCATGGCGCCCAGCCCTGCAGATTATTGGCCTGACCTTGGGCATCACCATCGCCTTCCAGAACTGGGCGGCAATGTCCGGGTTCCATATTTCAATCCTGGATTCCAACCCGAACCACGTGCTGTGGACTGCCGTGGTCGCGAATATCTTGGCGATCATCGCACTCCCACTCTGGGGTGCCCTGTCGGACAAAATCGGCCGCAAACCAGTTTTGATCATCGGGTTCGTCGGCCTAGCACTGACCACTTTCCCCTTGATGCAGTTCCTTGACGGCTCCTGGCAGCACATGCTCATCGCCATGGGCGCATCGATGATTCTGCTGGCGGCACCGCTTTCCATCCTCCCCGCCCTCATGGCGGAGCTGGTCCCCACCTCCATCCGCACGATCGGCGTCGGTTTTGCCTACGCCATCGCCACCGCAATCTTCGGCGGTACCGTGCCCGCATTGCAGGCATGGATCGGCGAGCAGTGGAGCCCACAACATTTCGGCGTCTATGTCACCCTCACCGTTGTGGTCTCCCTGGTGGTGACCTTCTTCATCCCGGAAACACGCGGCAAGGATCTTTCCGACGAACACACCACCGCACACCAGAACTAAGCAAGAAGGGACAACCCACACACCTATGTCAAAGAAAAACACCTCACAGCATCTAGACCAGGAAGTCGGCCAGAAAGGCGAATTCAAACGCCAGAAGAACCGCTTCACCACACCTTTCGGTACTGGGCCAGACGATCTTCCTGTCGAAGCAGGAAAGTATCGGTTGATCGTCGGCAAGCTGTGTCCGTGGGCGCACCGCCAGCTCATCGTCCGCGAAGTCCTAGGCCTCGAGGATGCGATCAGCGTGGGCGTCATTGACCCGATCCGTGGTGACAACGGGTGGGAATTCAACCTTGATCCAGGCCAGAAAGACCCGGTGCTGGGCATTCATGAGCTCCGCGAGGCCTACCTCAACGCCGACCCAGACTTTGATGGACGGCCCACCGTGCCCGCTGTCGTCGATATTGCCAGCGGGAAGGTTGTCAATAATGACTATTTCAAGCTGAGCAACTATTTCGAAGTTGAATGGCGCGATCTGCACGGTGAGAACGCACCGAATTTGTACCCCGAGCATCTGCGCGAGGAGATGGATCAGCTGGCTGACTTCATCTTCCACCGCGTGAACAATGGCGTGTACAAGTGCGGTTTCGCCCGGTCGCAGGAAGCCTATGAGGAGGCCTACTTCCAGCTCTTCGAAGCACTGGATATGCTCGAGGAACACCTGGCTGACAAGCGTTTCCTCATGGGCGATCACATCACCGACGTGGACGTGCGCCTGTTCGCGACACTCGTGCGTTTCGACGCCGCCTACCACGGCGCGTTCCACTGCAATCGCAATCAGTTGATCGATTTCGACAACCTGTGGGGCTATGCCCGCGACCTGTACCAGACGCCCGGTTTTGGATCCACGACCGACTTTGACCACATCAAGCGCCACTACTACTCAATTCCCGTGGTGAAAAGTGAGTATGGCATCACCCCGGTCGGCCCTGATGAGTCCGGCTGGACCGCGGCGCATGGTCGCGAACGCTTATCGATGACACCCGACCAAAAGTTCCTCCCATTCGAAAATTAAGGAGTATTGAATTGGCTATTTCTGAACGTAAAAACGAAACCGATGGCAAGGGTGGGTTCAAGCGGCAAACATCCGCATTTACCACCTCTTTCGGCCCTGGCGAGGATGAATTGCCGGTCGAATCCGGGCGCTACCGCCTTGCCGTATCCATGATCTGCCCGTGGGCCCATCGCCAACTGATCGCCCGCGAACTGCTTGGCCTGCAGGATCACATCAGTGTCGCGGTGGCATCGCCACGTCGTACGCTGAAAGGCTGGCGGTTCAGCCTGGACGAGGGGAACCGCGACCCCGTCTTAGACATCGAGTACCTTGATGAGGCCTACCGCGCCGCCGACCCCGACTATTCCAAGCGCGGCACGGTCCCGGCGTTCATCGACATCCCGAGCGGCAAGGTGGTCAATAACAATTTCCACAGGCTTTCGAATGAGCTCGAGGTCAACTGGGCACCGCTGCACGCGGAAGATGCGCCCGAGCTGTACCCGGAAGAGCAGCGCGCTGCGATCGATGAGTTCAATGACTGGCTCTTCCACACGGTGAACAATGGCGTGTACAAGTGCGGCTTCGCCACCACGCAGAAGGCCTATGACGAGGCCTATGATGCGTTGTTCGAGGGCCTCGACCAACTGGAGGAACGCCTGAGCACGCAACGTTTCCTGTGGGGCGACTACATCTCTGATTCCGATATCCGCTTGTACGCCACCCTGTGCCGTTTCGACGCCGCGTACTACGGCGGCTTCAAGGCGAACCGCAACCGCTTGATCGACTTCGAGAACCTGTGGGGTTATGCCCGCGACCTGTACCAGACACCCGGTTTCGGGTCCACGACCGATTTCGAAGCCATCAAGGAAGGCTACTTCGGTGGCGAGGGTGTGCTCAGCGAGGATGCCGAACCGATTATCCCCAAGGGCCCCGACCAGTCCGGCTGGGACGAGCCACATGATCGCGCCCGCCTCTCGGATGACCCGGAGAGCAAGTTCCGGGCGAAAAGTGCCTAAATAAATTAAGCACCTAGAGTAGGAAGCATGTCTTTAACGCAGCCTGACCAAGCCACCCGTGCGCTAATCGATAGGGTTGCGCCGCACTTGCCGACGACCGGCCGGCTGGGTGTGGCCTATTCCGGAGGGGTGGACTCCGCCACTTTGTTGGCGATCTGCCACTACCTGCTGGGGCATGAGCGCACCTTGGGGATCACCGCGATTTCTGCCTCCTTTGCGGCACGCGAGCGTGCCATGGCGCGTGACACCGCCGCGCTGATCGGTGCTGAGGTGGTCAAGGTGAAGACCCATGAGGATGAGATCGAGGCCTACCAAGAAAACGACACTGACCGGTGCTACTTCTGCAAAAATGAGATGTTCGAGGTCATTGACCAGTCGGTCGTCGATAAGCACGATCTTGTCGCTGTGGCCTATGGCGAAAACGCTGATGACGCAGAGCGGATCGACCGGCCTGGCGCACGTGCCGCCACGGAGCATGGGGTGCTGCGCCCCTTAGCTGATGCGGGCTTGACCAAGGAGGATGTGCGAGCGATCGCGCGTGGGTTTGGTTTGCCTGTGGCGGAGAAGCCGGCGGCGCCGTGTTTGGCGTCGCGGGTGCCGCATGGGCTGCCGGTGAACCGGGAGAAGCTCGCCCAGATTGAGGGCTTGGAGCTGACGCTCTATGAGTTGGGTTTTTCGGATTCGCGGGTGCGCCACCATGAGAAGATTGCGCGGATTGAGCTGTTGCCGGATGAGATGGCGCGGGCTGCTCAGCCGGAGGTGGCGGCGCGCATCGTGGAGTCTGCGCGTGAGCTGGGGTTCACGTATGCCACGGTGGATCTGCGGGGGATCCAGTCGGGCGCGATGACATTGGCGGCGCTGAAGGACAAGTTGCAGTATGTGGGGGCGCAGGAGCCTGGGGCGGCAGCGGACCGCACCTAGCGCCTGCGCCCCGTGGGACCCCACGAGTGGCTACCGGCTAGCGGGAGGCATAGTTTGGGTCCTGCACGAAGGCCGAGTTCAGCCACTCCTCGGGTACCCCGAGGCCGTCGACCAAGTCGTCGGCGTTGGTGGCCAGTTCGGCGCAGAGGCGTTCCACGGTGGTGGTCAGCGCCCGCGACCGGGTGCCGTCGATTTGGCCGTGCTCGAGGAACCAGGAGCGGTGGCGGCGGAGCACGCTCAGCGCGTACAGGTCGCACAGCTTGATCAGCAGGTCGCGGGCTGGGCCCTCGGCCGTGTCACCGATCCCGCCGATGAAAGCCTCTAGGATCACGCGGTCCATGTGAGCCTTCGCGGCGGCAATGAGGTGGTTCTGGCAGCTGTTGAAGCCGGCGAACTGCTCCTCTTTGGGCAGTTTCAGCACGTCGCGCATGCGCATACCCAGCGATTCGACGATGCGCTTTTCACGGAACTCCAGCATCTCTACCTGCCAGCCGCGGGCCAGCAGGATCTCGTCGCCCTTCTTCCGCTGCGCCGTGGCGATCAAGCGGTCGATGGTGGCCGTGGCGGTGGTGCGCTCCAGCAGGCGGTTGCCCACCAGGGCTGCGGAGCGGCGCGCGGCCTCCAGCATGTCGAGGTCTTTCCAGCTGGACTGGAACTCCGCCAGCAGGGAGCGGCCGACCAGCTGGAACAACACGGTGTTGTCGCCTTCGAAGGTGGCGAAGACATCGGCGTCGCCACGCAGGGTGGTCAGGCCATTTTCTGTCATGTATCCGGCGCCGCCGCAGGCTTCGCGGCAGACCTGGATGGTGTCGTTGGCCCAGCGGGTCTGTACTGCCTTCAGCCCAGCGGCGCGTGCTTCGAGTTCTCGGGTGGTTTTCTCGTCGGCACCGTCGCGGACCTGCTGGAAGTGTTCGATGACGCGGTTTTGGGCAAATCCCATGGCGTAGGCATAGGCGATCTCAGGCATCAGCTTCTTCTGGTGCGCCTGGTACTCCAGGATGGTGACGGGTTCGCCCGTGCTGGTGGCAAATTGAGTGCGGCTCAGCCCGTAGCGGGTGGCGATGGTCAGCGCTCGTCGAGTAGCGGAGGCCGCCGCCCCGCCGACGGAGATGCGCCCGCGGACCAGAGTGGAGAGCGTGGTGTAGAACCGCTTCCCGCGGTGCTCGATGGGCGAATGGTACTGGCCGTCGTCGTCGACTGTGCCATAGCGGTTCAGCAGGTTGGTCCGCGGAACGCGGACGTGGTCGAAGGCCATGGTCCCGTTGTCCACGCCAAGCAAGCCGCCTTTGAGGCCGTGGTCGCCTAGAGTCACCCCGGGGAGGGCCTCGCCTGCGTCGTCACGCACGGGTACGACGATGCAGTGCACGCCGTGGTTTTCACCCTCGACGATGAGCTGGCCGAACACTGCTGCTAGCTCACCATGTTCGGCGGCGTTACCGATATAGGCCTTGCGGTCCTCCGGCGTGGGGGTGTTGATCTCAAACTCATCGTCGTCCGGCACATAAGTGATGGTGGTGCCCAGGGATTGGACGTCACTGCCGCGGCCGAGTTCGGTCATCCCGTAGCAGCCGGTCGTCGTGGTATCGATGATGCCGGGCATCCACTTCTGGATCTGCTCCTCGTTGCCCAGGTTCAAGATCGCGCCACCGAACAGGCCCTGCTGGACGCCGCTTTTCACCGTGAGCGAAAGATCACCCATGGCAAGGATTTCGAACGCGGCGATTGACGTGGCCATGGGCTGGCCGTCGCCGATACCTTCCGGCAAGCCGATCTTGCTAAAGCCTGTGCCTGAGAGTTCCTTTAGCGATTCGAGGACCCATTGGCGGGCCTGATCCATCGACTGGTCATAGGGGCGAACCACCATGTCAGGGGGTAATTCCTGGCGCAGTCGCTGCTTAAGTTCGTGGTGTGGTCCGTCGAGGGCTTCGCGTAGTGCGGGTCCGTGCATGCTCATTGTTCTGCTCCTTCTACTTCTTCAACTTGGTTGCGTTCAGGTATGGGGTGAACAGTTCTTCGAGAGTGTCGATGATCTCTTCCTTCGGCTTCTGCCTGCCGGTGGCCACCCAGCGGTCGGTCACCGCCCAGATCGCGCCGACGATGGCCTGCGCCACGATGTCGCCGCGCTTTTCGAAGCCGTGCTCCCGCAGCAGTTGCGCCACCCGCTCCCCGATCAGCGCAGTCAGCGTGACAACAGGGTCGCTACCCTGGCCGATGGCTGAGTCGGGGGTGGTTGTCACGAACAGGTACACGCCGGGATCCTTATCGACGAGATCCAGGTACGTCCCCGCCAGGTCAACCAGAAGTTGTGGCAGCGGGGTGGCGGGGCTGGGGGTCAGGGGTAGGTGGCGGTAGATGTACTCCACGGTGCGGTTGACCACCGCTGCCCAGAGCCCGGCGCGGTCATTGAAGTGCCGGTAGAACACTGCTTTGGACGTGCCAGCGGTTTCGGCGATGGCGTCCATGTGCACGCCTGCGCCGTGGGCGCGGATGGCACGAATTGTGTCCGCGAGCAGCTGTTCTTTCTTCTCCTGGCGGTGTTTTTCCCAGCGGGTGGAGCGGCCGTCGGGGGCAGTTGTCGAAGCGTTCATGAAACTTAGGGTATCAGATGCTTTGAGTATGGTGTAATATGAATCACACAACTTGATCACCCAGTACCCCACACAGAAAGTTCCGCCATGTCACAGCAGCAGAACACCCCCGTGATCGTCGGGGGCAACCGCACCCCCTTTGCCAAAGCGGGCACGGCCTACGCCGGCTCGTCGACAAGCGACCTGCTCACCGCAGCCATCGACGGGCTTGTCGCGCGCTTCGGGCTGGCCGGCGAGCGTATCGACGAAGTCGCCGGCGGCGCCGTGCTCAAACACTCGAAGGACTACAACCTCACCCGCGAAGCCGTCCTAGGCACCGCGCTGGACCCGCACACCCCCGCCGTGGACATGGGCCAGGCGTGCGCGACCAGCCTGCAAACCACCGTGTACCTGGCCAACAAAATCCGGCTGGGCCAGGCGCGCACCGGTATCGCAGCCGGGGTGGATGCGGCCTCGGATGCCCCGATGGCGGTGTCCGACGGGCTGCGCCGCGCCCTGCTTAGCTTCAGCCACGCCAAGACCACGCAGGACAAACTCAAAGCGCTCAGCGCCTTGCGCCCCGGGCACCTCGCGCCGAAGCCGCCGCAGGTGGCTGAACCACGCACCGGCAAATCCATGGGGCTGTCCCAGGCCGACACCACCGCCGCCCTGCAGATCACACGCGAGGCCCAGGACGAACTGGCCCTGGCCAGCCACCAGCGCCTGGCCGCCACCTGGGACTCCGGGTTTTTTGATGACCTGGTCACCCCCTACCGCGGGCTCACGCGCGACAATATCCTGCGCCCGGACACCTCCCTGGACAAACTTGCCAGCCTACCACCCGTCTTCGGCGACACCATGACCGCCGGCAACTCCACCGCGCTCACCGACGGCGCCGCGTCTGTCTTGCTTGCCGACGAAGCGCTGGCCCGCGAACGTGGCTGGCAACCCTGGGCGCGTTTCGTGGACGCCCAGGTGGCCGCGGTGGATTTCGTGAACGGCGACCCGCGTACCGACGGCCTGCTCATGGCCCCCGTCCACGCTCTGCCGGTGCTGCTGGAACGCAACGGGCTCAACCCCGATGACGTGGCCGTCTACGAATTCCACGAGGCCTTCGCGGCCACCGTCTTAAGCCACATCAAGGCCCTGGACACCAAGGGCATCACCATCGATCCTGACCGAATCAACCCCGACGGCTCCTCCCTGGCAGCCGGCCACCCGTTCGCGGCCACCGGCGCGCGCATCGTGGCCAGCCTGGCCAAGCGCCTGCACTCCATGGGTCCCGGTACCCGTGGCGTGATCTCTATCTGCGCTGCTGGTGGCCAGGGCACCGTCGCACTTTTGGAGGCAACAGCATGAACATCCTAGAAACCATCCTCACCTCTGGCCCGGGCCGCCTGGCCACCAAACAGCTGGGCTTAAGCGACCCGCCGAAGCTGCGCCGCGGCGACATCCTGCCCGCCGGCAGGGTGGTCCTGGCGGCCACCGGCGCATCGACTTTAGGCGCGAGCACGCTCGAGCTCGCAGGCATTACGCCCATCGATCCGCTTTACGACGAACCCTCCACCCGCACCACCGGCGAAGACGGCAAGGTCAAGGTGACAAGCTATGACACCCGCCCCGGCGTAATCGTTGTGGATGCCACCGACATAGTGGCCCTCGATGACCTGGAGAAGATCCGCAGTGTGCTGCGCCCGGCCATGCGTGACCTGGAGAAGTCGGGCCGCGTCATCCTCCTGGGACCCGCCCCCGATGACACCGACGGGCACGAGGCGCGCGCGGTGGCAGAGGCCCTCGACGGGCTGATGCGCACCGTAGGCAAGGAGCTGCGCGCGGGTTCCACCGCCAACCTGATCCGCGTGCGCGCAGGTGCCACGGAAGAAGATCTGCTGTCTACCATGAACTTCCTGATCAGTGGTCGCTCGGCGTTCGTCTCGGGCCAGACATGGGAGGTTGGCCCGGCGCGCAGATCGTCCGATGCAGATGGGCCACAGCCTTTTACAGACCGCATCGTGGTGGTCACCGGCGCCGCCCGCGGGATCGGTGAGGCCATCGCACGCACCTTCGCCCGCGACGGCGCCACCGTGGTGGCCGTGGACCTGCCCGCAGCCGGCGAGGCACTGGCCAAAGTCGCCGTAGAGATTGGGGGCTCTGCCCTGCAGTTGGACATCACGGAAGCAGGGGCCGCTTCGTCGATAAGCAACCATATCCGCAGCGTGCACGGCGATGACGCGCGCCTGTGGGCAATCGTGCACAACGCCGGCATCACTCGCGACAAGCAGCTGGCCAACCTGGACGAAAAGCGGTGGAAGCAGGTGATCGATATCAACCTCAAGGCCGAGATGACCATCAATGAGGACCTGCTGCACGGCGACCTGCCAGGTGGATTCGCAGGCGGTGGCCGGATCATCGGCATCGCCTCTACCAGCGGTATTGCCGGGCAGAAGGGCCAGACCAACTATGCGGCAAGTAAGGCCGGGGTGATCGGCTACACCCACTCCCTGGCCGCTACTCTGGCTGAATCGGACCAGGGCGACTTCACCGCCAACGCCGTGGCCCCCGGGTTCATCGAAACGGAAATGACCGCCGCGATCCCCTATGTCAGCCGCGAGATCTTCCGACGCACCAACAGCCTGGGCCAGGGTGGCCGGCCGGTGGATGTGGCGGAGACCATCGCGTACCTTGCCCGGCCGTCCTCTGGCGGCGTAAATGGGCAGGTAGTGCGCGTGTGCGGACAAAACCTGATCGGTAAGTAAGGAGACAGCAATGTCGAACTCACTGAAGAAATTCGCAGGCCAGGCAAGGTTTTTCGCCACCGCCCTGCGCCCGACCGCCAGCCGCAAACCCGCCTGGTCCGGCGCACCCGTCGCCGGTTCGCGGGTGGCTGACTTCACCCAAGACAAGGAACACTTAGCCGCCTACCAGGACTTATGCGGATTTTCCCGCAGCCAGTACGTGCCCGCCACCTGGCTGCACGTGCAGACCTTCCCGCTGCAAACGGAGATCATGTCCAGCCGCGACTGGCCCTTCCCCGTCCTGGGCACGGTGCACGTGGCGAACCAGATGCGATATTTCCGGCCGGTGCATATCGACGAAAAACTCAACATCTGTGTGCAGGTCGGGCAGTTATACCCCCACGCCAAAGGCACCATCGCCACCCTGGCCGCAACGATCGAAACCGGCCGCGAACTGGTGTGGGCGGGACGCTCCGACTACCTAATCCCCGGCTATGAAATCCCCGGCCAGCACGAAAAGGTGACCCGGGAGGAGCTCCCGGAGGCCGAACCCACCACCCGCCTAGAGGTGGGGGCAGACCTCGGCCGCAAGTACGCCGAGGTGTCTGGCGATTACAACCCGATCCACCTCAGCGCCGCCAGCGCCAAACTATTCGGGTTCAAGTCCGCCATCGCGCACGGCATGTGGACCCACGCCTGGGCGTTGGCGCAGCACGGCGAACATGGTGAGGAGCTGCCGGAGGCCTTTGAAACCCGCGTGCAGTTCACCAAGCCGGTCATGTTGCCGTCCGCGGTGAACTTTGCGCAGGACACCGCAGACGACATGGCCCGTTATGGCGTCCTGCGCGACGACGGCACCCCGCACCTAGCCGGCCACATCCGGCCACTGGCTCCGGAGGAACTGGGGCGCCCCGCTTAAAGGCTAGACTGGGAGCGTTCACCTCGGCCGCGCTGAAAGGACCTCCATGTCGGACATGCCGGAGCACACCCGCAACGTCGGCGACTTCGCCCGCCTCGACGTCGATCGCGTCCGCCGCCGCGGCTACCCCGAGGCCATCTACTGCGAGGGAAAAACCATTGCCCAGGTAGAGGCCATCGCGGGTGTGCTTGACGACGAGCACCCCACCCTGTTCACCCGCATCTCCCCCCAGCAGGCCGAGGCCGTTCTTGCTGTATTGCCGGACGCGCTTTACGACGAGGTAGCCCGCATGGTGGTGTGGCCGCCGCAGGAACCGGAGGTCTCTGGCGTGTCGGTGCTGGTGGTCTGCGCTGGGACGTCTGATCTGCCAGTCGCGCGCGAAGCCATGCTCACAGCCCGCTACCTGGGACGATCGGTAGACCTGCTTGCCGATGTTGGCGTGGCCGGCATCCACCGCCTCCTCGAACACGAAGAGGCGTTGCATGAAGCCGGAGTGATCATCGTGGTCGCCGGGATGGACGGTGCCCTGCCCTCTGTGGTGGGTGGACTGGTGGCAGCCCCCGTGGTCGCAGTGCCCACCTCTGTTGGTTATGGCGCTGGCGCCGGTGGCATCGCTCCCCTACTAACCATGTTGAACTCCTGCGCACCCGGTGTGGGCGTAGTCAATATTGATAACGGCTACGGTGCCGGGCACTTGGCCGCCCAGATCGCGGCGCGGTAGCTCGTCGGCCCAATGTATTACACTTGCACCTGAAACACTACTACAGTTACAAGGGCAATATTGGTACGGGAAGGAGCAACCGGTGACCACACAGGCGGTGCCTACGATCGAGCTCACCGACACAATCCAGGAGCAGGCTGAGCAGGTAGTCTCTCGCAATCAAACTGCCAGTGAGCTGATCGAGGATTCTATTCCACGCGAACTCGCCGATCTCATCAACGCGGTACTACACGCGGCAGCCAACGGAGAAACAATCACTATTTCTCGGCTGCCGGAGGTCCTCACAACAACAGAGGCGGCCCGTCAGCTTGGGATTTCTCGCCCTACTTTGATGAAGAAAATCAAGAATGGTGAAATTGACTCTTTCAAAGTCGGCACCCACACGCGCCTCAAGGCGGAAGCTGTTTTTGAATACCGCAAGAAGCGCTACGCGGACGCTAAGAAGGCATTTGAAGAAATGCGCGAACTAGACGAGGAAATCTTTGACTAGCTCTAAAGGCTCTAGCGTTAGCACGATAGGTGCACAGAACTCTAGGGCTTAGAGTTCAAGACCGACAAGACTGAAGTGCAGTCTGTTTTTGTTAGCACCTCGTTTACCCTGCTGGTGGATTGAATATGGTCAGCCAATGGTGGCAGCAGCATGCGGGCAATGGTGACGGTAGCGTTCTGAGCCTTGATCACTTCGTTAAGCCTTTTACCAGTAAATAATGGCTCGTGATGAGAGGCTCGGTTTCGGACTCGAAGAATAAGCTTGAGCAAACCATCCACCTGCTTACGGTCAGTTCCAGTGGGATAAGCATGATGGAGATAGTCTACCCACAGGCTTTTTCATGTGCTGCATCAGTGAGATGACACCAAAACCCAAGATTCAGCTCTGCGATGACCTGACCTGGTGTGGGATGCTCGCGGCGGGTAAGTCTCTTTGCCTCACGGATTTTCCGCCGATTAATATCATTGAGGTCGCTCTCCTTACCTTTGCGAGAGCGTATTAAGGGCTTCATTACCGGTGAATTATCATCGAACAGCCAATGGTCATCGCCGTCAAAGTTAGAGGAAATTGTCTGGTCGTAGGTGTTGCGGATACCAACTTCGATATGAGCGATATCATGCATGATCGCGCTTGCTAATTACAGAGTCCATTCATAAAGCTTAAGCGCTTTCTGGCTGTCTGAATCACATGCCTGCAGGTAAGGGGTCCATCGTGGTTCTGAAAGCCATGAGGCTATCCAATCGCTACCAGGCATTGGTGTACTCGCTTTAAATTGGCCAGCAACATCAATGCCCCGGCGAGAATATCTATCGGTAGTTTTCCGTCAGATAGCGCTCCACCGAGGCTTCAATATGAGCGTAACATAACTCCTTTATACTTGTCTAGCGCTTGCGACATGTTAGCCCGCATTTCGACGGTGGCGCAGCTAAAAGCTGACCGTCGTGGTGTACGAGTCAATTTCGCAACGTAACTCAAGGCCCTCTGGCTAGATCCCCTCTTGAGGTTCACCGGCGCGTGAGAATCCGGAGCGCAGAATCATTAGCGAACACTTTCGTTCTTCCGGCCTTGTGCTCCGATAAAACCTCGGCATCGACAAGCTGGCCAAGCCAAGCCGACGCGGTTTGGCGTTTGGCTAAACCTGCCGCTTCCACATCTGCAATGCGAACATAAGGTTTAACAAACAGAAGATGGGCAAGCTCAGCCCCGGCGGAAATACTTAACTCCCTTATCTTCTCAGCAGTCGCTTCCTGCGCTAAACGGAGATCATTAATCATCGTGGTTGCTTCCACCGCAGCCACCCGAACACCCCGAACCATGAATAAGATCCAGTCTTCCCACTGGCCTTCAGCAGTGACGCCACGCAGCAACCGAAAGTAATCGGACTTACTGTCCACAATATAGCCAGACAAGTACAACACTGGGAGACGAAGTACTTCCTGCTGAATAAGCAGGAGAACATTCAAGATCCGGCCCGTCCGCCCGTTGCCGTCATAGAAAGGATGGATCGCCTCAAACTGATAATGAGTAGCAGCCATCAGAACCAAAGGGTCAAGTCCATGATCTGAATAAATGAACTCTTCCCAGGCTGACAAGTGCGCCTCGATAATCTGCTTACCCTCCGGCGGCGTATATAGCCGTCGGCGGGTTCGCGGATCCCCGATAAATGTTCCAGGAGTTGAGCGAATCTGGGCAGGCTGGCCGTTCAGAATGCTGCAGACTCTCACCGCAGTTTTCTCCGATACAGGTCTTGCCTCTAGTGATTCAACCCCTGCAGATAGCGCATTTTTGTACCTTAGTGCTTCTTTTGTTGCTGGGGATGGAGTGCGATCAACTTCCCACTGAGCTTTGAAAAGCTCGTCGTAGGTAGTGACAATATTTTCAATCTCTGTGGATGCCTGTGCCTCACGTAAAGGAATCGTTGACGTGATGACGTCTGGGTTGGGGATAAGGTCACACGCGGTATTTAACGAAGCTAAAGTTCCGCGCGCCTCAATAACCTCCTTCAACACCCGCGTTGTTTCTAAAGCTTTCGCTGGGGGAAGTGGCGGCAAGTCATTAAACGGAATGTCCGGGGAGTATGAGCTGTGCGCGGTCATGTACACAGAATAAACATATCGTGGCGACGTGTCGATTTTCTCAGGTTAAATCGACACGTCGGTCAATGCCCAGCATCACTGCGATGCTCGGCGCAGCACTTCTTTGACCGGCAACCCCAATGCCTCCGCGGCGGCAACAGCGTCGTCGAACTCAGGCTGACGGGTCATCACCACTCCCCCGCGCGTACCAACCTTCACTCGCACCTCATGGCCTTCGACATCCACGCTCTCCCAATGCCGATCCAGCCCCTCGCGCTCCACAGTCCAGGACCGCACACCAAACGTGGTGGTGTGGGCAAACAAAATCTCCTTGGCCGCGGCTGGATCGTCGGTAAGCACGTGGACCGTGTGCGCTGATCTACCCTTTTTCATCACGATCGGGGTGAGCCACGCATCACGGGCCCCAGCGTGCAGAAGCTTATCGACGACTACCGGCCAGATCCGCGGATCGAGATCATCAACATTGGCCTCTAGCTGGACGAGCTGGCCGGTGTCCGGATTCGACGCAGCTGCTGTAGCATCCTGCAATAAAACAAGGCGCACGACATTGGGGCGACCTGGAGTGTCCTTGGTGCCCGCACCGATTCCGACTGTCTCCACGACACCATCCGGCAACGGACCAAAAGATGTGGCGAAGTGTTTCACCAGAGCGATACCGGTGGGGGTAGCCAACTCTCCCGGTTCGGCGTGCTCATGTCCGCTGCCACCATGATCATGAGCGTGCGAATGAGCGTGCGAATGATCATGCCCACCCCCGCGCAGGATCTCGCCCGAGCGGGTTGGGATGCCACGAGCCAACTCCGCTACCGCGGGAACCGGTACGGGGATATCACCATGGGCTGCGCTGATGCGTCCGAATCCGAGCGCCACTGGCGACGCCGTTACGTGCCACGCCTCGAGCAGCCGCATTCCTTCGCACACGCCCACCACGTCGGCGATGGAATCCCAGGCACCGACTTCGTGGAAGTGGATGGTGTCTGGTTCGACACCGTGCACCTTTGCTTCGGCAGCAGCAATCGATTCGAATACGGCCAGTGCATTGGTGCGGGTGTCGTCGTGAAGCGAAGCCTGCTGAAGCATCCCCCGGATCTCGCGCCAGGTGCGGTGGGGGTGATCATCGATAAGCACCTCAACGTGCACTTTCATGCCGCGCTGCCCGGCGCGCGTGACCTGCTCGGACCGCAAGACGACGGTGTCCGGCAGTACGGTGTCGATGGCGTGTTGCAGTTCGGCGAGATCAACGCCGGCATCGACAAGGGCCCCGAGTAGCATGTCGCCGGCGACCCCGGCGGTAGCATCAATCCACATCATGGTTCAAGCTTAGCTGGGGTGAAGTAAAGAAAAATCTCGTGCACCGCGGAGGCGATGTCACGAGACTTTGTGTTTGTGTGCGGTTTCCGAAACCTGTTCAATTGAGTTGTTCCGCGAGCATATCCCGAGGGTTTCGTTCCAGATTCCCGAGACTTTTGGTGGGTGATCGCAGATCGCTGTTGCAGCCGAAGAAGGCTTCCATAGGGGGCGTCAGAGCCGTCTATTCTCCGTCGCCCTGTAGGTTTATCTAGGCTGAATCCCTGCTCAAGGCCGCTAAATCGACATAGAAAGAAGTTTTCCCGAGACTTTTTAGCAATGCCTAACGCCGGGATCGGAATTTTCGATCCCGGCGTTAGTCATTCGGTGCTAAGTACGCGGTGGGATTGTGACCGGGCGACGCCCCAAGTCCTCCTCGATGTGCGCCCACCGGCGTTTGATCGACGAGGTTCTTCTCTTGCGGCGGCGCGAATGACTATCCTGAATCGCGCGGTTTGTTGATGCGACCCACAATGCCACCAGGATGGCGATTCCGGGTTCCCGCCGTCCCGACCAGTGCAAATCAGAAATTCCTGCGACGTGCACGCTCTTCATCACCGAAAAGCGCTGCTCGGTTAAAGCACGCGCCGCCTCGAAATAAGTCGCGTGCTCCCACGAACCAGGGGTCATGCCCCACGTTGCCATTCGCCACTGGTCACGCGAGTACTCCACTGTGACCTGTGATTTTGCACAGCATCGGAAATCCTCAGCGTTCCACGACGGGGTGACCGTCGGGGTTTCTGGGCCTGCCACCATCGAGGCCGGTTTCAGCGGGCAACGGACTCGCCCCTGCACGGCAGGACACACAAGGTCGATGCGGGCAGTCGGTCTCGCGCTGTCGGAGTCTTTACGGGGCCGCCCTTGTGGTCGTGCTCTATAGGGACGAGAGTTCGTCCCCATCAGCATCGGCAGGAGTGCTTCCAGCCGGCGGTCGTGCCGTTCGAACCCATCATCATCGTCTAATATGTCGACGGTTTTTCGGACCAACCTCGTCGTGCCCGTAGCGATTCGTGCTGCGGCTGGACAATAGAAGTCTCCGGCGATCTGCACCGGGCCGGCTGGCACCCCTCGAAATGTGTGCTCGTCGCCCGCGCTCGCCCAGACGGCGCGCCAGGACCGGGGATAGCGCACCACCGGCGAGTACCCAAGGTCCAGGCACGCGTCATTAAAACCCCTCTTCTGGTTGTAGCCCATATCGACTGTCAGGTAGGGCAGTCGCCCGCGGGTGCCCTTACGGTTGTCAAACCCGTGCTGCTGGTGAGCCTGAATCGCCCGGGTCGCTCCCTCGATGGATGCCGAGGTCGGTTTGTGGATGGCGATCCCGGTGATCACCGGGGCCACACCGTAGAGGTCCTCGACGTCACCGATACGAGTTACTGCAGTGATTCCGATCCCGAACGCCGCCTTCTTTACTGTCTTGACCGGCTGACCTGCAGTATTGATCGAATTATCTTCACGATCGCGTACATAGTACGCCCCCATGTATGCCGCGGCGCGGAATTTGTTATCGCGAGAGCCCAGGCCGTCGGACTGGCCCGCAAGATCAACGACTGTCTCGTCGATGACGATATCTCCGCGTGCGCCGGCGGGGTGTGTTTCGTCGACAGATGCTGCGACCAGCAAATTCACGACGGCATGGAGGCGATCGGCAGCCAGATGGACGGCCGCGCTGACCTCGGGCGTCCTGGAGCCGACGTGTCGTCGGTGCTCCGCGTTGGTCACGCGGCGAGCCGGCAGGTCGAAGCCCGGATCAACCACACGCAGTCGACGCGCGATCCAGTTGTAGAAGGCCTTGTCCGACGCGGTCCGGACCTCGGCGTTCATCCCCAGGCGCTCCAGCTGGTCAACCGTCAGCTCGCGGATCACCCGATAGGCCTCGGCGTCGGAGGCAGCACGCGGAATCGCCATCAGTGCAGCTTTTACCGTGAGATACCCAAGCATCGAGAACCTGTACTCGGATACGCGACCTCCCCGACCTCGTGATTCTTCAAAATATTGGTCCAGAAGCTCCGCGGCTCCGGAACGCTCGACCCACTGTGCCTTCTGCTCTAGGACCTCAGGGTGGATGGTGTAGGCGCACGCCTTGTCAGCAATCACATCGTCACCTCGTCAGCGTCAAGAAGCATTTCTGCCAGATCGGCAGCTGAGAGTGCCGGTAGGAGTGCTGCCTGATCTGCCAGCACCCGGAGATCTCCGATCCCGGCAAGCTTCAACAGCGCCGCGGTGCTCACACCCGGCGTTGCGGCGAGGTCGAGGATCCAGCGGTTGCGCAAGCTGACCGCGTCGAGTCCGGCGAACCCGTACTCCCGCAGGCGGTCGTTGAGCCTGGATACCGCGTTTTTCGAGACCACCCCGTTGACCGTCAGCGGGTACAACGTTCCGGTCCCAACCTCCCGGGCACGCATCTGGAGACGGTGGCCTTTCCGCGGGTCCGTCACCGGCACCACCCGATCGATGACGCCGGCCTTGCGTACCTTGACAGTGACCACCTCCTGGCCTGACCCGAGAGAGACCGTCGAGATGTCACCACCGGTCGCCTCGCGGACCTCGCTGGACCGCAGACCCGCACCAGTGATCAGATCGAGCACCAGCAGCAGCCGCGGTCGCAGCACATCGGGGACCAGGGTCGCCTCCTCATACAGGCGCTGCGCGGTTCCTGGAGGACACGCCGGCGTCGCCCTTCCACGTGGCGCGAGCACCGCTCTCGGTGCAGGGAATTCGCGCGGGTACAGCACCCGCCCCGCGTCATACAGGATCGACCGGTACGTCCGTACGCTGCGCAACGAGAATTGATTCGACTGATATAACCAATGATCGACATGTGCGCGGGTCAGGGCACGTTCCTCGTCGACCACACCGTCAATGACCGCCTCATCGTACAAAAACCGCGCGATGACGCGGACGGCTTTCAGGTCCGGCGTCGCTGCCGAGACCTTGGTGTGGGCGCGGACCAACGCAGCACGCTCCACCGCTTGCGTACGCAGTGGGCCTGCGGGTTTCGCCAGGGACACCTGGCGCAGCCGCTCGAAACGCTCGAGATCCGGCAGCGTACGACGGGTCAGCTTGCGCACCCGCGACGGGGCACTTTCAGAATGCAGCGTCGCAACCGGCACCGAACCGGCCGCCGGGGAAGCCGCGAGCATCCTCTTGTGGCGCCCCACCTAGATCACCGCCCCAACACGACGGTCAGCGACAGGGTTGCCAACTTTTTTCAGGCATGACAAAATAGACACATCTCCTTTAATGGACAATTGATGGGAGTTTCTGGGAGAGCGATCCGGCACGATCGTTCGTCCCTGCGAGGCGTTTCTTGGCTGAAGCGCCTCGCTCTTTTTCTGCGGCAGGTCATTGGTCCGCTCCGCCCCGATGGGGGTCGTTCAGATTTGCAGTACCTGCACTCGGCGCACGAGGCTGAGGACCGGCACGCGTCCGGGCGCGCACCGCCTCGGCCAGAACCTGGCGAATATAGACATTGCGCGACTGCTCCCGCTCACGCGCGCGCAGGGTAATCTCCCGCGCCAGTGAGGCAGACACGCGCACCTCGATACGCACCATCGCGTCGACGGCGACCTCGCGAGCACGCCGCGGGCCGTACAAACCACCGGGAATCTCCACCATCAGGCCATCCTTCCTCGGGTCCAGCAACGAGACCACCGACGGTCGGTGACCTCCGCCGCAGATTTCTCCACGACAGTGAGCATCCGGATCTGCCGGATACCCACTCACGTCCGCTGGCCCCGAGTGGGCCGCGCTTTCCCAGGATTCAAGTTTCCTAGTCACGCAGTGATGTGATACCGAAATCGTAGCGGAAAGGTTCCGGAATGACAAGCCTGTAACTTACTTCGACGCAGCGCAACGACATAATTCCCTGAATCGCTCAATCGTTCGCTAAATGATTGTGCGCCTCATTGGCGGAACACGCCAGGAAAGATAGCGTTGATCCTTGCAGGAACCCGCACAATCGTTTCGAACATGTGGGCCCGCAATGGCACGGATCGTCGCATGCACGCTGTCGGCACCCGCGAGACGGATGCGCGAGGTTGATTGGCACGCGGCCGCACGAACAGGCTTCAGCGCCGTGGTGCCAACCGGTTAGGATGTACACGTGTGGGAAAGCATTGCTGCAGGAACGATCTCCGGCGTCATCGCCGGTCTTATCGTTGCAGCCGCTCTGGGTGTGTTGAACCAGTGGAATCGTCCGCGGTTTCAGCTACGGCAGGTCGCTCCGAACACGGCCGTGCTGACCTACTCGCGGTGGCCCCCTGTTGTCATCGGCGGCAGTTACGCCTTGGAACGAGGGTCGGTCTTGTCAACAGCGGAGGGCTTCCGGGCGGGGACGGGCGGAATCTACCTGGTCGGCCCCAGTGAAACAGTTCTCCGCACCGACGCGGGCCTCGGTGAGCTCAATGTGGGAGAAGTCGTTGACATCAGTTATCGATTCGCCCCGTGGTTTCCCCTTGACCGGTCCAAGCGCATGATGCGGGCCGTCTCCTGGGAAGTCGACCCATTTGACACCCAGCCACGCTGGTGGAGGTGGTGGGGCTGGAAACGGTACACACTCGTGTTGCATCCGTCATAGCTTTCCTCTCTCCGCAGCCGATGACGTGCGCCCCCCGGCCCCCGACCCCCCTTTCACGGATCTCCCGGCAACGGACCCATGTCCTTGATGAGCCGCTCAATGAGTCGTTCGCGTTCCTGCAGATTCTGAGCAGGGATCGTCGGCATGTGCAGTTGTGTGAGCGGATCCTGGTCGGCACGATGAGCCACGCACCAGTTGGCCCACTCATCATCCGGTGAACCCGGTTCGATCTGCCCATCCCGCTGCGCTTGAGCCAGGGCATCAACATAGGTTTGAACATCGAGGAACCGTCTGTACTCCTCGGCACGCTCACGCATGACCTCACGACGGACGTTATCTGCATGGATCAGATCAGCAGCGGGTTCAACCTCCGCCCGCCTACGGGCATGTTCCGCTTCTCGACGCTGCCCCAACACTCGTTTGCGCTTCACCCACGGTTCCTTGGCCGCCCACTCCGCGAACACCGTCGGCAGGCGGTTCTCGACGGTCGAGCGCCCCGATTCCGAGTCCTGGACAATCACCGAGTACGGCCTGGTGATGATCAGTCGACCCGTCGGAAGGTACTCATATGTGTGCGAGTAGTAACCCCAGCGCTTCTTGTGCTCGAGATCCTCCTTGGAGGGCTCTTGTTCGCGACGTCGATGCTTCTCGTATGCCTGAATCTCATGGGATTCGGCGTTGGTTACGATGCGGACCGTACACCGCTGTTTATGAAGCGTCGTCGCAGCCTTGTAGTCGATGGCACCACGGCGTTCCGGCTCACCAATGGTGACTTTCCAGCCACGGGCCTCCGCCTCAGTGAACATGGCATGGAGCACTCGCTTGGCCCTTGTCACCGTTGCTGTACTGAAACCTCGGGAGCCTTCGACCACTGCCGCGACCGCGGGATGATACTTCACTCTGGTGGCGTCGACGACCTCCCGGGGAGTCCTGGTCAGCCACCTATCCTTCGGGACCAGCGCCACGGAAATAGTCTCGCGGTAGTCGTTCCACGAGCCACCACGGTGATGGGAAATCGTCACTCGGTCTGACCCCAGCAGGTCCTCGGCTTTGGCCAATCGGCGGGCTCGGGCCCTCCAATCCACGTCCGGAGAATCTGCAGGAAGGTCGGCCAGAATGTGGAACTCATCGGCTACCAACAGGTCGTACAGCTCACGGACGTCGTCATCCGGCACCTGTGGCGCCGGCTCGGGTGCAGGTGCCATCTTCTCTGAGACAGGGACGACTGACGTTTGATGGTTTACCGTGACCTTATTGCCCCTGGATGTGGCTGAATGAGATCCTGGTTTCCGTGGCTTGCCAGCCGTAACCTCTGCACCGTGAGCAAACTGATCACGCCCCTTGTCCGTAATGCACGCAGTCCAGGTGGGCCCATGACCAGAGACTTTCACCAGGTCGTAGGCTTCCATCATCCGTGCCGACTGCTTGTAGTACGAGTCCGGCCATCCTTTGTCGGGGCATCCCTGACTAATCCAGTCCAGCACTTCAAGCTGCCGTTGATTTAACCGCTTCTTCGCCACAACTCCATTCTCCCCTCGGAGTTGCGTTTAGACTCCGCTCGCTCAGTGCTACACGATGCGTGAGTTCTTGCCGGCGCATCGGGACATCGACTCGTAGCCGCCTAATAAATCGCGGAAGTCCCTGCGATGCAGAAACGGGGGTGGTTAAAGACCACCCCTGTTTACCGCCAGAAAATCGCATCGAGCTGGGCAATTGAAGGTACATGACGCTAGATTCTGAGATATCACCTCGAACAAATTAGACTCAAAAACAACAGTCCCTCTGTAAAGCCTCTCCATGGAAGCGCAACCAGAGGTCCTTAAATTTTTCCGGTCTTAGGGCTTTCAGAACATTGACTTCAATACCTTTTCTCGAAACTACCGACGCAAAAATTGCCTACCTCGTAGATGAGAAAAAGTACTTCTCTGGGGATCAGTTCGACGACGACGTGCGCAAGTCGTTGGAACGCCTGAACTTCCACTTCTTCCTCGGCTATGCCAGAAACGTCGACAAGCTTCGCAAGAGTGGATTGACCAACGCCGACGCAGACCCGAGGCACGTCTTCGAGCTGGTTGAGCTTGACCGGCAAGTGTCCTCGCTGCTGTTCGAGTTTATCCATGCAGCTGAGCTCAACCTTCGCCGCTTGGCCGTCAAACACTTCTGCCGCAACGGAACACCGACCAGTTATCTAGACGAGAGTCGATACCTCGTTTCATCCCAGGAGTTTCAACCCCGCGATATTGTGGAGGGAATCCTCAAAGAGGTTTTTCGATACGGCGAGGACTACACCGTCAAACGTCTTGAGGAGGAGGCGGACAAACGTAGGATCGATAAACCTAGGAAAGTTCACAACGGAAACTACGATCTCTGCCTCGACCTAGCTAAAGACCTTCCGCTTTGGTCGGTCATCGATTGCTTCTCGCTGGGGCAGCTCGGGAAGTTTATTATGTCGTGCGACGGGGACCTTCCACACAAGCAAAAGACGTGGCTTCAAGTTGCCGAAGAACTTGGCATGAAGGCAGGCGTGTTCTCCGCTGGAATCGAATCACTATCTGTGACGAGAAACCTGGTGTGTCACCACGCACGGCTCTGGATGAGGCCTGCCAATAACTCTCCCAAGAAACCGAGGGTCTTCGATAAACAACTCAGAGGCATCGATCCAAAATCGCAGTTCTTCGCTTTCGCAAATATCGCCCATTTTCAGCCAGATGCCACGGCAGGACGAGAGGCGCTAGCACGAATCCTCGACTTGACGCAACAGAACGAGCTGTACTTCTACGGCGTTACGCAAACCTCCCACAAGCCGAGAAACTGACAAGCCCCGCCGACAATACGTTCTCAGTCCCTTGTCTCATAAGACCGGTTTTCACCAACTACCGCATCGCGAACTAACGGTAGGTGGTGGCGACCAGCCGGTACGCTTCTTCCGCACTTGACGCTTCACGAATAGCCTGAGTATTCGTAGGTGTGAAGGCCACCCAATCGTGCGGTTGGGGGCCAGCGATATTGCCTGCGGGGGCCGGCGGCCGTAGGGGTGGGGGCCACCGGCCGGCGCTGGGGGTTCGTTCCTATTGGTTCATCGTGATGTGCTCCCGCATGTTGTGGGTGCCGGTGTCGACCCAGATCGTGTTGTGGACGATCCGGTCCATGATCGCATCCGCATGCACCCCGGACCCGAGCCTCTGATGCCAGTCCTTCTTGGCGTACTGGGTGCAGAACACCGTCGACGCGGAGTCGTAGCGGCGTTCCAGCAGCTCCAGCAGCATGCTGCGCATGGCCTCATCCGGATGATCCAGCAGCCATTCGTCGATCACCAGGACCGTGAACGCGGCGTACTTCTTCAAAAACTTCGTCGTCCCCTGCGGCTTGTCCCGTGCTGTGGCCCAGGCTTCCTGAAGATCCGGCATCCGGATGTAGTGCGCCCGGTACCGGTGCTGGCAGGCCTGCTTCGCCAGCGCGCACCCCAGGTAGGATTTCCCGGAACCGGTGAATCCCTGGAACACGACGTTCTGGTGGCGTTCGATGAACCCGCAGGTCGCCAAGGTGGCCAGCAGGTTGCGATCCAGTCCGCGTTGCTCGACCAGGTCGTTCCGGCGCAGGTCAGCTGCCGGGTAACGCAGGCCGGCCCGGCGGATCAGCCCGTCGACCTTGCCGTGGGTGAAGGTGGCATACGCCTCATCGACGATCAGGTGCAGCCGTTGCTCGAACCCCATCCCCAGGACCAGGTTCTCGTCTTCAGCGTCGATGGCCTCCAGCAGCGCGGTCGCGCCCATGTCGCGCAGCTTGCGTTTGGTTTCCATGTCGATGCCGCTCACTGGTCTCCTCCTGCGTAATAGTCCGCACCGCGGACGAATCCGCCTTCTTCGACCGGTTCCTCCCGGGGTGGGCGCTGCCGGGCGGCCTGGTCCTGCCCGGTGGCCAGGATCGGGTGCAGATGCACATAGCGCGGGAACCGGACATGCCCGGCCAGGGCGATCCGGCAGGCGGCCTCGACCCGCTCGGCGGAATACCGCCGCGTCAGCCGCAGGACCGCCAGGGCGGCGTTCAGGCCCTGCTCGTCGACGTCCACCGATTCGAAGATCCGGTTGACCACCACCGTCGCAGACGGGCCGACGCGGCCGGCCCACTCTCGTACACGCGGGGCGTCCCACGGCTGGTAGCGCTCACCGGCGGGTAGGTCAGCATCGTTGGTGCGGTACTCGTTGGCCGAACCCGCAGGAAGCAGCAGGTGACTGCTCAACCGCTGCTGTCCGGAGTAGACCTGCAGGACCCGGTCGGTGATCCGCAGATCCACACCCGTGCCGATATGGGTGACCGGTACGGAGTAGAAGTTCTTCTCCCACACCACATGCCCGTTGCGCTGGACTCTACGACCGTAGACCCACCGGCTGATCTCATAGGCGACCTGCGGCAGCGGCGTCAGCAGTGGTTGTTCCTCTGCTATGAACACGCTGGCCCGGGAGCCGGCCCGTTTCTGGAAGTCCTCCTGGTTGTAGGCGGTGACCTGATCGGTGACCGCGGCGCTCAGCTCCGGAAGCGACGTGAAGCGTCGGTCGCGTAGCCGCGCGATGACTCGCATCGCGACATGCCAGACGGTGTTCTCCACGCTCGGCTTGTCCTTGGCCTTGCGAACCCGCCCCGGCAACACCGCCGCCGAGTAGTGTGTGGCCATTTCCCGGTAGGCGTCGTTGAGGACGATCTCACCGTCGCGGGGGTGCTTGATCACTCCGGTCTTGAGGTTGTCGGGCACGATCCGCGGCACCGATCCGCCGAAGGCCTCGAACATCGCGACATGAGCCCGCAACCACGATTCCTGCGTCATGTCCAGACTCGGGTAGACGAACGAGTAGCGGCTGAAGGGAAGACATCCGACGAACAGGTACACCGGCCTCGGGGTGGCGTTGCTGAGTGCGCGTAGTTGGTAGGGGTGTTCCGGGGACTTGGTCGGGGTGGTATTCCGGGTTGTTGGTAGGGCCAGCCCGCCGTGGTGTTGTGGGGGGCTGGCGGTGCGGTTAGTCGTCGGCGGTGTTACGGATGGCTGCTAGGTGTTGGCGCATGTCGAAGTCGCCGATTTCTATGTGGCGTCCGCTGCTGATCCTGCTGACGAGTGAGTCGGCTCCGACGCGGTTAGGCAAGATTTTCAGCCAGTAACCTGCGCTTGATTGTGATGAGATGATGGTCGGGAGTCGGCCTTCTCGATCGAATATGATCTTGGTCAGGTCGTCTTGGCCTCGGGAGTCTATTTCTAGGGTGAGGAAGTCGTCGATGATGAGGACATCGACGTTCGTGATCTTCTTCATCTCTTCTTCGTAGGACTCGTCCGTGGGCAAGAAGGCCGCTAGCTTGGAGACCAGTTGATCAAGACTGAAGTACAACACCGAGTACCCGGCTTGACACGCGGCGATACCGATCGCGCAGGCGATGTAGGTTTTGCCTGTTCCTGCAGGTGCGAGTAGGTGCAGATTGGTAGGGGTTTCCCGCCAGTTAGTTTTGGCGATGCGTGTCAGCTGCCTGATGTCGATTCCACGTCCTTCGGGATCGGTGATTTCAGCAAGGCGGGCGTGCGGGTAGCGGAATCGTGCCTGGGTGATGGCTTTGGCAATGTTGCGTTCACTACGGCGCTGCGCCAGGATATCGGCAGCGGCTAAGAAAATGTCCTCGGGTAGTGCCTTGGCGAAGTCGTCGCTGGCGACAAGGTCGAAGTAGACCTCAGCAAAAGTTGATAACCGCAGGCTGCGTAGTTTCGCCCAGGTGGTGTCATCAAGGTCAATCATGGTCATCTACTTCTCCTTTCCTTTCGTGAAGTGGTCAGCTGATCGGATGAACACTTCTGATTCCAGCCCGGTCAAGTCAATGGGTCCACGGTCACGGTGATCAGGAGCTACTGATGTGGTGGGCGGTCGTGGTTGATGTTGGATTGCACTCGCTGGATGACAGATCGTGCCGGGGCGAGTTGTTTATCCAGGATGTACTGGCAGGCTGGTTCCAAGGTGGTGCCGTTGTGGCGTTTGCCTAGTGACGTAAGAATCAGACTTGCTTGTTTCATCCCTTTCGGTACGGCCTTGTCATACCGGTCGAGTACCTGGGCGATGACCTTCATGGTTGCGGTGCCATAGGACGACGCCCAGGAGAGCAACTCGTCGCGGGTGTAGGCCTTCGACGTCGACGAACCATCTGGACTATGGGCCGGATCGGACGAGTAGCGGTAGCGAAACCCGTGCAACCTGGGATGCTCGGCGACGAGTTGATCGTTGTAGAAGATACTGACAACCGATTGGGTCAGGCGAGCGCGGACTGTTTTGCCGACCAGGGTAAACGGCACGGAGTAATACTGGTAGTCACACGTGACGTGCCAGGACCGGTCGACCTTCAGGCTACGCCACAACACTTCCGTAAAAGGGTCATCAGGCAGTGGGCGCATCACGGGGCGTTCATCAGCGTCGAAGAGTTCCCGACGGGTCAGCCCATCGGTACGCGGGCGTACCTCGTTGATGTCGTCGACGCGGTCGGTGATCGCCTCATTCAGCTCGTTAAGACTGTAGAAGCGCTGATTGTCGAAATAGCCCAGGATCAGCGAATACACGGTCTGCACAGCACGTTCAACGGCAGCTTTATCACGGGGCTTGGCTGGCCTGGTCGGCACGATCAAGATGTCGTAGTAGGCCGCGAAGTCCGCATAGCGGTTGGTGATCGCCCGGTACGAGGACTTCTTGCTCGGCCGATACGTTGCCGTTGACGCGTTATCCGGCACGATAATCGAGCGTGTCAAGTTGTTTGTGTGTGGGGCGTGATTATTAGAGGTAGGGCTCGAAGCGGTCAGGGTAAGCCACAGACATCTGGTTGATGGCCTGCTTCCAGTTCGTCNCCCGCCTGCCCTCGATCAGCCGGCCGCTGGTCGCCGCGACCCGTTTGCCCTGCTTAGCGCGCTTGGCGGCCCGTTTGTCCTCAATGTTGCAGATCATCAACCACAAGGTTTTGATCGCAGACTCATCGTTGGTGAACTGCACCCGATTCCGGGTGGCTTTACGTA
>NZ_KB892468.1 GCF_000373805.1 Corynebacterium pilosum DSM 20521 = CIP 103422 | reverse complement strand
GACATGAGTAGATGACCGTTCGTCTGTTTGGTTGTCGACACGTTGCCCCTGTGGGTGTGTCGGTGGTTGATGGCGGCGGGGAAACGCCCGGTCCCATTCCGAACCCGGTAGCTAAGCCCGCCCGCGCTGATGGTACTGCATCCGGGAGGATGTGGGAGAGTAGGTTACCGCCGACCTAAAAAGTAGATAGATAAGTAAATAAGTGGGAGTGCCCGTCACCAGGTGTGGTGGCGGGCACTTTCCTATTTCCTGACTTGTCGTTGCGTCGGTGTTGCGTGGGGTGTCAGGTGGCTGCGCCGGTGTGGGGCCCGGGGCGTGTTTGTCGTCTGTGGCGCAGACTGTTGGAGTTGAACTATTGGAACAGGGGCCTTTTGCCTGTTTGAGCGGTGATACGTGCCTGTTCCCATAGTTGAGATCCAACAGTGTGCCGGGGGAGCGATCTTGATCGCTGTGGTGCTTAGGGGGTGGCGAGGCACGCCATCGAGGGAGGGGCGCCTGGGTGGGCGCTGGAAGCCAGTCTTGTGGTGGTGTGGTGCAGTAGCACTGGAGTACTGGGACGAGGACGGGCCCCGTTGCTATCGTGACTGGGCGAGAAGTGTTGAACCTGAACTATTGGAACAGGAAGCTTTTGGCGTGTGCGGGCCGGAGTAGGTGCCTGATCCAACAGTCGAGAACCAACAGTGTGCGACGGGTGGGCAGTTTGCGCGCCCAAACCGTGTAGGGACGGACGCACTCCTACGCGGCGGTTTCTCCCCGGTGAGGAGATCTACTGGGACTTGTAGCCATCTGTCGTGAATGTCCGAGGTTGGCCTGAGAGAGGGTCTCTAAACGACAACTCCACAGACTTGAGCCGCATCGGCACCTCAAAGTCATCCTGTCCAAAGGGGACCCGAGTGTGATAAATCGGGTCGCCCAGAATCGGCACGCCCGCTGCCTTCATCTGGACCCGCAGCTGGTGTGTTCGCCCAGTGATCGGCTCTAGAACGTAACGAGCCAGCGGCGCGGTAACTCCATGCACCGCGAAGGGGGCGGGATCGATCGGCTCGACGTCAAGAAGGTTTGTGAACGAGTTCGGCGGCTCGTCGAGAAGCTGTGCCTCGTCGATCCCATGCTCCTTGTAAATGTGATGCTCCCAGCTGGTTGGGACAGAGATCGGGCGATACTCCGCTACTGCTTCATAGAGTTTGTGTACCTCCCGACGGGCGAACAGTTCTTGGTAGGCCCCGCGGATCTCACGGCGTTTGGTAAACAACAGCAGACCACTGGTCATACGGTCCAGACGGTGTGCAGGCGTCAGCTCTTCGTTGCCGGTGGCTCGGCGCAGCCGCACCGTCGCGGTTTCGGTGATGTGGGCGGCACGGGGCATCGTCGCAAGAAATGGTGGCTTGTCGACGACAAGGATGTACTCGTCTTCGTAGGCCGTTTTGATCTCGTAGGGGACTGGTCTTTCGGGCGCTGGGTGCCGGTAAAAGAACACGTCTGTGTTCTCAGAAAGTACACTTTCGGGGGTAAGAGGAGTGCCGTCTCGAAGCACCACTTTGCCGCGTTCGAAACGCTCAAGAATGGCGTTTTCGTCGTCGTCTGGGTGGCGATATCGCTGCGAATTTATCACTTCAGTCACAAGCGCCACAGCGGTTACAGAAGTGTTCGTCGGAACGCGAACCCGGGAGGCACCAAGGCCGTCCCGTGGGGGTAAGGGAATGCTCTTCCCAGACTTTTTCCTACTCATGGTGTGTACTAACTTATTCGTCATGAACTTTGACGCAATCATTGACTCCGCAGTTGCCTTCTCCTCCAACGGTATCGGCAAGTTGCTGCTGGACTTCTTCACCATGATCTACGACTTCCTCTACCCATCCAATGCGGAGGCTGCTCGGCCGGTAGAAATTCCTGCATAACTGGTACTAACCAGCTGACTGAGGGGTCATGACGTTGTACACTGGAAAGTGAACAAGAAACGAGCCACATGAAAGGGCGATCGTGATGACCCAGGAAGATATTGTCGTTGTAGCCGTTGATGGCTCCGACGCCTCCAACAACGCCGTACGCTGGGCGGCCAACACCGCGATGAAGCGTGGAATCCCGCTTCGTCTGGCCTCTAGCTACACCATGCCCCAGTTCCTGTACGCAGAGGGCATGGTTCCGCCGCAGGAGCTTTTCGATGACCTGCAGCGCGAGACCCTCGACAAGATTGAGGCGGCTCGCGCGGTAGCGCATGAGGTCGCGCCAGATATCAAGATCGGTCACACGATCGCCGAGGGCTCTCCCATCGATATGCTGCTGGAGATGTCTAAGGACGTCACCATGATCGTGATGGGCTCCCGTGGCCTCGGCGGCCTGTCCGGCATGGTGCTGGGGTCCGTCTCTGCGGCAGTAGTTTCTCACGCTGAGTGCCCAGTCGTGGTGGTCCGCGAGGATAACCAAGTGAACGAGACCACCAAGTATGGTCCTATCGTCGTTGGTGTTGATGGTTCCGAGGTCTCCCAGCGCGCTACCGAGGTGGCTTTCGCGGAAGCGGATGCTCGTGGTGCTGAGCTGCTGGCTGTCCACACCTGGATGGATATGCAGGTGCAGGCCTCCATGGCTGGCCTGGCTGCCGCCCAGGAGCAGTGGGAGATGGTGGAGCGCGAGCAGACAGAGATGCTTACTGAGCGCCTTGCTCCGCTCGTCGAAAAGTACCCCAACGTGCAGGTGAAGAAGATCATCTCACGCGACCGTCCGGTACGTACCTTGGTTGAGCAGTCTGAGGGCGCCCAGCTTCTGGTCACTGGTTCTCACGGACGCGGTGGCTTCAAGGGGATGCTGCTTGGCTCCACCTCGCGTGCGCTGTTGCAGTCCGCACCCTGCCCGATGATGGTTGTTCGTCCAGTCGAGTAGATAATGGCTGCGTTGCACGCCACTTTCCGCCCTAGCAAGCTGCTAGGGCGGCTTTTTCGTTTGAAAACTCCTGCGCCACCAGCGCATAAGCCAATCGTTATTGAACGTTGCAATTTTGTTATCGAAATTTCCCGAATACATAAGCACAATGGAATATGTAAGGAAAATCCGCGAGGTTTTGGCTTTCACCGGCCGCGCCGCGCGGGACTATAACGAAAAGGATATTAACTATGTGGGCTTTCATTGTTTGGCTGATTATTGGTGGACTTGCAGGCTGGGTCGCTTCCATGATTATGGGCCGCAACGCTCAGATGGGCATGGTAGCTAATATCGTCGTCGGTATTGTCGGCGCGCTTATCGGTGGCTTTATCGTGCAGCTCTTTGGCTTCAACGCGGAGGGCGGTTGGATCTGGTCCTTCCTGGTCGCGCTGCTCGGCGCGGTGATCCTCCTGTGGATCATTAACCTGTTCACTAAGAACAGCGCGAAGAAGTAAAACTATCACTCAAGAGGATCGCCCCGAGGAACTGAGGTTCTTCGGGGCGATTTTCATTTCTAACCCGCCGCCAAAGCAACCGCGAACGCCGACCAGGCCACCAGCTACGCGATCGACGCCCACGCCTCAGCCAACGCGGCAGCCGACTCCGCCATATCCGCCCGCGCCTCCGCCGCAGCCGCAGGACAAGACGCGGCACTTACCGCCCAAGCAGCAGACGACGCATTCCGCATCGCGGTGGAAAAAGAACTCGCCGAGCAAGCCGAGCTTCAAGCCGGTCTGGATGCGCAAGCAGTAGACGGGGCCGACCCGGAAAACCAGCCTTGCTTCTCGACATCATCAAAGAACGCTTCGGGCCGGCAGCCCTCAGTCTTCTCCTCGACCTTGTCGGAATCACCGACCTGGTCAACTGCTTCAAGGGACAAATCTCCGGGTGCCTCTGGACATTGGTCGGAGTGATTCCAGCAGGAAAAATCGCCAAAGCAGCCCCATCGTGCGCCGACTCATCTCCAAATCAGACGAAATCGTCGACGCGCTGCACTCCCGAAAAGCCCTCAAGGCCGCCAACTCGACGAAATCCGCAACCTGCCGGCGTGCACAGCATTCCGACCTGCTTCATACTCATCTGCGGCTACCTTCCGACCTGCTTTGCAAATACGAGGGGCAGCAGATCTTTCCCTCCAAACGGCCGCCAGCAACAAAGCTTGTAAAATCCCCTCTACTCCTGAGAAAGTATTTCGCGGTGGCCCCTACAGGGATCTCGGAACCCAAACCGCGAATAACATAGGGGTACAGCGCCATCACATACTGGCCAAGAAAGTTATCCTTGATAATCCTGACGTGGCGGCGAAGTTTGGGATAGACCAGTGGAACCCACCGGCTCTCACATTAATTCCAGCGGACCATATCAAGACCAAAAGTTGGGGAAGCTTCTCCTATTTCAATCCCTACCGAAAGGAGCAGGAGCGTCTTCTAAGGGCAGGGAACATCAACGAAATTTTCCAAATTGAGTACGATTTTCTTACTTCACCTCAATTCGAAGGCAGATATGATCAGGCCATCCAAGAGGCCATAGACTACGCTTTTGACCAAGGAATGATCACTAAGAAGCCCATCCCGCGCGCGGCTGGACTTGAAGCTAATGTGAAGGATACTCAAAATGGATTTTGCGTATAGCTTGCCAGCCCCTTTATCTTGGGATGCTGCGACAAAACAGTATCCTTCCCTTGAGGTCGTTCCCTTTAGTATTGGCGATATCACTTACTGGACCGCTCAAGGCGAACTCGAGATCGGTGGTAGCCGACGGTCGCTGAGGGGGTCTCTCGAAGAAGAGGTTTTTACTAGTCTCGAGATTTCGACGCTCTTCCCCAGTGACACGTTCCTGGGCGTCTCTATGGCACTATGCCCCATCCGATTTCAAAACCAGTTGCACGACATGGGCATTGAGTCCCTCAACGACGGTTCTTCTCTCACGCTGCCTGAACACAACATGAGTTTCTATATTTTCGAAAACGAGCTGGCATCAATCTGTTGGACGCTGCCCCAATCCCCAGTCCGGGCCTAACCAAAAAGGAAAGGCGAAACCAGTGAATTTCACTACCACGCTCGGCTTACCTTTTCACTTGGGAAAGACCATCGAGGAAAACTCTGCCCTACTTGACGACTTCTTCTTTAACGAAAAAAATTCCGGTACCGACTTAGAGGGATTCCTCACCCTCACAGGCACCGACGGAGAAGAAGATACGTGGAAAATCGTGTCTACCGTCGAGGACGGTAAGTGCGTGACCGCGCGCGTGGACTTCGACAATGATAACGTCACTTTCCTCGACGTGCCCATCAAACCCGACAACAGCCTAGACGTCGCGGAGACGGCCGTAGCCCTGCAATCCAGGGGTCAACGGGTTATCGCTCAGACATATGACTTAGTCCTGCCCGAGCACTTCATCACCATCGAGCCGCGCAGTAGCATCTGCTACTGGGATAGAACCTACTGGACGCCGGAGGAGTTCCTCAAGGAGACCGTCCAGCCCCGGCGGAATGCCGACCTCCAAGATCAGCGTTAGTGCCGGGTAGCACTCTCGCCTAGATTCTCAAAAGAGAAGTACTTGGCGGCTGCAGCGACATTACCGTGGAATCATATCGCAATCGGACATGGGGATCCGACGGTAAATCAAAGCGGGTTGGAAGAAACTCGCAACTATTATTTTCTCGCCGAGAAGTACGCTGACCTCCCCGAACGGGTCCGGAAGGAGAAAATAGTTGTTAAACGGGGGGCAGGTCCATTTCCCCGCTGGATGCCGGAGCCTATTACACGCCCCAAAACGTCAGCGAAGCTCCCGTCATTGTCACCGACGATGCCCGCCTCTTGGTTCTGGGGGACGCGGAGAAGGTGTGCGCCCAGATCGGAGACTCCTGCCACGGGGTTGTCTACTGGAAGCCCTCGGATATCACTTATTCGGGTTCCGAGTCCGCCTCGCGCGAGGTCGCCAACGATTACACGATCGCCGGGTCAAGTCCTCAAACCATTGACGAGTTCCTCTCCGGGGCCGAGGCCCCGGCCAAGGAAGACCTCTTCCACCTCGACTACATGCAACTTTCTGCCGCGGTGTCGGAGAACCCCCCGGTTGATCCTGACTGGGCTCTCGTTGTCACCGACTCCTCCGCACAGGCCCCGGAGGACTACTTGGTTATGCCGGCGAAAAAGTGGGCGGAAGGATCCGGGAAGGACACGCAGCTATTCCACGGTCCCAGTGGCGACGGCACCGCCGGTTTCATCCCTGGCCGCCTACACGCTGCTGGCAATCTGCGTCATCCTCATCGTCGCCACGATCGGCAAACACTCGAGCCTGCAGCGCTTCTTCTCCCCGCTGCGCCTGCTGGGCAAGACGCGATCGGGTATCCAGGCCACCGCTTTTTGGGCGGTACTGTTTCCTTACCTGACGGCCACTCTCGCGGCTGTGGTGGTCAGGCTTGTGGCTGACCACCGTTGCCCACATTGTCACCACGGGCAGAGTTGGAGCGTGGACACCGTTCATGCCGCTGGGGTTGTGGATCCTGTTCCGGGTCGTGTTTTTGGCAACCAGTGCCGTTTCCTACATACCGGTGTCTCAGCCTGCAGGGGCAGTAGCGGAGGAGTAACGCCGTCTGCACCGTGCACGGGTCCGGCAAGGGGTACCGGCAGCCCCAGATGTATTTCGCCTACCTCGGAGGCTGGTGCCAGGCGGGGGCTGGAGTGCGGGTTAACTCCGGGGCTCACCGACTTTTGAGTTACCGGGTATGTGCTCGTCCTCGCCCTTATTGGAAGTGGGCGAATATTTGCCTAGCGCACCCATGATGAAAACAAAAACTACCGCCGCTAAAACCGCCGCGCCGATTGCTATCAGCCACGTCAACGGGGTCGACAATTCAGTGTGCGCTCTGAGGATATTGATTGAGATTAAAGCGACGACAATTCCGATAACGGAGGTGGTGGGCATTGTGTTTCTCAAGGGTCCTTGCTCTTTTGGCATTTGTTGGTCGGGGTGCGGCCTATCGACCTGACTTGTTTCCAGGTTGCCAGATGAGGAGTGCGGCTTCAGCTAGACGACGGGGCACACACTGCCCTTTTGAGTACACCCTAAGTGAACGATTTTGAATTACAACTTCTCCCTGTTCGGTAGGGTTAGATCATGCCTAATGGAACAGAACCGTCACTACCTCTAGAACTTGACGAACACCAGGACGTTGTTCTGGGGCAGAAAGTCGGTTACGCCCGGGTGAGCTCTTTGGAGCAGAACCTGGACCGCCAACTCGATCAACTCCGCGCGGCGGGGGCGTCGCAGATATATAAGGAGAAGATCAGCGGCTCGACCCGGCATCGTCCCCAGCTGGAGGAAGTGCTGCGGTATCTGCGGAAAGGGGATCAGCTCATTGTCACGAGCATGGATCGCCTCGCCCGCTCACTGGTAGACCTGCACACGATCGTCGAGGACCTTGTAGGCCGCGGGGTCTCGGTGAGGTTTCTGCGCGAGGGGCAGTCCTATTCCGCGAAGGCGGACCCGATCGCCAAACTCATGCTGGGGCTTATGGGTAGTGTCGCCGAGTTTGAGCGCTCCATCATCAAGGAGCGCCAGGCCGAGGGGATCGCCCGTGCCAAGGCGCTAGGGGTCTACAGGGCCGGGCGAAGGTGCTCACCGATGCCCAGGTGGGCCAGGCCCGGGGGTGGGTGGCTGACGGCGTGTCCAAGGCTGAGGTGGCCCGCCGGCTCGGCATAGGGCGCACAACGCTCTACAAATATCTCGCGGGAGGCACTGGGTGATGTGCCCCGCCTGCCCGTTATTTTTCTTCTTCCCGCATTTCTTCAAGGACACCGGTGATGAAGTCCTCATCGAGGACATAACCGCCGGCGGTTTCCTTTAACACGCCTTCGTTCACCCGCCTCTCCCACCAGAGCTCGATTGCGGCGCGGTTCCAAACGAAGCTGTAGCGCTGTCCTACCACCATGAAGGTGGGCGCACCCAGGAGGGTGGGTAGATTCGGCTCCAAGAGTTGCTCACTTTCGGCGAGGTAGGACCAGGTGTCTGGGTGGGGTTGGATATGTTGGGTCGCCCAGTACAGGAGATCCTGGAAACGCCGCCCCTCAGGACTGTTGTACGTCATGCCGGGGCTAAATGAGCGGGTTAATGGAACCGCAGCTTTGCGTAGCAGGTATTCAAGATCGGGGGTGGGGGTCGCGGCGATCGCGCGGGTGAGATCGTCGGAGAGACCCCCGTGCCATACTCCTTTGATGCCCATTCCCTCCTGCCCTGCGCTGGGATGATATTCCTCGGTATCTTCTCCGCTATAAGGTTCGAGTTTGCTGAGGAAGTCGGTGACGGAGTCAGCGACGCGGGTCATGGCTCCACCGGGGTCGGTGTCGAGGTGGAGTACGGCTCCTGCGGGGTGGTCGGGGAGGTCGTAGTTGATGACGAAGCAGTTGTGCATGCCGTCTTCGGTGGTGGCGAACAGGAGGACTTCGTCGGGGATCTCCCATTCCTCCATGAGGAAGGTGGCGTAGGTGGCCAGGTCGAAAGTGCGGGTATCTTCAGTGGTGCCGTTGCCGAAGATGTCCTCGGCGGCTAGGCCTTCCGCCTCACCAGGGAGACCGGGTATTACGCAGTTGTCCAGTTTGAGGGTACCGCCACCGGTTTCCCGGATGAGTGCCCGGTGGTCGGCGGGCAATCGCCTGCCGAGGGCATGCTCGATTTCGGTAAGTCGGGCCTCGTCGGCGGGATCTCCGGTTTTAGTGAACATGTCGAGGTAAACAGTCATAGGTTTTCTCCTTAAAGGCAGTCGGGCAGTGTGGGCCAGCGGGCGACCCCTTTGAAAGGCTCGGGCGGGGTGATCTCAAATTTCATGAAGCTGCCCTACGTGTTAGTTGCCTGTGCTGCTAATCTGCCAGTAGGTCTCTTAGTGATGAAGCCCTTTTCGAGAGCATAATCAATAGTTTCCTCTAGAGCCTGATTGTACCGCCCCCCGGATTCAGAGCCAGTCAAAAAGTCATATTCAATCTGAAATACTTCATCGATCTTCCCCTCCCGGAGAAGCTGACCTTGCATCGCGCGGTACTCGTCGGCCCCTTTAAGGTTACGAAAGCTCCAAGTTTTAGCGTGGTCTTGCGGCAACATTTGAATTGAAGGTGCGTTGTCTGGATTTAATCCAATCTTGTCTGCGGCGTCTCTATTTTTTCGAATTTCCGATGCGGCAAGGAGATGATGCCTTTCATAATCGAAACGATTGTCGTGACTATGGGTGCCAAGATTCCCATAATGGCCACCGCGGAAGGGTTTTTCCGGTATAGAGGGAATTCTGCAGGTCGTGCCACGGGCGGCCGTTTGGAGGGAAAGATCCGCTGCCCCTCGTATTTGCAAAGCAGGGCGGAAGGTAGCCGCAGGTTAGTATGAAGCAGGTCTGAATGCTGGGCACGCCGGTAGGTTGCGGATTTCGTCGAGTTGGCGGCCTTTGAGGGCTTTTCGGGAGTGCAGCGCGTCGACGTTTTCGTCTGATTTGGAGATGAGCCGGCGCACGATGGGGGCTGATTTGGCGATTTTTCCTGCTGGAATCACTCCGACCAATGTCCATAGGCACCCGGAGATTTGTCCCTTGAAGCAGTTGACCAGGTCGGTGATTCCGACAAGGTCGAGGAGAAGGCTGAGGGCTGCCGGCCCGATGCGTTCTTTGAGGATGTCGAGAAGCGGGGCTGGTTTTTCCAGGTCGGCCCCGTCTACTGCCTGCGCATCCAGACCGGCTTGAAGCTCGGCTTGCTCGGCGAGTTCTTTTTCCACCGCGATGCGGAATGCGTCGTCTGCTGCTTGGGCGGCAAGTGCCGCGTCTTGTCCTGCGGCTGCGGCTGAGGCGCGGGCGGATATGGCGGAGTTGGTTGCCGCGTTGGCTGAGGCGCGGGCGTCGATCGCGTAGCTGGTGGCCTGGTCGGCGTTCGCGGTTGCTTCGGAGGCGTCGGCTTCCGCGGAGGCGTCGGCTTGATGTGCTCTTGCCTGCTGCTGCTTGGCGAAGTCGAGTGACTGCTGGGCGGAGGCGGCGAATTCCTGGGGTCGGCCCCCAAGTTCAGTGCATGACGGTAATGACACCCCACCGTGCGGGCAGCTGATCGCACACTACGACCATCACCTACCAACACGGTCAACCTGGCGCGATCAGATACAGATAACGAATGGAATGGGCTACAATGTTCAGCCATTGCCACACCCTCCTTAAAGGGGAAAGTGTTGCAACGACCCTCTGAACTTAAGTTTCTAGTCCTATAACCTAGGTAGACTGAGACACCATGAATGCAGCATCGTATCGTCACCAGCTCAGAATTGCCGAAGTATGTCGCAGCTCAGGAGATATTACGGGCTGTGAACAAGCGCTCCTCGCATTTCTTGACGGCACCATACCGGTGGCGGATTCTTTTTACCTAGCGGAGCAAGAGGATGTGTACACCGATGTTGCGCGGGCTTTGCGGGACCTGATGGTGCTACTGCGAGAGAAAAACGACTACCGTGCGGCTACCACTGTCGCTTTTCGGGCAGTCGAATTCTTCGGGGGGCAGGGCTCGCGTATTTCCGCTGTAACCCCGCGTGCGCGGGCGGACATGTTTTCCGTGGCCGCTCAGTCCTTGCCGGACCACACGCTGCGGAGCCAATTTTTTGCAATGGCTGCCGACGATTATCTCCAGATCGGAGAGATTACTCAGGCCGCCTCTGCATTGATCGGACAATCGCAAGCTCTGGCCCAGGGGCGAAACTTCAGTCAAGCGCATGATGTAGCGTTGGCAGCCCGCGACGTGGCACTTACCGCAGATAGCCTGGTAGCGGAAACATGGGCGGTCCGCCAACTCTCAGAGCTGTTTTTGATCGGGGGTGACCTGCAGGCTTCCGTCGGCGTGATCGCGAATTTTCTAGACTCCTCACGGTCACCATTGGCGCCACGCGATGTGTTGCAGGCTCGCGCTCAATTAACCGAAGTATTAATGCGACGCTACATGAGCACCGGAAATGAAGAAGCAGCCCTTGCGGCACGAAATGATGCTGCAGGGCTGTATCGTTCAATCGGCGCACCAGACGAGGCGGCCCGGTTGGAGGGCTACCACTAAGTCGCTACTCGGCACCGTGTCGGCAATTAATCGAGTGGGACGCCACGGGCGTCAGTGCGGAACTGGCCTGAGGCCACCAGGATTGAAATGAAATCTACAATCACCCAGATACCCAGGATGATGTAGAGGAAAGCACCAACCAGAAGCAACAGGGTGACGAAAGAGACCAAATTCAGAACCAGCTGCGCGATGCCGCGGTTGGTGTAGCCCAAGTAAAAGTTGTGGATACCGAGCGTGCCGAAGAAAAAGGCCAGCAAAGCAGCTACGACCTTGGACTTTGGGGCAGCAGGCATGCCGTTGTGGTCATAAGCACCGTAGGCCTGGCCCTGGTGCTGCGGGGCAGGCATGTTGCTGTACTGTTGCGGGGCAGCGAAGTTCTGGTACTGCGGCTGGTTAGCCTGCCATTGGTTGGAAGAATTCTGCTGCGGGTTCGGGTTGCTGAACGGGTTGTAGTTGTAGTCGTTGTTTGGGCCTTGAGGCGTAGTCATTGCTCTCCTTCTGAGTTTCCGCTTCATTTAACCATTGTTTGTCACTATTCGCGAGTGTTTGCAGAAATTGATTGCCCCCATTGGAATGAACGTACCGGTTTGTCTATATTGTTGGGTGAGGTCTAGTTGGAGAAAGGACACCCCTCATGAGCAAGCCTGCATCGAAGCGCCGCAACCGCCCGAGCCCGCGGCAGCGCCTCCTCGAATCTGCCACGCGTCTTTTCTCCACGGAGGGGATCCGCGTCATCGGCATCGACCGCATCCTGCGCGAGGCAGACGTGGCCAAGGCATCGCTTTACTCCCTGTTCGGCTCCAAGGACAACCTGGTCATTGCGTATATCCAGAACTTGGATCGTGAAGCGCGCGAGAAGTGGAGTGAGCGCACCGCGGACATGAAAGACACTGATGAGAAGATCCTCTCCTTTTTCGATATCGCTATCGAGGAGGCGCCGGATCGGGATTTTCGTGGCTCGCACTTCCTGAACGCGGCTACCGAGTACCCCCGGCCAGAGACGGAGTCAGAGGAGGGGATCGTGCAGGCCTGTCTGGAGCACCGTCGCTGGATGCGCCAGACCATGACAGATCTACTGACTAAGAAGAATGGATACCCGTCAGGCACCCAGGCAGACCAGCTGCTCATCTTCCTCGACGGTGGCCTGTCCGGAGCGCGTTTCGTGCGTTCCACCACGCCCATCGAAACCGGCCGCGACCTGGCCAAGCAGATGCTCAGCGCCCCGCCTGCTGATTACTCGATCTGATCGGCCTCACTGGCTGCTTTCTTTTCGGCCTGGGCTTTCCTGCGCGCTTCGAGGCGGGCCCGGGAGCGCTGTTTTTCTAACGCTTTACGACGATCCTTCTCATCCTTCTTAGCTTGGCGCTCAGCCTGTTTTTCGTCGGCAAGCTCACGCCTTACCTGCCCGATCGTGCTGGGGCGAGCAAGCGCGCGGACTTTCCGGGAGCGGCGGTCGCGCTTCTTCTGCTTCTTCTCGGCCAGTTCGGCCTTGGTGTCATCGCGGACGGCGGCGTTGAATTCGCGGTGGGTGTCATCGAGTGGGTAGCGGCGGACCAGCGCGATCCAGAAAATGACGGTTTGGGCGGTGGTCCACAGGTTATTGCCCACCCAGTACATCAACAGGGCAACCGGCAGCGCACCGCTGAAGCCGAGCAGAATAATGAAAAATGGCATGATAAACGCGGTCCACACCATGAACTTCATCAGACCGCGCGATGCCTTCGAGTCCCATTCAAGGGTGGAGTAACCGCGGGCCACACTAATTGCCATGTTGGAAGTGGTGAAGATGGCGGCAAGGATGACTAGCGGGATGATCACTCCGCGCACCTGCTCAGTAGTGGTGCCTAGGGCGGCAAGATCCGCTTCTGCCATGGTGAAGTAGGCGGGCAGCGGGGCGCCGAAGAAATCGGCGGCGCGGAAAGAGGCAATGTCTTCGGCGTTGAGCAGCCCGATATTGTCGGAATGTTCCAGCTGTGGACGGGAGAGCCAGAGCAGCAGTCGATATAGGCCCAGGATCGCCGGGATCTGGATCAGGGGTGGGACACAGCCCGCGGCGGGATGGTAGTCGTACCGCTTGTGCAGCTCCTTGGTTTCGTCCTGTTGCGCTTGAAGTTCTTCCGCCGTCGTTGCTTCTGCGTATTTGCGCGCAATCTTCGCTTTGGCGGGGCGCATTAGTTGGCCCATGCGGCCGGATTTGTACAGCGTCCACGTAAACGGTGCGATCAGGCTGCGGATGGTGATGACCAGGAGGATGATGGAGACCACCCATGCCGTGGAATTGTCCAAGGAAAAGACATCAGCCATGATCCAATGCCAGAACTTCATCACGGCGGAGATGGGGAAGACGAATACCTCAAGCATGGGGTGTGAGCTCCTCCTTGGGGGCAGCTAGGGTAGTGGGCCCGCGCGGTGTCGGGCACGTGGGTTAATGTTAAGCCATGAGCTCCACCCGCAACGACGCACGCCCCCAGCGTCCGACGATCAGCCAGGTCACCGGGGAACTGCTGGTGACTTTTGGCGTAGTTCTGCTCCTCTTTGCCTTCTATGAAGCCTTTTGGACAAACGTGGAAGCAGGGAAACTGCAGGACGAGGCGGCCAGCGACTTGAACGACAAATGGGACCGTACAAACCCGCGCCAACACCACAGGCCGGAGCTGGGCGAGGCGTTTGCGCAGATGTATATTCCGACTTTCGGCTCTGACTATGCCTTTGCCATCATCGAGGGGACGAATGAAGACTCACTGTTGGCCGGGCCAGGCCACTATGAGGAGACACAGATGCCCGCAGAGCCCGGCAACTTCGCGGTGGCGGGGCACCGCGTGGGCAAGGGGGCCCCGTTTAATGATCTTGGCCAGCTGGAATCCTGCGATGCCATCGTGGTGGAGACGGCCACGCAGTGGGTCACCTACAGGGTGTTGCCCATGGGCACAGACCCCGCCGCGCGCGAAGGGGAGGCGTCCGACTGCCTCTCGCCTGACCAGGTCCAGCGGGTGGCCGGCGGCGACTATTCCCATGTCATGGGACGCCACATCACGTTGCCCGGCGATGTCTCGGTGCTGGAGCCACTGCCGGGGGCAAGCAACGCTGAAAACCCGGAACCCGTCATTACGTTGACCACCTGCCATCCCCAGTTCTCTAACGCGGAGCGCATGATTGTGCACGCGATGCAGACTGAGGTGCAGGATAAGTCTGCGGGCACTCCTTCGGCATTCGAGGAGGTGGCCTAGATGTACCAGGCCTTCTGGCGCGCCCTTCCCGGCCCGTGGCCGGTGAAGCTGATCATCACCCTGATTATCCTGGCGGCGGTGTTCTGGCTGCTCATGGATATCGTGTTCCCCTGGGTATCGGCCCAGATGCCCTACACCGATGTAGCGGTCTAACGCCCTAGAGCCCCAGGTTGTTGATGACCTCTTGGGCGACAGTTTCCGCCTTGACGGACTGTTCTTGGTTGGTTGTCACCACGACGGCGGTGGAATCCTTGGACACCGCAAACAGCGCGCCCTCAAGGCCAGGCACCACGCCCTGACCTGCGCGCCCACCCATCCAGTCTCCCGGCAGCTCCGCCGGGTTTGTGATGTCCACCGGCGCGAAGTGATCCACCACGGCGGTGGCCTGCTCCGGGCTGGGCATGTGGCGCACCAGCACCGTCAGCTGCGGCTGCTCGGGGTAGGACCAGTACACGCACGCCGGGGGATCGAAACGCGGGTCCAGCGCCACGCCCGTGATCTTCTGCCCGTTGGTCTGGGCGACCCATTCGTCGTCAAGATAAGGGCAGCTGTCCCAGCTGGTGCGGTCCCCGGCCGGCTGCACAGTTGTGTCCGGCGGCAGAACGTCCTCCTGGGGTGCGCTCGGGGCCGGGGCCGCCTCTTCGCTTGTCGACGATTCCGGCGCGGCAGGAGCCTCGTCGTTAAGCGAGGAACAGGCGGTCAACGTGGCAAAACTCATGCCCGCGATGAGGAGCTTGCGGGTCAGGCTGGGTAGGCTCACAGTCATGAGCACTACTCTAGTTACCCTGGAACGCTCGGCGGTGACCATGTCGAACCGGAAGGCGCTGGATACGGGGATTCATGCACTCACGGTCTCGTTGCTGCTGGTGGCGGTGCTGGCGGCGGTGAGTTATCCGCTGGATCGGGCGGCGATTCACCTTGTGATGACGTTCGTGTTCGGTTTCCTCTACTTCTATGGCTCGTACTATCGCCAGAGTTGGCCGGAGTGGGCGCAGATTTTGTGGCTGTTCGGGATGACGGGGGTGTGGATTATTGAACTCTTTGTCTCCCCGGTGGCCATGTACTGGGTGTTTATCCTGTTTTTCCTGTATCTGCAGGTGATGGATGACTGGCGTGGCATCGCGGCGGTGGTGTTCTCGCTGGCGGTGTCGATCGTGGTCCAGATCCCCCACGGGCTCACTCTGGGAGGGGTGATGGGCCCGGCGGTTTCCGCGGGCGTGGTGCTTGCGATCCACTATTCTTTCCGCACCATCACCCGGATCAGCGCGGAGCGTGAGGCGCTTATCGACGAGCTGGTGGCCACGCGTGAACAGCTGGCAGATACCGAGCGTGCTGCGGGCGTTGCGCAGGAGAGGCAGCGGCTGGCGCACGAGATCCATGACACGGTGGCCCAGGGGCTGTCGAGTATTCAGATGTTGCTGCACGCCGCTGAGCGCGACCTGAAAACGAGCCGCCTGACGGAGGAGGAGCTGGAGCCGCCGCTGCTGAAGATGGAAACGGCGCGCAAATCGGCGGCGGATAATTTGGCTGAGACTCGGGCCATGATCGCGGCGCTTACGCCCGCTAGTCTGGATTCACACTCACTGATCCAGGCGCTGCAGCGCGTGGCCGACAGCTTCAGCACCACCGGCAATATTGACATCTCGGTGGAGACTGACGGGGAGGACAAGATGTTGCCCATGCGCGTGGAGGCGGGGCTGCTGCGTATCGCGCAGGGGGCGACGGGCAACGTGGTCAAGCACGCCGAGGCGAGCAAAGCACGCATCACGCTTACGTTTGGGCAGCAGGAGGTGCGCCTCGACGTGGTGGATAATGGCAAGGGCTTTGACCCGGATGAGGTGCAGGGCCAGCCAGCGGGGCTGGGGCACGTGGGCCTGGCAGCGATGCGCCGCCGAGCAGAGGAATTGGGTGGTGAGTTGGTGGTGGAGTCTACCCCGGGTGGGCCCACTGCGCTGTCTGTAGCCCTGCCGATATCAACTATTGAGGTCGAACCAGGTAGGATCAACCGAAAGATGGAGGAAGATTTATGATCCGTGTTTTGCTTGCCGACGACCACGAAATCGTTCGGCTCGGTCTTCGCGCAGTGCTCGAAGAAGCTGATGACATCATGGTTGTCGGCGAAGTTGCTACCGCTGAAGGGGCTATCGCTACCGCCCAGGCCGGTGGCATTGATGTGATCCTGATGGACCTGCGTTTCGGCGCTGGCGTGGAAGGTACCCGTGTTACCACTGGCGCTGAGGCAACTGCCGAAATTCGTGCCACCATGGATAACCCGCCAAAGGTGTTGGTGGTGACAAACTATGACACCGATGCCGATATTTTGGGCGCCATCGAGGCGGGCGCTGTCGGCTACTTGCTCAAGGACGCTCCGCCAGAGCAGCTGCAGGCCGCGGTGCGCTCTGCGGCGCGCGGCGATCAGGCGATGAGCCCGATTGTGCAGGAGCGCCTAGAGATGCGCGACAAGGCACCGCGCTCCTCGTTGACCCCGCGTGAGCTTGAGGTATTGCAGCTGGTGGCTGGTGGCGCGTCGAACCGCGAGATCGGCCGGGAGCTCATGCTGTCTGAGGCCACCGTGAAGTCCCACTTGGTCCATATCTATGACAAGTTGGGTGTGCGCTCACGGACCTCCGCCGTGGCGTCTGCCCGCGAGCAGGGCGTGCTCTAAATAGCCTTGCCCTCGCTGCGGCAGCGGCGCTTTAGTTCCTGATCTTGGACTGGATCTGCGCTTGCACGCTCTCTAGATCGCTGGCAATGGCGACATGGGAGCGGCGGCGCTGCTCCGGAACCATGTATTCGGCGTTCTCTAGAGCCTTATCCAGGTCGTCGAGACGGTCGTTGACATCCTGCTTGAAGCCGGAGCCCAGCGACGCGGTGGTGTCCACCGTGTTGCGCACACCCTCAAGGCGCGCCTTGAGCTCCGCGCCGTGGCCGGCGTACTGCGCCAGCTGGTCAGAGGTGATGCCTACTTGGTTCGCCTTCTTCTCCAGGTCGCGCTCGCGCAGCGCCGTGATGCCACGGTAGATCAGTGGTAGCACCACCGGGATGGCCACACGCAGTGCGCCCACGTAGCGGTTGGCGGTCTTGCGGTTGAACTTACCCTCGCGGATCTTGTCCAATTCCTGCTGCGCGCGCTTCTGCTCGTGCTTGCGCTTATTCTTTAGCGCCTTCTTCTCCTCCTTCATCAGGCGTTTTTCCGCCTTGTCTAGCAGCTTGTCGCGCTTGTACTGCAGCTTGGCCTCTTCCTTGGCCTCCTGCTTTGCGCGCTTCTTGGCGGCAGCGATCTCGGCCTTGGTCTTGGCGCGGGATTTCCGGATGGTCTCGAACAGGCCCATATAGTTGCTCCTTGAAACGGTTGAGAACTTTCGCTAAGTTTTTCTGTTTCAACCTTACCTGCCAATTGCGATTAGGCTTAGTGCCCGACGTGACACAACACAAGAAAGAACCTCCGCACCACGCCCTCGGCGCCCCTGAGGCCCAGGCCGTGCGCGCTTCTGACCTCGTCGGATGCCGGTACCGGCTGCGGCAGCGCCTAGAGTATCCGGAAGTTGGGCCCACGGATTCGGGTATCGCGCGTGCCGAACGCCTGCAGGCGGCCCGCGATGTCGTGTATGCCGCCCTTCCGACCGCGCCCGCATTGGGCGATGGCCGCCGGCGCCGCTTCCAGCGCGTCGACATCCCTGCGGATCTTCCCGCCGATCCCGCCGACGTCGAGGATCAGACCCGCCAGGCTCTCCGCACCCGCGCCCACTTGATCACTAACGCGCGGCTGTCTGGGCGTATCGACGACCACCCTGTTACCGTCCACATCGATGTTCTGGTGCGGACGCCCGCCAATACGTACCGGCCAGTGATGGTGTCCAACCATAGAGTGGCGCGCCCCGCCGAGAAGGCCACGATGCAGGCGGTCAGCACCGCGCGACTGGGGTTGGGGTCGCTGATCACGGTGAACGCTAAGCAGCGACACCACACCGTGGACGGGTACCGCGTGGCCCTAGCCGCCCTGCTGCTCGACCAGCTGGGTCTTGCGGATCCCCTCGCCGGAGTGATCGGCCAAGACCGCAGCCTGGCATATTTTGCCCCAGTCGTTCCTTATGCAGAAGCCGTGCGCGAAGCCCTTGCTCAACCTACGCCGCAGGAACCCGTGCGACTGAAACAATGCGCCTCCTGCCGGTTCTGGGAGTTGTGTGAGCCTGAGTTGGTGGCGGCCGATGAGATCTCCCTGGTCTTCCCCGGCGAGCGCGCCCGAGTCTTCCGCGATCGCGGTATCCACACGATTGAAGGGGCCATCGAAGCAAACCTGGGCGAGCCCTCTGCGGTGGCCCGCGCATGGCGCGACGGCATCCCGGTACTGTCCCGCCATGACCGGCCCGAGGTGCCACGCGCAGACGTGGAGATTGACATTGATATGGAGGCTTACCTTGACCAAGGCGCCTACCTGTGGGGAGCTTTCGACGGCAGCACGTACCGCTGTTTTGTTACCTGGGAGGACGTGGGCGGCTCGGCAGAAGCTCACAATTTCACTCAATTCTGGCAGTGGCTGATGGGTGTTCGTCGTCAAGCACACGCGGAGGGCAAGACGTTCCGCGCCTACTGCTACGCGGCCGGCGGCGAAAATCATTGGCTGCGGGCGTCTGCGCGCCGCTTCGCCGAGGTGGACGTGGGCGAGGTCAACGCGTTTATCGCTTCCGAGGAGTGGGTCGACGTGTTCGCGCATGTGCGCCGTCACCTCGTCGGTGTGGACGGGCTGGGACTGAAGGTGGTTGCGCCCCTTGCCGGTTATGACTGGGAGGATGATGTCGACGGTGAAGCGTCGATAGCTTTGAGGCGATTGGCCCGCCAAGGCGACGCTGAGGCACAGGCGATGCTGCTGCGCTATAACGAGGACGATTGCCGCGCCACCCGCGCCGTCCGCGAATTTCTGGACGCCGGCGCGCCGGGCGTGCCGCGGGTGTAACTTAGCGCTGGTTTTAGCGCTTGGCCCGCGCCGCCGTCACCGCGAGGACAGCGAGCAGTACGACGAGGATCGCAGCGAGCGTGCCCACGAATTCTGGCCAGCTCGCGCGTTCAAACACCCAGCCGGTGGCTGCGCCCACCAGCGATGAGCCCGCGTAATAGGAGAAGGTGTACATGCTGGAGGCCTCGGCACGATTAGTCGTTGCTGTGGCTCCCACCCATCCCGATGCTGTGGAGTGCATCGCGAAGAAGCTGGCAGTGAACACGAAGAGGCCGGCGATGGCCACCCACAAGCTGTTCGAGATGCACGCCAGCGCACCGCACAACATCAAGGCGGCGCTGGCGAGGATCACCGCCGAGCGCCCATAGCGGTTGATCAGGTTGCCGGCCTGCGCGCTGGAAACCGTGCCGGACAAATACATGACGAACACCAGCCCTACCAGTGAAGGGGCCAGCCCGAAGTGGTCCACCATGCGGAAGCCGAAGAAGTTATATAGCGACACGAAGGTACCCATGCCCAAAAACGCGGTGAGGAACAGGGTGACCAGGAGAGGGTTGCGTAGGTGGCCGACCATCGCGCGCAGCTCGCCCAACAGGCTGATGCTTTTCGGGGTGAAGTTGCGCTGCCGGGGCAAAAGCAGCGCCATGATGATGGCGAAGACCAGCGCGACGATGCCGGTGCCCATCAACGCCCAGCGCCAGGTGGTGAACTCGAGCAGTCCGGCGGGGATCAGGCGGCCGGTCAGCCCGCCAACTGTGTTGCCGGCGATATAGAGGCCCATCGCGCCGGGCAGGTCGTCGGCGTGGATCTCTTCGCTCAGCCACGCCATGGCGACTGCCGGGGTGCCGGCCACCAAGGCGCCTTGGAGTGCGCGCAGCGCGATCAGTTGGCTGGCGTCCTGAGCAAGCGGCAGCACGAGGCCAAGCGCGGTGGCTGCGAGCGCGGAAATGATCAGGACTCGCCCGCGGCCGAATCTTTCGGAGAGGATGGAGGCCGGTACCACGCAGATGGCAAGTGCTCCCGTGGCGGCGGAGATGGTCCAGGCGGCCTCGGTGGGGGTGATGCCCATGTCGTCGACAAGCGTGGGCAGCAGGGCCTGGGTGGCGTAGAGCGTGTTGAAGATGGCCAGGCCCACGGTGAGCATCGCCAGTGTTGCTCGTCTGTAGGCCGTGGTTCCTTTGCGCATGAGCACTATTGTGGTCCGGCAGGAACGATTCGTACAATGCCGATCTTGGTCATTTGTGATTCACTTTTAGCATGAAGCCAGAAGACATCGAGGGGTTCCTTGCCGTCGCGCGGACCGGGCACCTCAGCGCGGCGGCAGACGCGCTGGGGATCCCGCAGCCCACCCTGACCCGCCGCGTTCGCCGCGTAGAGGACTTTGCGGGCGCCGCTCTTTTTGATCGTTCACACGGGATGGCCCTCAACGGGCGCGGCCGGGCCTTCTTCGGCTACGCGGAACAGGCGCTAGGGCAGCTGCGCAGCGGCCGCATGCAGGTCGCCCGCCTCATGGACCCAGAGCGCGGCACCGTCCGGCTGGACTTCATGCATTCCCTAGGCACGTGGATGGTGCCGGACCTCCTCCGCGAGTATCGCGCCGACCATCCGGACGTGGAGTTCATCTTGCATCAGGGCCCCGCGAATGAGTTGGTCGCGCGTGTGCTTAACGACGACACCGACGTGGCTCTCGTCGGCCCGCAGCCTATCGATGACGGACTGTGCTGGCAGCAGCTCACCCGTCAGCGGTTGGCGGTGGCCTTTCCTGCCGGCACGGTTGAGGAGGGGCCGGTCTACCTAAGCGAGGTCGCCGATATGCCGTGGGTGGGAATGCTGCCCGGCTACGGCACCCGCACGCTGCTTGATGGTTTGGCGGGTGAGGCCGGATTCGTTCCGCGCCTGGTGTTTGAGTCCATGGAACTAACCACCGTTGCGGGGCTGGTCTCTGCGGGTCTGGGGGTTGCGCTGTTGCCGATGGATGACCCATACCTGGCGGTCTCTGGTGTCACGTTGCGTGAGATTAGCCCGCCTGCATTTCGTGATCTGGGCGTGGTGTGGCGTGAAGGTGCCTCGCCTGCGCCGCCGGTGGATCAGTTCCGAGAATTCGTCCTGAGCTGCAACGATGGGTGATCCACGATTTAAGGCACAAAAATGTTTCAAAAATCCTTGACTTAGGGTTACCTAACTTCGTATACTCGTTTTCAGCGCTGATTTTCGAATCGCGTGATCCAGATGGGTAGGGCCCAGGCACCTCCAGAGGCCGGGCTATTGGTAGGGAAATCGCCGTCTGATGCACCTTGACGTGGTAGCGGGGTACATCGGGCGGCGATTTCTTTAGCTTGAAACTTAAAAAGGGCTGGGGACGGGAAGACCCCCAAACCCGAAAGGGTTCAGGGGTTGATCCTAAAGGGGAGAAGGTTTACTTCTTTGCCTCTGCGTAACGCTCTGCAACGTCGTCCCAGTTGAAGACGTTCCAGACAGCCTTTACGTAGTCAGCCTTGACGTTCTTGTACTGCAGGTAGAACGCGTGCTCCCACATGTCCAGCATCAGCAGTGGGGTGAAGTTAACAGAGATATTGCCCTGCTGGTCGGTCAGCTGCTCAATGATCAGGCGGCCAGCAATGTGGTCGTAGCCCAGAACAGCCCAGCCGGAGCCCTGCAGGCCAGTAGCTGCTGCGGAGAAGTGAGCCTTGAACTTCTCGAAGGAGCTGAAGTCCTTGTTGATAGCCTCTGCAAGCTCACCGGTTGGCTCGCCGCCACCGTTTGGAGAGAGGTTCTTCCAGAAAATGGTGTGGTTGGTGTGGCCACCCAGGTTGAACGCGAGGTTCTTGGACAGTGCGCGGATCTTGTCAGCGTTTGCCTCACCGTTGCGCTCTTCCTCGAGTGCCTCGAGTGCAGCGTTAGCGCCAGCAACGTAGGTTGCGTGGTGCTTGGAGTGGTGCAGCTCCATGATCTCTGCGGAAATGTGTGGCTCAAGTGCGTCATATGCGTAATCGAGCTCTGGTAGTTCGTAAACAGCCATTCTAAAAATCCTTTCGTAGAATTGTTCGTCCTCGTTAGCACAAGTAGGAACTTGGCTAGAAATAAGGTCGTGACACCCATGATAGGCAAGTTTGAAAATTTCGCCACCATTTTTTGGTAATACCTAAATTCGGGGCTGTGAGCTGGAACAAAAGCCGACTAACAGGCGTTGAATACAGTATGTTCGATATCTTCCGTCCTACTCCCGAACTCGTCGCACCCGAGCGCACCCTCCCAGGCCGTGAGCGGCCGGTTCTGCCACAGCCGAAGCCACACGCTGTGTTGGGAACCCCCATCACCGGCCCGTGGCGCGAAGGCCAAAGGAGGCTGATCATTGGCATCGGCTGCTTCTGGGGCGTGGAAAGAATGTATTGGCAGACAGAAGGCGTGGAAGGTACGTCGGCGGGCTACGCCGGCGGCCAGACCCCGAACCCCACGTACCGCGAAGTCTGTTCTGGCATGACCAACCACACTGAAGTCGTCGAAGTCGTCTACGATCCCGAACGCGTGAGCCTCAAGGAGCTGGTGCGCATGGCGATGGAGGCGCACGACCCCACCCAGGGCTACCGTCAGGGCAATGACGTGGGCACCCAGTACCGCTCCGCCTTCTACACGGATACAGAAGAGGAAGCAGAGCAGATCCGCGAGTGGATCAGCCAGTACCAGAGCGCGCTTAACGACGAAGGCTTCGGCGCCATCACCACTGAGGTCGAGGCCCGCGTGCCGTATTACTTGGCAGAAGATGAGCACCAGCAGTACCTGCACAAGGTGCCCAATGGCTACTGCCCGCACCACTCCACCGGTGTTGCCTGCACGATCTAGGCCAGCGGCTGGTAACCACGCGTTTACCTGCATGAACTTTGGCTAACCAGCGCTGCGGAATCTGCCCCGGCGGGCCACAATGCAGCTGTGCGTTGGTTGCAGCGAAAGAAGATCTCGCGTCGCCACCTCCTGCGGGGCATCACCGGCACAAGTGTCGTGGCGGGCGCGGCCGTTGCGCTACCCATTTCAGAGCGGAAGTCCCAACTAGTCGGGCGGGCGTCGGCAAGCCCTCCCGCCCCGCACTACACCTTCATGCATGGGGTGGCCTCGGGCGACCCGCTGCCCACCAGCGTAATTCTCTGGACGCGCGTAACGCCTGAGCCGGGCGCGTACCCAGGCTCGAACCTTGGACCTGCGACGGAGGTGGCGTGGGAGGTCGCCACCGATCCAGACTTTCACACGATCGTCCGCGCGGGATCACTGATGACCAGCGTGACCGCGGACCACACCGTTCACGTGGACCCCTTCGGCCTGGAGCCGGCGACCACCTACTTTTATCGTTTTCACGCGCTGGGCGAGACCTCTCCCGTCGGCACCACGCGCACCGCTCCCGCCGCGGACGCAACGCCTGAGCAACTGAGCTTGGCCGTGTGTAGCTGCGCGAATATGGAGTCCGGCTATTTTCAGGCCTACCAGGACATCGCGGACAACGCCGCCCACTTCGACGCCGTGGTGCACATGGGCGATTACCTCTACGAGTTCGCCTCAGGCGAGTACACCGGCAAGCATGGCATCACCCGCCCGCACGAGCCCCGCAACGCACTGGTCACCCTGTCTGATTACCGCCAGCGCTACGGCGCTTATCGACGAGACCCCTCCCTCCAAGCAGCGCACGCCGCACTGCCGTGGGTGGTGACATGGGATGACCACGAGATCGCCGATAACGCCTGGTCAGGCGGCGCCTCCAACCACGGTGAAGGCCAAGGCGACTGGGCTGCCCGCCGCGCCGCCGCAATGCAGGCCTATCTGGAATGGCTGCCGGTGCGAGGAGGAGCCCCAAGCGAAGGCGGCCTCATCTACCGCACGCTGTCCTTTGGCCAGCTGGCTGATCTGCACATGCTGGACCTGCGTTCCTACCGTTCCGCGCCGGGCGTGTTCCACCCGGCCCAGCGCGGGGACACGGAACGCACCATCATGGGGGCTGAGCAGTTTCAGTGGCTGCGGCAGCGGCTGGAGTCCTCGACCGCACGGTGGGATGTGATCGGTACCAGCGTGATGATGGCCCCACTCAACCTCAACCCGCTGGACATCGGGATCGCCGGGGTGGTCGCTGACATGGTGGGGATGGATGCGGCCGGAACCCCCGTCAATCTTGACCAGTGGGATGGCTACGAAGCGGACCGCCTGAAACTCCTGTCCGCGTTGGAAGGGCACACCCTTTTTCTCACCGGCGATATCCACTCGGAGTGGGCTAACGAAATTCACCACGCCGGCCGCACCGTGGCTGCAGAGCTGGTGTGTTCGTCGATAAGCGCTGCGAACGTAGACGACGTTCTGGGGCTACCGCAGGGATCGCCGGTGTCGCGCGCGGCCGAACGCGTTGTGTGTGGGCATAATCCGCACGTCAAGCATGTAAATTTGGATGTGCATGGCTATGCGTCGGTGCGCATCGACGAGCACTCTTGCCAAATGACGTGGTGGCGGGTGGAGGATGTGGAAAGGTCAGGGGCCGCCGTCCACCAGGGGCCTACGCTTTCTTACGACGGAGCATCTCTGGGATAGGTACTGTCTCATTGCGCACGCGGTGCATGTCGCGGCGGATCCAGCGCCCCATCCGGCGGAACTGGGTAGCGCTGATCTCCACGTCGAGGACCGCGCACCAGTACGCGATCACCTCGTCGCGATACACATGCCCGTGCCCGGGCTGGAAATGCAGCGAATTCACCTGGTCAAGACCCACCTGCCACCCGGTGATGAAGGGCACCCAGCGCAACCCCTCGAACACGTCGAGCTCCTGGGCATCCGGGGCGGGCACACCACGCGAACCGGGCTCACGCAGCCAATCCGGCTGGCGCCACAGCAGTTCCCAGTCCCACCACACCACTGGGTCGGAGGCGTGCTGGGCAAACACCACGCGCGGGAACTCCCACTGATTCGCGTAGTCGTGGCCAGCGAAGTCGTGCTCGAGGTGGCTCGGGGTGGCGGTGAAACGGATGTGCTTTCCGCCATCGATGACGGGAAGCCGCTCGATCGACTCGGGGTCGCGCCGTCTCGTCAGCTCCGCGTGCATCTGGGTAAAGCCGGGGGCGCCGGTGAATATGGCACCGTCGACAGCGCTGAGCAGCTCCACGTCGTCGGCGAAGGAATCCGCGATGCCATAGGCTCCCAAGGACTCACCGGCGACGTAGAAGGTTGGGCGCTGGGCCTCGTCGATAAGCGACAGGCGCTCCCTGAGTGCCGAAATGAGCACGCGTGACGACGATACCGGCGTGGTTCTATCCGCGATATAGGAGACGGCCGATGGCATGAAGGAATACTGCATGGAGACGACGGCGCAGTCGCCACGGTGGAGAAATTCGAAAGGGCTGGTGACGAAGTCGTTGAGCCAGCCGGTGCCGGCGGAGGTCATCATCACGATCGCGGAGCGTTCGAAAGCGCCGGTCCGGTCCATTTCGGCGAGCAGAAGCTCGATTTGCTGTTCGGGGCTGCGGCCGTCGCCGAGCCCGATGTAGATGCGGATTGGTTCTTGGGCCTGGCCGCCCATGACCAAGGTGATATCGCGGGCGCGTGGACCCCCGGAGACAGCAGCGCGGCCCTGTCGGCCCAGGTTGGACCAGCGTTCTAGAGAGGAGCGGGAACCGGAGCGTTCCCCCTCCGATGGGCGGGAAGAGCCGGGCATGACCTGCAGATTGAGTTCTTGGGCGCGTTTATATGCTCGCGAGAGCCAGCGGCGCAGGAACAGTTTGTCCACCATGTAGTAGCTGGCGAGCGTCACAGCAATGAGCGCCATTGGCCAGCTGACCACCGGGGGCAGGAAACGGCGGAGCTGGTGGTCGGTGCGGTCGATGGAATTTTGAATGGTCTCGCCGACGAGCAGGAGTACTCCGTAGCCGATCGTGCCGACGACGATCCCGGCGATGGAGCTGCGTACCGTGAGTGGTTGGGTCGAACGGGCGAGGCGGACTTGCGTGCGGTGGCGTTGCGGGGCGCGCAGGGCGACGATCGCCGTGGTCACGCCCATGCCGACGTGTAGGACGGCGTTGATATTTCTCAAGGATTTCAGCGTGGGGCCACGCCCGATGCGGCGGCGCACGCGGCGTGAGAGGAAGCGGAACCCGGTGGCCACCGCATGGCCGAAGCCCTGGCTGATGGCCACGTTGGCGGCGGTGACCCACCACTTGCGCGGTAAGAGGGAAGGGGAGAGGGCCCACCATGTGGCGGCCTCTGCTCCCAGCAGGCCGGAGCCCATGTTCTCGGGGAGGCGGCGGGTGCCTCGCATGCGGAACCCCGGGGTGAGATCGATATAGATTTCCAGGCCGAATTGTGCGGCTTTCACCGCGCCTAGTGCGATGCGTGTTGCCACCCGCGAGGTCATGCTCATGGTAGCCATTGTGGCAGAACTTTCTGTGGAGCGCTTCGCGCATAAACACACAATCAAAAGTCCGGTTTTGTCCAAGTGTGTCCGAACAGACATTCTTTCGCGCTGCCCGAGAATGAGAATTGGTCCATAATGGAAGGTGTAAGGCATTAATCGGATCAATCCGGCCATTGGTCGGAGAAAGTCGAACCTCATATGAAGCAGATTGTTGGCAACAAGGTAGTTTTGATCGGCGCAGGCGACGTGGGCGTCGCTTACGCATATGCACTGGTAAACCAGGGCACCGTGGACCACTTGGCCATCATCGACATCGATGAGAAGAAAACCGAAGGCAACGTGATGGACCTCAACCACGGCGTGGTCTGGGCCCCATCCGCAACCAAAGTCACCGCCGGCACCTACGCAGACTGCGCAGATGCATCCCTGGTGGTCATCTGTGCCGGCCGCGGCCAGCGCCCAGGCGAGACCCGCCTTGAGCTGGTCGAGGGCAACCTGAAAATCATGGAGAGCATCGTGGATGAGGTGCTGGCCAATGATTTCGAAGGCATCTTCTTGGTGGCCTCCAACCCGGTGGACATCCTCACCTATGGCGTGTGGAAGTACTCCGGTTTCCCTTCGGACCGCGTGATCGGTTCGGGCACCATCTTGGACTCCGCCCGCTACCGCTTCATGCTGGGTGAGATGAAGGATGTCTCCCCGATGTCGGTGCACGCCTACATCATTGGTGAGCACGGCGACACCGAGCTCCCCGTGGTCTCCACGGCGACCGTCGGCGGTATCCAGCTGCGTCGCCAGGTGGAGGAAGAGCCCGGCTACGCGGAGAAGATTGAGAAGATTTTCGAGGAAACCCGCGACGCTGCCTACACCATTATCGATGCGAAGGGGTCCACCTCCTACGGCATCGGCATGGGGCTTGCGCGCATCACCCGCGCCATCGTGCAGAACCAGGGTGTGGCCCTGCCAGTCTCCGTGATGCTGGATGGCGAATATGGCGAAGAGGACATTTACATCGGCACCACCGCCATCATCGACGGCAATGGTGTACGCCGCGTGGTGGAGCTGGACCTGAACGATCACGAGCGCGAGCTGTTCAAGCACTCGGTGGACACTCTGCGTGAGATCAAGGACGCCAACTTCTAATCTCCTCGGGCAACCTCGCATACCCTGCGAGGTTGCCGTTTGCAGTGCACAATAGGTGGTGATCTTTCTTCTCAAAGGAGCGCCACCTTCATGCAAAATTTCGTCAATGAACTGATCCCGCAGCTTGATCACGTGATCGAAGATCTGCACCATGAAGCCGAGGAACAACAGGGGGCCATCGCCCGCGTTGCTGAGACCCACAAGCACGGTGCGACGAACTTGGTGCACTACACCAAGCTGCGCGGCCACGACGTGCGAAAGCTGCAGGCAGAACTGTCGTCTTTAGGTGCAACACGCTTAACGACGACGGAGCCTGCCGTGATGGCGCGCCTCTACGCCGCGCACAACGTCTTAGACGCATACTCCGGCAACGAACTGACCTATCCCGCTGAGGCGATGGCTGACGCTTTTGCGCGTGCTGACGACATCCTTGAGGAACACGCCGAAAGACTGTTTGGCCCCACCAATGAGAGCACGCACTCCCGCATCATGGTCACTCTGCCTGCGGAGGCGGCCGATGATCCAGACATGGTGCGCGAATTCGCCGAGGCCGGCATGGAGCTCGCCCGCATCAACTGTGCGCATGACGATGCTGAAGCGTGGCGCAAGATGATCGACAATGTCCACGCAGCAGCGGAGGCCGTCGGGCGAGAGATCCGCGTCTCCATGGACCTGGCCGGCCCGAAGGTGCGCACCGGCGACATCGAGCCGGGGCCTGCTGTGATCCGGGCACGCGTGACGCGCGATGACGCTGGCCAGGTGGCCACCCCGGCCCACATTTTCCTCTCCGCGCACGGCTCCCCGATCCCGCCCGCACCAGAGGTGGAGGGCCGCCCCGGTGTGAGCCTGCAGGTAGAGCCCGGATGGTTGAGTGACCTAGAAATCGGCTCCGTGATCACGTTCCGGGATTCGCGCAACTCCAAGCGCCGCTTCACCGTGCGCGAGATCCGCGAGGACGGCCTGGTCATCGCGCGTGGCAACAAGAACGCTTATATCGCCGCCAATACATTGATGCAGCACAACTGGGAGCGCACCCGCGTGTGGGGCGTACCGCCCGTGGAGCAGAAGATCCGCCTTTACCCAGGCGATACCTTGGTGCTGACCACGTCGCAGGAACCCGCGGTTGTGCGGGAAGGGGAGCCCACCACCATTGGCTGTACCGCGCCTGAGGTCGTGGAGGCTCTTGATGTGGGCCACGAAGTCCTCTTTGATGACGGTGCAATTGCGGCAGAGGTCGTCGGCAAGCGAACGCACGATGCGCACACCGAGGCTGTACTGCGCATCACGAGGGCCAAGGAAAATGGCACAAACCTGCGCGCCTACAAGGGGATCAACCTCCCGGACACGGATATTCCGCTGCCGAGCCTGACCGAGGAAGACATTGCGGCGTTTAAGTTTGTGGCGCACAACGCGGAGATCGCTGCGGTGTCTTTCATTCGCACGCCGGAGGATGTGCAGAACGCGCTGGATATCCTGGAAGGTTTCGCTGTGGAAGCGGAAGAGGCGAACGACGAGGCGCTGGCTGAGCGGATCCGCAACCTGGGCATTGTGCTGAAGATTGAGACCATTCCCGCCTATGAGCAGCTGGCCAGCGTGCTGCTGGAAGGGATGCGTCACCCGAACCTGGGCATCATGATCGCGCGCGGCGATCTGGCCGTGGAGTTGGGTTTTGAGCGTATGGTGGAGGTCCCGCGCCTGATTGCCTCTCTGGCGGAGGCGGCACACGTGCCGGTGATCATGGCCACCCAGATCTTGGAGAACCTGGCGAAGGACGGGTTGCCGTCGCGCGCCGAGATGACCGACGTGATGTACGCCCTGCGCTCTGAGTGCGTCATGCTGAACAAGGGGCCGCATATTACGGAGGCGATCCGGATTCTGGAGCGCGCTTCGCACAAGCTGGGCCATTCGCAGCGCAAGAACCGCCAGTTGCTGCGCCGTATTTCTAGTTGGGAGAATGCACTTTAATGAAAATCGTTGCTCACCGTGGCTATTCGGGAAAGTATCCGGAGCTGTCCTTCCGCGCTTTTGAGGAGGCGCTGAAGCTACCGATCGACGGCATCGAGTGTGACGTGCGCCTGACGCGTGACGGCAAGGTCGTCGTCCAGCACGATAAGACGATCGACCGCACCTCCGACGGCACTGGGCTGGTGGCAAAGATGGATTTCGCGGAGTTGCGCAAGGTGAACATCGGTACGCCGGAAGATCCGCAGCAGATCATGCTTCTCGACGAGCTCCTCGAACTCCTTCAGGACTATCCCGACAAGGAGCTGTACCTAGAGACGAAGCACCCGACCCGTTTCGGCAGTGAGATTGAGGAGCAGGTGGCGCTGCGTCTGCGCTATGCGGGGTTGCACGAGGACCCGCGCGTGTCTCTGATTTCTTTCGCGCGCGCCGCGATCCGCCGGTTCACTGCGCTGCTGCCCGCGCTGGACAGTTATTACTTGATTGATCCGCGCGACCGTATTTTCAGGTCCACCCGCCGATTGTTCTGCGCCCCGGTTGGCGTGGGGCCGTCTGTTGCCCAGGCGAAGAGCGAGCAGGACGTGGTGGGACTGGGCGGGTTGCCCACCTATATTTGGACGGTCGACGAGCCGGAAGACATGGTGTGGTGCCGCGATGCGGGCGTGGATGTTCTAGCCACGAACCTTCCGGAGTTGGCCCTGGAGACGTTGCGCTAGGAGCGCTGCCAATGCGTGCTGTAGATTAGGGCGCATGGCGAAAAAGAATCGTAAGAAGAAGGACCAGCTGCCTGAGGGCATGAGCCGCCGTCAGGCAAAGCTGGCCGCACGCGCCGCTGAGCGCGAAGCCCTGCAGAAAGACCCACGCCCTTATAAGGGACTAGCTGCCGAGGCAGACCTGGTTGCCCTGCAGGAATTCGTTCCTTCCGCGGAGGCGAAGCTTGAGGTGAAGGGCACCCCGGTCACGATCGCGACCGTCCTGCCTGGCGCTGGGGCCGCAATGGTGCGTAGCGACGAAGAAGGTGGCGAGCGCCTCGTCGCCCTGCAGGCCCAGAAGCGTTCCCACAACCCGGGCCGCGACTTGGCCTATGCGCTGAACTGGGTGCTGGAAGCAGCCAGCGGCGACTCTTTGGAGTCTGCCGTTGCAGACGGCAGCCAGCCTGCGATCACCGACCTGATCGCTGCCGACGCCACGCTGGACATCACCGAGCACGACGATTTCAACTGGTGGTTCAGCAACGCCAGCGGTGTACCACTAGAGATTCAGCAGGCGCTGCAGCGCGCTAATGAGGCAATCATCCCTTCGCGCCAGGTGGCCAAGGATCTGCCCGGTTCCATCTGGTGGGTTAACCCCGGTGGCGGCAAGGCGCACATTCGTTGGGTCCGCACCGAGGACAACGAAAACCAGATGCTTAATGCGTTGGCACGTATCGCGGCGCGCGAGGAATTGAACCTCGGCGAGGGCTCCAAGTTCGCCGGTGCTTTCCGCACGCACGGTTTGGTGGTGCCAGTGTTCGACCTTGATCCTGAGAAGGATGCTGATTCCTACGACGACGCTCTTGCGGCGCTGGATAAGGCGATCACCACCGAGTATGACAACGACGCGCAGCTTAACGCCGACGAGCGTAAGCAGCTGGACAACATTAAATCCCGCCAGGTGACCATCTAGTTAGTGCGTTATGTAGCGAAAGTAAACTTTATGCGCGATTTAATTCGTCATATGTTTCCTTTTCGCACCCCGGAATTTAACCGCTAGGACACTTGGGATCCTTAGGGTTCCAATTCATGTCCAGTATGATTCCCGCCGTGACCGAGGCGCCACGGGTCAACGAGGAATACGCGCAGACTCACACGAAGAAGCGCTCCTCAGTTGACTGGCGTCAGGTCGCTCTTGCTGCGTTGTTGGTAGGGCCAAACTTGGTCCTGCTGTTGATCTTTACCTACCGTCCCCTGATCGATAACATCAGGCTGTCTTTTTACCATTGGAATATTTCTTCCTACAACCAAACATTCGTTGGGTTCGATAACTACATCGAGTGGTTCACTTCCGATGACACGGCACGAGTGGTGTTTAACACCGTCGTGTTCACCTTCTTCGCTGTGGTTGGGTCCATGGTCATCGGCCTGGCGCTTGCGCTCCTGCTTGACCAGAAGCTTTTCGGTCGCGGGGCAGCGCGCGCAATCGTGTTCGCGCCCTACGTCATCTCGGGCGCGGCTATTGGTGTGGCCTTCCAGTTTGTGTTCGACCCACGCTACGGCCTGATCCAGTACTTCCTGAACCTCCTTGGCCTCGACGTGCCAAACTTCTACCAGAACTCCAACTGGGCACTGTTCATGATCACGGTGACCTACATCTGGAAGAACGTCGGCTACGTCTTCGTCATTTACTTGGCCGCCCTGCAGGGCCGTCGCGATGACCTGGACGAGGCCGCAGAAATCGACGGTACTTCGGCGACGCGCCGTTTCTTCCGCGTGCTGATGCCTCAGCTGCGTGGCACCACTTTCTTCCTCTCCATCACGGTGCTGCTGAACTCTTTCCAGGTCTTCGACATCATCAACGCTATGACCAAGGGCGGCCCGTACGAGTACGGCACCTCCACCATGGTGTACCAGGTGTACCAGGAGACCTTCGTTAATGGTCGTGCAGGCTACGGTGCCGCGGTTGCGACCATCATGTTCCTGGTGGTTCTGGTGATTACCGCCATCCAGGTCCGAGCACAGGAGAAGGGGAACGACTAATGACTGCTCCAGAACGCTCTCTTCCACCAGTACCTGGCTCCCAAGGCCAGGGCGACCCCGTGATCACCGAAAAGCAGCGCCACCGCAAGGGCGTAGGCGTTGATAACTCGTCGACAGCAGGCAAGATCATCGGCTACATCGCCTTGATCCTGACTATTCTGGTCATCCTCGTACCTCTGTACTTCATCGTGATTACCTCGCTGAAGTCATACGAAGATGTCTATGCCGACCCGATCACGTGGTGGCCAAACCCAATCGAATTCTCCAACTACACCCGCGTCCTCCAGGTGTCTGGTTTCCTCGACTACCTGCGTAACTCGGTGATCATCACCTCCATCCTGACCATCGTGGAGGTGGCACTGGGTGTACTCAGTGCCTACGGTTTCGCGTTCCTGCGTTTCCCGGGCCGCAACCTGCTCTTCCTCGCAGTGATTGCGACCTTGATGGTCCCGAACCAGATCACCATTATTTCCAACTATGCGCTGATCGCTGAGATGGGCCTGCGCAATACCTATATGGGTGTGATCCTGCCGCTGGCCGCCGTGGCCTTCGGCACGTACCTGATGCGTAACCACTTCCTCAGCCTGCCGAAGGAAATCATGGAAGCCGCGGCAATGGACGGTGCAGGTTTCTTCACCACGCTGTTCAAGGTGGTCCTGCCCATGTCCTGGCCAACGCTTTCTGCGTTCATTCTCATCACGGTGGTGGGCGAGTGGAACCAGTACCTGTGGCCATTCCTGATCACTGACACCGCGGCCACCGCGCCGCTGCCAGTTGGTCTGACGCGACTGCAAGACCAAGAGGGCCTCACCAACTGGGGTCCAGTGATGGCAGGCACGGTGCTTACCACGCTGCCAATGCTCGTGGTCTTCCTCATCCTGCAAAAGAACATGATCAAGGGCCTGACCGCCGGTGCGGTGAAGGGATAAGGCGCCCACGCGCCAAACACCGGGGAGACCCGGGCCCACTACTCAACCCCCTCTTAAATTCTTGACCTGATCTAAAAGGAGATCATCATGAACCCGTTGAACATCAACCTGTCTCGTCGTGCAGCCCTCGGCCTTGGTGCTGTCACCGCTTCCTCCCTCGCTCTGACCGCCTGCGCAGGCACCGGCGGCGGTGGCGGCAATGGCGGCGGTGGCGGTAATGGTGGCGGTGGCCAGGATTCCGGTGGCCCACTGCAGTTCTGGTCCAACCACCCAGGCTCCTCCCAGGACATGGAGCGCGAGATTATCGACGAGTGGAACGCTGCAAACCCGGACATCCAGGTCGAACTGGTCACCGGTGGCTCCAACTACGAAGAGCTGGGCCAGAAGTTCAACGCCGCACTGTCTGGCGGCCAGCTGCCTGACATCATTGTTGCGTCCGACGTGACCTGGTTCAACTTCGCGCTCAACGGCCAGACCACCAACCTGGACGAATACTGGGACAAGGCCGGCGTGGACAAGGATTCCTTCGTGACCACCCTGGTGGAGGACTACGCCTACGACGGCAAGCACTTCGGCGTTCCATACTGCCGCTCGACCTGCCTGATGTACTGGAACACTGAGATGCTGGCTGAGGCTAGCCTGCCATCCGACCGTGGCCCAGAGACCTGGGAAGAGTTCGCAGAGTGGGCGCCACAGCTCAAGGAAATCACCGGCGACAACCCAGTCGTGGTTGTTCCTGATGGCTCCAACTACCTGGACTGGTACTTCCAGGGCATGGTGTGGGCATTCGGTGGCGCATACTCCCAGGAGTGGGAGCCAACCTTCACCGCACCAGAGACCATCGAGGCTGGCGAGTTCCTGAAAGAGCAGGTTGAGCTGGGCCACATCGAGATCTCGACCGACCCAACCGTCGCATTCGGCAACGGCAACTCCGCAGCACTGCTGCAGTCCACCGGCTCCCTGGGTGGCCTGACGGAGACCGCGTCCATCGAATTCATCACCACCTACCTGCCTGGCCCTGGCCCATCCTGCCCAACCGGCGGCGCTGGCGTGGCAATCCCATCCGGAATCGCTGAGGAGCGCAAGGTCAACGCACTGAAGTTCATCGACTTCCTCACCAACACCGAGAACACCATTAAGTTCTCCCAGGCAACCGGCTACATGCCAGTGCGCGAGGACGCTATTGAGCACCCAGACGAGGTGGCTTACCTGGAGGAGAACCCGAACGCGAAGACCGCGATCGAGCAGCTGAACGAAAACACCCAGCCACAGGACTACGCTCGCGTGTTCGTCCCAGGCGGCGGCGCACGTATCGGCGGCGTCCTCGACGAGATCACCCTGCAGGGCAAGGACGTCACTGAGGCATTCACCCAGCTGGGCGAGGAAACTCAGAAGGTCATCGAGCGCGACATCGAGCCACTGCTGTAATCGTCGTTAAGTACAACCCACTGAAAGGAGGGAGCCTTTATGGCGACTGTTGAATTCCGCCAGGCTTCCCGCATTTATGATCCGGCCCGCCCACCAGCTGTGAGCCGAGTCAACCTGGATATCGCCGATGGCGAATTCTTAGTGCTCGTCGGCCCATCCGGCTGCGGCAAGTCCACCACCCTGCGCATGCTCGCAGGCCTGGAGCCGGTTGATGAAGGCCAGATCTTCATCGATGGCGAGGACGTGACCGAGCTGCGCGCCCGCGACCGTGACGTTGCCATGGTGTTCCAGTCCTACGCGCTGTACCCCAACATGACGGCGCGGCAGAACATGTCTTTCGCGCTGGAGAACCAGAAGATAGACAAGGCGACTATCGACGAGCGCGTGGCGTTTGCCACCAAGATGCTGGAGCTGGAAGACCTCATCGATAAGAAACCGTCGGCGATGTCCGGTGGTCAGCGCCAGCGTGTGGCCATGGGGCGTGCGATCGTACGTCAGCCGAAGGTGTTCCTCATGGATGAGCCGCTGTCCAACCTGGACGCGAAGCTCCGCGTGTCTACCCGCGCGCAGATTGCGGCTTTGCAGCGTGAGCTGGGCACGACCACGGTGTACGTCACCCACGACCAGACCGAGGCCATGACCCTGGGCGACCGGGTGTGCGTGTTGAAGAACGGCATCCTCCAGCAGGTAGATGCCCCCGGCGTCCTCTACGAGAACCCTGGCAACACCTTCGTGGCAACCTTCATCGGCTCTCCAGCAATGACCCTGCTGGACGGCGTGACCGTCAGCAATGGCCGCGCAGTGCTTGGTGAGGGCCACAAGATGGATCTGGGAATGACCGCAGAGCAGGCCTCCAAGGTCGTTGCCGGCAAGGTCATTCTGGGTGTGCGCCCAGAAAACTGGGAGATCGCTTCCATCGGGGCCGATGCCCCAGCAGGTGAGCCGACGGTACCTCTCGAGGTGGCCATCGTGGAGCACCTCGGTGGCGAGCAGTTCGCTTACTGCTCTCCGATCATGACTGCGAACTCGCCAGTGTCGGTTCGTGGCGATCGCGTCACGGTCCGTGCGCCGAAAGGCACCCTGGATCAGGGCGACATCATTCACGTTCGCCCGGTTCCTGGTGGTTGTGTCTTCTTCGATCCGGAGACGGAAATCAACCTGAACTACCTCTAGTAGCCGCAGACCTTTAGATCCCGCGCTGTCCTCGTCGACAAGCGCGGGATTTCTGCGTTTACGGCAAGTTCATCTGAAAATCACCAGATGTACCTCGTGTTTGCACGTTTCACACAGAAAGTATCTCTACGGTAGGCGTTAAGAAACGAGGGAAAGGGGCAGAAGCCATGGCCTCCACATTTTTACAACGCGTCCGCGACCGCCAGGTGCGGCCTGCGGACACGCCGCCGACGCGCGAGCAGACTGTGCGCCGCCTCCGCGAAGATATGGCCGTGCTGGATCAGCAGCACGACCAGCTTCGGCAAGCGTCAGCGCAGCGGGGCAAATAGTTCCTCTGCGGCGTACCCGTCCCAGATGACGACGTTGCCCACGTAGGTATCCATGAAGCCGCCGATCGGCACGGTCTCTGCGTTCACGCCGCGGCTCATCGCCCACGCCATGCGGCCCAAGTGCCAGAGGTGGTCACCCTCGCCGACAAGCACCGCACCCGTGCCACTGAACAGTAGCGATGTCATCCGGATCGGGTTGAGCAGCGTGCCAGGCGATGCGACCTTATCGACGAGCGCCCCGAAGAACTGACGCTGACGAGCAACGCGGTCTATATCACCTTGGGCGGTAGCGCGGGTACGCACATAGCCCAGCGCGGTAGCGCCATCCATCTTCTGGCAGCCGGGCTGCACATCGAGAGCCGCCAACGGGTCCTGAATGGGCTGGTCCACGCAGATTTCTACGCCGCCGATGGCATCGACAACCCCGGCCAGGCCACCCATACCAATTTCCATGTAGTGGTCGATGCGCAGGCCAGTGGCTTGCTCGACGGTTTCAGATAGCAGTTTCGGGCCACCATAGGCGAAGGCAGCGTTGATCTTGTCCTCGCCATAACCAGGAATATTCATCAGCGAGTCGCGCGGGATACTGATCAGGGTGGACTCGCCCATATTAGGGATGTGTAGCACCATGATGGTGTCGGTGCGGCTGGGGCCCACGTCGCCGCCGGTGCCCAGCCGTTCAATATCGTTTTCGCTCAGGCCCTGGCGGGAGTCCGAACCTACGAGTAGCCAGTTCGTGCCCGACGTATTGGCGATCGGTTGGTCGGGGAAGGCGTCGACACGCGTGAGCCTGCTGTCGCCCCACAAAACGAGGACGACCGCGAGCACCAGCACAATGGCTAGCAGGGAACTGCAGCCGGAGAAGCAGCCGATGCGGCGCCGTGGCCTGCGTCGGGGGCGGGGTGCGCGTGTCGACGAGCGACTGGGCCGTTGAGAGACTTGGAGGGGAACATCGTCGTAAGGCGCGCGGCGGGGTTCATAATGTGGGCGCGGTTCATAGCTCTGGCGCGGCGCGTAGTCTTGGCGCGGCCGTTCCGGCGGAAGCTGCTGTTGGGGCCTCTCTTGCGGGCGCGGGCGACGACGCACGGGGCGACCGTAGCGGTCAAGCAGCGGTTTCCCGTCGCGGCCAATCACAAAGTCCTCAGAGTCCCCATGGTCTCCGTTGGCCCCGTGGTTGGCGCCTTGGTTGTAGAAGTCCCTCGACATGGTGCTTATCGTAGCGCTTGCACCGATGACCTCCCTAGTTAAAGGCCAAGCCAACTCAGATCCAACAGGAGGTAGCCAACAAACGCTACGGCATCAATCAGGAAGTGGGCGATAATCAGCGGCCAGACCCTGCCGGTGCGGTAATAGAAGTAGCCGTAGACAAGCCCCATGACAATATTGCCCAGGCCAGCGGATACCCCTTGGTAGAGGTGGTAGGAGCCGCGCAGTACACTCGACGCGCCGATCGCGGCCCACGCCGGCCAGCGCAGCTGTTTCAGCCGCGTGATCAGCCACATCACCACCACGACTTCCTCGCCGAAGGCGTTGGCCGCGCTCCACAACAGCAGGAGGGGGATCTCGACGGCGTCGGTCGTCGGCACGACCTCCTTGCTTAACCCAAGGTTCAGCGCCACGACGTACAGCACAAGGCCGGGGATGCCGATCACCGCCGCGAGGATGGCTGCCCAGCCCACGTCGCCCCAGCGGGGCCGGGGCAGGCGCTCACCCAGCAGGAAGAGGGCCAGCCCGCCCCACGCAAAGAGGGTGGCGGCGCTGGCGAGCTGCAGCCCAACATCCAACCAGGCTGTCTGGCTGGCCGCGTCATTGAGGACTACTTGTTGGTCGTTGAGTGCTTCGGGGGCGGTCAGCGCGTCGATTAGCCGGAGGACGGACCGCAGCCCACTCATACCAAAAGTGATGGTGAGAACCAGGAGGATCTCGGTGGAAATGCGCTTCACCTGCACCACTGTAGGCTAGATCGCATGACAACCGTTGCTTTCCTTGGTCCCGCAGGCACGTTTACCGAAGAAGCTTTGTGGAAGTTTCACGATCGCGGGGTCTTTGGCCCAGGTGATGTGGAATTACTTCCTGTTGATTCGCCTTCGGCGGCGCTGCACGCGGTACGTGACGACGAGGCCGACTGGGCCGTGGTGGCCATCGAAAATTCGGTGGACGGTGCCGTCACCTCCACTACCGATGCGTTGATCGAGGCTCCTGGAGTGCAGATTTACCATGAGTTGGAGCTGCCGATCAGTTTCGCGATCATGACGCGCCCGGGCACCTCGCTTGCCGACGCCAAGATCTTCTCCACCCATCCCGTCGCCCAGCGCCAGGTCCGCGACTGGGTGACAAAGAATATGCCGCACGTCACCTATACGGGTGCCACCTCGAATGCGGCGGCCGCCCAGGCGGTGGCGGAGGGCTCTGCCGATGTCGCCGCGGCGCCGCTGCGGGCCGCGAACCTGTTCGGGCTGGAGGTGCACGCGGAGGGGATCGCGGATATGGCGACGGCCCAGACCCGCTTCATCGCCGTGGGGCACACGGGCAAGCCGACGGCGCGCACGGGTGCGGACCGTACGTTCGTTGTCTTTGACCTGCCGAATGAGCCCGGCACGCTCGTCGGCGCGCTGCAGGAATTCGCGTACCGCGGGGTGAATATGTCGCGCATTGAGTCTCGCCCGACGCGAAAAGAGGCCAGGACCTATAATTTCTATGTCGACTTGGTGGGACATATCGACGATGCGCCCCTGGCCGAAGCGCTGCGCAACCTGTGGCTGCGCGCCAACACCGTGACTTTCCTCGGTTCGTGGCCCGCTGCCAGCCAGAGCCAGAGTTCGCTTATCGACGATGAGGCCCGCCTTGCAGAAGCAACTGATTGGGTCCGGAAGGCCCGGGAAGGACACTAAATGCTCATCCTGCTGCGCCACGGCCAAACCACTTCCAATGTGGCACGTGCGCTAGATACCGCTCTGCCGGGTGCGCCGTTGACGGAGTTAGGCCAGCAGCAGGCCCGCGAGGTCGGGCCCGAGCTGATGGATCTGTACGGCCCGAACGCGGTGGTCACCTCGGAGGCGCTGCGTGCGCGCCAGACCGGGCAGCTCGCTTTCGATCCCTTCTTCGATCACATTCCCGCCGTGTCCGGTCTGCAGGAAATTACTGCGGGCGAGCATGAGATGCAGAATTCTTTCGAGGCGCACGAGTCCTATCACGGCATCGTGCATTCGTGGTTCGACGGCAGCTCTGACCAGGCTATTCCCGGTGGTGAGGACGCGCACCAGTTTTTGCACCGCTACCAAGGTGGGGTGGCAGAGGCGCTGCGGGGTGAGGATAGCTCGGCTGTCGTGGTCTCCCACGGCGCGGCGATCAGAATGTTTGCGGTGCGTGCAGCCGGCATCGATCCGAAATTCGCCGTCCGCAACCCGCTGCCGAACTGCCGCTTCGTGGTGCTCAACCCCACGGACACGTTTGGTCAGTGGGAGCTGGTGCGCTGGGGCGATAACTAGCTGTAGCCCAAGCGGTGCAGGTCCTCTTCCTCGAGTCCGAAATAGTGGCCCACCTCGTGCAACACGGTGACGCGGACCTCGCGGCGCAGCTCCTCGAGATCACGCGAGTACCGTTCGAGGGGCTCTTTATAGATGAAGATGGCGTTAGGTAAGAAGCCCGTGTGGTTGGCGTGCTGCTGCGGTAGCGGCACGCCCTCGAAGAGCCCTAGGAGGTGCGGCCGCTCCTCGTTATAGGGCCGGGCTAAGACGACGACATTGCGCATCCGCTGGGCGAACTCTTCGGGCAGTTCGTCCAGGGCGTCGTCGATAAGCGATTCAAAGACTTCGTCGCTGACCTTCGTCACTGTGCGGGTGCTTCCTCTGATGCTGGGGTCTGTGGCTCACGGATCGGGTCGCGTGGCGGCTGCTCGGCTGGCGGTTGGCCGTCGATGGTGAAGCCCTCGCGGCCCCCAGTCGCTGAACCCTTCAGGGTGGAGAACCCGCCCTCTTCGTTCGCGTGGACCAAGCTACAGTTCACGGAGCGCGAACCCCCATCCCAGCTGGCCGCGGGCAGTGTGCCCCAGTAGGGCTGCAGCGTGGATTGGTAGAGCTGCTCCTCGCCGCCCAAGTAATCCATGGCGGCTTGGGTGCACACTTCCTTCAGGTGGTCGTCCTGCTCCTCCAGGGTGGGGGTGTGATCGGGGAAGACTGGGTTGAGGTCTTCGATGTGTGTGACCTCGAGCTGATGGTCCTCGCCACAATCGACGATGTGCAGCACGTTGGAGTTATCCGCGCTCATGCACTGGCCGGGATCGGCGACGCGCGCCTGGTCCTGGTCTGCGGCGCGGCCCTCGGTGAGTTGGGGGACACCATCGGCGTCGGTGACTTGCAGGCCGCACAGCATGGTGCGGTCGCCACGCTCCCAGGCTTCCGCGGACGGCAGGATCGGGGCGATGGAGTACTTCCCGACGGGATCGTAACGGCCATCAAGATAGCGGATCGTCGGAGTGTGGCACAGCTCTTCGCGCAGCTGGGCCTGTCGGGTCTGGCTAGGCATCTCCGCCTCGCTGCCGAACTCGCTGGTGGGGTAGGTGGCTAGGTCCTCACGTACTGATACCTCGAAGCGGTGCGGGGTATCGCAACTGGTCTGTTCGAAGGCGGTGATCTCCCCCTGGTCGTCTACTTCCCACGTCAGGCAGGCGCCCTGGTTCGCGGTGGTGAATGGGGCGACGGATTCTTGAGTGTCGCTGCCTTCGGCACCCCCGTTTGCTCCGCCGTTGGCGCTGTCGACTCCGCCCCCTTCAGCCTGGTTGGACACTGGGTCTGCGTTGCGGTCCGCGACTACGGAGTACGAACCGGCGCCGACGACGCCGACCAGTATGGCAAAAAGTAAGCCCGTTACACCGGCTCGCGAACGCCAGGTAGAAGAAGTAGCCATGCCCCAACCCTACTCAAGCCCGCGCCCTACGCGAGTATTCAGCCGGTACCTATCTGTCCGGTACACAGACGAACACAGCTCGACGGGGTGCTCGCCGGAGCGCGCAAAGCGCACGATGCGGAGCAACGGGCTGCCGGGAGAGACGTCGAGGAGGGCGGCTGCCTGGTCGTCGGCGGCCACGGCGGTGACGGTTTGGTCGGCTTCGGTTACGGGGAGGCCGTAGTTTTCGTCGAGAAGCGTGTAGACGGAGTTATAGACGTCATTTTCTAGCAGGTCGGGCGTGAGTTGGCCGTTGTACCAGGCGTCGTCGATGGCGTAGGGTTCGCCGTCGCCAAGCCGCAGGCGGCGCAGGTGAATGTGCTCTTGACTAGGTTCCGTGTTGAAAAATGCGCCCACGTTATCCGGGGCGGTGGCGCGTGCGGAGAGCAAGATTTTCGACGAGGCCGCGACCTTCTGCGCGCGCATCTCCTCAGAGAAAGAGGCAAGTTGCAGCTTGCTGACCAGGGGGTTCGGCGCGACGAAGGTGCCTTTCCCGCGGACGCGACGCAGCTTGCCGGCCGCCACCAGGTCACCAATTGCGCGCCGTACGGTGATGCGGGAGACACCGTAGGTTTCTTCGAGGACGCGTTCGCCTGGCAGGAGATCGCCCGGTGAGAGTTCCCGTTCGCAGAGTTGCTCGAGGATTGCGCGCAGCTGGGCGTGCTTCGGCACGGGTCCATCGGTGATGGTCCGTTTCGGAAGTTCGGGTGCGGCGCGATCCATACACACCATCATACGCCACTGGTTATTACCAGCTCAACCGTTTGTATGACAGGTAGGTCACGTCGGCGGGGGCAGGCGGAAAATGGGAGGCGTTGGCGGTAGGGTTAGTCACTGTGATTGATCTGAAAATGCTCCGTGAGAACCCCGACCGCGTCCGCGATTCGCAGAAGAACCGCGGGGAGGACCCTGCGCTTGTCGACGAGCTGCTCTCCGCCGACGAGGCGCGCCGCGCCGCCATCGCCAACGCCGACACACTGCGTGGTGAGCAAAAGGCGTTTGGCAAGAAGATCGGGCAGGCCGCGCCCGAGGACCGCCCAGCCCTGCTGGAAGGCTCTAATGAGCTCAAGGCCAAGGTCAAGCAGGCCGAGGAGGAGCAGAAGGCCGCCGAAGAGCGCGTGGTGGAGCTGCAGTACAAGCTCTCCAATGTCGTCGAAGGAGCACCCGCTGGTGGCGAGGATGACTTCGTGGTGCTGGAACACATCGGCGAGATCCCGGAGTTTGATTTTGAGCCAAAGGACCACCTTGAGCTGGGCGAGTCTTTGGGCATGATCGACATGGCGCGCGGCACGAAGGTCGGCGGCGCCCGCTTCTACTACCTCACCGGCGACGGCGCCTGGATGCAGCTGGCTATGTTGCAGCTGGCTGCGGCCAAGGCCCGCGAGGCCGGATTTAAGCTGATGATCCCACCTGTGCTGGTGCGCCCGGAGATCATGCAGGGCACCGGCTTTTTGGGTGACCACTCGGACGAGATTTACTACCTCGAGCGCGATGACCTCTACCTTGTGGGCACCTCTGAGGTGGCGCTGGCTGGTTACCATCAGGACGAGATCATCGACCTGTCCGACGGCCCCATCCTGTACGCAGGCTGGTCGTCCTGCTTCCGCCGCGAGGCCGGGTCCTACGGCAAGGACACCCGCGGCATCTTGCGCGTGCACCAGTTCGACAAGCTGGAAATGTTTGTGTACTGCAAGCCGGAAGATGCCGAAGAGATGCACCAGAAGCTGCTGCAGCTGGAAAAGGAAATGCTGGCAGCAGTCGAGGTTCCCTACCGCGTCATCGATGTTGCCGGTGGTGACCTTGGCGCGTCGGCAGCCCGCAAGTTCGATACCGAGGCGTGGGTGCCCACCCAGGGCACCTACCGCGAGCTCACGTCCACCTCTAACTGCACCACGTTCCAGGGCCGCCGCCTGAACACCCGCTACCGCGACGCAGAGGGCAAGACTCAGATCGTTGCCACGCTCAACGGCACGCTGGCCACCACGCGCTGGCTGGTCGCCATCCTGGAAAATAACCAGCAGGCCGACGGCTCCGTCGTCGTGCCTGAGGCTCTGCGCCCACTTATGGGCAAAGACGTGATCACTCCGGTTAAGTAAATGGAGTACCGCTTAGTAGATGGACTGTTCGAGGTTCTGGCAACGCTGGAACCGGTCGCTGACCACCCCACGGAAGCCTCAGAGCCTTTTTACCAGTGGGTGATCCGCCGCTTGAAGAATCTGATGCGGGCGCAGGGCATCCGCATCACGGTGTATGGGACAGAGAACTTGCCGACGACCGGTGGCGCCATCATCGCGATCAACCACACCGGCTACTACGACTTCATTTTTGGCGGCATTGCGGGCTTTTTGCGCGGCAAGCGCATGGTCCGGTTCATGGCGAAGAAGGAAGTCTTCGACATCCCCATCATCGGGCATGCGATGCGCGGGATGAAACACGTGTCGGTGGACCGCTCCAACGGTGGCTCCAGCGTGGACGAAGCCGTCGAGCGCATTGAGGATGGCCAGCTGGTGGGTATCTTCCCTGAGTCGACGATTTCACGTTCTTTCGAGCTGTCAGATTTCAAAAATGGTGCCGCCCGCATCGCCCAGCAGGCCGACGCGCCCCTGATCCCCATGGTGATTTGGGGCAGCCAAAGGCTGTGGACCAAGGGTCGAAAGAAGCAGCTCGGACGCAATCACTTCCCGATCATTATTCGCCTGGGCGCCCCCATTGACACTTCCGGAGAGCCCGATGCGGTCGTCGATAAGCTCAAAGCGTCGATGCAGGAGCTTCTCGACGAATCACGCGCCGAATACTCGCGCCGGTTTGGCCCCTTCGAAGACGGTGAGGACTGGTTACCCGCGTCGATGGGTGGGTCCGCGCCCACGTTGGAGGAGGCGCGCGAGATCGATGCGAAGATCAAGGCCGAAAAGAAGGCGAAGCGTGCGCGTAAGCTAGGAAGAGACGCGCAAACAAAGGAGTAAAAAATGACACCCCGCCTGATCGTGAGTGACATCGACGGGACCTTCTTGGACTCGCACGACCGAGTCAGCCCCCGCTTACGTGACGCCGTGATGCGCGCCGTGCACGCAGGGGCAGAGGTTGCGCTGGCGACAGGCAGGCCGCACCGCTGGATATTCCCCGTGATCGACCAGTTGCCGATCCGCCCGGTCTGCGTGTGTTCCAACGGCGCAGTCCTCTACGACCCGGCTGAGGATAAGATCGTCGCCGCGCACAGCCTCGACCCCGATGCCCTGGCCACGGTGATGGCGGTTGCCCAGGATGTGTTCGGCAGCGATGTCGCCTTCGGCGTGGAGCGCGTAGGCCAATCCGCCTTCGACAGCGAGGAAGAATCCTTCCTCACCAGCCCCGGCTACGTCACCGACCTGTGGAGCGAGGCCCACGGCGTGGCACCCATCCACGAGCTTTCCGCCGAACCTGCCGTGAAGCTGATCATGCGCAACGTGAACATGACATCGGCGGAGATGTTTGACAAGGTCGCGCCACATATCGATCCCGAGACCGCCCACGTGACCTACTCAATGAATGAGGGCCTGCTGGAGCTGGCCGCGCCGGGCGTGAACAAGGCAACCGGCGTATCCACGCTGGCCGCGATGCACGGCGTTGAGCAGAAGGATGTCGCCGCCTTTGGTGACATGCCGAACGATATTGAGATGCTGGCCTGGGCCGGCACCGGGGTGGCCATGGCGAATGCCGCGCCCGTCGTGCACGACGCTGCCGACATGGTGACCACCAGCAACAATGATTTTGGCGTGGCACTGGTTTTGGAGAAGTGGTTCTAGCCGCCTCAGTGCCACAATAGATCCATGACACTGATCGCCGCCATTGACCAAGGCACGACCTCGACGCGCTGCATCATCACCGCTACCGACGGGGAGGTGGTGGCCAGCGCCCAGTATGAGCACGAGCAGATCATGCCGCGCGAGGGCTGGGTGGAACATGACCCGCTTGAACTGTGGCGTAACGTGCGCCGCGCGGTCTCAGCTGCGATGGTGGAGGTGGACGTTCCGGCCTCCCAGATCAGCGCGCTCGGGGTGACGAACCAGCGTGAAACGGCCGTGGTGTGGGATAAAACCACAGGTCAACCTGTTTATAACGCGATCGTGTGGCAGGACACACGCACGGGAAGCGATGACCAGAACCGTTATATGTCGCGCACCGGCCTGCTGGCGAATTCCTATCCCGCCGGGCCGAAGTGGGCCTGGATCCTCGACAACGTGGAGGGCGCCCGCGAACGCGCCGAGCGCGGGGAACTTCTCGCCGGCACCATCGACACGTGGCTGATCTGGCAGTTGACCGGCGGTGCGCGTGGCGACGAGAGCCGCGACGCCATGCACGTCACCGACGTGACCAACGCCTCCCGCACGCTGCTGATGGACATCGCAACCTGCCAGTGGGACGAGGACATCTGCGCGGAGCTGGGCGTTCCGACGACAATGCTGCCAACTATCGTGCCCAGCATCGGGGAGGTGGCCCGCGTACGCAAGCGCGGGACTCTGTCCGGGGTGCCGATCACCGGGGTGCTCGGCGACCAGCAGGCCGCCTTGTTTGGGCAGAACTGCCTGCGCGAAGGCGAGGGCAAAATGACCTACGGCACCGGTTTGTTCATGCTGCTCAACACCGGTGCTGTGCCGCATTTTTCAGAACACGGTTTGCTGACCACGGTGGCGTACCAGCGCGCCGGCGAAGCACCCGTGTACGCGATCGAGGGCTCGGTTGCCGTCGGCGGTTCATTGATCCAGTGGCTGCGTGACCAGATGGGCATGCTGCGTACCGCGGCCGAATCCGAAACCTTGGCAGCCCAGGTACCAGATTCCGCCGGGGTGACCATCGTCCCGGCATTTTCTGGGCTGTTCGCTCCGCGGTGGCGCGCCGACGCTCGCGGCGTGATCACTGGTCTGACCCGCTTCGTCGATAAGCGACACATCGCCCGCGCCGCACTTGAGGCAACCTGCCTGCAGACTCTCGAGGTCGCGCGCGCCATGGAGGCCGATAGCGGGGCGCGTGTCGACGAGCTGCGCGTGGACGGCGGCATGACGGACAATGCGCTGCTGATGCAGATGCAGGCCGATGTGCTCGACGCGCGTGTGATCCGGCCCGGCAATATCGAAACCACGGTGATGGGCGCGGCGTCGGCGGCGGGGATCGGGGCTGGGCTTATCGACGAGCCACTGTCCCTCGGTGCGACGCGGGCCTGGGAAAGCGAAATGGCCGGCCCCGATCGGGACCGGCTTATCGCTCAGTGGGAGGACGCCGTGGGGCGGTCCTACAACCTCAGTTAGTTGACGTTGATGTCCACTGTGTTGGTTTCAGGGTCATAGCTGATCGAGCCACCCTGGAAATCGACGCGCAGTTCGCCGTTATCGGCGGAGTATTGGTCGGTCGTCGGCAAGCCGAGTGGGCCAAGGTCCAGGCCTTGCTGCAGCCACGCGTCGGCGATCTTGCCGATCAGAGCGTGGATATCGCCCTGCTCTGGGTTGAACACGCCGATGCCGTCGTTGTAGAAGGTGTACTTCGCGCCACCCACGCCGGCCGCGGTGCCCTGGGAAGAGCCCAGCATTGGCTCGAGGGAGGCCCACGACTTCGCTAGGTCGTCGTTGCCGGTGAACTGCAAGACTGTGCCGATGTATGGGGTGATTTTGTTCAGCGTCAGGCCGGGCAGCAGTTCGATCTCGCCGACCGTCGACACGCCACCCGGCAGTGCGCCGTTAGCCGCTGCGACGACGAGAACCACGGACGCGATGGTGCCCACGGTGGCAGCGATCGCGTTCGGGTCGCCGTTGAGCAGGTCGCTGATGGAGCTGGTGGCGGCGTTGTTGTTGCCGTTGTTGTTGACGTTAGTGTTCGTACCGCCGCCGGTCGTCGTGGAATCATTGCCGGAGTCAGGGGTGCTTGGCGTGGTCGGTGTGGTTGGCGTTGACGTGGCTGGCGTCTCCGCGGTGCCGTTCATGATGGAGTCATACCGCTGCTTCGCAATGTTGCGAATGGTGCCCATCTGGCTATACAGGTGGGTACCCGGGCATTGGTTGTGGTGGAAGTCTCGGTGCGCGTTAATGTTCGGGAACATTGCGCCCTGCCCATTGGCGTACTTCGAGCCTCTGAAGCTGCCGGACATGGTCAGCCACGAGCGGCCAGTCGGATCCTGGTTTTCCTGTGCCAAACGCCAGCCGGCCATCTGGCCGACGGCCTGAAGTGCGGCCTGAGAAGGGTCCTCTGTTTCGTAGTTGCCCAGGACGGAAATGCCCCAGGTGTTGTAGTTGAAGCCACCGACGTGCGCGCCCATCACGTCGCGGTCCAAGCCACCGTAGCGGCCTTCGTAAATATTGCCGTACTTATCGACGAGGGCGTTGTAGCCCACATCGCCCCAGCCCAAGGTGGCACCGTGGTAATCCTGGATACCGCGCACAATGCCAGGTGCCTGGGCTTCGGAGTAGTTGTTTGAACCGGCGGTGTGGTGCACCGTGACGGTCTTGACCGGGGAGACGATGGTCGGGTTGCGCTGCAGGTCAGTGCGGGCACCCCAGCCTGCGCGGCTGACTACCTTTGGCATGCCGTCATAGCTGGCAGGAGCAATGTCCTGGTTCATGCCCGTGCCGCCGTCGATCATGACAACCTCAAAGTCATCAGCCTGATTTGCCACACCTGCAGAATCAGCCACTGGCTGGATCTCGCCGTGGTTGGTCGTCAGGGTAGGTTCCTCGGCGGGTTCTTCAGAAGTCTCTTCTGTAGTCTCTTCGGTGCCGACGATGTCCACGTTGGTCATGTTGACCTGGACGCGTTTGGTTGGCTCGATATAAATCAGCTCAGTGCCGTTTTTGGTTGAGCCCTCAACTTCATACATGTGGTCCAAGTCGTACCACTCCGACCATTCGCCGTTTTCGCGCTCTGCACGGACGAAGGCGGCAGTATCGGTTTCGCCTTCCCAGGTCAGGGCAAACATGGAGAATGGGACGTCGCTGGTGAATTCCTTCACGGTGCGCTGAGTTTCAGGGTCTTCGCCCTGGGTCGGCACCGCGGGATCATCGACGACGACGGATTCGCCCTCTGCGAGCGACTCCGTCATGTTCACAACTTCGGTGTCGGCGCCGCCGATGGATTGGGTTTTCATCACGTAATTACCGCCGAACACGGCAGTGATAGCCAGTGCGGCGGTAGTAAGAACGGCCAACACGGGGTTGGTCGCTGACGTGGACTTGGACAGTCTGCGTCGTTGAATCACGGTAAAGCTCCTGGAAAATTGTTACTGGTGTTATTGCAATAGACCAAAATGAATTGTAAGGCACGAAAGTGAATAATGATAGTCCTGGGGCAAAGATAGTGCTTTGTTGGCACCCTCGCGGCCGTGTTGGCCGGTGAAAAAGGCTTTGATTCGCTAGCCTTAAGGCATGACTTATGACCTCATTGTTGTTGGATCTGGTTTCTTTGGGCTCACCGTCGCGGAGCAGGCTGCTAGCGAGCTGGGGAAGCGCGTGTTGGTCGTCGAAAAGCGATCGCACCTGGGCGGAAACGCATACTCTGAGGCAGAGCCGACGACGGGCATCGAGGTGCATAAGTATGGCGCGCACCTCTTCCACACCTCGAATGATCGCGTGTGGGAGTACGTGAACCGGTTTACCGATTTCACCGATTACCAGCACCGCGTATTCGCCATGCATGATGGTTCCGCCTACCAGTTCCCGATGGGCTTGGGCCTGATCAACCAGTTCTTTGGTAAGTACTATTCGCCGGATGAGGCCCGTCAGCTGATCAAGGATCAGACCGAGGGGATGGACCCGGCCGATGCGAAGAACCTGGAGGAGCGCGGTATTGCCTTGATCGGTAAGCCGCTGTATGAGGCGTTTGTGAAGCACTACACGGCGAAGCAGTGGCAGACCGATCCGACGGAGCTGCCGGCGTCCATCATTTCGCGTTTGCCGGTGCGGTACACCTTCAATAACCGGTACTTCAACGACAAGTATGAGGGCCTGCCGGTGGATGGGTACACGGCGTGGCTGGAGAACATGGTGGCCAGCGATTTGATCGATGTGAAGCTGGATACGGACTGGTTCGAGGTGCGCGATGAGGTTCGTGCGGCTTCGCCTGACGCGCCGGTCGTGTACACGGGGCCCTTGGACCGCTACTTTGATTATGCCGAGGGGCACCTGGGGTGGCGCACGCTGGACTTTGAGATGGAGGTCCTGGAGGATACCGGCGATTTCCAGGGCACCCCGGTGATGAACTACAACGACGCTGATGTGCCGTACACCCGCATTCACGAGTTCCGCCATTTCCACCCGGAGCGCGATTACCCGAACGATAAGACGGTGATTGTGAAGGAGTACTCCCGCTTCGCCGAGGGCGATGATGAGGTGTACTACCCGATCAATACCCCGGAGGACCGGGAGAAGTTGCTTGCTTATCGACGATTGGCTGCGGCCGAGTCGGCTGAGAACAAGGTGTTGTTCGGTGGCCGTTTGGGCACGTACCAGTACTTGGATATGCACATGGCTATCGGTGCGGCGTTGAGCTTGTTTGATAATCATCTGCGTCCATACTTTGAGGATGGCGAACCGATTAACCAGGAGCGCGGCCACTAGAACGGTGGCATCTCCGGCCAGGAGGTAGCTTGTGCCTTCTTCCTGGGACCCGGTTTGCTGCGTCGCCTTTGTGCTCTTTGGGCAAAGGTTCGTGCCCATTTCTTCGCTTTCGGGGAGAGGGGGCCCTCGGCCTCGTCGACGAGGTAGGTTCCGTCGTTAAAGAGCCAGTAGACGTCGCCGGTGAATGGGTCGAGGATATAGCGGATCTCTCCATCCGTTTTCCTGTTGTGGTGGTAGCGGCAAAGACAGATCATGTTTGCTGCGGTGGTCGGGCCGCCATCGTCGTAATTGAGGCAGTGGTCTTTGTCGGTGTGCGCCGCGGGCCTGTTGCATCCGGGCCAGCGGCAGGTGCCATCCCTGCCTTCGAGGTAGGCCTTGATGCGGTTGGTGGCTGTGTAGGATTCCGTGGTTTCGGTTGCTGCCGGGTCGATGTCGCGGGTGGTGGTGGCCTCTTCCTTGGCGGTGCGGCTGTCGCGGGGCCCGAAGAAGCCGTGGGTGGATGTCCAGGCGGGGGCGTCCTCGATATCGCCTGCGGTGTACACGTTGAGGGTGACGGATACGTCGGTGCCGTTGAGGAGGATGTCCGTGTGGGCGTCGGCCAGGGACAAACTATGTTCCTTGGCGTGGGCGCGGATCACGGCATCAATCTTGCAGGTGGTGAAGGCATCCCAGGTGGTGGAGACGGTGCGGTTGCCGTCGTCGTGCTCGTCGATAGTGAAGCGCGGGTTATGTGGGTCCTCGTCGGCGGGCTCTTCAGGGCCTTCGGTGTCGTCGAGGTCCTCATTGAGTTGGCGGAGGAAGTCTTTGAGCCGGTTGACTACCTGCCGGGTGCCGGGCATGGCTTGGTTGGGTTTGGTGGGTGTGAGGTAGTTCGTGAGGAAAGAGTCCACGGCTGATTGCTTTTCCTCGTCGTCCCAGAAGGTGTTGCACGAAAGCGTTTGGCTGATCGCGCGCAGCATGTGGATGCTGACGTGACCGAGCTTCTCGATGAGGGCGTTGAGCAGCGGTAGATGTCCGAGCGTTTCGATACCGTGCATGTTGTTGGTGATCATCTGCTCGGTGTAGCCAAGGTGGGCCGTTAACTTTGCTGCGTAGACGGACCAGTCGCAGACCTGTATTTCTGGCAGGGCCTTGGTATATACGTCCCGCCAGAAGTCCAGTTCAAGCTCACGCAAGGCGGCAGCTTGCTTGGCGGCTGGTGTGTCAGCGCAGGTTGAATAGAAGGCGGTTGGTGGAATTGTTGTCGTTTGCATTGATTGCTACACCCCCTGATGCAGTCCCCGATATGTATAGACTTCATTCTAGCCCATCGTACGTACGTGCGAAATAGGAGGTGAGTAACATCACAGATGGCGAGACTGTCGTCGTTAAGCACTGCTTGCGTACTAGCTACCGCAAAGGTAAAGTTAACGGCAGGTTAACAACTGGGAAACTTAAACTTTCCCGCTAACGAAAGGCAATGAACATGACTGCCACTGTCGCCGACCGCTTCCGCATTATTCGCGAAGATCTGCATCGACGCTTCGGCGCCTCGGTGAGCGCGCGTGAGATTGATCGCGTGATCGATGAGGTGATCGACGAGCACAGTGCTCCCGCCGCGGTCGAGGATTTCGTGCCGCTGCTGGTTGAGCGTGAGGCCCGTTCCCGCCTGCTGAAGATGGGGACGAAGCGCCCCGAGGTCCTTTTTGCCTCGCGGAACAACTCGGCTCGCGCGCAGCTGGCCTACGCGTACCTGCGTCACCTGGCGGGCGATGACGTCTATGCGCGCACCGTCGGGATCGGTGGGCAGGAGCCTGTCGATCCGCTGGTCGTGCAGGTACTGGAGGAGCGTGGGATCCCGTCCGACATGCTCTATGTCCGCGACGATATCGCGCGAACCGCCCACCGCGCGGACGTCATCGTGCTGCTGGGCATCGACGACGTACCAGGTCTTCCTGGGAAGCGCTACGAGCGCTGGTCCGTGACCCATCCGCGCACGATCGACGAAGCGCGCGTTGTCGCGGACCAGGTCGAGGGTGAGGTGCGCAGGCTTCTGGCGGAGCTTGAAGCTTAACGACGAGCGCCTCGGTGAACCCAAAGTTAACCCGAAAGTTAACGCAAGGTTAACCCAAAGATCACATTAAAGTGGCCCCCATCTCTACAGGTGAGGGCCATTTTTCGCTCTTTTTACAGTGTTTCTGCAGGTCAATACTTGACATGGACCAACTAACTCGTTAAAGTTAACGGCAGGTTAACAAATGAACGGCCGGTAAACACGAAAGGAATTGAACTATGAGCATCAAATCGTTCGTCGAGCTCCTCGCTGGAAGCACCGCCACCAAGCATGCGGACAATGGCCTCACCGCCACAGAAATCCAGCAGGAGCAACAACGCGAGGCAGAGCGCCTCAACAACTGGGCAATGATGGCAGCAAGCCTGCACCGCAACTAGCGGAAGCCCCCACACACCAGAAAACAACACATGGCAACAAACACTCAATGAAAGGAGGATGCCATGACCGTTATTAACAATATCCGTAAAGACCTCTACGCCCGCTTCGCCTACTCGATCGACACCGAAGTCATCGACCAGGTGCTGGACGCGGCCTTGGAAGAGCACGCAGAACGCGCAATTGTGCAGGACTTCGTCCCAGTGCTCGCAGCTCGTGACGCGTACGACGAGCTGACTCTCTATGCGGCCCCGGCCCTGCACATTGAGTTCGCCAACCGTTCGAACCGCACCGTCGCACAGGCGGCGGCAGCAATCGCACGCGAGATGACCGGTCGTCGCGTCACGGCAACCGTCGCACCCGCCCACCCAGAGAACTCCCTCGATGAAAAGGTCGAGTGGGTCATGGATGAGCGCGGCCTGAACCGCCCGGTCGACGAGCGCGAGCACCGCACCGTGCGCACCCCGGACCTGGTGATCTACCTCGGTACCGATGAGGCGCACGACCGCGCTGGCCGCCTGGCAGACACCATCGCTGTTCCCGAGACTGACGGCATGACCGTCGACCAGGTGCGCGACATGATCGACACCTTGTCCGATCAGCTCGCCGCAATCCTGCGTGAAAAGAACATCACGACCGACAGCGCAGCGTTGCCGGCATAACACTCGAACTGCACGCAACCCTGGCTTTCTGCCGGGGTTGTCTGCATTTCAGGGCGCTTTCCGACGAAACTCATGGGCTTACGCGCGCCAACATGCCGTCCGGGGTGGCCGAAGCACTACTCTTGAGGGATAAAGAGTGCCCCGACACCGAAAGTGAGAATCGTGAAAGCTGTGGATGTTCTCCAGCGTGTGCTGCTGCCCCGCAAGGGCGAGCCGCACGACGTGCGCATGCTCTACCTTGTCGAAGCCGAGCAAAACAAGGAACGCCTGAGCTGGTCCAACCGCCACCAGGTGAAGATCCCCGCCGGCGCCGAGGTATCTTTCCAGGCATACTTCAACGCCTTCCCGGCTTCCTACTGGCGCCGCTGGTCCCAGCTGGACGAGGTCATCCTGGCCATGGATGTCACCGGCGCAGCCACGATCTCGGTCTACCGCTCCAAAGAAGACGGCACCCGCATCGCGGTCACCAACGTCAGCGCCGGCACCGACGACGATGACAAGCGCATCGAAATCCCGCTGGCGTTGAAAAACTTCGAAGACGGCGGCTGGCTCTGGTTCGACGTCACCGCAGAAGAAGACGACGTAATCGTCGATAATGCTGCGTGGTGCGCGGGCGTGGAGCCCCAGGCGCAGACCATGCCCGATGGCAGCACGGTCGGCCCCTTCGCCAAGGAAGTCGCCGTGGGCATCCCCACCTTCAACCGCCCGCGCGATGCTGTCAACGCGCTGCACGCCCTCGCCGAGGACGAAGAAGTGCTGGCAGCCATCACGCACGTGATCATGCCGGACCAAGGCAACCAGCACCCAGCCGATGAGCCCGACTTCGAAGAGGCCAAGGCTGCTCTGGGCGACCGCTTGACCATCCACTCGCAGGGCAACCTCGGCGGATCCGGCGGGTACTCGCGCATCATGTATGAGGCAACGGCGACGGACTCGCCCTACATCCTGTACATGGATGACGACATCGCCATCGAGCCCGACTCCATTCTGCGCGCTGTTCAGGCTGCGCGCTACGCGAAGAGCCCGATCCTCGTCGGCGGGCAAATGCTCAACCTGCAGGACCGCTCCCAGCTGCGCACCACGGGCGAAGCCGTCAACGGCCACGACTTCATGTGGGGAGCCGCCCCGCACGCGGTCTACGACCACGACTTCGCGAAGTACCCGCTGGGGTACATCGGCACGGAAGAGCAGCAGCGCGATCCGAAGTTCAAGGACTCCCGCGCCCTCCACCGCCGCGTGGACGTGGATTATAATGGCTGGTGGATGAACCTTTTCCCACGCGTCGTCGCCGAACACCTCGGCCTGCCACTTCCCCTGTTCATCAAGTGGGACGACACCGAGTACGCCCTGCGCGCCAAGGCCGCAGGCTTTCCGACGGTCACCTGGCCCGGCGTGGCAATCTGGCACATGGCCTGGGCCGATAAGGACGATGCCATCGATTGGCAAGCCTACTTCCACCTGCGCAACCGCCTGATCGTGGCAGCGATGTACCACGAAGGCGACTTCACGGGCATCGAGCGCTCCATCCTGAAGTCCTCCATGAAACACCTGATGTGCATGGAGTACTCCACGATGGCCATCCAGATCGAAGCGATGAAGGACGTATTGGCCGGACCGGACCAGCTTTTCGACATCCTCGAGTCCTCCCTGCCACGCATCCAGAAGGTGCGCCAGCAGTACGACGACGCCAAGATCATCGAGTCCGCCGCCGAACTTCCAGCACCGACGGGCGCGCCGGGCGTGCCGACGAGAAATATTGGCGGCCGCCTCGCTAAAATCAAGAAGATTCCGTGGCTGCTCAAGACCGTGAAGCACCTGACCACGGAGGAAAACCGCGACAACTGGGAGGCCCCGCAGCTCAACCTCACCGCAGAGGAAGCGCGCTGGTTCACCCTCTCGCGTGTGGACTCGGCCACCGTGTCCACCGCTGGCGGCACCGGTGTCGCATTCCGCAAGCGCGATAAGGAGCTGGCGAATGATCTGCTGCGCCAGACCCGCGAACTTTTGTCCGAAATCAAGAACAACTGGGATGACCTGAAGCAGCAGTACCGTACCGCGAAGCCGGAACTGGTCGCCCGCGAGAACTGGAAGAAGATTTTCGATGAGCAAGCGTGAAGCTGACGTACTCGTAGCCATTCAGAACGTGCTCTACGACGTCCCCGGTGTGAAGCCGTCGGCACGCGCTCTGTCATTCTTCGGCGAGCACAGCCTGGGGTGGATGGGCCTAAGCGCGGCAGGGGCCATCGTCGATAAGCGTCGAAAGCGTCAATGGATTGCCCTGGGCGCGGGTGCTTTTACCTCGCACGCGGCGTCGGTGGTGCTGAAGCGGATCGTGCGCCGCACGCGTCCGCATGACCCGCGGATCAAGATCGGTGTGTCTACGCCCTCGAAGTTGTCGTTCCCTTCGTCGCACTCGACATCCACGACGGCAGCGATGGTGGGGCTGGCGGACATCACTGGATCTAAAATGCCTTATCTTGGAATTCCCATCATCATGATCTCCCGTATGGTCTTAGGCGTGCACTATCCGACGGATACTATCGCCGGCGCTGCGCTTGGCGCCGCGTGCGCGAAGGCCGCGATGGAGATAGAGAGGAAGACTGCGTGAGCGAATACCAGCCTGAACAGCCCGAACCTTTTCTGAAGCCCGAACCACACACCACGGGCGTGGATGTCAACGTCGCACGCAAGGCACCGAAGAACCTGCCCGACGCCATGATCAAGGCCCTGCGCCCGAAGCAGTGGGTGAAAAACGTCCTCGTCGTCGCGGCACCCCTGGCGGCCGGCCTGGAGGCATTCACCGCGCGCACCATTGGGGACGTGGCTATCGCCTTCATCGCATTCTGCCTGGCCGCGTCGTCGATCTACTTGATCAATGATGCCCGCGACGTCGACAGTGACCGCGAGCACCCGACGAAGCGCTTCCGCCCGATCGCCTCGGGCATGCTGCCGATCAACCTGGCCTATGTGATGGCGGTGGTGCTCATCCTGGCAGCGCTCGGGGTGTCCCTGCTGGCAACGTCGGGGGTCGCGCTGGCCGTGGTCGTCGGCGTGTACATCGCTCTGCAGCTGGGGTACTGCTTCGGCTGGAAGCACATCCCGGTGATCGATATCGCCCTTGTGTCGTCTGGCTTCATGCTGCGCGCGATGGCCGGTGGTGTGGCTGCTGGCATCGAGCTATCGCAGTGGTTCCTGCTGGTCGCGGCCTTCGGTTCGCTGTTCATGGCCTCCGGTAAGCGCTACGCGGAACTCTTGCTTTCGGAGCGTACTGGTGCGAAGATCCGCAAGGCGCTGGAAGGGTACACCCCGACCTACCTGCGGTTTGTATGGACCCTGGCCGCGACGGCTGTGGTGATGAGCTACTCGCTGTGGGCATTCGAACTGTCCAACGCGACCGAGGGGGCCGGTTCTATCTGGTACCAGATCTCCCTGGTTCCGTTCGTGATCGCGATCTTGCGCTATGCCGCTGACGTCGACCGCGGCCACGGCGGCGCACCGGATGAGATCGCGCTACAGGACCGCGTGCTGCAGATTCTTGCGATCGCATGGCTCGCCTGCATCGTCATCGCGGTATATGTGATTCCTAATATTCTCTAATGTAGTATCTTCCGCATGACCAAAAACGCCCGCATTTCTATGATTGTATCCGCAATCGTTGCGGGCGTTTTTGCGTTTTATGGTGGGTGGACGCGGCGCTGGATCGCCGACGACGGCCTCATCGTTTTGCGCACCGTCCGTAACCTCCTCGAGGGCAATGGTCCCGTATTTAACGTCGGGGAACGCGTCGAGGCGAACACCTCCACCTTGTGGCAGTACCTCATCACGGCCGTCGCGTCGGTCACGCCCGCCAAGCTGGAAGACATTGCCATGTGGTTGGCACTTGGCTTAACGACCATCGCAGCCGTGGTCGCCGTGGCGGCCACATCTAGGTTTTGGGGTGGGATCGTTGCCCCGCTGGGTGTACTGATCTACTTCGCGCTGCCACCCGCACGTGATTTTGCTACTTCCGGTTTGGAGTGGGGGTTGTCGCTGGCATGGATTGCCACGTGGTGGGCCCTTCTGGTGCATTGGTCAACGCCTGGAACTCATCGATATAAGCTGCCGGTGGGCTACTGGCTGGCGTTCTGGTGTGGGCTGAGCTGGCTTGTGCGCCCTGAGCTGGCGCTTTATGGCGGCGTGACGGGCATTGTGCTGCTGTTCGCGGCGGAGACGTGGAAACAGCGGGCCGGGATCCTGGCTGCGGCGCTACCGGTGCCGGCGGCGTATCAGCTCTTCCGCATGGGCTACTACGGTCTGATTACCCCGCATACTGCGGTGGCTAAATCGGCGAGCGATTCGAACTGGTCCGCCGGGTTCCGCTACGCGTGGGATTTGCTCGTGCCCTATGCGCTGTATCTGCCACTCATCGCAGTGATTGTGCTGTTGGTGTGGTTGGGCAGAAGGGTGTACGACCGGCAACGCATCGTACTGGTACTGGTGGCAGGTGTCGCAATCGTGCACATTATGTATGTGCTGAAAGTGGGCGGCGACTTCATGCACGGGCGCATGTGGCTCCTGCCTCTCTTCGCCTTGCTGCTGCCAGCGATGGTGGTGCCACTAAACCGGATCACTGGCGCCCTTGGCCTAGCCGTGGTGGTGTGGGCGACCGCGGTCGTCGTACGCGGGCACCAGCCTATCGACGATACCGGCAGGATGGGCATCGTCGATGAGCGTGAATTTTGGACCACAATGACGAAGACTGAGCCCGGCAAGGGCCCACGCTATGCCGAAGACTACCTAGCCGTCTCTTGGATGAGCGCCGACTGGGAGAAGAAGCAGAAGCAGGCCGAAAAGGAGAACGCGGGGCAACTGATTCACATCATCGTACAGAGCAAGCCGCGCGTACATTCGTGGATGACGCTGCCCCGCACGGATGCGGAGACAGATCTGCAAGCGCACCCGACCACGCTGTACATGATTAATCTGGGCATGACCAGCATGAACTCTGATCTTGATGTACGTGTACTGGATACCGTGGGCCTCGCGACACCGCTGGCAGCCCGCATGCCCCGCGACCCGAACGGGCGGATTGGCCACGACAAGCACCTGCCCGTCGAGTGGCAGGTGGCGGATACAGCGACCGACCTGGATAAGCTGCCGGACTGGATCGACGAAGAAGAGGCCCGCCAGGCGCGTGCGGCTCTGCGTACCCCGGAGATCGCGGAGTTGCTGGCATCTTCGCGCGAGCCGATGAGCTGGGAGCGGTTCTGGAAGAATGTGAAATATTCCGTGACCGGCGGCAGGACACTAGAGCTTGACGACGACCCGGAAAAATACCTGGACGCTGAAACTCTTGAGAAAATTGAGAATGGTGAGGACCCCGGCTTGGAGGGGCCGCAGATTTCTTGGTTGGACCGCTAAGACACGACTTGGTAACGTGCAGATAACGCTTTACTTTTAAGGCTTCCGTACGTACGAGGAGAGCAATGTCCACACTATCTATGGTTCGTCGTCGCATCGTCGCTCTGATCACGGCGATTGCTACTGCAGCAGCCCTGTTGGTTGTTGGAACCGGCACCGCCCAAGCAGCGCCACGCGATTGGCTGCGCCCTGATGCTACCGGCCACTGTGAGTGGGACCCCGTTGGCTTCTGGGTGCAGCGCTGTGATGTGTGGTCGCCTGCCAGCGGCTACAACATCACGGTCCAGATCCAGCCCGCCATCCGCGGCGGCAACGCAGGCTTCTATATGCTCGATGGCCTGCGCGCAGCCAACCACACCAGCGCGTGGGTCAACGACGTCAACGCAGCGCAGACCTACAAGGATTCCAACATCACCCTGGTGATGCCGGTCGGCGGTACCGCGTCCTTCTATGCTGACTGGAACGCGCCAGCTACCTATGACTACAACAACCCGGTGCGCTACCAGTGGGAGACCTTCCTGACTCAGGAGCTGCCGGCCTACCTGCAGCAGCACTTCGGTGTTTCTCCTACCAACAATTCCATTGCGGGGCTGTCGATGGGTGGTACCGCCGCGATGAACCTGGCCGGGAAGCACCCGCACCAGTTCCGTCAGGTCCTGTCCTACTCCGGCTACCTGACCACCACGCTGCCTGGCGCTCAGACGATGGTGCGCCTCGCACTGCTGGACGCGGGCGGCTTCAACATCAACGCTATGTACGGTTCGCTGATCTCCCCGCGCCGTTTTGAGAACGATCCGTTCCACAACATGGATGGCTTGTACAAGACTGACGTCTACGTCTCCGCCGCTTCCGGTCTACCAAGCCCAGCGGACGCGAATGTCCGTCCCGAGCACATCGCCTCCGGCGCTGCCCTGGAGCTGATCTCGAACCTCTCCACCCGCCTGTGGGTTGTGAAGGCTCAGGCTCAAGGCCTTAACGTCGCCCAGGACTACCCGGCTACCGGTATGCATAACTGGAACCAGTGGGATTACCAGCTCGAGCGCACCAAGCCGCGTGTGCTGAATGTCATGAACGCGTGGTAAAAAGCCCTTTTTAACACCTTTAAGGTGTGTCGCTTGAAGAAAGTCTCAAGTTGAACTTAAACTTGAGGTCGATTGCGCTCGTGTAACAATCACGATCGCTTTACCGACAACTTAACTAGATAAAACAACACAGCCACAGGCACCACGGAACCATCCGACAAACGCACGCCCGGGGGAGGGGAACCCCCGGGAAGCGTTGGTACGTGGATGCCGGTGGCGAGTTGTTGCACCTTCGACACACTTTGAGGACAATTCTTATGCGTTCTTCCGTTTCCCGTTCCCCGCGTGCGGCTCGCATTGCCACAGCGGTTGCACTGCCGACCGTCCTTGCAATGGGCTTGTCCGTAATGCCAGCCCACGCCCAGCAGGGACTCTCCAGTAGTTCAACTGACTTGGGCGCTGTGATCGGCTCCTCGGGCATGTCCGATGGCCTTCGTCCGTCTGACCCGCTACAGCGCACCCCGATCGACACAGAGTACAAGCCCCAGATTGAGGGCCTGCCAGCAGGAGTTGAGGTCGACCGCATCGAGTGGCTGACCAACCGACGCGTCGCAGTGTGGATCAAGTCCGCAGCGATGCCCCAGGAACTCATCCAGGTGCAGATCCTGCTGGCCCGTGACTGGCACTCGAATCCAGGCGCGAAGTTCCCAGAGGTATGGGCGCTCGACGGCCTGCGTGCGCGTGACGACGAATCCGGCTGGACCATCGAGACCAACATCGAGCAGTTCTACGCCGACAAGAACGTCAACGTGATCCTGCCGGTTGGTGGCGAGTCTTCCTTCTACTCTGACTGGCAGCAGCCGGACAACGGCAAGCACTACATGTGGGAAACCTTCCTGACCAAGGAACTCGTGCCCATCCTGAACAACGAGTTCCGCTCCAATGAGAAGCGCGCGGTCGTCGGCCTGTCCATGGGTGGCACCGCCGCGATGAACCTGGCAGAGCGCAACCCGCACCTGTTCGATTTCGTCGGTTCTTTCTCCGGTTACTTGGACACCACCACCCCTGGCATGCCGCAGGCAATCCAGGCGGCACAGATGGATGGCGGTGGCTACGATTCCACCAAGATGTGGGGCCCGATCGGCTCTCAGGATTGGATCGACCACGATCCAAAGCTGGGCACCGAAGCGCTCAAGGATAAGACCGTTTACGTTTCTGCAGGTAACGGCAAAGATGACTTCGGCCAGCCAGGCTCGGTGGCGAAGGGTGCCGCCAACCCTGCAGGCGTGGGCCTGGAGGTCATCTCACGTATGACCACCGCAACCTTTGTCGACTATGCGACCAAGAGCGGCGTCAAGCCGATCGTGAAGTATCGCCCATCTGGTGTGCACTCCTGGGAGTACTGGCAGTTTGAGATGACCGAGGCGTGGCCATACATCGCCAATGCGCTGGCCATCCCAGAGTCTGACCGCGGCGCGCAGTGCCAGCCAATCGGCGCCATTGCCCAGGCCACCGCGTCTGGCATCATCGGCTCGTGTGTGAACAACGAGTACGACGTCGCTGACGGCAAGGCGCAGGACTTCCGTTCCGGCACCGCGTTCTGGTCCCCAGAGACCGGCGCGCAGCCACTGTTCGGCGCCATTCTGGCGAAGTACAACGAACTGGGAGGAGCACCCGGCTGGCTTGGCTTCCCGAAGACTGGCGAAATTGCAACTCCAGACGGTCGGGGCCGCTACGTCCACTTCGAAAACGGTTCCATCTACTGGACCCATGAGACCGGCGCCTGGGCAATCCCTGGGGACATGTTTAACGCATGGGGCAAGAACAACTATGAGCGCGGCAACTTGGGTTACCCCACCGGCGAAGCCGTGAAGATCGGCGAGGGCTACGTCCAGCCATTCCAGCACGGCTTCCTCACCCGCAACCCGGATAAGTCCCACAACATGGTCTACGGCGCGATCGCTACCAAGTACGGCGAGATGAACACCGCACGTTCGAACCTGGGCTTCCCAACCTCCAACGAGATCGCTATCCGGGGCGGCGCGTTCCAAGAGTTCGAGAAGGGCAACATCTACTGGTCCCCGAAGACTGGCGCGCACGTCATCTACTACGGTGACATCTTCGACCAGTGGGGCAAGTCCCGCTGGGAGCAGGGCCCGCTGGGCTACCCAACCTCTGATATGAAGGAGATCCCGGCCGGCGGCCTGACTATCGATTTCGAGAACGGCACCATCAGCCAGATCAATGGCGCGGTCCGCGAAGAGAGGAAGTAGCCCGTGCGTCGAATCGCGTTAAGCGCCATCGCACTGACCGCAGGCCTCGGCCTCGCGGCGTGTGGCGGGGCAACAGTCGACAGCGAGGATGTCACTCAGCCTTCCAGCCCAGCGCCGGTGGCGACATCCCCGTCTGAAACATCGACCAAGGACACGACTACTGAGGAGACGACTCCGGTCGCGCCGCCCGCGGGCGATCAGCCGGAGGACCTCGGTGCCCGCGAGATCGAGGAGATCCCTACCACCGAAGCGCAGTATGTAGCGGAGGAGCAGGATTTTCTTGATGAAATCGCAGGTTCGGACATTAATGTCGAGAACGTTGAATCCCAATTGATTGGTACCGCCCGCACGATTTGCGGGGGAGAAACAATCACCCGTGACGCGGTGGCCGGTCAGCTCATCGAGCAGGGCCGCACCGACCTTGACCATCAGGAAGTGACCAAGCTTCTCGACGACGCCGCGCACGCCAACCTCTGCTAAAGGAGCATGCGCACGATGCGTAAATCCGTGACCGTCGCCGCCGTCGTCATTGTCGTGGCTCTCATCGGGCTAGGAACATACCAGTTCTTTTCGACGAATGACCAGCAGCCGTTGCCACCGGAACAACCAGGGGAACCTGCGCCTTCTCAACAGGCGGAGCCGCAGCAACCGGACTGGTGCCCCGACGTAGAATTCATTTCTGCGCCGGGGACGTGGGAATCGTCGGCAAGCGATGATCCGATGAACCCGCAGGCGAATCCGCACAGCTTCATGCTGTCGATCACGCAGCCGCTGCAGGCGGCGTACACGCCGGATCATGTGAAGGTGTGGACGCTGCCGTACACGGCGCAGTTCAAGAACATCCAGTCCCAGGACGAGATGAGTTACGACGAGTCTCGTGACGAGGGAACGTCGAAGCTGGATGGGGAACTGCGGTACATGAATGAGACGTGCCCCGGCACGAAATATATCCTTGCTGGTTTCTCGCAGGGCGCGGTTATTGTCGGTGACCTCGCCACGCAGATCGGCCAGGGGCACGGGGCAGTGCCGGCGGAGAAGGTCCTCGGGGCCATCATGATTGCCGATGGTCGTCGGGAAAACGGTGTGGGTGTGAACCCCGGCATTGAGCTAGGAGGCGTGGGCGCAGAGATCGCGCTGGAGCCCGTGGAGCGGCTGATTCAGCCCATCGTGCCCGGTGCCAGCATGCGCGGACCCCGTGTCGGGGGGTTCGGCGCACTGCAGGACCGCGCTTTCCAAATCTGCGCGCCAAATGACTCCATTTGTGACGCACCTTATGACGTGGGAAATGCTTTAGGCAGGGCGGAAGCGCTCATCAACGCCAATGGCTTGCACGCCCAGTACGCCACGAATCCGAATGTTATTCCGGGCACCACCGCTAACCAGTGGGTGGTCGATTGGGCGCACCAGGCGATTAATGGCTAGCGTCTATGTAACATTTGGTTTCCGAAACTAAGATAAACAAGATAACTAACTGACTGGCACCCGAAGACACAAAGGACACCCATGGATCTTTCCAAGCTGATCGCACAGTTCTACAGCGAAGACGGCTCGATTGCACTCGCACCACAACTCACCCTGGCCGGCATGGCCGAGATGATGTACATGGGTGACCTGCAACTCGGCGGGGGCGAACGCCACTGCATGCGCTTCTGGGACTATTCCGAGAACCGCGAAGGCACCCCGGTGGATTACAACCGCACGGAGATCAATACCCGCATCAAGGCGGTCGCGGCGCGCCTCCAGCAGGTGGGCAAGATGGGCGACCGCGTGGCCATCCTGGCAGGCAACTCGCCTGAGTACATCTTCGGTTTCTTGGGCGCGCTTTACGCCGGCCAGGTTCCGGTGCCGCTCTATGATCCAGAAGAACCAGGCCACGGCGATCACCTGAAGGCTGTTCTCGGCGATGCAGGCGCGAAGACCGTGCTAACCAACACCCGCTCCGCGGGCACGGTGCGCGAGTACTTCGCTGAGCTTCCTTCGCGGGAACGTCCGCGTGTGGTGGCCGTCGATACGCTCCCGGATAGCCTCGCGCAGTCCTACCTCAACCCTTCGGCAACGCCTGAGGGCCAGATGGCAGCGATGACGCAGACCGTCATGCCGATCGACTCCACCGCGTTCCTCCAGTACACCTCTGGTTCCACCCGTAACCCCGCCGGCGTGGAGTTGACGAACCGCTCCATCCTGACCAACGTCCTGCAGATCTATGCTGGTGCGAACCTGAAGATGCCACTGCGCCTGAGCGCGTGGTTGCCGCTTCACCATGACATGGGCATCATTCTGACCTTGTTCGTCACCATGCTTGGCCTGGAGTTCGAGCTGATGAGCCCGCGCGACTTCGTGCAGCAGCCGAAGCGCTGGGTGGACCAGTTGAACAAGCGAGAGGGCGACGAGGACAAACACATTTACACCGTCGTCCCGAACTTCGCCCTCGAGCTGGCCTCGCGTTATGGCAAGCCAGCAGAAGGCGAAGAGCTAGACCTGTCGCGTGTGGATGGCATCATCATCGGTTCCGAACCGGTCATGGAAGGGGCCGTGAACGCCTTCATCGCCGCGTTTGAGGACTATGGGCTGGACACGAAGGTGCTGCGCCCGTCATATGGATTGGCTGAGGCATCACTGATGCTCTCGACTCCGCAGACCGACGAGCGCCCGCTGTTCACACGCTTCGACCGCGACGAACTGGCTGCAGGCAAGGCCGTGCCAGTGGAGGACGGCGTGCCTTTCGCCTCGAACGGTCAGCCGGTGAGCAACCTGTTCTTCACCGTGGTGGACCCAGAAACTCACGCCGAGGTCGCTGACGGTGTCGTCGGCGAGCTCTGGGCACACGGCGACAACATGGCCGTGGGCTACCTGAACCGCGAAGAGGAGACTGAAGCGACCTTCAAGAACACGCTGGGCGAGCGCCTAGCAGAGGGATCACGTGTCGACGGCGCACCAGACACCGGCTGGATGGCCACCGGCGACTTGGGCGTGCTGTATGAGGGCCACCTCTACATCACCGGCCGCCTGAAGGACCTTGTCGTTATCGCCGGCCGCAACCACTACCCGCAGGACATTGAGGCCACGGTCGCCGAGGCTTCGGAGCACGTGCGCCCCGACTCTGTCGCTGCCTTCGCGGTGCCAGGGGACGACGTCGAAAAGCTCGTGCTCTTCATTGAGCGTGCCGACAACGCCTCCGCTGACGGCGATGCCGCCGCGGAAGAGGCGATCCGTGAGGCTGTGACCAACGTCCATGGCGTATCGCCGCATGAGATCCAGTTCTTCGCGCCGCATGAGATCGCGCGTTCGTCCGCGGGCAAGATTGCGCGCCGGGTGAACCAGAAGAACTACTTGGAGCAGTAAGCGCTCACGACCCGCCCATGCCCTACGGGGTGTGGGTGGTGTGTCTTCAGTAACGAAGTGAGACAATGGGGCGATAGACTTTTAGTTTCCGTAAATAACCGTAGCGGAAGGAAAAGGAAGCGCTCCATGACTCAACAGGAACTGTCCGACTGGATACTCAACTGGGTGTCTCAGGCTACGGACGTGCCCGTGGCAGAACTCGACGTAAACAAGCCACTCGAATCTTTCGGCTTGGCCTCACGTGATGCGGTCGTTCTGTCTGGTGAGTTAGAGAACCTGTTGGGGCGCCAGCTGGATCCCACCATCGCGTACGAATTTCCCACCATCGCCGCCCTGTCAGATCGCTTGATCAACGGCCCGGCGGAGGATGAGGCGCGTCCGGTGGCGCGGGAGTATCGTCGTACCGCTGCGGAGTCGCCGCAGGCCCGCGATATCGCGATCGTCGGGCGCGCAGGCCGCTTCCCGCAGGCAGAGAACGTCGACGAATTCTGGGCCATGCTGGCCGAAGGCCGCACCGCCACCGGCCCGCTGCCGGAGGGGCGCTGGTCCGAGTACTCCAGCGATGAGGTGATGAGCCGCAAGATGGAGGAGCAGAACACCAGCGGCGGCTACCTCGATGACATCGCCAGCTTCGATAACGAATTCTTCGGGCTTAGCCCCGTCGAGGCGGAGAACATGGACCCGCAGCAGCGCATCGTGCTGGAGCTGACGTGGCAGGCGCTGGAGGATGCGCACATCCCGGCGAACCAGCTGCGCGGCGAATCCGTGGGCGTGTTCTTGGGCTCCTCCAACAACGATTACGGTATGTTGATCACCGCCGATCCTTCCGAGGCTCACCCCTACGCGCTGACCGGTACCTCGAGCGCGATCATCCCGAACCGCGTGTCCTACGCCTTTGACTTTCGCGGTCCCTCCGTGAACGTGGACACCGCCTGTTCCTCCTCTCTGGTGGCAGTGCATCACGCCGTGCGCGCCCTGCGCGATGGCGAGGCCGACGTGGCTGTTGCCGGCGGTGTGAACATCCTGGCCAGCCCATTTGTTTCTACCGCTTTCAGCGAGTTGGGAGTGATCAGCCCAACCGGCGGCATCCACGCATTTTCCGACGACGCCGACGGTTTCGTCAGGTCGGACGCGGCGGGGATCGTCATTTTGAAGCGCGTTGAGGATGCGCTTGCCGACGACGACAATATCCTGGCCGTGATCAAGGGCTCCGCCACGAACTCTGATGGCCACTCCAATGGACTCACCGCCCCCAACCCCGAAGCGCAGGTAGACGTGCTGCGCCGCGCCTACGCGGATGCCGGCATCGATCCGACCAGCGTCGACTATGTTGAGGCGCACGGCACCGGCACCATCCTGGGTGACCCGATTGAGGCCACCGCCCTGGGAGAGGTCCTCGGCGCAGGACGTGAGGCAAAGCACCCAACTTTGCTGGGGTCCGCTAAGTCTAATATTGGGCACTCCGAATCCGCCGCCGGTGCGGTGGCCCTGATCAAGGTCATCGAGGCGATGGGCCACGACATCATCCCGCCCAGCGTGAACTTCAGCGCCCCCAACCGCTACATCGACTTTGATGCGGAGCACCTTGAGGTGGTCGAAGATTCCCGCGAGTGGCCGAAGTATTCCGGCCGCCGCATCGCTGGTGTGTCCGGCTTCGGCTTCGGCGGCACCAACGCCCACCTTGTAGTCACCGACTTCGATGCTTCCGACTACGAAGTTGCAGAAAATGCAGGCACCGAGGCTGAGCTGCTGGATCCCGAGAACCCCACCGCCGCCGCGTTGCCGGTCAGCGGTTTGCTGCCCTCTCGTCGTAAAGCAGCCGCGGCAGCGCTAGCCGACTTCCTGGAAGGCCGCGCGGACGAGGACCTCGTCCCCGTCGCCCGGTCGCTCGCCCGCCGCAACCACGGCCGTTCGCGTGCGGTCGTGCAGGCCTCCACCATCGAGGACGCGGTGAAACGCTTGCGCCAGGTCGCTGACGGCAAGGTCTCCGTGGGCATCGCCACCACCGACAGCCCCGCAACGATGGGCCCCGTGTTTGTTTACTCCGGTTTCGGCTCCCAGCACCGCAAGATGGTCAAGCAGCTGGTCGATGTTTCTCCATTTTTCTGCTCCAGAATGGAGGAATTGGACAGATTCATCGACTTCGAGGCTGGCTGGTCGGCGTTGGACATCGTGCGTGACGACGAACAAACCTACGACACCAACACCGCACAGGTAACCATCACCGCTATCCAAATCGCGGTCACCGATCTGTTGGCGAAGCTGGGCATCACGCCGGCCGCCGTCGCCGGAATGAGCATGGGTGAAATCGCCGCAGCGTACGCGGCCGGCGGCATCAGCGACGCAGACGCCATGCGGATCGCCTGCCACCGCGCCCGCCTCATGGGCGAGGGCGAAGAAATGACGGCCGACACCCCGCAAGAAGGTGCGATGGCCGTGGTGGAACTGACCCGCGAGGCGTTGCAGGACTTCGTCGATAAGCACGAGGAAGCTGCGGGCATCGAACCTGCCGTGTATGCAGGGCCGGGCATGACTACCGTGGGCGGGCCGGTCGCCGCCGTGGACTACCTGGTCGCGGCGCTGGAGGAGGACGGTAAGTTCGCGCGCAAGATGCGCGTGCGCGGTGCCGGACACACCTCCGCGCTGGACCCGATCATGGGCGAGCTCGGGTTTGAGATCGCTGGCGTGGAGGCTCAGCCGATCCGCATCCCGCTCTTCAGTTCTGTGGAGCGCGGCCGCGTCTTTGAGCCCGGCGAGGTGGTGCACACTGACCAGTACTTCCTGACCATGACGCGCCAGCCCGTCTACTTCCAGGACGCCATCGAGAAGGCTTTCGAGGCCGGACACATGACCCTGGTGGAGATCTGTCCGAACCCGGTGGCGATCATGGGCATGATGAACACCGCGTTTGCCTGCGGGAAGCCGGATGCGCAGCTGCTGTACACGATGAAGCGCAAGGTCGACGAGGTCGAATCCCTGGTGGACCTGGCTGCCAAGCTGTACGTGCAGGGCCAGGACGTGGACTTCGGCGCCATCTATGGCAGTGGCGACGTCATCTCCGCGCCCTTTACCCAGTTCAAGCAGGTGCAGCACTGGACTAAGGCGCGCCCCAACTCCAGCGGGTCGGGCGCGCTGCCCGGCGTGCGCGTGGCACTTCCCGACGGCAAGACTGCCTTCGGCGCCCAGGCAGACCAAGTCTTTAGCCCCCACCAGCTCATCGAGGCGGCCGCTGAGGCTGTCGCGCCAGGCTCGCGCGTGGTGGCCACTGAGGAACGCGGCTCCCTGCCTGCCTCTGGTGATGTGACCACGCTGGTCGAGTCCACCCTGGGTGGTGTGAGCATCAAGGTCTTCGCGGCGGACGCGATCGTGGCCGAAGGCTTTGCGACGACACTGGCTCTGGATGCCCCGCAGTCCGTGCCGGGTGTCGCAGAGATCAGCCCCAGCGCCGAGACCACCGCGGTAGAGGTGGATGAAGACATCGAGCAGATCCGCTGGGACGCAAACTCCGGCGAATCTGTGGAAGACCGACTGCGCGCCATCGTCAGTGAATCCATGGGCTACGACGTCGACGACCTGCCGCTCGAGCTGCCACTGATCGACTTGGGCCTGGATTCCCTGATGGGCATGCGCATCAAAAACCGGGTCGAAAACGACTTCCAGATCCCACCACTGAACGTCCAAGCACTGCGCGACGCCTCCGTAGCCGACGTGATCACCATGGTTGAAGAGGCCGTGGCGGGGGAGGAGTCCTCGGTACCTCGGACTCCTGAAGAAAAGAACGAGACTCCGATAGAAAAGGAGACTCGGGAGAAAACTGAGTCTTCACAGGGCGTCGGCGTGGCGCCCCGTGACGCTTCGGAACGCATGGTCTTCGGCGCCTGGGCCAAGTACACCGGCGCCGCCGCAGCAGGCGTGACCAGCGAACTCCCGAAGATCAGCGAGGAAGAGGCCTCCAATATCGCCTCCCACCTCACCGAGCGTTCCGGCACCGAAATCACCGCCACCGACGTTCGCGAGGCAGCCACCCTGGAACCACTGGCCAACATGGTCCGCGAAGGCCTCGAGACTGAGGTCGAGGGCAACATCCGCGTGCTGCGCGAGGAAGGTGACGGCCCGGCCGTCTTCATGTTCCACCCGGCCGGCGCCACCACTGTGGTCTATGAGCCACTGACGCGCCGCCTGAACAACGTGCCCGTCTACGGTGTGGAGCGCCTCGAAGGCTCCCTGGAGGAGCGCGCCGCCGCCTACCTGGATGACATCCTGCGCTACGCCAACGGCGGAAAGATTGTCCTGGGCGGATGGTCCTTCGGTGGGGCGCTCGCGTTCGAGGTGGCCAGCCAGCTGCGCGACCGCGAGGACGCCCCAGAGATCGAATTCATCGCACTGCTGGACACCACCCAGCCCCGCGAGCCTGTCCCAGACACCATGGAAGAGACGAAGGCCCGTTGGCAGCGTTACGCCGATTTCGCCAAGGACACCTACGGCCTTGACTTCGAGGTGCCTTTTGACCTGCTCGAAACAGCTGGTGAAGAAGCTCTGATGGGGATGCTGGAGCACGTTCTGGCCACCACCGACGCGTCCGAGCACGGCCTGGCCGCCGGCGTTCTAGAGCACCAGCGGGCTAGCTTCGTCGACAACCAGATCCTGGGCAAGATCGACTTCACCCGCTGGGCAGACGTTGACGTGCCGGTGCTCCTGTTCCGCTCCGAGCGGATGCACGACGGCGCCATCACTTTGGAGCCGCGCTACGCGGACATCGCCGAGGACGGCAACTGGGGCCAGATTGTGGACGATCTCACCATCGTCCAGTGCCCAGGCGACCACCTGGCTATGCCGGACGAGCCGGTCATCGGTATCGTCGGCAAGCATATGAATGAGTGGATTGAGAGGTTAAGTTAGTGTCCACCAACATGACCACCGAGGAAAAACTCGCTGACCTGCGCGCCCGCCTGGAGAAGGCGAAAGACCCCGGTTCGGAACGCGCCCGCAAGAAGCGTGACGACGAAGGCCGCACCACCCCGCGCCAGCGTATCGACGTGCTTCTCGACGAGGGCTCCTTCGTAGAGATCGGCGCACTGGGCCGCACCCCTGGTGACAAGGATGCTGTCTACTCGGACGGTGTTGTCACTGGTTATGGGCGGATCGATGGCCGCCCCGTTGCCATCTACGCCCACGATAAGACGGTGTACGGCGGTTCGGTGGGCGTGACTTTCGGCCGCAAGGTCGTCGAGGTCATGGAGTTTGCCATCAAGATCGGCTGCCCGATCATTGGTATCCAGGACTCCGGCGGCGCACGCATCCAGGACGCGGTGACGTCCTTGGCTATGTATTCGGAGATCGCGCGTCGGCAGCTGCCGCAGTCTGGCCGCGCCCCGCAGATCTCCATCATGCTGGGTAAGTCTGCCGGTGGCGCCGTCTACGCGCCGGTGACCACTGACTTCGTGGTTGCGGTGGAGGATCAGGCCGAGATGTACGTGACCGGCCCGGCCGTGATCAAGGAGGTTACGGGCGAGGATGTCACCTCGGCGGAGCTTGGTGGGGCGCGCCAGCAGGAGCTCAACGGCAACATCCAGGCCGTGCTGCCCACCGAGGAGGACGCCTTCGACTACGTCCGCGACCTCCTGGGCCTCCTGCCCACCTCCACGTTCGACGAAACACCCGTGGCGTGGGCGCCTGCGGACGAGGAGCTTGACGACGAGCACCTCGACTCCTTCATGCCGGATGACACCAACGCTGGCTACGACATGATGGACCTGCTACCCGAACTCACCGATGACGGTGATCTGCTGGAGATCCAGGAGAACTTCGCCCCGAACCTGATCTGTGCTTTCGGTCGCATCGACGGCCGCACCGTTGGCTTCGTGGCGAATAACCCGATGCACTTCGCGGGCTGCATTGATGCTGATGCCGCCGATAAGGGTGCTCGTTTCATCCGTACGTGCGACGCCTACAACATTCCGCTGGTGTTCGTCGTCGATACGCCCGGCTACCTGCCGGGTGTGGAACAGGAGAAGGTCGGCCTGATCCACCGCGGCGCGAAGCTCGCGTTTTCGCTGGTGGAGGCGACTGTTCCGAAGGTCACCCTGATCGTGCGCAAGGCCTACGGCGGCGCGTACGCGGTGATGGGCTCGAAGAACCTGTCGGGCGACATCAACTTGGCGTGGCCGACCGCGCAGATCGCTGTCATGGGTTCGGCGGCGGCCGTGGTGATGATCCAGGGCAAGCAGCTCGCCCAGATCGAGGACGAGAACCAGCGCGCCTACATGAAGAAGGTGTTCATGGATTTCTACGACGAAAACATGACATCGCCGTATGTTGCCGCCGAGCGTGGCTACATCGACCACATGATCCAGCCGTCCGAGACGCGCATCGCTTTACGACGAGCACTTCGTCAACTGCGCACTAAGGACGAGGTGGATCTGCCCAAGAAGCACACCATTTCCCCGCTTTAAGTACGCGGGGTATGATCTGCGAAGAATCGTCAAGAAGACTCTAGAAGAAAGAAGAATGTTATGTTGAGCAGTGCTGTTGATATCGGTTTGGAAATCGTGGGCTACCTGGGATGGTTGGTCGCCAGCTTCACTGGAGACGACCCACTTTACAACCTGGGCCTGATCTTCTAAACCTACTGGCGGGCGGCGGACTTGCGGCCGAACAGGCCAGCAATGCCGCGCCAGCCTAGCATGAGCAGTGCGCTCATGACGGTGGCCACGATCACGAAGGACCAGTGGGGAATCGCCTGATTGCGCACTCCCCAAATGGCTAGGCCCACGACCACGGTGATCAGCCAGACCCACACGCCGCGGCCACCACGGCCCTCGCGGACAATGATCCAGCCCATCACCACACCGACCACGAATGGCCAGAGAGTGGACAAGTAGCCCGTGAAATTGAAGGGCATGTCTTCGGATTGGTGCGCCATGCGGGCCAAGAGGGCGAACACGGCGATGGCGACAAGGTCAATAGCAATGGCGGTGGATTTCTTCACGCCGTTAACCTTAGCACCCGGCAGCGCCCGCCCCTGTTTCACAAACCGATATAGTCCTCGCTACATAGTGCTCGTAACCATTAGGTTTTCAATAATCTACACGCACTATGGGCCGAGGACTATATCGGTTTGCGTTATGGGGAAGTTTCTTCGGAGCGCCCCAGCATGTATCCCTTGCCCGCGTACTTCACTAGGAACACGATCCAACCAATCACGGTGATCAGAGCGAAAGAGATGAGGCGGTAGATTACGGTGGCGGCGGTGGCGTCGACAAGCGTCATCCCGGAGGCGACCAACGCGCCGGCGGTCAGCGCCTCCACGGTGCCCACGCCGCCAGGGGTGATTTGCGCGGTGCCGGCCAGTTTTGCCATCACATAGCCCATGGCCACGCCCATCACAGTGGTTTGATTCGGCTCGGCCACAAAACCGGGCGCCACATCGACCACGGACCACACCGCAAAGTACAAGGTCATAGCATCAAGCAGGCGGTTGAGCAGCGAGTAGGCAGAAGCGCCGGCGAAGGAGCGGCCACTCATTTCTACGGTGGCGAGCTGGTCGACAGCTTTTTCAGTGCTGGAGCGGATCTTCGTCGGCAAGTAAGAAGCCCAACGGCGCAGCACCGCGGGGTTGCGCGTGGCCCAGTACACCGCGACGATCACCAAAATCGTCACTGCCAGCGTGAGCAGCAGGGTGAGCAGATTAAGGTCCGCGCCTAGGAAGAGGACGGCGGCGATGCCGATCAGCACCAGCCACATCGTCGAAATCACCGAGCTGACCACCAGGAACCACCCGCACAGCGCCACCGTGGCGCCCCAAGAACGTTGCACGCGGAAGGTCAGCCACGCCGAAAAGGCTGGGCCGCCGGGCAGGGAGGTGGACCATGCGTTAGAGGCAAGGGTGACAGCGGTGGTTTCTTGGAGCGGAACGTCAACGTCATTGCCGGCATTCATTAACAGGCGCATCACTTCGGCCATGGCCACCAGAGCAGCGACCGCCGTAATCACGCCGCAGACAAGCGGCAGGGGCTGCGCCTCAAGGAGGGTGTAAAAAGCTTCGCCGAGGAAAGGCAGATCATCGCGAAAGGCGACGAGCAGCACGATCAGCACCACTAGCGGTGCCAACCATGTGATCCACTTTTTCAGCGTCGCGTTCACTTGTTGCGCTCAATGCGTTTCATCAGCTCCGAAAACGGGATCAGTTCGGAGTTTTCGTCGGCGCTGACGCCACTGCGGGCGTGGGTGGAGGCGATGACGGCATCTTCCATCTTCGGCTCATCGCTTATCGACGAAGGCTGTGGTCGTGGCGCGCTGTGGCCCTCGGAGTCGTCGCCAATTTTCTGGTAGATCTTTTTCACCCAACGCGGTGCCCACCAGTTGTCTTCGCGCAGCTCGTGCATGACGGCGGGGACCAGCAGGAGGCGGATCAGGGTGGCGTCGAGGGCGAGCGAGAAGATCATGCCGAAGGAGATGTACTTCATCATCACGATCTCTGAGAGCGCGAAGGCGGCGGCCACAACGATCATGATCAGCGCCGCGGCGGTGATGATGCCGCCGGTGTGCGCGGTGCCGTACTTGATGGCGTTGTCGGTGGTGGCCCCCTTGGCGCGGGCCTCCACCATGCGCGAGACGAGGAAGACCTCATAGTCGGTGGACAGGCCGTAAAGGATGGCGATGATCAGAACGAGCACCGGGCTCATCAGCGGGCCTGGGGTGAAATTGAACAGGCCCGAGCCGAAGCCGTCGACGAACATGAGGGTGAGGAAGCCGATGGTCGCACCCAGCCCCAGCACGTTCATGATCACGGCCTTGATCGGCAAGATCACGGACCCGAATAGCACCGTCATCAGGATCAAGGTGGCCAACATCATGTACAGGAACATCCACGGCAGTTTCTCGGTGAGGGCCTCAATGGACTCCACTTCCATGGCCGGGGTGCCGGATACGTAGAGGTCTACTCCCTCTGGTGCGTCGATGGCACGGAGCTGGTCGACGACGTACTTGCCGTTGTCGCGGTCGGCTAGGCCGGCGGAGAGGACGGTGGTGCCGTCGACGGTTTGGGTGGCCGGCGACATGGGGGCCGCCAGACCATCGACTTCGCGGGTCTGCAGGACAACGTCCACCAGCTGCTCGTTGGAGGCGCCCGTGACGACGAGTTTCACCGGATCGGTGCGGAACTGCGGGAACTCTTCGTTGAAGGTGTCTTGGGCCTGGCGGACCTGGTTCGTTGGCGGTAGGTAGGCCTCATTGATCCCGCCGAGCTTAATGCCGGCGATGGGCAGGGTGAGCAGGATCAGAGCACCCGCGACGACGACAATGACCTTCTTGGAGTTGCGTATCGCCCAGGAGGGGAGCTTGAACCAGATCGTGTCTTCTAGTCGTCGTGCGGTGCGCGAGGTGCGGCGCACCGACCACTTATCGATGTTGTGGCCCAGCATGCCGAACAGTGCAGGCAGCACCGCTACGGAGATCACCGCGGCGAGAGTCACGGCGGCGATCGCACCGTAGGACACGGACTTCAAGAAGGCCTGCGGGAACATGAACAATCCTGACAGTGCCACGCCCACCATCAGCGCGGAGAAGAACACCGTCTTGCCCGCGGTGGCGGTGGTGATGGCGACGGCCTCGCGCACCTCGGTGCCCTTGTCCAGTTCTTCGCGGAAGCGCGAAACCATGAACAGGCCGTAGTCAATAGCAAGCCCCAAGCCGAGCAGCGTGATCACGGACTGGGAGAAGATGTTGACCTGGAAGAAGGAGGCGATGATGGACAGGATCGCCAGACCGCCAATGATGGACAAGATGCCCACGATCAGCGGCATCGCAGCAGCGACCACGCCACCGAAGACGAACAACAAGATCACAGCGACGGCGACAACGCCGAGGATTTCGGCGCGGGCAATATCGTCGGCCATGCCATCGTCGAGGGCATCGGCCACGGCCGTGGCACCTGCAACTTCGACGGTGGCGGCGCCTGGCAGCTCGATGGACTTCGCGGCCTCTTCCAGCACGCGGTAATCCTTCAGCGTTTGCTCACCGTCGCCTTCTAGGCCGATGGCGGCGAAGGCATAGCGACCATCCTCGGTAATCTGCTGCTGGTTGGGGGAGGCGAAATAGCTTTGCACGTGAGCGATTTGATCGTCGTACGTGCGCTCCAGCTCGGCGATGGCAGCGTTGGCTGCGTGGAACACTTCGGGATCGGTCACCCGGTTGCCCTCGCCGGCGTCTACCATCAGGATCACGTCGCCGGAATTATCGCGCCCAAAGGTCTCCTGCTCGATGACCGCGGCGGTGGTCGAGTCAGCGCCTGGGTCCTCCCATCCTTCCTGGCTCATGCGCTGGTCCAGCTTGGTGCCGAACAGGAAGTGCATGAGCAGGATGATCACGACGACGACCAGTGGAATGATCTTGCGAAACCGGAAAGCGAAGTGGCCCCACCTATAAAACAAATGTGCCTCCGTTACTGGCGAGTGTTGTTGAGCAACGCTGTCAGCGGACGGAATGGCTGCAACCATGCGCCGTCATCTGGCAACTGATCCAGGTTAATGCGCGGCAAAGGCTCACGAAAAACACCAGGAATGTCTTCTAAGTCTACGAAGTTGATGGATTCGGAGGCGACAGCCCATGAGGCGTGTTCGTGGAATCCCAGGACAGTGACAGGAAGGCCCTCGTCGACAAGCGTGTCGATGGTCTCCATGAAGTTCTGCCCATCGGCGCTGGCGATGACCACGCCTTTGAGCACGCCCTCGTCGTGGCGGCGCTTGATGTGGGCGATCATGTCTGGGTCCACGTCGGAGTCCTCGTCGGACTTCGGCTTCGCGAACACGGCGAAACCGACGTTGCGTAGGGCCTCCACCCAGGGCCGCACGACGTCGGCGCCGCCTGGGGTGACGTTGGTGAACACGGTGGCCTCGGGTTCGATGTGGCGCTCGGCGGTTTCGTTGAGTACCGCGGCGCGTTCGATCAGCCAGCGGCCCACCGCGTCGAAGCGGGGGCGGTAGGCGGCTGTCGGGCGGCCACCGAGGATGGCGCCAAGGCCCATGTCTAGGTTCGGGGCGTCCCAGACCAGCAACAATGAGTCTGGCCCGGGGGCGGCGCCAGGCGTGTAGGGGTGGGTAATTTCGTGTAAATCAGTCATATTTAAAGCCCTCGTTTCTGCCAGAGGTATTCGTTGATCACATGGTCTTTATCCAGGCCTTTGCCTTCGAACTTCGTGATCACTTGGCGGTCGGTGAGAATGGGGCAATCGTCCCACGGCCAGCCCTTGTACTCAAGCAGCGGTTCAACATTCACCAGTTCGTTGATCCACTCTGCGTAGTCAGCGTGGTCAGTGGCCACGTGCAGCACGCCGCCGGGCTTCAAACGCTTGGCGATCAGGTTCAGCGGGCCCGATTGGATGATGCGGCGCTTGTTGTGGCGCGCCTTCGGCCAGGGATCGGGGAAGAAGATGCGCACCCCGTCCAGCGACTCTTCGGGGAACATGCGGGCCAGCACTTCGATGCCGTCGCCGCGGATCATGCGAATATTGTCGATCTTCTCACGCACCACAGACCCCAGCAGTTTCGCCAGGCCTGGCTTGTACAGTTCGACGGCAATGATGTTTGTGTCGGCCTCCAGCGGCGCCATGGCAGCCGTGGAAGTCCCTGTGCCGGACCCGATTTCGACGATGGTGGGGTGTCCGGTGCGGCCGAACCAGTCGTCCACGTCCACGTGCTCGTCGGCAAGCATCGTGCCAAGGCGTGGCCAGTGCTCGTCGAAAAGTGTCTCCTGGTTATCGGTGAGTGTGCCGCGACGGAAGCTGACGGAGCCGAGGCGCGGGTAGTCCAGGCCGTCGTTGAAATCGGTCTGCAGGGGCCGGCCTGCAGGCAGCTCGGCGGTACCTTCGCGGGGAGTTTGGGAAGGAGAAAAATCAGAACTATTCGTCACACTGCCATTGTCCACGTGACGTGCATGAATACCAAACTTCGGAGGGTCGGTTTCAGCCGGGTGGGGAGGCGGCTTGGGAGCGCCTATGCGCTTATCGACGACCGCCTCACCCCTTTTCGGGTGGGTTATGTGGAGGGAACCTCAGGAATCGTGATCTGTGGTTGGCTAACTGTGGGGGTGGCGTTCCAGGCTGCCGTATGTCATGGTGTGGGGTTAGGCATAAACCTTCTTGCTGCATAGATCTTCCTTATTGCGCGGGCTAGGTGGCTATTTTGGCCCCGCGGATGGCGCGCTGGGAGAATCTGTGAATGGTTGCGAATGGTGATCTTTGCGATCTTCACTTACCCCTGTTAGGGGGTAGACATTTCTGGCACAAAAGTGTTGCAAGTCACTGATAGTAGTGTTTATGAGGGGGTTTTGCCAAGGGAGTCTCTGCCCGGCAGATGGTGTTACGTCAATCAAACCACCTGCTCGGACGGTGTTCGATAGTCTGGAAGTGCAAACTCCCCCGCTTCTAGGAAACATGTGTCAGGAGATTAGATGACCAACACAATCAAAGGCCTTGTTGGTGAATTGCCAACCGATAACCAGCAGCTGATCGACTGGATCAACGAGGCTGTTGAGATTTTCCAGCCTGACGACGTCGTGTTCGTCGACGGTTCCGATGAAGAGTGGGACCGTATGGCAAACGAGCTCGTCGATAAGGGCACCTTGATCCGCCTGAATGAGGAGAAGCGCCCGAACAGCTTCTTGGCTCGCTCGAACCCTTCTGACGTGGCTCGCGTCGAGTCCCGTACCTTTATTTGTACCGAGAACGAAGCAGACGCAGGCCCAACCAACAACTGGGCTCCTCCGAAGGCAATGAAGGAGGAAATGACCGAAGCGTTCACCGGCGCCATGAAGGGCCGTCGCATGTACGTCGTCCCCTTCTGCATGGGCCCAATCAACGACCCAGACCCGAAGCTTGGCGTGCAGCTGACTGACTCCGCCTACGTGGTGATGAACATGCGCATCATGACCCGCATGGGCCAGGACGCGCTGGACAAGATCGGCACCAATGGCGACTTCGTGCCTTGCTTGCACTCCGTTGGCGCGCCACTGGAGCCGGGCGAGGAAGACGTTGCGTGGCCATGCAACGACACCAAGTACATCACCCACTTCCCAGAGACCAAGGAAATCTGGTCCTACGGTTCGGGCTACGGCGGCAACGCAATCCTGGCGAAGAAGTGCTACGCGCTGCGCATCGCTTCCAAGATGGCCCAGGAAGAAGGCTGGATGGCAGAGCACATGCTCATCCTGAAGCTGACCAGCCCAGAGGGCAAGGTGTACCACATCACCGGCGCGTTCCCATCCGCATGTGGCAAGACCAACCTGGCAATGATCACCCCAACCATTCCTGGCTGGAAGGCCGAGGTTGTGGGCGATGACATCGCATGGCTGCACCTGCGCGAGGACGGCCTCTACGCTGTGAACCCAGAAAACGGTTTCTTTGGCGTGGCACCTGGCACCTCCTACGATTCCAACCCGATTGCGATGCGCTCCATGGAGCCAGGCAACATCCTGTTCACCAACGTCGCACTGACCGACGATGGCGACGTGTGGTGGGAAGGCATCGACGGCGAGACCCCAGATCACCTCATCGACTGGAAGGGGAACGACTGGACGCCGGATTCCAACGAGAAGGCGGCGCACCCGAACTCCCGTTACACCATCCCAATCGCACAGTGCCCAACCGCAGCACCTGAGTACGACGACTGGAAGGGTGTGAAGGTCGACGCGATCCTGTTCGGTGGCCGTCGCCCAGACACCGTTCCGCTGGTCACTGAGGCGCGCGACTGGCAGCACGCCACCATGATCGGTACCACCCTGTCCTCCGGCCAGACCGCAGCGTCTGCTGAGGCAAAGGTTGGCTCCCTGCGTCACGATCCATTCGCGATGCTGCCGTTCATCGGCTACAACGTTGGCGACTACATCCAGAACTGGATCGACATGGGCGAGCGCGGCGGCGACAAGCTGCCAAAGGTCTTCCTGGTCAACTGGTTCCGCCGCGGCGACGATGGCCGCTTCCTGTGGCCAGGCTTCGGCGAGAACTCCCGCGTTCTGAAGTGGGTCACCCAGCGTGTCGACGGCACCGTCGGCGCCGAGGAAACCCTGGTGGGCCACACCGCCCGCGCAGAGGACCTCGACCTTGAGGGCTTGGACACCCCATTGGAGGACGTCAAGGAAGCACTCGCAGTCAACCCAGATGAGTGGGCTGCCAACGTGGAGGACAACGAGGAGTACATTGCCTCGCTGGGCAGCCGCGTTCCGCAGGAAGTCCACGATGAGTTCAATGCTCTGAAGGGGCGAATCTCGAAGGCGCAGGGCAAGTAGTACACTGACCTATCCCCACGCATCTAACCCCGGCTCCGCCACGATGGTGAGCCGGGGTTTTGCTCTTCTTTTTAAGCTGAAAATAATATGAGTGCTGTCCAGCCATTTGCCATAAAGCGTGCTTGTAGGGCTTTTCAAGACGCCTTGCTGTAGGATAACCTATATAAAGGTTAAGGCTTTGTGGTTGATCTTGTGCTTAGTTAAACGATAAAGAAAGGTGGCCCCGGCAATGGACCAGGTACCGATGATCGACCCCGCGTCGCGCGAGGACGATGTCGCCGGGCAGTCACGCCCAGCACGCGACCCAGACCGCCGCCGACTGTTCGTGATCTTAGGCTGGTTGGCCGCGGCCATGATCGTCTTATGTATCGTGCTCTGGCTGGTAGTGAGCAATCTTCTCGAGGTCATCTACTCCGGCGCCCTCTAAAAGTCACGCGCGCAGAACGACGACCAAATTCGACACCCCGAACTCCCGCAGGACAGGAACGCGCACCATCCACCACGCCCACCACGGGTGGTAGCGGGGAAAAGCGGCCACCAACTCGCCGCCTGTCGTCTCGCGCGCCCATTGCAGGCCCTCCGCGCAGGAAACATCAAATAAACTTTCCCCAAACACGTTCTTCGGCGGGTGGCCGTGCTTCTTTTCGTAGCGCCGGCGAGCAAAATCCCCACCCACGTAGTGCTGCCACAGGCCTGTTTCATGCCCGCCGAATGGCCCCAGCCACACCGTATAACTCACGATGGACAGCCCGCCCGGGCGCGTCACCCGCAGCATCTCCTCCGCCATGCCCCACGGGTCCGGGGTGTGTTCCACCACGTTGGAGGAATAGGTGATGTCAAAGCAGTCGTCGGCGAAGGGGAGGTGGGAGCCGTCGGCACGCACAGACCCGAAACCACTTAAGCCCGCGGCCGCCATCTCCCCAGCGTCCGGTTCCACGCCCACATACCATGCGCCCCGGCTAGCGAACTCAGAGGCGAAATAGCCCGGCCCGCCGCCCACATCCAGCACTCGGGCCCCGTCCAGTGCGGGGCCGGAAAGATCGCCGGTCAGCGCGTCGATAAGCGATGCCGTGTCGCGCGCCAGACCCGAGTAAAAGAGGTCGGGCCGCGGCTGCTCGTAGCGAAAAGAGCGCAGCAGCCCAACCGAGCGGGAGAGGGTGGCGAAGCGGCGGGTACGCGAAAGGGTCACAACCATCCAAGGTAGCATCGAAGACCTGATGAAGATCTTGTTGATGTGCTGGCGTGACACCACCCACCCGCAGGGTGGCGGTTCCGAACGCTACCTGGAGCGCGTCGGCGCCTACCTGGCGCAGCGCGGACACGAGGTGATCTACCACACCGCCAGCCACACGGACGCGCCGCACAAGTCGCAGCGCGAAGGCATCACTTTTCGGCGGCGAGGCGGGAAATATACCGTCTACCTGGCCGGACTGTGGGCGATCTTGAGGCACCGGCCGGACGTGATCGTCGATACGCAAAACGGCATCCCCTTTTTCGCCCGCCTTTTCACCAACGCGCCGACGATCCTTCTCACCCACCACTGCCACCGCAACCAATGGCCGGTGGCAGGGCCGGTGATCGCGAAGCTGGGTTGGTTCTTGGAATCCCGCCTGGCCCCGCGCGTCTATCGCGGCGCGCCGTACGTGACGGTGTCGGAGGCCTCCGCCAATGACCTGATCGAGCTGGGCGTGCGCGCGACCGACATCACGATCATCGAAAATGGGGTGGACCCCGTGCCGGACACGTTGCCCGTGCTTGTCGACGATGGCCTGATCCACATCGTCACCCTGTCCCGTCTGGTGCCGCACAAGCACATCGAAGACGCCATGGATGCCGTGGCCACCATGGACGGCGTGGTGCTCGACGTAATCGGCTCCGGCTGGTGGGAAGAGGAGCTGCGGGACTACGCGCGGCCGCTCGGCGACAAGGTGGTCTTCCACGGGCAGGTCACCGAGGACTATAAACACGCCCTGCTGGCGCGCGCCGCCGTGCACCTGATGCCCAGCGCGAAGGAGGGCTGGGGCCTGGCCGTGATTGAGGCAGCGCAGCACGGGGTGCCGTCGGTGGGCTACCGCGATGCCGGTGGCCTGTGTGATTCGATCCGCGATGAGGTGACGGGGGTGCTCGTCGATACGCGAGGCGAACTGATCGCCGCCACGCGCGAGTTGATCGAGAACACCGCGCGCCGCCGTGAGCTGGGGGAGAACGCGCGGGCGTGGGCGGCCACATTCTCCTGGGAGACTACGGGCGCGCGCTTCGCCGAGCTGGTCGAAGGCTTAGCACCAGCAGGGGAGTAGCAGCCCACAGGGCCAACAGGACAAGGCCCAGCCAGGGGGTCGGCGGCGCGGGGGCGTCGGTGCGCTCCACGTGGCCATCGGGGTAGACGATGACATTGGGTTCGATCGTGGTTTCAGCAGGCTTATCGACGAGTACCCCGTCCACCGTGAGCTCACCCGATTCGATGACGTTATATGCCTTGGTGGCGGGGTCGACCACGGGGATGCCGTCGCCGCGAGCGATGAGGGTGGGGCGGTCGACGAACTCGACGAAACCGGTGGTCTCAACGTTGGGGATCGCGACGGTTACCGGACGCAGGACTGCTAACTCCGCGGGCGCGTCGTGGGTCTGCAGCAGACATAGCGCGAGGGCTGCGCCTGCGAGCACGCGCGGCAGCAACCCCGCGGCGGCGACATAGGCGGGGATGGCCAGGATCAGCCATTTCTGGCTATCGCGCAGCAGCCCGCCGCCGGGAATGGTCTCCACCACCCAGCCCAGAACCTGCGGGGCCAGCCAGCCCGTCAACGCCACGGCAAAACCCGCTGCCGCCAACCACAACAAGGGGCGCGGCACGCGACGCACGGCACAGAGCAGGAGGAGGAAAAGCAGGACCCCGGCGATCGCGAAGCCGGAGCTACGAGACGCCGGCACCGCGTCCGCGTTCCAGATCCCACCCAATCCAACAATGGCGCCGAGCGTGCCCACGTGTTCTTCCGCGCGCGGTGCAAAAGCCTCCACGGCGGAACGTGAGGAGGTCCCGCCACCTGCGTGAAGCAGGCCGGTGACCGCCCACGGCGCACACGCCAGCACGCCCGCTACCCAGACCTGCCAGCGACGATGCGTAGCCAAAGCAATCGCCACCGCCGCCAGAGCACCCGTGGGCGTTAAAGAACAGACCCACACTGCCACGATCAGCCAGCCCGTACGGGCCGAAAGACCCAACCACGCCACCACGGGAAGCAGCCAGGCGGCCACCACCAGCGACCAGTGCCCCTGCAACAGTCGCTCCACCACAAAAGGATTGGCCACGGCCACGGTCATGGAGGCGGCGCTGCGCAGAAGAGAGGGGGGATCGTCGGAAAGCGAGGCCAGGCGAACCGCGCCGAAAGCGCCGGCGGCAGCGGAAGCGACCATGAGCGCACGCACAAACCACGTGGCGGGGATGACCTGGCCAACAATGGCCAGCACAGCATCCTGCGGGGCGTTGCGACCCGGCAACGTGCCCATCCCTAAGGACGCGTGGGTGAGCAAAGGATGATCGAGGACCACCATGTCGCGCATGGCGAACTCGCCCGGTCCGGCGAAAAGCGCCCACGTCATCGCACCCACCAGCAACGTTGCCCAGGCGGACAGGACAACTGTGCCTGTAGTGCCGGTAGTGCTGGTGTTAGGCTTGTGCTTCATCAATGTTCAGTGTGGCACGGTGGCGGCGCCGGCGCACTAACAGCCACGCCAACACCACGAGGGCGGCGATCGTCGTCACGTTCGCCACCAAAGACACCGCCTGCAGAGCACGGATGCGCGCCATCTGCGGGGTGGCCACATCAAGCTGGGCCTGCTGTGTCGCCTCGTCGAAAGCGAAATCGGCGCTAAATATGGTGCGGACCGGATTGCGCAGGTTTTCCTCTGAGATGGCGCGGGCCTGCAGATTGTTCTCCGCAAAGAAAATATCCACGTCCACGTGATGGTCCAGCACGGTGCCGGTCTTTGGCTCCACGAAAAATGTGCGAGTGGCCTCATAGTAGGGCTGCAGGCGCACCTGCTGACCCTCCGCGTACTCGAAACGCTCCATCTCTTCGGGGGAGAAGAACCGCTCGGCTGGCCCCTCAGTGACGGCCTTCACGCCTTCCGCCGTGGCATCGTCGAGGCCCAAAGCCAGCTGGAACTGTTCGACCGGGCTCAGGCGGGCAATCGATTCCAGCGCCTCATCGGCGGCTGAGCCCGAGTAGGCATCCAGGATCGACTCAATCAAGCTGCTCGGCGGCACCTCCGCGTGGAATTTGTAGGCGCGCACCCCGTTAACCTCAACTGGGTCGACATAATCGAGCGGCACCAGTTCCCACACGATCGGGTCGGCGTACTGGTAGGAGCGGCGCTCCGTTTCAAAGGGGAAGAAATACTGCAGCCCCTCCAGAGTGTGTGCCGGCACCGATACGCCGGAGTTCAGCGGAGGGATGGTGAAAAGCTTCGTCGCCACAGGCTCGGTGACGGGGTAGTTGGAGTCACGGTTCAGCCGGTGGTGGTCCTCCACCTCGGCGTAGGGCTCGCCACCAATGATGACGCGCATCAGCGAATCCACATTCGTCTCCATGAACTTATCGGTGGACGAGGTGGTGATGGTTTGGGCGAGCTCGGCCGGGCCCTCCAAGTGGGTACATCCCGGGGTGGGCAGGTCCACGCACGTGGCCGTGCTGGCAGCGGCGGGGTCCTTGTTCGGGTCCAGCAGAGCCCACAGGTTGAGGACAGTCGAGTCCTCAGAGACGAAGTGGGCGTCTGTTTGGGCGCCGTTGGGAAGCAGCTTCATCAGGAACACGGCGATGGGCGGCATAATGTTGCCGATGAGGATACCGATCACCACGACGATGGCAGAAATGGTGATTCCACGCTTGTTGCGTGCTTGGTTAAAATCAGCCATCGTCGTGTCAGACCTTTCCATTAAGCTTGTCAAGGAATCATTATGACAGGTGCCTTTATAAATTCGAAGCGCCGACACCTCCCAGAGCTTGCAGGCTTGCGGGCTGTGGCGGCGCTGGGCATCGTCGTCACGCACGTCGCGTTCCAAACCGGCACCGAATCAGCCCTGTTCGCCCGATTCGACTACTTCGTCTCCGTCTTTTTCGCCCTGTCAGCGTTTCTGCTGGCACGGGGGCAGGGGCGACCGCAGCATTACTTCACCAAACGTGTCGCACGTATCGCCCCAGCCTACCTGGTGTGTGTCACGGTGGTGCTGCTCGCTCTTCCCGAACTTGCCGACGTCACCTGGCCCCAAGCAGTGGCCAACCTGTTGATGATCCAGATCTACGTGCCGGACGGGCTGATCGCCGGGCTGACCCAACTCTGGTCCCTGTGCGTGGAAGTAGCCTTCTACCTGGTGCTTCCCGCCTACCTCGCGTTGGGGCGGCGGGGGCGAGCCGCGGCGTTGATCGTCGGCACGTGCCTGGCGCTGGCGTGGCCGTGGCTGCCTTTCGTGCGCGACTCGATCGACGCGTGGGGTGTGAACCTGCAGATCTGGCCGATCTCGTACGTGCCCTGGTTTGCGGTGGGGTTGATCTGCGCGGAAGTTGAACCGCGCGTATCGACGAGGGCCCAACGCGTGCTGCGCCCCCGGTGGGTGTACTGGGTGCTTGCGCTGGTGGTGGCGTGGTTCGCCGGACTCGAGGCCGTGGGGCCGATGGGGCTGGAGCACCCCAGCCCCGCCGAATTCAATGTGCGCGTGTTGTTGGGCACACTGTTCTGCGCGTTGGTGCTGGTTCCTTATGCGCTGGCGCCTTCAGACAGCGGGGTGCTGGCCAGCCCGGTGATGCAGGCTCTGGGCCGGTGGTCGTATTCCATCTTCCTATGGCACGTCGCGGTGCTCGCCGTTGTCTTTCCGCTGTTGGGCATCCCTGTGTTCAGTGGCGGCTTCTTCCCCGTGCTGGCGGCCACCGTGGCGATCAGCATTGCCGTGTCCTATATCTCCTTTGAGCTGGTGGAAGTCCCCGGCGCCCGCTTGGTGCGCGCTATCAGGGCGACGAGGACCACAGCACCGGCGACGGACACCGCCGCCGAGTCTCCGGCGTAGCCAGCACTCGGCCACGGCGCGCGTGCCAGCCACAGCCCCATCATCGCTGCGGCGCCGCCGGCGAGTGCCCAGCGCGGAATCACGGTGAAGCGGACAACTGCCCAGGCGAGCACCGCCCCGATCGCGCCGGGCAGGCCGCCGACCAGCACGGCGGCGGCCACCGGCAGGATCCGTGGCGCCTCCCCGGTGGGGGCCCAGGCAGGTTCCGGGGTGATGCGTCGGGTGGCGACTATGCACACCACAAGCGTCACGATGCCCAGCAGACCACCCGCGATCAGGCTGAGCCGGTAGGCGGATTGGCCGGCGAAGCTGAAGGTGACCTCGCCTCCCACCCCGGCGGGGACGACGAAGGAGGTGAGGCCGGCGTCGATACGTTCGGGGAGGAGTTCCTGCCCACCCACGTGCGCGCGCAGGCCCTCGTTGAAGCTGCGGGTGCTCAGGATGCGCTGCGGTTGGTCGGAGGCGGTGACTGTGGTGTCGAAAGGCTGCCACGTGGCCGTCGGCGGGGTCCCGCGCTCCAGGGTGAGCACACGTTCGCGGGAGGTGAGGGTGTGGAAGCCAACATCCAGCTCGACGGGACCTGCTGGGTACTCGGTGCCGTCGATAGTCGCGGGGCCGGACAGCTGCCACGTATCCGCCTGGTGGGTGGTGAAGCCGCGCTGCAGCGTGGAAGTCTCAGGCATGAGGCGTTGGAAGAGGAAGACCTGCGCGTCCGGCGAGGTATCGGGCACGGTGACCAGGCGCTCTACTCCCGTGTCCAGCTCCGCGATGCCCACCGGCTCCGTCAGTTCGATGCGCACCTTGTCACCGGGCACGCTCACGGTGCGCGGCGAGAACCCGGAGACGGAGATCTCGCGGTCAAAGTCTCCGCTGATCACGCGCAGGGTAGTGGTCGCGGTGGCCGTGATGGTCACTTCGCCGTCGGCCACGGTTGATTCGATCCAGCCCTCATCGCCCAGCTGCGGCCACCAGGCAGTGCGCGTGGTGCCGTCGAACGCCGCGGTGAGCGATTTAGAGGCATCTGCTCCGCCGAAGGAGGAGGCATCGGCAGCTGAGGAGGACGCGCTCGCGCTGCCACCCGTTTCGGTGACCCCCACACGTGGGCCCGCAGAAGGATAATCGGGCACGCGGTTGCGGATATCCTGGCCCTCACCCAGGTCACGCAGGTGGGCAGACACCGCCCCGTCGAGGGTGCCATAGTTACGCACCGCCAGCGCCGGAGTATCGGTGACGATCTGCGCGCCCTCGTCGACAAGCGTGCGCGGGCTGTACCCATAAATGCTGTCCAGCAGCGCCAAGGATTCGCCTCCGCCGGTCACCGTCACGGGGGCATCGTCGGTGATCATCATGTCGCGCTCCGGCTCCAGCAGGTACACGTCCACCTCGCCGAAGGTGCGCGGGGTGCCGGGTAGTTCCAGTTCCTCCTCACGTTCTTGATCCGAATCGAGGTCGTGGCGCACCAGCACCGCCCCGATCCCCATCGCGCGCAGCGCCTCGTCGGCACGCGCCGGGTCCTCGTCGATGGCGGCCCGCACCCCGTCGAGCCCGCGGATTGCCTCCGGATCCACCAGTGGGATCGCATCGCGCACCGCAAAAGGAGTATCCGACAGTGCCTGGATCGGCTCATCGCGCGTCCACCCCCAGTCCTGCCGGGCAAAAGACGCCGACGGCAGCACCAGCGTGCGCGTATTCGGGGCATGCTTATCGACGAAAGCAGCCGCCTCATACCAGTACTGTGGCACCTCCTCCCAGGTGCCCTGGTGGGCGAGCCGACCAGACCACGCAGGCGCGGTGGCGGCCACGACGATCAACCCCACCGCTGTCAGCGCCGGGCCTTTCACCCGCAACTGGCGGGCGTGGGAGAGCACATAACCGACTCCGAGGACCAAGGGTAGGCGGACCAGCGGGTCCAACTTGTGCACGTTGCGGAAGGGGGCCAGCGGGTCGTCGAGAAGCGACTGCCACCAACTGCCTAAGGGGCCCTGGCCCAAGCCGAGCAGCAGCACGCCGAGGGCGAGAAGGGTGACCAGGTAGCCGCGCCACGGCATCTGGCGGGCGGCAAGACCGGCCAGGCCGGCGGCTGCTACCGCCATCGTGGACAGCACGAACACCGGTTCTGAGATGAGGAGGTAGCCGGCGGTGCGTTCCGTGTCGACAAACGGCGCCCAGCTGGTGGTGCCGCGCATGATCTCGGCGAAATTCAGCCAGTGCGTGGTGGTGAAGGATGATTCGATGAAGTCCGTGAATGGCGGGGAGTAGCGCCCCAGCACCAGCAGCGGCCCGATCCACCAGGCGGACACTGCGGCGCAGCCGGCCAGCCAGATCGCCAGGGCACGCCATTGGCGGCGGTACACCAGCAGCAACCCCGCGGGAATGCACGCCATCAAGGTGGCTGTGGCGTTGACCGCGCCCATCAACGCCACGGGAATGATAGCGGCCGCGCCCTGCCGCAACCGGGTGTTCGAGCTTGCGAGAACACCCGCAAAAGGAATGAGCGTCCACGGAACTAGCGCGACCGGCCAGGCCTCCGAAGAGATGGCCGTCAGGGTGGTCAGAATCCGTGGGCTCAAGGCATAGAGCACGGCAGGGGTGATCGTCGATACGCGACCCTGCAGGCCAATACGCCGGGCCAAGATGAGCGTGCCGGAATACGCCACCCCCATGACGATCGCCCACCATAGGCGCTGGGCGACCCAATCGGGAAGCGGCTCGGTGAGCAGGAAGAAGAGGCCCTGCGGGAAGAGGTAGCCGTAGGCCTGGTTCTGGATCTGGCCGAGGGTGAACTCGTCGGTGTAGGCGCTGGTCGCCCCCGCCAGAAAACCCGCCGGATCCAAGGCGAGGTCAAGCTTGGTGTCGGCGGCGGTACGGCCAGGGTCCTGCAGAAAAGCCAGGACAGTCAGCAGGACCCAGCCAACAACGTGCGCCATAGGAGGCTAGGAGCGCGAACCGTATTCCGGCACGCCCAGCACAGCCTGATCCGCCGGGACGGCATTGCCCTCCGGCACGGTGGACTGGCCTGAGAAACTAGCGATGCCCAACACACCCACCACACCAAGCGCAACGCCAACAACAGCGCTGGCGATCACGGGGCCAGCGGTGCGACGCGGAAGAGAAGAGGTGGAAGTAGTCATGCACCCCACCCTAACAGGTGATTAATCCTCATCGGAGGAAGACGGCACCACAAAAACTGGGCAGTTGGCCGTCTGCAAGACGTTGGCTGCGGTGGAGTTGGAGAACCAGCTTTTCACCCCCGAAATCCCGCGGGTGCCCGCCACGATCACGTCCACGCCCAACTCATCGGCGGCGTCCGCGATGGCCTGGGCAATATTGCCGGTGTGCTCCACGATGTGTGCCTGCACGCTGAGCCCCAGGGATTCGGCCAGCTCGATGCCCTCCTCGCAGACGTTGCGGGCGTGCTCATAGGCGGTGTCGTCCTCGCCGGTATAGGCCGGCTGGTGCGAACCGGTCATGGAGGCGGCACGGGCATTCGTGCGCGTCATCGGCTCCCACGCGGTGATGATCTCGACGGCCTCGGCTTTGAGCAGCGCGGCGGCCTGGCGCAGCGCGTGAGCAGCGATGCTGGTGCCGTCATAGGCGATGAGCATGCGGCGTGCTGGTGCAGAAGAGCTGTTCATGGTCCCCGATCATAACCGCCACTAACTTTTCTGTAGCAGAAACCACTAGGCTGGGTGCTTTAGTGACCTAGTGACACCGGAGAGGAGCCAGCCGTGCGACATCGTCACGTCGCCAGAAGCACAGCCAGAAGCACTGTCGCTGCCGTGCTCGTGGCCAGCCTGGCGGGCCTGGTCGGTTGCAGTTCTGAGCAGCCCCCAGTGGAGGAGACCACCCCGGTGACCACGCTGGAATCGTCGACAAGCACCAGCTCAAGCCCAAGCCCCACCACGCCGCCGCCTCCGCCAGCGCCCGCGGACCCTCGCGAGCGCGTGCCGAAAGACCTGCACGCGAAAGCCGCGAGTCTGCTGGTGGTCGGGGTGACGGATTTCGATTCCGCGCTGCGCGCCCTGAACCTTGGGGTGGGCGGGGTGATCATCCCGAGCTGGGCTGATCCGGCGATCTTTACTGAAGAAGGGCGCAATATTCACGCGCTGCGGGAGATCGTCGACCGGCCATTCACCGTGGCCATCGACTTTGAAGGCGGACGTGTGCAACGCCACACCAACGTCCTCGGCGAGTTCCCACCGCCGCGCATCATGGCGCAGATGACCCCGCCGGAAGTCCGTGGCATGGCCTTTGACATCGGCACTCGCCTGCGCGCGCAAGGGGTCACGGTGGATTATGCGCCGCTTCTCGACGTCGACATCGCCGGCCTGGAGATCGTCGGCGACCGCTCTTTCTCCCACGACCCGCAGATCGCCGCCGACTATGGCATCGCCTTCGCCCAGGGGCTGATCGACGCCGGCGTGACCCCCACCTTCAAACACTTCCCCGGCCACGGCCAAGCCAGCGCCGATACCCACCTGGACACAGCGGTGACCCCGCCCTTGGACACACTGAAGGACGTGGATCTGAAGCCCTACACCCAGGCGATTCCCGCTGTGCCCCAGGCGTCCGTGATGATGGGGCACATGATCGTGCCGGGACTTGGTGATGGTCAGACGCCCGCCACCATCAACCCCGCCGCCTATGAGCTTTTGCGCAGCGGCAACTACCCCGGCGGGGTGCCCTTCAACGGCGTTGCAGTCACCGATGATTTATCCGGCATGGTAGCCATTACCTCGCGCATGAGCACCGCAGAAGCCGTCGTGGCCACCGTCGCAGCGGGCGCCGATCAAGCATTATGGTCCTCCGGGGCCAATATTGAAGAAGCGATCGGGGGACTTGTCGCGGCGGTGGACAGCGGGGAGGTCCCCATGTCGCGTATCGACGAAGCAGCCGTACGCGTGCAGCAGCAATATATAGACACGGGCCAATAAAGCCCGCCCCGGCTAGCAGCCAAGCACGTCACCGCGTTAACCTAGTGTTTGTGAGTGCAACTAGTTCGTCAGCTTCGAAAAACCGGGCCGGCAAAATCACCATTGGAGTGATCGTCGGCCTGTTCGCCGTGCTCGGGGCCCTCTACGTGGCCGACCTGGTGATGAACCAAGACAACGTGCCGCGTGGCACCGCTGTCGGCGGCGTAGACATCGGCGGCATGAGCCACGAGGACGCCGTGAAAACGCTTGAGCAGGAGCTTGGCGACGAAGCCAACGCCCCTGTGACCGTGCGCGCAGCAGAACTGAGCTCCGACATCATTCCCGCCGCCGCGGGGCTGGGCATCGACTGGGATGCCACCGTGGCGCAGGCGGGCGAGGAATCGAAGAACCCGTTCACGCGCCTGCGCGGGCTCTTTGTCACCAAGGAAGTAGACGTTGTCCCTACCGTCGATGAGGCCGCGCTGACCCCCGAACTAGACCGTGTGGAGCAAGATCTCAACGCTGAACCCGTCGATGGTGCGTTGCACATCAACGCAGGCAACGTGGAGATCCAGGACCCCGTGCTCGGCCAAACCGTCGATCGCGAGGAACTGCACCAGCGCGTGACCACCGGCTGGCTCAACCCCGACGGGGTAGAAGTTGAGCCTGCAGAGGTGCAGCCAGCGATCAACAGCGAGATGCTCGAGGCCGCAGCCAAGGGACCCGCCGCTGAAGCCACCTCCGGTCCGCTTACCATCACCGGACGTGACGACGTCACCGCCGAAATCCCCGTGGAGCGCATCGGCGAGGTCGTTGCCTTCCCGAACGTGGAAGGCCAGATCGAGCCCCAAGTGAACACCGAGGCAGCCCAAGCAATCTTCGAGGAGCAGCTGGCCCCCACTGAGGTGAAGATGGTCAACGCCTCCTATAACTCCGACGGCTCCGTCAACCCACACTCCGACGGCGTGCAGATTGACTGGGAAGACACCATGGCAGACTTCCCCAACCGCGTGATCGGCGAGGCCGACCGCGCCTGGGACGCCACCTATGAGGATGCGCCCGCCACCTTCACCACCGAGATGGCCGAATCCGCGACCTACGACGAAGTCGTCGGCGAGTTCACCACCTCCGGCTACTCCGCGGCATCCGGGCACAACATTGCCCTGACAGCGCAGATGGTCAACGGGGCCGTCGTCGGACCGGGCGAAACATTTTCGCTCAACGGCTACACCGGCCCCCGCGGTGCCGCCCAAGGGTTTGTGGAAAGTGGCATCATCATCGATGGCCGCGCCGGCGAGGCCGTGGGCGGTGGTATCTCCCAGTTCGCCACCACCTTGTACAACGCCAGCTACTTCGCAGGCATGACCGACATCACCCACACCCCGCACTCCTACTACATCTCCCGCTACCCGGCCGGCCGTGAGGCCACCATCTACGACGGCGCCATCGACCTGGTGTTCCGCAACGATTCCAAGCACCCCGTGCGCATCGAAACCTCCACAGGTGGCGGCAGTGTGACCGTGCGCCTCATGGGCGTAAAGACCGTCGAGGTCGAATCCATCAACGGCGGCCGCTGGGCACAGACCAGCCCCCAGCCACGCACGGTGACGGGACCTGGCTGCAGCCCGTCGGGTGGCGCGCCGGGCTTTACGACGAGCGACACCCGCATCATCCGGGATCTCGCCGGCAATGAGATCTCGCGTGAAACACAAACCACGGTGTACGACCCGCAGCCGATCGTGCGCTGCGGTTAGCTAGAGCCAGCCGTCCGGTCCCTGCGAGCCTGCCGGGTATTCCTCCATGGGGGCGGTGCCCTGCTCAAAGGCCTCAAGGACTGGTTCCATGATGCGCCAGGCACGCTGCGGGGCGCCCTTGTCCACGCCGACAGAATCATCCTCGTTTAAGATCCCGCGGGCGACACGACCGTAGGGGGTCAGCTCGGAGGAATCAGCCGCTGCGGTCAGAGTCACATTTGTGGTTTCGCCGGCGCGCCCGTGATCCGGGACGGGGACCTCTAAGGCGAGGGCATCCTTGAAAGGCACGATCAGGCGGGCCGGGTCGGCGTCCTGGTCAGGGTTGGAATCTAGGTCACGGTAGGTAATTTCGAACTCCTGGCGCGGGTTGCCGATGGCTTTACCGGAACGCAATGTAAAGACCGTATCGCGCCACTGCTCAGTATCCACGCGTACCTGGAACTGGGCCAGCGTCTCAGTTTCGTTGTCCGGGTCCACACCTTCTTCGTCCACATAGGATGGCACGCGTTCACCGTCGATCTCGCCCGCCGTGTAGCGGGCGCGGCGGGCGGAACCATCCACGTACTCCATCGCGTCCAAGATCTCATTGGCGGGGCCACCGCCAGCCAGAACCCGGGCCAAAGACTGCAGCAGGTGGGACTGCAACATATCTACTGCCGCGCCGGTGGACTCGTAGAAATCGGCGCGCCCCTCTAGGGTGAGGTCCTCGTCGAAAAGCACCGTGATCGACTCGATCGATTGACTATTCCAGCTGTTCGCAACGGGAGCTGTGGTGCGCAGCAGCCCGACCAGATTAATCACTGGGGTTTCGTGGAGGAAGTGGTCGATGCGCACGATCTGCTCCTCCGGCAGCAGATCGGCCAGGGCGGCGTCGAGCTCATCGGCTTCGGAAGCGCTGGTGCCGAAAGGTTTCTCGATGGCCAGGATGGTGTCCTGGGGCAGATCGACATCGGCAAGAGCGTCGACTGCTTCCTTGATCACCGCTGGTGCCAGAGCGAAATAGAGGACCAGGCGGGTATCGGCAGCAGCAGAAACGATTGTGTTCAGCGTTGCGGGATCAGTGGCATCGCCCGCGATGAAAGAAGCAGAGTCAGCCAGGCGATCGTCGTTAAGTGCCGTCCCTGCCGTGCTGAGCGACTCGCGCACGAACGCAGGGTAGTCAACGTCCTCCCTGCCTACGCCGAGGAGGCGGACGCCGTAGCGATCATATTGTTCGAGGTACTGGGCAATTCCGGGGATCAGAAGGCGGCCGGCCAAATCGCCCGCGCCACCCAAGATGCAAAAAGTAGTGTTCATGGTCTCAACCGTAGGCACGAATCGATTGCTGCGCGCGGAAAGCTATTTTTCCCTAGAGTGGGTGACATGGCTTCAACTCCGCTGGAACAGTACGCGCTCTTGTCCGACACCAATACCGCAGCCCTGGTCAGCCGGGGCGGCTCAGTCGACTGGCTGTGCATGCCACGCTTCGACTCACAGGCGATGTTCGCCCGGCTCCTCGGCGACACCGACAACGGACACTGGACCATCACCGTCTCAGGTGGGAAAGTCACCGACTGGGGCTACCGCGAAGACACCTTCATCCTGGAAACCACGTGGGAATCAGACACCGGAACCGCCCGCGTGACCGACTTCATGCCCGTTGGTACCGGCGGGGTTTTCTTCCAGAACGCTGACCTGCTGCGCCGCGTCGAATGCCTCTCCGGCGAAGTAGACGTGAACGTGGCCATCAGGACGCGCTTCCACTACGGCCAGGCCGTACCCTTCGTGCGCTACGCGGACGTGGACGGCGACGGGGTGGAGGAAATGCTGGCCGTCGCAGGCCCCGACGCCGTCTATATCCGCGGGCCGCGCTTGGAGCACGACGAGGAACACGGACACCACGTCAACAGCTTCCACCTGAGCGAAGGAGAGACCCTGCAATGGGTCATGCTGTGGGCGCCGTCCTATGAGGACAAACCCGACTCCCCCGACTACTCCCAGGCGCTGGAGTCCACCACGAAGTTCTGGAGGGACTGGATCGGCGGCCTGGAGACGGTGGGCAAGTATTCCGACGATGTGCGCCGTTCCCTGCTTGTGCTGCGCGCGCTGACGGACTCGGTGACCGGCGGCATCGTCGCAGCCCCCACCACCTCCCTGCCCGAAGAGTTCGGCGGCGAGCGCAACTGGGACTACCGCTACGTGTGGCTGCGCGATTCCGCCCTGACCATCGAGGTGCTCGTCCAGTCCGGTTTCCACGACCGCGCAGGGGAGTGGCGGGACTGGCTGTTGCGCGCCATCGCCGGCGACACCAGCCAACTGCGCATCATGTACGGGCTGCGCGGCGAGCGGCACCTGCCGGAGCTTGAGCTGGACCACCTCAGCGGCTACGAAGACTCCAGGCCGGTTCGCATCGGCAACGGCGCGTCTGAGCAGTTCCAAGCCGACGTGGTAGGCGAAGTGATGATCGCGCTGGAAATGCTGCGCGACGCCGGCATCGAAGAAGACGAATTCACCTGGAAGCTACAGAAAGCACTCCTGGAGTACCAAGAGGACAACTTCGACACACCCGACTACGGCATCTGGGAAATGCGCAGCGAACCAGGCATGTTCACCCACGGCCGCGCCATGATGTGGGCCGCCTTCGACCGCGGCATCAAGGCCGTGGAAAAGCACGGCTTCGACGGGCCCGTCGACCGGTGGCGCGAGCTGCGCGACAAGCTTTACGACGAAATCATGACCCGCGGCTACAACGAAGAACTCGGATTCTTCACCCAGCGCTACGACAACACCGAAGTGGATGCCTCCCTGCTGCAGCTGGCCCAGATCGGATTCGTGGACTACACCGATCCGAAAATGCTGGCCACCGTTGAGCGCGTTGAGCAGGAGCTTATCGACGACGCCGGTTTCCTTCACCGCTACGTCACTGGCACCGGGTCTGATGGTTTGGAAGGCTCTGAATACCCCTTCCTGATGTGCTCTTTCTGGCTGATCGAACAGTACGCCAAATCGGGCAGGGTAGAGGATGCCGTGGAGAAGATGGACCGCGTCCTAGCAGTGGGCAGCCCGCTTGGCCTCTTCGCCGAAGAGTACTCCCCCGAACACGGCCGCCTAGCAGGCAACTATCCCCAGGCGTTCTCACACCTGGGGTTGGTACGCGCAGCGCACGCAGTCAGTCAGGTCTAGAGGCTGATGCCGTTGGCCGCGAACCACGGCACTGGGTCCACCGCACCGTTGCCCGACGGGTGGTACTCAAAGTGCAGGTGGGAACCGGTGGAAAAACCACGGTTACCCATACCGGCGATCTGCTGGCCAGCTGCAACGCGCTGACCGACGGAAACGTTCAGCGTCTCCATGTGGCCATAAATAGTCATCGAGCCATCGTCGTGCTGAATGCGGATCCACTGGCCGTAGCCCTGCGCCGGGCCCGAATCGATGACCGTGCCAGCCATGGCCGCAAGGATCGGAGTGCCCACCGCATTCGCGATGTCGACCCCAGAGTGCATCGTTCCCCAGCGCGGGCCAAAGCCCGAGGTGAACACGCCTTGAGCTGGCTTGACAACTGCCGCGCCGGTAATGAAATCAGTCGTGATTCCAGCTGCTTCTAGGCGAGCCTTCTCAGCCTCCGCAGCCGCGGCCTGCTCGGCGGCAGCCGCCTCTGCAGCAAGACGATCCGCTTCTGCCTGAGCCTCAGCGGCGCGCTGGTTGTTGTACTCCACAGCCTTGCCAAGCTGGCCGTCCAAGTCATGTGCTGGCTTGTACTCGCTAATCGTCAGGATTTGAGGCGTGGTTTCCTCGGCGAACGCGTCAACCGAGGTATCTTCCGCGTCGTTGACCAAGTCAACGCCGGTGTCTGCCTTCTCGCTCAGTGTGGCAGCAGCAGCGGCGCCAATGCCGGCCGACGACACCGTGGATGCGACTGCAGCAACAAGTGCGACGCGACCCTTGGTACGGGAAGGGGTAACCTTGCGGTGCTTGCCTCCGGCGGTAGGTCGAGTGTTCAGACGCATGGGGCCTTCTCTCTTCAGGGTTCTTCTCAAAGTGTCACGCGGTCCCGCAGGGACCGAATCTAGACATTACTTAATAAATGATAAGAGTATAAATCTCGTAATCAAATTGTTATCTTGTTGGAGACTGTAGTCACCGAGCACACAAGGCGCAAGCGGTCGACGGCGACAGGAATTGGTCACGTCCAACTTCCTATGTGTAATCGCTCAACATGTAAACGACCTGCATGTTTGGTGGGAGTGCGAGTTTTTCGCGCCCCGGGACTCTGATGGTTCCCTGAACGCGACGTGCGATCTTAAGCGTTACAACAGTCAAGCGTATAACCGCTGGATATGGTTGTACCCGCTGAAGTACGTTTTGTCAGTGTTAATCTGAGCACATGCGCATACACGTGGAAAATCTAGGGCCGATAAAGCAGGCTTCCTGGGATTTGCGAAAACTCAATGTTCTTGCCGGGCCAAACAGTTCCGGCAAAACCTATCTTGCGCATGCTGTGTATTCGGCGCTCAAAGCAACCACTTGGCCTAACAGTGTTGGTTTTTTCTCACCCGTTGATGAGTCTGTCACTCGGACGATGGCGGAAGAACTTTCAGCAGTGGGTAGGTCGTCGGTCAAGCTCTCTGAGCTTGCTGATTTTTTCCATCTTTCATTTGAAGCAGCTCTCGAGGCTGGTCTACGAGGCATCGATCGTGGAACTAGCAAAGAGTCAATCAGGTTTGTGCCTGAAGAAGGGGAGCTTCTCGGGACCGCTCTTCAACGGATAAAGAGCGGACAGTATATCCCTGGGACTAATTTCGGTAACTTCAGCCTGAACCTCCAGATCAGCGATGCGGATGATCCGGACATCACCCTGACCAAACAATCCAATCGTCTGGATACAGACCAGCCTGGAAATGACAGTTCGGCGGAGGAATACATGTGCGGGTTTGTGCAGCGACTTCTTGGTCTTCTCGCGGCGTGGCCGTCGCGGATGCCCTACGTCCTGACCTCTGAGCGGGTTGGGTTGTACACGTTTCAGTCGGACATTGATTACGGTCGCTCTGAAATGGTGGAAAAGTTCCGAGTGACCAACGGTGGTACCGCTGCCGAGCTTTCAACCACTCCTTGGCCCTCAGCTGTGGAGGATAATCTCGATCAATTCCGACGTTTACAGGATAAGAACTTCCGTGCTTTTATGAAACCGGTGCCTGAAGCAGGAAAAATGATCGACCTGATTCATCGCATGTCAGGTGGGCAATTCCATTTCGAGGACGGCAGTTATACTTTTGCGCCCAAGGACAGTGATGTACACCTACCAATGTCGTCCACTTCGAGTACCGCTAGGTCCCTTTTTGAGCTAGCCGAGTTTGTCACCTGGCACGCGCGGCCTGGAGCGTGGATTGTGATCGATGAACCGGAACTAAACCTCCACCCAGATAACCAGGTTCTCATGGCGCGGTTGCTCGTTCGTTTGGTAGACGCTGGAGTAAGTGTTTTCTTGACTACTCACAGTGACTACCTCCTTCGAGAGCTGTCTATCCTTACTGTGCTGGATTCGAAGGAGGAATGGCCTGAGGAGTACCAAGGCGTAGCTAGTCTGAACCCCGACGACATTCGAGTGGGATATTCGGAATTGCAGGATGGCGTTTCGTCTCTGAAGAAAGCTGAGGTTTCGCCCCACAAGGGCATCCACACCCCTTTCTTTGACGGGACTATTGCTCGGCAAAATAGGCTTTTCGACGAGGTCGTGTGGGGTGGCTAAAGTCGAGCGCTTTGCTAAGCGCATAGTAGAGGTGATCCAGCCGGATGATGTGGTGCTGGCGGAGGCCACAGGTCGATCCCAAGGGCAGTACCACATTCACTTAAGCGAGGTGGATGACAAAAAGGGGGAACGTTTCGTCCGGCTTACCGACGTGCCAGAGTCCTTGATAGCGGTTAAGCTGGATTCTTTCGATCTAAACAGGGCCTTTGTTCAGACTGGGGGAGGAAAGCCCTATGGTCGGCGATGCGACTATCTGTTAGTTGATCCCATTAATCATCTCCTAACGTTTATCGAGCTTAAGTTAGGAACGACGGGCGGTCACGCAACAGACGTTGTGCTTCAGCTCAAGGGTGGTCGTGCAATTGCTGATTACATGGCGTCGTTGATGTGGCATTTTGATGGCGTAGATATTGATCTGGCGGGAGTGGAAACGCGGTTTTTATGGATCACTTTTCAGCAATCCTATTCGGATCAATTCAAACGTGGCTCCCAGTTCAAAGCAGACGATGTGGATGATCCGCGCAAGCTATCACAAGGTAGGAACGGGTCGATCAACTATCGGGCAGTCATTCTCTAGGTTAATGCTGACTGCTGGTGGTCACGCGGACAACCCCAAGTCACTCGTCGGCAATGTGCGCACTTCAAGAAAGATGTAAAAAGCCGGCATACGAACTCAATCGCAAGCCGGCTCAAAAGTCGGTAACGCAGTTACCCTACTCCCACGGGAACACGAGCGTGTCCGGGTACTGCTCAGGCTGGTTGTAGGCGTATGGGAAGAAGCCCACGTGGCCGTAGAACAGTGTCAGGCCAAGCACGATCCACATCATGCCGAAGAACCAGATCAGCACGGTGAAGATTTTGTTGACCTTCTTGCTGGTCACCGCGAAAGGCGACAGCAGCGCAACCACGCCGGTGCCCACGTACATGGAGAACACCATGAGCGGTTCGATCAGCTGGCCTTCAAGTAGTCGGGCCACCGGTTCAATGCCCGGCGGGCGCCACTGGCCGAAGTGCAGGCCAGCGATGCCGAACAGGATCAGGCCGAAGCCGCCAATTGCAGCGACGTACAGCAGCGGACGAAGCGTGGCGACGAGGTCAAGCGCGCGCAGGCCCTGGTCAGCCTTCTCCTCAGCGCGGATGATTGCAATACCCGCGATGAAGGTGAGGATGCCGTAGAACGCAGCAGGCTCACCGAAGGTGACGTTATCGACGGCACAGCAGAATGCGCCCTCGATCTGCTCGAGCGGCCACGTCAAAGTCATGTGCATACCGGTGATGCCCAGGAACGCGCCGAGGAAGACGAATGCCCAGCCAAAACCGGAGATAGAGCGTCCGGTGCGGGTCGCAGCGGACTGCATGAAGATGGGAACCAGGATCATGATAATGCCCACGATCAGGCCCATGGTGGTGTTGTAAGTAATGCCTTGCATCAACATGGTTGTGTTACTCCCTTTCCGCCAGCATCAGTTGGCGAAGGAACATCAACGCGGTGGCAAGACCCATGGTCAACACCCACACGAGGGTGCCCACGTCCTGGCCGAATACGTCGCCGACGCCCCAGAAGAAGATCATGCCGACGATGGCGCCAATAATGATGGCAGCCCACGTCAGCTTCACAAGTAGAGGAGACCACTTCGCGATGGTCTCCTCCCGGAACTCAAAGGGTTCGAGCTGTCGTGGCTCATATGCCACGGGCGGCTCCACCCGAGTGGATTGGTTAGTCATAGCACTCTTTCTCCAAATGAATGGTTACGCGAACCTTTCGCGATACCTGTGCCCAGCAACTAATAGTACGGCCATATTGTTTCCCTGTTAAATCGAGCACAATTATTTAGGGGATAACTGTGAATATCTCTATCAAATTGAATGGCTCCGACCATGAAAACTTTCGAGCAAGCATTCGGGAATGGCGTAAGTCTTAAGGCTTATCGTCGAGATGCTAGTTGCTCTTCGCACCCTTGTGTCGCTGCAGGAATCGGTCGAACCCCCACCACATGATGGGCATAAAAACCACGACAATAATCCAGTAAACGAGCCAAAAGCTTCCATCGAGTCCGGCGACTACCATTCCGGATAGAAGAAGGACGGCAGTGATGGCGCACGCGATGACACATTTTTTCAAATTGTCACGACTGTCACTTTCGGAGACCCGTCCTGATGCTGTGTGCGAGAATCGACGGTCCATCGCGTTGATGATGTCACGCCCGAATACGATAGAAAATGCAATGTAGAATGCGGCGAAGCCATGCATAAATTGTGCTTGACCTGTCTCGCGGAGAGATACGTAAGAAAAACCTAGAAGTACTAGGTCAATCAACGGCGTTGCGATGAGGAACGCGATCCCGAGCTTGGGAAGTTTTAGACCGTACCGAATGGCGACCCTAGGAACAGGCAGACCCAAAATGCCATTTCGGCTACGACGATAGCGGTGAGCATGGTTCGAATCCTTGATTTTGTGAGGGGCACTCCCGGACGTTTACGTGGTTGGCAGCGTTAATCAACAGTTGCCAAGATAATGGCAATGTCATTGCTACGCCACAGCTCTAGGTGAAGATCTAGTGAAGATTGTTAACCCCTAAAATCAACCCCCGTGGTGCTGAGGAAAGATAGCTCGAAGCATCCGAAGGTTTAGTTACTTATGTGAAAGCCTGCGGCGCGGCGTACCAAGCCGAGCAGGCCCTACCAACACTCCGGAACACCACCCGCCCACGAAGAAGGCCTCACCGGCCTAGAACACTGTTCTAGGCCGGTGAGGCCTACTGATCACATGGAGCCGGCGACGAGAATCGAACTCGCACTCTCAGCTTGGGAAGCTGATGTTCTACCACTAAACTACGCCGGCAATGTAGGAGAGTTTAGCACTCGGTCCTGGCCACGCGAAAATGGCCCTGCCGTAGACTGGACCTTGTGATTCTTTCTGACCATGACATTCGCGACGCCATCAGCTCCGGCGACCTCGGCATCGAGCCTTACGACGAGGCCTTGGTCCAACCCTCCAGCGTGGACGTGCGCTTGGACAAATATTTCCGCGTGTTCAATAACTCGCGCTACACGCACATCGACCCGAAGCGGGAGATGGAAGACCTGACCACGCTGGTGGAGGTGCCTGACGACGAGGCCTTCGTCTTACACCCCGGCGAGTTCGTGCTGGGTGCCACGTTTGAGAAGTTCACCCTCCCTGCACATTTGGCGGGGCGTTTGGAGGGGAAATCGTCGTTAGGCCGCCTGGGGCTGCTCACGCACTCGACGGCAGGCTTCATCGACCCCGGCTTTTCCGGATACATCACCCTCGAGCTGTCGAATGTGGCCAATTTGCCGATCGTGCTGTATCCCGGCATGAAGGTGGGCCAGCTGGCGCTGTTCCAGATGTCCTCGCCGGCGGAAGTGCCGTACGGGACCGGGGCGCTGGGCTCGAAGTATCAGGGCCAGCGTGGCCCGACCCCGTCGAAGTACTACCTGAACTTCCGCGACCAGTAGTGGCCCGTAGCTCGCCCTGCCAAACTGCGCCAGGTGGGCAATAATGGCTGGCATGAAGATGGCAGTCATTGGAACTGGATACTTAGGCGCCACCCACGCCGCATGCATGGCAGAACTGGGCCACGAGGTGCTCGGCGTGGACGTGGACCAGCACAAGATCGACGAGCTGGCCGCCGGCCGCGTGCCGTTTTATGAACCGGGCCTGCCGGAGGTCCTCGAGCGCAACCTGTCCGCTGGGCGCCTTGACTTCACCACTGACTACGCGCGCGCCGCCGAGTTCGCCAATATCCACTTCCTGGGCGTGGGCACCCCGCAGCAGCGCGGCTCTTACGCCGCGGACACCTCATACGTGTTCGCCGTTATCGAATCACTGGTGCCCCTGCTGAAGGGCGAGCACATCATCTTCGGCAAGTCCACCGTCCCCGTCGGCACCGCTGCCGCTTTGCAGGAGCGTGCCGACGAGCTCTCCGCACCGGGCACGACTGTGGAAATCGCTTGGAATCCCGAATTCCTGCGCGAAGGCTACGCTGTCAAGGACACGATTGAGCCGGACCGCATCGTGTTGGGCATTCGGGAGGGATCGCGTGCCGACGAGGTCGCCCGCGAGATCTACGCCTCCCCGTTAGAGAATGACACGCCTTTCTTGGTCACCGACCTGGCCACCGCTGAGCTGGTGAAGGTCTCCGCGAACGCATTCTTGGCCACCAAGATCTCCTTCATCAACGCCGTCAGCGAGGTCTGTGAGGCCGCAGGCGCGGACGTGACTCAGCTGGCGGACGCCATCGGTTATGACGACCGAATTGGCCGCAAATTTTTAGGCGCAGGCCTCGGTTTCGGTGGTGGTTGTCTGCCAAAAGATATCCGCGCCTTCATGGCCCGCGCCGGCGAGCTGGGCGCCGACCAGGCGCTGACCTTCCTGCGCGAGGTCGACGCGATTAATATGCGCCGCCGCGACCGCGTGGTGGAAATGTCCCGCGAAATCTTGGGCGGCTTGCTGGGGCATCGCATCACGGTGCTGGGCGCGGCGTTCAAACCGAATTCGGACGACGTGCGCGATTCTCCAGCCCTGGCGGTGGCGGGCCAGCTGTCCCTGGCAGGTGCCGCGGTGAAGGTCTATGACCCACAGGCCATGGGCAACGCCGCCAAAAACTTCCCCACCTTGGACTACGCGGAGAGCACCGAGGATGCCCTGGAGGGCGCCCAGCTGGTAATCCTGGCCACCGAGTGGGCCGAGTTCAAGGAGCTGGACCCGGTCCGCGCCCGTGAGCTGGTGGAACACGCTCGCATCCTCGATGGACGGAACGTGCTGCCGGTGCAGGCGTGGCAGGACGCCGGCTGGCAGGTGTGGGCGCTGGGCCGTTCGCTGTAAGAATCGGGCTGCGGGGCTAAGATGGCTCACCATGAGCGTTGGACGTGCCTACGTGGCTTTTGATCTGGACCAAGTCCCCCACAGCGACATCCAGGATTTTCTGCACTGGTTCGACCTTGCAGCAGAGTTTGATGACGATTCCGGCGCCACCACCCCGATGCTCACCCGCTGGTACGAAACGCTGCTGGCCCGGTACCAGCCCACGCCCGGTTGGGACGGCACGAAGTATTTCGTGGCCAGCGATTTCGTGTGGGCGCGCATCAACGCCCCGGATGCGGAGGAGACGGCCCGCCAGCTCGCGCGCGAACTGGGTGTTGGGTTTTATATCACCGGGGATTCCACCATCGAGGTGAAGCTTCCCGACGGTACGGTTGTCGCTTAACGACGAGCAGCCGGCCGCACCGTCCACGCGGCAATCAGGGTGGTCACCGGCACCGCCAACGTCAAGCCCAAAGCACCCACAGCGGAGCGCAGCAGCTCGGTGGCGACAATATCGTTGGTGAGCACCTGCACCCAGGACGCCTCCGACACCGTGACCAGTAGCAACAGCGGAAGTGCGGTGCCCACATAGGTCAGCACCAGGGTGTAGACCATGGAGGCGATGTGGTCCTGGCCCACCCGCATCGCGGAGGTAAACAGCTGCCAGGGGCTTAAGCCCGGGTCGGCCTCTGCCAGTTCGTTGACGGTGGAGGCTTGGGAGATGGAGACGTCGTTCAGCCCACCCAGCGCGCCGATGATGAAACCGCACAGCATCAAACCGGTGATAGAGACATCCGGTAGGTAGAGCAAGATGGTGAGGTTGTCGTCGTCGCCAAGCCCACGCAGGCCGGTGGTCCTGATCGCTAGGTCTGCAAGCCAGGCCGCCAAACCCAGCGCAATCAGCGTTCCCCCAAGCGTGGAGGCGGACTTCCAGTTCAGCCCGTGCACCAAGGGCACCGTGATGAACATGATCGCCGCACCAGCGACCACCGCTAGCGGCACCGCCGACCCGCCATGCAGCAGCGCCGGCAGCAAGAACACAACAATAACCAGCAGCGACACCGCAATACCCACCAGCGCGCGCAGCCCCCGCCACCAGGCGAAAGCCACAACCACCAGGGCCACCACCACGGCCCACGCAATCAGCACGGGAGTGCGCTGATAATCCGCAAAGGAGTAGTGCTTCGAGCCATCCGGTTGGGTCGACTCGATCATGCGGATCTTATCGCCCTCCTCGAAGGTGGGATTACCAGGCACCGGGTGACTCACCAATGCTGTCCGCTTCCCCTTATTAACGCCATTGGTGATGCGCACGAGCGCCCGCTGACATTCCTCACCAGGCACGTTGCGCACGATCTCCGGTGATTCCTCAAACGCCTGCCCCGTAGAAGGCGAGCTGCACTGGCGATCGTCGACAAGCTCAATCGTGCCCTTCACCTGCGGATGGTTCAGCGCAAACGTGGAGGAAAACTCCGGCGCAACATTCGGCGGTGTCGACGGCGGCCAGAGCAGTACCAGGCCGATCAGCGTGGCGATCAGGGCCACACCCAGGCTCGACAACAGGCCAACACGGAACGGGGAGCGTGACGACGAAGGCTCCTTCGCAGCGTGGCGTCCCATGTTATTGGTGGTAGCTCGCCAGGAAGTTGCCCATGCGCTCAATCGCATTTTCCAGCTGGGATGCCCACGGCAACGTCACCAAGCGGAAGTGCTGATTGTCCGGCATGTTGAAACCGGTGCCCTGCACCAGCAGAATCTTCTCGGCGCGCAACAGATCGAGAGCGAACTTTTCGTCGTCGTGAATGTCGTGCACCTCAGGATCCAGCCGCGGGAAGCAGTACAGCGCACCCATCGGCTCCACCACGGACACTCCCGGGATCTCGCGCAGCTTCTCCACCGCAACGTTGCGCTGCTTCAGCAGGCGGCCGCCCTCGCCGGTGAGCCCATAAATGGACTGGTGCCCACCAAGCGCCACCTGGATCGCGTGCTGACCAGGCACATTCGCGCACAGGCGCGTCCCCGACAGCAGCTCAAGGCCTTCGATGAAGCCCTTCGCGTAGCGCTTCGGACCAGTAATGATCGCCCAGCCCGCGCGGTAGCCCGCCACACGATACGCCTTGGACAGGCCATTGAACGTCACCGTGATCACGTCGGGGGCCACTTCCGCCATGGAGATGTGCTGGGCACCGTCGTAAAGAATGCGGTCGTAGATCTCGTCGGCAAGAATCATCAGGTCGAACTCGCGCGCAATGTCCGCGATGCCCTCCAGCACCTCACGCGAGTACACAGCACCCGTGGGGTTGTTCGGGTTGATCACCACGATCGCCTTCGTGTTGTCAGTGATCTTGGAGCGGATGTCCTCCAGCGACGGGTTCCACCCATCCTCCTCATCACACATGTAGTGCACCGGCGTGCCACCCGACAGCGACACAGACGCCGTCCACAGCGGGTAGTCCGGCGCCGGGATCAGCACCTCATCACCATCATTGAGCAGCGCCTGGGTGACCATCGAGATCAACTCGGACACACCATTGCCCAAGTACACGTCATCCACATCGAAGCGAGGGAAATCGTCGATAAGCTCATAACGCGTCACCACCGCACGACGCGCCGGGATGATGCCCTTCGACGTGGTGTAGCCCTGCGATGTTGGCAGCGCCGCAATCATGTCGCGCATGATCACGTCCGGCGCCTCGAAACCGAAACTTGCCGGGTTGCCCGTGTTCAGCTTCAGGATGGTGTGCCCGTCCAGCTCCATACGCTCCGCCTCGGCCGTGACCTCGCCGCGGATGTCATACGCCACCCCTTGGAGCTTTTTCGCTTCGCCGAATACGCGTCGCGCTTGACGACGAACAGGGGTGCCGGGGTCCTTAGAGTGCGTATCTGTGTGCTCTGTGTGCGCATCAACCATGGGCGTTATTGTGCCACATTTGCAACGTTGAGCATGAACTAAGCGTGAGCTAAGCAGGAATGCGGCCCCGGCCAGAAGTAGGTCGGGGCAGCGTGGTCAGGGCTTGTTGGGCCAGTCAGTTTGCTAACGTGCCAGCGTCGCGGTTCCGATAGTGATGGACTCAACCTGCTCCGGTTCGATGATCTCCCCGTACAGCAGGGAGGTTACACAGACATTAGGTTGCTGGTCGAGGTCGCATGATTGGCCTTGCTGTTCCAGAACGCGGGTGGTGCCGTCGGAAAGCGTGGCGATGGCTTCCGGTAACCCACCAGGCAGGGTTAAGCCTTCCAGCCACTGGCCAGACTCCGGCAAACTGGAGCGGTCGAAGGGGGCGCTGTCGGTATAGTCCACGCTCACACCCAGCGGCGATAGCGTGGCCGAAGTGATGGTCACCTCCGGGTCTGACTGCGCGCGTGCCTGATTAATAGTCAGTGGCACAGAAATAGGCTGATAGTCAAGTTTAAACTTCAACTTCCACGAGCCTTCAGTAATCAGGACATCATCTGGAAACGGAACCCACAGGTCCTGCAATTCCACCACGGCCGTAGCCGCATTGAGATCGATGTCGCCGCTCACGCGGTACTGTTCCACCATGTGGATAGTGTTATCGGTAGGGTCCTCATCATAAAGTAGAGAGAACCATCCTGGCTATTCATCCCGGGCCGAAAATAAGTGTGGTGCGATTTAAAACCAAGCGGGAGAATTCCATCATCACATGCGTCCGGCAGGTTGTTAAAAGCCGTGCCATCATATTTGGCAATGGTGTAGCGGATTGCCACATTACGCTCATCGCCAGTAACCGCATCAGCTGTGATGGTTACGCCATTATCGCTGGCAGACGCCCCAAGCGGCTGCCCAATCAGCTCAAGTGTGCCAAACTGCTCCGCACCAGCACCAAAAATCTCAGCGGCAAAATTTTGCACACTTTCAAATGTGCCAGTGGCATAGGCCGCCCCGCCGCCAACCACAAGACCTGCGGCAACAAAAGCAGCAACCAGGCCCTTAGTGGTACGTGACCCGCCGCGCAGCCGCGACCTGCGCGGTGGAGCAGCACCAAGCTGTGCTACCAGCTGGTCTTTTTCCTGGTCAGTAAAGTGGACCTGGTTCAGTTCCTGGGTGAGGGAAGTGGACAAGTGCTCGTCGTAAAGCGTGCTCTTATGCATGATGAACTCCTTGCAAAGTTGCTGCTAGCGCGCGGCGTGCGTGGCGCAGGCGCTGGTAAATGGCGTCAGGGGTGGAATCGGTCAACTCCGCGATCTCGGTGGCGGAGTAACCCTCGTAGTAGAAAAGGTGGATGGCGATGCGCTGGTCCTCGGGCAGCTGCTGCACCGCCTCCGTCACCGGCGCAGACTCAGGGTGAGTGTGGGTGGAAGGGTGCTCATGCGGGTTGGACTCCGCGTGCAGGCGGTGCGCGGCCGACTTGAGCTGATCCTTGCAACGATTAATCGCGGTGCGCAACACCCACGCCTTCTCATGCTCGGGGCTACGGAAAACCGTAGATGTATGCAGCAGGGCAAGCAAGGTTTCCTGCGTGATATCTTCCGCGTCGGCCCTGTCACCAAGGTAAGAAACGCCCAGGCGCAGGATCATATCGGCGTACTTATCGACGAGCCGCCGTGCTCTTTGATTATCTTCACGTGGCATCCGTGCCTCCCTATGTTGAGCGGGTATTTACTACTAACACGATTGATGGGCGGGAATCCTGACACGGGGGTGGTTTTCTGCGGAACTATGACACATTCGGTCGCCAGTTTTCGCTTTTACCGAAGAAATTTAAGAAACTGGCAACCCAAAAGAGCATTTGTGTCTGAAGCTGTATCGACCCAGCCCACCACTCGAGTGATCCACAACTTCAGGCAGACGCATCTATACTTAGGGCTGTGTGTCAACCGTATCGCCCAATAAACCCACAGATGCGCCTGTCTGATGATGAACGCTCAGATGCTATGAGCGCCCTTGGGCGTGCCCTTGCAGAAGGGCGGATCACACTTCCGGAATACGAAAGCAGAATTGATGCGGTGTGCAACGCGAACAACCGTGGCGAGCTTGCTCCTCTGTTTCGCGACATCCCCCACCAACCCGGAGTAGGTAGCGGTGTGGAACTGTATAGTGCGAATGAGATCGCAGAAACACACCAGCGCGGGAGAAAAACACGAGCTGGGCTGCTGGGGTTGATATCCGTCGGATCCATCGCCGGTATGATTATCACCACAGCAGCGACAGGAAGTGGAGCCGGAGTGGCTTTTCTCCTTCTTATCCCCACTGTGTTTATTCTCTTGTACGTGATGAAGGTAGGGCCGTCTAAGTGGTACGTGCCTAGCCCACGCCAATTGGAACGCCAGCGGATGCGTGAAATCCGAGCGGCCCATGCTCACGAAACTGCCCAACGCCGCATCGAACGCAAGCAGCAGTTCGACCAGCTCACCGGCGAAGCGATGGGACTGGCGCAAAATGCCTTAGACCGCTTCAAGGATAAAGGGAACCGCCAGTAAGGGGCCAGTACTTGCAGTGAAAGCTGGAAAGTCCTGTCTCGCGCACCTCTGCCCAAATCCCCAGACGCCTTCGGCAGGCTGATTCTGAGCTAAGAGTGGCCGTCTCTTAGGACTCTTCCTCAGGGGGAGGTGGAGGCGCGGGGGCGGCAGGAGGCTTTGGCGGAGTTGGCGCGGCTGGTGGCGGGGGAGTGGCAGGAGCTGGCGCGGCAGGAGCCGGCGGAGTTGGCGCGGCTGGCGCCGCAGGAGCTGGTGGTGTTGGTGCGGCAGGAGTCACTGGCTTCGCTGGTGCAGCTGGAGCAGCTGGTGCCGCGGGAGCCTCGGGCTTTGGCTTTGCTTTTGGTTTCGGCGTGATCGTCAGCTCAGCACGCGCCGGGTTGACAAATGCCTTCTCGGACGGAGAGGGCAGTTTGCCGTCGATAAGCACCGAATCACGCAGCAGGGTCGAAACGTCGCGAGGGTTCGCCGCAGCCCCCAACGCCTTGACCCCGCCGTCGAACATGTTGGTGCAAAACGGGCAGGCTGTCGCGATCTCTTCGGCGCCGGTCTCGAGGGCTTGCTCGGTGCGGAACTCGTTAACACGCTGGCCGATGTTTTCCTCCATGAACATGCGGGCCCCGCCAGCACCACAGCAGAAGGCCTCGTCGCGGTTCTTCTTCATCTCAGAGACTTCCACACCGGTGGATTCCAGCAGTTCACGCGGTGGGTCGAACACTTTATTGTGGCGGCCAAGGAAGCACGGATCGTGGTAGGTGATCGGCTTGCGGTTCTCGGGGCCGCGTGGCACAGGCTTCAGTCGGCCGTCACGCACGAGGCGATTCAGTAGCTGCGTGTGGTGGAACACGTCGAAGTGGCCATCAAAATCCGGGTATTCGTTACGGATCGTATTAAAACAGTGCGGGCAGGTGGTAATGATTTTGCGGTGGCCTGCAGGGACACCATCGAAGGTGGCGTTGAGCGTATCGACGTTCTGGGCGGCCTGCATCTGGAACAGGTACTCGTTACCCGCGCGGCGGGCAGGGTCACCGGTACATGTCTCGCCGGTGGAAAGTACTGCGTATTTCACACCGGCTGTCTCCAGCAACTCCACAACCGCGCGGGTGGTGCGCTTGCCATGCTCGTCGTACGCGCCTGCACAGCCAACCCAAAAGAGGTATTCGGTATCGGAGAAATCGTCAACGTCTTCGCCGACAACAGGCACTTCGAGGCCGTCGCGGCGGGCCTCCTCAACCCAGCTGGCGCGTTCGGAATTATTGCGCCCCCAGGGGTTGCCCTTGGTCTCAATATTTTTGAACAAACCAGTGAGCTCAGAGGGGAATTCACTTTCTGCAAGCACTTTGAACCGGCGCAGGTCAGTGATGTGGTCGATGTGCTCAATATCGGTAGGGCATTGGTCCACACAGGCACCGCAGTGGGTACAAGACCACAGCACGTCTGGGTCCACCTCGCCCGCCATGGATAACACATCCAAGCCAGCGTGAGAGTCGTAATTATTGAGCGCCGATTCGCCTAAGTCCAGCATGAACTTTTTTGGGCTCAGTGGCTTCTCGGTATTCCATGCCGGGCAGAGTTCCTGGCAGCGCCCACATTCTGTGCATGCGGTTGTATCCAGCAGCATCTTCCACGAGCTAGGAGTAACAGCGGCATCAAGGTCCACGTCTTCGTCGTCAAGCGCCGGTGTGGAAACCTTACCCAAAGCCTTGCTGCCATCGGGATTGCGCTGGAAGAAGATGCTAAAAAATGCGGTAAAGCGGTGCCATGCCACACCTGCGTTGAAATTCAGTGAGATAAATAGGACGAATGCGAGGCCGCCAAGCAGCTTGACCAGTGCGAACACGGCGACTAATTCAGGTGAGGCAGGTAGCAACTTCGCGATCTGCCCGCTGACAAAATCAGCCCACGGGGCGTTGCCGCCGTATGTTGCGATCTTCGCCGCCTTGACCAAGAGCATACCCAGGCCCTCGGTAAACACGATCGCTTCGATCAGGTACGCGTGCCAGGCAGTGGAATTGAAAAAGCGGGATCTGCGCTCCGAGTTGCCCAGTTTCAGCCGCACCCCGATTAAGAACAGGATGCCCACAATCGTTGCAAGCGCCAGCACTTCCTCAAGGAAGTGATACACGTTCCAATCAGACAGAAACGGCCAACCACCGGCCGGGTTAAAGGTTTGAATATAGGCCTCAAACCACACGATGATGCCAAATAAAAAACCCACCATCACCGCCCAGTGCGCGATATTGACCAGTGGCTTTCCTTTGAAATGGGTGTGCCCGAAGACCTCCACGATCACTCGCCATAAACGCTTAGCCCAATTGTTAAAGCGCGAGATGGTCGTCGGCCCACCTGAGGCCACAAACCGCACCATCTGCACAGCGCGGTAGATGAAAAACGCCCACACTGGAATCGATACCAGAACACCGATCCAGCCTAAGGTCATGGTCATGCGAAGGTCCCTTCTTACTGACAGTCCCCTACAGCCTAAACGGTCGGCCCGACATTGCCATTGTCCAGTATTCATAAGCACGCTTAACGACGATTGTGGGGCCACAGATCCGTGTGACTCTTGGATTTATCCACCGAGGATTGTGAGGAAGCATGAAAAAATACATCCCGCGCCTAGTGGACAACGAGGTACAACGTGGGTTGAAGACATCCGGGGCGTTACTACTACAAGGCCCCCGAGCCTGCGGTAAAACCTCTACCGCGAAACAATGTACGCAGTCATCCATCCAGCTTGATCGAGACACGCCAGAGACAATGCTCGCACACAACCATCCAGCGCTGGCTCTCGAAGGCGTGAAACCGCGTCTTGTAGATGGATGGCGGGTGGTGCCGGGCGTATGGAACAAAGTCCGGCACGCAGTAGATGAAGCAGCAGATAAAGGACTGTTCATCCTGACCGGTTCTGCTACCCCGGAAGAAGAAAGCGCCCGACACTCTGGAGCTGGGCGCATCCGCAGCATTGTCATGCGCACGTTGAGCCTAGCTGAGCGACAAGTGCCCGCGCAGCGAGTGTCTCTGGCACAGATCATTGCAGGTGATCAAGAATTTATCGCTGGTACTGAGGCGACCGGGGAAGATTATGCCCACTGGATTGTCGCAAGTGGATTCCCTGAATTCTTCACGCTCGACTCCGAGGATGCACAAGAGCTGCTTACTGCCTACCTAGAAAATATGTCTGAGCATGATGATCCGCTGCTGGGTGGGCCACGCAGGGATCCACGACGGTTCAGGAGTTTCCTGCAGGGCTACGCTGGATTGGTTGCTCAACCTGCTACAGGCGCTGCGATTCGGCGTCGAATCGGGGAGCTTAGCGGTGCCAGACACGAGATGGCAATGGAAACGGTCAACAGCCTCCATGATTTTGCCACCAGGTTGTATCTTGTTGAAGATCAGCCAGCGTGGGCAACCAGGTTACGATCGCGTACTTCGCTTGTACAGATGCCAAAACGCCATTTGGCCGACCCTGGTTTGGCAGCGGCCCTGTTTGGTGCAGGGCCACAGCACCTGTTGTCCGATCTGGAAACCCTAGGCATCTTATTCGAATCAATGCTGGTCCACGATCTAAGAGTCTATGCCCAAGCACTACGGGCGCGCGGAGTTTTCCACTTGCGCGACACAAAGGGACGACAGGAAATGGATGCCGTGCTTGAATTGCGCGACGGCACCTGGATCGGCTTTGAGACGAAACAGTCCCACCACCAGATTGATCAGGCAGCCGAACACCTGAAATCAGTTGCCACAATTGTTGAGCGGCCACCCGCAGCCCTCATTGTGATCATCCCTACCGGGCCGGCGTACCAGCGTTCGGATGGCGTGTGGGTTGTCCCACTGGCTGCGCTCGGATCGTAAGTTGCTCCAGTGATTTACCCAAATGTTAAAGCTCGACAAGCGCGAGATGTGTGTTGGACAGCATCCACAAGGTTCGGCTAGAGCGCGCCTTAGGAAGGCCGAGGAGCTGAACGCCCGCATCGGCCCGCAGCCTGCTATTGAACCTCATGGACGCGCGACAGGGAATCAAGCCTTTATCGAGACCACCATCAGCAAACGCCACGATCCACTGCTGACCAATAACTGTCGATTATAATCGACAACAAAGGCCAGATAATCTATTGTGTCGATTATGATCGACAGGATAGTCCCTAGGCCACGCTACGTGGAGAAGATTCTCCCGTTAGTCGATAAACCGATGGTCAAGGTATTGACGGGTGTAAGGCGCTGCGGGAAATCAACGATTCTCACGCTGATCCGTAACCATATTGTGGAACACAATCCCCACGCACAGATAGTGGAGCTCAACCTCGAATCGGCTGTAGGTTTGCAGATTGAAACGGCTGAACAACTCCTCGATTACGTCGCAGAAAAAGTGAATACGCAACAGCCGGTGTATTTTTTCTTCGATGAGATCCAATCGGTAGGCAACTGGCAGCGTGCGGTCAACGCTTTGCGTGTTGATTACACCAGCGACATTTACCTCACAGGCTCCAACGCCACACTGCTCTCCGGCGATTTAGCCACCCATCTTGCTGGGAGATATGTCGCGTTTCATATTCAGCCACTTTCTTTTGCGGAATTCCTCGAATTACATAAGGACCGTTTTCCTTCTGCACGTGAGGCGTTCGACATATATCTGATTTACGGCGGATATCCGGAATTAAAGTTTTTTGATTTTGCACGTGAGCAGTCTTTGTCCTACTTGACCACTGTTTATGATTCCACGGTGTTGCGGGACGTTATCAAGTATCACCACATCCGCGATGTGGACGTGTTCCACCGTATCGTCGATTACTGTCTGCGCAATGTAGGCACAACGTTTTCCGCACGGTCGATGGAAAAGTATTTTAAGAATGAGGGTAGAACCGTCAGCGTAGACACAATTCTTAACTATCTTTCCTTTTGCCAACAGGCCTTTCTTATTGATAAGGTGCCGCGGACCGACGCTTATGGGAAGAAAAGCCTGAAGGCTAACGAGAAATATTACTGTGTGGATCACGGCCTACGGGAGGTCGTTGGTGCCTCGAATACGGCCGACATCAATTTAGTATTGGAAAATATTGTTTACCAAGAGCTTCGGTCCCGCGGATGGAACGTTCAGGTGGGGGCAGTGGGAGCTTACGAAGTCGATTTCGTGGCAACAAGGGGGTTAGAGAAGCACTATTTTCAGGTGGCCTATGTGCTTGCCGACGACAAAACCGTGAAAAGGGAGTTCCGTAGCCTTGAGGAGATTCGTGACAATTATCCGAAGACGGTGCTTAGTATGGATGTAGTGGACTTTAGCCGGGGCGGTATACTCCACCGAAACATTGTGGATTTTTTGGTTGACGTGTAAGAATCACTAACACCCCGGCTGTCGATGTGTCCGACTGGTCCAGGTTTAATCACGTTCAGGCTTATTGCTGACGAGCTCGCCGATCGTGGATATCGGCTTTCCGAGTGGCGTGTGTGGCGTCTGTGTCACACAATCGGGGTCGCTTCTGTAATTTCCCGCCGTAGAACCCGCACCAGGAGAGCTGGGGATCCGGTCCATGATGACCTGCTCGCCCGCCACTTCCACACCGATGAGATAAACGTCGCGTGGGTCACGGACATGACCGAGCACTGGACCGGTGAGGGCAAGCTGTATTTGTGTGCGATCAAGGACCTGTGTTCACGCCCAATCGTTGGGTATGCGACTAGCGCACGGATGAAATCATCCCTCGCGGTTGCGGCACTCGAGGACGCAATGAGGAAGCGCGGCGAGCCTAAGGGCGTGATCGTTCACTCCGGCCGAGGCTTGCAATTTGGATCCAGGAAGTTCCGCGTTGCGTCGAAAGCCTACGGTGCGAAAGGTTCGATGGGCAGACCGTCCACGCCGCCACCACCCCACCTGATGACATCCAACACCTCATCAACGCCATCCACAAGTAGGGATTTCCGCACTAAATTGACCTAAGTCAGGTATGAAGCTAATCCCGTTCCAACCAAACCTGGTTCTAGGTACCGCTCAACTTGTAGAAATGGTGCTGTATCTCTTTGAACCGCCGATTCCACAGTGGTTGTCCAAGACGATTGATTACTCGCGCGTGTGGGGCTACCGATTCTAGTCGGGCTGGTAGAGCACGGTACGGGCTCAGCCTTCGCACCATGCTCTACCATGCTCTACCTTCGCGTCGACAGGAGTCAGCTATTTGAATCCAAAGAATGCTCCGATGCCGCCTAGGTTCTGCAGGATGAAACCTGTGGCAAGTACGCCAATAACCGTAGCGGAGATCCCAAGGATGGAGCCAACCACTAGTGGTACAAACCATGAGGTTGAGGGTTGCGGTCGACGATTGTCGTCATCCTGATCGCTTGGGTCTGGATCTGCTGGGTTCGGATCAGCTGGAGGCTCTGCTGGCGCTGGCGCTGGAGCTGGATCTGCTGGGGTTGGGTCTGGCTCTACCGGCGTTGGAGCAGGCTTTGCGGTTCCGGGGTCGAGAGATGCGCCAGGTGTAGTCACCGTGGTGATGGCCTTATCTCCGAGTGCGAAGGTGAGAGTTTCTGGCTCCGAGGTGATTGTGGTGCCGTCGATAAGCGTTGCCTCATAGGTCAAATCGAACTGGTAGACACCAGGATCTGAAAACGCCCAATTCACGTGAGTGTGGGAGGCGAAATCAGTGCTGATGGTGTGATCACCTGTGGTGGAATCAATCAGGACGTCACTTCCGCCAAATCCATCCGTCAGGAAGACACCCCAAGAAGCATCAGCCGGCACGTTCTTCGGGCGAAGAACGAGGTTGACCCCTTCTTCGGTGTAGTCAGCATAATTGAGGGACTGGGTGTTATATCCAGGCCAAATGATGTGCGGGTTTTGCTGCTGTGGCAGAAGATAGAACTTTTCTCCTACCTGCCCCATAAAGTTGAACTTCTCATTGGCCCAACGATTGCTTCGGGTCTGCAACGCATTGTCACGAGCCACCAGAGCGATGGTATCCAAGTCCTGGCGTTGGCGTCCCCGCTTCACCAGGTTTGTGTCATCAAGGAGGGCGGCGACAAATTTATCACCTTCACGTTCCACCGCGATGTCAACGTGTCCACGGTCAAGGGCGATGAGCGAAGCGGTGTTCTTATCGTCGCCTTGGTCTTGTGGCCCTGGAGCAGACGGCTGTGGCGTTGGCGTAGGCGTTGGTTCCTGCGCGGGTGGAGTAGTACCGGGGTTAGCCTGGAACTCGTTGATAGCGGTATTGCCCACTGCAAAGGTCAACGGCATAGGCTCCGATGCAACAGGTGTACCGTCAGGGTTTTTTGCCTGGAAGGTGACATCGAAAACGTAGCGGCCAGGCTTCGAGAATGACCAGGCCAACGGGGTGTCGCGGGTGAAGAAATCGGACACAGTCCCAATGGAATAATCTTCGGTCACAGAGCTGGCGTGTACCACTTGGCCTGTGTTCCACGAGAATTCGTGAACACCCCAGCTAGCGCCCTCAGGGATCTGCCTTGGAGTAAGTACCAAGTTCACTTCGCGCTCGAGAAAGTCGTTGTAGTTCAGGTTATACGTGTTGTACCCCACCAGTGGGAGGTTATTCACGGGATCGTGTGGCAGGTTGTAATACTGGCCGCCACGTGGGCCCATAAAATCGAACTTTTCCTGGTTGTATTCACCACTGCGCGTGGTTAGCGACGCATCGTTAACCCCGATGGCCAGTGAACCAGGGGAGGTAACCTCCTCAGAGTCTTTCACAAGCGTTGTGGTCAAGGCACCGTCTTGATAGTTTGCGGTGATATTGACTGCACCACTGGTAGCAACAGCATCTCCAGCAACCAGCGGTACTGACGGTTGTTGCCCGTCGCCAGGCTGTGGTGTATCAGAGCCTTGATTTGGGGTAGTTGGCTGTGAGCCTGAAGAATTGTTGGAGGCAGCTCCGCCGATTGTGGCATCACTGACAGCAAAGCGAAGCGTTTCTTTCTTAAACTTCGTTGGGAACTCTTCAGGGTGGCTACCACCCGCATAGTGCGCACGGTACTGGATCTCAAACTCGTAAATACCTGGCTGCGTGAATACCCAGTTCAGTTTATCGTCGCTACGCTCGGTGGTTTCGATCGCAGTGGTAGAGGTGGAGTCCAACACTACTCCCGAGGCATGATAAGCACCCCATTGCGCACCAACTGGGGTGCTGACAGGGGTGACGTGCAAGGCTAGGCCTTGGTCGGTGAAGTCGTGGTAGTCAAACCCGGAGGTTGTGTAACCTAGCGTCGGGCTAGTGGTGGAATCCTCAGGCAGGAGATAAAAATCTGGGCCAGGGGACTGCAAGAAATCGAAGGTAGCGGCTTCGTCTTTGGATTCCCGTGAGACAAGCTGGGAGTCCTGCACGCCGAGAGTAATGGTGCCGGGCACATGATCAGGCCCATCGGTTCCTTCGCGGAGGTACGTGTGCACCTTGAAGTTATCGTCCCACTCGCCAGTAATGGTGTACTCGCTAGTGGTGACTACCTGCGTATCCGCTGGAAGAGTGACCCCGTTTTGATTGGGGGTGTCAGGCTGTGGTGCCTGTGGATCTTGGGGAGCAGGGTTACTGGGCTGTGGTGCTACCGGGGATGGCTGATCGGCGGATTCTTCCAGCGTGGTGGAGTAGGTAAGCTCCTTGGCGTTCCACTCACCCGGAATGATTTCTGCTGAAGTCACCCGTGTATTCGGATGAGGGTAGAAGGTGAACTTTGGTGTATAGCCTTCATAGTCCCCGCCATCTTGGAAACGGATCGTTGCCTTACCGTTGTTGACGGTCATCTGGAGTGGATATTCCGCAACTGAAGCATCCGCGCTGGCGTAGACTCCGCCTTCAATAAAGCCTCGGATCTTCGGATCGGCGAAGCTTAGCGTTGCAAGTGTGTAGTCGCTGTCGTGCGGATCGGCCACCATGGTTACTTCTACCGAGGTGTCACTAGGGGTGTGTACTTCTTGGCTCAAGGGGGTATGGCCAGGGATCTGGCGCTTGTCCTGGATGGTGGAAGCATCATTTTGAGAAGTCGTGGAAGCAGTACCGCCTCGGGCGACGGCAACTGGTCGAGAAATCCAGCGTGGATTGTCACCCTCAGGGGTAAAGACAGCCTGGATGCTTGCTTCTCCTGCAGCGAGGAGCTCATCGTAGGAGGCGGTACCGTTTTCTACTTCGATATCGGTAAGGAAGTAGCCGTGGTTCAGCAGGGTCAACGTCCCGTTGACAGTGGGGTCTCCGGAGTCGAACGTGATGGTCGAGAGATGTTCGTCACCATCTTTCTCCGGGTTAGCCTTAGGCGCGATGTTAAGCGAATAGTTCTGCTGAGACGCATCGCCTGGGTGGGCATCGTCGTAACGTTGCTGCAGAGAGGGGGTCTGGTGGTCTACTGGCTTCAGCCCACCGACTTGGATAGCCAGTTTCTGTGGCCCGGAGGAAATCAGGTTACCCTGCTTATCGCGTGCCGACGATTGGTAGGTGAGCACATACCGGCCCGGCTGGGTGAAGGTGCTCCAGTTGTGGGTGTGTTGGCCTACATTCAGGCGGGCGGAGCGGAAACCTTCATCACTGGATGACATGAGGCGACGCAGGTTTTTCCAGTCACCATCGTTGGTGTAGCTGAACATTTCCACTTTGCCGGGACCTTCTACGTCGAGAATGTCCAAAGCAATAGTGCCGTCGCGGAAGTCGTCGGCGGGGATATTCGCATCAGCACCAAAACCTAGCCACACTGGGTTATGCCCACCACTGGTAAAGGCAGGGCTGGCATAAAGAACTTCCCCGTCTTCAGCCAGGAAATCCAATAGTTCATCATCGGTGACGTTGAACTGGTATTGGTTGTTGCCTTTATCGCTCCACCCTTTACCAATCCATACGGCTGTTTCTTCCAGGGGATAGTTGTTTTCCTGGAATTCGTTCTTCAACTCGAACGTGTTCCTGTCAAAGTTGAAGAAGGTCTTTGGTGCGTCCACATGGCCTTGGGTGGTGATGGTTTTCCCATCGTCTGGTCCGGCGTGTACTGGGCTGGCCACCAGCACGCCGCCCAGTAGGGAAAGGGCGGTGGTGGTGGCGATGAGATGAAGATGCCTCTTCTTCATGGCGGTGAAAACCTTTCTTAAGTTGTATGAGTTTGCTGAAAGTATACTGCAAAAGAATGTCGTTTTCACTAGGTGGAGGTGGGATGTGTCGCGAGTACAGAACGAAAGGCAAGCGCTGGCTAAAAACTAACGGAAAATACTATTTTGTTGATCCGGGCCTGCGTAACGCGCTGCTTGGCAGCCGCAGCTTCGATCACGGCCATGACCTGGAAAATATGGTGCACCTCGAGCTGCGCCGCCGGGAACCGCGTGCTACTTGATTACTGCTGATCGTCTTGCTCCTGCTACCGGGAATGTTGAGAGGATCGATGCCTTGGCATTTCTTGGTAAAACTCCGCAGCTACTACGCTAGAAAGCATGGGATTTTTTGATTCGTTCATGGGCAATGCCAGCAACGCAGACCCACAACAAGTCGTCGAGAGCTTGAGGCAAGACCGTATTTTGCTTCCACAGGAAGAGGTTTTGAACGCTTTTAAGCTTTTCCGGGATCTTGTTGTGTTTACTGATTGGCGCATCATCGCCATCGATGTGCAGGGGTTAGCGGGAAGAAGAGGTCTTACCAGACCATTCCCTATAGTTCCATTAGCCGCTTTGCGGTAGAAACAGCGGGAACAATGGATAGCGATAGCGAGATTAGCATCTATGTTTCTTCGTCGACCACGCCGACTCTTGCCTTGGAGATTCGTGATGAGCGCGCGTTGATCGACGTCCAAACCTTGCTTGCACGTGCACTGCGCGGCCATTAGCCAAAGCGCCGCGACTTGCGCGTGACGACGAACACCCGCCCGCAATCCGCTCCAGTACCAGCCAAACTCATAGTGCGCTGTCTACTAGCCGAAAAATAGTTGAGCCCCTCTATTGGAACTACGCCACTGACATGCCTTTATCCTTCACAATCGACAGATTGTTGGCCCGAGCCTCGATCCGATATCGCCGAGGTTGCTACTTAAGCAAGCCTAGACCGGATGGGGCAGCCGAACAAGTGTCATCTTCGGTCGTCCTGGCTGAGGAGGGGGGAATTAGCTTGCGTGTCAGCCAAAAAGTGCATGATGTTGCGGGCGCGGACTCGTGCGTCTGCTGCAACCATGCAACACACCTATACTTGGCGTTGTGAGCCACCCATACCGACCAGAGAACCCGCAGATGCGCCTGTCTGATGATGAACGCTCTGATGCCATGAGCGCTCTGGGGCGTGCACTGGCGGAAGGGCGACTGACGCTTTCAGAGTACGAAAGCAGGATCGGCGCGGTGTGCAACGCGAACAACCGTAACGAGCTTGCTCCTCTGTTTCGCGACATCCCCCACCAGCCTGGAGCGGGCACCGGAGTGGAGCTGTACAGCGCGAATGAGATCGCAGAAACACACCAACGAGGCCAGAAAACCCGTGCCGGGCTGCTCGGGCTGACCACAGTCGGATCGATTGCGGGCATGATTCTTACAACAGTGGCAACCGGGAGCGGGATTGGCGTGACATTCCTTTTGCTCATCCCCGTCGTGTTTATCCTGCTGTACGTGATGAAGGTAGGCCCAGCCAAGTGGTACGTGCCCAGCCCGCGCCAGCTTGACCGCCAGCGGATGCGTGAGATCCAAGCAGCCCACGCGCAGGAGACTGCTCAACGCCGCATTGAGCGCAAGCAGCAGTTTGATCAGCTCACCGGTGAAGCGATGGGGTTGGCCCAAAACGCACTGGAGCGCTTCAAAGACAAAGGGAATCGCCCTTGATCTGCGTATTCGCATGCAAGTAACACACGCCCATGTTCGGCATTCGCGTACGTTCGGTATTACCGAACGGCAAGGCGTTCAACTACATGCCGATCTCTAGGTGTCTTGAACCACCCGATGAAAACTGAACCCCAATGATCGTCGTGGGGGTGTGATTTTAAGGTTCTTCCTCACTTAGCAGTGCTGGTGGCGGTGGCGCGGGCGGCGCTGGGGGAGTAGCGGGGGCGGCCGGAGCCGCAGGTGCAGAAGGCGCGGCAGGTGGAGTTGAGTTGGGAGCGGGAGGAGCTGGGGGAGTAGCGGCTGGTGCTGTAGGTGGAGTGGGGACCTTGGGGGCGGGAGGAGCCGGAGCCGCAGGTGGCGCAGGCGCAGCGGGTGGCGTGGCGGGAGCGGCCGGAGTTGGTGCTGGTGGAGTGGGCGCTTTGAGAACTGCCGGAGCGGATGGCGCAGCTGGGGGAGTAGACGGAGTAGCCGTGGCGGAAGACTCAGACTCAGGCTTGGACTGGCGTTCTGGCTTTGCTTGAGGTTTCGGGGTGATCGTCACCGCAGCACGCGACGGATTGACAAAAGCCTTCTTTGCGGCAGCGGGCAGTTTGTCGTCGACAAGCACCGAATCGCGCAGCAGGGTCGACACATCGCGGGGGTTGGCCGCCGCCCCCAGGGCTTTCACGCCACCGTCGAACATACTGGTGCAGAACGGGCAGGCTGTCGCGATTTCCTCGGCCCCGGTTTCAAGCGCTTGCTCTGTGCGGAACTCGTTCATGCGCTGCCCAATATTTTCCTCCATGAACATGCGCGCGCCACCAGCACCACAGCAGAACGCTTCATCCCGGTTCTTGTCCATCTCAGCCACCTGCATTCCGGTGGATTCCAGCAGCTCACGCGGCGGATCAAACACTTTATTGTGGCGGCCCAAGAAACACGGATCATGGTAGGTGATCGGCTTGCGGTTCTCGGCCGTGCGCGGCACCGGGGTCAAACGCCCGTCACGCACCAGGCGGTTCAGCAGTTGGGTGTGGTGGAAGACGTCGAAGTGGCCGTCGAAATCGGGGTATTCGTTGCGGATCGTATTAAAACAGTGCGGGCACGTGGTCACGATCTTGCGCTGGCCAGCAGGTACACCGTCGAAAGCAGCATTGAGCGTATCGACGTTCTGGGCGGCCTGCATCTGGAACAGGTACTCATTGCCGGCACGGCGGGCAGGATCACCTGTACACGTCTCACCAGTGGAGAGCACAGCGTACTTCACACCCGCGGTTTCCAGCAGTTCGACGACGGCGCGGGTGGTGCGCTTGCCGTGATCGTCGTAAGCGCCGGCACAGCCCACCCAGAACAGGTACTCGGTGTCGGCGAAATCGTCGATATCCTCACCGACGACCGGCACCTCTAGCCCGTCGCGGCGCGCTTCCTTCACCCAGCTTGCGCGTTCCGACGAGTTCCTTCCCCAAGGGTTGCCCTTCGTCTCAATATTTTTGAACAGGCCGGTGAGCTCGGAAGGGAACTCGCTTTCGGCCAGCACCTTGAAGCGGCGCAGATCGGTGATGTGGTCGATGTGCTCGATGTCCACGGGGCACTGGTCCACGCACGCGCCACAGCTGGTGCACGACCACAGCACATCCGGGTCTACCTCGCCCGCCATGGACAGCACGTCCAGGCCGGCGTGGGAGTCATAGTTATCCAGAGCCGAATTGCCCAGGTCCATCATCAGCTTCTTCGGGCTCAGCGGCTTGCCCGTGTTCCACGCGGGGCACAGTTCCTGGCAGCGGCCGCACTCGGTGCAGGCGGTGGAGTCCAGCAGCATCTTCCAGGAGGCAGGGGTGATGTCTTCGTCGTCAAGCGTCGGCGTCGGTAGCGCGCCCAGGGCCTTGGCGCCCTCGGGGTTGCGCTGGAAGAAGATGGTGAAGAAGGCGGCGAAGCGGTGCCACGCCACACCCGCGTTGAAGGTGCGGGAGACGAAGATCACGAAGAGGAGGCCGCCGAGCAGCTTCACCAGCGCGAACGCGGATACCAGCGCGGGCGAGGCCGGAAGCAGTTTCGCGATCTGGCCGCTGATGAAATCGGCCCACGGCGCGTTGCCGCCATAGGTGGCGATCTTCGCGGCCTTCACCATCAGCATGCCCAGGCCCTCGACGAACACAATCGCCTCAATCAGGTACGCGTGCCAGGATACGGAGTTGTAGAAGCGGGAGCCGCGCTCCGAATCGCCCAGTTTCAGGCGCACGCCCACCAGGAAGAGGATGCCGACGATCGTCGCCACCGCCAGCACTTCCTCCACGAAGTGGTACACGTTCCAGTCCGATAGGATCGGCCACCCGCCAGCCGGGTTGAAGGTTTGGATATAGGCCTCAAACCACACCACGATGCCGAACAGGAAACCCACCATCACCGCCCAGTGCGCGGCGTTGACCAGTGGTTTCCCTTTGAAATGGGTGTGCCCGAACACTTCCACGATCACGCGCACTAGGCGCTGGCCCCAGTTGTTGAAGCGGGACGTCGTCGTCGGCCCGCCCGAGGCAATAAACCGCACCAACTTCAGCGCACGGTACAGGAAATATGCCCACACAGGGATGGAAAGCAGAACGCCGACCCAGCCAAGCACCGTAGAAACCATGCCCTTAGCCTAAACGGTGCCGCCCGGTTTCAGGCAGTCAGTATTCACGCATGGCGCTTAACGACGATCGCTAGGCCGCATCGAGGTGGAGTAACCGCACGCCGTCGTCCGTCAAGCCGACGACGAGGGGCTTGTTGCTCAACTTCACAATGAAACCTCGTTGCTCAAGTGAATCCAGAGCGGGGCGCACTGTTTGCTTCGAGCGGCCCAAAAACGATGCAATCTCGTCCCAGTTGGCCCCTCTGCGCGGGCCGAACATATATACCTGGCCGAGCAGAAACAACGTTTGCATTTCATAATCATTGAGGCCGTGGGGGTTGTCGTCAGCCCATTCGGCCATCAGTGTGCCCAGAGCATTGAGAGAGGCGCGCTTGTCATGCAGGAATTCCTGCCTCGCCTCTTGGGCGTGCACCAGAATTTTCAGCATGCGCTCTAGGAAGAACGTCGCTTCACCACGGTTAAGTGGGTGCTCTGTGTCCAAGAAGGCCTTATAGTAGGCATTCTTTTCCCGCATGATCCCGGCAGAAAGGGACAGTGCGGTGGGAGAAGAGAGCACGTGGCGCAGTCTTAGGTCCAGAAGGAACCTGCCGAAGCGCCCATTACCGTCATAAAACGGATGGGTATGTTCCAACATGAAGTGCTCAATGAAGGCACCTGCTAAGGAAGGGACATTGGTTGTGGAATGGATCCCCAACATTGTCGTCAGCCGGCCGTGAATATCTGCCTCCGTGGCTGCCCCGCGGCGGATCGGCTCGTGGTGTCCGGCATCGAAGATGGAGACGGGGCCAGCGCGGAACAGCTCACCGTCCAGCTGATCCTCGGCCGAGATCTCGTCGGCAAGCAAGGAGTCATAGAGCTGGCGCAGATCCTGCAGGCTGGTTGGGGGTTGTGCGTCCGGGCTTTCGTCGAAAAGCGCGAGGTAGGACCGTGCCATTTCCTGAAACCGTTTAAACGCAGCACTGTTGCTGGGAGTTGAGCGGGCGGCTTCGAGGGCTTCGCTGACTTCTTGCCGGGTGGAATGGATATTTTCGATCTCGTTCGTGGACTGAATTTCGTCCACGAGAAGCGAAAAGAGGTAATGGTCCTGCACGGCCCCCGGGAGCGCCGACCACAGCCGCGAGAGGTGAAGCTCATTGGTCCACACACGCTCGACCAGCGTTGCAAGCTCTGCGGTGAGTACAACAAAAAGGTCGAAGTCGCCGACCCTGTAGTTGAAGCGGAGGGTCGACGGGCCGTTGAGCCGGGCAGCTAACTCGCGGTCCACTGTAGCCGCAGCGGGCTGCTGGGCCTGATGAAAAATGGTCTTCAGCGGCTTGTATGACACGTCGACCTCCAGTGCTGATTGCTAATAAATCATAATTTAGCACGCGGCGAGGAGGGGGCTATCTTACAAAAATCGCGGTTTTCATAAGATAGCGCCTCTGTTATTCGTCGGACGCGAAGCCGGCTTGGTTCAGATCCCAGTACGCGCCGCGGGCGGTCAGCAGCTCGTCGTGGGTGCCCTGCTCGACGATACGGCCCGCCTGCATCACCAGGATCAGGTCGGCGTCACGGATCGTCGACAAGCGGTGCGCGATCACAAAACTCGTCCGATCGGCCTGCAACGCACCCATCGCGCGCTGCACAAGCACCTCGGTGCGCGTGTCCACGGAAGAGGTAGCCTCGTCCAGGATGAGCAGGGAAGGCTTAACGACGAAGGCCCGCGCGATCGTGATCAACTGGCGTTCACCGGCGGAGAGCGCGCCGCCGTCTTGGTCGATGATGGTGTCGTAACCATCGGGGAGCGCGTGCACGAAGCGATCGACGTAGGTGGCCTTCGCCGCGGCGATGACTTCTTCGTCGGTGGCGTCGAGGCGGCCGTAGCGGATGTTGTCCATGATGGTGCCCTCGAAGAGCACCGCGTCTTGGAGCACCATGCCGATCTGGCTGCGCAGTGCCTCGCGCGACATCTGGCGGGTGTCCACCCCATCGAGCAGGATCTGGCCGGAGTCGATCTCATAGAAGCGCATGATCAGGTTTACCAGCGTGGTCTTACCGGCGCCGGTGGGGCCGACGATGGCGACCTTCTGGCCCGGCTGCACCTCCACGTTGAGGTTCTGGATCAGCGGCTCGTCGGTGTAGGAGAAGGAGACATCGCGGAACTCCACGTGGCCGCTCGCGCGCTGCGCAGTCCCGGCCTGGGCCTGCGAGGGCTCCTCTTCCTCGGCATCCAAGAATTCGAAGACACGCTCGGCCGAGGCCACGCCGGACTGCACCATCTGGGCCATGCCACCCAGCTCACCGAGCGGTTGGTTGAACTGGCGCGAGTACTGGATGAACGCGGTGGCAGCGCCCAAGGAGAGGGAACCGCCGGCCACCATCAGCCCGCCAAACACGGCGATTGCCACGTAGGACAGGTAGGAGATGAACTGCATGATCGGCATCATCAGCCCAGAAAGGAACTGGGCCATGGACGCGGCTCCGAACAGTTCGCGGTTGCGATCGTCGAAAAGCGCCTGCGCCTCGTCGTGACGCCCGAAGATCGTCAGCACCTCGTGACCGGAGAAGGTTTCCTCCACGTGCCCGTTGAGCTGGCCCGTCGCGCGCCACTGGTTTTTGAAGTGGGCCTGGGAGCGGCTGCCGATCACGCCGATGACGATGGCGGTCAGTGGGATGGCCAGGAGTGCTACCAGGGTCAGCCGCCAGGAGACGGTGAACATCATCACCATGATGCCCAGCACCATCAGCACCGATTGCAGCGCCTGGGACAGCGATTGCTGGAGGGCCTGCTGCACGTTGTCCACGTCGTTGGTGGTGCGGGAGAGGATATCGCCGCGCTGGCCGCGATCGAAATAGCTCAGCGGCAGGCGGTTCAGCTTCGCCTCGACGTCGGCGCGCAGCTGGTAAATCACGCGCATCACCAGGCGGTTGAGGAGGAAGCCCTGCAGCCACATCAGCACGCTGGCGCCCACGTACAGGGCCAGCACCACCAGGATCAGCTGGCCCAGCAGCCCGAAATCGATGCCCGCGCCCGGCACCAGGTCCATGCCGGAGAGCATGTCCGCGAACTGGTCCTGGCCGCCCGCGCGCAGGCCGGCGATCACCTCGTCCTTGCTGGCGCCGGCGGGCAGCTGGCCGCTGACCGCGCCGTTGAAGATCACGTCGACGGCGCGCCCCGTCACGCGCGGGGCGTACACGTTGAGCAGCACCGACAGCACCACCAACACGATGACCACGCCAAAGCCCACCTTGTGCGGGGCAAGCAGCCCGAGCAGCCGCTTGGCGCTGGGCCAGAAGTTCTTCGCCGTGCGCGGTGCGTCGTGTTCGCCGGCAGCGCCCTGGAGCTCCAGGATCTCTTCGTCAGTCAGCTCGTTGCTCATTGGGAGACCTCCATCTGTGATCGCACGATCTCCGCGTAGGTCGGCGAAGATTCCACCAGCTCGTCGTGCGTGCCGCGGGCCACGATCCGCCCGGCATCCAGCACCAGAATCTGGTCCGCATCGACGATCGAGCTGACGCGTTGCGCCACGATCACCACGGTCGCATCACTCAGCTGCGGCAGCAGCGCCGCGCGCAGGTTCTTGTCGGTGGTCATGTCCAGCGCAGAGAAAGAATCATCGAACACATAGATCTTTCGCTTATCGACGATCGCCCGCGCAATACACAGCCGCTGACGCTGCCCGCCCGAGACGTTGGTGCCACCCTGCGCGATCGGCATATCCAGCGACTCCACGAAATGTGCCTGCGCCGTCCCCAGCGCCTGCCACAGTTCCTCATCGGTCGCATCCGGGTTGGCCACGCGCAGGTTGGAGGCCACGGTGCCGGAAAAGAGGTAGGGCTTCTGCGGCACCATCGTCACCGAGCGCACCAGCTCTTCCCGGGCAAGAGAAGAGACAGGGGTGTCGTCGATAAGCACCGTGCCCTCTGTCGCCTCAAACAAGCGGGGGATCAGGTTGACCAGCGTGGTTTTGCCGGAGCCGGTCGCGCCGATGATCGCGGTGACCGTCCCCGGGGTGGCGCTGAATGCGATGTCATCGAGGACGGGGGCGTCCGCGCCGGGGTAGGTGAAACCGACGCCGTCGAAGGTGAGACGGCCGGTGGTGGGGGCGGCGGTGCCGTCGGAGGTCATGGAGGGGTCGTGCGCCAAGATCTCGGTGATGCGGGTGGCGCACACCATCGCGCGCGGCAGCATCATGGCCATGAACGCGCCCATCATCACGGCCGCCAGGATCTGCAGCAGGTACTGCATGAAGGCGGTGAGCGAGCCGACCTCCACCTCCCCGGCCTCCACGCGGTGGCCGCCGAACCACAGCACGGCGGCGGTGGCTGCGTTGAGCACGATCATGATCAGAGGGAACATCAGCACGAAAATGTTGCCGATGCGCACGCTGAGCCGGGTCAGGTCGAGGTTGGCGGCGTCGAAACGCTGGGTTTCGTGCTCCTCGCGGGTGAACGCGCGCACCACGCGCACGCCGGTGATCTGCTCGCGCAGCACGCCGTTGATGCGGTCGATCTTGCCCTGCATGCTGCGGAAAAGCGGCAGGAGCGCCAGGATCAGGCCGGTGACCACCACCGCGAGCACCAACACCGACACGGCGACGAGCCAGCTCATGCCCGGATCCTCGCGGATGGCCATCACCACGCCGCCAACCATCATGATCGGCACCGCCACCATGAAGTTCAGAAACATCAGGAAGGTCATCTGCACCTGCTGCACATCATTGGTGCCGCGGGTGATCAAGGTGCCGGCGCCGAAATGGCTCATGTCCTCGGAGGAGAAGCGGGCGACGCGGTGGAAGATGCGTTCCCGCAGGTCGCGGCCCACACCCATCGCGGTGCGCGAACCGAACCACACCGCCGCACACGCAGCGATCACCTGCACAAACGCGACGACCAGCATGACGCCGCCGATGCGCCAGATGAACGGCACATCGCCGCGGGCCACGCCTTCGTCGATAATGCGTGCGTTCAGGCTGGGTAAATATAAGGTGGCGGCGGTGGTCAGCGTTTGCAGAACCACCACCGCAAGAATCGCGCCGGCGTACGGGCGGGCGCGACGCGCTAAGAGGCGGAGCAGATCCATGGGGTGGGGGAGGCCTTTACTTTTCGGTGTGAATGACCTCGCCGATCTTAAGCCAAAGATCGCACGTGTGCGTACTTAGCTGACCACAGGCACTGCGCGCGCGTGCTGCACCATATCTTCCCACTCGACGATCTTCTTGCGCTCGCGGCCATAAATCTCGCAGCCCTCGCCGGCCGCGCGCTCCGCGGCGTCCAGGCGGTGCCAGCCTTCCCAGGTGGTGTACGGGATCCCGCGGGATTCCAGCAGTTCGACGATCGCCTCCGCGCCCTCATGCTTGCGCGGGCTGAGGCGGCCGGCCTGGGCATCGTCGACAAGTAGGTCGGTGGTCTCCTTGGCGTCGGACTTCGTGTTGCCGATCAGGCCGACGGGACCGCGCTTGATCCAGCCGGTCACGTACAGGCCGTCGTTGACCTTGCCTTTTCCGCTTTCCGACGGGATCACGTTGCGCTCATGGTCAAACGGCACGCCGGGCAGTGGCTCACTGCGGTAGCCGATGGCGTGGTACACGGCCTGGACGGGCCAATCGGTGAACTCGCCCGTACCGACGACGTTGCCCGCGCCGTCATATTCCTGGCGCTCGGTGCGCAGCCCGACGACGGTCTCGCCGTCCTTATCGCCGTCCTGCTTTAGCAGGACCTCGACCGGCTCCTCGAAGAAGTGAATGTGCAGCGTGTGCGGAGCGTCCTTCGGCTCGCGCAGCGCGTACTGCTCCAGCACCTGGCAATTCAGATCCACTGACTTGTTCGCGCGGCGGGCGGCGACGGACTGCTCGTCGTACTCGATGTCCTCCGGGCTGATCACCACGTTGATCGTGTCGGACAGGTCCAGCTCCTTCAGCTCCTTCGGCGTGAACTTCGCCTGCGCCGGGCCGCGCCTGCCGAACAGGTGCACCTCTTCCGCCTGGTTGGTGCTTAACGACGAATACACGTTGTCGGGTATTTCGGTAACGAGGAGCTCATCGCCGGTCTTTGCCAGGATGCGTGCAATATCCAACCCGACGTTGCCCACGCCGATCACCGCAACCTGGCGGGCGGAGAGGTCCCAGTCGCGTTCGAAGCGGGGGTTGCCGTCGTAGAAGCCGACGAACTCGCCGGCGCCGATGGAGTGCTCGCCGCCTGGGATAGTCAGGGCCTTATCGCGGACTGCGCCGGTGGAGATGACGATGGCGTCGTAGTAGTCGCGCAGCTCGTCGATGGTGATGTCGCGGCCCACGGTGATATTGCCCAGCAGGCGCAGGTGTGGCTTATCCAGCACGTTGTGCAGGGACTTCACGATGCCCTTGATCCGCGGGTGGTCCGGGGCCACGCCGTAGCGGATCAGGCCGAAGGGGGCCGGCATCTGCTCGAAGAGGTCGACGTAGATGTCGTGTTCTTCGTTGCGGATCAGCAGGTCGCTGGCGTAGATGCCGGCCGGTCCTGCTCCAATAACTGCGACGCGCAAGCTCATGATGCACGGTCCTTTCCAAATTCAACACTATCTAGACTGCTTGGTCTGTAAAGGTAGCCAGTAAGCGGCCCCGTGTAAAGCGAAACGTACAATAAAATTCACGCACTCTAGGCGCGAAAATTTAGATTCACCCAGGTTGGTGCAGTTCAAGGGGGTGGCGGGGCGATCGTCGATAAGCAACTATTGCAATAGACAAATTGGTACGGTTACTGTTCACTGCATTAGCAAAAAGCCAATTACGAAGTAGACCAGCCGGTCTAAAAGAGGAGCAGCGATGCCTACCACCACCGCGTCACCACGCCCCCGGTCGAAAAAGCCCGAAGGCCAGTGGAAGATTGATGGCACAACGCCACTCAACCACGACGAAGAAGTCAAACAGGTCGAACCCGTCCTTGAAGTCAAGCAACGCGTCATCGACATCTACTCAAAGCAAGGCTTCGACTCCATCCCCGCCGACGACCTCGCCCCCCGCTTCAAATGGCTAGGCATGTACACCCAGCGCAAGCAAAACCTCGGCGGCGAACACACCGGCAAGGACAACTCCGAGCTCCAGGACCGCTACTTCATGATGCGCATCCGCTTCGACGGCGGCCGCTGCACCACCGAACAGGCCCGCGCCGTCGGCGAAATCTCCCGCGACTGGGCCCGCTCCACCATCGATCTCACCGACCGCCAGAACATCCAGCTGCACTGGGTCGAGATCGAAAACGTGCCAGCCATCTGGGAGAAGCTCGACGCCGTCGGCCTGAGCACCCTCGACGGCTGCGGCGACGTCCCGCGCGTCATCCTCGGCTCGCCGGTCGCAGGCATCGCCGCCGACGAAATCATCGACGCCACCCCCGCCATCGAAACCATCAGCCGCGACCTCGTCACCCGCGACGAATTCCAAAACCTGCCGCGCAAATTCAAGTCCGCCATCTCCGGCAACGCCCGCCAGGACGTCACCCACGAGATCCAGGACCTCGCCTTCCAGGGCGTCGAGCACCCCGAACTCGGCCCCGGCTTCCAGGTGTACGTGGGCGGAGGCTTATCGACGAACCCCATGCTGGCCCAGCCCCTGGGCGTCTTCGTCACCCTGGAGCAGGTGCCGGAAGTGTGGGCCAACGTGGTGCGCATCTTCCGCGACTACGGCTACCGCCGCCTGCGCAACCGGGCGCGCCTGAAGTTCCTGGTGGCGCAGTGGGGCGTCGAAAAGTTCCGCGAAGTGCTCGAAGAGTACCTGGGCTACGCGCTACCCGACGGGCCTGCCGCGCCCACCAACCCCATCGACCGCGACCACATCGGCCTGCACAAGCAGAAAGACGGCAACTACTACCTGGGCGTCAAACCCACCCTGGGGCATCTCTCGGGCGAGCAGCTGATCGCCGTGGCCGACCTCGCCGAATCCCACGGCCTGACCCGCCTGCGCTTCACCCCGTTCAAGGAGCTGCTCTTCCTGGACATCCCGGAAGACAAAATTGACGCGCTCACCGCCGACCTCGACCAGATGGGCCTATTCTCCAAGCCCAGCGAGTTCCGCCGCGGCCTGCTCAGCTGCACCGGCCTGGAATACTGCAAGCTGGCGCACGTGACGACGAAGTCCCGCGCCATCGAGCTTGCCGACGAGCTGGAGGACCGCTTCGGCGACCTCGACAGCCCCATCAGCATTGCTCTTAACGGCTGCCCTAACGCCTGCGCGCGCACGCAGATCGCCGACATCGGGCTGAAGGGCCAGACCGTCACGGATGCCGACGGCAACCGCGTCGAAGGCTTCCAGGTCCACCTCGGCGGTACCCTGGGCGAGGGCGCCAACTTCGGCCGCAAGATCCGCGGCCACAAAGTCACCTCGACGGAACTGACGGACTACGTCACCCGCGTCGTCGGCAATTATCTGCGCGACCGCAACGACGGCGAAAACTTCCGCGAGTGGCTCGTCCGCGCCGACGAGGAGGACATCAAATGAGTTTCCGCCGGAAACCCAACCCCAACCGTAACCACCCCACCTTCTGCCCGTACTGCGCCGGCGAGGACCTCTACCCGAACGAGGAAACCGACTTCGCCTGGAAGTGCCACGAGTGCCTGCGCATCTTCGACGTCCGCTTCTACGGCCAGGACGACCCCGAAACCCCGCCCGCACCCGCACCTTCCACCCACGAGGCGCTGCAGAAGTCCCTGGCCCGCTTCAACATCGGCTCGAACTTCCGCGACCCCGGCATCAGCCCCGACGGCCCCACCACCACGCGCGCGCTTAACGACGACACCCTGCGCCGCAACCAGGCGCTCGTCGATAAGTGGGCCGACACGCTGTACGACGAATCCGCCGAGAACATTTTGGACTGGGCCCATGAGCATGTGTCTGAAGACCTCGTCGTCACGCTGAGCATGGAAAACACCGTGCTGGCGGAACTGGCGAAGGACCACCTGCCCGGCGCGGACCTCCTCTTCCTGGATACCGGCTACCACTTCGCTGAAACACTGGAGGTGGCGGACAAGGTGGAGGCGCGTTACCCGGATCAGAAGCTGGTGCGCGCCCTGCCGGTGCTGTCCCGCGCGGAGCAGGACGCCACCTATGGGCCGAACCTGTACCTGTCCAACCCGACGGCGTGCTGCCGGATGCGCAAGGTGGAGCCGCTGGCGGTGCAGTTGTCGGACTATGCGGGCTGGGTGACTGGCCTGCGCCGCGACGACGGGCCGACCCGCGCGAATGCCCCGGCCTTGTCGCTCGATGACACTGGCCGGCTGAAGATTTCCCCGCTGGTCACCTGGACCCTGGAGGACACGGACCGCTATATCGCCGAGCACGATTTGATCATCCACCCGCTGACCCAGCAGGGCTACCCGTCCATCGGGTGCGAAACCTGCACCCTGCCCGTTGCTGAGGGTGAGGATCCGCGCGCCGGGCGCTGGGCCGGACAGAACAAGACAGAATGTGGGCTCCACTCATGACACAACTTTCGCCACACCTCAAAGATCTAGAAAACGAATCGATCCACATCCTGCGCGAGGTGGCCGGCCAGTTCGACAAGGTCGGCCTGCTGTTTTCGGGCGGGAAGGATTCGTGCGTCGTTTTCGAGCTGGCGCGCCGCGCGTTCGCCCCGGCCGCCATGCCGATCGAGCTGCTGCACGTGGACACCGGGCACAACTTCCCGGAGGTGATTGAGTTTCGCGATGCGCTTATCGACGAGACCGGCGCCCGCCTGCGCGTGGCCGAAGTCCAGGACTGGATCGACCGCGGCGACTTGGTGGAGCGCCCCGACGGCACCCGCAACCCGCTGCAGACCATCCCGCTGGTGGAGACGATCGCCGAGGTGGGCTATGACGCCGTGCTCGGTGGTGCTCGCCGCGATGAGGAGCGCGCCCGCGCCAAGGAACGTGTCTTCTCGGTGCGCGATAGTTTCGGCGGGTGGGATCCGCGCCGCCAGCGCCCCGAACTGTGGGACCTGTACAACGGTCAGAAACTGCCGGGCGAAAATATTCGCGTGTTCCCCATCTCCAACTGGACGGAGGCAGACGTGTGGGAGTACATCGGCGCCCGCAACATCGCCCTGCCGCCAATCTATTTCGCCCACGACCGCGAAGTGTTCCAGCGCGACGGCATGTGGCTGACCCCCATGCCTGGTGTGCTGGAACCGAAAGAGGGCGAGGATATCGTCGTCAAGCGCGTGCGCTACCGGACCGTCGGCGACATGAGCTGCACCGGCGCGATCGAGTCCGACGCCACCACCATCGACGAGGTCCTGCGTGAGATCGCCACCTCCACGCTCACCGAACGCGGCGCCACGCGTGCCGACGACCGCCTGAGCGAATCCGCCATGGAAGACCGCAAGAAGGAAGGCTACTTCTGATGAACGACCGCCAAACACTACGCCTGTGCACCGCGGGCAGCGTCGATGACGGGAAGTCCACCTTCGTGGGGCGCCTCCTGCACGACACCAAATCCGTGCTGGCCGACCAGCTGGCCTCCGTAGAACGCACCAGCGCCGACCGCGGCTTCGACGGGCTGGACCTCTCACTGCTTGTCGACGGGCTGCGGGCCGAACGCGAGCAGGGCATCACCATCGACGTGGCCTACCGCTACTTCGCCACCGACAAGCGCGCCTTCATCCTGGCCGATACACCGGGACATGTGCAGTACACGCGCAACACGGTGACTGGTATGTCGACGTCGCAGGTGGTGGTGCTGCTTGTCGACGCCCGCCACGGCGTGGTCGAGCAGACGCTGCGCCACCTCAACGTGGCCGCCCTGCTGGGGGTGAAGACCGTGATCCTGGCGGTGAACAAGATCGACCTGGTCGACTACTCCGAGGACACATTCACCGCGATCCGCGAAAAGTTCACCGCGCGCGCCACCGAGCTGGGGATCGCGGACCCGCACGTCATCCCGATCTCCGCGCTGCGTGGCGACAACGTCGTCGAACCGTCGGCCAACATGGACTGGTACGAGGGCCCCACCGTGCTGGAGCTGCTGGAGACCATCCCCGTGAACTCCGGGCGCGCCCTTGACCTGGATTTCCGCCTGCCCATCCAGTACGTGTTGCGTGAGCACGCCACCGACTACCGCGCCTATGCCGGCAAGATCACAGCCGGCACGGTGTCTGTCGGCGATGAGATTTCCGCGCCGGGTGGGCGCTTAACGACGATCACCCACATCGATACCTCGGACGGACTGGATGCGGTGGATCATGCCAAAGCGGGCGATGCCGTGGCTCTGCGCCTGGCCGACGATATTGACCTGGTGCGCGGCGACCTGCTTGCCGGCGGCACCAGGCCGGAGGCGGTGCGCGAGTTTGAGGCCACCATCGTGGGGCTGACCGACAAGGAGATCACCGACGGCAAAACCGTGAAAGTCCGCTACGGCACCACCCTGGTGCGCGGGCGCGTGACCACGCAAGAACCGGTGGGCCTCAACGACATCGCCCTGGTGACCATCACCACCGCCACCGAACTACCAGTGGAGGAGTACGCCGCCCGCGGAGCGGTGGGCAACTTCCTGCTCATCGACCAGGCTTCGGGCAATACGTTGGCGGCGGGACTCGTCGGAAAGCGTGCGCGATGACCGCCCTAATCACCCTGTCGCACGGTTCGCGACACCCGGAGGCGGTCGAGGGCTCCCGCGCCATCACCGCGGCCGCGGGCGAGGCGCTTGGCGTGGATGCGGTCGACGCCCACCTCGACTTCACAGCCCCCGACCTCGCCGGAGCCGCCCAAGCGCTCGTCGATAAGCACCATGCGCGGGCCGTAGTCGTGCCGCTGCTGTTCACCGACGCCTACCACGCGAAAGTGGACGTGCCCGCCGCGATCGCCGAGGCCAAGGGCATCGAACTGCAGCTCGCCGCCGGGCTGGGCCAGGGCGAGGACATCGCCGCGCTGCTCGCCGCCCGCGCACCCGCCGGCGCCACCCTCGCCCTCTACCCTGTGGGCACCTCCGACGCTGAAGCCGCAGCCGCCACCGAAGCGCTTGGCGCACGCGTGGCCGAACTGACAGGGCAACGCACCGTCGTCGTCCCCGCCACCGGCACAGGCCCCGGACGCCGCGAAGCCGGACTACGCGCGCTTGCCGACGACAGCCCCGCCCTCCACCTGCTGCCGCTTTTCGTCACCCACGGCACACTGCTGGACCTGGCGGTGGGGTGGCTGAGCGACATCAAAGACGACACCGGCATCGACGTGAGCTACTCGCCGCCGCTGCTGACCGACCTTGTCCCTATCGTGGTCGACCGCTACCGGGCGAGCACCCAATAAATCGGTTAACCTTTCACACACCCTTGAACAGAAAGCTGCTAGACCCATGATGACATTTATTCTCATTGCGATTGCGGGCTTCGCCGCCCAACTCGTCGATGGTGGACTGGGCATGGGCTTCGGCATCACGTCCACCACCATCCTGATCGCCCTGGCCGGACTCGTGCCCGCCCAGGCCGTCGCCGCCGTCAACGCCGCCCAACTGGGCACCACGTTCGCCGCCGGCATCAGCCACTGGCGCTTCGGCAACGTGAACTGGAAACAGGCCCTTACCCTGGGCATCCCGGGCATGATCTTGTCCTTCATCGGCGCGACCGTGCTGGCCAACCTGCCTGTGTCCGCCGCCCGCCCGCTGACCGGCATCATCTTGATGGCGCTCGGCGTGCACTTGGTGATCCGGTTCAGCAGTGGTCGTCGAAAAGCGCAGCCTAGTGGCAAGCCGACGTCGAAAGGCGCGCTGATCGGGCTGGGTTCGATCGGCGGCTTCCTCTCCTCGACCGGTGGCGGCGGCTGGGGGCCGGTCACCGTGTCCACCCTGCTGACCATGGGGCGTGCGGAACCGCGCAAGATCGTCGGCACCGTGTCTGCTGCCGAATTCCTCGTCTCCATCGGTGGCACCGCGGGCTTCGTCGTGAGCATGTGGGACGAGCTGGCGCGCAACGCCATGATCATCCTCGCGCTGCTCATCGGCGGCGTGCTGGCGGCACCGATCGCGGCGTGGGCCGTCTCCCGCCTCAACCCCTACCTGCTGGGCGGGCTGGTCGGTACGATGCTGATCGTCCTCAACGTCCCGGCCGTCTTCGGTGGATTCGGCTGGTCCGAGACAGTGATGTGGGCGATCCGCATCGCGATCCTCGTCGTCGGCTTCACCATCACCTTCATCGGCGCGCGCCGCGTGAAGCGTAACCGGCAGGTCAACGTTGTCGACGAGCAGGAACCCTCCGCCGAACCCGCAGCTGTGCACAGCTAGACAGCCAGCGGGTGGCGGTTACGCACCAGCTTCCCGCCCGGCAGCACCCGGTACGTCACGCCGGCGATCTTGCGATACATCTCGCGGTCGCCGGCTTTGCCGTTGTGGTAATCGCACAGCATCGACAGGTTGCGCACGACCGTCAGCCCGCCCTTACTGTGCGGGATATTGTGATTAACCTGAGTGCGGGTCACGGGCACGCTGCACCCTTCCGCGGCGCACACTGTTTGTTCGGCTTCGAGGAGGCAGCGGTCCTTGTAGCTGGCGAACCTGGCCAGCGCCTTTGCCTTGGTGGCGGCGGGCACGGGTGGATCGCCACGCGAGGATCTTCGTTCTTCCTCCCGTTCCAAGCCGGCCCGGTCAACGATGTGCCCGTCGTCGAAGAATGGGTGCAGCCCGGTGGAGATCGTGACCGCGCCGTCCATGTTGGTCAGGCCGACGTATTCGGCGATCGGTTCGATCTCCCTCTCCAGCAGCTCGCGGCCGGTGATCAGTGCGCCGTTGGTGCAGTGCAGCACAGCGTCGGCACCCTCGCCGTTGCGTAGCGCCTGCACATCGCTGAGCGGCACCAGCACCTTCACCACGGTGCGCACCCCGCCTTCGCTTGTCGACGAGCACATGCCCGCCAATAGTGCTTCTGCTGGGGAGGTGCCTTCTTCTTCTGCGCGCTCGCGGGCGAGTTGTTCGGCGGCGCGGATCTCGGACGAGGGGCCGCGCACGGTCAGCGAGGCCTCGGTGGTGCCCTCGTGGTGGGTGACCTTCATGGAGCGCTTTGACTGCTTGGGTTCCTCTTGGTCGGCCGCGTCAGCGGTCGCGTTGTAGGCGCGCACGCGTTCGGCGGCGTGGCGCTGGAAGTCATAGTCGTTGCCTTCGAAGGCGGTGAGTTCTTCGCGCAGCGGCCATTTGCGGGTGGAGTCGGTGAGCCGGTTGGCGTAGTTTTCGATGGACTTCAGCCTCTGCAGGCCCAGGTTGCCGCGTGTGGCGGAGTCACGGGCGTTGCGTTGCTTGCGGGTGAAGGCGGTGGAGCCGTAGTAGAGCTCGTAAAGTTTGCGCAGCGTCGATAGTGGTTGGGCTTCGGCTCCACTGCGGCGGAGGTCGTCGTCGGAAAGCGTGCCGACCTCGGCGATCAGCGTCATGGCGCTGGTGCCGAGGGCGGTGAGGATCTCTCCGAGGTTCATGCCTCATACGCTAAACGGCCCCCGCAATGTGCGCGGGGGCCGTTGGCGAAATGTCCGAAATCTGTGGAAAACAACATTGTTATCCACAGGTTGGCCAGAAAGTGCCAGGTTTTACTTCTTAGTCGTTGCTCGACTGAAAGGCTTCGACGATCGCCGCGTTGAATGCCTCCAGGTCGGCCGGGGTGCGGGAGGAGACTAGGCCGTTGTCCACGTGGACTTCCTCGTCGACCCAGTTGGCGCCGGCGTTGGTCAGGTCGGTCTTCAGGGAAGCGTAGGAGGTCAGGGTGCGGCCGCGCAGAACGTCGGCGTCGGTGAGGATCCAGCCGCCGTGGCAGATCACGCCGGTGGGCTTGTCAGCCTCGAAGATGCCGCGTACGAATTCGACGGCGTGGCCGTCCATGCGGATCTTGTCGGCGTTGGAGGTGCCGCCGGGCAGGATGAGTGCGTCGAAGTCGGCGTGGTTGGCCTCTGCGGAGGTGAGGTCCACCTTTTCCTCAGTCCCGTTCTTGCCCTTGATGGTGCCGGCTTCGGTGGAGATGAGGGAGACCTCGGCGCCGGCGTTGGTGACGGCCTCGACTGGGCTTGCCAGCTCCGAGTCCTCGAAACCGTTGGTGGCGATGACAGCGATCTTGCGTCCGTTGAGAGAAGACAATTTATGCTCCTTAAGTTTGGGGATCGGACTGGCCCCCACCCTATGCGAATTTCCTAATTCTCGCGGCCGGGTGCTTTGTCAATGTCGTTCTCCGCGGCCGCGTCGCCGCCTTCCTTCAGCTTTTTCACGCTGGTGGCGCCGTATTCTGGGTCCACGGGTTCTTCGCCGGATTCTTTAGATTTGCGGCGGCCCATGCGGCGCAGGTTTTCGCGCACGGCTTCGAAGGCTTCGCGCGAGCTCATGGTGGCGCCTTGTTGGGTGGAGATCTGGATGTCGTCGGCAGTGATTTCGCCGGTGCGTAGGGACACCATTTCGGCGTGGTAGCGGAACCAGACGGCGACCACCGCGGCGACGGGTACGGCGAGGAACGCGCCGATGATGCCGAACAGGGTGGAGCCGACGGTCACGGACAGCAGCACGATCGCCGCGTGCAGGCCCATGGCCTTGGATTGCAGGACCGGCTGCAGCACGTTGCCCTCGACCTGCTGGACGACGATGACGAGCACCAGCACGGCCACCGCCACCCAGAATCCCTGGGATACCAGCGCCACGATCACGGCCAGAGCACCTGCGGTGAAGGCACCGACGATCGGGATGAACCCGGCGAAGAAGGTGGTCACGGCCAGCGCCATCGCTAGCGGCACCTGCAGGATCACAAGCCCGATACCAATGAAGAGGGCATCCACGAAGGAGACCACGGCCTGCGTGCGGATGAACCCGGACAGGGTGTTCCACGAGCGCATGCATACCTCGGTGAAGTGGAAGCCGGCCTTCGCGCCCGCGTATTGGCGCACCCAGGGCAGGAAGCGGTCGCCGTCTTTGAGGAAGAAGAATGTGAGCACGAGCATGAGCACGAGCGTGACGACGATATCTGTGGCCACCCCGACACCAGAAATCACGCCGGAGGCGATATTGGAGGCCTGGTCGGTGATGTATTGACGCACGTTCGCCAGCGCCTCGTCGATCTGCGTGGTGTCGATCGCCAGCGGGCCCGTTTCCAGCCAGTTCAGCACCTGGTCGATGCCGCGCTGCGCCTGGTTGTACAGGTCTTGTGCCTGGGAGCTGATGGTGGGGGCCATGGCGGCGAAGATGGCGAAGATGGCGCCGAAGAAGCCCACGATCACCAGGATCACGGCGAGCGCGGCGGGCACCTTGCGGTTGCGCAGCCAGCGCACCGGCGGCCACAGGACGGTGCAGAAGATCAGCGCCAGGATGGCTGGCAGCAGGCCCACCCAGATGAAGCCGAGGCCTTGCCACACGACCCACGCGGCGGCGGCGATCACGAGTAGTCGGATTGCCCAGAGCGCGAGGGTGCGCGCGTCCGCGGACAGGATCACCGAGCGGTCAATATTTTCTTCGGAGAGTTCCTGGGCGGAGTCGGCCGGGGTGGGTTCTTTGGGCACGCTGCTGTCAGCGATGGTCTCATTAATCTTGTTCACAGAGGACATCATGCCAGAAAACTGACACTGCAAGAATTGTCACGATGCCCGACAATAGATTCATGCGAGTGACTGTGCTAACGACGGTGCCCTCCAGCAACGCCCCTGCTACCGATGTGCAGGCGACCGTGGCGCGGCTTATCGACGAGTTCGCTGACGCTGGTCTTGTCGTTACCGGCCCCGATATCCGCAGTACCCACCCGCTGGCCCGCCTGGTCACGCGCGCGGCCTGCGTCTACGAGCTTTACCGTGATGACCATTACACGCCCCTCCAACTGTCAGAATTCGCACACCTGGCTTCTTTGGGGCCCACGGTGGTGCAGGTGGGTAATGGTCCGGTGCGTTCGGTGGACGGGGAGAATCTGCAGGCGCCCGGCAATGACGTAAAGGTCCCCGTGGCTGAGGATGCGGTGCGGCGCAGGCTTTCGTCGTTAAGCGCCATGCGTGGGCTGGGCCATGACGTGCCGCCGGTGCTGGGGCGGGCGGAGGCGAGGCTGCGCGCGCTGCCGGAGCTGGAGGCGATGATGCGGGCGCAGGCGCTGGTGGGGCAGGTGGCGGCGCTGGTGATGGCGGGTCGGGCGCCGGAGTCGGATGATCTGGTGAGCGTGGGGCGCGGGCTGATGGGCACACGCGAGCGCGATTTTCTGCGCGAGGTGGGTCGGCGCGTGGCGGCGGGCGGTTTCGAGGTCAGTGATGGGCTGTATCGCGAGGCCCAGGTGCACCTGACGGCGGTCGCGGCGGCGGAGGCCCTGGGGTGGGTGCTGGGGCGGGTGCTTGTCGACGACGCCCGCGTGATTCCCGCGCGGATGGATCCGGAGGCGTGGGTGATGGGCGCTCCTGGTGGGGGATCGGGGGAGCTGCGTGGCATGGAGGAGATTCTGGATGCGTTTGATCTGGCGCATGTGGTGCATCATGCTGAGCCGGAGTGGATGGCGCGGGAGGGGCGTCGGATAGCGCGCGGGTGGAATCGGGCGCTGGGGTGGGCGTTGTGGCCGGGTTCGCAGTGGGGGGCAGAGCGAAAGGGTGATCTGAGGTGCAAGTTCACAGGAAACTGTTACTTGTGCTGTGACCAGCCGAAACGAAGAAAGTTGAGTGGGGTTGGAATAACTTTGCCCTAGGTCCCGTTGTGTAGGTTGAGTGCAATCGGCTCAAGGTTGCTGGGATCGTGTGTTAGAGTGGTTCCACAAGTTGAGCCAGAGGCAATCAACTTATCTGATGAACTTCACTTACAACAGGAGGAATAAACATAATGGGACGCGCAGTAGGAATTGACTTGGGTACCACCAACTCGGTTGTATCCGTCCTCGAAGGTGGCGAGCCAGTAGTTATCGCCAACTCGGAGGGCTCCCGTACCACCCCGTCCGTTGTCGCATTCGCGAAGAACGGCGAAATCTTGGTCGGCCAGTCCGCCAAGAACCAGGCGGTCACCAACGTTGACCGCACCATCCGCTCCGTCAAGCGCCACATGGGCTCTGACTGGTCCGTGGAAATTGACGACAAGAAGTACACCCCGCAGGAAATCTCTGCCCGCACGCTGATGAAGCTGAAGCGCGACGCAGAGTCCTATCTTGGCGACGAAGTCACCGAGGCAGTTATTACCGTCCCTGCTTACTTCGAAGACGCACAGCGCCAGGCCACCAAGGAGGCCGGCCAGATCGCAGGCCTCAACGTCCTACGTATCGTTAACGAGCCAACCGCAGCAGCACTGGCCTACGGCCTGGAGAAGGGCGAGAAGGAACAAACCATCCTGGTGTTCGACCTGGGTGGCGGCACCTTCGACGTCTCCCTGCTGGAGATCGGCGACGGCGTCGTCGAGGTGCTTGCAACCGCAGGTGACAATGAGCTCGGTGGCGACGACTGGGATCAGCGCATCGTCGATTGGCTCGTCGAAAAGTTCAAGTCCGCCAACGGCATCGACCTGACCAAGGACAAGATGGCTCTACAGCGTCTGCGCGAGGCAGCAGAGAAGGCAAAGATTGAGCTGTCCAGCTCCCAGCAGGCATCCATCAACCTGCCATACATCACCGTGGACTCTGAGAAGAACCCACTGTTCCTGGACGAGACCCTGAGCCGCACCGAGTTCCAGAAGATCACCTCTGATCTGCTGGACCGCACCAAGTCGCCATTCAACCAGGTGATCAAGGACGCCGGCCTGTCCGTCTCCGACATCGACCACGTGGTCATGGTCGGTGGCTCCACCCGTATGCCAGCTGTGACCGACATGGTCAAGGACCTCACCGGCGGCAAGGAGCCGAACAAGGGCGTGAACCCAGACGAGGTCGTCGCACTGGGTGCCGCACTGCAGGCAGGTGTGCTGACCGGCGACGTCAAGGACGTGCTGCTTCTCGACGTCACCCCGCTGTCCCTGGGCATTGAGACCAAGGGCGGCGTGATGACCAAGCTGATCGAGCGCAACACCACCATCCCAACCAAGCGCTCCGAGACCTTCACCACTGCCGAAGACAACCAGCCTTCCGTGCAGATCCAGGTCTTCCAGGGCGAGCGTGAGATGGCATCGGCGAACACCCTGCTCGGTTCCTTCGAGCTGGGCGGCATCGCACCGGCGCCACGTGGCGTGCCACAGATCGAGGTCACCTTCGACATCGACGCCAATGGCATCGTCAGCGTGTCCGCAAAGGACAAGGGCACCGGCAAGGAAAACACGATCACCATCCAGGACGGCTCCAAGCTGTCCCAGGAAGAGATCGACCGCATGATCAAGGACGCCGAAGAGCACGCGGAAGAGGACAAGAAGCGCCGCGAGGAGCAGGAAACCCGCAACTCCGCAGAAACCGCTTCCTACCAGACCCGCAAGTTCGTCGACGAGAACTCCGAGAAGGTCTCCGAGGACGTCAAGGCCAAGGTCATCGCAGCAGCAGACAAGGTCGACGAGGCGCTCAAGGGCGACGACCTCGACGCCATCAAGTCCGCTGTTGAGGAACTGAACACCGAGTCCCAGGAGATGGGCAAGCAGCTCTACGAGGCTGAGGCCAACACCGGCGCAACCCAGGCAGACGCTGGCGACTCCGCTAACGCTGCCGACGACAACGTCGTCGACGCCGAGGTTGTCGAAGAGGACGAGTCCGACAACTCCGACAACAAGTAGGCCCGCACCCCGCGTGGCGACGCGCGGGGAGCCACGAGAAAGATGGTGGATGATAATGGCACAAGAGATGCCGAACGATCCAGGTAACCCGGACAACACCGACCCGGAGTTCACCAGCCCAAACGAGGCCGAACAGGCAGCAGAAGAGGCCGCCAAGGCACAGGCTGATGCCCGCGCCGACGCCGCCGAAGAGGTCGCGATCGATCCTGAGCTCGAAGCTGAGGTCGACGAGGCGCTCGCAGGTGTCGAGGAGCAGGAAGCCGTACCCGATGTGGAGGCCCAGCTGGCTGAGCGCACCGAGGACCTGCAGCGTGTGAGCGCCGAGTACGCGAACTACCGTCGTCGTACTGAGCGCGAGCGCACCGCAGCCGTCGAGGCTGCGAAGGCCAAGGTGATCACCGAGTTCCTGCCGCTTCTCGACGACCTCGAGCTAGCCAAGCAGCACGGCGACCTCGACGAGGGCCCGCTGAAGGCCTTCGCCGACAAGCTGAACAACGTGCTGGCCGGCCAGAAGCTGGAAGCATTCGGTGCGGAGGGCGACGAGTTCGACCCAGAGATCCACGAGGCGGTCCAGGACCTGTCCGAGGGCGACGACAAGCGCCTAGGCACGGTACTGCGCAAGGGCTACCGCTTGGGCGATCGCTTGGTGCGCAACGCCATGGTGATCATTGCGGATCCGCAGGAGACGCAGGCGCCAGAGGCAGAATAAGCCGCATGAGGAAAAGGGCCGGGGACCACTAGCTTTGGCCCCGGCCCTTTCCACAATTTCATAGAATTAGATTTGAAACATAGTTCACAAAATATATTTAGATCAACAACACTCTTCGATTAGAAGCGAAAGGAGGAGATGACCCGTGGCAATGAACCGTGAATGGGCAGATAAAGACTATTACGGGGACCTGGGTGTCTCCAAGAACGCCTCAGCGGCGGACATTAAGAAGGCTTACCGGAAACTCGCACGCGAGAACCACCCGGACCAAAACCCAGGCGACGCCAAGGCGGAGGAGCGCTTTAAGAAGGCGGCCGAAGCTTATGACGTGCTTTCCGACGAGGGCCAGCGCAAGGAATACGACCAACTGAAATCGATGATCGGTTCCGGTGGCTTCCCCGGCTTCGGAGGGGCGGGTGGTTCCGGCTTTCCGGGCGGGTTTCGTCAGACGTCGACGGAAAACATCGACTTCTCAGACCTCTTCGGAGGAGGATCCGGTGGAGGATTTTCTGAAGAAGGCGGTCTTGGTGACATCTTCGGCGGCCTCTTTAATCGTGGCGGCGGTGCTGGCAAGTCAGCGCGGCCGACGCGGGGGGCGGATGTAGAAACCCGCATCACCCTCGACTTCCGCGAGGCAGCCCAGGGCACCACGATCCCGCTGGAACTTTCCGGGGAGGCACCGTGTACGACGTGCCACGGCTCCGGCTCGAAGTCGGGCAATCCGACAACGTGTTCTGAGTGCTCCGGCTCTGGTTTTGTCAGCGAGCAAAAAGGCGCGTTCGGCATGTCCCGCCCATGTACCAAGTGTGCGGGCTCCGGCCAGGTGATCGAGGATCCGTGCCCGACCTGTTCGGGCCGCGGTACGGTGCACCGGACCAGGTCGATTACCGTGCGCATCCCCGCGGGTGTGATCGATGGGCAGAAGGTGCGCCTGGCTGGGCAGGGGGAGGCCGGACCGAACGGCACTCCGGCCGGTGACCTGTTCGTGCACGTCACGGTGCGTCCCGACAAGGTGTTTACCCGCGATGGTGATGACCTTGAGGTGACCGTGCCGGTGTCCTTTGCCGAGCTCGCCCTGGGTGGCACCGTGACGGTACCCACCCTGGACAAGCGCGTGAAGGTGAAGGTCCCAGCGGGCACGCCGAACGGCCGCACCCTGCGTGTGCGTGGGCGCGGCATCCCGAAAAGTTCCGGTGCGGGCGACCTGCTGGTCACCGTGGAGGTGCAGATCCCGAAGAATCTGGACGCAGCGGCCACCAGCGACCTGCGCACCTACGCCCAGGCAGAGAAGGATTCCGGCTTCGACCCGCGTAGCGGGTGGGCCGGCGCCAACTAGTAGGGCTGGGAGGTGAATACCATGGCAGAAGAATCGCGTAACGATAATTACGAGGAATACTTCGTCATCTCGGTTGCTGCGGAACTGACTGGCATGCACGCACAAACCCTGCGTACCTACGATCGCATGGGGCTGGTGACCCCGATGCGGACCTCCGGCGGTGGGCGCCGCTATTCCCACCGCGACATCTCGATGCTGCGGCGGATTCAGCAGCTCTCTCAGGAAGAGGGAGTGAACCTGGCCGGCATCAAGACGATTATCGAATTGTCGGAGGAGATTGAAGAACTCCAGTCCCGCCTGGAGCACAGTGAGCAGCAGAACAAGGAGCTGCGCCAGAAACTGTCGCGGGGCGGGCGCACGAGCGGTGAGTTGGTGCATGTTCCGCGTTCCACCGCGATGGTGATGTGGGACCCACGGCGTCGTCGATAGGCGCAGGCAAGCGCCGAAAGGAAAACGAAACGCCCTGTCCAACCGCAATGGTTGGGCAGGGCGTTCGTGGTGTCTAGTTAGCGCTGGGTGGTGACGACCTCGTGGGTCTTCTTGTTGATCACGCTGCGTGCGCCTGCAACGCCGGCCAGGGAAGCCAGTACTGCGCCAAGCAGGAGGCCACCGAAGGTCCACCAGCCACCTTCAGCGATTGCTGGTGCGGCTTCGTTCAGGGTCTGCTGTGCGTTGTCAGCTGCCTGCTGCGCGGAGTCCTGAACCTGGTTCGGGTCAACGTTGTTGGCCGCAGTGTTCGCTGCGTCCTGGGCCTGCTGTGGGTCGACGGTGGTTGCCTGCGCGCCAGTCTCGGCGGCGGTGCCCACGATGTTGCCGGCAGTGCCGATCAGGCTTGTACCCAACCAGCCAACCAGAACAACGGCGGCGATCAGGGAGGTCGCCCAGGTGGCGAAGCCGTGGAAGAGGCCACCGCGAACGCCCAGGGCACCCGCGACGTATCCGGCTGCCAGGAAGGCGATGACCAGGCCGATCAGGGTGAAGATGCCCACCGCGGTGCCGGAGGAGTCCTGCAGACCCATGGCTCCGGCGCCGACGCCGAGCAGGATCATGATAGACAAGAAGGTCACGACACCGGCGAAGATCGCGCCCCAGGACACGTTGCCCTTGGCCACGCGCGGGTCAGAAGTGCCGATGAAGGCTTCTTGCGCGCTGTGGTCGTCGGGGTGGGCCTTCGTTTCCACGTCGTAGGCACGCGTAGTGCTGTGTGGTTCGCGCTGTGGTTCGCGGGAGTGGTCGGTCATTGAATCGTCCTTTCAAAAACAATCAAAAAATAATGTACTACCTATAGTATACCGAAGGACCTCGAAATATGTCGTTACGTTTATATAACGTTTCGATTATCACGTTGTGACCGGCCGGCCAGCCGCGACTAGGTCAACGTGTTCTTGCCGATCGTCGCAGCGCCACCAATATTGCGCAGGTTGGCACGCGCCAGATCCACCATGCGCCCCACACCACCGTCAAGAACCGTCTTCGCAGCAGAGGTGGAAAAGCCCATGAGCATCTCCCAGGTGATATTCGGTGGCAGCGACAGGGCGTCGGGGTCCGTCACCATGTCCACCAGCGCGGGGCCGGGGTGTGCTAGGGCGGCGCGGATGGCGTCGGCAAGCTCGTCGGGCTTTTCGACGCGGAACGCCTTAATCCCAACAGCCTCAGCAATGGAGGCGAAGTTGACCTGCTCGTGGTCGGTCTCGAACTCCTGCAGGCCGGCCACCATCATCTCCAGCTTCACCATGCCCAGCGAGGCGTTGTTGAACACCATCATCTTCACAGGCAGGTTGTGCAACTTCACGGTGAGCAGCTCAGACAGCAGCATGCTTAAGCCCCCGTCGCCGGAAAAGGTGATGATTTGGCGGTCGCGGTCAGCGGCCTGGCTGCCGATTGCCTGTGGCAGGGCGTTGGCCATGGTGCCGTGCTTGAAGGAACCGATCTCCTCCCGCTTGCCGTTGGGGGTGATGTAGCGAGCGGCCCAGACATTGCACATGCCGGTATCGACGGTGAAGACGGCGTCCTCGTCGGCAAGCTCATCGATAATGCTGGCTGCGTACTCGGGGTGGATCGGGGTGGCGGCCTCGGCGTGCTTCTCGGTATAAGCCTCGACGACGTTTTCCAGGGCGGCGGCGTGATCCTTCAGCTGCTTATCCAGGAAGGAGCGGTCGGTCTTTTCGTCGACATGCGGCAAAATGTTCTCGATCACGCTGGCAACATCGCCGACCACGGGGTACTTCACGGTGGTGCGGCGCCCGATCTTCCTGCCATCGATATCGATCTGCGCGACATTCTTCGTCGGCAGCCAATCGTTGTACGGGAAGTCGGTGCCCACCAGGATCAGCAGGTCTGCGTCATACATGGCGTCGCGGCAGGCGCCGTAGCCAAGCAGGCCGGACATACCAACATCAAAGGGGTTGTCGTACTGGATGTGCATCTTGCCGCCAAAGGCATGCCCGATGGGGGACTTAATCTTCTCCGCCAGCGCCAGCACCTGCTCGCGCGCGCCCGCTACACCGGCGCCACAGAACAGGGTGACGGTCTCGGCCTGATTAATCGCCTGCACCAAAGCGGCAGCCTCGGACTGGTCGGGGAAGACGCGCACGTTCGTGCCACGCGCAATCACCGACGCAGCCGGGCCGCTGTCCACCGCGTCCTGCTCGAAGACATCGCCAGGGATAACAGCCACGGATACGCCGGCGCCAGCCATCGTCGACTGGATCCCGCCGTGTACCACGCGTGCGGCCTGCTCGGCGCTGAAGCACATTTCGCAGTACGACGAGCACTCCTGGAAAATCTTTTCCGGGTGAGTCTCCTGGAAGTAGCCGGAGCCGATCTGCAGGCTCGGGATGTGGGAGGCGATCGCTAGGACTTTGGCGCCGTTGCGGTGGGCGTCGTACAGCCCCTGGATCAGGTGGGTGTTGCCGGGGCCGCACGATGCTGCGCAGACCGCCAGCTCACCCGTAATCAGGGATTCGGCGCCGGCGGCGAAAGCTGCGGCTTCTTCGTTGCGGACGTGGATCCATTCGATGGAGCTTTCGCGCACCGCGTCCGAAAACGGGTTGAGTGAGTCGCCCACCAGGCCATAAATGCGTTTCACGCCTTGCTCCTCGAGCATGGCGACGATCTGTTGTGCTAGGTTCTTTGCCATATCATTTCTCCTTTATTGGTACGACCACCATGGTACGCGTCGGAGAAAAATCCAGAGCAGGCTAGCGACGGTTTAATTCACCCACCCGTTGCCACAGCTCTTCGCTGGTCCAGTGCCCGCTGTGCCCGCTGGCCGAACCCAGCCACATGGTCTCCGCGCCGAAGCTGGGCCAGGCTGGGTTAAAGCCGTGCACCGCGCTCGCCCCGGAGCGCGTGAGCCGGATGAAGTCGTTGTGCGTATCGGCCACCAGCACGTGCGGGTCCTCGCTGAACAAGGTGAGCTCGTCGGCACGCGCCACGGGCACCCCGGGAGAACCCAGCAGTACCACGTTGTCCGCATAGAGGCCGTGCTTCGCCGCAGCCTCCCCGACCACCACCGTGCCATAACTATGCCCCACGACCGTCCGGGTGGCATCCGGAAAGCGCTGGTGGAGCGCGGATTGGAAGTATGAGAGATCATCGCCGGCCGCCTCCGCATATTTGCTGCCCGCCGCCTTGGGCACGTTGGCTGGCGCGGTATAGCCCAGCCACACCACAGTCGGCGCCCCGGCTTTCTGTGCCATGATCGCGCCGCGCTCAAGGTAGCCTTCGAGGCTGTCGCTTGCCGACGAGCCCGTGCCCGCCACCAGCGTCATCACCGCCTCGGGGTCCTGCTCTATCTCGCCGACCAACACGGCGATCCCGCCGGGTCCGGCTTCCAGGATCGTGCCGCCGTGCTTATCGACGGCCTCCGCGTCCTTCGCGGGGATCGTAGCCATGTGGCGCTGGTGGAGCTCGTCGAAGGTAAGGTCCGGGTGGTCGTAGAGCCGGTCCATGCTGGGTTCCGGTACCGACTGGTTTGTGCTGGTGAGCGCGGCTGCCACCGCCTGATTCAGAACGAGGCGGTCGAGCTCGGTGTCGGCGATCGCCCCGTGGGCCGCGATAGTGACGGGACTAAAGACGCTGGTAAAGGGGCGCAGTGCGGCGATCATGTGCAAAGAGACCTGTTCCAGCAGGTCGGCCGTCATCAGTATGCCGATGCCTGGTATGGCATCAGTGGAAATGCGTGAGGCGTTCGTCGATAAGCCTGAAAAGCGGGCGCGGGCGGCATCGGGTGCAGCGCCGGAAAACTTGCCCGAGTCGAGGTGGTTGAGGATCGCGCCCACGGCGGCGACTTGGTCCTTGGCGGACTGGCGGAGGTTTTTCAGGATTGCGGCGGCGTCGCCGTAGGGGTGTGGTGGCAGGGTGATCATGACAGCTCCCGGGAAAAGTTTTCGTCCGCACGCGTAACGTTCTCAGCGAAGGCCGCGACCTCGCTTGCGTGGGTGGCGATGCGGGTGGCGCACTCATTGAGCCGTTCCGCAAGCTGGCCAGACAAAGTGGCAAAGGCGCCGGACGCGGCCGAATCCGGCAGCGGGTTATCGACGACGAAAGGGGCCAGGTCGGGGGCTAGTGATGGGACGGATGTGACGTGTGTGGGATCAATTTCTAAAGGTTTCATGCCCATACTGTGACCCATTTTTACCGGGTGCGCGGGGCGGCGGAAAAATCTGTGGATAACTCAAAGTTATCCACATAAAGTGGTGCCATGAAGATCGGAATCGTGCAGATCACCACCGCAGGCGATAAGATGAAAAATTTCGCCCTCGCCGCCGAGTCCATCCGGCGCGCGGCCGACCAGGGCGCAGACCTCATCGTGTGCCCCGAAGCAACCTCGCAGGCCTTCGGCCAGGGGCGACTAGACACACAGGCCGAAGACTTGGACGGAGAGTTTTCCACCGCTATGTCATCGCTTGCCGACGAGTTGGGCGTGGTAATTGTCGCTGGCATATTCCGGCCGGCGGATGTGGTCGATGACAAGAACCGGGTGTACAACACCGCGCTGGTCACCGGCGACGGGCACCACTTTGGCTACGACAAGATCAACACCTATGACGCCTTTGACTACGCAGAGTCCGACACCGTGAAGCCTGGCGAGGACCTGATGATCTTCGACCACAACGGGGTGAACGTGGGCGTGGCCATCTGCTTCGATATCCGCTTCCCGGATCTTTTCCAGGAGCTGGCGCGCGCCGGGGCAGAGGTGATCGTGGTGCCGACCAGCTGGGCGAATGGTGAGGGGAAGTTGGAGCAGTGGCGGATTTTGACCGCGGCTCGCGCGCTGGATTCCACGGCGTTCATCGCGGCGGCGGGGCAGGCCCGCCCGACAGGGGAGACCAGCGGGCCGACCGGGCTGGGGCATTCCACCGTGGTCGACCCCTTTGGACACCGCGTGATGGAGCTGGGCTATGAGCCGGACGTGGCCGTCGTGGAGATTGACCCGAAGCTGGTGGAGAAGGCGCGCAGGTCGCTGCCGATCCTCTAGGGCTGCTCGGGAGTGGGCCACTGGTCGGGGCCGGTGGGGGTGACCAGTTGGATGTCTGCCTCCTCGGCGCCGGCCTTGAGTAGCGCGTCCTTGATGGCGGTGGTGGCCTCTTCGGGCCCGCATAGGATGATCTGGCGGCCCCAGAACATGCCCACTCCGGAGACGACCAGCGTGACGGGCAGGGCCACGGGGGTGAGCTCGGCGGCGCGAGCGTCCTTACTTTCAGCGTCGACGAAGTCGACGCTGTCGACGCTTTCCACGACCGGGGTGACGGTGAGCCAGTCCTGGGTGGTGGCAAGGGCCGCGAACGTGCCCACCTCATACAGCTGCGTCGAGCGCTCGGCGGCGAGGACAGCGTGGACTTTCGGCCGCTCGGCCTGCTCCAATAGGTTGAAGACCAGCGCCTTCACGGCCGCAACGCCTCTGCCAACCCCGACCAGCAGCGCGTCGCGTGCGGGGTCCAACGAGACGTCGCCGCGGGCCGCGCCCAGGGTCCAGTACTCGCCTTGCTCGACGGGGATGTCGTCGGGGACGTGCAGCTCCAGTTGGCCGAAGCGGTTCGGCGGGACGGCGGGTGCGAGGTTGAGCCATTCGCCGCGGCGCTGCATCGGCATCACCGGTACCTGCTGGCCGGCCTCGTAGTCCACGGGCATGCCGGCTTCCAGCTGGATCACGTTCACTCCGTCGGCGGCGTGTTCCACGGCCGTGACTTGGGCGGCGTTGGCGGGCGGTACTCCTTGGGCGTCGGCTTCGGCGGCACCCGCGCTCATCTCTGAGCAGATGCGCCCAACAACGGTCATGGCGGCGTCTACCCGCGCGGCGGGTAGGTCGTCGCCGATGGTTTCTGCAATAGCATCGCCAAGCAGCAGGCCGAACAGGTCATAGGTCTCGGAGGGGAATCCGTGCCGCCGGTGGTCCACACCCATCCCCTGAATCCGCGCGGTGAGCTCAAGGGAGAGGGGCTCGTCGATAAGCGAGCGCTCCAACACCCAGCCCAGCGCCCGGGGCAGGTCGACGTGAGCCCCGGTGAGGTCCTCCCGGAAGAGGTTGCGTGCCTCTGGGATGGCTTCGAAGAGGCGTTGGTGCAGGATGCGGTTGAGGTCGCTGCCACGCTCGCGGATGAGCTGGCCGACGTCGGCGAGTGTATCCAATCGTGAGCTCCCTAGCGCAGGTGTGTAGACATTTACTTTCTGGCGAAAGTATTAGTTAGCTTGATCCTAATACTCCGAGACGTCATAACCCTCCACGAGGCCTTCAGTATTCGGAATCCAGCCAAGCGACGGGGCGACGTGCTCGGCGAAACTCTGCAGGATCTTCACGTTCAGGTCCACGCCCATGGTGTTGGGGATGGTGATCAGCAGCGTGTCGGCGGCAGCGATCGCAGGATCGGCCTGCAGCTGCTCGATCAGCACGTCTGGCTCGGCGGCGTAGGTGCGGCCGAAGGTAACGTTGCGCCCCTCGCCCAGGGATCCGATCTGGTCCTCTCCGGTGGCCTGGAGTTGGAAGTAGTTGCGGGTTTCGTCGTCGACGATCGGGAAGATGGAGCGGGAGACGGACACGCGCGGGTTCGTGCGCTCGTGTCCTGCTTCCTTCCACGCCTGGCGGTACACATCGATCTGGCTGCGCTGCACTTCGCCCAGGCTGCGGCCGTCGGCCTCAGAGACCAGTGTGGAGCTCATCAGGTTCACGCCGTCCTTCGCGGCCTGGACCGCGGAATCATTGGAGCCGGAGCCCCAGAAGATGCGGCTGTGCAGGTCGGGCGAATGCGGGAAGATGGGCAGCGGCGCGCCGTCCTGGTACATGCGCGGGTACTGCTGTGCGGCCGGGGCGGCCTTGGCCACGCCGTAGCCGTCGATGGCTTTGAGGAAGAGGTCGAATTTCTCGCGCGCCATGTCCGCCCCGTTGGGGGCCTTGGCGGAGTAGCCGAAGGATTCCCAGCCCTTATCGGCTGGCTCCGGTGATCCGCGGGATACGCCCAGTGCGGTGCGCCCGTCCGCGAGTAGGTCCAGGGCTGCCGCCTCTTCGGCCAGGTAGAGGGGGTTTTCGTAGCGCATATCGATCACGCCGGTACCCACCTCAATGTGCTTGGTCGCACCGATCACGGCACCCAGCAGCGGCATGGGGGAAGCGCCCTGGGGCGCGAAGTGGTGGACGCGGAAGGAGGCATTGTTCACGCCGATCTCATCGGCCGCTTTCGCGATCTCTACGTGGTCCTGCAGAACCTGGCGCACGTCCGGGCCCTGTTGGGCACCGATGGCGTGGTGTCCGAAGCTTAAAAATCCAAATGCTTTCATTGTGGTGTGTCTCCTCGCATAAATTAGTGTCTTGTCAACAAGGCTAACGTGTGCCGACGGGCCCCTATTCCACCGCCGCACGCCCAGCTTTCCGCCCAGCCCGATTCGCGCCCAACGTGGACGCCGTGGAACCATAGCCCGCCAGCAGGATCCCCGGATTGCGCTCTGGGGTGACCTCATCGGCCATCGTGATCCCGCCGCCCGGGTTCCGCAGGCCCAGCGGTGCCAGGTGCGGCAAGTGGGCGCGGAAACCGGTATTCCAAAAGATCACATCCACCTTCTCTTCGTGCCCGGCTGGCAGCGGGTCCCAAGACTCCGGCACCGCCAGGTCGCTTGTTGGCGAATCCACCTGCCCAAAAATAACGGAATCAGAGGTGATGTGGTCGAACATTCCGCGCGACACCAGCGTGCCTTCTTTCACACCTTCTAAGTAGGCAGGAATCATCGGAATACCAGTGTTCGCGACTACCGACCGCGGAGCCTCACCAGCAAAGGTGGTGGCGCGCACCCGTTCCTCCACCTTCAAGCCCCAGTCCGGCCTGTCATAGCCGGGCTTGAATTCTGGCGGGCGGCGCGTTGCCCAGAGGGTTTCGGTCACGGGCGCCAACTCCAAGAGGAACTGCACCGCCGACAAACCGCCGCCCACCACAAGGGTCCTCTTACCCGCAAAGTCCTCTGCCGCGCGGTAGTGCTGGGTGTGTAGCTGCTCGCCCTGGAATTTTTCAATCCCCCGAATGTAGGGAATATAGGGGCTATCCCACATTCCTGTGGCATTAATCACCCTGCGGGCCTGGTGCTGGTCACCCGATTCAAGAGTGATGGTGAAAGGGGCGTCGATCCGCTCCTGCGTGACCTGGAGGACGCGCGCCGGGCGGATGACGGGCAGGTCGAACTCGGCTTCGTAGGCGCCGTAGTAGTCGGCGACCAGGTGGCTGGCGGGCACGGTGGGATCGGGCCGCTCCATGGCAAACCCCGGAAGGTCGGCGATGCCGTGGGTGTGGCCAAGGGTGAGTGAGTCCCAGCGGTGCCGCCACGCCCCGCCGGGGCCATCGTTGGCATCAAAGATGATGAAGTTCGTGTTTCCTCGGCGTCGTACCTCATGAGCTGCTGCAAGTCCCGCTTGCCCGGCGCCAATGATCGCTACGTCCCACATCTTTGGTGTCATGTACCCAACTGTATCACTGTTGTGATCTGGCTAATATGCGGTAGTTTTGACTAATCACATAAGTCTTAAAAATATCGGTTGGAGGGCTCTATGGAGTACACCCCCTACGATTTCCTGATCGATTTCGGCTGGATCTCGTTACTCCTTATTATCGGCAACATTTTGCGCCGCCGTATTAAACTTCTGCAGCAGCTGCTGCTGCCCGCCCCCATCACGGCGGGCCTGATCGGTCTTTTTCTTGCCGACGAAGTACTCGGCTGGATCCACTTTTCTGAGCACATCGGCACCTACACCACGCTGCTGATCGCCGTGGTTTTTGCCTCGATGGCCTACTCCATGGACTTGGGCGGTTCGGTGGGCAAGGGTGCCCGCAACATGTGGGGCTTTTCCACCACCATGTTCATGTTCCAGTGGGGCATCTTCATCCTGCTGGGCATCTATCTCTTTGCGCCGGTGATGGATACGGAGAACTGGTTCGGCATGATGCTGCCGGTGGGCTTCGTCGGCGGTTTCGGTACCGCGGCGGCCGTGGGTTCCGCGCTGGAAGGCGCGGGCGCGGAGGCGGCCTCCTCGTTGGGCTTTACCTCGGCGACGATCGGCACGCTGGTGGCTATCATCGGTGGCGTGGTCGTGGCCAACTGGGGCATCCGCACCGGGCGCGCCTCGGAGCTGAAGGGCGACCTGCCCGATGAGCTGCGCTCCGGCTATATCGAGAAGGTGGAGGACCGCCCCTCGATCGGTAGCGCTACCACCAACCCCTCGTCGATCGAACCGCTGGCGCTGCACGCAGGCGTGATCCTGTTCACCGTGTTCATCGCCTACTACGTCAACCAGTTCTTCAGCAGCCTGTGGCCCAACGTGTCCATCCCGCTGTTCGCGATGTCCTTCGTGATCGGCCTGCTGGGCCGCGCCTTGCTGGCCATGGTGGGCAAGGATGACTACTTGGATAAGCAGACCGTCTCCACCATTTCCGGTGCCGCCACGGATTACATGATCGCCTTCGGTATCGCCTCGATCGTGCCCGCGGCCCTGGCAGACTACTGGGTACAGCTGGTCCTCCTCTTCGTCCTGGGCACCATCTTCTGCCTGTTCTACCTGCTGGTCATGGCGCCGCTCTTCTTCGGCGAGAAGTGGCTGGAGCGTGGCCTCTTCGGCTGGGGCTGGGCAACCGCCGCCGTGGCCACGGGTATCGCACTGCTGAAGATGGTGGACCCGAAGATGCGTTCCGGCACATTGAACGAATATGGCGTGGCCTATGTGGGCTTCGCGCCTTTCGAGATCGGCATGACCATCATCGCGCCGATCGCCGTGCTCAACGGGTTTACCGCAGGCCTGGGCTGGATCAGTACGTTGTTCGCCGCCGGTGTGATGGTGATGGCATTCGCCCTGAAATGGGTGCCCGCCGGCGGAGGGAAACAGAAACGAGAAAGCCCCTCCTCCACGGGTGATTAGACACTCGTATTGACGTAGCGTGATTGATCAACGATAATCGTCTCCGGAACTCGGGCTACCCACAGTGCCCGCCTTACTACCGCTGCCACGTGCGCATACTATTCGCACGGTGTTGCAGCGGTCCTTTGTTTTTCATATCGGAGGATGCTCGGATGTCTTCGTCGGCAAGCAAGAAACCAGCACAACGAATGACCACGGACACCATCATGATCATCGCGGTGCTGGTGAGCACCACGTTCGTGATGATGCTCAACGAGACCGCACTGGCCGTCGCCCTGCCAAATATCATGCAGGAGTTCGACATTTCTGCCGGCACCGCACAGTGGTTGCTGACCGGCGTGATGTTGACCATGGCGATCATGATGCCCATGACCGGCTGGATCTTGGACCGCTTTTCGACGAGGAAGGTGTACTTCTTCGCCGTCGCGTTCTTCCTGGCAGGCTCTGTGGTCGCGGCAATCTCACCGAGTTTTGGGGTGATGCTGCTTGGCCGTGTGCTGCAGGCTGTGGGTACGGCGATTGTGATGCCGCTGCAGATGACCGTGGTGATGACCATCGTTCCACCCGCGCGCCGCGGCACCGTTATGGGCGTGATCTCTATTGTGATGGCCGTGGGCCCGGCGCTCGGCCCCACCTTCGCCGGCACCGTCATGAGTGTGTCCACCTGGCACATGATTTTCTGGATCATGGTGGTCCTTGTAGCGATTGCCGGCCTGTTCGGCGTGTGGAAGCTCCGCGACCTCGGGGAAATCAAGAAGGCGCCGCTGGATGTGGTATCCGTGGTGCTCAGCGTGTTCGCCTTCGGTGGCCTGGTATACGGGCTGTCGTCGATCGGAGAGATCGTGGAAGGTGGCGAGGGTGCGACGATCGCGCTGGCCATGTCCGCCGTCGGCGTGATCGGGCTGATGCTGTTTGTCTGGCGCCAGATCTCCAAGGGGAAGAAGGGCGAGGCACTGCTGAATCTTGCACCGCTGAAGATCCGCAACTTTGTCATCGCGGTCGTTGTCATCATGCTGTACCAAGGCGTGCTGCTGGGCGCGTCCAATATGCTGCCGCTGTACCTGCAGGGCGCGCTGCTGACCACCGCCCTGGTGGCGGGCCTGGTGAACCTGCCTGGTGGCATCGTCGAAACGGTGTTGTCCCCGGTCGCCGGCGCGCTCTATGACCGCATCGGCCCGCGCCCCCTGGTCATCCCAGGTACGATCCTGGGGGCGGCGTCCCTGTTCTGGATGTCCACCGTGGACCACGCCACCCCGGTGTGGCTGGTGATGGTCATGTTCGCTGTTTTCTCCTTTGGCTTGGCGATGTCCTTGACCCCGCTGATGACCACCGCGATGAGCTCGCTTCCCGACGATATCTACTCCCACGGCTCCGCCATCTTGAACACGCTGATGCAGCTGGCCGGCGCGGCCGGTACCGCCGTGATGATCACCACCTTTGACCTGGTGAGCATCGCCGGTGGCGACACGGTGGTGTCCCGCGGCCAGGGTGGTGGCGCTGCGTTTTTGATCTGTGCGGTCCTGCTTACCGTTGCCGCGGTGGCCACGTTCTTCTTACACCGCCCTGAACTATCAGGCCACACTAAGACCATCGCTGAGGACAGCCCGCGCTAGGCGCGCCTGTTTTCATCTAGCCCTTATTAATACTCAATTAATACTCAGCTATTTTTCCTGGAGGTTGCCGGATGAGCACGCCTGATCCGCGTTCTCGATCGATGACAGGGGAGACCATCCTCGTCATTTCCGTTCTTGCGCTGACGACATTCGTCATGATGCTCAATGAGACAGCACTGTCGGTGGCGCTGCCGTCCATCATGGCGGAGTTTGACGTGACAGCCGCGGTTGCCCAGTGGCTGCTCACCGGTGTGCTGCTGACCATGGCCATCATGATGCCCATGACCGGCTGGATCCTGGACCGCTTCAGCACCCGAGCGGTCTACTTCTTCGCCGTCGCCGCCTTCTTGCTGGGCTCTGTGGTCGCGGCGATCTCACCCACTTTCCCGATCCTGCTTGGCGGGCGCGTCCTCCAAGCCATCGGCACCGCGATCCTGCTTCCGCTGCAGATGACCGTGGTGATGACCGTTGTCCCGCCCAAGGTTCGCGGCACCGTCATGGGTGTGATCGCCATTGTCATGGCCGTCGGCCCCGCGCTGGGCCCCACCTTCGCTGGTGCGGTGATGGCGGTATCCACCTGGCACACAACCTTCTGGGTCATGGCCGTCCTGGTGGCCATCGCCGCGGCTTTTGCTGCTTGGAAGCTGCGCAACGTGGGCGAACTGAAACGCGCCCCGCTGGAGGTGATTTCTGTTGTTCTTTCTGCGATCGCCTTCGGTGGGCTGGTCTATGGCCTGTCCTCTGTGGGGGTGCTTATCGACGGTGGCTCCGGCTCTGGTGCCGTGATCGCGATCACCGTGGCTGGTGCCGTGGGGTTGGCCTTGTTTGTGTGGCGCCAGATCGCTCTTGCACCGCGGGGCCGTGCGCTGCTGGATCTTACCCCGCTAAAGGTGGGCAACTTCGTGGTGGCCATCGTCGTCATCGTCCTGTTCCAAGCCGCGATGCTGGGAATGGCCAACACCTTGCCGCTGTATCTGCAGGGTGCGCTGCTGACCACCGCGCTGGTGGCCGGCTTGGCCTCCCTGCCTGGCGGACTGGTAGAGACCGTGATATCTCCGATTGCCGGTGCGCTCTATGACCGGGTGGGCCCTAGGCCGCTTGTCATTCCAGGCACCATCATCGGTGCTGGGGCGTTGCTGTGGATGGGGACTGTCGACGAGCACTCCCCGGTCTGGCTGCTGGTCACTCAGTACACGATTTTCGGCGTGGCGATGGCGCTGTCCTTAACCCCGCTAATGACCACTGCCTTGTCCTCCCTACCAGCGTCCATCTATTCACACGGCTCCGCCATCTTAAATACTCTGCTTCAACTTGCTGGCGCGGCGGGCATCGCCGTGATGATCGCTATCTTTGGGCACGTATCCGATGCTGGCGGGGGTACCCGCGCGGCCCAGGGGGAGGGCGCAGCAATAGCCTTTCTGACCTGTGGAGGCATTCTGGTCATTGCTGTCATCGCTGCACTATTTCTGGGTAAACCTGAAGATCACGGCGAAGTGAAAACTGTGGAGACCACAGACCCCGCTTAAGGGTGGTTAGGGAAGCACCATCAGCGAAGCAATCTGAAAGGGAAAATGTGTGGACGGGTGTTAGAAAGACGCATCTACACGCTTCTTCAAAGGGGGCTGTCCAATCAGGCGGATCTATATTTCCGCGCGACTGGCGCGGTGTGAACGACCAGTTCATCGCAGGTTAAGGCTGGTTTCTGAGAAGAGTATAAGGAATAGGGCACATGAAAATCTCAGTTACTTGACAAGGGAAGGGGTGGGGGTCTAAATTTGGACAGGGTCTGGATTTCGATCCGGCTTGTCACCATTGTTTGATTCCCGGCTGGGCCGTCGCCAGATGACTTGGTGGGGATCTAGAGTTTCTGTGAGGTTTTCATGAATATTTTCAAGCGGTCCCTGGTTGCATCCGTAGCCACATCGTTTGTGGTTGCCGGCGGTCTGGCACCAGTTGTTGTTGCGCTGGAGGATCCTATTCCTGGTGACACAAACCAGGAACAATCCCAGTCCTACAGCCTGACCATCCACAAGCGCATTGGCGCTAATGAGGAGGTCGCTGGATATGATGGCAGTGCACTGACTGACCTGCCAGGGGCGGACGCTGGTGAGGGTTTCAGCTTCTCGATCACCCAGGTAACCCCAGCAACGGGTGCTGACGCGAATAATGCGGGTGCTGCGACGCCGGTCCCCGGCGGCCACACGGCGACAGGCAACACCGACTCATACGGCAAGGTAAGGTTCGAGAACCTACCCGCTGGTTTGTACCGAGTGAGCGAGACTAAGGCCCCAGACCAGTATGTCAAGAGCCAAGACTTCCTGGTGTCTGTGCCAGTGACTAGTGCTGACGGTCGTACCATGATCAACGATGTCGTTGCCTACCCGAAGAACACCGAAGCCAGCGTGACGAAGACCGTCAAGGACGCCGACGTGCATGGTGGTTCGGAGTACACCTACACCATCGAAGCAAACATTCCTGCCCCCGCTAAGGGCGATAAACTCGTTTCTTACCGGATTGTTGATAACCTCGACGGCCGTCTCGCCAAACCTGAAGCGGACAAGGTTGCTGTCCGGTTGTCGGATGGAACGCAAACTCTGGTAGAGGGCGACTACAACGTGACCATCACCCCTGGGGAAAATGGTGGAGCACACACGATTGAAGCTGAGTTCAACGATACAGGTCTGACGAAACTCGAAGAGGCTCGTAAGGCTGGACAATCCGTGGTGATGGAGATCAAGGCAACGGCACCAGCCGATGTCCAGGTCATTCCTAACAAGGCAACGCAGTACTTCAACAACGGTAACGGTGAGGGCGAACTAAAGCGCGAGTCCGATGAAGTTAAGACCTACTGGGGTAAGCTCACCGTTGTAAAGACTGACGCAGCCACAGACGACGCGCTCCAGGGGGCTGAGTTCCAGCTGGTACGTTGCCAGGAAGACGATGGTGTCTACAAGCAGGTTGCAGGCACCGAACCGCTCAGCGTGAACGGTCAGACCACATGGACGACCAACGAGGAAGGTACTTTGACTGTCACCGGCATCCATGCCTCTGACTTTGAAGATAACGCCTCCGTCGACTCAGTAGTTACGTACTGTGCACAGGAGACCAAGGCTCCAAGCGGCTTCCAGCTGGACAAGACCCTCATCCCATTCGTGTTGACCGCGAGCGAGTCTGAGCAAGCTCTGCGCGAAGGTGATGCTCGAGGTGTCTATGAGTACCGCATCAAGATGAAGAACCACAAGTCTCAGCTTCCGAATACCGGTGGCATGGGTATCGGTTTGCTCATTGTTCTTGGCCTGCTCGTGATTGGCGGCGGTGCATATGCTGCACGCCGCAACACCGCAGCTGCCTAAATAAGGCGCCGTTGACTGCTGCCTCATGCAGTAGTCAACATCCGCGCCCAGCGGGGAGGCGTTGATATGTCAAATTTCCCCGCCAGTTTTAGCTTTTCTCAGCAAGGGATAGTCGCGTGGTAACAAGTGATCAGCAATTAACCCCGAAGCAGCAGTCACCTATCATGCGGGTGATCGTGCCGGTGTTGATTGTGCTCGTCGGTGTCGGCATCGTTTTGTATCCAGTCATCGCAACAACGGTAAATAATGCTTATCAGCAGAAAATCGCTCGCGAATACGATGAGCAGTTCCGCGATAGCGACTCTGTTGAATCGCAGGCGAAGATAGAGGAAGCGCGGGAGTATAACGCGCGGGTTGCCGGGCAGCCAATCTTGGACCCTTGGCTAGCGCGCATCAGCCCTGATAATGAGGATTATCAGGAGTATCTGAATCAGCTGAGCGGCGCGACTGCCATGTCGGCAGTGTCGATTCCCGCTATCGACGTCAAACTTCCCTTGTACCACGGCACCGACGAGTCAACCCTGCAAAAAGGTCTCGGGCATCTCTATGGTTCCGCCCTCCCCGTCGGTGGGGAAGGAACTCGGTCGGTCATTACCGGGCATACAGGTCTGACGAATGCAACTTTGTTTGATGACTTAGACCAGCTCAAGGTCGGCGACGCGGTTTTCATCAACACCTTCGGCGAAACACTGAAATATGAGGTTCGTAGTACCGAAGTGGTGCTCCCAACTGACGTGGGAGGTCTTGTTCCGGAAGACGGAAAGGACTTGCTGACGCTAATTACGTGTACGCCGTACGGAGTCAATACACACCGTTTGCTGGTGCATGCTGAACGTGTCCCCTACACCCCAGAAGACGACGATCTTATCGACGACGCCGGTGGCGTAATGCAGTGGTGGATGTGGTTGCTGGTTGCACTCGCCGCGATCATTCTGGCTGCTCTTCTCTGGTGGGTCGTTCGAGAAATTCGTAAGGTTCGTGAACCATGATGATTAAACAAATTGCTACGTCGATGTGCCTGGTTGGGTTATTGGCTGCGGCCATGCCCAACGTGGCGTTCGCCGATTCGAAAGTAGTTACCGGAGCGGGCCCCAATTGTGCCCCTACGGGGAATATCGATATGTCGATGCGATCGACTTTGCAGATTAGTAAAACGCCTCCAAATCCCTATGATGAAGTCCCCGCTGGGAAATTGCATTATGGGCCAGTAGGCGGGATGCAGTTTCGTCTGCAGAAAGTCAACGTTGATTTTTCTACTGTAGAAGCCCGCCAAAAAGCGATGAACATGACGCTCGATCAAGCCCGTGACGCAGGCCTTAGCGGAACACGCACGCAGCGAACGAATGCTTCTGGTGTCGCTGAATTTACGGGACTTGAGCCCGGGCTCTACCTACTGGATGAGCTGGTTCCTGACGACGGTCAGTTTGACTATCGTCCTTCTCGGCCAATGTTGGTGATGATGCCACTAATTGGTGACCCGGTATCGTGCAAGTTCTCCCATGACTCTGTAGTGATTACAAAGCCGGATAGAAGCACACCACCGCCGACAACACCACCAAGTACTACTCCCCAAGTACCGCCTACCACCCCGCCGGGAACGACACCGGAGACAACACCTGTCACATCGCCACCGTCACCCCCGACTACGACGACCCCTGTTGCTCCTCCGGGAGAGGGCGTCCCACCACAAGAACGGCCCGGGGATGCACCGGATCCAGCGCGGTCAGGTTTGGCTGAAACTGGCGCTAGCGTCTTAGGTTTCATAATCGCGGGTGTTGTACTGATTATTGCTGGTAGCGCATTGTTCTCCCGGCGAGTTCGAACAGATAGAAAGGCTAAATAATGGTGTTCGAGCGTATTCCACGGTCGATGCGGCGTTTGGCGTCTGCTTTTGCGGTTGCTGGCCTTGTCGCGGCCACGGGTATGGTTCCCACTGCATCATCAGAACCAGAAGATGAACTCGAATATTCGGAGTCGGTTAGCAGCCCAGCGGCACCATCGGCAGAAACGGAGCCGTCGGCAGTGGCTCCGACGACTGAAAAGCCAATCGAAGCAGATTCATTCGAAGAATCCTATTCTTTATTTGAAGCCCTAGATATCGCACCGCTTTCTGAAAATTCGAATCCTGGCGATGTCAAGGTCTCAGTGATCGATCGAATCCGCGCGGATGGTACGCACTCCTACTTGATGGAGGTGAACCTCGGTCCTGAAAACTATCAACCGGGTGAACCTATATGGCTAGCGCGTAAGAACGCCAAGACTGCAAGCACCATTACCCAGGCCAAAGTTAATGAACAGGTACTCCAATCCGACGCAATCGAGAATGACTTGGTCGCTGAGGAGGAAGTGATTCGGATCAATCATCCTCTGGAGGCCGGTTCTAAGGCCAAGTTGACTTTACTGCTTGACAGTGACGAAAAGCCTAGTGCTCATGATTGGTCTCTTGTACCACCTGGAGCAGACTTTCCAAGTGTTGCGCCCCGTATAAGCAACAGCCAGGCACGAGCATCCGCGTTGGCGGTCAATTCGAACCCCCAGGTGCCTGAATACAAGCAAGAAGAATTCGGCGACTTACCTGACTTTAGCTATGGTAATAGTCCTAGGTACAGGCTCGACGATATTACGACCGAGAGTGATAATGGTGTAGAAGCCGTTCTGCGCTTTACATTCGAGGTCGAGAATGCCACTCGACCTGTCAACTTCGGTAATCTTCAATTTAATCCACGCGCTTGGTTCTGTGATTATGAACGCAAGGACACTTGCAAGACTGAGCTCGGCACCGTTCGCATCGACGGTCAAGGCGATTTGTGGATTAACACGGAGGACCCCAGTCGTAGTGCGCGAACTGGAAATATTAATCATAACTGGCGAACACCCAGCAGTCAGACCCCATATGACGAATGGTCAAGTAACCGAGTGCAAGTTCGAACCGGAGACCGCGTGATCGTTCGATACACGTTGAAGCGCGACTACGATGCGAGACGTACGTTTGAATATCGTGAGCCGAATGGTAACGAGGCAAAAATCGTAGTCCAAGTCGGCTCTGATCTTTTGCCACCGGGGGTCGTGAACGGTGCAGACCCTTTCGTGAGCGGTCGCCTAAACTCTGTGAAAGAAGTCTCAGAGGCTACAGGTGCAACCTTACGGCTGCACCGTCGTGCACACGACAATGCTTTTGGTACTGCCGAAGCCAACGATCTAGAGGAAGGGCCACACGGTCCGGGTCCCGCGATCAACGAGGACTGGGCGGTTTGTGAAGTCGACGCACTTGGTGAATGTGTTTTCTATGTACCTGTAGAGAGAGACGGTAAATACAATTATTATTGGGTGAAACAGGAAACCGCCACTCCAGGGTATAAACCACTGGACAAGCTTAGGATCGGTGGCTCCGGTTCGAAAGGAACGTTCATGCGGGAAGGCAAAGTCATTGACTATTCCTTCGCTACACCTAATCTAGAAGGTGGTAAGACGTACTACTCTGGAAAGTCATATCACGCGGGTTGGGGGTTCGGGGCACGATACGGATCAGACCGTGGTAGACGAAGTAATTCCTTTATGTATGGCCATACCCAGCCTATTTTTGATGGTAACATTGTTAGGCCAAGAAACTCGATGGGGGTCATCCAGCAAGTCCGAGATAATGTACCGCCCCCAGCTGGCGGGAAGGTCTGCTCTGCCGAGCAAAGAAATATCGCCGCCATGGTCGATCTCTCCGGCAGTATTGGTAAAACAGGCGCAGAGCTTCAATCTAAAGCGTTAAAAACGATCATTGGGGAGTTGGAAGGTACTTACTCAACGCTTTCAATCGGAACTTTTGCTACGAGTTCACCCCATAACAGGCAAGAGGCTCTCGGGCTATATGACATGCAAAATCCTGCAGATGTGAGTAAGTTGACGGATTTCGCAGAAGGACTTTCTAAAAGCTTTAATGGCGCAACAAACTGGGACGCTGGCTTTCGATCACTGATCAACGCGAACAAAAGAAACAGCGCCAACTTCGATCTTGCCTTTTTCATCACCGATGGAAATCCAACGCATACGGATCGGGATGGGTTTAGAAACATCATTGATGAGGGAGCGTTTAATGACTTCCGGCACGTTGAAGCGGCTATCGCCGCGGCAAATACGTTGAAATCCCAAGGCACACGTGTAGTTGCTGTAGGTGTTCCATCTTATCCTGAGGGCAGTGAAAAATATATGACCGTATCGGAGACGAACTTAGCTGCCATCTCAGGCCCTAAGAAGTGGGATAACCAGGTGCAAAACTCTTACGAGGCAGATCATTTCCGGTTTGATGATATCGATGCGTACGGAAAGATTCTGGCAAGCGCCGTCGGTACGCCAGTTGATTGTGTGATGGAAGTAGAGAAGCGAGTTGCTACTCCGGGATCTGAGTTTGCATCAGCAGACAACAGCGGGCCAGGCGGCTCCGATTGGCAATTCGACTTAGGATTTGGTGGGTCTCTTGACGTCGGCGATGAGCCTTTAACAAAGCTTACCGACGACACCTCGAAGGTTTCGTACACGTTTAGTGAGGAAGGACAAGGCGAGGTATTAATTACTGAAGATCTCTCCACTGCTAGGCAAGGGCGTAGCTATCAACTCTTACCGGTTAAGTCTGGTAAGAATGGCGTGTGCTACTCGCTCGACTCGAATGGCAAGCGTGGAGCTCAAATTTCTGACGATCGCATAGATAATATTGACGATCCGACTAACCCGGGCATCCGCGTCAAGAATGTTTCTGCAACGGAACGTCTAAGTTGCACGTTGACAAACGTCGAGAAGAAACCGACGACTCTCGAGCTGCTCATTAAGAAGCTTGGCGTGAAGCCAGGTGGATCCGAGATTGTTGAGGTCGCCGGCGCTGAGTTTGAATTGTCGCAACTGAAGGAAGATGGAACTGTTTCCGTTGTCGAGCTTGACAACGACGGTGGGGCAGAATTCCGTGCAACTCTCGAAGCTGGGCGGTACCGTCTGGTGGAAAAGAAGGCCCCTGAAGGTTACTCGTTACTCCCGCAACCCGTGGAGTTTGAGGTCCTGCTGTCTTCGGAAGGACAATACGAAGTCAACCTTCTATCCGCTCCGACACAACTTGGGCAGGTGGAGTTGGTGGGAAGCTCAGAAGACAACCCGAATTCAGCTGAGCTTTTGGTAACCGACCAAACCCGAGGCGAGCTACCCAAGACGGGAGGCCATGGTCTTTTCCCGACATTGCTCCTCGGTCTATTGGTAATAGTTCTGGGCGCGGCTTACTCGAGATTTGAGGCGGGCCGTAGGTTCTAAAGCTAAGTAGGCGAAACTAGCGCACACCGGCCACCGGTGTGCGCTATGTCTTATAGGTTTCGGTAAATGGATTCGCGGGACACAGATGAAAAGGGCGATGTCGCCAATATGCCTACTAGGTCACAACTCGAATGCGAGAACCGATCAGATGGTGGCTGATGTACAGCCTTTAGTAAGTACGACTAAGGCCGCCTCGTCGGTTATAAAACAATCAAAAGGGAAGCCGCTGCACTTACAGGCAGCGAAAATGATTACCCGGCAAGTTTGTTGTATTGTTTACTAAAATCGTGTGACCGCATTGAGGCTCCAATGAGCAAGTAAAGATAGGAAAGTCAGGTAATGATATTTAAGGGTGCTTCTGGGCCCGACCCCCGGATAGTAGACACGGAGGATTCAATCAGGAAGCAGATTTCAGGATAACAGAACAGCGCTCTTCAAACACCGCAGGCGCGAGATATTTACACCAGGAATGCCGGCGCACCGTGTTGTAACGAGTGCACCAGCGGAAAACGTCCCGNCGACAGCGCAACTGGTTCGCAAACGTCTTGGAATCCTGAAGAACTTCCCGCTTCATCGCCGCATTGAACGACTCCGCCAAAGCGTTATCCGCACTGGTACCAATTGATCCCATTGATTGCTGGATCCCTAATTCTGTGCAGGTGTTCTGGAACGCGTTCGAGGTATAAACACTTCCGTGATCAGAAT
>NZ_KB892467.1 GCF_000373805.1 Corynebacterium pilosum DSM 20521 = CIP 103422 | reverse complement strand
TCTACCGGGTCATATGCACCAGGCGCAGTACGCCACAGCCCAGGGATCTTCGTCGGGATGAGTTGAAAGAACTGCGTATCGCGAAGCATCTCACCCAGGTGGTTGTAGCGAAGCATTTGGGGTGTGCCCCGGCGAGGATCAGTGACATCGAGACTGGAAAACGTCCGTTGACGGAATTAGCATCGGCCTACGAAAAATTTCTGAAAAGCGCTTGACACAATATAGGAGCATCGCAACTGGGCGAGGACGCTGCCTTCCGATCCAACAGAGTACGAGGTTGAACTTCTTACGGGCCTAGATAGTGCTGCTGCCCGTCGGCGATTTGCGTCTTGACTTTCGCCAATCGGCCCTCCAGAACAAAACGCCAGGGCAGCTGGTAGAAATGGCAACTGGAATAACTCTTCCTATGCCATGGGCATTAAGCTAAGAGGGATTAACTTGACTAGGGGAGAAAACAGTTATGGCTAAACACAGCGCCGAAGGCAGCGACCAGCAAACCGGGCAAACTATTGCTGCACGCGCCGTAGATTTGTTCAAGCAGTACGGTGAAGGCGACACGGCCGTCGTAGCACTCGACCACGTGAACGTGGAGTTCGTCCGCAATGAATTCACCGCCATCATGGGCCCGTCAGGATCAGGCAAATCGACATTGATGCACACCATGGCCGGGCTGGATTCGTCGACAAGCGGATCCGCCTTCATCGGTGATACAGACCTTTCCACGCTGAACGATAAGGAGATGACCAACCTCCGTCGCGACAGGCTAGGTTTCATCTTCCAGTCATTCAACCTTGTCCCAACGTTGACGGCTGCGGAAAACATCACTCTGCCTTCTGACATCGCCGGGGGCGCCCTAGATAAGGCCTGGTTCGACGAGGTCACAGATCGGTTGGGCCTGACGAACCGCCTCTCGCACCGTCCCGCGGAGCTTTCTGGCGGGCAGCAGCAGCGTGTTGCGTGTGCCCGCGCTCTGGTGTCACGTCCGGAGATCATCTTTGGTGATGAGCCGACAGGTAACCTTGATTCGAATTCCGGCAAGGAAGTGTTGAATATTCTTCGCACAGCCGTCGACGCGGACAATCAGACTGTGGTCATCGTGACCCACGACGCTACCGCGGCAAGCTATGCGGACCGCGTGATCTTCCTCGCTGATGGGCAGATTGTCAATGAGTTGCGCGATCCGACGGTGGAGACGATCTTGTCGACGATGACAGGAATCGAGAACTAAATGGCGTCCACTATGCGAAAGGTGTCGCTACGTAATATTGCGGCACACAAACTCAGGCTGGCGCTGACGGTGCTGGCTGTTGTGTTAGGCACAGCGTTCATCTCCGGCTCGTTCATGTTTACTAACTCGCTGTCGAATACCTTCGACTCCGTCGTCAGCAACGCATATAGCGATGTTGATGTCGTCGTCGAGGGCGGAGACGAGCTCCCGGGTGTTCCGCGCGAGACGGGCGACGCGATCGCGGAGGATCCGCAAGTCGATCGCATCAATGTCACTGGCAGCACCACTGTTGTTGCAGCGACCTCCGATAAGGAGACGATCCAAACCGGTGGCGGCTCCGCCCAGATGGGGATTTACTACCCCGAAGGTGAGGTCGTTGGCCAAGCTGTCGAGCTCACCGAGGGTTCAGAGCCCAGCGGCCCCTCCGATGTCGTAATCAACGCTAAGGCAGCCGAGAAGTTCAACATCTCGGTGGGCCAAGATCTGATCGTGGTCGATCCGGTCGAGCGCCACGACGTCACCGTCACAGGGCTCTTCGACTCCGAGCTGGATCAGGGTTCCTCCCTGGACATGCGCATGAACGAAGACGCGTACCTCGAGCGCTACACGGACGGCGTGATGTACCCAGGCCTCGCGGTCGCGGCGGCGGAGGGGACCGCGCCAGATGCGCTAGTCACCCATCTTGATGAGACGTATCCAGAGCTCAACATGGAGACAGGGCAGAAGCTTGCCGACGAAGTCTCTGAGGCCATTAACAATGCCTTGAGCTTCGTGAACTATTTCCTTATTGCATTTGGATTGGTGGGGTTGCTCGTCGGCACGTTCCTCATCGCCAACACTTTCTCCATGATCGTGGCGCAGCGCACCAAGGAGTTCGCGCTGCTGCGTGCACTTGGTGCGTCGAAGGGGCAGATTACGCGCTCGGTGACAGCGGAGGCAGTGATTGTCGGCCTGATCGGCTCGGCGCTGGGTGTTGTCGCCGGCGTTGGCTTGGTTGCTGTAATCAAGGCCGTAATGGGAGCAACGGGTACGCCGCTGCCGAATTCGGGGCTTGGCCTGTCGGTGTCAGCGGTGGTGGTTCCGATCGTCGTCGGCACGCTGGTGACCGTCATTTCGGCGTGGGCTCCTGCACGTCGAGCCGGCAAGGTGGAGCCGGTAGAGGCGATGCGGTCCAGCGAAGCTGCCACTCCGCAGCCATTGCTGGCGCGTACCATCATCGGGTTGATCATGATTGGTGCGGGTCTTGTCACCGCCGGCTGGGCCGTGGTCTGGGAGGAAGGCACGACGGGTAACCGTGCCAGCCTGGTGGGCGTGGGCACGTTGCTGGTGATCGTCGGATTTTTCCTGGCGGGGCCTGCCTTGTCGCTGCCGCTGGTGCCGCCATTTGGCAGGCTCATCGGAATGCCGTTCGGTGCGGTGGGCAAGCTGGCGTCCACGAATACGCGCCGTAACCCGCGGCGCACGTCCGCTACGGCATTCGCGCTAATGCTGGGAATCGCGCTTGTCACCGCGATCGGGATGCTGGGCGCGACGATGAAGCAATCCATCTCTGACTTCGCAGAAAGCGAGGTCGATGCTGAGTTCGTTCTAGCTGGCCCACAGATGGGTGCATTCCCAGTGCCCGCCGACGTACCAGAGATCGTGCGCGACGTCGACGGCGTGAATGATGTCGCATTCTACGCCCAAGCGCCAGTGATGGTGGACGGCAAGTACTCCCACCAGGCCGGTCCGCACGGTGTCACTGACGTGATGGGTGGCAATCCTGCGACGCTGGTTGAGCTTGACATGGCCGAAGGCTCCAGCGAACTGTCCGGCAACACTTTGATCGCCCCGCAGGCGCTTGCCGACGAGTTGGGCTGGAACGTGGGGGAGACGGTCGAACTCTCGGCGCCGGGCCTGTCACCGGAAACGGTCGAGGTGGAAGTCGGCGGTACTTTCAACGAGTCGGCGATTTTCACCAGCTTCGTGGTGTCCTACGATGCCGTTTCCGAACTCGTGCCTGCGCAAGCGAACACCATCATGATGGTGGGGCTTAACGGCGATGGCACGGTGGAGCATGAAGATTTGCGCGCCAACTTGGAAGCCGCCGTCGAAGACCACATCGTGGTGCAGGTGCGCGATACCGAGGAGATGGCGGGCGAGGCGTCGATGGCGATCGACCAGATGCTCTCCATCCTGTACGGGCTACTGGCCTTGGCGGTAATCATCGCGATCCTGGGCATCGTGAATACGCTGACGTTGTCTGTGATCGAGCGACGCCAGGAGATCGGCATGCTTCGCGCTGTCGGTACCCAGCGTGGACAGATCAGGACGATGATCATTCTGGAATCCGTGCAGATCGCGGTGTTCGGCGCGGTGGCCGGCATGGTGGTGGGCTTAGCCCTGGGCTGGGCTTTCCTCACCGTGCTGGCGGATCAGGGCTTGGAGACCATCGCGATTCCGTGGGGTCTGCTGATCACGATGCTGATTGGTTCCGGTGTGGTCGGCGTCCTTGCGGCGTTGTGGCCGGCCCAGCGTGCGGCGAAAACTCCGCCGCTAGATGCGATCGCCGACTAAAACGAGCCGTAGATCCGTCCGGCCCACACCGTGCCACGGTGGGCGGCGATAATGCCGATCACCACCGTGGCCAGGGTGTAGCTGATGAGCACCCGCCACTGCTTGGCGCGCACCAGTTCCCCGAGCTCACGGGCCAGCGTCGACCACGTCGATAAGGCGCCCGCAAAGCCCGTGCCCAGGGCCAGAGGCACCAGACCGGGCCCGGACACGGCGATGCCGAGAACAACAGCCGCAACCATATTCGCGGCAAACGTTCCCACCCGCGCCCGCGGAATGAAGCTTAAGCCCCAGCGCCCGAGCCCTCCGAGGAACCCGCCGACCCCCACGGCGAGCACAGCGTAGATAACCTCCATTTAGGCCCGCCTCCTGCGCAACCAGTCGCCGGCAAGCCAGGCCCCCACGCAACTACACAGCGTTACAACGACCAGCACGGCGGCCTCACTTGCCGACGAGGTCGCCGTAGCCAGAGCGAACGCGGAAAAGGTAGTAAACCCACCCAAGAATCCGGTGCCCCAAAAGACTCCAGGGGCCAACAGCCCCATGAGGAAACAGCCGAAGATATTGATGGCGAGGGTGGTGGGGATGTCGTCGTTAAGCATGCTTGAAACCCCGAAGCGGGCGAGCGCGCCGAGGGCAGCGCCTGCGCCCACCAGTAGCCCCTCTTTGATCATTTACACGATCTTACTTCCAATTCATCTGCTGCTTTGCGACGAACTCCGCAACCTCTTCGGGCGAGCGCTTCAGATGCGGGTCGAACTTGAGGTATTCGCGGGTCTCGCGTGCCACCAGACCGGAGAGAATGAGCAAGCCGATCAGGTTCGGCAGTGCCATTAGGCCGTTGGCCAGGTCGGAGAAGGTCCAGGCGATCTCAATCTGGGTGATCGCGCCGATGAAGACCACGCAGGTGAAGAAGAGACGGTAGGGCAGGGACGCCCACTGGCCAAGCAGCGAGACGATGGAACGTTCGCCGTAGTAAGACCAGCCGATGATCGTGGAGAATGCGAAGAAGATCAGAGAGACCGAGACGATCGTGCCGCCCCACTGGCTGCCCAGCACGGTGGAGAAGGCGTCGGCGGTCATGGTGGCCGCATGGTCGGCGCCTTGGTCCCACACGCCGGAGGTGACGATCACCAGGCCGGTGATGGAGACGACGATCATCGTGTCGATGAAGGTCTGGGTCATGGAGACCAGAGCCTGGCGGGTGGGGTGCGAAGTCTTCGCCGCGGCTGCTGCGATGGCGGCGGAACCCATGCCGGACTCGTTGGAGAAGATACCGCGGGCCACACCGAAACGCACGGCCATCATGATTCCGGCGCCAAGGAAGCCGCCGGTGGCTGCGGTGCCGGTGAAGGCATCGGTGAAGACCGCGCCCAAGGCTGCGGGGATCTGGTCAGCCATCAAGACCAGGGCGACGATGCCGCCGGTGACGTAGACGAAGATCATCAGAGGCACGAAGGCGGAGGTGATCTTGCCGATGGCCTGAATGCCACCCAGCAGGACCGCGCCCACGGCGACAAACATGATGATGCCGGTGATCCATGGGTCCACGCCGAACGTGTCTTCCATGCCTGCGGCCACGGAGTTACCCTGGGTCAAGTTGCCGATACCGAAAGAGGCAAAGATTGCGAAGACAGTGAAGAGGAAGGCGAGGATTTGCCCGACCGGGCCGGGGATGCCGCGCCGCAGGTATTCCTGCGGGCCGCCGGACTGGGCCCCCTTCGCGTCGGTCACGCGGAAGCGGACGCCGAGGTAGGCCTCGGTGTACTTTGATGCCATACCGACGGCGCCCGTGACCCAGATCCAAAAGAGGGCACCTGGGCCGCCGAGCGCGATGGCGGTAGCCACACCGACGATATTGCCGGTACCCACGGTGGCGGCAAGCGCGGTGGTGAGGGCTTGGTAATTGGAGATATCGCCTTCGCCGTCTTCCTGCTTGTCGATCAGCGCGTGGCGCATTGATCTTCCCAGGGTGCGGAATTGGATACCGCTGAGGCGGAAGGTGAGGAATAAGCCGGTGCCCAAGAGGAGCGGAATGAGCAGCCACGGCCCCCAGACGAAGGAGGAGGCGGTGCTGAGGATGGAGTGAAGGTTGTCAAGCATGTAAAGAAACTACCGACGATCAACTGTGGCGTGGAACACTTTTCATTAAGGTGGCACTTAAATTACCCCGTTTCGGGGGAGGAGTGGCGGAAAGTGGCAGGCGAACAAGGCTAATAGGTGAAAAAGGTCAACTTTGATAGATAAATGTGACGATTGCGACCAAAATGGGAGGAAAGGAGCTTTTCCTTTCGTTACTTAAGTTGATTAAGGAGTATTGCCATGGCTCACGAACGTGCCGGACAAGTTGCCCGCCCCGAGGATCTGATCGATATTGCGGAGCTGGTCACCGCCTACTACACCCGCGATATTGACCCGGACAATCCTGATCAGCAAGTAGCGTTCGGCACCTCCGGCCACCGTGGTTCCTCGCTGGACAACGCCTTCAACCAGCAGCACATCTGGGCCACCACCCAGGCGATCGTCGATTACCGCCGCGACAACAACATCGGCGGGCCGGTCTATGTTGGTCGCGACCCGCACGCTCTTTCGGAGCCGGCGATGGTCTCCGCGCTGGAGGTGCTGCTTGCCAATGAGGTCGAGGTGCTTGTCGACGATCGGGGCCGCTACACCCCAACTCCTGCCGTCTCCCATGCGATTCTGGCGCACAATGCGAAGCTGGACGGCGGTGTGACGGGCACGGACCCGAAGCGTGCTGACGGCATCGTGATTACCCCGTCGCACAACCCACCGCGCGATGGCGGCTTCAAGTACAACCCACCTTCAGGTGGCCCAGCAGATACGGACGCCACCGACTGGATCGCTGACCGCGCCAACGAGTACCTGCGCAAGGGCCTTGACGGTGTGAAGCGCACCTCGGTCACGGGCGTGCTGGATGATCGTGCTGTGAAGTTTGACTTCATGGGCAATTATGTCAATGACCTGCCGAATGTGCTGGACTTGGACGTGATCCGCAGCTCCAACCTGTCGATCGGTGCTGACCCGATGGGTGGCGCCTCCGTGGACTACTGGGGTGCGATCGCTGAGACGCACAAGCTCAACCTCACTGTTGTGAACCCGGAGGTCGACGCAACCTGGCGCTTCATGACCTTGGATACTGACGGCAAGATCCGCATGGACTGCTCCAGCCCCAATGCGATGGCATCCTTGATCGCCAACCGCGATAAGTACGACATCGCTACCGGTAATGACGCCGACGCGGACCGTCACGGCATCGTCACCCCCGACCACGGCCTGATGAACCCCAACCACTACCTCGCAGTGGCTATCGAGTACCTGTTCTCCAACCGCCCGAACTGGGGCGAGGGCACGGCAGTGGGCAAGACCCTGGTCTCCTCGTCGATGATCGACAACGTGGTGAAGTCCCTGGGTAAGAAGCTGGTGGAGGTGCCAGTTGGTTTCAAGTGGTTTGTGCCGGGCCTGATTGACGGTTCCGTCGGCTTCGGCGGTGAGGAGTCCGCAGGTGCCTCCTTCCTCCGCCACGATGGCACCGTCTGGTCCACCGACAAGGACGGCATCATCCTGGACCTGCTCGCCGCAGAAATCACGGCGAAGACGGGCAAGACCCCATCGCAGCGCTACGCCGAACTGGCAGAGAAGTTCGGCGCTCCTGCTTACGCGCGTACCGACGCAGAAGCCAACCGTGAACAGAAGGCCAAGCTCAAGGCGCTGTCGCCTGAGGATGTCTCGGCAACGGAACTGGCCGGCGAGCCGATCGTCGATAAGCTGACGAACGCTCCTGGCAACGATGCCCCCATCGGTGGGCTGAAGGTGACCACGGAGTCCGCGTGGTTTGCGGCGCGTCCGTCTGGCACCGAAGACAAATACAAGATTTATGCCGAGAGCTTCAAGGGTGAAGACCACTTGGCGCAGGTCCAAAAGGAAGCACAGGAGGTTGTCTCTGAGGTGCTGAAGAAGTAATACGCTGCAAGTATCCAGGGTGTTCACAGCGCCTACTCTGGTCTCCCTGGGTAGGGTGCGTTAAAGTTCAAGTGTGACCGTGATAGAAACGCGCCAAGAGGCGCCTGCCCGTGATATGCAAACGCTGGTGCTTGATGTCATCAGCGCGATTAGTCGATTCGGGTTGGCGGTGGTGTGGATCGCCGGCGGTGCGACGAAAATTGGCAACCATATGGATGTCACTCAGTCCATCGTGGCCTATGAAATATTTACGCCCTACTGGTCTGATTTGCTGGCCCGCATCATTGGCCCAGCAGAGCTGGCCGGTGGATTGTTCCTGTTGCTGGGCCTGTGGCTGCGGCCGGCAGGCAAGCTATCCGCCGTGGTCTTGGTGCTTTTCATTATCGGTCTATCGCAGGCGTGGGCGCGTGGCTTGGAAATTGACTGCGGATGTTTCTCTCCGGCCGGTGCCGAGCCTTCGACAGATTACTTGACGACGATTCTGCGTGACGTTCTATTTGTGGCAATGTCACTATGGACCGTCTACCGTCCGTTTCGGAAATGGGCAATTTATCCATAATGACAAGCGGTTCGCAGCCGCGCCCAATCGCACACAATCTCAAAAATAAGGTGTAAGAGTGAGTACAAAGAAGGTTCAGAACCCAAACCAGAGTTCCAATACTGGTTTCATTTGGGCGATCATCGCAGTTGTCGTGATCGCTGCGATCGTCATCGGCTTCATCGTGTTTAACGGCCGTAGCCAGAAGGCAGCGGAGCTGGCGGAAAACATGGTGCCAGTTGAGGGCGTCGAAATGGACTACAACAAGGATGAAGGCACGATCGTGCTGTCCGCAGCTGAGGGTGGCGAGGAAGCTCCTCACGCCGAGCTGTTCGAGGACTTCTCCTGTGACTACTGTGCTCAGCTGGCGGAAAACACTGACCAGCAGATGCTGGACGAGATCCAGGCAGGCGACCTCGAGGTTGCAATCCGCAGCCTGAACTTCCTAGACCGTGGCGAGGAAGGCAACTCCACCAACGTGCTGGCTGCAGTGCTGGCTACCGTGAACTCCGGGGATGTGGAGCTGTACTGGAACTTCCGCAAGACGATGATGGATCAGCAGCAGCAGATCTACAACCAGTGGAGCAACGACCAGTTCGCTGATCTGGCCGAGTCCTACGGTGCCGACAGCGAGACCGTGGACGCGATCCGCAATGGCGAGTACCTCGAAGAGGCGAAGTCGGTTGCGCAGTCTAACGCTGACTACCTCAACGAGCAGACCGGTAACGTTTCTTCGCCACGCGTGCTGGTCGACGGCCAGGACGCCGAGGGCGAGGACATTAACAACTGGGTCAGCGAGGTTGCACTCTAGAGCGAGCGTTCAACGCTGATTTCACACCTCCGGTGCCCCGCAACCTGCGGGGCGCCGGAGGTGATTTTGTTCGTTCGGGAGAGCGGGGTATAGTGGCTTCATCACCTTCTAAGGGGCATTGGCGCAGTTGGTAGCGCACCACAATGGCATTGTGGGGGTCATGGGTTCAAATCCCATATGCTCCACCAGCACCCGGAGTGCGACGCAACACACAGCGCGCACCCCGGGTTTTTCGTTACTCTGGTGAAGTGATGAGGAACGAAACTTTTACTAAGACAGGATCCGCCCCCGACTCCGCCGCTGCAGAAGCAGCCGGCTTGCGCTGGTTGAGGGAAGGCTCGGATCGAGTCGTCGACGTGCTCGACGTGGATGCGGCCAACAACACGCTGACCATTCCCCGGATCCGACGCAGCCGCCCCACCGTAGACGCGGCCCGCACCGCCGGAGCAGAGCTCGCCCGGATCCACGCCTGCGGGGCCGAGGCTTTCGGCGCACCTCCCGCTGGTTGGGATGGGCCGAACTTCATCGGCCGCATCCAGCAGGAATGCACGCCTACGCAGCGGTGGGCTGAGTTCTATACTCGCCAGCGCGTGCTTCCCCCAGCCGAGGCGGCGAATGCTGGGGGCACACTTTCCGACGAAGGCCTCGCCACGGTGCGGCGCGCATGTGAGGCCATTGAGCGTGCCGACGAGGATGTCGCGGTCTCACGCATCCACGGTGACTTGTGGAGTGGCAACCTGATGTTTGCGGCCGACGGCCCGTGGTTCATTGACCCGGCTGCCCACGGTGGTCATGCTCTAACGGATCTTGCCATGTTGGCGCTGTTTGGTGCGCCATTTTTTGAAGAGATCATCGCCGGCTATGAGTCCGTGTCTCCGTTGGATGAGGGCTGGCGTGAGCAGATTCCGCTGCATCAGCTGCACCCGTTGGCGGTGCACACGCAGACCCACGGCCGTTCCTATGCTTTTGACCTAGTTCAGGCCGCTGAGGCGACCATGAATCTGCTGGAGGGCTAGCGCCACCAGGTGTCATTGGGGCCAGGTGGCAGGTGGCGTTTGTGCTGGCCTTTGGCCCATAGTTCCTCGATCCGGGCCCGGTCGGTGTCGCTGACGGGGAGGCCTTCGAGGTAATCGTCGATAGCCTGATACGTAATGCCGAGGGCCTCTTCGTCGGGAAGCGTCGGGCGGTCATCCTCGAGGTCGGCGGTGGGCACCTTCTCGTAGAGTGCCGGTGGGCAGTCTAGGTGTTGGAGGAGTTGGGCGCCTTGGCGCTTGGTCAGGCCGGCGAGGGGGACTAGGTCTGCTGCGCCGTCGCCGTGTTTGGTGAAGAATCCGGTGAGGTTTTCAGCGGCGTGGTCAGAGCCGATCACTAGCGCGCCCACTTCGCCGGCGATGGCGTACTGCGCGATCATGCGTTGGCGAGCTTTCACATTGCCATTGTTGAAGTCTCCGAGCTGTTCCACGCCGAGCGATTCGGACACCGCAGCATTCATCTCCGCGGTGGCTGGGGCGATGTTCACGGTGAGGCGCCGATCCGGCTGGATGAACTCGAGGGCTGCCTGAGCGTCGTCTTCGTCGGATTGGATGCCGTGGGGCAGGCGCACTGCCCAAAACGTGGCATCATGCCCGTTTTCGCGGCGCTTTTCGACGGCCAGCTGCGCAAGTTTGCCAGCCAGGGTGGAGTCCTGGCCGCCGGAAATGCCGAGGACGTAGCCCGCGGCTCCGGTGGCCTCCAAGTAATCCACCAAAAAAGTGATACGTTTATCCACCTCTTCAGCTGGATCGATCAAGGACCGTGTGACCAGCGCTTTGATGATGGATTTCTGGGTTTCATCGCCGGGGAGAGACATGACAACCATCGTAGTTAAAGGCCAAGATGTGCGTATGAGTACAGCCAGATCCACCCCCACAACAGACCAGCAAAAACGCTTCGTGCGCACCGTCGCTGGAATCGCCGCCTTCGCCGGCCTCCTTTTTGGTTATGACACCGGCGTGATGAGCGGCGCTTTGCTCTTCGTCAGCCCCGAGTTCGGCATGTCGGCCGCCGAAGAGGGCATGGTCACCTCCATGTTGTTGGTCGGCGCAGCTGTCGGCGCTTTGACCGGTTCGACGATCGCGGACCGGATCGGGCGCCGCGCCACGTTGATGGTGGGCGGCATCATCTTCATCGTTGGTTCCCTCTGGTGTGCCGTTTCGGGATCGGTGCTGATGCTTTCGTCGGCACGCACCCTGCTCGGCGTCGCGGTGGGCGCAGTCAGTATTGTCGCGCCGATGTATATCTCGGAGATGGTGCCGGCGAAAGTGCGCGGCAAGATGGTCTCCCTGAACACCTTCATGATCGTGGTGGGCCAGCTCGCCGCCTACCTGGTGAATTCTTTGCTCGCGCCGACGGAGAACTGGCAGCTGATGCTGGGGCTCGCGGCCGTTCCGGGTCTCATCCTGACCGTCGGGATGTTCTTCCTCCCTGATACCCCGGTGTGGCTTGCGCGCAAGGGGCGTATCGACGAAGCCCGCGCCACCGCAACGCGTTCCGGGATGGACTTGGCGGAACTTACCGAGATCAGCGAGCAGGATGCGGCTGAGCGTCAGGCGCAACAAGGGCAGTGGAGCCGCCTGCGCTCTCATCGCTGGCTGCGGATTACCGTCGTGGTTGCCGCCTTGCTGGGTGTGACGCAGCAGATCACGGGCGTGAATGCGATCGTCTACTTCGCGCCGACGATGATGAACCAAGTGGGCTTGTCGACGCAGAACTCGGTCTACACCTCGATCGTGATCGGTTTGGTGTCTGTTGTGGCCTGCTGGGTGGGCCTGCAGGTGATTGACCGCATCGGGCGCAAGAGGCTGCTGACCATCGGCCTGGTCGGCAATGTAGTGGCGCTGGCGATCTTGGCGCCGGTGTATGGGGCAGCACAGGGTAATACGACGTTGGCGCTGGTGTCGCTGGCGCTGATGGCGTTCTTCATCGCCTCCCAGCAGGCGGCGGTGTCGCCGACGACGTGGCTGCTCATCTCGGAGCTGGTGCCCACCCAGATTCGTGGCCTTGGAATGGGGCTTGCGGGTTTGGCGCTGTGGTCGGCCAACTGGGCAGTCGCCCAATTCTTCCTGCCTCTGGTGGAGTCCCTGGGTGCGACAAACACGTTTGTCATGTTCGCGGTGCTCGGTCTTGTTGCTCTTGGCTTCGTGCGTACGATGGTGCCCGAGACGATGGGGCGCAGCCTGGAGGACGTCAGCCACGAGCTGGAGCGCAAGTACTCTAAGGCCTCCTAGCTCTAGTGGAGCCGGGACAGGTTTGGTTCTGGCCGGGCGGTCGGGTAATATGATCCCTCGTGTCACGACTAGTCATGTTCTGGCTGGTCGGTGCGGGAGGCCCCTCACTGAGGTGGCAGCCCATTACTTATTCACTGTCGATAGAAAGGAGCGCCCGATGAAGGTCCGCAATTCACTTCGGTCGCTGAAGAACAAGCCGGGCGCTCAGGTTGTGCGCCGTCGCGGCAAGCTTTACGTGATCAACAAGAAGGATCCACGCTTCAAGGCTCGTCAGGGCTAAATAGCGCAGGAAACTCTGTCCTCTGCCCCAGGCACCCCCTTAGTGGAGTGGTGTTTGGGGCAGAAGTGTTTTCTGGGAGTGTTCGGACTCCTTCGTGCTACCGCCGGGCCACTGGCGCTGAGCCACACTGTTGGACCTCAACTGTTGGAACAGGGCGGTTTTGGCGCTGCAAGGCCTCCAAATGTCCCTGTTCCAACATTTCAGTTCCAGCAGTGTGCGGATCGGTGGGCGCGCCGGGCGGTGGAGTCCAGGCGGTGCTCACCCGAAATGGGGGAGGGCTGAATCGACGAGCAGGTTAAGGATAAGTGAATAATAATTGACGGTGCAGCTCAAATGTCAGCGATGTCATTCCGGCCGAAGTGAAGACCGTCCGGGTGCGAACTACATGTAGGTGATCTGTTCGTCCCATCCTGGGAATTCCACACCTGTAACTACTACATGTAGTGTCAGTTGCTTAAAGGTGGCACAAAGTATAGGGTTTTGTGGTGTCGCCCCGAACAGGGGCCAAGTTAAAAATGTTCGCCACGCCGCCACCCAAAGCGGTGTTGACGGAGAGAGTTTCGAAGAAGGGGATTCCATGTCCATCACCGTGTACACCAAGCCAGCTTGCATGCAATGCAACTTCACCACCAAGGCCCTCGACAAGGCCGGATTGGACTACACCCTCGTCGACATCAGCATGGATGATGAGGCACGCGACTACGTCCTGGCTCTGGGCCACCTCCAAGCACCTGTGGTTGAGGTTAATGGTGAGCACTGGTCCGGTTTCCGCCCAGATCGCATCCGCGGTCTCGCTGAGCAGGCGGCGTAGCGCACCACCTCCGCTGCACAGGCCGGCCGCAACGCGCGGAACCCCAGTCTGAGCAGCGTCTCTCTCTGCAGCTTTAAGGCCACCGATCCCCCTCGACTTTCGGTGGCTTTTCTTTATTGCATCACTTTTAGAAGGGACGTGAGTCGTTCGTGCTCGTCGTGTATTTCTCCTCTGTTACGGAGAACACTCGTCGGTTCGTCGACAAGCTTGGCCTACCAAGCAAAAGAATTCCCCTATACCGCTCCGATGAGCCGTTGATCGTGGATGAGCCTTATGTGCTGATCTGCCCAACCTACGGTGGCGGAGCATCCATCAGCCACCAGAACACCCGGCCGGTGCCCAAGCAAGTCATCCGCTTCCTGAACAACGAACACAACCGCAGCCTGATCCGCGGGGTGATCGCGGCGGGTAACTCCAACTTCGGTCCCGACTACTGCATCGCGGGCGATGTGATCTCCCAGAAGTGCAAGGTGCCGTACCTCTACCGCTTCGAGCTGCTGGGTATGCCGGAGGATGTGGAACGGGTCCGCGATGAGCTCATCGACAACGCTGAGCGGCTGGGCCTGCAACCCATGGATCCGACCGAGCTGGACGCCGTTCGCGCCGAGCAGGCGAAGAAAGAGCAGGAAAAGGCGGACACCCTTGCGCGATTGCGCGCTCGCTACGACAATCGGGTTCGCAACTGACTTAAAAATAATTTCATAAGTAGTGCAGATATCCATCCGATAATTTTCCGTTTAGAAAGGCCACCCCAATTTGTCTTCCCCCACTCTTGGTAAGAATGTTGCTGAACCCGCGAATCCGAAGGACCAGCTGGATTACCACACACTTAACGCTCTGCTGAACCTGTACGACGAGAACGGCCAGATTCAGTTCGATAAGGACCGTGAGGCAGCTAACCAGTTTTTCCTGCAGCACGTTAACCAGAACACCGTCTACTTCCATGACTTGGAAGAGAAGATGAAGTACCTGATCGACAACAAGTACTACGAGCCCGAGGTTGTCGAGCAGTATGACTGGGACTTCGTCAAGGAGACCTTCAAACGCGCCTACGCCTTCAAGTTCCGGTTCAAGACCTTCCTGGGCGCGTACAAGTACTACACTTCCTACACGCTGAAGACCTTCGACGGGAAGCGTTACTTGGAGCGTTTCGAAGACCGCGTCTCGATGACGGCGCTGTTCTTGGCGCGCGGTAATGAGGATCTAGCGTCGGCGCTTGTCGACGAGATTATGACCGGCCGTTTCCAGCCGGCGACCCCGACGTTCTTGAATGCCGGTAAGGCGCAGCGCGGCGAGCTCGTGTCCTGCTTCCTCCTGCGTATTGAGGACAATATGGAGTCGATCGGTCGCGCAATTAACTCCTCGCTGCAGCTGTCGAAGCGCGGCGGTGGCGTTGCTTTGCTGCTCAGCAATATCCGCGAGTCCGGTGCGCCGATTAAGCACATCGAGAACCAGTCTTCCGGCGTGATCCCCGTGATGAAGCTGTTAGAGGACTCTTTCTCCTACGCCAACCAGCTGGGCGCGCGTCAGGGCGCTGGTGCTGTGTACCTCAACGCACACCACCCAGATATTTTGAGCTTTTTGGATACCAAGCGTGAGAACGCTGATGAGAAGATCCGCATCAAGACTCTCTCGCTGGGCGTGGTCATCCCGGACATCACCTTTGAGCTGGCCAAGCGTAATGACGACATGTACCTGTTCTCCCCGTACGATGTTGAGCGCATCTACGGTGTGCCTTTCGCGGACATCTCGGTGACCGAGAAGTACGAGGAGATGGTGGAAGATCCACGCATCCGCAAGACGAAGATCAACGCGCGCCAGTTCTTCCAGACGATCGCGGAGATCCAGTTCGAGTCCGGTTACCCGTACATCATGTTCGAGGACACCGCGAACGAGGCCAACCCGGTCAAGACGGGCCGGATCAACATGTCGAACCTCTGCTCCGAGATTCTGCAGGTGAACTCCCCGTCGGCGCTGAACGACGACCTAACCTACGAGACGATCGGCGAGGATATCTCGTGCAACCTGGGCTCGCTCAATATTGCGATGACTATGGATTCCACGGATTTCTCCCGCACGATCGAGACCGCGATCCGCGGGCTGACCTCGGTGGCGGACCAGACTTCGATTGATTCTGTGCCGTCGATCCGTGAGGGCAACGACGCTTCCCACGCCATCGGCCTGGGCCAGATGAACCTGCACGGCTACCTTGGCCGCGAGCACATCCACTACGGCTCCGAGGAAGGGCTGGACTTCACCAACGCCTATTTCGCTACGGTGATGTACGAGTCGATCAAGGCGTCGCACAAGATCGCGGTGGAGACGGGGGAGAGGTTCAAGGACTTCGATAAGTCCGAGTACGCCACCGGTGAGTTCTTCGACCGCTACAACCCTGCTGACTTCCAGCCGACCACCGACAAGGTCAAGGAGCTGTTCGCGAACTCCACGGCCCAGATCCCGACCGAGCAGGACTGGGCGCAGCTGAAGGAAGACGTCATGCGTGACGGCATCTACAACCGTTACCTGCAGGCGGTACCTCCGACTGGTTCGATTTCCTATATCAACAACTCGACTTCTTCGATCCACCCGATCGCGTCCAAGATCGAGATCCGCAAGGAAGGCAAGATCGGGCGCGTTTACTACCCGGCACCTCACCTGGATAATGAGAACGGCGAATACTTCGACGACGCCTACGAGATCGGCTATGAGAAGGTCATCGACACCTATGCGGTAGCCACCAAGTACGTCGACCAGGGCCTGTCGCTCACCTTGTTCTTCAAGGACACGGTGACCACCCGCGACATCAACCGCGCCCAGATCTACGCGTGGACGAAGGGCATCAAGTCCCTCTATTACATCCGCCTGCGTCAGATGGCGCTCGCCGGCACTGAGATTGAGGGTTGCGTGTCCTGCATGCTCTAAGAAGCAGGCATAACGACGATTAACCCCTCGCCTCCAGAAGATGAACTGGAAGCGAGGGGTTTCCTCGTCGTGAAGCGAACTTAGGCGTCGCGAGCGCGGCGGGCCAGCCAGTTGCCCAGCGACTGGATGCCTTGGACGACGATGATCAAGATGATCACGGTGACCAACATCGCGAAGGTGTCGAACTGCTGGTAGCCGTAGCTCAAGGCCAAGTCGCCGACGCCACCGCCGCCGATATAGCCGGCCATGGCGGTCGCCGAAATCAGGCCGATGGTCGAGGTCGTGAGCGCCAGGATGATGGAGGCGCGGGCCTCCGGCAGCATGAAGTAGCGAATGGTTTGCCACAGTGTTGCGCCCATGGACTCGGCCGCCTCGATGATGCCGTGGTCGACCTCGAGGAGGGACTGCTCAATCAGCCGCGCGATGAAAGGCGCAATGTAGATGGTCAGGGGGACCAGTGCTGCGGTGGTGCCGATCGACGTGCCCGTGATCGCGCGGGTCAGCGGAACGATGGCCACCATCAGAATCACAAAAGGTAGTGAGCGGATGATGTTGACCACCAGGTTGGTGATTGAGTAGATCACCTGATTTGGGCGCAGGCCGCCGGGGCGGAAGATCACCAAGATCAGCGCCAGCGGAATACCCAGCAGCGAGCCGATCGCTAGCGCGATGCCGACCATATAAAGGGTTTCTAGGCCCGCATCGAGGTATTGCTGGGGGCTGACGCGCGTGTTAAACGTTTCCATCCAGTTCATGGCAGCACCTCCGCGTTGAGTCCTTCCGTGTCAGCAATATGGGCGAGCGCTTCGTCGATAAGCGTGCGTTGCCCATCCAACCCGAGCACCATCGTGCCGACCGTTGTGCGCCGCAGTGGGGCGTCGGATGCCTGGTAGAGGTTGACGGTGACGCCGAGGCGCTGCAGGTCGGGGATCAGGGTGCGAGCGGCCCCGCCGGTATGGACCACGCGCACGAGAGTGTCGGGGCGGGCGCGGCGTAGCTCATCGACGACGGGCTCCGGCAAGCGCTGCGGCACGACCGTCTCGATGAAGCGGCGTGTCAGGGCGGCCTGAGGTTGCGCAAAGATCTGCTCGACCGGGCCATTTTCGATCAGCCTGCCCTGCTCGAGGACGGCGACATAGTCCGCGATCCGGGCCACCACGTCCATCTGGTGGGTGATGATCACGATGGTCAGCCCGAGGTCCTCATTGATGTCGGTCAACAGATCCAGGATCTGGGAGGTGGTCAACGGGTCGAGGGCACTGGTGGGTTCGTCGCACAGCAGTACCTTCGGGTTGGTCACCAGGGACCGCGCGATGCCGACGCGTTGGCGCTGCCCGCCCGACAGCTGGCGCGGGCGGTGGTTGGCGCGATCGGCCAACCCCACCCGTTCCAGGGCCTCGGTGACGCGGCGGTTGATCTCCTCGCGCGGAGTTTTTGCCAGCACCAGGGGCATCGCCACGTTATCGGCGACGGTGCGTGAATTTAGCAGGTTATAGTGCTGGAAAATCATGCCTACTTCGCGGCGTAATTCGCGCAGGTGAGCGTCGGAAAGCTCGGCTGGCTGCCGGCCCAGGACGCTGACCTCGCCAGACGACGGCGTTTCCAAACCATTGGCGGTGCGCAGCAGAGTCGACTTACCAGCACCGGAGGTGCCAACGACCCCGTAGATGGAGCCGGCGGGCACGTCGAAAGTGATGGAATCCAGCGCGACGATCTGCTGGTCGCCGCCGCCGTAGACGCGTGAAATGTCGCGGAAGGACACAGCCGCTTCAGCCATAAAACTATCCCTTCAAGGACTCTGGGATGAACCAGTAATCGTTGACGTTTTCTTCCTCCACGAACTGCAGGAACTCTTCGTTGCGGTACGCATCCGAGACGGCCTGGACCCATTCCGAGTCCTCTTCCTCGGCGCGGGTGACGGCGGCGAGGATCAGCTCGGGGCGCAAGGTCTCCTGGAAGAGCTGCAGGTTCGGATCCACCTGCGATGCGAAGGACATGGAGCCAGGGATAACGCCCCAGTCGATGTCCGGCAGGGCGCGCGGGATGGTCGCGGAATCCATCGGCTCGATCGACAGGTTGTGCGGGTTGTCCTGGATGTCGTTGACCGACAGCAGGGCTGGGTCCGCGTCTGGGTTGAGGGTGATCCAGCCTGCCTCCGCCAGCATGTTTAGTGCGCGCGAAAGGTTGGATGCGTCGATGGGCACGGCAACGGTCTGGCCGTCGGCGACCGCGTCGAGGGAATCATGGCGCTCCGAGTACAGGCCTGCAGGGACGGTGGGGATCTCAGTGAAGTTGATCAGGTCCGATCCGGTCTCCTCGTTGAAAACGCCCGTGTACGCGGAGTGCTGGTCCACGTTGAGGTCAACAGAACCTTCGGCAACGGCCGTGGTGGCCTGCTGCAGGTCCGAGAACTCGGTGTATTCGATGGTGTAGCCCTGTTCAGAGAGGATCGGATCGATCCCGTCTTGGAAGAGGACAGAGTAGGGGCCAGGCGAGGTGCCGACGCGGATGGTCTGGTCATCGCTTTCCGACGACGAGCACGACGCTAATCCAAGGCTGAGCGAAGCAGCGACGATGGCTGTTGCCGCGCGCGAAAAGATCTTCATGGGGTCTCCAGTTCCTCAAAATTTCATGTACTAGACGCTGAAGTCTAGCGCTATGAGACCGACCTGTCTAATATTTTCATGGAATCGGGCTTGCCGATGAATGAAAATGAGAAAGAAAAACCCTCGCGCCCACATTGGGGAGCGAGGGACTCGTCGTTAAGCGTGCTTATTCGTAGAGGGCGTCACGTACCTCAGCAAGGAGATTGCGGGAGGCTGCCTCAGCTGCCTCTGCGTTGCCTTCGGCTATTGCTGTTGCCAGCGTTTCGTGCAGGTCGAGTGCTTCCTCAACAGGGTTTGAAGGCTGCAGGCCATAGCGGGTGCGGCCTTCCAACGCGTGGAGCAGCGAAGGTGCCAAGGCGATGATCATCTCGTTACCACTGGCTAGGAAGACCAGCTGGTGGAACTCTTTATCCGCCTTGAGGAATTCGTCGGAGGCGCCCCGGTCGCGGGAGCCGAGCTCGCGCAACTCCTCGGCGAGGGCGACGAGCTTGTCCGACTGCTCTTGGGTGGCCTGGTGTGCAGCATTGAAGGCAGCAATCGGCTCCAGGGCAATGCGCAGCTCCGTGAGGGATTTCAGCTGCTCGTTTCGCTGCTCATCCGCGGCGAGGCGCCAGGTGATCACGGACGGGTCGAAGACTGCCCAGGAGGTCTGTGGCAACACGGTGATTCCGACGCGGCGTGACGACGACACCAACCCCAGTTGCTCTAAAGCGCGCATCGCTTCGCGGGCGACGGTGCGTGAAATGCCAAAGCGGGAGGAGATGTCTTGCAGTGTGAATGTTCGTCCCTCGGGGAGCTCCCCGGCGACGATCTCACCACCAAGCTGATCCAAGACTGATGTCAGCAGTGGTGCTGCAGGCGACTCAGGGGTGGGCATTGCTCAACCATCCTTGAATGTTGTTGTACTGGTGGTGTCTATAGTTGTTACCTTACGCGTATTGCTGTCCAAATTGATAACGACGTGAAAAAAAGGGGGGCAAGAATTTCTCTGCTAGACAGGCACGAAATGCCAACCCAATGTTGGATCCGGGGGATAGTAAACGCGCTGCCTGTGGTTGCGGTGGTCATAGTTTCTCACTGGGGTAGGGTGGTGGCTTAGTGTATAAAGCCAATTTTGAAAGTCTCTGAGGGGAAACATGTCTGACCAGCACGACTACGACGCGTATTTAAAGGCCCACACTGAACCGATCAAGGCGATCAACTGGAACGAGATTCCGGATGAGAAGGACCTCGAGGTGTGGGACCGCCTGACCGGTAACTTCTGGCTCCCAGAAAAGATCCCGGTATCTAATGACATTCCGTCGTGGAAGACCCTGAACGAAGCTGAGCAGCTGGCGACCATGCGCGTGTTCGCGAACCTGACCCTGCTCGACACTATCCAGGGCACCATCGGCGCGGTATCGCTTATCCCGGACGCCCGCACCATGCACGAGGAGGCGGTGTACACCAACATTTCCTTCATGGAATCGGTGCACGCCAAGAGTTACTCCAATATCTATATGACTCTGGCGACCACGCCGCAGATCAACGATGCATTCCGCTGGACCGAAGAAAACGAAGAGGTTCAGCGCAAGGCGAAGATTATCCAGTCTTACTACGAGGGTTCCGACCCGCTGAAGAAGAAGGTCGCATCCGTGATGTTGGAATCCTTCCTCTTCTACTCCGGTTTCTACCTGCCGCTGAACTGGTCGGTGCATTCCAAGCTGACGAACACGGCAGACATCATTCGACTCATCATTCGCGATGAGGCCGTCCACGGCTACTACATCGGCTACAAGTACCAGCTGGGGGTTGCCGGGGAGGCCCAGGAGCGTCGCGATGAGCTCAAGGAGTACTCCTTCGATCTCATGTACGACCTGTACGAGAATGAGACTCAGTACACCGAGGACATTTACGATCCGATCGGCTGGACCGAGGATGTGAAGCGGTTCCTGCGCTACAACGCCAACAAGGCTCTGAACAACCTTGGGTACGAAGGACTCTTCCCTTCCGACGAAACCAAGGTGTCCCCGGCCATCCTCGCATCGCTGTCTCCGAACGCGGACGAGAACCATGACTTCTTCTCCGGGTCCGGATCGTCTTACGTGATTGGCAAGGCCGAAGACACCACGGACGACGACTGGGATTTCTAGGCTAGATTGTTCGCCCCAGCAGTCACATTGGCACCACGCGCCCTGTCCCACCAAAGCGGTGGGGGAGGGCGTTTATGCGCCATATACAGGATATATTCAGTTTTGTCGTAGTACCTGGCGGCCGCGCCACACCCATCAATCTTTGGTTTGAACCCCATTTGGGGGCATCGTTCGCGGCTGGCCGGTGGCCAAAAAGCCCCTATAAGTACTATCAGATCTTAAAAGTCCTGCATATTGCACTTAGCTGGGAGCTTTCTGCGAAGCTAGTGAAGATTTTTTCGGCAGTATGCCCGTAACGCTATAGACTCTTAATCGTTGCTAGCCCTGTGTGGCTAGAAATAGTTGTCTCCTCGCGCCATAGTGTGAGGGGGTATCATAAGGCGTCGCGGCTAACTACGGCCGTCGACGTCAGTAGTCAGGAGGATCGTATGACCGCAGTTGCGCCTCGGCTAGACGACTATGTCCAGCCAGAACGCCCTCAACCTTTCGGTTATGACCGAAAAGGTTCGAAGCTTTATCAAATTCTTGCCACAACGGACCACAAGGCTCTGGGTGCTTGGTACCTAGTCATGTCCTTCATCTGGTTCTTCGTTGGTGGCCTCATGGCACTGCTGATCCGCGCGGAGCTGTTCTCCCCGGGCCTGCAGTTCCTGTCCAACGAGCAGTTCAACCAGCTGTTCACCATGCACGGCACGATCATGCTGCTTGCATTCGGTACCCCAATCGTTTGGGGCTTCGCCAACTACGTCCTGCCGCTGCAGATCGGCGCACCTGACGTGGCCTTCCCACGTCTGAACGCTTTCGGCTTCTGGATCACCCAGATCGGTGTCGTCGCGATGCTCGCAGGTTTCCTCACCCCAGGTGGTGCGGCAGACTTCGGCTGGACCATGTACGCACCACTGTCTGACCAGGTTCACACCCCAGGCGTGGGCGCTGACCTCTGGATCATCGGCGTGGGTGCAACCGGTATCGGTACCGTTGCCTCCGCGATCAACATGATCACCACCATCTTGACGATGCGCGCACCGGGCATGACCATGTTCCGCCTGCCAGTGTTCACCTGGACCATCTTCGCTGCATCCCTGATCTCCCTGATGATCTTCCCGCTGCTGCTCGCTGCGGCACTGGGTGTGCTTTACGACCGCAAGCTTGGCGGCCACATCTTTGACACCGCGAACGGCGGCGCCATTCTGTGGCAGCACCTGTTCTGGTTCTTCGGTCACCCTGAGGTGTACGTCCTTGCACTGCCATTCTTCGGCATCATCTCCGAGGTCATCCCGGTGTTCTCCCGTAAGCCAATTTTCGGCTACATCGGCCTGATCTTCGCAACCCTGTCGATCGCTGGCCTGTCCATGGCTGTGTGGGCTCACCACATGTACGCCACCGGCGCGGTCCTGCTGCCGTTCTTCTCGTTCATGACGTTCCTGATTGCAGTTCCAACCGGCGTGAAGTTCTTCAACTGGGTCGGCACCATGTGGAACGGCCACATCACCTGGCAGTCGCCAATGATCTGGGCAATGGGCTTCATGGCAACCTTCCTGTTCGGTGGTCTGACCGGTATTATGCTGGCCTCCCCACCACTGGACTTCCACCTGCATGACTCCTACTTCGTGGTTGCTCACTTCCACTACACCCTCTTCGGCACCGTGGTGTTCTCCTCCTTCGCAGGCGTCTACTTCTGGTTCCCGAAGATCACCGGACGCATGGCCGACGAGGGTCTGGCAAAGTGGCACTTCTGGTTGACCTTCATCGGCTTCCACACCACGTTCCTGATCCAGCACTGGCTGGGCAACATGGGTATGCCACGTCGTTACGCCGACTACCTGGACTCCGACGGCTTCACCCTGTTCAACCAGATCTCCACTGTTGGCTCCTTCATCCTGGGTGCCTCCGTGATCCCTCTGGTCTGGAACGTCTTCAAGTCCTGGCGCTACGGCGAGATCGTTACCGTCGACGACCCATGGGGCTACGGCAACTCTCTCGAGTGGGCAACCTCCTGCCCACCACCACGCCACAACTTCACCTCCCTGCCACGTATCCGCTCCGAGCGCCCAGCGTTCGAGCTGCACTACCCGCACATGGTGGAGCGAATGCGAAAGGAAGCCCACGTCTAAGGGCCACGGCTTCACCCCAAAGCATCTGATCCGAAACTGACTACGGTTCACAACCCCCGGCTCAACTCCAGAAGTTGAGACCGGGGGTTTTGGGGATTATGGGGCTACCAATCCCGCCCCGCACTCATCACGTTGTACCCATCTCATTTCACAGCAGAAAGAACAGTCGCAGTGACTACACCCACGACAGATGTCGTAGACCTCCAGCCAGGGCTCACCCACGCCGTCATCACCATCACGGGTCCCGACCGGCCCGGCGTTTCCGCCTCGGCGTTTCGTGTCCTGTCCTCCCACGGTGTCCAGCTTCTCGACGTCGAGCAGGCCAACTTCCGAGGCAACCTCTTCCTCGCCGCCTTTGTCGGCATCAAGACCGATGGCCTAGACACCTTAGAAAAGGGCCTCAAAGACACCCTGGAGACTTACCACCAGCGCGTCACCATCGAGGTGGGAGAGCACGTCGCCTCCTCCGGCCAGCCGCGTTCCACACACGTCGTCGTGATGCTGGGTAACCCCGTCACTGCCTCCGACGTCTCCCAAGTCGGCCGCACCCTGGCCAACTTCGACGCCAACATCGACCGCATTCGCGGCATCTCGGACTACCCAGTCACCGGCCTGGAGCTGTACTGCACCATCCCGAACTACACCCCGGGCGACGGTAAGGCGATCCGCGAAGCACTCGCCGAACTGACCCCACGGCTTGGCGTAGACCTAGCCATCGAAGGGGCAGGGCTTGCACGCCGCGCAAAGCGCCTCGTGTGCTTCGACTGTGACTCCACCCTGATCACCGGCGAAGTCATCGAGATGCTCGCCGCCCACGCCGGCAAGGAGGAAGAAGTCGCTGCGGTTACCGAGCGCGCCATGCGCGGCGAGCTGGACTTCGAAGAGTCCCTGCGCGAGCGCGTCAAGGCACTGGCCGGACTCGATGCGTCTGTCATCGACGAAGTCGCCCGCGATATCGAACTGACACCAGGTGCACGCACCACGATCCGCACCCTGAAGAAGATGGGCTACCGCACAGCCGTCGTCTCGGGCGGTTTCGTCCAAATTCTCGAAGATCTTGCGGAAGACCTGCAGCTGGATTACATGCGCGCGAACACCCTCGAGATCGTGGACGGGAAGCTCACTGGCAATGTCGTCGGCAAAATCGTTGACCGCGCCGCCAAGTCAGAGTTCTTGGCCGAGTTCGCCGAAGACTCGAACCTCACTATGCAGCAAACCGTCGCCGTGGGCGATGGTGCCAATGACATCGATATGCTGTCGGCCGCGGGTCTTGGCATCGCTTTCAACGCCAAGCCGGCGCTAAAGGAAATCGCTGACACCTCGGTGAACACGCCCTTCTTGGACTCGGTCCTGTACATCCTTGGTGTGCCCCGCAGCGAGATCGACGACTCGGACCTCAAGGACGGTACGTTCCGCAAGGTGCCGCTGAACTAATGGCCCAAGAGTCAGATTCACTGATCGCCTCTGCCCACCAGTTGCTTGCCTCGAGCGTGTCGGCGGATCGTCATGAACGCCACGAGGATCCCGCGGACCCGTCGACGGTCCAGGCGATGCAAATCGCGCTGCACATCCCAAAGCAGACCCCGCCTGATCGCAACGCCATGCTGGTCGCCGCCGCTAGGGCCGTCGTCGCCGTGTGCATGGCACCGGAGGCAGGGCAGGAGGGTCCGTGGCGCGAGGGACTGATGGGTTGGTACAGCCATCTGATCCGCAAGGTCGCCCGTCGGGGCCGCAACAAGGCGTGGGAGGACGTCCAAACGCTGCCCGGTGTCACCGTGGACGCGGAGGGGGCACAGGCCCGCGCGTTCGTTCCCTCCTCGGTCCACGACGTCCCTGCGCCGTTAAAGAAACTGCAGATCCAAGGCACCGACCTCCCCGGTTCGGAACAGCCTGAGCCAGATCCTCGCGTGCCGACGATCGCCGTGGACGCAGCCTTGGAGATGACGGTGGGCAAGGCTGCAGCACAAGTGGGCCATGCCTCCATGCTGTGGGCGGCTCAGTTGCCGACGAACGAGGCCCTCGCATGGGCAAACGCAGGCTTTCCCCTCAACGTGATCGAGTGCGAGGATGACGAATTTATTCGAGCAACCGAGATGCCGGGAGCAGTATGCGTCAGGGATGCCGGTTTCACCGAAATCGCGCCGGACTCGATCACGACGGCGGTTTTTGGACCTACTGCTTAGAGTCCGCCGATGTGGGCGGTGCGACCAGCCTTCTTAAAGCACCGCGCACCACATCGGGGTCTGTTGTGGTCCAGAAGTCCGGCAGACTCTTGCGCAGGAAAGAACCATAGCGCTTCGTCGTTAAGCGATTATCCAGCACGGCCACCACGCCGCGGTCAGTCACGCGGCGCAATAAACGCCCCGCGCCCTGGGCCATCAGCAGCGCAGCGTGCGTGGCGGAGACCTCCATGAAACCGGAACGCCCCGCCGCGTCGGCAGCCTTTGAGCGGGCCTGCAGCAGCGGTTCATCGGGCCGCGGAAACGGGATCCGGTCAATGAGAACCAGCGACAAGGCACGGCCCGGCACATCCACGCCCTGCCACAGGGTCAGCGTGCCAAACAGGCACGAGTTTTCGTTCTTCGCGAACTTATCGACGAGCAACCCAATCGAATCCTCGCCCTGGACATAGATCTCAAACGGCAGCCGAGAGCGCATCGCCTCGGCGGCCTGCTGGGCGGCACGCTTGGAAGAAAACAACCCCAGGGTGCGGCCTCCAGCGGCGGTAATCAAGCCGGCAATCTCGTCGAGGGTGTCGTCGGCAAGCCCCTCGCGCCCAGGCGTGGGCAGGTGGGCCGCGTTATAGAGAATGCCGGACTTGCGTGGGTCAAACGGGGTGCCCGCGTCCAAACTGTCCCACGATCCATGCGGGAGTCCCCAGCTGGCAGCCATGGCCTCAAAGTTGCCGCCGATGGTCAACGTGGCAGAAGTCAGAACTACGGTCTGCTCGCCGAAGAGGCGATCGTGCAGCAATCCTGCGACAGACAGCGGGGCCACCGCCACGGTGTCGCCGTAGCGCTCGGAACGCTCCAGCCAGACCACGTCGTCGTATTCTGCCGGGTTGTCCTCGTCGAAGACCGCGAGGATGCGCACCACGGCATCGTGCTGGTCTTGGAGATGATTCCTCAAGTTCTCGCGTTCGGCGAAACGCTCAGGATCGTTCGTGTTTTCGCCTTCGGGGGCACGTGCGATCTCCTCGCGGGTGCGCCACAGGGCGGCGCGCACGGCGACGAAAGCACCACGTGCAGAATCCGAAATGTCCTCCCAGCGGCCCGGTTCCTCAAGGTCCACCACGGCTGTGAAATCGTCGATGACTTCTTCGAGGTCCTGCTTCTTTTTCGTCGCGTCCAACTTGCCGGCGCGGCGGGCAGACAGGGTAAGCGCGTTGGCGGAGATCTCCGAGGTTGCAACTGAGGTGATGCGTCCGTCGAGTTCGTGGGCCTCATCAATGACGACGACATCGTGCTCCGGCAGGATGTCTACGTCAGCCAGCGCATCGATGGCCAGGAGGGCGTGGTTCGTTACCACGATGTCAACGTCACGGGTTTTAGCCCTCGCCAGTTCCGCGAAGCACTCCTCGCCATGGGGGCAGCGCGTCGCGCCGAGGCACTCGGCGGCGGTGACGGACACTTGGCGCCACGCTAGATCAGGCACACCGGGGTCGAGGTCATCGCGGTCACCGGTCTCAGTGTCCTGGGCCCACTCGTGGACGCGAGCAACATGCTTGCCCATCCAGCTGGTAGTCGAATCCTCGAAGAGGGCATCCGGTGCTTCGTCCTCGACAGAAAGTTTGTGCAGGCAGACGTAGTTGGAACGGCCCTTCTGGATGGCAAACGTCGGGCGGCGTTCCATCACGGGCTCAAGGGCGTCAGCAAGCCTGGGCAGGTCGCGCTCGACGAGCTGGCGCTGCAGAGCCAACGTGGCAGTGGAGATAATCACCGTGGTGTCAGCAGCCAGCGCGTGCCGGATGGCAGGGACCAGGTAGGCCAAGGACTTACCCGTGCCCGTGCCTGCCTGCACGGCGAGGTGGCGTTCAGTGTCGAGTGCCTTGGTGACTGCTTCGGCCATCGACACCTGCCCGTCGCGCCGGGCACCACCGAGGGCGTCGACGGCAGTGGCAAGCAGGTCGGTGGTTGTTTGAGTCAACGGCTGATCACTCACACAGGAGAGTGTAGCGCCCTAATCTTCTGGGTCAGCCGGGAAGCCGGTAAAGCGGGTGCTGATCGCGGGTTCGTCGCGCGACAAAGCCAGACCTTCCCACGGCAGGGTGCGGATCTGCTCCGCCAGGTGGTTGCGCGATTCCTCCAGAGTTGGGGGCGTGCCGACAAGTTCACCGTCGCGCAGCATGGGAACAACCAGCTGGCGCGTGTTCAAACCAGGGAGCTCCGGTGCTGGCTTATCGAAGGGGGAGACCACCTCTTCCACCGCCACACCGGTGCTGCGGTAGGCGCGCAGGGCGGTCTTGGCGCCACCCGTCATCGCCTTTCCACGCGAGCGCTTAGCGACGGGGTGGCCGTCCACCTCGACCAGCTTGTACACCATGGCGGCGGTCGGAGCACCGGAGCCGGTGACCACAGACGTGCCTACGCCGTACACGTCGACAGGGTCGCCACGCAGGCCAGCAATAGCGAATTCGTCCAAGTCCGAGGACACCACGATCTTGGTGTTGTAGGCACCCAGTTCATCGAGCTGGCGGCGCACCCGGCGGGTCACAGCGCCCAAATCGCCCGAGTCAATACGCACTCCGCCAAGTTCAGTGCCTGCCACCTCGATGGCGTTGGCCACGCCCTGGGTGATGTCGTACGTATCGACGAGCAGGGTGGTCTCTTTGCCAAGAGTGTCGATCTGCGACTGAAACGCCGCCTTCTCATTCGGCGTACCGCCCTCGTTGACATGCAGCAGCGTCCACGCGTGCGCCGAGGTACCGGAGGCGGGGACGCCGTAGCGGTAAGAGGCTTCCATGTTGGATGTTGCCTCAAAGCCAGCCAGGTAAGCTGCGCGGGCGGCGGTCACTGCAGAGTACTCGTGTGTGCGGCGCGAGCCCATTTCAATGATTGGGCGGCCATCCGCCGCGGTCACCATCCTTGAAGCGGCCGAGGCGACTGCGGAGTCCGCGTTCATGATCGACAAGATCACCGTTTCCAGCACGACGCATTCTGCAAAGGTACCGCGCACGGAGAGGATCGGCGAATAAGGGAAGTAGAGGTCACCTTCCAAATAACCGTCGATGTCGCCAGAGAACTTGTAGTCACGCAAGAATTCCTTCGCTTCGTCGTCGAGGAAGTCGAGCGTTTCCAACTGCTTATCGGTGAAGCGGAAGTCTCGGATTGCGCGCAGGACACGGGAGGTGCCGGCGACGACCCCGTAGCGGCGCTCATTTTGCAGCTTGCGGGAGAACACCTCGAAGGCGCACTGGCGCCCGGCTGTTCCGTCGCGCAGGGCTGCCTGCAACATCGTCAACTCATACTTATCCGTGAGGAAGGAAGTAGAACGATCTTGGCCATGGGAAGAATATTCAGTCACGAAACCAGACTAACCCACCATCCGGACATGCGGCCGCTATTGGCGGGAAAAGACGACGACAACCCACACGCGGTCTTGCCCCTGGGCCACGCCCACACCCAGATGGGCGTGTTCAGGGCTGATCATGAGATCCGTGTTGGGCTGGTCGAGCAAGAACTCGTTCATCACATTGTGGCTAGTGGCCTGGCTCTTGCTCAGGGAGGCCTGCATCATAGCCACGTCGGCGTCGAGAGGTGCGAAGGTGCCGGTCATCGCGTTTCCTTCGGCGTGGCTTTGGGCCATGTACTGCAGCTTCAAGTCAGAGGTGACAGGAAGAACATCGGCGCGGACTTCGTCGGCACGCACCTTGTTGATCGCGTATAACATGTCCCCGCGGATGAACTCGAGGTCGATGGAATCATCCAGGCCGGGGGAGACGTAGCCGTCTGAGCGGGAGGATCCGGCATCCTCATCTGAGGAGCCACCGACTGCCGCGAGAATCGTCGCCAGAAGCGCGAAGACGACGCTGAACACACCCGCGAGCGCACGCAGAAACTCGTCGAGGTTGGCAAAGTTGCCGGCAAAGTTACTGGATAGCCGGTTCATGAACTGTCCTCAACCTGTCCTTAATCAGTGTCAAAAGCCGATGCTATTGAAATCGACGATAGTCTACCCTCCCCGGGTACGCGCGGATTGACGGAAATTGGTTACCCTTAGGATATGAATCGATCACCAAAAATGGGTTCGCCTATGGCCACCCCCGAGTTGGATGAGGACATTGAGCTCGATGTAGCCACCGCCGAAAACCTGCCGTGGATGTGCATCGTGTGGGATGATCCCGTCAACCTGATGAGTTATGTCACCTACGTCTTCCAAACCGTGCTGGGCTACGACAAGAAGCGCGCCACCGAATTGATGATGCAAGTCCACACCGAGGGCAAAGCCGTCGTGTCTTCCGGGGAGAAAGACAAGGTGGAAGGCGACGTGAAGAAGCTGCACACCGCCGGGCTGTGGGCGACGATGCAGCAGGCCGGCTAGCCCCGGCGACAACTGAAAGGAAAGAAATGGAAGCGTGGCGGAAGAAAAAGGGCCTGATGCGGGCGCCGAAATATATGACCAGGCTGGACCCGATGGAGCGTGAAGTCCTCGGTGATCTCACGGCTACCGTGTCCGAGGCATTAATTCAGCGCGCGCAGTCGGCGCCAAAAGACGAGCTCGCCGAGCTAGTGGATATGCCCACCGGGCACAAGGACGCACCAGAGGACCCCAGGCTTGCGCGTCTTCTGCCAGACTTCGAGCGCGCCGACGACCAGGAGTTTGAAGGCGATAACTCCCTGCTGCGCAGCATGAATGAGACTGACATCATCAAGTCGAAACTGGAAAACCTGCAGGTAGTGAACGCCGCCTTGGGTCCCACCGGCGGCGTTGAAGTCTCACTCGATGAGGAGGAGGCGCACCGCTTCCTCGCCGGGCTGAATGATCTGCGCCTGTACGTGGCAGCCGACGAATCCGGTGGTGAGGGCGCAGCCCAGGACCGTCAGAACCTAGTGGAGTGGATGGGCTTTTGTCAGGAATCTCTGCTGGAAGCGTTGATGAACTGATGGCAGGGGCGCTGATCGACGTCCCCGGCCTAGCAATCGGGCATGTCTCGCTGGGGGATACCGGCGTGACATCGGTTGTGTCGCGCGCGAAGCAGGGCATGGTGGGGGCCGTCGATGTACGTGGTGGTGGCCCAGGCACCCGCGAGACGGACTTGCTGGCCCCGCACAACACGGTCGAGCGCGTGCACGCCATCACCCTGGCTGGAGGTTCTGCTTTTGGATTGGCCGCCGCTAGCGGCGCTATGGAAGCCCTAGAAGAACACGGTTATGGGTTTCCCGTATTTGGTGAGGGTAACCCGGGCCCGCGCGTGCCAATCGTCCCGTCTGCCGTCATTTTCGACCTTGTCGTGGGGGAATCGTCGTCACGCCCCACAGCTCGCGACGGCAGGGCCTCGATTGACGTGGCGCTGCGCGAGGGCGACGACCGTTCGTCGGGAAGCATCGGGGCAGGCTGCGGGGCTACCGCGGGAGTGCTGCGCGGCGGCTTCGGGCAGGCGTCTGTGCTTATCGACGAATACACCGTGGCTGCCGGAGTGGTGGCGAACCCAATGGGCAGTGTGATCGATCCGGCCACCGGCGCTTTGTACGGCGATCCGGACGGCCCACGGGTGGACCTTGAAAAATTTGGGGCCCTCGAGCGGTCGATGCCGAAACTAAATACTACGATCGGCGTGGTAGCTACTGACGCGCCTCTGCCCGTGGCCCAACTCCAACGTCTGGCGATGACCGGGCATGATGGACTGGCGCGCGCTGTGCGGCCGGCCCACTCGCCGCTGGATGGGGACACACTATTTGCGGTCTCCACGGCGGAAAGCACAAGCCCGCAGGAGGCCGAACTCGTCGGCACGCTCTGCGAAGCCGCCGCCGAGTGTGTGCAGGCAGCGATCGTGAATGCGGTGCGTTCCGCCACGCCGGGATACGGTGTGGCCTGCTGGAACGACATCGTCTGTTAAGACAATTATGATCAATGGGGATGACTAACTACCAGTACTCTCCATATTCTTCCCAGCCCCCGCGACCCAGCTCCGGAGCACCGTTGGGACGGCAGCGCCAGCCCGCTGTCCGTCACGCGCGCAGTTATGGCTTCAGAACCGGGCTGCGCTACGCCATCGGCTACGTGGTGGTGATCTGGGCGGTCCACATCATCAACATGTTCTTCTTTGGTGGCGGCCTGATCGCGTTTGGTATCCACCCCCTGGACCCCTCGTCCCTGCTCAACGTGTTCACCTCGCCGTTGCTGCACGGCAGTTGGGAACACCTGATCTCCAATACGGTGCCTGGCGCGATTTTCTGTTTCATCATCGGATACTCGGGTCACCGTGTGTTCTGGGAGGTCACGCTGATCGCCGCGGTCGTCGGTGGGGCAGGCGTGTGGATGTTCGGCGGAATAGGCACGAACCATATCGGCGCGTCGGGTTTGGTGTACGGCTGGCTGGCCTACCTGCTGATCCGCGGCATCTTTAACCGCTCATTCCGGCAGATCCTCTTGGGCGTTATCCTTGGGTTTTCCTATTCGGGCCTGGTCTGGGGAGTGCTGCCGGGAACTCCGGGTGTCAGTTGGCAGGCGCACCTGTTTGGAGCGCTCGGCGGGCTGGCTGCAGGCGTATTCATTACCTCGGATGATCCTCCTGCATTGCAGGCTCGACGACAGCGGAAGAAATTGGAACGGTAGTCCAGGCAGGTTCCTGGCAGTTGCCTAGGAAACTAAGAAGATTTCTCTGCTAAGGGGTATTTAAGAGTATGAATAAAGTTTAATAGTCCCAGTTTGGGCGGCTGTCAGGGGGGATTGCTTGGGCGTATCTAAGTGTTCCTAAGTTTATTTTCTTAAGTTGTCGCGTATCATATTTCCTATGACTGAGAAGATGAATCCGAAGTTCACCGAGGAAGAAAATGAGACCTGGGAAAACGTGTGGTCGTTTTATGTTGGCCTGCCGACGAAGCTCGATGCGCAGCTGAAGCGGGATGCCGGCATCAGCCATTTTGACTTCTACGCAATGATCAATATCGCCGCTACCGACGAGGGCTCGCTGCGCATGAGCGAACTCGCTGAGGCATCGGACATGAGCCTGTCCCACCTCTCGCGCGTGATCACCCGCCTGGAGAAGAAGGGCTACGTCGAGCGCGTGCCCGATCCGAATGATGGCCGCTCCACATTGGCGGAGCTCACCGAGGAGGGTTGGGAAGCTGTGAATAAGGCTTCCCCTGGTCACGTCTCCCAGGTTCGTCGCCTCGTCTTCGACAACCTGACTGAGGAAGAGAGTCGCGCTATGTCTTCTGCCATGGCCAAGATCGTCGATGCGATGAACTCGGAGCACGCAGCGTAGGATCGTGCGCGTGAGTCCCTCTTCTTCCTCTCCGCAACCTGATCGTAACGCGCCCATTGGGGTGTTTGATTCCGGCGTCGGCGGTTTGACCGTCGCACGCGCAATGATGGAGCAGCTTCCGGGCGAATCCATTCTGTATGTGGGGGATACCGCGAACGGCCCCTATGGCCCGTTATCGATCGCCGAGGTCCGCAGCCATGCCATGCGCATTGCCGACGACCTCGTGGCACGCGGGTGCAAGATGCTCGTCATCGCCTGCAATACCGCTACCGCAGCGTTCCTGCATGACGCGCGGGAGCGGTACAGCATCCCGGTGGTTGAAGTGATTCGGCCCGCTGTGCGCCGCGCGATGGCAACCACCCGCAACGGCAAGGTCGGCGTGATTGGCACGGAGGGAACTATCAAATCTGGTGCTTACCAGGATCTCTTCTCACTGAACCCGGATGTGGACGTGACCGCGGTTGCTTGCCCTCTTTTCGTCGAATTCGTCGAGCGGGGGATTACTTCCGGCCGTCAAATTCTGGGTGTCGCTGAGGGCTACTTAGAGCCTTTGCAGGCCGCGGGCGTCGATACGCTCGTGCTTGGTTGTACCCACTACCCGCTGTTGTCCGGCGTGGTCCAGCTGGCCATCGGCGATCATGTGACGTTGGTGTCTTCCGCCGAAGAGACCACCAAGGATGTCATGCGCGTGCTGACGGAGGCAGACATGTTCGCCGACCCTGAGCACGCCCCTGTCCGTAGCTTTGAATCGACGGGCGACCCCGCCACCTTCTCTCACCTTGCAGAACGCTTTTTAGGGCCGAGCTTGCCGACGATCAACCACGCCGATCCAAGCTGAAAGGAACCCGAATTTCGCCCATTTTGGTGTTTTATCTGTCATAAATGGGAAATTCATGGGACAGTAACTATATGAAGTTGACAATTCTGGGCTGTTCGGGCTCGCTCGGGGCGCCGGGAAACCCCGGCTCGTCGTACCTTCTTAGCGTCGACAATGCACCAAGCGTGGTCATGGATCTCGGACCTGGCTCCTTGGCCAAGCTGATTGAGGAAGAAAACCCATCGGACGTGCACGCGGTATTCTCCCACCTGCACGCGGACCACTGTTCCGACTTCGTGTCGCTGATGGTCTGGCGCCGCTACCACCCGGAACACGCCTCGCAGGGACGCAACCTCATGTTTGGGCCCGCTCACACCCCCGAACTTTTTGGGCGCATGGGCGCTGACGGCCCCGACGACTTCGACGACATCTCCGATTCTTTCGCCTTCGCACCGTGGGTGGATGGGCAGCGCGAGATCCTGGGCGACCTGACGATTACGCCATATCCCGCACAACACCCAGCCGCGGGGTCACGCATTTTGCGTGTGGAAGAACCTGCGACTGGTGCCGTCATCACCTATTCGGGCGACACCGCCTACACGCCCGCGCTTGTCGACGCCGCCCGTGGCGCTGACATCCTCCTCTGCGAGGCCGCATGGGGCCCCACCGCAGAAGGCCGCCCAGAGGGCATGCACCTGTCCGGTGAGGAAGCCGGCCTGGCGGCAGCGCACGCAGAAGTGAAGACGCTGGTGCTCACGCATATCCAGCCGTGGGTGAGCAAGAAGGACACCGCCGCCGCTGCCGCCGCCCAGTTTGATGGTGAAGTTATTGTCGCCGAGCCCGGCATGGAGTTCAACGTCTAGGCGGGTACCCTGGGCGCTATGACTGATACTTTTACCCGCGCCGATGGGCGCGATCTAGACCAGCTCCGCGCCGTCCGCCTCACCCGCGGTTTTACTGATAACCCAGCCGGCTCAGTGCTGGTGGAATTCGGGAACACCCGCGTGATGTGCACCGCCAGCGTGGAGGAGGGCGTGCCCCGCTTCAAGAAGGATTCCGGCGAGGGCTGGCTGACCGCCGAGTACGCGATGCTGCCGTCAGCCACCCACGAGCGCATGCCCCGCGAATCCATGCGGGGCAAGGTCAAGGGCCGCACGCATGAGATTTCCCGGCTAGTGGGCCGTGCACTGCGCGCCGCCGTGGATTTGAGCCAGCTTGGCGAGAACACCATCCAGTTGGACTGCGATGTGCTGCAGGCCGACGGCGGTACTCGCACCGCGTCCATCACTGGCGCCTATGTGGCACTTGCTGACGCCATTGCCGTGCTCAAGGAACGTGGCGTCGTCCCCGGCGAGCCGCTGCTGGACCCGATCGCCGCGATCTCTGTGGGCATCGTCGACGGCCACGTCTGCCTCGACTTGCCCTACGAGGAGGATTCCCGCGCAGAGGTGGACCTCAACGTTGTCATGCAGGAGGGCGGTAACTTCGTTGAGATCCAGGGCACCGGCGAGCACGGCCTGTTCGGCCGCAAGGAACTCAATGAGATGCTCGACGTGGCCCAGGCTGGCTGCGAGGAGCTGATCGCCGCCCAAAAGGCAGCGTTGGGATGGTAAAAATCCTGGTTGCTTCCGGCAACGCGAAGAAGTTACGTGAGTTGGAGCAGGTCCTTATCGACCAGAACATCACGGGCGTGGAACTTGTCTCGCTGCGTGACGTTGCACCCTATGACGAACCCGTCGAAGATGGGCTGACGTTCGAGGACAACGCCCTGATCAAAGCGCGCGCGGGCGCTCGTGCCACGGGCCTTGCGTGTGTGGCGGATGACTCCGGCCTCGTCGTCAAAGCGCTTCGCGGGATGCCTGGGGTGCTCTCCGCGCGGTGGTCGGGCACACATGGCGATGACGGCGCCAACAACTCTTTGCTGCTTGCCCAAATGCACGATATCGCTGTGCGTGACTGCGCCTTCGTCTCGTGCTGCGCCCTGGTCACTCCCGACGGGCAGGAGTTTGTCGCTGAGGGCCGGTGGGAGGGCACGCTTCTCGACGAACCACGCGGCGACAACGGTTTCGGCTATGACCCGCTGTTCGAGCCAGCCGATACCCCTGGGCGCTCGTCGGCGGAGCTGAGCGCAGAAGAGAAAAACGCCCGCTCCCATAGGAAGCAGGCGTTGACTAAGCTAGCTCCGCATATCGCGGCACTAGCTGGCTAGTGGCCCTTAGGACTGGTTGAGCTGGAACTTGGTGGCCACCTCGTCGCGGCGCCATTTCTCGACGAAGAAGGAGAGGAATGGCACCACGCCACCAAGCACGGTGACCACCCACTGTGGCATCGTCCAGCGCGCCTTGAGCCCCAGGTTGAGTGCAGCTAGGAAGAAGAACAGGTAGCACCAGCCGTGGGCAATGGCGACCCAGTTCAGCGCGCCCACGTCCATGTGCAGGATGTATTCCATCACCATGCGGATGACTAGGAGCAAGAGCATGACGCCGGTGACCCACGCGGTGATAGAGAAAAGCGTCAAGGCCTGCTTGACGCGACGCTTGCGCTCAGGGTGGATCTTGGGTTGGTTTGCTGTTGTCATGTAGGAACTTTCTTCGTCAGTCTTCGTCAGTGTTGCGGCCGCGCCGTGGTTGATTGAGAGCGTTGAATTCGGCCACGTCGATCTCGGGGCGTGAGGGGAGGAAATCCTCGTCGATTTCCGTCATGGCCGGCTCACCGTCTGCGTCACCGAATTCTTCCAAGTCGGCCTGGTAGAGGTAGTCCAAGTCGTCGACCGCGTTTTCCGCTTCGATTTTCTCGTTCTCCATCTTGATGCCCATCCTGTAGGCATAGACGAAGAAGAAGCCGAACAAGGGCCACTGCAGTGCATAGCCTAAGTTTTGGAAGGTGCCCGTGCCGGACTGGAAGCGGGTCCATTGCCACCAGGCCAAAAGTATTGTGGTGATGACGGCAAGAACGAGCAGGATGACGTGCCACGCCTTGATTTTGATCTTCTGGCGCTTGGGGGCAGGGTCCTGCCCATCGTCCAGGTGTTCCTCCATTGATTCACTCACTGTCTCACTCACACCAGCGAGTCTAGCAATTCCTCCAAAAGTTGTAGAATCCGTGCTGGTATGTCTCGATTTTTGGTGGGGCAGTATGGCATGTACACTAGATCGCAGCCTCGGGCTTGTGGCGGAATTGGCAGACGCGCTGGATTTAGGTTCCAGTGTCTTCGGACGTGGGAGTTCAAGTCTCCCCAGGCCCACAGCATAAAATGCGCCCATCCATATGGATGGGCCCATTTGTTATTTAATCCTTGGTGGCGTCTGTCTCTCCGGCTTCCTCGATATATTCACCGGTTTCATAGTCGAACTCGACGGGGTTGCCGTCTTCGTCGGTACGCGTGTACCACTCCGTGTGTTCCTCGGCGGTGGAGTCAAAGTCGGCACCGGCTGCATACTCTGAGCCCGCGTCGGTTTCCTCGACGGGAATACGGAAGTTATCGCCATACTTCTGCACGCCGGAGCGCACCGCGTTGGACACGGCGGCCCGGGCAAACTGGTTCCTGATCACGAATGGATCATTGCGCAGTTCCTTTACCAAAGCCACGCACATGCCGATCAAAATCACGGCGAAGGGGAGTGCCGTGACGGTGATGAAGTTCTGCAACCCCTGCAGTGCGTTGGAGCCGCCGGAGAGCAGAATGACCACGGCAATACCAGCCATGCACACGGCCCAGAACGCGGTGACCCATTTCTTCGGGTTCGGGTCGCCGCCTTGAGACAGCTGGGAGTTGACCAGGGATGCGGAGTCGGCCGTAGTGATGAAGAAGACGGCCAGCATGATGATCACGATTGGCGCGACGATCTCCGCACCAGGCAGTTGCTCGAGTACGCGGAAGAAGATGTGCTCCGGGGCCGGTAGGCTCTCAGCAGTGCCGTCGGGTGCGATGGTGCCGTATTCACGCTGCAGCCAGATCGTCGTTCCGCCCAGCAGCACGAAGGCTGAGACGATGATCGCCGACGGGATGAACAGCACGCCGAAGACAAACTGCCGGATGGTGCGTCCGCGCGAGATCTTTGCGACGAAGACCCCCACAAATGGTGACCAGGACACCCACCAGGCCCAGTAGAAGGTGGTCCAGCTGGAGAGGAAGGATTGCATGTCTTCGCCCTGGGCCATGTTCGCCGCCAGCATCTCGGGGCTGGAGCCGATGTATTCGATGATGGTCGCCGGCAAAACGTTGGCCAGAAACGCTGTTGGGCCCACGACAAAGAAAAACACAGCCAGCCCAACGGCCAGAACCAGGTTGATGTTCGACAGCCAGCGGATCCCTTTCGCCACGCCCGAGACCGCCGAGACAATCGTGCCGATGGTCAAAATGACGATGATGCCCAGCGCCAGCGCGTTGCCTTCTGGCGACCAGCCCGAGACCACCTCGACGCCGGCCGAAATCTGCAGGGCGCCGATGCCTAGAGATGCGGCCGTGCCGAATAGGGTGGCGATGATCGCTAGGGAGTCGATGATGCGGGCAGGCACGCTTTTCGACGAAGGATTCTTGAACAGTGGCGTCAAAATGGAGCTCATCAAAGGCACACGCCCTCGTCGATAAGAAACGTAGGCGACGCTGAGCCCCACGATCGCGTAGATGGCCCAGGCGTTGATGCCCCAGTGCATGGCCGACTGTGCCAGCGCGCCGGTGATGGCTTCTTCGGAGGCGGGCTCGTAGGCGCCGGGCCGCGGCGACAAGTAGTAGGTGGCCGGTTCAAAAGGGCCGAAGAAGATGATGCCGATGCCGATACCGGCGGCGAAAAGCATCGCGGCCCACGACAGGGTGGAGTACTCCGGCTTCTCATTGTCGAGGCCCAGCGGGATTTTTCCGTACTTCGAGACCGCCAGGAAGAGCAGGAAGAACATGAGGAAGGCGGCCAGGGAGGTAAAAATCCACCCCAGGTTGACCATCACCCAGTTCAGGGCGGCACTGGAGACTTCGAAGACTTGGTCTGGGGCGGCGATGCCCCAGGCGACGAATCCAATGATGAGAAGTCCAACGATGGTGACAATCGGAATGTCGATCCGGTACCGGACCTTTTGATCTTCGATAGACACGCCGGGGACGATCGCCGGATGGATCGAATGTGGATATTGTTGCATGGACGAAACAACGTCGTGGGCTCGTCTTTTCATATTTGCCATAGGAAAAACTTTCGAAAAATTACAAGTGCATGGTTAGGTTACCCTGTGGTGTAACCAAAGGAGGCGAAATTACGATGAAGGCACTAAACCCTGAACTTGTTAGCTAGGCGAAATGACTTAGGGACGGGAAGCGGGTAGTGTTTTGCGCCAAAGCAAAAGACGACGGTTCCCTCAACTTATGTGCTGGGCCTTAAACCTAGAAACCTAGCCTTTGTCCGTCTTCGACCACCCCACCAAGAGGAGAGCTCCACGTGAACGATCTGAGCAGCAACCAACGCGACGACCGCCTGATCGGCCAACTAGAAGGACCAGGCGGTGCAGGATTTGCACTCTCGTTCTCGGGGCAGGGATTCTCGTGGCTGGATACACTGAGCACAGCGCTGGCCACGGGGGTCACCGCGCCGCTGTCTGAGATCGTCGCAGGTACTGCCGAGCTGCTCGCTCCGCTTAACGACGAGCTGGCCGCCTTCTATCCCCACGGTTTTGACCCATTGGCGTGGGCCGACACCCCTCCTGCGTGCGATACCACTGACGCCGCGGTCAGCGTGCCCGGCATTCTTGTGGCTCAACTGGCGGTGCTGGAGTCGCTGAAACGCCAAGGCTTCGACGTTGACGCGCGTGCCGCGGCGATTGGCCATTCCCAGGGCGTGCTGGCCGTAGCAGCCCTCGAGAACAACCCGGCGGAGGTGCTGGCGATCGCCCAGCTGATCGGCGCGGCAATGACGCGTACCGCGCGTTCCACCGGCCTGATTCGGGCCGCAGAGACCTCGCCCATGCTGGCCGTGGGCCGGACCAGCCGCGAGCACATCGAAAAAGCACTGGCTGGCACCGATGTCGTAATCGGCCTGCGCAATACGCGCGATTCTTTTGTGGTGTGCGGTACACCCGCCGAGATTGAGCTGGTCTCGGCGCGCCTGCAGGCCACCGCGGATGCAGACAAGAAGGCCGTCGATGCGAAGGAGCGCGGCGGCCGCCCCTTCGCCCCGTCGCTGAATCAACTGCGTGTGCAGGCGGCTTTCCACCACCCGCAGATGCAGGCTGCCGCCGATCAGGTCGTGGAATGGGCGGGAGCTGCGGGTATCGACGAGGCGCTGGCCCGCGAGCTTGCCCAGCACGTGTTGGTCAACCCGATTGACTGGGTAGAGGAGACGCGCGCGCTTGCCGACGAGCAGGTGGCCTGGGTCTTGGAGCTTGGGCCGGCGGGTGGGGCTGCCGCGTTGACGCGCGCCAATACCGCAGGCTTGGGCATCGGTGTGTTGGCCGTGGACGATGTGGAGGGGCAGGCACAGCTCTTTGATGTCGGCCTTGCCCCGCATCGCCCGCGCCCGTACTCCGATTTCGCCCCGCGCGTGGTCACTCGGGGCGGGGCCGATCGCCTGCAGACCCGTTTTACTGAGGTCACTGGGCGCAGCCCGATCCTGCTGGCGGGCATGACCCCCACCACCGTTGATCCGGCGATCGTCGCAGCGGCAGCAAACGCCGGATTCTGGGCAGAGCTGGCCGGTGGTGGCCAGGTCACTGACGAGATCCTCGGTGAGAACCTCGAGCGACTGAATGACATGCTGGAGCCCGGCGCGAATGCCCAGTTTAACGCCATGTTTTTGAATCCGCAGCAGTGGCGTATGCAGATTGAGGGCAAGCGTCTTGTCCCGCGGGCCCGCGCGAATGGTGCGCCGGTTGACGGGATTGTGGTTTCGGCTGGCATTCCGCCGCACGAGGACGCGGTGGCTTTGGTGCGCACTTTGCGCGATGAGGGTTTCCCGTGGGTGGCGTTTAAGCCGGGTGCAGTCGCCCAGATTTCTAAGATTTTGCAGGTGGCCGACGATCTTCCGGACACCCCGATCATCGTCCAGGTCGAAGGGGGTAAGGCGGGCGGTCACCACTCGTGGGAGGACCTGGATGAGCTGCTAATCGCCACGTATGAGGACATTCGAGCTCGTGACAACGTGGTGTTGGCCGTCGGCGGCGGTATTGGTACCCCGGAGGCTGCAGCGGAGTATCTGACGGGCGCGTGGTCGAAGCGCTATGATCTGCCGGCGATGCCTGTCGACGGGATCCTCGTTGGCACCGCGGCTATGGCGACGAAGGAGTCCACGGCTTCTGATTCGGTGAAGCAGCTGCTGGCCGAGACCCGCGGGATCGAGGGCTGGGTGGGCCAGGGCCAGGGGCGCGACGGTATGGCCTCGGCTCTGAGCCAGTTGGGTGCGGACCTCTATGAGATCGATAATTCCTGGGCGCGCGCAGGCCGCCTGCTGGACCGTTTCGTCGGGGATGCGGAGGGCGCCTTAGAGCACAAGGATGAGATCGTTGAGGCGTTGTCGCATACCTGCCGCCCTTATTTCGGTGATACCGATGAGATGACGTATGAGGAGTGGCTTCGTCGTTACGCGGAGCTGTCCTACCTGGATGGTTGGGTCGACCGCACGTGGTACACCCGTTTTGCTGACATGCTCGCGCGCGCTGAGACCCGCTTGCACCCGCTGGATCACGGCGAGTTTGTTCCCGCCGTCACCGCAGATGCCGATGTGGAGCCAGGGTCGCTTATCGACGAGCTGCTGGCCGCTTATCCCAACGCGGCGACAACCACGCTGACTCCTTCCGATCAGGACTGGTTCATTGCTCTGTGCCGCCGTCCCGGGAAGCCGGTGGGCTTCGTCGAGGAGATCGGTGCTGATGTGCGCCGCAGTTTCCGTACGGACAGTCTCTGGCAGGCGCACGACAATCGCTTTGATGCGGACGGGGTGTGCATCATCCCTGGCATCGTCGCTGTTGATGGCATTGAGCGTGTCGACGAGCCCGTCGCCGAACTTCTGGCTCGGTTTGAACAGGCGGGCGTTGATGCAGCGGAGGAGCAGCCGGTCGTCGATAAGCGCACCGCATCTGAGCGCATTGCCGCGGCACCGTCGCTGAACTGGGCGGGCCGTGAGCAAGCCAACCGTTTCGCTGAGCTGGGTGAGCTTGTCGACGTCGACGAGACGCATGCAGATGCCATCGTCAACGTGGGCCAGGCGGAGCTGCGCATCCGGATCGAAGCACCCCGCGACCCAGCGTTTAGCCCCATCGTCACTACCGACGAGGCCGAACGCGCCATGTTGGAACTCACACGGGTTGCCGCAGGTGGCGAACTCGCACCTGTCACCGATGGCGTCGCGTCCTGGAGCGCCGAACTGAGTGCTGCGCACCGCGCCGACTACGACAATGTGACTGCCGGCTACCTGCCTGGCGTGGGTGGGGGAGCGCCCGATGTGCTGGTCGGGAAGGCCTGGCCGGCCATTTTCGCCGCCGTGGCCGACGCGCGCATCCCAGGCACCGATCGCTTGGTTGTCGAAGGCATGCTGTCTTTGGTCCACCTTGAGCACCACCTGACCATGCTGCGCGAGATGCCCGACACCGCGAGCCTGCAGGTCAGCGCGCGTGCCGACGATGTCTCCGATACCGAGCTGGGCCGCGTTGTCGTCGTACGCGCCGAGATCACCGCCGATGGCGAGGAACTGGCAACCTTGACGGAGCGTTTCGCCATCCGAGGGCGTGCCGGGTCCGCCACCGCCGACACCAACGCCAACGTGTCGGTGTTGCCGAGCGTGAGCGAAGCCCCGCACTCTCACCGCTCCTACGCGCAACTGTCTGCGCCGGAATCCTTGGTGCCTTTCGCCATTGTTTCCGGGGACCGTAACCCCATCCACGTTTCCGATGCCGCAGCGCAGCTGGCCGGCTTGCCTGGTGTGATCGTTCACGGCATGTGGACCAGCGCAATCGGGCAGCTCATGGCGGCTGAGGCAGGTGGGCGCGTGGTCGAATACACCGCCACCATGCTCGCCCCGATCGCGCCGGGTGCTGAGCTGGAGGTGACGGTGGAGCGCACCGGCATCGATAACCGGCCGGGGTGCGAGGAAGTCCGCACCGTCACCGTGACCGCCGACGGCGAACTGGCTGTCACCGCCACCGCAGTGATGGCCGCGCCGACCACCTTCTATGGCTTCCCGGGCCAGGGTATCCAGTCCCAGGGCATGGGCATGGACGCCTACAGCTCCAGTGCTGCCGCCCGGGCTGTGTGGGACCGCGCCGACCGCCACACGCGCACCGCGCTGGGCTTTTCCATCCTGGAAATCGTGCGAAACAACCCGCCGGAGGTCGTGGTGGACGGCGAGGCTTTCCACCACCCAGATGGCGCGCTGTTCTTGACCCAGTTCACGCAGGTCGCGATGGCCACGCTGGGCTGCGCACAGATTGCCGAAATGCGCGAAGCGGGCGTGCTGAATTCGGAGGCGTTTTTCGCCGGCCACTCCGTCGGCGAGTACAACGCCCTGGCCGCCTACGCGGAGGTGCTGTCGCTGGAGGCCGTCGTCGAGCTCGTGTACCGCCGCGGTCTCACCATGCACCGCCTTGTGGAGCGTAACGACGAGGGCGTGTCCAACTACGCGCTGGCCGCCCTGCGCCCGTACCGCATGGGCCTGTCCGGTGATGATGTTGAGGCCTACGTGGCTGAGCTCTCGGAGCGCACCGGCGAGTTCCTGGAGATCGTGAACTACAACATCGATGGCCGCCAGTACGCCGTAGCTGGCACTTTGGCTGGGTTGCGCGCGCTTGCCGACGATGCCGAGACCCGCGGGCCGGGCCGTCAAGCATTGGTGATGATCCCGGGCATCGACGTGCCTTTCCACTCCTCCAAGTTGCTCGGCGGTGTGGATGATTTCCGCGACCACCTTGATTCCTTGATCCCGCAGGACGTCGACCTCGACGTGTTGGTGGGGCAGTACATCCCGAACCTGGTTGCGCGCCCCTTTGAGCTGACGCGCGAATTTGCAGAGTCGATCGCCGAGGTGGTCGATTCGCCATATATCGCAGAGATCCTGGCGGACTTCGATGCCGCTGCCGCCGATCCGGTCAAACTGGGCCGTACCTTGCTGATTGAGCTTCTGGCCTGGCAGTTCGCGTCGCCTGTGCGGTGGATTGAAACCCAGGAACTGCTGCTGACCAGCCTGGGTGTGGAGCGCTTCGTCGAGGTGGGCGTGGGCGCTTCGCCAACGCTGGCCAATATGCTGGGCCAGACCTTGGCCCTGCCGAAGTTTGCCGGCACCGAGATTACGGTGCTCAACGTGGAGCGCGACCGCGCCGCAGTCTTTGCTACCGACGAGTTCGTCCGCGATATCCCGGCTGCGGCAGAGGACGAGGCAGAACCGTCTGAAGAGATTGCGCCAGCCTCAGAAACACCGAGCACGCCTGCAATGCAGGCGGCACCTGCCGCGCCAGCTGGGCAGCAGCAAGAACGTCCGGCGGACATCACCTTCACCCCGGCCGATGCCACCGAAATGCTCATCAGTGTGTGGACGAAGGTGCGCCCAGACCAGATGGGCACCACCGACTCCATCGAAACTTTGGTGGAGGGTGTGTCGTCCAGGCGTAATCAGCTTCTGCTCGACTTGGGCGTGGAATTCGGCCTAGGCGCCATCGATGGCGCCGCCGACGCTGAGCTTGATGACCTGAAGGCGACCGTAACGAAGATGGCCAAGGGCTACACCGCCTTCGGCCCAGTCCTGGGCGATACCGTGGCAGATTCTTTGCGCCGCATCACCGGGCCGGCGGGTAAGAAACCGGCCTATATCGCCGAGCGCGTCACCGGCACGTGGGAGCTCGGCCCCGGCTGGGTAGACCACGTCACCGCCGCCATTGTGATGGGCACCCGTGAAGGCGCCTCCCTGCGCGGTGGTGAGCTGGCAACATTGCCGCAGGTATCGTCGGCAAGCGATCTGGATGCGCTGATCGACGCCGCTGTCGAGGCCGTCGCCGCCTCTCGCGGACTGTCCGTGGCCCTGCCGCAGGCAGGAAACGCCGGTGGTGTGGTCGATTCGGCCGCGCTGGGTGAATTCGCGAAGCAGCTGACGGGGCAGGAGGACGTGCTGGCGGAGACCGCGCGTGAGCTGCTGCGCCGCCTCGGCCACGACCACGTCGCAGCGGAGACCTTCGAGGACAGCGATGACAACCTGCTCGACCTGGTCACCCGCGAGCTTGGTTCGGATTGGCCGCGCCAGGTTGCGCCGCGTTTCGACGCGCGCGAGGCCGTGCTAATCGACGACCGCTGGGCCACCGCGCGCGAAGACATTGCCCGCGGACTCGATGTTGATGTCACCGGTGCTGGCGAAGCCGTGGCGCTGATCGCCGAGCACTACGGCAAGACCGAACAAGCCGCCCAGGCCCGTGATATGCGCCCGCTGGACTATGCCGCCGACGTGGCCGTGCTCACCGGTGCCTCCCCGAACGGGATCGGTGCCGCCGTGGCAGGAAAGCTGCTGGAAGGCGGGGCCACCGTGATTGCCACCACCTCGAACCTGGGGCATGCGCGCCTGGAGTTTTATAAGCAGCTCTACCGCACCCACGCCCGCGGCACCGCAAAGCTGTGGGTGGTACCGTCGAACCTGTCGGCCATGGGGGACCTGGACCAGCTGATCGAATGGATCGGCTCGGAGCAGTCGGAGATCGTGGGCGCGGATAAGAAGATCACCAAGCCCGCGCTGGTGCCCACCCTGCTCTTCCCGTTTGCTGCGCCGCGAGTGACCGGATCGCTTGCCGACGCTGGCCCTGCCGCCGAAGCACAAATGCGCCTGCTGCTGTGGTCGGTGGAACGCCTCATCGCCGGGCTATCGGCCCTAGGCTCGGACACCAACGTGAACAACCGCCTCCACGCGGTGCTCCCGGGCAGCCCGAACCGTGGTCGCTTTGGCGGCGACGGTGCCTACGGCGAAGCCAAGGCCGCACTCGACGCGGTGGTGACCCGCTGGCACGCCGAGAAGGTGTGGGGCGAGCGCACAAGCCTGGTCCACGCACTGATTGGTTGGGTGCGCGGCACAGGCCTGATGGGTGGCAACGATCCGCTTGTCGCAGCCGTCGAAGCCGAAGGCGTGACCACGTACTCTACCGAGGAGATCGCCGACAAGCTGATCAGTCAGATCAGCGAGGACGTGCGTACTCACGCCGCCCAGGCCCCGGTGGTGGCGGACTTCACTGGTGGTTTAGGTGAGGCCGATATTGACCTCACCGCGCTCGAGGCGGAAGAGGTAGTCGTCGACAAGCACGAGGCAGAGACCGTGAAGGCCTTGCCGAACGTGCCCGCGCCGATCGAGTGGACGCAGCCTGAGTTCAACGTGGAGCAGTCCATTGACGACATGGTCGTCATCGTGGGTGCCGCGGAAGTCGGACCCTACGGCTCCTCGCGCACTCGCTTCGAAGCCGAGCTCGGCGGGCTGAGTGCTGCCGGTGTGACCGAACTTGCCTGGTCGATGGGCCTGATCACCTACGACAATGGCTGGCTGGACCAGGACGGCAACGAGATCGCCGAAGAGGACCTCTACGAGGTGCTTCACGACGATGTCCTGGCCCGGGTGGGTGTGCGCCAGTACCACGATGATTTCCACATGGTGGACAACCTCGCACCAGAGCTGACCACCATCTACCTGGAGCGCGATCTCTCGTTCACGGTCGCCGACCGCGACACCGCGCAGACCTTTGTGGATTCCGACCCCGAGAACACGGTGGCGGTGGCACAGGGCGAGGAGTTCGTCGTCACGCGCAAGGCGGGAACCCCGGTGCGCGTGCCGCGACGTGTTGCGATGAGCCGTTTTGTCGGCGGTCAGGTGCCTGAAGGTTTCGATCCGGCGCGCTGGGGCATCCCGGCCGATATGATCGACAACCTCGACCGGCTGGCTCTGTGGAACTTGGTGGCCACCGTCGACGCGTTCCTCTCCAGCGGGTTCAGCCCCGCTGAGCTGCTAGGGGCGGTGCACCCTGCACGTGTGTCCTCGACGATGGGCACGGGCATGGGCGGGGTGGAATCGCTGCGCTCGCTGTATATCGACGGCTTGCTGGCCGAACCGCGCCCCAACGACATCCTGCAGGAAGCGCTGCCGAACGTGGTGGCCGCGCACATCATGCAGGACTATGTGGGCGGCTACGGCCAGATGATCCACCCAGTTGCCGCCTGCGCCACCGCCGCGGTGAGCGTGGAGGAAGGCGTGGACAAGCTGCGCCTGGGCAAGGCCGACGTGGTGGTCACCGGCGGAATCGACGACCTCTCCGTGGAGGGCATTACCGGTTTCGGCGACATGAACGCCACCGCCGATTCCGCCTCCATGGAGGCCAAGGGCATCGAGCATCGCTACTTCTCGCGCGCCAACGACCGGCGCCGCGGCGGCTTCATCGAGTCCGAGGGCGGCGGCGTGCTCATCCTTGCGCGCGGCCGGGTGGCCTATGAGATGGGCCTGCCGGTGCTTGGCGTAGTCGGGTTCGCGGAATCCTTCGCCGACGGCGCCCACACCTCCATCCCCGCACCGGGCTTGGGTGCGCTCGGGGCAGCACGTGGCGGGAGGCAGTCGCGCTTAGCGACGAGCCTTGCTGCACTGGATGTGAGCCCCGATGAGATCGCGATCGTGTCCAAGCATGACACTTCCACCAACGCCAATGACCCCAACGAGTCCGACATGCACGAGCGCATCGCCGCCTCCCTGGGGCGCGCAGAGGGCAACCCGCTGTTCGTGATCTCGCAGAAGACGTTGACTGGTCATGCCAAGGGTGGTGCGGCGGCCTTCCAGCTGGTCGGGCTGACCCAGGTGCTGCGCAGCGGCGTGGTGCCGGCCAACCGTTCCCTCGACTGCGTCGACCCGGCGCTGCGCAAGGACGCGCACATGGTCTGGTTGCGCGAACCACTCGAGCTGGTCGCCAAGGCAGGTCTGGTGACCTCACTGGGCTTCGGCCACGTCTCCGCCCTGGTGGCAGTAGTGCACCCGGCTGCATTCCTGTCGGCGCTACGCAACGCCGGATTGGATGCGGACGGCTGGGAGCGGCAGGCGCGTCGTCGTGAAGCACAGGGCTTAGCGCGGATCGCGGACGCCATTCATGGCGGCGAGGCTTTGTATGAGCGACCCGCCGACCGTAACCTAGGCGGCGGAGGCAAGGAGCTGGAGGCGGCAGTGCTTCTCGACGATACCGCCCGGCTGATCGACGGCGTACTGACCCTGGGAGGCAAGCAATAATGCACGTGGGCGTGGACATGGTGCACATCTCAGCGTTCCGGGAGCAACTTGCTGTACCCGGGTCAACGTTTGAGGCCGTGTTCACCGCCCGCGAGTTGCGCCTGGCCGCCACCAAACCCGACCGAGCCGAACACCTGGCCGGCAGGTGGGCCGCCAAGGAGGCCTTCATCAAAGCGTGGAGCCAGTCCATCTACGGCCGCCCGCCGCTTATTGAGCCGGACCACGTGGATTTCGCCGAGATCGAGGTGGTCGCCGACCGCTTCGGGCGGGTGGCGATCCAGCTTTCAGGCCACGTCGCGGCGGTGGCGCCGGTGGCGCAGTCAGTATCGATTAGCCACGACGGGGACTATGCCGTAGCGGTCTGCCTCGTGCAGGACTAGCTCTGTTCTAGCCCTGCGCCACGGCAAAGAGGTAGGCCACCAGCATCCGCTTAATCTCTGGTACAACGCCCTGGAAGGCCTCCTCGCCCCCAGCGAGGTCAAGGTCGCGCACCGCATAATTCAACAAAGACTGCGCGGTGTGCGCCAACAGCCCTGCCAAGTTATAGCGCACCTCGTACGGGGCGTGGCTGGCCAGCGGCTTCATGATGTCCGCGATCAGCTCCAGCATCTCGCGCTCGGTCACACTAGCCGTGTAGCGGGTCGCCGGGGTGGACTGAATCGCATGCCACACAGCGCGGCGCGAAGGGTCGTCGTGCCACATCCGCGCAAGGTGGTCGATGAATTCGTCGAGAATATCAGGCCACTGCAAAGCTGGGACCTGCTCCGAGAACTTCTTCAACTCGGCCACCGTCTCGGCGGTATCCACGCGGTCAAGCTCGCAGATCAGCACATACTTGTTCGCGAAAAACTGGTACAAGGTGCCGATCGGCACCTCAGCGCGCCGGGCGACCTCGTCAAAAGTAAATGATTCGAAGCCCACATCGACAAGCACGGCGCGTGCCGACGACAAGATCCGATCAAACCGTTCACGCGACCGAGCCTGTGCGGGACGGCGGCGTGGAACGAGTAACTCTTGGTCCTCAGACATTATGAAAGTGGCAGGTCCCGCAGCAGGCGGCCGACGTGGCCAGTGGCCTTCACGTTGTACTGTGCAGACTCAATGACCCCTTCAGCGTCCACTAGGAAGGTGGAGCGGATCACGCCCTGGACGATCTTGCCGTAATTCTGCTTCTCGCCGAACGCGCCCCAGGCAGTCATGACCTCCTTCTCCGGATCAGAAAGGAGAGTAAAAGTCAGGTCGTGGTCGGCGCGGAACTTCGCCAGCTTCTCTGGGGAATCGGGGCTAATTCCGATCACGGTAACATCGGAATCGTTGAAGCGGGCCAGGTTATCGCGGAAATCGCAAGCCTCAGTGGTGCAGCCCGGGGTGTTCGCGCGCGGGTAGAAGTACACCAGCACGCGCTGGCCGGAAAAATCGGAGAGGGACACGGACTGGCCTTCGTCGTTAAGCAACGTGAAGGCGGGTGCGGTATCGCCGACGGAAAGACGTGAAGAATCGGTCATGGCCATTACCTTACCGCGACACAAAATAGGCGACTACACTACTGTGGAAGGAAACATCAATAATCTTTGACACGTACGGGAGTTAACAACGATGGCACGAGACATCAACGACATTGAACGCGACATTCAGCACACCCGCGAGAAGCTGGCAAGCACCCTTGATGAGCTGGCGAACCGCACGAAGCCACAGAACATTGTCGACGATGCCAAGGCACAAGCCACGGACAAGCTCAACGACCCTACCGTGCAGAAGGTACTGATTGGCGTCGGTGTTGCTGTTGTCGGCCTGATCGGCCTGGCTGTGGCAAATAACCGCAAGAAGAAGAATGAGCTCAAGGAACTGCAGCGCATCCTTGCCGGCAAGTAGTTAGACCAGCTCAGCGCCAGCGGTGTTGAGCTCGACGAGGGCTGCGTCGCCACGCTGGTCGTCCACGGCGGCGCACATGCCACTCAAAATCCGCACCTGGAAGCCCTCTTTGAGCGCGTCCAGTGCGGTCGCGCGTACGCAATGGTCCGTGGCAATGCCACAAATGTCGAGGGTGTCAATGCCCCGATCACGCAGCCACGCGCTCAGGCTCGGTGCCTCTTTGTCATTGTCGTCACGCGCAAGCGTGCCCTCGAAACCGGAGTAGGCGGCCTCATAGGCACCTTTGCGGAAAAATGCGTCAATCGAGGCGGAGCTCAAGGCGGGGTGGAGCTCAGCGCCCGAAGACTCGGCGACACAGTGGACCGGCCACGAGTCGACGAAATCAGGATCCTCAGAAAAATGGGCGCCCGGGTCGATATGCCAGTCCTGTGTGGCAACGACCGCCTCATAATCGGGCAGGGTATCGGACTGCAGATAACCGGCGATCTCATTGGCGACCTCCGGCCCGCGCGCCGTAGCGAGTGAGCCGGTGCAGAAATCGTTTTGGACATCGACAAGAATCAGTGCGCGAGTGCTCATGCCCCGATTCTAGCGAAGACCAACCGTGCAGGTTCTAGTCTTCAGTGTCGTCTTTGATCTCATCGTCGAGCCACACAGTCGCCTGCGCGACGATCTCCGCGGGGCTGTGTTCGATATCAAAGACTTTGCCGGGCTCATCGTCGGCAAGCGGCTCAAGCGTAGCCAGCTGCGAATCCAGCATTGAGGCCGGCATGAAGTGGCCAGGGCGCTCGGACATGCGCGAGTACAGGACGTCGCGGTCCCCGTGGACGTGGACAAAGATGGCGTCTGGGGCGAACTCGCGGATCGTGTCACGGTAGGAGCGCTTCAGCGAACTGCAGCCGATCAGGCCGCCGTCTGGGTGGGCGACGAGCCATTCGCCGATCTGCTGGAGCCAGGGCCAGCGGTCGTCGTCGGTGAGTGGGATGCCTTCCGCCATCTTGTCGATGTTGAGCTGCGGGTGCAGGTCATCGCCATCCTTGTAGGGCAAGCCCATTGCTTCGCCCAACATTTCGCCGATGGTCGACTTGCCGGAGCCGGAGACACCCATCACGACGATGTGCTTTCCCATGGCTATCATTGTCCTCTCTATGCACGAGTGTGATCGAATAAATGAATCTGAGTTATACCGTAATAACTCCACCGTACCTGACCGCCCGTAGCGATTGGTCATATGATCCCGTATTGGTCTAGCGATGCGAAAACGGGCCCGCACGGTGGTGCGGGCCCGTTTTAGAGGGGACGAATTACAGCTTGTCTGGCTCCATCGGATTGTCCTTATCCGGTAGATCCGCCTCGTCCGGAGCAGCCTCGAGCGATGCCTCATTTGGCTTCGACTCAGGGTACTTCGAGCGGAAGGAGTATGCGATGAACTCCGCGACCTGCTCATAGGTCACAGACGCGGTGTTGATCACCATGTCGTAGTCCGAGTCATGGTTCGGATCCCACGAGTACAGGCGGTCCGCCATCTCTGCACGGATCCGGTCCTCGGTCAGACACTGCTCACGAGCTGCGTCATAGGACAGGCCGGTCTGCGCTTGGACTCGCTCGATACGCTTCTCAAGCGGTGCAACCAGACGGACGTGGAAGGCGCCAACAACATCGCCCAGCACGAGGGCACCATTGCGTCCCAGTAGCACGCCACCGTTTTCGACGGAGCGCAACACGTTTTCCGTGTTGGTGTTAGCCATATTGCGGTTCGCGGACTGCTCGGTTGCTGTGACCAGCGAACCGTCGTCCAGACCAGCGGTGGAAACGGCACGCATCCAGCGGTCGAATGCGCTGTCCGAAATGAGGTCCTTCTCATCAACCTGTGCCAGCTCCGTGGAGCTGAAGGCTTGGTCGATGTACTCGACTCCGAGCTCCTTCGCCAAGATCGGGCCGATATCGGTTGCGCCCGAGCCGCGGAGACCGAACAAGGTGACAATCGGAGGATGGTTTGCATCCTGGTGGCGCATCAACGTGGAGCGGCCGTCACCGGCATAGTCCTTGTTGATGGTCTGCTCAGCATCGACACCCTTGGCCTTACCAATCGCGGACTGGGTACGGCGCTCGTTGAGGTCAGCCACCAGCGCCTCGTGGTTAGCGGAGGTCAGTGGGTAGAAGAACATGACCAGCACAGCAGCCAACGCGAAACCAGCAGTGACAAAACCGATGGTGATGCGGATACCGTCGAGAGCCTCCGCCGACTGCGTACCAGCGCCGGAAACGTAGCCGAAGTAGCCAATCAGGGCACCGCCCAACCAGCCACCGACACCCTGGCCGACCTTACGGACGAACGACAGGATGGAGTAGGAACCACCCTCGGAACGAATGCCAGTCTTCCACTCGCCGTAGTCCACGGTGTCTGCCTGCATGGAGAACATCATGGCGTTCGTACCGCCAGAGCCCACGCCGTAGAGGAACCAAGCGACAATCGCAACGGTCAGCGAACCTGGAGGGACGAAGTAGAGAAGCACGAAGCCGAGCGCAATCACGAAGCCGAAGCCCATGTAGCTATAGCGCTTACCGAAGCGCTTCGTCACGGTAGGAACGAAGGACGCTGCCAAGATCGTGCCGACGGTCTGCGCCAAGGTCAGGAACACGTACCAGGATGCATTACCCAGCACGTCACGCGCCCAGTACATACCGATCGCGTTGATGATGAAAATACTGGTCAGCAGGAAGAATGCGCCGAGGCAGAGAATGATCAGCGGCTTGTTTTCCTTCAGCATGCGGAAGGTATTCTTCAGCGAGATCTCGCCCTGGCCGCGGGGAACAACCTCGCGGGCGTTAGCGAAACAGATCAGGTAAAGAATCAGCGCAATAATCGCCAGAGCAACACAGGTCAGCGTGAACTTCAGGCGAATATTGTCGGCCGTGGTGTCCTCGAACTGTGGTGCCACAACAGCCGACAGGGCCACTGTGGTCAGCGAGGACGCGATCGAACGCGCACCCGAGAGCTTCGAACGGTCCACCGGGTCCTGCGTCATTGCCGCAGACAGGGAGCCGTACGGAATATTCACGAAGGAATAGCACAGCTGGTAGGCGGCGTCGAGCAGGAAGATCCACGCGATGGTACCCGCCATTGGCAGGCCCGCAGGCGTGGAGAACAGCAGGACGAAGATGACGACCAGGATGGGCGAGACCCACAGGATCCATGGGCGCAGGCGCCCCCAACGGGTGTCAGCACGGTCAACAGTTTGACCGGCGATCAGGTCCGAAACACCGGCCCAAATCTTGGTGACACCGTAAATCATGCCGGCAACGCCAGCGGACAGCCCCGCGATGTCCGTCATGTACACCATGAGGAACATCGAGGTCATCATGAAGGTGAGGTTGTTAGCAACGTCACCAAAGGTATAGGTAAGAACTCTATGGTTCGGCAATTTTGCCGTAGACGGAGGCGCTGATTGCGCCTTTGTTTGGGTGGTCATAGGTGAACTCCTATCATGACCAAAAATTAATAGATATGAGAATTATTGTGTGGCTGGCACCAAAACAGTGCCAGCTCACTGCAGGTTTTAGAGGTCCTTGACCTCGTCGTGTAGCCCGCGGATGCGCTCAAGAGCGTCCTCATTCGAGGCGAGCTCCTCATCCAACGCAGCGACCAGGGCCTTGACTGGGTCCTCAGCCTTCCGCGCGGCGTCCAATTCGTCGGCACGCGCGTCCTGGATCTCGTCGGCACGCAGGACATACTCGATCCACGCCGCGATAGACAAAGCAGCGGCGGAACCGTCACGGCCAGCCTCCAGCTCGGACTTCATGATGGGCACAGCACGCATACGTTGCTTCGTGCCACCATCAATCGCGATCTGGGCCAGGTTGTGGCGAATGCGTGGGTTTTCGAAACGCTCGATCAAATCCTCGCGGTAGCCAGGAATGTCCAGGCCCTCGGCAGTCAGGTGGTTGGCTGCCTCGTCCCACAGTGCTTCGACCTTGGCGCGCACGTCCTCGTCGTTAATCGCGTCCGCCACGGTCTCGTGCCCCTTGAGCTGGGCGTAGTACGCCATCAAGGAGTGCGAACCGTTGAGTAGCCACAGCTTGCGGCGCTCAAACTGCTCGATGTCATCGACGAAGAGCACGCCGGCCTTCTCCCACTCGGGACGGCCTGCAGGGAACTCGCCCTCGATGACCCACGAAGCGAAAGGCTCGGTGACAACCGGGGAGGCGTCCTCGTAACCAGTCGCCTCCGCCACGTCGGCGATGAGCTCGTCGGTGGTAGCAGGGGTGATGCGGTCGATCGAAGTGGACGGGAAGGTGACGTTCTGCTCAATCCAGTCCGCCAACTCCTCGTCCGCAGCCTTGGCCATGCCAATCACAGCAGCCTTGGTCAGCGGACCGTTGTCGGCAACGTTGTCACAGCTCATGATCGCCATGCCGCCGTTGCCGGCTTCCTTACGCGCCTTCAGGCCTTCGACGATGCGGCCCGTTGCCGTCTTCAGCTCCTCCGGGTTACCCGCCCGCAGCGCTTCGACGTCGTGGACGACATCGGTGTCAGTGGTATCTAGGCTGCCATCTTCTGCCAGGTGGTATCCGGCTTCGGTAATGGTCAAGGTCACCACAGCCACGTTCTCGTCGGCAAGCAATTCCTTCAGGCGTGCCAGGTTGAAGGCGGGCTGCGCCTCCACCAACGAAGAAATCACCTCAGGGGAATCGCCCTCGCCGGAGCGGGTGACCAGGGTAAACAGGCCATCCTGCGGCGCAAGCGTGTCCGACATACGTGCGGAGCGCCCGGTAAAGGAGCAGTAGCCCCAGCTCGGATCAGCCTTCTGCGTATACCAGACCTGGTGGGCGCGGTGGAAAGCACCGAGGCCTAGGTGAACCAGACGGACTGGTGCGGCAGGTGCATCATAGTTTGTGCGGTTGAGTTTCTGGGTCATAGCTTGAACACCCTCCTTGGGGAAGCGTCGATCAGGTCAACGATGATTTCGGCAGCGCGGTCCTCCGTGATGCGGTGCTCCGCAACCAGACGGGCCAGGTAGTTTGCCTCCACACGACGCGAGGTGTTGTGGCGCGCCGGGATGGAGCAGTAGGCGCGAGTGTCATCGATGAAGCCGGAGTAGCGGCTGAAACCGGTGGTGCCGGTGGTGTACTGGCGGAAGCGGTTCATCGCATCGATCTCGTCAATGAACCACCATGGCGCGCCCGCGTAGACGGACGGGTAGTAGCCAGCCAGTGGAGCGATCTCGCGGGAGAAGGTGGTCTCGTCCATCGTGAAGATGACGAAGTTGAAGTCCTTGTTCTCGCCGAAGGTGCTCAGCAGCGGTTGCAGGGCGTTGGTGAACTCCATCTGGAATGGGATGTCGTGGCCGACGTCCGCACCGTACTTCTCGAAGGAAGAGGTGGAGTGGTTGCGGTAGGAGCCTGGGTGCAAGGTCATGACCAGGCCGTCGTCTTGGGCCATCTCCGCCATGCGGAAGGTCATGTTCGCCTCGAAAGCCTGAGCTTCCTCGCGGGTCCAAGAACCGTCGCGTCCCTTGTCAAACAGGCGCTGCGCCTCATCGGCATCCAGTGGAGTGGTCTCCGCATTGTGGGTGCCATGGTCCGTGGAGGTGCCGCCGGCGTCCTTGAAGAACTGACGACGATCGCGCAGCGCCTCGAGGTAGCCCTCGTAGCCGGTCTTGCCATTGCCGTGCAGATCAATCAGCTTTTCGACGTTGTCTGCGAAGTTGGCGTTGTAGAACTTCGTGTAGGCGTCTGGGCGGAAGGTTGGCAGGACGCGTGGGGTGAAGGAAGCATCGTCGGCAAGTGCCTTGTGTGCTGCCAGGTCATCCAATGGGTCGTCGGTAGTAGCTAGGACTTCGAGGTTGAAGAAGTCTGCCAGGGCGCGTGGGCGGAAGTCCGGGCGCTTCAGGATCTCATCGAGCTCGTCATAAAGCTCATCAGCATTTTCGCCGGAGATGCGGTCCGGGTTGATTCCGAAAACGTGCTCAAATTCCTGCTCTACCCAGTAGCCGGTGGCGGTACCGGTGTACAGCGGCCAGTTGGAGCAGAAGATGCGCCAGGCCTCGCGTGGATCGCACTCATGCCCGCCGACGCCGAGCTCGGAGAGCTCGTAGCCTGCGGAGTGCAGCACGCGGGTGAGGTAGTGGTCAGGTGAGATGAGCAGTTTGGTGGGGTTAGTAAACGGCTCGTCGTCGACGAACATCTGTGGATCCAGGTGTCCGTGCGGGGAAATGATAGGAAGGTCCTCTACGTGGGCCAAGAGGCGGCGTGCGATATCACGCGTGCCCGGATCGGCCGGAAGGAGGCGGTCGGGGTGTGATGCATGTGAGTTACTCATAAGATTATTGTCTGTTAGAGATAGGTCACATTGCAAGAAGTTGCCGGAAGTTGCACCAACTTTTGACTAAACGAATTAGGGGCGAGTTTTCTTCACCGCCGTGGACTCGCGCACAATTAACCGCGTGGGCAGAACGCGTGGTTTCGCCATCGGCTTCTTAATTCCCTGCACCAATGCGATCAAGTTCGCTGCCGCAACCCGGCCCACCGCGCGGAGAGGACCAGCGACTGACGTCAAGCTAGGGGAGACGAGCTGCGCCGCATCGTTGTTGTCGAAACCAGCTACCAGAACATCGTCCGGAATTCGCACCCCCTCACGGGCCGCCTGATGCAAAAAGCCCACAGCAACCATGTCGTTGAAGCACACCACGGCGTCAGTCGGATGTTTCTTCCACTCGATGAAGGCGCGCCGTCCGCCCTGGGCCGTCGGCGCCCCGAGAGTAATTTTGGACACGCTCATTTGCGCTACAGCGTTCAGGCGCTCGTCGGAAAGCGGGATATGTCTGGTAAACAGCGGGGATTCGTCGCCCGCAGCGCTGCCGGTGGCCTCGCGCAAGCCGCGCCAGCGGACGGAATCCATCCAGGATTCCTCCGGCCACGACAGGTAAGTGACGGTGCGCGCGCCCTGGTCGGCAAGGTGGGCGGCCAGGCGGATCGAGCCGTCATAACTGTCGACGAGCACGCTGGGAACCCCGTTGACTGGTCGGTTGATCACCACGGTGGGGACCGTGCGGGCGATCTTCTGGATCTCCGAATTGCTCAGCCGCGCGGACGCCAGCAGTAGTCCGTCAACATGTCCCATGAGCTTATCGACGGCCGCACGTGACTTTTCCTGAGATTCCTGCACGTCGCTGGCATGAATCCATACGTCTTGAACCCACCCTGCGTGAGAGGCTCCGCGCAGCACCTCGACGAAAAACGGATTGCTTAGGTCCGCGGCGACAAAGCCGATCACGTCTTTCGTGGTGCGCACCGAGTTACGCGTTTCCAGCTTGGTGCGATAGCCCAATTCCTCCGCGATGGTGCGGATCTTTTCAGCAGTGTTGAAACTGACGCGATCTGGGCGTGAAAAAGCGCGCGATACCGTTGAGGGGCTTACGCCTGCTGCCTCAGCGATATCGTAAATAGTGACAGAAGATCCCGGCTTGTGGGCCATGGCTCCTACACTAGTCGCCCAAACGCGGACCCACTTGATCCAAACTTGTGCAGACTTATGTAAATCGTAGCCGGCGGAGGGGCTACGCTAACAGTGAACGCCTCCAAAGAAAGCGAGAAAGGCAGCCATCATGCCTGCACATATTAGTTCCACACTGCGCCGTGGCATAGTCACACTGTGTGTGCTGACAACTGTCGGGCTCGCGGCTTGCTCGTCGGCAGAAAGCGCTCCGCCGAAAAGCGGGGAAGAACTGACGCAATTCTTGCTGCCCGCCGAGGATCTCACCATCACAGGTATTACGAGCGACAGTGAGGTCTGGTCGGATGGTGACCTTATCCAGCCGGGCATGGCGATGCTGCCTGTCGTTGGGGAGACCAACTGTGCCGAGGTCATCCAGGAAGGTTTGGATACTCGTATCCAGACTGTAGGGGCGGCATCCAAAGTATTCGTATCGGATAACGATCAAATCGCCACGGGCATCTACTCTGTCGACGATCCGGAGGCCGTACCTGTTGCGCGTCTCTATAGCGACATTCTGGCGTACTGCCCTGATCCGATCGTCCATGAAGGTACCGGCATGGAATATACCGTGGACCAGCTCACCGATGCTGGCCCTGATGTCACTGGGATGGTGGTGGAATCCCGCTCCCGCTGGGGAGAGATGACGACGATGGTGGTGATGCACCAGATGGTTGGTAACCACGCTGTTGTCGTCGGATCGATGGGGTTTACTGAGCCTACCGTGGCTGCCGTCTTCGACGCGCAGGTGGAACGCTTCACGGAGTAGGCGAGGGGCGAAACGAAACAGTCCCCGGCCTGGTGATCCAAGCCGGGGACTGTTTCTGTTGTGCGCCATCAGGGGATCGAACCCCGGACCCACTGATTAAGAGTCAGTTGCTCTACCATCTGAGCTAATGGCGCGTGCTGCTGTGTTGGCAACGAAGAAAAATATAACACCGATCGTTGCATAACGTAAAATCGCCAGCTCACAGGCCTAAAAGTGAGGCGTAAAGTAAACATTAGATAACGTCGCGTCGATGTGGATTCTTGCCACGGTAGGCTTTAAGATGTTGTGAACATGTTGCGACGAGGGATCAGTCGCGTACTTCAGGAGCAAAACTGCATTACATAAGGGTACCTGTGAGAAATTTCTTCCGTGCAAAGAAATATGTGGCTTTGGCGCTGGTGGCAGTTGTGGGGGTTGGGATTTCATCCTGCACCATTGACACGTCCGCCCGCTCTTCCGACGCGGCGGCAACAGCCGAGGCGCCGGAAAACACCGAACCTGCGCCACCAGCTTTTTCTGTGAAAGATGGGGCCGAAGACGTAGATCCATCGGAACCAGTCACCGTAACGTCCAACGTGGGGCTGGAATCGGTGGAGATGACTAATGAGAACGGCAAGGTGGTCGAGTCCGAGCTGAGCGACGACGGCGAGGAGTGGACCACCGCTGAGGTGTTGGGCTACAACCGCGTCTACACCATTGAAGCCACGGACAAGGACGGGGAAACAGAGACCATCACCTTCTCCACCTCCACTCCGAGTGCGACCACAGGCGTTGCCTTGGGCCCGCTGGAAGGCTCGACCGTGGGTGTGGGCCAGGCCGTCACGTTCCGCTTCGCCACGGCGCCGAATGATCGCGAGGCCGTCGAGGAAGCGATCACCGTGGAAACCTCGAATGATACTAAGGGCGGCTTCTACTGGATTGATCCTTATGAGCTGCGCTGGCGCCCAGCCGAATTCTGGGAGCCGGGTACCGAGGTCACCGTGAACGCTGATATTTACGGTCTTGATATGGGTGAGGGCCTGTACGGCTCCGATGACAATGCGACCAGCTTCACTGTGGGAAGCGATATTCGTGGCGTGGTCGACGACAAGACCAAGACCATGACCGTGTACGAAAACGACAAGGCAATCCGTGAGATCCCCGTATCGCTCGGCCGTGACGGCGGGCGTTGGGCCACACCGAACGGCATCTACGTGGTCGGCGATGAGCACGAGTCCTTGGTGATGGATTCCTCCACCTTCGGTTACTCCATTGAGGAGGGCGGCTATGTCACCCCGGTGAAGTATGCGACGCAGATGAGCTACTCGGGCATCTACATCCACGGCGCACCGTGGGCGGTGGGCGCACTGGGCAGCTACAATCAGTCCCACGGCTGTATCAATATGACTGTCGACGACGCCGCCTGGATCCAGCAGACGTTCAAGCGCGGCGACCCAATCACCGTGAAAAACACCACGGCCGATACGCTGCCGGGCTGGGATGGCCTAGGCTACTGGAATATCGATTGGGACACGTGGAAGGAAGGTAACGCGGACACAGGTTCCGCATCCTAGATGCAATTTTCTATCCTCGACCGTGCACAATCTATCGTCGGTGATTCCGACGCAGACGCTTTAAGGCGAACACTCGACCATGCCCGCCATGTAGAAGAGCTCGGCTTCGCCCGCTTCTTTGTGGCGGAGCACCACGGGGTTCCGGGGATTCCAGGATCGGCCCCGACGGTTCTGGCAGCGGCCGTTGCGGGGGAGACCTCGTCGATACGCGTGGGCACAGGCGGGATTATGCTGCCCGCGCACCAGCCGCTTGTGGTTGCTGAGCAGATCGGGGTGTTGGAGGCGCTGTTCCCGGGCCGGATCGACGCTGGGATTGGGAATTCGGTGGGTTTTACGCAGCCGGTGCGCGATGCTTTGTGCCAAGGTGATCCCACGGAGCTGAAAGCGGCCTTTCCTTCCGAGGTGGAGGAGCTGCTTGATTACCTGCGCGGCGAGGCCGCGATCACTGCGCGCCCTGCCAACGCCGGTGCGACGCCCGTGTGGCTACTGGCTGGGTTCAAGTCGATTCTGACGGCTGCGCAGCTGGGCATCAACGTGATTGTGGGTGGGCCCAGCCTCTTTGCGCGTGATGAGCCCCGCCATCCTTATCTGGAGCGCTACCGTGAGCTTCATCCGGCTGGCCAGGCGATGGTGGCGGTGGATGTGGCCGTCGCCGACACAGAGGCAGAGGCGCGGGAGTTGCTGATGCCCCAAATCGTGGCGGGTGTCCTGTCGCGCACCACGGGCTCCTTCGGCGCATTGGATCCAGCTCCACAGCGGCTCACGGCAACGCAGCAGGCGCGTGTCGACGAATCCTTGGCCATGAGCATCTATGGCAGCCCAGAGCAGGTGCGTGATCAACTTGGCCAGCTGTGTGAATACTGCGGTGTGAACGAGGTGATGGTCACCGGCGGCATGGCGGATGTTGCGGGCCAGCGCCGCAGTGAAGAGCTACTGGTGATGTAGCGAAATGACAATATGCCCCGGCCAAACGGCCGGGGCATATTCTTTGGGGTGGCTGACGGGGCTCGAACCCGCGACACCCAGGATCACAACCTGGTGCTCTACCAGCTGAACTACAGCCACCATCGCTGCTTTTAAACAGCGGAATCTACCTTAACCCAGAAGCTAAGTTTTACAAAAACGCCTGGTAGGAGGCGGTTGCTTCGGTGGCATGTTCGCTTGCTTCTTCGCTACTGGGGCCGGGCTGCTCCACGAAGACGGCGCGGCGGTAGTAGCCGAGTTCGCGGATGGATTCGACGATATCGGCCAGGGCGCGGTGCGCTAGGCCTTTTTCTGGCTGGTTGAAGTAGGCCTTCGGGAACCAGCGGCGCGTCAGCTCCTTGATGGAGGACACATCGATCATGCGGTAGTGCAGGGCCTTGTCAAGGTTGGGCATCTGCTCGCGGATGAAGGCGCGGTCGGTGGCGATCGAGTTGCCCGCCAGCGGAGCGGGGTGGGCAGGGTCGCAGTGCTCGTCGATAAGCGCGAGGACTGCCCTCTCAGCCTCCTCCATGGTCACTGTGGAGGTGCGGATCTGCTCGGTCAGGCCGTTCTCCGCGTGCATGGTGGTGACGACCTCGTCCATCTTTGCCAGATCCTCATCGCTGGCGTGGATGACCATGTCGATGGAGCCGGGCAAGATGTTCAGGTTGGCGTCCGTGACTAAGGCGGCGATTTCGACGATCACGTGCTCGTGGACGTCGAGGCCGGTCATTTCAAGGTCGATCCAGACAAGTCGATCGTTTTTTGCGGGGACTGCTTCGGGTGCTTCGCTCATGGAAGCAAGCCTAGTCTGTCGATCGCGCGGCGGACCAACCTGAAAGGGGGTAGGCACTAGATGTGGTGTCCCTGGCAGTCGACACCCACTAGATAGGCGTGAACTGCATAGATAAAAAGTTCGAACGGGTGGAATCATTTTCATCATGCATTATGTGGATAAAGTCAATAGGGTGATCTTTATAGACGAAAAGTACAACCATGTAATTACGCAGTAGGGGAGAGCGACTCAGGATGACCGTGAAGACAGCCACGACCACAACCGTCACGAAGAAAGACGGGCGCACCGTGCGCTTCTTTCCGTCCAAGATCTTGAATGACCTGAAATCGGCCCAGCGCGTCTTCAACGTTGAGTTTCACCGTACTCCCCACCAGATCGTGGAGGCGGTCACGTCACGCGCACAGGCTGCAGGCTCCCTGACCAGCGCCGAGCTTTTCGATATCGTGCAGGACGAGCTTGCGGATTCCCCAGCCGTCTTGGCGGCCTTTCGTGAGTACAAGCAGATCCAGAACACACAGATCGCTAATTCCACCGACCTGCAGCACCAGTTAGGTCGCCTGAACGACGTAAAGGTGCTCAACGAGAACGGCAACAAAGACTCCCGCACTTTCATCGTGCAGCGCGACATCCTGGCCGGCACCATCACCAAGGCCAAAGGGCTGCAGATGTTTCCCGAGGATGTGCGCCGCGCCCACATCAAGGGCCTGATTCACATCCATGACTTGGACCGCAGCCCGTTCCAGGGGATGCCGAACTGCTCCTTGCCGGATTTTGAGTACATGTTGTCCCACGGTTTCACCTTGGGCAACGCGCGTATTGAGTCGCCGCAGTCCATCGGCGTTGCCGCGACGTTGCTGGTGCAGCTGCTCGGCGCCATTTCCGGAGAGCAGTACGGCGGGATTTCGGTCCACGAGATCGACCGCTTGCTCGAGCCTTATGCCGAGAAGACCCACGCGAAAAACGTCGCGATGTTCGTAGAGGTGCTTGACGACGAGGCCCTAGTCGAGGCGGCCGCGAAGAAGAAGACGGTCAAGGATATCTACGATGCGATGCAGGCCTTCGAGTACCAGGTAAACACCCTGACTACCTCGGCGGCACAGACCCCGTTCACCTCGATTTCCCTGGGCCAGACCACCACGTGGCTGGGCCGGGAGATCCAGAAGGCGGTCCTTGCCGTGCGTGAGAAGGGCATGAGCGGGGAGACGGCGATCTTCCCGAAGATCTTGTTCTTCGTCGATGACGGTATTAACGCCCGCCCTGGTGACCCGAACTATGACATCAAGCAGGACGCCATGCGGTGCTCCCGCAAACGCATCTACCCGGACCTGGTCAGCGCGCCGAAAATCCGCGAGTCCAAGGAAGACCAGCTGATCACCCCGATGGGCTGCCGCAGCTTCCTGCACCCGTGGAAGAAACAGATCGTCGGGCGCAATAACTTGGGCGTGGTGTCGCTCAACCTGCCGCGCATCGCCATCCAAGCAGAGGGCGACGTGGACGCTTTCTTCGCCATGTTGGAAGACGCCATGGATCTGGCGGTGAGCGCCCTGAAGATCCGCGAGGACGGCATCATGGACACAGACGTTGAGAGCGCGCCGATCATGTACACCCAGGGCGGGCTGGGGGACCCGACGGGGAAGACGCGCGTGCGTGATTTTTACACCGGTGAACGGTACAAGTCTTCGTCGATAAGCATGGGCTATATCGGCATCCACAACGCTATGGTCGCCCTGACCGGGGAGGTGCGGTGGCACGATGATGCGGCGCACCGGGAGCTGTCGTATGAGATTCTGCGGGCGATGAACCGCCGCGTTGAGGCTGCGCAGCCAGACTTCAACGCGCAGATGAGCATTTACTCCACCCCGTCGGAGTCCCTGTGTGACCGTTTCGACGAGCTGGATCGCGCGCGTTTCGGTGACATTGAAGGCGTCAACGATCGCGGCTACTACGAGAACTCTTTCCACTTCCCGTCCTACCTGGAGACGAACCCGATCGCGAAGATCCACTTCGAGTCGGCCTACCAGAACCTCACGCCCGGCGGCTTCATGTTCTACGTGGAGGCCCCTAACCTGGCGGACAACCCGGCTGCGTTCGAGGCGATCTGGGACGAGGCCTACGAGCACGTTGGGTATTTTGGCATCAATTCGCCGGTCGATGTGTGCTTCGAGTGCGATTTTGAAGGCGAGTTCCGCTGCGACGAGCACGGCTATGTCTGCCCCGCGTGCGGCAACCGGGATGAGACGAAGGCGTCGGTCACGCGCCGGCTGTGCGGCTACTTGGGCTCCCCGATGAAGCGCCCGGTGGTGCACGGCAAGCAGGAGGAGATTTCCAACCGTGTTAAGCACATGTGAGCGCAGCCTGCGCTGGAAGCAGACACCCGAGTTTCGTGTTGCGGACTATAAACCTTTCCAGGTCCTCGACGGTGAAGGCCTGCGCTGCTCCCTGTACGTCAGCTACTGCCCCTTTAACTGCGTGGGTTGCTACAACAAGGCCGCGCAGAAGAAGGACTACGGCGAGTTGTACACCCCGGAGTTGGAGGAGCGCATCATGGCGGATCTGGCCAACCCGCGCGTCGCCGGCATCACCTTCTGCGGCGGCGAGCCGATGCTCAGCGCCAAGCACCTCCTGCCGCTGGCGCGCCGCATCCGCGCCGAGCTACCGGAGAAGACTCTGTGGTCATATTCGGGCTACACATGGGAAGACCTGCAGCTTATCGACGACGAACGCCGCGACTTCCTCGCCGAACTCGACGTGCTGATCGATGGCCAGTTCATCCAAGAACTTCGCGACGAGGGCAACCTGCTGCCATTCCGCGGCTCCTCAAACCAACGCCTCATCGATGTGCAGGCCTCTGCCGCGGCGGGGGTAGCCGTGGAGTACCCGTATTAGCCCATCTGGGAGTAGAACTTGCCGACGAGCGGAGCCGTGAAACCGCGCGGCAGGTAGGAACCGGCCCAGTCCATCACCTTCGATAGCGGGCCCGGAACAACGCGGCGTTTGTTGTTCACCAGCGCCTCGAGGGTGTCTTGGGAGCAGGACTCATAGGTAGTCCACAAGAAATCGGGAACGACCCTGTCGACGATCGACTGTTCCTCTTCCGGAATCTCTGCCTCACGTACGGGGCCCGGAGCCAGGAGGGTGACGTGAATGCCGTGCTCCTTCAGCTCATAGTGCAGCGCCTCGGTGAAAGCGTTCACGCCGGCCTTGGTGAACACGTAGGTGGCGTTGTTGGGGATGGGAATGTTGCCGGCAGCAGAGCCCACGTTGCAGATCGCACCCTGGCGGCGCGGCACCATCTGGTCCAGCACCGCCTTGGTCAGGCGGAACACGGCAGTGGCATTCAGGTTGTACTGATCTACCTCGTAGGCCCAGTCCTGGTCCATGAAAGGCCCGAAAGAGGCGATGCCCGCGCTATTGATGCAGATGCTCACGTGGCGGCGCGAGATTTCGTCGATAAGCGACGTGACGGCATCGTAATCCGCTAGATCGGCGGCGTGCACGATGACCTCGATGCCGTGGGCGGAGGCGAGCTCGTCAGCAAGTTCCTGCAGGATGTTTTCGCGCCGGGCGACGATGATGAGGTTGTAGCCGGCGCGGGCCAAGTCGCGGGCGATCGCGCGGCCGATGCCCTGGGATGCGCCGGTGACGAGCGCGTAGGAATCGATGGCGGGGGTGGGGAAAGTCATGCCCTTGATGGTACGTCAGGAGGTCGTGCGGAACGCGGTTCGCGCCTTGAAATGGCCCCAGAATAGGCCCTGGTGGTTGATATCACAGGAAAAAGTGTGGAGATATAAGTCACAAAACTTGACATACTGAGAAAGTTTGTTCTAGCAATTTTTTCGGCACAAAAGCAACCGCTAAAATACCACATGATCGGGCATCGTCGGGGATGTCCCGTTGCCTGTGGATGGGCGTTACGGTCTTGTTTTTGGTGGGAAAATCCGCATTAGAAACCGCGATCAAGCTGGTGAGATAGTGTTTTTCTTTGGGAAAGATAGCCGCCGTGAAGGTTGTGGCGATGGAAGGTGTTCGGGGTCTCGTCGAAAAGCGTGAATCTGTGGTCGGACATTGCCGTGATCAGATGACTGTCGGCGAAGGGTGCTGAAGGGTCGAGTCACCTATTTTTCGCGTCGCGTGGCGATCGATTTTGTGCCGAGATTGAACCCCCGGAAAGGGCTAGGTAGCATCATTGGTGAAAGTTGATCAAGACTTCGAAAGGAAGACACATGAATACCATCAAGAACTACGCAAAGAACATCTTCGACCACATGCTGGAGTACAAGGACACCTTTGCAACCGCGACCGGCAACCTCAATGGTCACCGCCACGTCTAGGTAGCGGCAACGATTGGTGTAACTGCGAAGATAGAAAACGCAATTAAACCTCAACCCAAAGCGGGTATGAGGTCTTTTTTATTGTAAAAAACTGGCGGGGCCTTATTGGATGGAAACCCCGCCGAGCTCTAAGAAGAAATTAGCGGCTTCGTTGATCCAAATGACGGGGCCTACTAGCGGGCTGTCGGGGATCATCGCGAGTAGTGTGGGGATGAAGCCGATTCCTACCAGGGCTTTTCCAATTCCAGCAAAGACATCGGTAATGCTGCTCATGTGGTGTGGTTCCTTTCTGTGAACTACTTAGTTGGTGTATCGGCTCGGGCCTGTTTCGTGTTACGTTTCGCACCGTGAGCTGGCCGGCTGAATTCCAATAGAAGTACCCGAGCGTGCCAGGCATCTTGTGTGTGTGAGGCTCTGATCTAAAAGGAGTTTCACTGATAACTACTGCCATGTCACCAAGGAAAGGTGACGACCCGAGCAGGGCAACGAGATCAGTAACAAGCTGATAGAAAACCCAGAAGTCGCAGAACTGATTAGCGAATTGGCGACCTCGACTGACGACGCCAGCGAGTTGGTACGTGGTCTGCTTCAGGCCTCGTGGGGTTACCCGCAAAAGAGGATTCCGAAGTAAGCGGGAAGCGCAAGACTGGCTTCACGAAAACGAGGTAGCAGTCCAGGGCGAAACATGGAAACCCGCGGCATCCCAGCGCATCACCCTCGACGAGGTAGCGAAATCATGGCTCCGATCGAAAACAAACCTCGCACCAAAAACAAGAGCAGCCTACGAAGGAAGCCTTGAGCACTTCCGACGCTTCGGCCTTAGCGGCATGCGCGTAGGGTAGATCACGCCCGCAATGGTCGAAGAATGGATCGCTGCGGCATCGAAAGAGCGATCCCCTAAAAGCGTCCGCAACTCGTACAACGTGCTTCACGCGGTGATGAACAGGGCAGTCAGGGACGAAATATTCAACCAATCGCCGTGCATTGAAATTGAGTTGCCGAAAGTCGTCCACAAAGAGAAAAGATTCCTAACTGCGGGGCAAGTGGAGGCGTTAGCGGCAGCGGCGGGGGGATAAGGGGCGATTTAATCTTGGTGTTGGCTATGACGGGGATGCGGTGGGGCGAACTGGCTGGCCTTTAGGTCCAGGATGTGGACCTTGAGCATGGCTACCTGCTCGTTGGCAGGCAGATCACGGAACTGAATGGCAGGCTGATTCATTCCTTGCCTAAGCATGGGAAGCGTCGACGAGTGGGGATTATGCGCAAGTTGCGGCCAATCCTCGAAGCTGCGATTGGGGGGAAATCAGCGAGTGATCTAGTGTTTACCACGCCACGCGGGTCGGCCTTGAGGGTGGGTAACGCGCGGCGTGATTGGTTCGATGAAGCTGCGGCGGTGGCCGGTGTCGAGGGTCTTACTCCCCATGAGTTGCGGCATACTTTCGCCTCGCTTGCGATTAAGGCGGGGGCGAACCCTAAGGCGTTGCAGGCATCGATGGGGCACTCGTTGATCACTGTCACGATGGACCGGTTGTTTTCGTAGACTTGTTGCCAAAGTGTTGCCAAAGGCCACTTTCGTATCCTGGTTGAAAGGGTAGAAAGTAGCCTTGACCTGCGCGCCCCCAGCAGGACTCGAACCCGCGACACACCGGGTAGAAGCCGGTTGCTCTAATCCACTGAGCTATGGGGGCAATTGAGAATGTAGTTTAGCGCACGCGTTGCTCACGCCCTACTTCGAGTAGGACCTCGAGGAAGTGCGCGGCGGCGGGGGAGATGGAACGGTCGCGGAGATGGAAGGCTAGTGCAACAGCGGGCGGCAGTGGTTCTTTGATCTTTTTGTAGATGATTCGGTCGCCGGACATGTGGGTGCAGTTCTCCGTCATCAGGGCTACGCCGATATTGCCGGATACTAGGGGGATTGCGGATTGGAGCGTGGAGGTATCGATCACGCGGTCTGGTTTAATCTCTGGTTGTTTGCTCCACAGGTTGTCCATCATCGTCGATACGCCCTCCAGATGGTCTGTGCCGTAGGGCAGAAGAAGGGTTTCTTCGCGGACGTCGGCGAAGCTGACGGGCTCGGGGAGGTTTTTGAGGCGGTGGGGTACACCGAGGCGAAATTCGTATTCGGCGACGTAGTGCACGTCGAGTTCGTCGCGGTAGGCGGCGATGAACTCGGTGGGGTTAGACACGGGAATCAGCCCTATATCGGCCTTGCCTGACAGCACCGCTGTCACCACAGCCGAAGGCTTCGGGTCTTCGAGTGACACGTCAATCGTCGGGTGATTATCGATGACTCGGCGCAGCACCTCGGGCATGAATTCCCAGTTAAACATGGGTACTGAGCTGATTCGGACAGAACCAAATACGCCGGCGGAGATGTCATTGATGCGGCGGGTCGCGTCGTCGAAAAGCGTGTCGATGCGGCTGGCCACCTGGTAGAGGTACTTGCCGGCCTCCGTGGGGACGGAGCCGGAGCGGCCTCGGGTGAGCAGTTGTGCGTTGAGTTCTTCTTCGAGTTTGCGGATAGACAATGACAGGGAGGGCTGCGTCAGGTTGAGCGACGCGGCGGCGTTCGTAAACGAACCTTTATCCACTACGGTGCGGAAGTAATGGAGTTGTCTGGAATCCATAAGTAGCCAGTCTAACAGTCCGCTGGTTCGGCTAACGGCGCGTTGAGCAGTATCGTAAACAACTATGTCCACGAAGCAGGCGGTCCGTTCTACCTGGCCGATCCATCTTGCCGCCATCTTGGTGGCTGCGGTGATCGCAGGTTCCATCTCCTATAGTTTCCTGGCCGAATCTCTTGCCGCGTTGGGAATTCCTGACCCCGGCCCGGCCACCACATTCGGCCTACCAGCGCTGCGCGGCGCGGGCTGGATCCTCGCCGCATTATCTATCGGCTCGTTCCTGTTCAGCGCCTTCCTGATCCCGCCGGACAAGAAAGACCTGAACGAGGCTGATCTCACCGTCGACGGGCATATCGCCGCGCGCACGGGTGCGTCGGCCGCGGCCGGGCTGGCGCTGATCGGCCTGGTGATGATCCCGATGGTGATGTCAGATACCTCGGGAACCCCGCTTGCCGATGTCTTCTTCCAACCATCAGCCTGGGCCAACGCCTTGTCGCTGCTGGCAGAGGCCACCGTGTGGCTGATCGTGGCTCTCATTGCCGGCGTCGTCGCCGTCTGCGGCTTTAGCCTGAACAAGTGGACGGCGCAGCCCGCGCTGCTCATCGGCTCGGTCGCCATGATCGTGCCGCTTGGCATGGAAGGGCACGCGGCATCCGGCGGCGACCACGATTACGGCACTAACGCCTACCTCTGGCACCTGATCTTCATTTCAGTCTGGGTGGGTGGCCTCCTGGCTCTCGTCGCGCACGGCCGCCGCCTAGGCCCGCACATGGATAAGTCCGTCGCCCGCTATTCGCGCATCGCGCTGTTCGCGTTCCTCGCCGTGGCGCTGTCCGGTGTGGTCTCCACACTGATCCGCATCGAACTGAGCGACCTGTTCACCACCCGCTACGGCTTGATTATTGTGGCGAAGATCGTCGGCACGCTCCTGCTTGGTCTGCTCGGTTTCGCTCATCGCCAGCTGACCATCCCGAAGCTTTCCGACGACCACTTCGCCTTCATCCGGCTCGCCGTAGTCGAGGTGCTTCTCATGGCCGCCGTGACCGGTATTGCGGTGACGATGGGGCGCACGCCGCCACCACCGCCGCGCGACCCGAACCTGACGCCGATGCAGATTCAGATGGGCTACAACCTCTATGAGGCGCCCTCCTTCTCCGTGGTGTTTACTACCTGGCGTTTTGAGATCCTCTTTACGGTGTTGGCGATCCTCGGCGCCGGCTATTACCTCTGGCTGCTGCGTCGCGTGGAGAACTGGAACCACAAATACACGGCCTGGTGGCTCTTGGGCTGCGCGACGCTGGCTGTGACCACCAGCTCCGGCATCGGCATGTACATGCCTTCTGGCTACGCGATGCACATGGTCGGCCACATGATTCTGTCCATGGTGGTGCCGCTGTTCTTGGTGCTCGGTGCGCCGTTGACACTGGTGCGTGAAGCTTTCCCGGAAGACGGCTTCAACCCGCGCGCGTGGGCGATCGCGTTTCAGAATTCGAAGTTCATTCAGATCATCACGTACCCGCCGGTCTCTACGCTTCAATTCCTCGTGGTGTTCTACGCGCTCTACATCTTCCCGGATTTCTATGAGCTCGCTATTTCGGAACACGCAGGCCACGTGCTGATGAACGTCGCGTTCTTGGTCTCCGGCTATTTCTACTTCTGGGAACTGGTGGGTCCTGACTACATCAAGAATCGCAAGAGCACGCCGATCCGCCTGCTCTGGCTGTGGATTTCCATGCCAGTTCACCTATTCATGGGCGTGTACCTGATGCAGCTCAACTACGTGCTGGGCGAGCAGTTCTACCTGTCGCTGGACCTGCCCTGGAACCCGGACCTGCTTGAAGACCAAAAGAACGGCGGCGGCATCGCCTGGGCGTCCGGTTCCTTCCCGCTGGCGCTGGTGTTCGGCATCCTCTTCGTCACGTGGAGGCGCGACGACAAGGCGGACACCGTCGCGGTGGACAAGAAGCTTGACGACGAGGGTGACCGAGAATGGGAAGAGTACAACCGCATGCTTGCGACTGCTGCAGCGCGGGAGGAATCGTCGAAAAGCACTGTTCAGCGGCGAACGACGGGGATTGCGCGCCGGGATCCTAACACGGATCCGGATTATCGCAATACATGACAAGGAATGTGACGTATTTCTGTGGATAACTCCGCGTTATCCACAGATTTCGAAAGTGCCAAATTCATGCTTGTACGCGTTGGGTAACAATCAGCTTTAGTCGCTTCGGCCGAGGCGACGGAACCCAATGCAAAGGATGGAATCATGGCAAATTCAATCATCACTATTTCTGGAAACCTCACCCACGAACCTGATTTTGGTTTGTCGAAAAATGTGGGCACGCCCCAGTGCAAGCTGCGCGTGGCAAGCTCGCGACGGGCGCGCGTGAAGAAGTCGCAACCGCTGCCCTTCGGCGAAACGGCGCCGGAAGGTGCCACCGTCACCACCGGCGATGACGGCAAGCAGTGGATCGAGGAGGAGGCGTGGTCCGATGTGGACATCCTGTACCTCGACGTTGAGTGCTGGAATGACCTTGCCATTAATGCTGCCGGGTCGCTGTTTCGCGGCGCGCCCGTGACGGTCCGCGGCTACCTTGTGACAGACCAGTGGGAAGACAAGAATCTCACTGATAAGGATGGGAAGCCGCTGCAGCGCTCCAAGATTAAGATGCGCGCGGTCGAGGTGTCTTTTGACCTGTCGCGCTACCAGGTAGCCTCCGCGAAGACGGCTGGTACCACGCACAGCCCGGAGGGGATGGAAGCACCGAAGCCGCAGAGCGCGGAGGACCTGATGGCGAAGAGGGAGGAAGACTACTTGGGGGAGGCGGAGCTGGCGACGGTCTAACGCCGGTGTCGGGCACGTGATGTACCCTTTGTGTTAATTGCTACAACTTAAACTGCAAAGGGGTTTTTCGTGGCCGAATTCATCTACACGATGAAAAATGTTCGCAGGGCCATTGGTGACAAGGTCATTTTGGATGACGTCACCATGGCCTTCTACCCAGGCGCCAAGATTGGTGTTGTGGGCCCGAACGGCGCCGGTAAGTCGTCGCTTCTGAAGATCATGGCTGGCATCGACCAGCCCAATAACGGTGAGGCATTCCTGGACCCAGGTGCCACCGTGGGCATCCTGCTACAGGAGCCCCCTCTGAACGAGGAAAAGACTGTGCGCGAAAACGTCGAGGAGGGCCTCGGCGACATCATGGTGAAGAAGCAGCGCTTCGAGGAGATCGCCGAGGAAATGGCGACAAACTACTCGGATGAGCTCATGGAGGAAATGGGCAAGCTGCAGGAGGACCTCGACGCAGCAGATGCGTGGGAGGTTGACTCCAAGATTGACCAGGCGTTGAACGCGCTGCGCTGCCCGCCAGCCGACGAACCCGTCACCCACCTCTCTGGTGGTGAGCGTCGTCGCGTAGCCCTGGCGAAGCTGCTGCTGACCCAGCCTGACCTGTTGCTTCTCGACGAGCCGACGAACCACCTGGACGCTGAGTCCGTGCTGTGGCTGGAGAAGCACCTGCAGGACTACCCAGGTGCTGTCCTGGCGATTACTCACGACCGCTACTTCCTTGACAACGTCGCAGAGTGGATCTGTGAGGTTGACCGCGGAAAGCTGTACCCGTATGAGGGCAACTACTCCACCTACCTGGAGAAGAAGGCGGAGCGCCTCGAGGTTGCTGGCCAGAAGGACAAGAAGCTGCAGAAGCGCCTGAAGGACGAGCTGGCGTGGGTGAAGTCCTCGCCGAAGGCACGCCAGGCCAAGAACAAGGCGCGTCTGGAACGCTACGAGGAGATGGCTGCTGAGGCCGAGAAGTACCGCAAGCTGGACTTCGAAGAAATTCAGATCCCAACCCCACCACGCTTGGGTAACCAGGTTGTGGAGGTAGAGAATCTGGAGAAGGGCTTCGATGGCCGCACCTTGATTAAGGATCTCTCCTTCACCCTGCCACGCAATGGCATCGTGGGCGTGATTGGCCCGAACGGTGTGGGTAAGTCCACCCTGTTCAAGACCATCGTTGGCTTGGAAGAGCCGGATGCGGGCACCGTGAAGGTGGGCGACACTGTTCAGATCAGCTACGTCGACCAGAACCGTGCGAATATCGATCCGGAGAAGACGGTGTGGGAAGTTGTCTCTGACGGCCTGGACTACATCGTGGTGGGGCAGAATGAGATGCCTTCGCGCGCTTACCTGTCCGCCTTCGGTTTCAAGGGTGCGGATCAGCAGAAGCCATCGAAGGTGCTTTCTGGTGGCGAGCGCAACCGTCTGAACCTGGCGCTGACCCTGAAGCAGGGCGGTAACCTGATCCTGCTTGACGAGCCGACAAACGACCTGGACGTCGAAACGCTCGGTTCTTTGGAGAACGCGCTGCAGAACTTCCCGGGCTGTGCAGTGGTCATTTCGCACGACCGCTGGTTCCTGGACCGCACCTGTACCCACATTCTTGCGTGGGAAGGCGACCATGAGGAAGGCAAGTGGTTCTGGTTCGAGGGTAACTTCGGCGACTACGAGAAGAACAAGGTCGAGCGTTACGGAGAAGAGGCTGCAAAGCCAAAGGCATCCACGCATCGCAAGCTGACACGATAGCGGAAAGCCAGATAGGATTACCTTTTATGTCGGACCAATCTTCAAATATCCATCTCCACGAAGTGCCTCTGCGTTGGGGCGACTTTGACCGCTACGGGCACATCATGAACGCCCGCTATGTTGAGATCGCCCAGGAAGCGCGCGTGGAGTTCGCGGACGAGTACTTCGAGAAGCGTGGCCACGAGTTTGCAGTATTCGTGCGCCACATCGAGTGCGACTTCCTGCGGCCGATCCTGCCTGACACGAAGACGGTTGTCGTCGAGACGCAGGTTGTTGAAATCGGCAACACGTCCTTCACCACCCGCCAGGAGATCAAGGACCGCCAGGGTCGCACCGCGTGCGTCGTTGAGTGCGTGCAGGTGGCCATCGACATGGAGGTTGAGCGCCCGCGTTCCCTGACCCAGAAAGAAGTGGGCATCCTGACCATGAAGCCGGAGGAGCCCGCAGAGTGACGGATGAATCACTCACCATCACTGATGGTGCTGCTGGCCTGCGTTCTTTGGTCGGCCGCACCGTCGGCATGGATGCGTCGGCGTCCGCCCGGTTCTCGGCGCGTGACGACGGCACTGTGGACGTTTTCGTCTCCACCCCCTTCGAGGTGATCGCTTCACGACGAGTCGTCGGCACCTGTTCCCGCGATGGGGCAGTGGTGTCTGCCACTGACCTGCTTGACGCGCTTACTGAAGGGCGTTCCTATGTTGGTGCTGCGCGTGATCCGAATTGGATTGGTGCTCTCCCTCCAAAAACTGGGTTTGTGGAGCGGGAAGTGCTGCCGGTTACTGTCGTGCGTGGTTTGGCCGATCAGGGTCAAGATCTAGCGCGCCAGTTTTCTGGGCCGCTTGGGCCGCCGAAGTCCCTTTTGGACCAGACGGTGATCACCATCGACGATGAGGTGGAGATTCCCATGCGGATGATCTTCGCATGTACATCTTTGGGCTTGATCCCGGGGTTTTCCGCGCCGGTGGAAATCCCGCGCCACCTCCGTGTCTCGACAGTGGGACGCTGGACTAGGCTGGACGCGCCATTTGGATCTGTGTACCATTCAGCAGGCCTTGGGCTATCCGTCTAAACGTTCTATAGCCCTTTAACCGTGTGGAGCATTGTTGCACCACGCGGTTATTTTTATGATGTTTGTCACACGCTATTTCGAACTTGTGTTCACCGGGTTAAAATGGGTGTAGTCAATGAACGATACGGGGACATAATCGGGATAATTTCGTCGAGGGGGGTGACGAAGCCATGTGGCACTCGAATACAGGTGAGGCATACTACGCAGTCTGCTCCGACAAGCCGAAGGCCAGGAAGCAACGGCTCTTGAGGCAACTTGAGTACGACATCTGGAAAGGCCTCTTCGCAGAAACCGAGGCTCCCCAGGAAGTACGCGACTGGTCCGAGTACGCTGCCGGACTCTCCGCAGATCTTGGCGTATCTGAAACGATGATCGCCAACAATCTTCTTGCGATGGACACGCTCATTGCTCTTCCGCGCTTTCAGCTACTGGTGGAATCCTTATATCACGCGAATATGATCCTGCTACGGAAGATTGCTGCCACACTATGCTGCGATACCTTCTGGGATCATCCAGACAATCAGATCATCGTCGATGAGTTCTTAACAGAATTTCTCACCCCGACGAAACCCGCCCAAGTCATGCCCGGGCCCCGGGCCGTGGGAAACCGGCTCGAAGATTTACTGCGCGAACTAAGGGATGCTCCAGAGACCGAAGAGTCCGAGCCAGCAGCCCGGGACCATTATGTCGAGGACAATAAGGACGGAACCTTCACTACCTCCAGCACCTGGGATGGATACACCACAGCCCAGATCGATGAGGCGATTCGCGCGTTCGCGGCCAAAGAGAAGATCTCCTTAGCTGAGGCCCACGCACGCCTCATCTTGGAAGACATTGATCTTTCCGTTGTCCTTAACGTGTACAAGGCCAGCGACGTAGCGGACGCGTGTGCATGGATGCCTGGAACTGGAAATTTCAGTCCAGAAGCCACCGAGGCTGCTGAGCGTGATGCAAAGACTGTCCGCGACATCATGGTCGCAAAAGACAGGGTGACCGCACAGTACGCGGCCACCGGCCTGATGCGCGCGTATATCAACGGGCGCGATGGGACTTGCCGTTGGCCGGGATGCAACCGCCCCGCCACACATACCGACAAAGATCATTGCGTGGACTGGTCCAAAGGTGGACCCACCAGCCCGAACAACCTAGTGAGCCTCTGCAGGCACCACCACAATCGGAAAACTGACGGACTGGTTCACTACATCTTCGAACCGATCAGTGGTGACGTCTATTGGCTGTTCAGAGATGGCACTTGGGTCGTCGACGAAGCCGACGGGCCTCTCGCCCCGAGGAACGCCCGCTGGAAAGTTACTCTCAACCAGCGAAAGAAGCGCCGACGACAAAAGGCTGGCCCAAGCAAACGGACCGGCCCGCCGACGAAACGCGCACCCCAATTCGAAGGGCCGCCGCCGTTCTAACGAGGGCTACTTGTTGATCATCATTGCTGCGACCCGCACCATATGGTCCCAGAGCGCCGCACGATGTTCGTCGGAAACTTCCACGCTGTCTAAAGAGTTATGCATCAGCTCAAGCCAGCGTTCTGCCTCGGGTTCCCCGATCTCATAAGGAAAGTGGCGCCTGCGCAACATCGGTGCGCCACGCTTTTCGTTGAAAGTGGTCGGCCCGCCCCAATACTGGGCGAGGAACCACTTCAAACGCTGTTCGGCCCCCTCCCAATCATCCTGGGGGTACATTGGGCCGATCAGGTCGTCGTCACGCACCTGCGTGTAGAAGCCTTCGACGAGCGCGGAAAAGAACGCGTCGCCGCCGACTTGTTCATAAAAAGATGTGGCCATGGCACAACCCTACGGGCAGTTACTCTTCTTCGCTGCCTGGGAACTGAAAACGGCCATTCGGATAAGGAAGTGGCACCTCAGCGCTTTGGAGATCATCCAAGATGCGCCGATTGAGGTGTCGCTGGACACTCCATTGCTGGCCAGGCAAAGTCTTTACCGAAACGCGGTAGCTCATGTGGTCCACAGCGAAATCGGTCACACCATTCAGGACGGGTTGCTCCAAGACGGAACTCTTCCACTCATCGCCCTCAAGGGCGCGCTCCGCAGAGGTGATGATCGTGTCGGCAACGGCGTCCGGGTCTGCCTTGAGCGACACAGGGATCTGGACGCGGGCCACCGAATAGGAAGCAGAGAAGTTACCCACCTGCAAGATCTCGCCGTTGCGGACGTACCACAGGGTGCCGTCGATATCGCGCACCGTCGTAATGCGCAGGGTAACTTCCTCGACGTCTCCCGAAATGCCGTTGACCTCGATCGTGTCGCCCACTCCGTACTGGTCCTCCAGCAGCATGAAGATGCCGGACAAGAAATCCTTCACCAGGGACTGCGCGCCGAAACCGATGGCAACACCGACCACACCGGCCGAGGCGATCAGCGGACCAATATTTACGCCGAGCTGGTCGAGGACCGCCAGGGCTGCCCAGACCCAGACGATGATCGCCACTGCGGAGCGGCCCACGCTGGCCAGCGTTTTCACGCGTTGTTTGCGGCGCTCTTCCTGTGCTTCCTGCTGCGCATTTTGTTCATCACTGTTGGACCGGAAAAATATGGGGAAGTTGCTGCCGCCACTGTTGATGTTGTGGCGGGCGGCGCGGTTGATGACCCGCACAAGAATCCAATGGATGATCGCGGCGACGACCAGGATGACCACGATCTTTAGCGGTCGTTCGATGACCCATTCTTGGGTTACGGGGTTGTTCCACCATTCGTTGACGCTACCGACGGCATCATCGACTGATGTGGGGACTGACGTGCTTTCTTCTTGGGCTAGGTAAGTGTTCAAATGGCTCCTTTCTTTATGGGAATATTATAACGATGCATATAATTCAACGCCGACTGAACAGCTTGGTCTACTATGTGTCTAATCTCGAACTAGAAAGGAACCCTATGTCCAACGGTTCTGGTTTTTCCACCGACTCCATCCACGCCGGTTACGAACCCGACAGTTTGTACGGGTCCATCAATGTGCCCATCTACGCGTCGACAACTTTCCAGCAAGATGGCCTTGCGGAATTGCGGAACGGTTACGAATACACGCGCGTGGGCAATCCAACGATCACTGCACTAGAAAAAACCGTCGCAGCCCTTGAACGCTCGGACTATGCGGTCGCGTATGCCTCTGGCATGGCGGCCATCGATACGGTGCTGCGCATCCTGATGAAGCCGGGCGATCACATCATCATCGGCAATGATGCATACGGTGGCACCTACCGCCTGATCAACCAGATTTTCAACCAGTGGGGTATCGAAAATACCGTCGTCGATACGACGAAGCCGGAGCAGGTCCAGGCAGCCATTCAGGACAACACCAAGGTGATCTGGGTGGAAACGCCGACGAACCCGGCACTGGACATCGTCGATATTCGTGCGATCGCGGACATCAAGGGTGACACGTCCCTCGTCGTCGACAACACCTTTGCCTCGCCGTACCTGCAGCAGCCGTTGGCGCTCGGTGCGGACGTCGTTGTGCACTCGACGACGAAGTACCTGGGCGGGCACTCCGATGTGATCGGTGGACTTGTCTGTGCCAACGATCCTGCGCTTGAGGAGCAGCTGCGCTTCTTCTTCGGCTGGGTTGGCGCCATCCCTTCGCCTTTCGACACCTACTTGACGGCCCGCGGAATCAAGTCGCTGAGCGTGCGCATGGACCGCCACTGCGATAACGCGGAAACGGTGGCGGAATTCCTGCAAGGGCGTGAGGAAGTAGCACGCGTGTGTTACCCGGGTCTGCCGGATCACCCGAACCACGAGGTGGCGAAGAAGCAGATGAAGCGTTTCGGCGGCATGGTGTCCGTGATTTTCCAGACAGAGGAGCAGGCGAAGAAGTTCTGCAAGTCCACCAAGCTAATCGCGCTGGCGGAATCGCTGGGCGGGGTGGAGTCCTTGGTGGAACACCCTGCGACCATGACGCACGTGTCCGTTGAGGATTCCGATTTGGCGGTGCCGCGCGAGCTGGTCCGCATTTCCATCGGCATCGAGGACGTCGAGGATCTCATCGCCGATATCGAGCAGGCCCTTGCTCAGTTGTAGTTTGTGAAGGAAACTTAACATCGCACGTGAAATGCCCTATATCTTAGGTTGTGGACGTATACCATAATCGGTGTACCAAACAACCAACGGAGGTGTTATGGCCCGCAAACCTGCCTATGTGGCCATCGCTGAAACGCTACGCAAGGGCATCGAGGACCGCACCTACAAGCCGGGGGATCGGCTGCCCGCGGAGCGTGAGCTGGTCAGCCAATTCGACGTCGCTCGCATGACCATTCGCCACGCCCTTGACCTCCTACAGATGGAGGGTCTGATCGACCGCAAACGGGGCCGCGCCGGGGGCACGTTTGTCCGCGCGGTTCCGCCGATGCTGGAGTTAACGCGGATCGACGGCGTGGACGCGCAACTCGATTCCCTTGAGATTGCGCACTCCCACAAATTACTGAGCCAGGGGGTAGTCCAGGCCCCGCATCCAGTGGCGACAGCCTTCCAAATCAACCCGGGGGATGAGGTGTTTCGTGCCGAGGTGCTCCGCTACATCTCCGGGGTGCCAGGAATCTTAGAAACCGTCTTTGTGCCGCAAGAGTACGCGGACATCGCACAGCATCTCGACCACTCCCTGATAGACGCGCTCGCCAACAAGTTAGGGGCGGACGTCGATAAGCGCGAAGACGTGATCGTGCCAGGCGCGGCCACCGACGCTGAGCGTAGCCGGTTGGAAGTGACCAGCGCGGCGCAAGTTCTGCGGATTACGCGGACAACGCACCTGCGTAGCGACGCCATCGTGGCCTTTTCCTACGTGGCGGTCCGGCCGGACGTGGCTCAGGTCAAGGTCGTCACCGCGCGGGATTAGACTAGGCGGTAGCCGGATCCGCGGATGGTTTCGATCCTCTCGGCGCCAATCTTCTTCCGCAGGGTCCGGATATACACGTCGACCACGTTGGATCCAGGGTCAAAATCCATGCCCCACACCATGGACAGCAGCTGGGCGCGCGACAGGATCTGGCCGGGGTGGCGCATGAACGTCTCCAACAGGCTGAGCTCGCGGCGCGACAAGTCCTTCCACTTGCCGTCCACCTGGACCCGCTGGGCGCGCAGGTCCAGCACCATATCGCCGCGCGTTAGTTCGACACTAGAGGGCGCTTGCCTTTCGCTCAGGCGGAGGCGGACGCGCGCCAGCAGCTCGGCGAACTGAAAAGGCTTCGGCATGTAATCGTCGGCGCCGCCCTCAAGCACGCGGACGCGGTCTTCAACCTTGGTGCGCGCCGTCAGCACGATCACCGGCAGGGTAACCCGCAGCGCACGAAGCTGTTCCAGGACGTCGGCACCATCCATGTGGGGCAGGCCGAGGTCCAAAATCATGAGGTCGTAGTCGCCGGTACGCGCCATGGCAAAGGCAGCCGGGCCGGAATCAACCGTGTCGCAGGGGTAGCCCGCAGCCGTCAGACCGCGTTCGATGAAGTCGGCTATCCCGTGGTCGTCTTCGGCGATCAAAATTCTGCTCATAGTGTTTCTCCGTCCTGCTTCGTGGCTTCAGGGTCCTCCGGGGCAGGAATTTCCAGCCCAAAAATACTACCAAGCCCCACTGTAGATTCAACGAACGCGCGGCCCCCGTGAGCTTGACCAATCGCCTGCACAATCGACAAGCCCAGGCCCGCACCACTCGGCCGCGAACCAAGGTTGTCCCCGCGGGAGAAACGGTCGAAGAGCTTCCCGCGTGTCTCCTCAGGGATGCCTTCGCCTCGGTCGCGCACCCAGAAACGCACGGTTCGGTCTTCACCCTCGCCCAGCAGGGTACTGCCGATCTCCACCTGCTCGTCGGAATACTTCAGTGCATTGCCGAAGAGTTCCAGCACTGCTTCGGTGACTCGCTCCGAGTCAAGCACCGCCTCGCCCTCGGCCATCTCCACAAGGCGGGCTCGCTCGTCGATAGTCGATGCTTTGTCGTCGATGGAGATCGTCAGTTCAGTTAGGTCCGTCAGCTCGGGCTGAACGAAGTCTCCCGAATCAGCCACAGCCAGGGTGAGCATGTCGTTGACCATGCGCGCCATCCGGTCCAGCTCGGCGGTGGCCAGCTCGATGGATTTCGCCTGGTCCTCCGGCGCGGTATAGGGCAGCAGCTCCAGCTGCCCGCGCACCACGGTGATGGGGGTGCGCAGCTCATGACCGGCATCGTCGACGAACTGCCGCTGGTCGCGGTATGCGGCTTCGATGCGGTCGAGCATCGCGTTGAACGTGATCGCCAGTTGCCCGATCTCGTCGTTCGATTCTACAGGCACGCGCGCGGTCAGATCAGAGTTGCTTATCGACGAGGCGACCTTCTGCAGCTTGCGGATCGGTGCTGTGATCTGCCCCGAAATCATCCACGCCATCAGCATGGCGGCAATGAGCCCGCCCAACGAGATCAGGCTGATCCAAATCATATTGTTATTGGCCTGGGCGCGCTCGGGGCCGGAATCATAAACCACGGCGAAGATGGCATTGTCGTCAATCTCCACCCGCCCCCAGTGCATCTCCTCAAATCGGCCGCCACTGGATGGACTATTAAGGATCTCGTGGACGATGGGATCGTCGAAAGCCACCGGGTCAGGTTGCTCGCCAGAAAGTTGTGAATAGTCCAGCTGGACCATCTTTCCGTCAATGAAGCCCAGCATATTTTCCGTCCGGTCGGGGATCTGCCGTTGGAGATATACCTCGATGAGGCGCTGCGGGTCGTCGAAAGTTTCCCCGGTGGTGGGGTCAACTCCTTCGTTGGCGAATTTCGCGAACTCGTCGATTTCTTGAACCACTGCATCGTTCACACTGTCAGTGATCTGGCCCATATAAAACGAGCGAGACAAGACTAATACCGCGGTGAGTGCAATAAACACCACCACGGTCGTCCACACCACCACCCGTTTTCTTAGAGAGGTGGCAAGTGGCTTCGTCTTAGTCGTCATCCCAATCGTCGTCCCAGTCATCATCCCAATCGTCGTCGTCCCAATCATCGTCTGTCCACTGCGGAGCCGGATTATAGGGCTGCGTGTACACAGGGGCAGGGGCCGGAGGGATGTACTGCTGCTGCGGCGCCGGGGCCGGTGCAGGGGCAGGGGCCTGGGCGGGTGCCGGCGCCCGAGCCGGTGCAGGTTCGCTCCGCGGCTCGTCAGGCTTCGGCTCGGCGCTGCCTTCCGAGGATTCGGATTCAGCAGTGCTTGAGCTGGTCGATGTACTCGACGAACTCGAGGTGCCCGCGGTGCTAGTTTCCGGGTTCAGCGTGATGCTTGCTGCCTCCTCCGGAACATTGGGTGCTTGATTATTGTTCGCTAGTGCGGCACCACCGACGGCAACGAGCACCAAGAGAGCAACGATCGCGATGATGGGCGCGAACTTGCGCAGTGACGTCATGATTTTTGATCCTTTAGCGGTCTGGTGTTCTGTGGCTATAGCCTCAGTCTGCCATTCGCCTCTGAACTACACATGAAACCACTATGAAAGTTCTTTCATGTCCCGTTCCTCATCAACCAGGCGATTTCGGCGAGCACGCTCCACCTTATCCCGTTCCTCCGAAAGAATCCTGCGCAGCCCCTGCGGCAACTCGCCGGCCAGGAGTTCGTCGGCACGCGCAAACGCCGTATCAGAGAGGTCCCGCACCGGGTAAAGCCCTGTCAGCGTGCGCTGCGCCATCTCCGAAGACTGCTCCTGCCACACGCACTGCGCCTGGTCAAAGTAGGCAGCGGTGAAATCGCCACCGTCGGTGAAGTTGAAACCTTCCATCAGGTGGCGCGCCTCCAGATTCGTGCGCTGACCACCCATGACTTCGTCGAAAGCCCATTGCTTATCGACGACCGCCCGCGCCCGCAGCCGTGCTAGCTCGCCGGCGGAACTGCGATCACCTTCCTGCTCGAGGGCGTCGAGGCCAAGATCGCCGCGCGCAATGAGCGCGGTGATCGCCAACCAACGCACTTCCTGGTTATCGGACGTCTCCAGCAGTGAGTGCAGGTAGGCGGCACTGTCCTCGGTCTGCGGCAGGCGCGCCAGTGCTCGGTCGAAGATGGTGGCGGGTTCGCGGCCCTGAAATGCCTCGGCCAGGGTGGCGAAGGCCTGGTCGCGGTGGTTTTCGGCCACGTAGTAGCGGGCAGCCATCGCCGCCTGACCAGCCACACGCTCCAGCACGGCGGTCTGATCTTCCGCATCCAGGTGGCGCGCCACCAGATCGACAAAGTCGCGCGCCGGCATCTCACCTGCGCGGGTGGCCTGCCACGCCGCCGACCACGCCAGCGTACGCGCCATCGGATCAGCGATATCGCCCAGGTGCTTGACGACGAAGTCCTGCTGCTGTGGGGCAATGCCCATTAGGCAGTAGGTGAGGTCCCCATCGTTGACCAGGGCAAGGTCATGCTCCACGCCGGCGAATTCGGGGATCTCGGTGCGCTCGCCAGTGATATCGATCTCCACGTGGTGGGTCCGGCGCACGGTGTCGTCGATAAGCGCATAGAGCCCGACGCCGACGCGGTGCGTGCGCTGCACATCAGACTCCTGGACAACGACGAAGCGGTCGGTGATCTCCGGGTACAGGGTGGAGATGCCCGTGGTCTTCAGCCACTGCTGGGACCATTCGCTCAAGTCGCGGCCGGAGGCCTTCTCCAGCGCGCCGAGCAGGTCGTCGAAGGTGGCGTTGCCATAGGCGTGATTATCGAAGTGGGCGCGCACGCCGGCGAAAAACGCGTCGCGGCCAACGTAGGCCTGCAGCTGCTTGAGCACGCTGGCGCCCTTGGCGTAGGTGATGCCGTCAAAGTTCTGCTCGGCTGTTTCGACGTCTGGGGCGTCGGTGCTGATGGGGTGGGTCGAGGGGAGCTGATCCTGGCTATACGCCCACGCCTTCTCCACGTTGGCGAAGGTGACCCACGCGGTGTCATGCTCCGTGGCCTCGGCCTGGGTGATCGCTGCGGACCAGGTGGCGAAGGACTCGTTGAGCCACAGGTCGTCCCACCACTGCATCGTCACTAGGTTGCCGAACCACATGTGCGCCATCTCGTGCAAGATGGTCTCATTGCGGCGCTCATACATGTAGGGGCTGGCCTCAGAGGTGAAGACGTACTCGTCGCGGATCGTCACCGCGCCAACGTGCTCCATCGCGCCGATATTGAACTCAGGGCAGAAAATCTGGTCGTACTTGGTAAACGGGTAAGGACGCCCGAAATTCTCGTGGTAGTAGGCAAAGCCCTGCTTCGTTTCGGTGAACAGGCGGTCCGCGTCGAGGTGCTCCATGATGGAAGTGCGCGCGTAGAGCCCCAACTCAATGTTCTCGAAGGTGTCGTGCACGTGGGCGTACTCGCCGGCGATGAAGGCCACCAGATAGGTTGACAGTGGGTAGTCGATCGTGCAGGTATGCGTCGTGCCTTCTGCCGATGGGGTGCTTGTTGTTGGCTCGTTCATCACCACGGTGAAGGACTCGGGCGTGGTCATCGACAACTCATAGGTGGCTTTGATGTCCGGCTGGTCGAAGCAGGCGAAGACGCGGTGGGCATCGGCAGGCTCAAACTGTGAGTACAGGTACACCTTGTCGTCGGCCGGGTCGACGAAACGGTGCAGCCCCTCGCCCGTGCGCGAGTAGGGGATGGTTGCCTTCACGACGAGGGTCTGCTCGCCCTCCGTAACTGGGAAGGAAAGGTCGCGCAAGGCTTCGTCGTTAAGCGTTGCCTCCCACGAACCGTCCATTACATTCAGGTCGATGCTGATCTCGCCCGCGCTGGAGCTGAACGTCACCGTGGTGGTGGAGGTGAAGGTCTCCGGGCCGGTGACGTCGAGGTGGACGCGGTAATGGACGTCCTTGATCAGGCTGGCGCGGTGGCGGGCGTGGTCGCGGGTTAAAGATTGTGAAGTCATTGTTCCACTCTAACGCTGTAGGCTGGTTGACGTTTCTGTGCGATCCAGTACTCTGGACCACGCGAGACAGTAGAAACTTAAAGTAAATTTTGGAGGAAATAATTATGGCAACCCCAGTAAAGTTCTGGTTCGACGTATCCTGCCCGTTCGCATGGAAGACCTCGCGCTGGATTAAGGAAGTAGAAACGGTCCGCGACATCGACGTCGAATGGATCCCTATGTCCCTGTCCGTCCTCAACGAGGGCGCTGACATCCCAGAGGATTACGCCGAAAAGATGAAGGCAAACTGGGGGCCAGCCCGCGTGTTCGCCAAGGTGAAGAACGAGCAGCCAGAAAAGGTCGGCGAGCTCTACACCGCCATGGGTAAGATCGTGCACAACGAGGGCGAGAACTCCAAGCAGGACTTCGGCGCTTACGACGACGTAATCAAGCGCGCACTGGAGAAGGTGGGCCTGCCCGCCGAGTACGCCGATGTTGCCAACACCGAAGAAATGGACGCTGACCTGCGCGTCTACCACAAGGCTGGCCAGGACGCTGTCGGCCAGGACTCCGGTACACCCATCGTCAAGGTGGAGGATAACGCCTTCTTCGGCCCTGTGATCACCCGCTTCCCAGAGGGCGAAGAATCCGGCGAACTTTTCGACGCCTACTCGAAGCTCGCAGCATATCCTTATTTCTTCGAGATGAAGCGCGATCGCTTCGAAAACCCGCAGCTAGACGGCTGGAAGTAAGAACTGACCCCGCGCCCTTTCTCAAGGCTGTAAAGTGCTGAATAAATATCAGCACCTCCATCTTGATTGAAAGGGCGCTTTCGCATGTCCGACACCCCATTGCGCAACGAATCCAAGCTCATCCACTCCGGCTACACCCCGGGGAACACCGAGCCACGTCAGTTGCCGATCGTGCAGTCCACCACCTACACCTTCGACTCCTCCGACGACATCACCGCAGTATTCGACGAACCCACCCACGCCCTGATCTACTCCCGGTTCGCCAACCCCACCGTAATGGCCGTGGAGGAAAAGGTGACGGACCTGGAAGGGGGAGCGGCTGCCATGGCCACCACCTCCGGCCAGGCAGCAACCGCCTTTGCCATCATGAACCTGTGCTCCGCGGGCGATAGCTTCGTGGCATCGTCGGAAATCTACGGCGGAACCTCCAACCTGTTCAGTACCACGCTGGCGAAGTACGGCATCGAAGTTATCTACGTGGACCAGGATGCCCCGTCCGAGGAGATCGCCGCCGCGTTCAAGCCGAACACCAAGGCGCTCTTCGGCGAAATCATCGCGAACCCGGCGATGAGTGTGCTGGACATCGAGAAGTTCGCGGGTGTGGCCCACGACCAGGGTGTGCCCCTCATCGTGGACTCCACCTTCGCCACGCCCATGCTGTGCAAGCCCATTGAGTACGGCGCCGACGTCGTCATTCACTCCACCTCCAAGTACATGGACGGACACGCGGCGCAGATCGGCGGCATGATCGTGGACGCCGGCACTTTCGACTACACCAACGGCAAATTCCCAGACTTCACCGAGCCCGACGAGTCCTACCACGGCGTGGTGTACACCAAGGACTACGCAGCCGCACCCTTCATCATTAAGGCCCGCATGCAGCTGATGCGCGACTTCGGCGCCTACCCGGCCGCCCACTCCGCATTTCTGCTGAACCTCTCCCTGGAATCTCTCGACGTGCGCATCCGACGCCACTGCGAGAACGCCCTAGCCGTGGCGAAGCATCTAGAGACGCGCACCGATGTCTTCAACGAAGTTCGCTACCCAGGCTTGGAATCCTCCAAGTACTATGACCTCGCCCAGAAGTACCTGCCGGAAGGCGCATCGGGTGTGGTCACAGTGGATCTCAAGGGCGGCCGCGAGGCCGGGGTGAAGTTCATGGACGCGCTCACGATGGTCTCGCGCGAGGTCCACGTGGCTGATTCGCGCTCCTGCGTGCTGCACCCCGCATCCACCACGCACCGCCAGGTACCGGACGAGCAACTGGCTTCCGTGGGCATCACCCCAGGCCTGGTGCGCTTGTCGATGGGGCTGGAGCATGTCGACGACATCATCGCCGACATTGACCAAGCACTCGACGCGATCTAGTTCTTCTGGAGGCGTTTGCGCAACAGAAGCCGGGCAGGTGGGTAGTATCTGATTCATGCGCGTTTATTTAGGAGCAGACCACGCAGGTTTCGAGCGGAAGAATGAAATCGCCGAGTACCTGAAAGAAAACGGACACGAGCCCATCGATTGCGGCGCCTTCGAATACGATGCCGAGGACGACTACCCGGCATTCTGCATCGACGCCGCCGCGAAAACTGTTGCAGACGAAGGATCGCTAGGCATCGTGCTGGGCGGATCCGGCAACGGCGAGAATATCGCTGCGAACAAGGTGAAGGGTGCGCGCTGCGCACTGGCATGGTCTGAGGAGACCGCGCGCCTTGCCCGCGAGCACAATAATGCCCAGCTCATCGCCATCGGTGGGCGCATGCACACCAAGGAAGAGACCCTGGCCATTGTGGCTGCCTTCCTAGACCAGGAGTGGTCCAAGGCAGAGCGCCACCAGCGCCGCATCGACATCCTTGCTGAGTACGAGCGCACCGGCCAGGCACCTGAGGTCCCCGGAGCATAAATAGTAAAAAGGTCAGGCCTGTGCGGATTACTGCACAGGCCTGACCTTTGTGTTTGTGGCGTGAGGGTTACTCGCGCTCGTTCGGATGGAAGCCGATACGGCCGTCTTCGCCCTCATCCAGGGAGATGATGCCTTCCATTTCCTTCGGGCTCAGCTCAAAATCGAAGATGTCCATGTTCTCGCGCATGCGCTCAACGTGGTTGGTCTTCGGGAAGACGATCGTGCCGTTCTGGATATGCCACCGCAGCACAACCTGGGCCGGGGTCTTGCCGTGCGCCTCAGCAGGCTCCATGATCTCAGGGATCTCGGTGAAGTCACGCTTGAACTGGGCCAACGGGTGCCAGGCTTCCACAGCGATGGAGTGCACCTTCGCCGCGTCAACGTCCTTCCACTGCTGGAAGAACGGGTGCAGCTCAATCTGGTTGATCACGGGGGTGACGTCGGAGGTGGTCTCCAGCTTGTCCAAATGCTCGGGCAGGAAGTTGCACACGCCGATGGACTTCGCCAGGCCCTTGTCGCGCTCCTGGATCATCGTCTTCCACGCGGTGGTGTACTTGTCGCGCATTGGTGCTGGCCAGTGGATCAGGTACAAGTCCACGTAGTCGGTACCCAGGCGCTCCAGAGACTCAGCCAGCGCCTTGTCCGCGTCCTCGTGGCGGTCCTGCCACAGCTTGGTGGTCAAAAAGATTTTTTCGCGCGGGATGCCAGAATTGGCGATCGCGCGCCCCACACCTTCCTCATTGCCGTAGAAAGCGGCGGTGTCGATGTGGCGGTAGCCCACCTCGAGGGCTTCAGAGACCACACGCTCCGCCTCTTCCGGGGCGACCAAGAACGTGCCGAAGCCGAGCTGGGGGATGCTATTTCCGTCGTTGAGAGTAATCGAAGGGATCATGGCTTCAGATCCTACTGAAAAATATTGCTCACCATCCGGCGAACAACCGCTCCAAACGAATCGGACCCTCGACGGGGGTACAGACACCATTGACCGCCGTGGCCTGCGTGCCCAGCGCCCGGGCACGCGCCGTCGAGGCCACCAACCCCGGCGCAGTGACATGCCCGTGAGCACGCAGCGCCGGCAGCAGCGCATCGGTCGGTGCAATGGCCCGCTCGAGTACGACCTCGATGCGCGCCGGGTCGGCCTGGGTGCGCACGCGGGGATCTTGGGCAAATAACTCTGGCGGCTTTTCGACGACCACTGCCGCGTCTCCCAGTTTCAACCATGAGGCGATGACCGCCTCACTCACGCCCGGGCCCCACTTACCCCGGATACGCACCACGATGTCGGTGCGCTCAAAAATCACGCCCGCGGGCCGTGCGATGGGGTGCGTGATGCGGGTGGCCAGCGCAATGGACTCAGCATTCTTTTCAGCTGCGGCGGCGAGGGGGTCGTCGTGACGCGCGCCCCAATCGGGTTGTGGGTGGTGGGCGCGGGCGTGCGGGGAGTGGATGAAGGTGGCGCCGGCGTTCCATGCGCGGTAGCCGAACTCCCAGTCCTCGCCGCCGTAGCCGACCAGGGAGGCGTCGAAGCCGCCGATGTCGGTGAAGAAGGTGCGGTCGCAGGTGAGCACGGCGCTGATGATGAAGCGCCAGGAAGTATCGTCGGCGCGCGCCAGGTCATCGGTGTCGGCCCAAGCGCGGCGCAGCCACTCGGGTTCGGTCCGGTCTGGCCCGGTGGTGCGCGTGCCGACGACCACCCCGCGCGGCTGGCCTGCAATGCAGGCGGTGGCGTGGCGGAGATAGTCGGGTTCCAGGATGGTGTCTGCGTCGACAAAAGCGAGGAGGTTTCCGCTGGCGGCTGCGGCGCCTAAGTTGCGGGCTGCTGCGGCGCGGAAACCCTCATCGGGTTGGGTCACCACGATGGCATCATCAATCTCTGGCGGTGTGGGGGAGCCGTCATCTGCCACCACAATCTCCACAGGGCCTGGGTAGTCCTGGGCACGCACCGATTCGAGGGTGCGGGCAAGGACCTCGTGGTCGTTGTAGTGAGGGATCACCACGCTGACGGGCGGATACCAGAGGCGCTGCCACATGCGGGCGACTTCGGCCCAGCCGTGAGGCCGCGGCTTGATCGGTGGGGCGGGGGTGGCGTTGTCGATGGCTTCACGCCAGTGGTCGCGAGGCACAAGGGTGATGTGCTCGTCGTAATGTGTGGCGATCTCACGCGCATAAGAACTGTCATTGACCAACACATGCCGCCCTGCGCCGAGCCACGTCATCAGGGACCCGGAGGCTGAGAAGTGGCGGTGGGCGCACACAGGGATCTCGATGCGGCCCATCTCGCGGGCGAGTTCTTCGTCGTCAAGCCAACCGGTGATCTCCACGTCAACGCCGAGCTCGTCTGCGCGGGCGCATAAAGCCTCGGCCCACTGTTCGTGGCCTGCGGAGACCTGCCCCAGAAAGCGGAGGCGATACCCGCTTCCGACAAGCTGCTCGATCACGTCCTCGTGACCTTTGCCCGGGTAAAGATAGCCCAGGATGCCCACTGTGTCTGGTTCGGGGTCATAGTCGCTGCGGACTGTGGGGATGGGCAGAGGAATCACGTGCACGGAATCAAAGAAGGCGGCCTCATGCTGCGAATTCACCACGGCAACCCAGGCGTGGGCGGCCAGCCGTCGATAAGCACGCGCGCGACGCTCAAAGCGCTGCGCGCCCTCTTCCGGCTGGGGCACGTCGTGGAAGCTGACGCTGAGCGGCCGCGTACCTGTCCGCGCGAGCAGGCGCTCCACGGCCGAATCGGGATCAGGGCCGAAGAGGTGATCGGTGAACGTGACATGCACCGGGCCCGGTGGAAGTTCCGCGTCTGTCAGTTCGGTTTCGCGCACGACTGATTCGGCGCCGACCGCCTCTGCCAGCGACAACGCGTATGCCGTCACCCCATGGTTGGTGGGGCCGACGATCAGGTGAGTGGGCATCAGTCCATCAACCCCAGCGCGGCGATCCGGTCGGCGTGGCGTGCCAAACCCGCTGCGACAAGGCCAGGCCGGTCGCGATAGAACTCCCAGTGCTTATCGACGATTTCCTCACCACTGATAACCTCCCCGCGGAAAGTCCACTGCTCCCGTCCCGGCACCTCCACGTTGAGGGCGGCGGCTGCGGACTGGTCGATGGGCGCATCCGTCTCTCCCAACATTTCATAGTCGGGGGCGTGGACCTCCATCTCTCCTAGGAAGCGGGCGGCGGCGCGGAGCGCGAGCTCGCTCAAGGTGGCGTTATCGGGGTGGTTGATGGTGTGCCACACCGGAGTAGTGGCCAGGTAGTCGGACATAGGGACCGTGCCGTGTGCTTGCTCGCGCGTGCGCATCTGTTCGATCGATATGGCGGCGGTGCGGCGTAGGGCCTCTGTGCTGGGGGTGGCCGTCACCGGGCGGCCCAGGTCCTGGGCGACACCGCAGAGAATCCGCAGGTCATGGTAGGGGATCACTGGCGGGTTGAGGGAGGGATCGGCAGGATCGCGGATGATCGCCTGGTAGGGCATGAGCCCGTCGAAGCGCAGCACGGGAACAATCACGGTCTGCGCGTGGGCGGGCAGGAATGCTGTTAATTGCGCTGTCCCCAGAGGGAGTCCACGGTAATCAGCCCTGATCGGTTGGGAGACCAGCACGTCGGTGCGGGAGAGTTCGTCGATAAGCGCCGGCATCTCGTCAGGGCCGACCTCGTGGACGGGAGGTATACGCCGGGAATCGATCGCGCCTGTGGAATGGAGCAGCTTGCGCAGGGATTCCGCCTGGCAGTTGCCGACGACGGTGACATAGGGCCGATCAACACTCATGGGAACAAATATAGCAGCGCTTATATCAGCAGCTAGTTTGCCTAAAAGCGCGTATAGTTGCGTTGCGGCTTATGTTTCCTCTGTGTTCAACGATGTGAAGGAGGTGGCCACTGTGGCAGAAGAAGAGCGCTACCGCGTGCTGTCCATTCCAGCCGGTCACGTGTACACGCGCGCCATCAAGCCAGACAACGTGACCTTCGAACCGGACCCCGATATCAATGGTGCGTGGTGGCCGCACCCCGCGCTTGAGGCGCAGTGGTGGGACGGCGGCGCTGAGGTCGATGTTTCTCACATTCACTTCGGTTTTGAGCACCAAAATCCCACAAAGATCGACCGGCTGATCCGCGCGATCCATAAGAGCGGAGTGGCGCTGGTGGTCACCGTGCACGATATCGACAACCCACACCTGGCGGATCCTGCGGACCAGGCAGAACACCACGAGCGCATCCGCCTTCTCGTGCGCGGAGCCAATGCCGTGATCACCCTGACCGATCACGCCCGCACGCGCATCCAGGAGTTGGTTGGCGCGCCGGTGGACGTCACGGTGATTCCCCACCCGCTCGTCGTCACGCGCGAGGAAAAGGAGGCCGTTAACGCCGTGCCCACGCGCCCTGGGGTCTTTCTGAAGTCGCTGCGCTCTAACGTGGTGAAGGATCCTGCGTTCTATGTCGCATTGGCGCAGGTGGGTACCGCTATCTATATCCATGACGAGCCGGCGACGCAGGATTTCCGCGACGCACTGGCCGCCCGCGGCGTGGACGTGATCGCGCACGCCCCGATGGATGACGACACCTTGTATAACGCCGTCGGAGGGTGCACCGCGGTGGTCCTGCCCTACCTGCGTGGGACCCATTCCGGGTGGCTGGAGATGTGCCGCGACCTAGGCGTTGGCGTGGCCGTACCCGACATCGGCTGCTACGCCGACCAGGCCGATTCGCCCGATGCCATCGCCACCTATCCCGCCGGCGACGGTGCAGCCGCTGCCCAGGCAGTACGCACGCTTGCCGACGATGCCCCGCACCCTTATGTCGGCGACCGCGAGGAGCAGCTGGAACGCATCCGGGCCGCACACGCCGCGATCTATAAAGAGGTGGTATCCGCGTGACCGGTCCAGCCTTGCGTATCGCGCTGGTGGCGCCTGCGCGTTACCCGATCCGCGAGCCCTTCACCGGCGGGCTGGAGGCATTCTGCCATACCCTCACTGTGGCGCTGCGCAGCCTAGGGCACAGCGTGGACCTGTACGCCGCGCGTGGCTCTCACGGCAACGAGCCCTCTTTCGAACTGCCCGCGGTGCACTGGGGCCGCGATCAGTATTGGGCCTCCGACACCGGCTACCCGCCTGGTGCGAAAGAACGCGAAGACGCAGCCTACGCCGCGCTGCGCGAGCACCTGGCTCAGCGTGACTATGACGTGGTGCATAACAACAGTCTCAACCCGGGGCTTCTGTTGCCCGGAGGTGCCCCGCTGCCGCTGGTCACCACCTTCCACACCCCGCAGTTGCCGGAGATGCAGGCCGCGATCGATGCCGCTGGTTCCCAGGCCGGCAGGTTCGCGGCGGTCAGTCGCAGCACGGCCGCGGAGTGGGATACTCCTGGGCCGATCCATGTGATCCCCAACGGGGTAGACACGCATGCGTGGCGGCCGGGCTGTGGGGGTGGGCCCGCGATTTGGTTCGGGCGGCTCGTGCCCGAAAAAGCACCGCACCTGGCCCTGGACGCCTGCCACGCCGCGGGAGTTCCGGTGGTCGTGGCGGGCCGCAATGGCGATCGCCACTACTTCGACACGATGGTGGCGCCACGGCTCAAGGCTTATAACGCCACCTTTGTTGGCGAACTTGAACACCTCCGCCTGCACCGGCTGGTGGCATCGTGCAGCGTGTGCGTGGTTACCCCGCAGTGGGACGAACCCTTCGGCCTTGTCGCATTCGAGGCCATGGCCTGCGGAACCCCAGTGGCCGCCTTCGACCGCGGAGGCTTGGGCGAATTGCTCCGCGACGCACCCGTCTCCCTTGCCACATCAGGCAACGTAGACGCACTGGCCGGCGCGATCCGCATCGCCGCGCGCATCGACCGGCACCACGTCGCCGCGTGGGTCCGCGCCAATTTTTCGCTGCACGCCACCGCCACCCGTTATATCCAGCTCTACCGCGAGGTGAAAGTCCAATGATCGGTCTCTACGCCCACCACCAAGGAAGCGGCCACCTCCGCCGGTGCCGCAGCATCCAAGAAGCTCTTTCCGGGCCTGCGCAGATCCTCTCCAGCAGGCCCGGTGCAGATATCACGCTTGCCGACGACGCCGGCGCGAACATTCGCGAGCACCCCGAACTAAACGCTGGTGAAACGCTGCACTACGCCCCCTACCACCACGCTGGGCTGCGGGAACGGATGACGACCATCGCCGACTGGATCAACACCCACCGCCCGGAGGCGTTTTATATCGACGTATCCGTAGAGGTCGCAGTATTCGTGCGCCTCATGGGTGTGCCCGTGATTACGCTCGCCATGCCAGGGATGCGCGACGATATCCCACACCAACTGGGGTATGCGCAGGCCGAAGCCATCCTGGCGGCATGGCCGGACTGGGTGACAACGCCACCACACCTTGCACCCCACGCGGAAGCCCTGCACCCAGTCGGTGGCATATCCCGGCTGCGGCCTGAGACCGGGATCGACCGCGACCCACACCGCGTCGTGGTGCTCGCCGGTGCTGGCGGCAACGACTGGGATGCTGCGACCTGGGAGGCCGTGCAACGGGCCTGCCCCGACTACACATTCGAGTTCCTTGGGGCCACCAACTTCGTCGAGGACCCCACCCCGCACCTGCAAACAGCTGGGGTAGTGGTGGCCGCGGCCGGGCAAAACTCCATCGCGGACTTGGCCGTCACCAACACTCCGGCGATCATCATCCCGCAACACCGCCCCTTCGACGAACAACACGCCACCGCACAGGTGTTGGATGAGGAAGGCCTTGCCGTGGTCGTCGACACGTTCCCTGCTCCCGAAAGCTGGCCCGCCCTAATCCAACGCGCCCAACAACGGCCGATCCGGTGGGAGAGGTGGCAGTGCGAAGGCGCGGCGCGCCGGGCAGCGCGAGTGATTGAGGAGGTGGGGCAGCGATGTGCGCGGCAGTAATCGTCGTCACGCTTGCCAACGCTGCCAGGCTCGACCACGTCAGGCGCCAAGCCGAGCTGATCCCTGCAGGTGTTGGGCATATTGTTGTCGCGCTTGGCGACGATGAACTCCTCCGGCGGGCGTTGCCTGGTAGCGAGATCATCGATGCTGGGTCCGCGAACTTGGCCGCAGCACGCAACCGTGGTGGCGACGAGGCGGCGCGCCGTGGCGCGGAAGTGATTGTCTTCCTCGACGCAGACTGCTTGCCCGGCGATCGCCTCCTGTCCAGATACGTGGAGGCCGCACGCCAGCATCCGGAGGCAGTGCTGGCGGGGCCTGTGACCTATTTGCCGGAAGGGGAGATCCGCACGAACAACCCCCAGCCGCATCCGGCGCGCCCGAACCCGCAGGCCGGGGAGATCCTGAAGGCGGACCGGTACGAACTGTTCTGGTCACTCTCTTTTGCAGTGACCGCAGGGACGTGGGAGAAGATTCGGGCGACATTCGGCGGTTTCGACGAAGGGTATACGGGCTACGGCGGGGAGGATACGGACTTCGGCCAGCACTTGAAGCGGGCAGGGATTGTCCTGCTGTGGGTGGGTGGTGCGCACGCGTACCACCAATGGCACCCAGTGTCGGATCCCCCGATTGAGCACCTGCAGGACATCGTGGCCAATGCCACCCGCTTTCATGAGATCTGGGGCTGGTGGCCGATGGGCGGTTGGTTGGACAAATTTGAAGCGGCCGGCCTCGTTACTTTCGAGGGCGGCCGCTGGAAGAAGACGGGCAGGGCTAGGGGCTAGAAGTCGAACCCGCCGAAATCGAAGCCACCGAAGTCACCACCAAAGTCGCCTCCGCCGAAATCACCGCCCATATCGCCGGCATCGCCTATGTCTCCACCCATGTCACCGGCGTCGCCCATATCGCCGCCCATGTCTCCACCCATGTCACCGGCTGCGAACTGCTCTGCCGACGGGGTGCCTGCCATGCCGGCAAACATTGCGGAGAACATCATCATCGACGACGCGGTCCACATCCCGGTCATCATTGCAGGTGCCCACCATGCTGCCGAGTACCAGCCAGCTGGGACCGGGCGGCCGGCAACGTTGCCACCGGGGTAGTAGTTCGGGGTTTCGTCGGTAGCAACCGGGGAGGCGGTCAACGTGGTGCCGTCTTCCTGTCGGATGGTGCGGCGCTCCGTCACCTTGCCCGCCAAGCGCTGACCCTCCAGCTCAGGCAGCTGCGGGCCGGGTGTCATGCCCATGATCTCGCGTGCCGCGTTGACATAGTGCATGCCTTCCAGAGCGGATTCACGCGCCAGCTGCGCCTGCTTCGCGGTCGACGCCGTCGATAGTGCAGAGGCTGCTGCGTTGTAGCGCTCGGAGGCGTCCGCCATGGCCTGGGTGGAGGCCGCGTCTTCGCCAGAAATGTTGAGCACCTGGGAGCCCAGGCGGTCTACCCAGCGGCGAGCATCGGCCACTGCGTCCTCGAACTGGGCGGCTTCAACTTCCTGCTGCTTCTTCTTATCGTTGCGTGAACTGATGAACCAGATAACGCCACCAGCGATGGCGATGAGAAGGAGGAGTTCCATGTTTGTCTACCTTGAATATTTGTGTCGGGGGCAGGTTATCTAACTACTTTGCCTAACGGCCGAGCCGTCGATTTTGTTCCCGTTTTGTCTGAAACCGGGGAGGTGGGTTAAACTGATGGGCGCAACAGAGCTAGCATTAACGCAGCAGTGGTGCAGTGGGAATGTCGTATAGTGGCTAATACCTCAGCCTTCCAAGCTGAAGACGCGGGTTCGATTCCCGTCATTCCCTCCAAAGTACGGCCCGGCTTGAACATCAAGCCGGGCCGTTTCCATTTGTTCGGTTTAACCCCCTCTGAGCTGGCGAATTGGTGGTTGCGCAAACCTTGTGTAATGTACTTCAAGGACACGGGGCGTGGCGCAGTTTGGTAGCGCACCTGCTTTGGGAGCAGGGGGTCGCAGGTTCAAATCCTGTCGCCCCGACGTGTTAAGAATGGGCTTGCCGACGATCGGCAGGCCCTTTCTTTTTGTTTCTTGGTTCAGTGCTGTGCATGGCTGCGCAAGCTTGGGCGACCCAAGTGTAAGCCCCAAAAATAGGGTTGGGTACACTCGGCCAAGTACGTTTCAACAAAAGAATCCGTACGGGGCGTGGCGCAGTTTGGTAGCGCACCTGCTTTGGGAGCAGGGGGTCGCAGGTTCAAATCCTGTCGCCCCGACGAAGGTCGTGGAAGTACACGGCCCTAAAAACTTACTATCCATTTACAACGAATCCAGGAGAGTTACTCGTGCAGACTACCGTCGATAAGCTCAGCGACACTCGTGTCAAGCTGACCGTCAACGTTCCCTTCGAGGAACTCGGACCGGAAATCGATCAGGCTTACGCGTCGATCGCTCAGCAGGTCACCATTCCAGGCTTCCGTAAGGGCAAGGCACCACGCCAGCTGATCGACGCGCGCTTCGGCCGCGGCCCGATCTTGGAGCAGGTTGTCAACGACATGCTGCCAACCCGTTACGAGAAGGCCTGCGTCGACAATGACATCAAGGCCATCAACCAGCCACAGATCGAAATCACCAAGATCGAAGACAACGAGTTCGTTGAATTCACCGCTGAGGTCGACGTTCGCCCAGAGATCACGGTTCCAGACTTCTCCAAGATCTCCGTCGAGGTCCCAGCCATCAAGGTGGACGACGAGGCACTGGACGAAGAGATCGACAAGCTGCGCGAGCGCTTCGGTGAGCTCAAGGACACCAAGCGCAAGATGAAGACGGGCGACTTCGCCATCATCGACATCGAGGCAGAGGTCGACGGCGAGAAGGTCGACGAGGCAACCGCTGAGGGCCTGAGCTACCAGATCGGCGACGACGACCTGATCAAGGGCCTGGACACGGCACTGCGCGGCATGAAGACCGGTGAGGACAACGAGTTCACCGCCGAAATGCAGTTCGGTGAGCACAAGGGCAAGGAAGCCACCGTCAAGGTGCACGTCCAGCAGACCAAGGAGCGCAAGCTGCCTGAGTTTGACGACGAGTTCGCACAGATGGCATCCGAGTTCGACACCGCAGAGGAACTGCGCGAGAGCACCAAGAGCCAGCTGGAAGAGTCCAAGAAGGCACAGCAGGCAGCGGACATCCGCGACGAAGTCTTGAAGGCAGCACTTGCCGAGTCCGAGTTTGCGCTTCCAGAGTCCGTCGTCGAGGACCAGGTGCACAACCAGCTGCACCAGCTGCTAGGCCAGATGGCTCACGACGAGAACGCACTGGCACAGCTGCTTGAAGCACAGGGCACCACCCGCGAAGAGTTCGACAAGCAGTCCCGCGAGCAGGCTGAAGAGTCCGTGCGCACCCAGCTGTTCCTCGACGCTGTCGCAGAGGAAGAGGAGCCTGAGGTCTCTCAGCAGGAGCTGACCGACCACATTCTGTTCACCGCACAGTCCTACGGCATGGACCCGAACCAGTTCGTGGGCCAGCTGCAGCAGTCCGGCCAGATCGCTAACCTGTTCGCCGACGTGCGCCGCGGTAAGGCGCTGGCAGCGGCGATCGCACGCACCTCCGTCAAGGACGATGAGGGCAATGAGATCGACCCAGACATCTACTTCGGCGACCTCGAGGATGACGAGGATGCAGAGGCAGAGTCCACTGAGTCCACCGAGACCGAGTCTGACGACAAGTAATTTCTCACTGTAGGGGCCCTTCACCAACGTGTGGAGGGCCCCTTTGGCGCTCGTCGACAAGCAATGCGGGCGTTCCGGCAGCGCGTTCGAAGCACCTCTACGCTGTAAGCGAACAGGTGCGGGGTTTCGACGATATCGCTAGTACAGTGGGGCTAACGCGATAACCATACTGAAATAAACAGGAGTTTCGACGATTATGAACGATAAGGTCACCATGACAGCGCCTGGCGCGGGCATGAATCTGGGCGATTCCGTCTACGATCGCTTGCTGCGCGAGCGCATTATTTTCCTCGGCCAGCAGGTTGACGACGAGATCGCCAACAAGATCTGCGCCCAGATCCTGCTGCTCACCGCAGAGGACCCGTCCCGCGACATCTCGCTGTACATTAACTCGCCAGGCGGCTCCGTCTCCGCGGGTATGGCGATTTATGACACGATGAAGTACTCGCCGTGCGATATCCGCACCTACGGCATGGGCCTGGCAGCCTCCATGGGCCAGTTCCTACTGTCCGGCGGCACCAAGGGCAAGCGCTACGCACTGCCACACGCACGCATCATGATGCACCAGCCATCCGCTGGTGTTGGCGGTACCGCGGCCGACATCGCAATTCAGGCAGAGCAGTTCGCACAAACCAAGCGTGAAATGGCCGAGCTGATTGCTGAGCACACGGGCCAGACCTTTGAGCAGATTACGAAGGACTCTGACCGCGACCGCTGGTTCACGGCACAGGAAGCCAAGGAATACGGCATCGTCGACCATGTTATTGAGCACGCCGACCGCTCGATCAGCAACTAAGAACTAGAAGGAGACTTTCACTTATGACTTTCCAGATGCCACAGTCCCGCTATGTTCTGCCGAGCTTCGTCGAGCAGTCCAGCTATGGGACGAAAGAAACCAACCCTTATTCGAAACTTTTCGAAGAGCGCATCATCTTCCTGGGTACCCAGGTCGACGACACCTCCGCGAACGACATCATGGCGCAGCTGCTCGTCCTGGAATCCCAGGACCCAGACCGCGACATCACCATGTACATCAACTCCCCAGGTGGTTCCTTCACCTCGTTGATGGCAATCTACGACACCATGCAGTACGTTCGCCCCGACGTGCAGACCGTCTGCCTGGGCCAGGCCGCATCCGCAGCAGCAGTGCTACTCGCAGCTGGTGCGCCAGGCAAGCGTGCTGCTCTGCCTAACTCGCGCATCCTGATCCACCAGCCAGCCACCCAGGGCACCCAGGGCCAGGTCTCTGACCTGGAAATCCAGGCTGCTGAGATCGAGCGCATGCGTCGACTCATGGAGGAGACCCTGGCACGCCACTCCGGCCGTACCGCCGAGCAGGTTCGTATCGATACCGACCGCGACAAGATCCTCACCGCCGAGGAAGCAGTCGAGTACGGCATCATCGACCAGGTCTTCGACTACCGCAAGCTGAACGGCTAAGCGGAACGCAGCTTTCTCGCCCCCTTCCATCGGAAGGGGGCATTCTGCATTTATGGGTGCGTGCGGTACGCGACCGCTGTCCCCCTAGGATCTTCTTAGGCCTTTCCCTGATTTCGACACAGCGGATTCGCGGTTGAATGTGATGAACCTCATTTCCACCCATTTTGTGAAGGAGATCACAATGCCAGCTGTGTTGAACCAGCCGAAAGGGGCCCGGGACAATACCTGGGCATCCGCGGCACACCGGCGAACCGTTTATCTCATCCTCGTCATCGTCGGCTGTGCCATTCTCTTCGACGGCTATGACCTCGTTATCTACGGAGCTGTCCTCTCCACCTTGCTGGAAGACCCGTCCCACATCGGCCCCTTGTCTCCTGCTGTTGCCGGGTCGCTGGGCTCCTATGCAATGATCGGCGTTCTTATCGGCGCGCTATCTTCTGGGGCGGTCGGCGACCGCCTTGGGCGCCGAAAAGTATTCATCGTTGCGCTGATCTGGTTCTCTGTTGGCATGATCGTGACCGCTCTTGCCACGTCTGTTTTCATGTTCGGCTTGCTCCGCTTCATCACCGGCTTGGGTGTGGGCGTCATCGTGGCCATGGGTGGAGCCATCATTGCTGAATTTGCCCCGGCGAACCGGAAGAATTTCTTCAATGCGATCGTGTACTCGGGTGTTCCCGCCGGCGGTGTTATGGCCTCCGTTCTAGCGCTGCTGTTGGAAGATCAGATCGGCTGGCGTGGACTGTTCATGATCGGTGGGGCCCCGCTGGTGTTCCTCCTTCCACTAGCACTGGTCGCCCTTCCTGAATCGCCTCGCTGGCTGGTGTCCCGTGGCGAGCTGGACAAGGCCCGCCAGGTGTGCGAAAAGTACGGTCTGCCTGTTGAACAGTTCGCTACCGCGCCCGCATCGCCTGCACGGCCTGCGGCAGACACCGTCGCTCCGCACACCAACCCTGATGTTAAGAAGACTGGTTTCGCTGGCATCTTCTCGCGTTCCTTCCTGCCTGGCACCATCCTGATCGGCTTCATGAGCTTCATCGGCCTGTTGGCAACCTACGGCCTGAACACCTGGCTGCCGAAGATCATGCAGTCCAACGGTGCATCGCAGCATGACTCGCTGTACTCGCTGCTCGCTCTCAATGGCGGCGCGGTGATCGGCGGCCTGTTTGCATCATGGGTTGCTGACAGGATTGGCGCAAAGACCGTGATCACAGTGACGTTCGCGTTGGCCGCTGTCATGCTGGCCTTGCTCCCGCAGTTCGACACCGTTGCCCCGATGTACATTCCCATCATGCTTGCAGGCCTTGGCGTCCTGGGCACCCAGGTGCTGACTTACGGCCTGACAGCAAACTACTTCTCCACTGCATCACGCGCAGCAGGCGTGGCCTGGTGCGCAGGATTTGGACGCCTCGGTGGAATCGTCGGGCCGCTTGCTGGTGGTCTCATCTTGAGCGCGAACCTGGGCCCTGCCTATGCTTTCTACATCTTCGCGGGCGCTACCGCTCTGGGTGCGATTCTTACCGCGATGATCCCACGCTCGCCGGCTGAGGCAGAGGTCGTTGTTTCCACTGATCCCGTCGAGCAGCCGAAGGACAAGAAGCCAGTCGGCGCGGCTTAATTCCGCACAGACTAAGGGCTTCCCCTCCAAGGATCTTTCTTGGAGGGGAAGCCCTTTTCGTTGGTACCGGAGCTTAAATAAATGCCTGCAGCGCCTGGTTGAATTCGTCTGGCGATTCCAGCGTCGGCACATGTGCGCCGGGAACAACAACGCTTGTCGACGATCCCGCCGCGCCGTCGCCGATCTGTGCCACGGTCGCCGGTGGGGTAGACAGGTCATCATCACCGGCAATGGTCAGAACCGGGCAGGTGATCTGGGACAAGGAGTCCTTGAAATCCCACTGTGCTAAAGCGTCTGAGCACTGTGCGTAGCCTTCGCCTTGGGTGCTGAGGATCATGTCGCGAGCAGCCTCGACTACGGACGGATTGCTTTCCGCGAATTCTGAGGTGAACCAGAGCCCGACCACTGCATCGACCATCGGGGTGAGGCCTTCCGTGCGGGTGAGGTCGGCGCGTGGTACCCACTTGTCCGGACCGCCAAAGTATGCCGCGGTGCAGCAGAACACAGCCTTGGTGACCCGTGGCGATGTCGCTGCGAGATATTGTGCGATTGCGCCACCGAGCGACAAGCCGACAACGGTGAACTGGTCAACATCCAGGTTGTCGAGGGTGCGCAGGACGTCGTCGGCAAGCTCGGCCATCGTCGTTGTGCCTGGATCAACTTCGGCGACATCGGAACCGCCGTGACCGCGGTGGTTGATCGCGATCATGCGGTGGGTATCAGCAAAAGCCTCGAACTGCGGGGCCCACATGTCGGTGGTCGATGCGATGGAACCAAGAAACACGATGGTAGATGAGGCGTCTTTGTTGCCGTGTTCGGTGTAGGTCAGCGTGGTCATGAGGTTTACTCCTTTTCGATAACGGCTGCTAGGCCCTGTCCGCCGCCGATGCACATGGTGACCAGTGCGCGGTGTGCGTCCGTACGAGCGAGGCGGTGGGATGCGGTGACGAGCATGCGCGCACCTGTGGCACCTACTGGGTGGCCGAGAGAAATCCCTGAACCATGGGGGTTGAGTCGGGGATCGTCGGCAGAAATGTTCCATTCTTTGAGGCATGCCAGCGCTTGGGCGGCGAAGGCCTCATTCAGCTCAATGAGGTCAATATCCTCGAAGGTAAGGCCGAGGCGGTCGAAGAGCTTCGCGGTAGCGTTGACTGGGCCGATACCCATCGTCTCTGGGGCGACACCTGCGACTGCCCAGCCCTTGAGAGTCACCATGGGCGTGAGGCCAAGTTCTTCTGCTTTGCGACGAGTGGTGACGACCATCGCTGCTGCGCCATCGTTTTGGCCTGACGCATTACCAGCGGTGACCGTAGCCTCGTCGTCTTGGCGGCCCATGATGGGGCGAAGACGTGCCAGGGATTCTGTCGTGGTTTCAGGGCGGATGTGCTCATCTTGGTCCACGACGATGGGGTCACCCTTGCGCTGGGGGACCTCGACTGGAACGATTTCTGCGTCGAAAAGCCCCTCTTCTTGGGCTTGCGCTGCACGCTTGTGGGAGTGATACGCCATCTCATCCTGGCTATCCCGGTCGATGGAGTAGTCGCGGCGCAGGTTTTCAGCGGTTTCGATCATGCCGCCAGAGATGGGGTGGTTCTTGCCGCCGGCGGTCTCGCGGGCTTCGGCAAGACGGTCGCGCAACACCATGTTGCCGCCCTTTTTGCCCCAGCGGATATCCGCATCGACGGTGTACTCGGTTCGCGACATGGATTCCGCGCCGCCGGCGATAATCAGATCCGCGGCGCCTGCTGCGATGTGCGCAGCCGCGGTGGCTACTGCTTGCAGGCCGGAGCCGCAACGACGATCAAGCTGCATGCCGGGCACGGAGATGCCAAGCCCGGCATCAAGCGCGACGATGCGGCCAAGTGCAGGTGCCGCACCATTCGGTGATGCCTGGCCTAAAATCACGTCATCGATGTCGGCAGGGTCAAGACCGGATTCGTCGAGTACTGCCTTGACGACGGTGGCTGCCAAGTCTTGGACGGGTACGTCTGCAAGTTTTCCGCCATACCTGCCGACAGGGGTGCGTTTGGGGTGGCACAGGACAATATCTGTGGGTGCATTCATGGGTAGAGCCTTTCTAGTTTCGCTTCTTGAACATCGGCGGAAATTTCCTCGCACGCGGTCGTGAGGCTGGGGAGGAACTTCTCGACGACAAATTCTGGGCTGTGCGCTGCTGCAGGTGTGGAGATATTCACCGCGGCGATGGTGGCACCGGTGCTATCGCGTACCGGGGCCGCGACGGAACGCAACCCCAGCTCCAGTTCTTGGTCAACCAGCGCATAGCCCTGCTTTTTCACTGCTGCCAACTCATCGATCAGTTGGCTCTTCGACACTTTGGTCACCGGTGTTAGGGGAGTGAGCGCGACGGTGTCCAAGTATTCGTCGATCTGTGCGGCCGTTTGACCGGCAAGGAGGACGCGCCCCATTGATGTGGCGTAGGCGGGGAAGCGGGTTCCAATGGTGATGGACACCGCCATGATGCGTCGTACTGGCACGCGGCCGATATAGACCACGTCGTGATCATCAAGAATTGACAGTGAACAGGATTCGTCTACTGCTCGGGACAGTTTTTCCAGGTGTGGCTGCGCGATTTCCGGAAGCCCCAGCGATGAGAGGTAGGAGTAGCCGAGTTCAAGCGTTTTGGGTGTGAGCCAGAAAAGTGATCCGTCGGTGTCCGCGTATCCTGCGCCAACCAAAGTGTGAAGGAATCTGCGCGCGGTTGCTCGTGCGAGTCCTGTGGCCTCAGCAACCTGGGCAAGCGTTTGTCGCGGCCGATCGGCGCCGAAAGTACGAATGACGGCGAGTCCCCGGGTTAACGATTGAATATGCGGTGCTGTGGTCAAGGTGTTTCCTTACATCCTTTGAGGTGAAGAGTGCGAGATGGGTACGAGAAATTCGAACGGTCTCACACTTCACAATATACATCAAATAGTTCACTAGGTGAACCCTTGTGCAATAAGTGAACAAAGTGTAGGTTTGAGTCATGCTCGATAAAACAGTGAACTCAGCAGAAGAGGCGGTGGCAGACATCGCTGACGGCGCATCGATCGCGGTCGGCGGCTTCGGCCTCGTTGGGATCCCAGCGCGTCTCATCGATGCCCTGCGCGCGAACGGCGCCGGATCCTTAACAATCATTTCCAACAACCTTGGCACCGACGGTTTCGGTCTTGGGCTCCTGCTCAAAGACAAGCGCATCGCGCGTTCCATCGGTTCCTATATCGGATCCAACAAGGAATACGCACGTCAATACCTCAGCGGCGAACTGACCGTGGAATTCACTCCACAGGGAACGCTCGCTGAGCGACTGCGCGCCGGGGGCGCGGGCATCCCCGCGTTCTACACCAAGGCAGGCGTGGGCACGCAGCTTGCCGACGGCGGTATCCCCACCCGTTACAACGCAGACGGCACCATCGCCGAATACTCCACACCAAAAGAGACCCGTGAATTCAACGGTGAGGTCTACGTGATGGAAGAAGGAATCCGCGCGGACTTCGCATTCGTGCATGCAGCAAAGGCCGACCGCTACGGAAACCTCGTTTTTTCCAAGACGGCGCAGAACTTCAACCCGGATGCGGCGATGAGCGGCAAGATCACCATCGTGCAGGCGGAAGAGCTTGTCGACGAGCTGCCGCCCCATGAGATCGACCTGCCTGGAATCTATGTCGATCGCGTGGTTGAGGTCGGTCAACAAGAAACTGGTATTGAGAATCGGACGGTGAGTAAATAATGAGCTGGACTCGTGATCAAATGGCCGCGCGTGTTGCGCAAGAGTTGGAAAATGGCCAGTACGTCAACCTCGGCATCGGAATGCCGACCCTGATCCCTGGATTCCTTCCGGACGGCCTCGAAGTGGTGCTGCACTCCGAAAACGGCATCCTCGGCGTCGGGCCGTACCCCGCTGACGATGAGGTTGATCCCGAACTCATCAACGCGGGCAAGGAAACCATCACGGCGGCACCTGGTGCCTCCTTCTTCTCCTCCTCCCAATCCTTCGGCATGATTCGGTCACGCGCGATCGACGTGGCCGTCCTCGGAGCCATGGAAGTATCCCAGTTCGGTGACCTTGCTAACTGGATGATCCCAGGCAAGATGGTAAAGGGAATGGGCGGCGCCATGGACTTAGTTCACGGCGCGAAGAAGATCATTTTGATGATGGACCACGTGACCAAGAAGGGCGACAGTAAGGTACTCACCGAGTGCAAGCTGCCCCTCACCGGAGCAAAGTGCGTGGACCTGATCGTGACCAACTACGCCGTGTTCAGCGTCGACGCCAAAGCCGGTCTGACACTCGTCGAGGTGGCCGAAGGCGAAAGCGTTGATTCGGTACGCGAGGTAACGGAAGCCCCATTCGCAATCGCCGACGGCGTTGCATAACCCACCACCGAAAGAGAGGATTTTCGATGCTGTTTCTGGCACGCATGGACGTAAACTTTCCAGATAATCTGACCCCGGACGAGGTCGCAGATTACCAAGCCCGGGAAAAAGAATACTCCGGCAACCTGCAGGCTGCAGGAACCATGAAGGGAATCTGGCGAGTAGTAGGAGAGTACGCAAACTACTCCATCTACGACGTAGAGAACAACGACGAGCTGCACAAAGTGTTCCAAGGATTCCCCATGTTTAAGTACATGAAGATCAAGGTCACACCTCTTGCAGAGCACCCGAACTGGACCGATGCCTGCGCGTACTAAACACACCCCGCTACGCCACCTGGATCGATTAGAGATCTAGGTGGCGTAATTCGTTCCCCAGTTCTGCACGGTTACGCACCCCGAGCTTCCGGTACACCCGCGTCAGGTGGTACTCGACAGTTTTCGGCGACAAGAAGAGAGCAGCGGCTACGTCATTATTAGAGTTACCCTGCGCCACTAGTGAGGCGATCTCCTTTTCTTGAGGTGTCAAGCCGTGCTCTGAAGGCACCCGAGATCCAAGACCGCCGGCGCGGCGTTCACGTCCGCAGCGGGCAACCATATTGTCTGCGCCCATCGCCTGGAAGTACTCGCTGGCGCGGGCGAGGAGATCGTCGGCAAGCTTCCTCTTGCCAAGCCGGCGCAATGCTTGCCCATAATCGAAAAGAACGCGTGAAGAATACAAGGGCAGGGACAGCGTTTCGATCATGTCTAAGGATTCGTCGAAAAGCTGCAAGCCCTTCTTTTGCTGCCCGTGGGCGAGCGCGAGACGTGCCTGGGACATTCGCAATTTCGCGCGGGCAGACACAACCGACGATGGCTCTAACCGTACCTTTGACTCTTCGATGGTCTTTTCTGCCTCATCTAATTGCCCGCTACTGATCAGGTGTGACAGCCAAATATCACGCCAGGGCCAAAACCCCGGCTGCGACGTATCCACCGTGGCGTTCAACTGCGTCAAAAATGTGCCGGCGCGCTGCATGGCTGCCGAATCGCCCTGCGAATAGGCGATGTAGAGCCGGGCCATCGCCGAAGGAATCTGCTGGATGGGAAAAGCGTCGTTGCTCAGGGTGACCTGCTGGCTGTACAAGGACGCCATGTTCCAATCGCCACGTAGTCCCGCGACCACGCTGGCGCTCCACAGCAGAAGCGGTTCGAGGAAACTGATGCCGTAGCGTTCGCAACGCGCTAAGCCTTTCTCCACGGCCTTCTCCGCATTCACCAGGTCGCCCATGAGCAGGTAGGAGCGTGCCCGCCACGCGTCCATCCACGCGGCGATGCGTTCGGATCCCTTGCCATGAGCATCCATGGATAGGTGTTGCCGCGCGGCGAATGGGTTGTCGTGGACCAGGTAGATCCAGCCCGCGGCCATATGGCGGCGCTGCGCCATCGTCTCCGTTTCCCAGGGCAGGGGAGTGAGATCCGGGATCTCACCAGTACATGCGGCTTCGCCAATCAAGGAGATATAGTGCGCCTCGGACTGGAGGGGCGATTCGGGCAACGCCCAGTGCGTTGTAGTGCGCGCCCAATTGACCACCTCAGAGGGTTGCCATTCGCACAAACTCAATAACACCTGGCGGCTTGCCGCGCGGGTACGCAGCTTTGGGTCCACACTTGAAGCCTGATCAAGCTCAGACCACGAACGATTAATCAGCATGGATGCGTCTGTGCGATGCCCCTGGTGAAGGGATAAGTAGCCGCGGATGGAATCAACGTGGGCGCTGGGGTTCAGGCTTGTCAGTTGTTGCACATGCTGGTTGGCCTGAGGAATATCGGAATCAGAAATGAGAGACTCGATGGCGTTCAGATTTGCTTGATTCTCTAGTTCCGCGCTGTGGGCTATGAGCGACGCACGGTGAAACACGGCATAGGCTTGGCGCCAGTCTCCGCTACTAGCGAGCTCAGCGCCGTGCGTGATCATTTGTCGGGCGAGCTCGTCGTTGTTTTCATCGATACTCTGCGCGCGGTGGAGCAGCGCTTCGGTGTGTTTACCGTACTGGTCAAACCAGGTGCTCGCCTTGGCATGTAGTTGACGAATGATTGCTGGGGGTGCCTCGGAACGCGCCACCGCCAGGTCAGTGGAGTGGGCAAAGACGATGACGCGGCCGCGGCCTTGCGGCACCGACTGCAAGATTCCGCTTTTAATTGCAGCCGAGATTCCCTCGCCGCCTCCTAGTAGGGCGACTAAAGCTTCATAATTGGATGTAATGGTGGCGGCTTGGGCTGCTGCGAGCAGCTGCTCGTCGCCCTGTGTCCGGCCTTCGAAAGCCGTGCGCCAGCGGCGAGGCACGGGCACGTAGGGGTGGTTACTGCGCCAATGGTCCTCCGACGCTGAATCCAGCAGATCGCGCACCAGACTGGGATCGCCATTTGTCACCTGCAAAAAGCGGGCGCAGACATCCGGGTTGAGGTGGACGGCCCGGTACGTTACGGCCATCGTTGCGATATCGCTGATCCGCAGCGGAGGAAGGTTGATCCGAAAATCGGCGACGGTATGAAAATCCTCATTGATATCAGAAAGATCCGTCGCGCCCAACACAACCCCCGTCGCTTGGGACAGGCTTTGACTCCATTCGACGAGGGCATGGAGCGAGACAGCATCGGCCCACTGTGCCTTGTCGACGATCAGCGCTACGCGGGAATGCGGCTGGTCGAGTTCGCTCAGCTCGTCGACACCTGCTTTGTCGCGAAAGGTGCGCAACAGCCAGCCGGAATCGTCCGCACGCCAGGGAAGTGCAGAGACGCGGAATACTTTCCACGCCTCCAGCTCTCGAATGACACTGTCCACGGCAGAGTGCGCGTCCGCTCCCGATAAGGAGATAACGGAGCTTGCCCCAGGCGCGAGCGCTGAGACGTGCCTGAAGATTTTCCTGGACTCATACCGTGCGGAAAAAGCCATTTTCAAATCCTATAACAGTGCCTATACAGAATTTGCGCGTTTACTCCACTAGCCTTGATCGCCACCTCCTACCGGCAACACGGACCCGGTGATGTAGCTCGCCTCCCGCGAGGCGAGGAAAGCGATAGGAGCAGCCTGCTCTTCAAGGGTCCCGTAGCGTTTGAACTCAGAAGAATCAATAGTCTGGTCAACAATCTGTTGGTACCATTCCTTCTCCGTGTTGTCTTCGGGGCCTGGCCCGCGCTTAACGACGCGCGCCGGTGCCTCCGTGCCACCGGGAGCAGTGGCGACGACACGCACGTTTTTGGAAGCCGCCTCCTTTGCAAGTGCAGCGGTGATCGCATTGACTCCGCCCTTCGCCGCTGCATAAGGAACCCGGTTCACTCCGCGCGTGGCCACGGAGGACACGTTGACGATGGTTCCACCGCCCGCATCGATTAACGCCGGTAATTCAGCGCGGACAGACCACAAGGTGGTAAATAGCGAGCGTTGAATCTCCTTCTCGATCTCTTCAGGTGAGTAGTGCTCAAATGGCTTTGCCCAGATTGTTCCGCCAACGTTGTTGATGGCCACGTCGATACGCCCAAACATATCGACGGCTTGCTTCACCATGGACGCTGCACCATCAAACTGCTCCAAGTCGGTGGCGCACCAACCGATCTCAGCGCCTGTTCGCTCGGTCAATGTGTCGGCGACTTCCTTGACCAGCTCGGAGCGATCGACGAGGAAGAGCTGCGCGCCTTCGTGCGCAATTCGGTTGGCCACCGCGAGGCCGATTCCCTGGACTGCTCCTGTGATGAGCACGACCTGGCCCTCAAAACGGCCTGGGGTAAACACTGGGGGAGCGCCCTCCACACCGTCACCGGTAGGCATTTCACCGAAAGCCATTAGCGGTCACCATCCTCGATTGCACGGTGCACAGTATCGATCGCACTCCGGTGATGGCGTTCCACAACGGTGCGGCACGCAGCGAAGTCCTTTGCTTCGAGGGCATCGACAAGATCGAAGTGGTCCTGGACGACGCCACCGATAACTACGCCAGTGTCCGACAGTTCGGTGTGCATGACTTCGACTACGTCCAGGACGTTATAGGCCTGCTTCATTGCGTCATTTCCGGACCTGTCGAACAGGTAGTTGTGGTACTCCGCGTTGGCTTCGGTGTATCCGGCCGCGTCGACAAACTTGTCACCTTCGATGAAGCTTTCACACGCCTTAGCCAGCCTGCGCATTTCTGCGTAGTCGTCATCGTCGAGCAGCTCGATCATGAGTGTTATGACACCGAGCTCAAGAGCCATCAGTGCGTTGAACTGCGCCTCAGAGTTCGTCTTGGCGCTCAGGACATGGCCTGTTTCCACGTTGCCCTGGGAAGTGATGGTCTTCGACAGGCCGTCTTCCACAGTGGCGACGGTTTCTGCGCCCTTATCTGCTGTGGAGAGGTCCTCCGCGCCGGTTTCAGGCTCCGGGCCCTCGGACGAATCACCGACATTAGGGGTGAACTTCTCGTAATAGAAGTTCGCCGGAGGATTCTCCAGGTCGCGGAAATAGGTACGGACTGCTTCGACCATCGGAGGTGGACCACAGAGGTAGACATCCACATCGCCGCCGTGCATCAGCTCGTCGGTCAAATGGTCGGTGACATAGCCTGTGCGCTCATGCTCCTCGCCTTCACCGGAAACAACAGAGAACCAGTCAAAATCACGCAGCTTCTCTTTGAAACCATTGAGCCGCTCAACTTCGACGATGTCGTGGTTGAATGTCGCACCATAAATCAAGCGCACCGGCTGCGACATGTCCGGATCCTCCGCCAGCTTCTCCAAAATGGCAAGAATTGGGGCCAGGCCTGTGCCACCGGCGAGCAAAAGGATGGGTGCTAGCGGTTCGCGCAGGAAGAACGAACCCATAGGCCCCGTCAGATTGAGACGGTCGCCCACCTTGGCTTCCTCGGTGAGGTAGTGCGACATCCTGCCGCCTGGGGTGTTCTTCACCAAAAACGTGACGATGTCGTCGCTCGGTCCCGACGAAAAAGAATAGGAACGATGGAAATCCGCGTTAGGGGGCGCGATATTGAGGTACTGGCCAGGCAGGTAATGAAGCTGGTCGCGCTCCTCAATCTTCACAGCGAACTTGATGGTCGATTCAGAAAGTCGCTCCAGCTCCTCGATGTGACCGATCATCGTTGCAGCGCCAGTCTTGGCTGCTGCCGACGTGGTGGCGATCTGAACGACCATATCGTCGATCGGGTAGGTCTGGCAGCAAAGAATATATCCTTCGTCCGCCTCGTCCTCCGTCATCGCGTCATCAATGTATTCGCCTTCTTCGTATTCTCCTGATTCGCAAAAGGCTTTGCATGTACCGCACGCGCCGTCACGGCAATCGAACGGAATGTTAATGCGAGCCTTGTATGCGGCGTCGGTGATGGTTTGGTCTTCTTCGATCTCGATGAATCGGGTGACTCCATCTTCGAAAGTCAGGGCTACTTGTGGTTGAGCCATGGGAGTTCCTTCACTGCAGAATTAGGTGCATGCCTTTCTTTCAGGGCCGCTGTTGATGCGACTGAAAGAAAGGCACGATGGTTCTTCTTTAAGTACTGCTCAATTAGGGGATTGGTTTAGAGCATGTACACATCGACGACATGGTGGATGTAGTCGTTCTTCAGGACGATCTTCTTCTTCAAGATCTGTGGCGAATCGCCCGAGAAATCAATGGTGACCCAGGTGGTTCCGAAGTAGTGGTCCGTGGTGTTGTACCGGAAGTAGTAGGAAATCCAGTTGTAGCGGACATCCACCTGCTTGTCGCGGCGGTCCAAAATTTCGAGGTTGGTCAGGTTGTGGCCGGTGCGTGGCTCTGGGATGGAGGTGGCGGCTGAGCGCTCGGTGCGGATGCGGAAGATGCGGTCTTCCATACCTGCACGGTTCGGGTAGTAGATCAGCGAGATCTCCGATTGCGGATCGGTGGTCAACTCGTCGTCCACATCCCAGGAGGGCATCCAGTATTCGGCATCTGGGTGGTAGCACTCGAGCCACTTCTCGAACTCGCGGTCGTCGAGAAGCCGGTTTTCGTAGTAGAGGAAGTCAAGAATATCGTCGCGGGTGATGTCAGACATGATAGGGAATCCTTCTTAAGAGAATGCGGAATTGTGGGCAGCGTGTGGCAGTATCAGCTGATTACTTGCGCTTCCTGCGGACGCGACGCCCGGAGGATGAGACCTCGCCGCCGGAGTTCTTCGACGCAGAGGCTGCCTTAGCTTCAGCGCGTTGCTTCGCATGCTGGGTGGTTGCTGCGGAAGCATGGTCGTCGTTACGTACATTCTTCGAGGTACGTTCCTGATGATCTTGGTCTTCCTGGTTCACCGCTGCCTCAAGAACTTCCTCCCAGTACGCGTGCTGAATCGGGTAGAGGCCCTCGTCCTCGGTGCGCGTTCCCGAGCTGAGCACACTGCTCATGCCCAAATCCTTCGCCAGGTCATTTGCACCTTCGACTTGGTGGCCCAAACCGCGGGTCATGTCGTTCCACGGGAAGGAGGAAGCGCGGTAGGTCTTCTGGCATGAACGGAACTCTTCCAGATCATCCGGGGTAGCCATACCGGTAGCGTTGAAGAAGTCTTCGTACTGGCGGATGCGGTTGGCGCGGTTTTCAGCGGATTCGCCCTTAGGCGCGATACAGAAAATCGTGACCTCGGTCTTGTCCACGGACACGGGCTCGAGGCGACGAATCTGGGTGGAGAACTGGTCCATGATATAGACGTTCGGGTACAGGCAGAGGTTGCGGCAAGCACCCACCATGAAGTTGCCGCGCTCTTCACCGTGGAGCTCCTTCAGCTCTTCCAAGCGGTCGAAGACGGGGCGATCCTCCGGGTTAGCCCACTCGGACCAGAGCATGAGGTGACCGTAAGGGTAGGAGAAGTATCCGCCACCCTGCTCGCCCCACTTACCCGCATCCATGGCCTTGGTCTCATTGGCGGATTCACCGGTGCTGCGGCGTGAGGTCGTGGCAGCATAGTTCCAGTGCACGGAGGAGACGTGGTAGCCGTCGGCACCGTTTTCTGCCTGCAGTTTCCAGTTGCCGTCGTAGGTGTAGGTCGATGCGCCCTTGAGGACTTCGAGGCCTTCTGGCGACTGATCGATCAGCATATCGAGGATGACGCGGGTATCGCCAAGGAACTCCTCAAGGTCAACCACATCGGCGTTCAGGGAGCCGAAGAGGAAGCCGCGGTAGGACTCGAACTTTGGCACGCGGCGCAGGTCGTGCGATCCCTCAGTGTTGAAGTTGCTGGGGTAGGCGCCGTTGGCCTCGTCCTTTGCCTTGAGGAACGTACCGTCATTGGAGAACGTCCAGCCGTGGAAAGGGCAGGTCAACGTGGTGCGGTTATCTACTTTTCGACGACACAGCATCGCGCCGCGGTGAGAGCAGGAGTTGATCAAGCAGTTCAACTTGCCGTCCCGGGAACGGGTGATCACCACTGGCTGGCGGCCAATATTCGTCGTGAAGTAGTCGCCTACGTTAGGGATCTGGGATTCGTGCGCAAGGAAAATCCAGTTGCCTTCGAAGATGTACTTCATTTCGAGCTCGAAGATCTCTTCGTCAGTGAAGATCTCGCGGTTCAGGCGAACGATGCCTTCTTCGGGGCTGTTCTCTAATGCGCGAGAGAGGATTTCACGAGTCTTGTCAGTTGGGGCGGTCATGGCAATCTCCTTCTGCCGGTTAGCACTGATAATCGCGGTAGCGATGGGTACTGGTGCGTTCAGCTACGTAGCGAAACCTGCTGTGCGTTGCGCACTTAGATGCAGCGTTCGGACGTGGCCTTAAAGCATCATCACAATTCTTACCCTTTAGAGACTTGGATCACACCAGGGGGAATTCCCGGGCTTGTCTAGGGGGTTGGTTGGGGAGTGTGAAACCCAAGGAGGAAGCCTTTTTGTTCGCCGGACCATTGGGCGGTGGCCTACTGCTCCACCCCCTGGGTTGAGGGGAACGCCTAGTGCTGACTACGGGGATTTTCCTCTGGCAGAAGTCCGCGACCCTTTGACGTTGGGTTTTGTTTCAAGCTTGGCTGGCCGCGGCCTTTGTGACCTGATTACCCCCTGGCCCGTAAGGGTGATCTGTTGCACACTTAGAGGTGCCAGTCCGGTTAAGTAACAAACCCAACAGTGAGCGTTGGGATTGGAAGCATCACGGCCTACAGGTCCTACCAATCCAGGCAGGTGTTGCATTCCGGGAGCGGGCTTTCCCATCTTGTAAGAATTTTCACTAAGGAGACACCAATGTCTGACCAGGTTGCACAGCAAGAAGACCCAACTGCCAAGGGTTCCGGTACCGCGGCTACTGAAAAGTTCCTTCACGAAACGGTGAAGTCGGACACCTCGAAGGAGCGTGCTCGTGAGATCTACACTGATCTTCTCGCAGCTATCGCAGAGGTCGCGCACAAGCACCAGGTGACCTACGACGAGTACCGCGTGTTGAAGCACTGGATGATCCAAGTTGGCGAATACGGCGAGTGGCCACTGTGGCTGGACGTGTTCGTCGAGCACGAGATCGAGAAGATCAACTATGACCGCAACAACTACACCGGCACCAAGGGTTCCATCGAGGGCCCGTACTACGTCGAAGATGCTCCTGAGCTGCCTTGGGACGCTGAAATGCCAATGCGTGACAAGGATCGCGAAGCTACCCCGCTGATCTTTAAGGGCCAGGTCACCGACGTTGACGGCAACGGCCTCGGCGGCGCGACCGTCGAGCTGTGGCACGCGGACGAGGATGGCTACTACTCCCAGTTCGCGCCAGGTATCCCTGAGTGGAACCTGCGCGGCACCATCCGCACCAACGAAAACGGTGAGTACAACATCAAGACGCTGCAGCCAGCGCCTTACCAGATTCCTCACGACGGCCCGACTGGCTGGTACATCGCTTCCTACGGTGGCCACCCATGGCGCCCAGCGCACCTCCACCTGCGCGTGAAGCACCCTGGCTACCGTGAGATCACCACTCAGCTGTACTTTGATGGCGGCGAGTGGACCGAGAATGACGTGGCTACCGCAGTGAAGCCAGAGCTCATCCTGTACCCAGAGCAGGACGGCGAGGGCCGCAACGTTGTCGAGTACGGCTTCCGTCTGGACAAGGAAGACTAGACGTCGGCTGCGGTGACCGCATCACCGATCCACGACAGGCTTGAACCACACTAAGGTCCCGGCGCCGTTCACCTAGGCGCCGGGACCTCTGCCTGTTCATTTACTATCTAATCCAAAACCACACAACAGCCCCACGCTTGAGGAGTTCCCCTGATGTCTGATCTGACAATTGCACAAGTAAATACCACTCTTTTGGACGTGCCTCTCATCCGGCCGCACGGCTTTGCCACCTACACTGCGACAGCGCAACCCATCCTCCTGGTCGAAGTTTTCCTTGAAGGGGGCATCAGCGGCTATGGCGAAGGAGTTGTCCCTGGCGGCCCTTGGTGGGGCGGCGAGTCTGCCGAAACAATGAAGGTGATCATTGACGGTCACCTTGCACCGATCATGATCGGCCGCGAGGTCAACGAGCTCGCAGGAATCCTTGCGGATTTCGAAGGTTCTGTGGCCAACATGCGTTTCGCAAAGGCCGCAGTCGACGTCGCAATGCACGACGCATGGGCACGCGCACTCGGGGTTCAGGTCAGGGACCTGCTGGGCGGGCGTTACCGCGACGAGCTCGACGTGACCTGGGCCCTCGGCGTGTTGCCTCTCGACGAAGCAGTCGCTGAGATTGAGGAGCGCATCGCTCAATACGGGCACCAGTCTTTCAAGCTGAAGATGGGATCAGGCGATCCCGCAGTGGATACGTCGCGCATTGAGCAGCTCGCGGAAGCTCTCGACGGCAAGGTTGGCTTGCGGATCGATGTCAACGCGCGCTGGGATCGTCTGACAGCCCTGAAGTATCTGCCGCGTCTCGCCCAGGCCGGGGTGGAACTTTTCGAACAGCCCACACCAGCCCATGATCTAGAAACGCTCAGAGAAATCACCACCCGCATCGGCGTGCCTGTGATGGCGGATGAATCGGTGTGCTCCCCAGCTGACGCGCTAGCAGTTGTGCGCACCCAAGCCGCGGACGTGATCGCGCTGAAGACGACCAAGCTGGGCGGGCTGCAGGAATCGAAGAAGGTCGCCGCCATCGCGGAGGCGGCAGGTCTTGCGTGCCACGGCGCGACATCCCTGGAGGGGCCCTTCGGAACCGCAGCCTCCCTGCATTTCGCGTGCGCAACACCTGCGGTGACCTACGGTTCGGAGCTTTTCGGTCCCATGCTTCTGCGCGAAAGCTACACCACCGAAGACCTCGTCTACGAAAACGGTGTGGTTCATCTGCCTGAGGGGCCGGGCCTTGGGCTGGAACCTGACTGGGACAAGGTCAAGGCCTTCGCCCGAGATTAAGCGGCGGCGCTAGATACACTGGGTCCATGTCGAATCCCTATTTGGTGATCATTCGCGCGACCACACCCGATGATATGGACCCAGAGGTACGCGCGGACCTGCTGCAGCGCACCCGCGATATGCTGCCCGCCGGGTTCTACCAGGTGGTGGGGCAGCGATCTGTGGCTGGCATCCTCGAGACCGAGGACATCGACGCTTGGGTTGCGCAGCTCCCACTTGCACCGTGGGCCGAGGTGGAGGTTACTGCGCTGAGGCAGCGGTGATAGGCAGCTTTTCGCTTTCCGACGACACCACCGCGGTTCCCGGGGAGCGCAACCCAAAGAGTGCCACTGCCGTGAATACGAACACCGCGGCCACCGTGATGTACAAAGCTTCTGGGGACCATCCGGCTTCGGCCAGGTAGCCGATCAAAAGTGGGCCACACACCGCGCCAACACGGCCGGCCGCAAGGGCTGCTCCCACGCCGGTCCCGCGCAGGTGCGAAGGATAAGCGGCTGGGGTGACGGTGTACATGCCGGTGACACAGCCATTGAGCAGCATGCCCACCAGAACACCAAGCGCGAAGGCAAGGGTGGGGATGCCGGTGGAGTAGATGAAGGCGATGAGCGTGCCGGCACCCAAAATTGAGAAGGAAATCAACACGGTACGCGCCGAGATCTTGGTGGTCAGTACGCCAAAGATGAGGGATCCGATCGTGCCGCCGAAGGAGAGCATGATGCCACCGAGGATGCCCTGTTGGGCAGTCATGCCGGTTTCGGTGAGCAGCTTCGGGGTCCAAGAGTTCGCGAAGTTAAATCCGAAATTCACCAAGGAGAATGCGATCCAGAGGCGAATCGTGACTCCAAGAAAATCGCCGGAGACAAGCTCACGCAGCGGTGCTTTCTCTGTGCGGACGACGGGGTTGAGCTCCACATCGGTGCCATGCCCGATGCGTGCGGAGACGCTGCGGACGCCATCGAGGTCACGGCGGTTGGACAGGTAATCGGTGGACTCGGGAAGTACGAATAGAACGCCGAGCAAACCGACAATGGTCAGGATCGCGCCAGTGAAGAAGATCCATTCCCAGCCGATCGTCGGAATGAACTGGGCTGCCAGTGTGCCGCACAACGTGGCGCCGAGACCGTAGCCGGAGGCGTAGATCGCCATGGCCAGACCACGGAACTTGCGGTTTGAGAATTCACTGGTCACCACGGTGATGGTGGCGAGGATGCCACCGACGCCGATGCCGGTGACGATACGCCAGGTCAACAGGCCACCGAAAGTGGTGGCGAAGCCCGTCATCACCAAGCCCACCAGGTTGATCAGAATGGAGGCGATGATCATCTTGCGGCGACCGAACTTATCAGCCAGGGGCCCCAGGAGTAGAGCACCGACGCCCATGCCCAGCAGAGCGGAGGAAAGCAACCAGCCCAGGGCGGCCGGCCCAATGCTGAACTGCTCGGTGATGACGGTCGAAGAATACGCGATGGCGACCAAGTCATAGCCGTCGAGAGCGTTGAGGTAGGTGACCAGGGCAATGATCAGCCACTGGTAGGCGGTCATACGGGATGAATCAATGCGGGTACGAATGTCCATGCGGGGTATCCTTGTGGTGTCGTAGGGGAACTACTCCCGACAATGGTGGCGGGGTAGCTTCCGCTCGGCACAAGGGCTCTCGGCGTCACGGACTGTGCAATTTTTCTGAAAAGAAAATTTAGCGCATTCGACCTCAAAAACAAACCAATTATATTCATCCCAGTGCGGCGGCCAAGTCGGCCCGCCCGCGAATGCCCAGCTTCTTGTAGATATTGGTGAGGTGAAACTCGACGGTCTTCAATGACACAGTCAGCTGCAGAGCGATCTCCCGATTGGTGGTGCCACCGGCAGCGAGGCGTGCGACCTGCTCCTCTTGGGCGGTCAGGCCCAGGCGTGAATGAACGCGCCCACCGACGCCACTGAGCTGGCGTTCCTTGTTGCAGCGTTCCACCATGGCATACGCCCCCATCTCCTCAAAGAGGGTGGAGGCGCGACGGAAGATATCGTCGGCACGCTGCCGGCGCCCAATCCGGCGCAACGTGATGCCGTATTCAAAGAGCACACGGGTGGCGTAGACCGGCATGGGGGAGTGCTCGACGGCGTCGACGGCATCGTCGAAAAGCGATAAAGCCCGTTCCGTGTCCCCGCGCTGCAGCATGATCGTGGCGCGCGGGACGGCCAGGCGAGCAAACCAGGAGGGCAGGTCCACGCCGCTGGCGCGCTGCTCGGCCGCGGAGAGGGCCTCTTCGGCTTCATCGACACGCCCGGCACGCAACAAGGTCTGGACATAAATATCCTCCCACGGCCAGAAGCCGGGCTGGTGCGGACCGGCGCGCTTGGCGGCGGCTGCGAGGTCATCAGCGGCGCTGACCGTGGAATGTAGATCCCACAAGTTGGCGGAGACAAGCAGGCGGGCCATCGCCGCGGGGATCTGCTGCAGTGCAAAGGAATCGCTGCCGGCTCCGGCGCGGTTCACGTAGGACCGTGCCAGGGATTGGTCACCCTCCATCGACGCGATCAGCGCGCCGGTCCACAGCAGGAACGGCTCAAGCAGGCCCACCTCGTGCAGTTCGCAGGCAGACAGGCCACGTTCGACGACCACTTTGGCATCGTTCCATTGGCCCAGGATGAATAGGGTTCGGGCGAAGAGAGCATCGCGCCACATCCCCACAGACAGGGCGCCGCCGGGCACGGGGCGGAGGCGCTCGCGGGCAGAGATGGGATCATCGTCGGCAAGTGCCGCCCACCCGCCGAACAAGTTATAGCGTTCGCGCGACACCGCGTGATGGAATTCTGGTGGCTGACCTGGGGGCGTGCGATTGGCCAACAGGTACGCGAAGGCGCGGTGAATGTGGGCTTCCTCGTAACGTACGGAACCGGGGCTAGCCAAACTCATGGTGTGCTGTGCCCGCATCGCCAGCCCGCGCGGATTCCAGTTGGCAAGCTCATACATCGATCCGGCGGCGGACTGCTCCAGAGACTTCGTCACTGGCTCCAGGTAGGTCTGCGCCTGGGCGCGGTTGCCCCTATACAAAGCGATATAGCCGGTGAGGGTGTCGCGGTGCTCCGCGTTGACCACCCCGGTACAGTCCTGCAGGAACAACTGGGCAGACCCCAGGCCAAGGTCATCGGCGTGCGCCTGAGCTTTGGACAGCAACAACTTCTCCCGCGAGATGGCATTGGTGGCACGCGGCGGACTTGGGGTAGCAGCTTGGGTGATGGCATTAAAACGAGGATCGCGGAAAAACGTTTCCTGCCCCAGCTCTGTTGAGCGGAGCTCAATAATCCCCGCGGCGATCGCCTCCTTCAGATCCTCCGCCACAAGGGGCCGGGCATATAAGGCCTCAATTGTCTCCGGGCGAAGCCCCTTGATGGACTTGTTGAACTCTAAGTGCCAAGAGTCCGGGATCGTGATCGCCGTATTGGCCTGCGACCAGTAGTCCCGCGGGGCCACATCCAGCATCTCAGCCACATAATCCGGCCGGCCCCGAGTAGCGAAATACAAGTCTTCGATCAGCAGCGCCGGAAGTTTATGCCCAGTCAATGCGCGAGCAAACTGATCCGTCTCTGGGAGCGTGAAGGGGGTCAAGCTGATGATGTCGTCGGCAAGCACATTCAAGCGTTCCGACGACACCGTGGTCACAATGCGAACCCCGTGACGTTTAGCGGCGGTGACCAGCTCACGAAACGAGGTGTCGTCGGCTTTGTCGAAATCGTGAATGAACACGATGGCATCATCGGGGCGGTCCTTGAGCTGGGTGAGCAACGCGCCGGGGTAGCTCAAATCCCAGGGCAGAACGTTGACCACCTGCGTTTTCTCTTTAGGGAAGTGGGAAGCGAGACCGTCAAGAAAGCGGCGCGCCCCCAAACCCTCGGCGGCAGGAATGATGATGAGCCGTTGCGTGTGGGCATGCACAATGCCGACGACTCTCTCAACCAAACGCCTACGCAGAAATTGATCAGCTTGCTGGGCCATGCATCACGCCTTTACTTCTTTATCTAGAAGCTTACCGACGATTACCCCGGCAACCAGTCCCCAAAACGGGGCGGACAGGCCTAGGAACGTAACTTCTGCGATGGTGACCAGGAAGCACGCCAAAGCACCGGTGGAAAATGGGCCGGAGAAACCGGCGACAAACGCATTCTTGAGTGGGGTGAGCATGGCCAACCCGGCTAGCGCTGCGATGAATGAAGCGGGCATACCAAGCATGAATGCCACAAACACCGGGGCGACAAAGCCCACCAAAATCGCGGCAATGGCGTTGACGATTGCGGCTGCGTAGTGGCGGGAAGAATCCTTGCTGGAGACCAGCAGGGCGTTCGTCGGGCCCGTTAAGCATGTCGACGCGCACCCCAACAGCCCGACGGGAAGCGACCACAGGCCCGAGATCGCGGAGGAGAGGTTCGTGCCCTGGTTGTGGCCGGCGGCACGCAGCACCGCGAGCCCTTGGCCGTTCTGCACAAAGACGACGGTAATTGCTAGAGGAATGACCAGCTCCACCATTGCGCCCCAAGAAAACACAGGTGCAACAAGCTGCGGAGTGGCGAAAATTCCATTGGCTGCAAGGTCGCCTTCGAACCTTCCCGCAGCCAAGGCGATAATGGTTCCCAGTACCGCCGCGGTGGCAACTGGGGGCAGCCATTTACCGGCGGCTGGGATCATGGTGAGAATGACGAATAATACTGTCATCGGGACGGCCATCACGGGATCGTCGACAAGCGCGCCGATTAAGTCAGTGCCGAAGCGTAAAAAGACGCCCGCCACCATGGCCATGACGATGGTGGAGGGGATCAAGGCCATAATCCTTTGGATGAGGCCAGTCCATCCCAGCACGAAGACAAATAGGCCGGTAACGATATAGGCGCCGACGACTTCATTGAGCGTGTAGTGTCTCAGCGCATCGCCGACCAACACTGTGCCCGGGATCGTCCAATAAAAGGCCATGGGGGAGCGGTAGAGGTACGTCATCAATAAGGTGATGATGCCGTTGCCCAAGAACGCGCCCAAGATCCAGGAAGATGTCTGCTCTGGTGAAAAATTTCCTGCGGCGGTCGCCGCGAGAATCACAGCAACCGGGCCGGAAGCGGAAAAGATAAACGCGACCAGGCCGTTGCCGATCTCGGTGGGGCCTGCATCGCGGAGGAACTCGCGGAAGGTGGGGCGTGGGAGCTGGGGGCGTTCAATCGCACCGAGGAGCTTGGTCATGCGGGCGACACTACCGCAGCGCGACAATTAATGTGTTCCAGAACACTTTTAGCCTACTTTTGGTTGAACCTCTCGAGTCCACAATTGCCGGGCAGTGGCGCTAATCGCGACGCGCAGACGGGGGAATCGTCGTTAAGCGCGCTTGCTACTAAGCTGGGTGGGACAATCTGTGGGGAACTCGCTACAATCGGGCTACCCTGCAGGCTGGAAGTACAAGCGAACGGAAAAGCGAGCGTTTAAACCTCATGTCAGTGACTCAAGATAGCTCCGACCTGCTGAAGTGCTCTTTCTGCGGAAAGAGCCAAAAGCAGGTGAAGAAACTCATCGCGGGTGGCGGAGTGTACATCTGCGATGAGTGCATTGAGTTGTGTAATGAGATTATCGAAGAGGAACTCCAAGGCGCCCAGGCCGAGGAAGATTCGAAGAGGCAGCGTCTGCCGCGGCCTTCGGAGATCTCCGCGTTCCTCGACGATTATGTCATCGGCCAAGATGAGGCCAAGCGCACCCTGTCGGTGGCTGTATACAACCACTACAAGCGCATTCGCGCAGAAGAGGCAGCGTCCACGAGGAAGAAGCGTGATGACGCGGTAGAGATCGCCAAGTCCAATATCTTGCTGCTGGGCCCCACCGGCTCCGGCAAGACGTACCTAGCGCAGACCTTGGCGCGCATGCTCGACGTGCCTTTCGCCATCGCCGATGCCACCAGCCTGACTGAGGCTGGCTATGTCGGTGAGGACGTAGAAAATATCCTGCTGAAACTGCTGCAAGCCGCTGACTTCGACGTGGCGCGTGCGCAGCGCGGCATCATCTACGTCGATGAGGTGGACAAGATTTCGCGTAAGTCTGAAAACCCCTCGATCACCCGCGACGTTTCGGGCGAGGGCGTGCAGCAGGCGCTGCTGAAGATCTTGGAGGGCACCGTCGCATCCGTGCCGCCACAGGGCGGGCGGAAGCACCCGAACCAGGAATTCATTCAGCTGGACACCACCAACGTTCTGTTCATCGTTGCCGGTGCGTTCGCGGGCCTAGAGAAGGTCATCGCGGAGCGCGTGGGCAAGAAGGGCATTGGCTTCGGCGCAGAAATTGAGTCGGAGAAAGAGCGCGAAGAGCAGCAGATCCTGAAGAAGGTGCAGCCTGAAGACCTGGTGAAGTTCGGCCTGATCCCGGAGTTCATCGGGCGCCTGCCGATCGTGGCTACGGTGGACAACCTGGACCGCGAATCCCTGATCAAGGTCCTTACTGAGCCGAAAAACTCCCTGGTAAAGCAGTATGAGCGCCTGTTCTCCATGGATGATGCCACCTTGACGTTCACCGAGGAAGCCCTTGGTGAAATCGCGGACAAGGCCGCAGAACGGGGAACCGGTGCCCGTGGCCTGCGCGCCATCATGGAAGAAGTCTTGGTGCCGATCATGTACGACCTGCCTGATCGCGAAGACATCGACGAAGTCATCATTTCCGATGCCGTTGTCCGCGGCGAGGGCGAGCCAACCTTCGTGCTTGCCGACGAAGAAAAGTCCGCCTAGTCCAGTAGCAGGGCGGCGTTAGTAGATGTCGTCGCCTAGCTCATAAATTTCTCCGGCGGCAGGGGCCTTAGGGATCGCAGGTGTGGCGCTGAGGTAGGAATCGTAGCCCGAGTCGGGGATATTAGACGTCAGGAATGCCAGCACCGCGTCGATCACGAAGCGACGCATTCCTTCGGTGTTCTCTCGGCTGGTCGGGTCGATCTGAAAGAGATTAATGGACAGGGCACGGCCACCGATCCGGTAACTGCCCAGCGACACAATGAGCGCCAAGAGATCCTCTGCGGAAATTCCGGGGCGGAAAGCGCCGGCGTCTTGGCCCATCATGAGCAGCCGCTCCAGGTGCAAGGTGAGCTCGGATGCTTCCGCAATGGCGGAGATTTCTGTGAGTTTGAGCACAGGATCCATGTTTTCACGCTGAAGTAAGCGCAGAGAATCCTCCTGTTCCACCATGCGATAGAAGAGTGCATCAACAAACCGGCGTACGCCCTCGACGGGGACAGCATAGGAGCGGTTAAGGAGATCCTCTGGCGGGTGCAAGCGAGACACCGCGGTAGCCAACGCCTGCTGGTATAGACCTTTTTTATCGCCAAAATGGTAATGGATCATACGCTTGGACATGCCTGACTTCTTGGCGATTGCGTCTAATTTGGTACCGCTAAATCCATTTTTGGCAAAACCGGTCAGCGCGATATCGATGACATCGTGCACGGTGGTGTTGTCGCTGGTGTCGCTAGCATCGTCGGGTGCATTGTGCTCGTTCACGGAATCTTCCACCGGACCTTGGTCCTGTGGTTGCGAATTCGAAGACATGGCCACCTTTCGTACGGCGACGGTGAGCGGGAGCCCACCCAAACTGGAAAACTATAATTTTTACCTAATTATCTGTACTGATCACAGTCTATAGTGCCTGAACTACACCCGTGGTGTGCCTGGTTGTAGCCAAACCCACACAAAACCCGATAAAACTGCCATTTTAGGGGGTGATTTGTGGGGGAGGGGCCTCAAGCTGTGATCGGCCGCACTGGTTTTCGCGTGCTTGCGGGCGTCTTTGAATCGCTTCGCGCTAGGGGAAACGCGGGTAGGCTGTTGGTTGTCAGGCAGTGGTCAGAGACAGCCACCACAGACATCCAAGCGAATCAAGTGAGAGGTATTTTCCAATATGGTTACGTCTTCTAATGCTCCCGTGAAAGTTGCAGTCACCGGCGCGGCCGGCAACATTGCTTACTCGTTGCTGTGGAGGCTTGCGAACGGCGACGTATACGGCCCTAATACCCCCATCGAAGTGACCTTGCTTGAGATCCCTGATGCGGTGAAGGCCGCCGAGGGTGTTGCGATGGAACTGTCGGACTCCGCGTTCGACCTGCTCACCAAGATCACCGTCACCGATGATGCGAAGACCGCATTCGACGGCGCCAACTCCGCCTTCCTCGTCGGCGCGAAGCCACGTGGCAAAGGCGAAGAACGTGCAGACCTGCTCGCCAATAACGGCAAGATCTTCGGCCCTCAGGGCCAGGCGCTCAACGACCACGCTGCAGATGACCTGCGCGTGCTGGTCGTCGGTAACCCGGCCAACACCAACGCACTGATCGCGGCGAACGCAGCCAAGGACATTCCTGCGGACCGTTTCAACGCGATGATGCGGCTGGACCACAATCGCGCCGAATCCATGCTGAGCCAGAAGCTCGACGTGACCACCAACGTTTTCGAACAGGTCGCTGTGTGGGGCAACCACTCCGCCACCCAGTTCCCAGACATCACCTACGCCACCGTCGACGGCAAGCCTGTTCCAGAGGCTGTAGATAATGACTGGTACGTCAACGAGTTCATCCCACGCGTGGCAAAGCGCGGCTCCGAGATCATCGAGGTACGCGGTAAGTCCTCCGCAGCGTCGGCTGCGTCGGCAGCGATTGACCACATGCGCGACTGGGTGCAGGGAACCGACGGCAAGTGGACCACCGCCGCTGTTCCTTCCACCGGCCAGTACGGCGTGCCAGAAGGCCTGATCTTCGGCTTCCCAGTGATCGGCGAGAACGGCGCCTGGAAGGTTGTCGAGGGCCTAGATATCTCTGACTTCCAGCGCGAGCGTATCGACGCGAACATCACCGAGCTCGAAGGTGAGCGCGACGCAGTCGCCGACTTGCTGAAATAAGAGACCAACGAAAAGCGGCGACACAGTCTAGGGTGTGGAATCATGCGTTACGGTATTGATTTTGGCACCACAAGGACAGTGATCGCCGCTGTTGATCGCGGGAACTACCCTGTGGTGAATATCCCAGACCCGCAGGGCGACCTCCACGAGTATGTTCCCACCGTCGTTGGGTTGGTCGAGGGAAACATCCGCGCCGGCTGGGACGCGATGGCTGCGGTAGACCAGGGCGTCGTCGTCACGCGCTCGTTCAAGCGTCTCTTGTCTGCGCCGGATATCGGCCCGCACACTGAGGTCACGGTCGGTGATCGCGTATCGACGATCCCCGAAGTGCTCGCAACCTTCGCACGCTATATCATCGACCAGCTCCGAGCCCAGCAGCCTGCCGACGAGCCGGTGGAGATCGTGCTTGGTGTCCCGGCCAACGCAGGGTCGACCCAGCGCCTGCTCACCATGGATGCTTTTCGACGAGCCGGCGCCACCGTGATTGGCCTGATCAATGAGCCAAGTGCTGCCGGTTTCGAATACACCCACCGCTACGCGCGCACTCTGAACACGAAGCGTACCTCGATCATCGTGTTTGACCTGGGTGGCGGCACTTTTGATGCGACCTTGCTGCGCATCGATGGGTTGGACCATGTGGTGGAACGATCCACGGGTATTGCGCGTTTGGGCGGCGATGATTTCGACGATGTCTTGGCCGGTCTTGCCCTGCCGCCGAAGGTGCTGGCCGATGGTGTGCCCCCTGCCGTGATGGACAGGATCCGCGAAGCAAAAGAGGCGATTAAGCCGCAAACCCGCCGGGTGCTGATCGACCTGCCTGGCGGAGCAGTCACCGTTCCTGTCGCCGATTTTTATGAGGCCGCCACACCTCTTGTGGAGCGCACGATGGAGGCCATCGTGCCGTTGCTGGGGGAGCAAAACAGCCTGCGCGATACGGAGATCGCCGGCATTTACTTGGTCGGCGGGGCGTCTGCGTTGCCTCTGGTCTCGCGGGTCTTGCGGGAACGCTACGGAAGGCGCGTGCACCGTTCGCAGCTGCCCACTGCGTCGACGGCGATTGGGCTTGCGATCGCGGCGGACCCGGAGTCTGATTTCCACCTCACCGACCGCCTCGCGCGACGGATCGGGGTGTTCCGCGAGGCGCACGAGGGCAGCCAAATCTCCTTCGACGAACTGGTGGGGCCAGAAGATCCCACCACCACGGTGACTAGGCGATACCGGGCCGCCCACAATATCGGCGTGTTTCGCTATATCGAGTATTCCTCGCTTGACGACGACACCCCGGGCGACTTCACCGTTCTGGCGGAGGTCTACGTTCCCTTTGACCACAACCTGCGGTACTGCTCGGACCTCAGCGAGGTAGATGTGCAGCGCAGCGATTTTGGTCCCGCTGTCGTCGAAACGCTCAGCGTGGATGACAACGGCGTGGCAACGATCACGATCGAATTGGATGACGGCTACACGGTCACCGCGACCGCCGCGCCAGAACTTAGCTAGGTCATCTAATCTGTGCTGCCTGTACCGGCTAGACTGGTGCGCGTGACTGAAGCAAACGTGGGCAAGAACCGAGCAGACAACCTCCCGAAGAATTGGGAGCCTCAATCCCTGGAGGCGGAGCTGTACCAGGGGTGGGTAGATAAGGGCTATTTCACCGCCGATGCGGAAAGTGATAAGCCTGCCTACTCTATTGTGCTGCCGCCACCGAATGTGACGGGCCAGCTGCACATGGGCCATGCGCTCGACCACACGCTGATTGATGTGATGGTACGTCGGAAGCGCATGCAGGGTTATGAGGTGTTGTGGCTGCCGGGGATGGACCACGCGGGCATCGCCACCCAAACCAAGGTGGAGGCTTTGCTCAAGGAAACTGAGGGCAAGGACCGCTACGATTACGGCCGCGAAGAATTCATCCAGCACGTGTGGGACTGGAAGGAAAAGTACGGTGGCACCATCCAGTCGCAGATGCGTGCCATCGGTGATTCGGTGGACTGGTCCCGTGATTCCTTCACCATGGATGAGAACCTCTCGCGCGCGGTGCAGACCATCTTCAAGATGATGTACGACAAGGGCATGATCTACCAGGATTACCGCCTGGTGAACTGGTCACCCGTGCTGGAGACCGCCGTGTCTGATATTGAGGTGATTTACGAGGACGTCGAGGGCGAGCTGGTCTCCATCCGTTACGGTTCGCTAAACGACGACGAACCCCACCTGATCGTGGCCACCACGCGTGTGGAAACGATGCTGGGCGACGTGGCTATTGCCGTGCATCCCGACGACGAGCGCTACGCCGCTTTGGTCGGTACCGAGTTTGATCACCCGTTCCGTGATGACCTCAAGCTGAAGGTCATTGCCGACGACTACGTGGATATGGAATTCGGCACCGGCGCGGTGAAGATCACCCCTGCCCACGATCCGAATGACTATGAGATGGGCCTGCGCCACGATCTGGACATGCCGATCATCATGGATAAGACCGGCCACATCGCAGATACCGGTACCCAGTTCGATGGCCTGACCCGCGAGGAAGCCCGCGTTAAGGTGCGCGAGGCACTGGCGGAACAAGGCCGCATCGTCAAGGAGGTCCGCCCGTACGTGCACTCGGTTGGACACTCGGAGCGTTCCAAGGAAGCGATTGAGCCGCGCCTGAGCTTGCAGTGGTTCGTCAAGGTCGAGGAGCTGGCGAAGATGGCCGGCGACGCGGTGCGCGAAGGCGACACGAAGATTCACCCACCAGCGTTGGAGAAGCGCTACTTCGACTGGGTGGACAACATGCATGACTGGACGATTTCGCGCCAGCTGTGGTGGGGCCACCGGATCCCGATCTGGTACGGGCCCGAGCAAAGCGACGGGACCCGCGACGTGGTCTGCGTGGGCCCGGACGAAGAACCGCCAGCAGGCTATGAGCAGGACCCTGACGTGCTGGACACCTGGTTCAGCTCTGCACTGTGGCCTTTCTCCACGATGGGCTGGCCGGAAAAGACTGCGGACCTAGAAAAGTTCTACCCAACATCCGTGCTGGTCACCGCCTATGACATCCTGTTTTTCTGGGTGGCGCGCATGATGATGTTCGGCACCTTTGCCGGCAAGGAAACCCCGGAGGTCTTGGGCGAAGGCATCGACGGCCGCCCGCAGGTGCCTTTTACGGATCTCTACCTGCACGGCCTGGTGCGCGATGAAAAGGGTCGCAAGATGTCGAAGTCCCTGGGCAACGGCATCGACCCGATGGACTGGGTGGAGGAATATGGCGCGGACGCACTGCGCTTCGCCCTGGCTCGTGGCGCGAACCCCGGTGTAGACCTGCCGATCGGCGAGGACAACGCCCAGGCCGCCCGCAACTTTGCCACCAAGCTGTACAACGCCACCAAGTTCGCGCTGATGAATGGTGCTGCGGTGAGCGAACTGCCTGTCCGCGAGACGCTCACGGATGCTGACCGCTGGATCCTCGACCGCTTGGAGGAGGTCCGTGCGCTTGTCGACGAGCGCCTAGATGACTACCAGTTCGCGAAAGCCAACGAGGACCTCTACCACTTCGTGTGGGATGAGCTGTGTGACTGGTACCTGGAGATTTCCAAAACTCAGATTTCTCGTGATCTTGACCAGGCGACGGAGGAGGAGAAGGCCCGCACCCGGTCCACCCAGATCGTGCTGGGTCGCGCGCTTGATGTTGTACTGCGCCTGTTGCACCCCACCATGCCGTTCATCACGGAGATGTTGTGGACCGCGCTGACCGAAGAGGAGTCCGTCACCCAGGCCCCATGGCCATCGTCTGAGGACACCAACGGTGGGGCAGCTACCGATGAGGTAGCGGCGCGAAGGATTCAGGATTCCATCAAGCTGATCACTGAACTGCGCCGTTTCCGCGCCGACCAAGGTGTGAAGCCTTCGCAGAAGGTTCCGGGCAAGCTGGACTTCGCCGCGGCTGACCTGGAGGACCAGGAAGCCATGGTGCGCGATATTGCGCGCGTGGAGGCGCCGGGTGCGGACTTTGCATCGTCGGCAAGCATTGAAATGCGCCTGAGCCAGACCACCCTGGACGTGGAGCTGGATACCTCCGGCACAGTGGACGTGGCTGCGGAACGCAAGCGCCTGGAAAAGGAGCTTGCTGCCGCAGAGAAGGAACTGGAGACCACCGCGAAACAGCTGAACAATGAGCAGTTCCTGGCGAACGCGCCGGAGGCCGTGGTGCAGAAGATCCGCGACCGCCAGCAGATAGCAACCGAAGAGCAAGCGCGCATCAGCGCGCGATTGGAGAACTTGAAATAGATGACGGGTCATCGCCCACATTCTGACGACGAACAGATCAAGCGCATTCTCGAGGCCATCGATGCCAGCATCGACGACGGTGATGCTGACCTGACCGATGAGGCGGACCTGCCTGAGCAGCCCGCCTTCGACGTGGAGACCACCGACGCCGGCCGCACCCTCAACCTGGGCGGAGCGCCGGTGGTGGGCGAAGACCCCGTTGAGGTCGAGGGTTTGGAGACCGAGACGGTCGAACCGATCCAGCGGCCCATCACCGACGACGACCGCGCAGCACTAGCGCGGGTGACCGAGAAGCTGGGGCAGCGGGCGAACGAGCGGGAGATCGAACCGTCGACCGAGAAGATCTCGCTGCTGCTTGATTTCCTGGGTACCCCGCAGCAGAGCTACAAGGTGATCCACGTGGCTGGCACGAACGGGAAAACGTCCACGGTGCGGATGATCGCAACGCTGCTGGAGGCTTTTCACCGCCGCGTGGGCTTCTTTGTCAGCCCGCAGATCAACGCCGTCAATGACATGATCAGCATCGATGGCCAGGACATGCACCCGGCGGACTTCGTGCGCATCTATGAAGAGATCGCGCCTTTTGTGGAGATGGTGGATGCCCGTTTCGATATTCCACTGTCGAAGTTTGAGGTGCTTACCGCCATCGCTTTTGCCGCATTCGCGGATGCGCCGGTGGATGTCGCCGTCATTGAGGCCGGCATGGGTGGGCTGTGGGATTCCACCAATGTGGCCGACGCGGATGTCAACGTGATCACCCCGATCGGCCTGGACCACACCGACTACTTAGGCGAGACCATCGCGGAGATCGCCGCGAACAAGGCCGGGATCATCCGCAACCCCGATGCTGTGGCCGTCATCGCGGCACAACCGGGGGAGGCGCTGGAGCCGATCCTCGCGCGCGCCGTGGAGGTCGATGCTGCTGTAGCCCGCTACGGCAGCGAGTTCACCGTGGCGGATTCTGCCATTGCTGTGGGCGGGCAGACCGTGCAGCTGCGTGGCTTGGGCGGGCTTTACGACGACGTCTTCGTTCCCTTATCGGGCGCCCACCAGGCGGAGAACGCGGCTGTTGCCCTCGCAGCGGTGGAAGCCTTCTTTGGTGCGCATTCGGGCCACCAGTTGGACCAGGACACGATTCGCCGCGGTTTCGCGGCCGTGGAGGTGCCGGGCCGGCTGCAACGCATGGACACCACCCCCACAACATTCGTGGACGCCACTCACAACCCGGCCGGTGCCCAGGCGCTGGCGGCCGCCTTCGAGCGCGACTTTAATTTCACCACCCTGATCGGTGTGGTGGGAGTGCTTGAGGATAAGGACGCGGCCGGTATTTTGCGCGCACTGGAACCTGTGCTGTCAGTAGTTGTGGTGGCGGGCTTGTCGTCGTCACGCGCCATGGACCCTTATGAGTTGGCGGAGCTTGCGCGAGAGATCTTCGGCGATGACCGAGTATTTGTCGACGACACGTTGGCCGGTGCGTACGCGACGGCCCGTGAGCTGGCGCTTGAGGAAATGGGTGGCGATGAGGCACAATCAGGCACTGGTATTGTGCTGACCGGCTCTGGGCAGGTCGTGGCACAAGCACACCCACTGTTTGCAAAGGATGCGGAGTAGATGAGCGACGAGAACTACGGCCCACTAGGCAAGGGCCACGAGCCTGCCAAGGACCCGATGAAAGGCCTCAACGGGGTGGTCGCCGGAGTGCTCTTTCTCGAGGCCATCACCATTTTCCTGTCGCTGACCGTGATCTTGAAGATCGACGATGGTCAGCTGTGGACCACCTTCAACTGGGGGTATATCACCGCGCTTGGTGTGGCGCACACTGTGCTGGCCTTCCTCACGCGTTTTAAGTGGGCGCTGCCCGTGGCGGTTATCTTGCAGGTGTTCTTGCTCGCCGGCATCTTCATTCACTGGTCGGTCTTTGCCATCGGCGTGATGTTCGCGGTGGTGTGGTGGTTCGTTCTGACGCTGCGCCGCAACATGATCGAGCGCATGAAGCGCGGCCTGCTCACCACCCAGCACCTGGGTTAATGCGATGGCCGGTTGGATCGTCGTCAACCACTTCTACCACTCTGCCAAGTTCGCTGAGCTGCACGAGTGGTTGCTGCGCGCGGCCGACCAGGCAGGCCTGAAGGCGCAGTTTGTCACCAACGCGCAGGTTCAAGCGCAGCTGGAACGCGAACGCCCCGACTGGGTGGTGCTGTGGGACAAGGATGTCGCTGTGGGGCGCTGGCTGGAGGCCCGCGGTGTGCGCTGTTTTAACTCGGCGGCGGCGATCGAGGCCTGTGACGATAAGTTTCGCACCTACACCTGTTTGCTGGAAGCAGGCATCGCCCAGCCGGACACGATGGTGGTGCCCCTGCGTTTCCAGCCAGTCGCGTGGCAGGAGCAGCCCTTCGTGGACGAGGCTATCGAGCACTTCGGGCTGCCGGTGGTGGTCAAAGAATCTTTCGGTTCCTTCGGCGCGCAGGTGCATTTGGCCCGCACGCGCGAGGATCTTGTCACGTGGTTGGGTCAGCTGGGCGCGCGCGACGGCATCGTCCAGGAGTTCGTTACTGAGTCCGCAGGGCGGGACTATCGCCTCCAGGTGATTGGCGATGAAGTCGTGGCGACCATCGAGCGCACCGCCCAGCCAGGGGAGTTTCGCGCCAACCTGACCCATGGTGGTCAGGCCCGCCAGGTCCAGGCCACGCTAGAGCAGGAACGTTTGGCGATCGCCGCGACCCGCGCGGTGGGGGCCGGTTTCGCCGGCGTGGACCTGCTGGACGGTCCGGACGGCCCCGTGGTGTGCGAGGTCAATTCCAACGCCCATTTCGTGAACATGTCGCGTACGACCGGCATCGACATTGGCCGGTTGATCATGGAGTACGTTCGCGATGCGTAGCATGTGGCTGGTCTACGACGGCCCGCGCGCCGCCCGCAACCAGTGGATGATCAAGCAATATCTCACCACCGCCACACGTTATGGACTGCAGGCAACACTGGTGCTTGCCGACGAACCCTTAGCAGGCAGGCTGCCCAGCAGCCTGCCTGATCTCGCCCTGTTTCGCTGCGTCGCCCCGCAGCTGCGCGCGCGTCTTGAGGATTGCGGCGTAGCGGTGCACAACGGGACGGAACTTGCGCGCGTGGCCAACGATAAATGGGCCACCTACCAGTACTTCCACGCCCGCGGTGTGCCGGTGATGCGCACTCAATTGGCGCCTGGTCACACCATGGCGCCACCCTTCGTCGTGAAGCCTCGCGGCGGACACGGTGGAGAAGGGGTCGAACGCGTGACCCGCGCGACCAATGTCGACGACGACAGCCTCATCGTGCAGGAACTCGCCGACAGCCCAGGGGTGGACCTGCGCGTCTACCTGCTGGGAGGGCAGGTGCAGGCCGCGATGCTACGCACCTCCACCACCAGCTTCAAATCCAACTATTCGCTTGGCGGTTCCGCGCGCACATATTCGCTTCACGACGATGAACTGGCTCGATTGGGTGAGCTGATCAAGGTCGCGCCGATTCTTACCCAGGGGTTATGCGGGGTGGATTTCATCAGGCACCAAGACGGTTGGGTGCTTAACGAGGTCGAGGATGTCGTCGGCATGCGGATGGTGTATTCGCTGACGCAGCTGGATCTCGTCGATAAGCACCTGCGTTACCTCGCAGAAGGTGGCCCCTTTCATTAGGGTTGTGGCTATGCGCGTGCTCTATTTCATCCTTGCTACCTTGTTCACCCTGATCGCACTGGGCGCCAACTGGTTTGGTGGTCCGGGGTGGATGCTGTGGGTGTCGCTGATTCTGGCTGCGATTTTCCTCATCCTGGGGTTTATGAAAATGGCCGAGGAGAAGCCGCCGAGGGAATTCGTGCTTAGCGACGAGCAGAAAGAGACCCTGCGGGGTCTGAAGGCTGAGGGCAATGAATCCGGGGCGATCAGGCAGCTGATGCTGTGGGATCGTTACGCCAGCAACGAAGATGCCCAGCGCATCGTGAGGGAACTGGACTGATGGGACGCTGAATGGCGGTCCAAAGTCTGCGCGCCTGCAAGTAGTTCGGTAGGGTATTCGGCATGACTGAACGTACACTGATTCTTATTAAGCCAGACGGCGTCGCTAATGGCCACGTCGGCGAAATCATCTCCCGCATTGAGCGCAAGGGCCTGAAGCTCGTCGAGATGGACCTGCGTACCGCAGACCGCGAGACCGCTGAGAAGCACTACGAAGAGCACAAGGACAAGCCATTCTTCGGCGAGCTCGTTGAGTTCATCACCTCCGCACCGCTGGTCGCGGGCATCGTCGAGGGCGAGCGCGCCATCGAGGCATGGCGCCAGCTGGCTGGTGGCACCGACCCAGTGTCCAAGGCCACCCCAGGCACCATCCGTGGTGACTTCGCTCTGACCGTTGGTGAGAACGTTGTTCACGGTTCCGACTCGCTTGAGTCCGCAGAGCGCGAGATCGCAATCTGGTTCCCGAACAAGTAGTTCAACGTGGTGAAAGCTCCTCCGCAGCCATGATTATGGCTGTTGGAGGAGCTTTGATCTTTTCTGGCTTTAGTTAGGGCGTACGCCACTCACCCTGGAAATCGTTCTTCTCCATCCATGAAGAAACGTAGGGGCATTCTGCGATGATGGGCCATCCGCGGGATGCGCTGTCTTCAGCAGCGACCTTGACTAGGATGCCGGCCAGTCCGCGGCCGTTGAATTCTTTCTTCACCACGGTGTGTTTGAAATTGCGCTCAGAACCTTCGTCGACGTACTCCAGGTAGCCGACGGGGGAGCTGTCACCGTCATAGGTGATGGTGTAACGATGCGCGTCCTCGTTGTGCGCGACGTGGACGGGGCGTTGTGATTTATCGGTGTGTTCAGTGTGCTCGGTAGCCATAGTATTTTTCCTTTCGTCGTGTGGCTCCACTATAGGTCTATGAATCACTGAAAGATTCGTTTCACTGTTGCTGAACCGTTCGGTCTGACAGTAGCGACGCTACACAGGGAACATAAAGCAAACGTACAGCTGTGAAACTGCAGCTAAATCCATGTTTCTGGCGCACGTGAGTAGTCTAAAAATCTTTTAATGCAATCAATTCGATTTTCCGCGGGAAAAGATATAAGTTTGATTGCATAAAAGGTATTGCCTGTATGAGAAGGAGGTGGGGCAAGTGGCACAGCGCGCCGAGCAATCACGCGCCATTCAGAAGCGTGAGGTAATTCTGCGGGCAGCAATCGAGATCTTGTTGAACGAAGGTCTGCGAGAGGTAACGCACCGCCAAGTCGCTGCTCGGGCTGGCGTGCCCGTCGGCTCCATTGGATACTATTACGTCAGTCGAGAAAAGCTCCTAGAAACGTGCTTTACCGAACTGGCGAAGGTGCGCACGATGATCGCCGAGGAACAATTGGGGTTGGCGACGTCTACCGATAGTGACGACCTGGTGGCCTGGCGCCTCGTCGAAAGCCTGACGCTCGGCAGCAGGAAAGACCTTCCGGGCCTGATCGGCGCGCTGATTGACGGCTTGCGTGAGCCCGGCACCCTATTTGGCCTAGTGACTGAGCTTTATGCGGACTCCGTTGTAGAGGCCGAGAAAATTCTCAAGGCTTCCAACGTGGCCCTCGACGCTGTCAATGAAGTGGTTGATGCTGTGGTCGGCTCCGTTATTCGTGCTCAGCTGGAGAAAGATGAGCAACATCCGTCGATTGTCGAGACCGTTGCGGCTGTGATCGCCCGGCACCGCTAGCGGGTCCGATCAACTATTTATCGCGGGGTGTGCCACAATGGGGAGCAGCGCGCCGAGTGTGAGAACGTGCCACGACACGGTGGCCGAGGCTGGGCGCGAGGATAAGCTTTGATACCCGCATACGTACCGTGAGGTGCGCGAACTGTGTGGCGGCGGCGAACAGCGACGACAAGCTGTTGAACGCCAGCGCCCGGTAGGCGCACGTCGCGGCTTGATAATAATAGGAGATCGGTCGTGGCTGACAACAGCGAAAATACCGAACAAAACGATAAGTCCAACGCCAACGAGGCAGCGACTGCAGAAAAGAAACCGACACGGAAGGCCACGAAGAAGGGGCGCAAAGCCACCCGAAAGGCCTCTACCGCGGAGAAATCGGCGAAACGCGCTGAAAACCGAAACAGCAAAAACACTAAGAACACTAAAAATGCTGAGATGGCCTCTGGCAAAGAAACCGATCAGCCAGCCGCAGCAGAATCCAGCGCCATCCAGAACTTTGATCGCTCCCAGCTTCGTGACAAAACTCGCGTGTTCACGCTGGCGAAGCAGCTCGGCCTGCCGTCCAAGGACCTAGTCATCGCGCTCAACGGGATGGGCCTTGTCAAGGTGGCTCAGTCCTCGCTGACGCGCGCTGAGGCCGAGCAAGTCCTGGACGTGCTGCAGGGCGCGGCGACAGATCCTTCTGTCAGCACCCCAGTGCCCGAGGACGTGGCGGCGGAAGCCGATGAGAAGATCCGTGACCGCGTGCGCAAGGACGTGGCCAACGAGATCAGCCAGATCGAAGACAAGGTGGACGCGGACCTGGCCTCGTCGGAACGCGAAGAGCAGGAAGAGCAGGAAGATTCTGCGGACGCGCAGGAGTCGGAAGACGAGCCGCTAGTTGAAGTGACCCCGGAGATCACGCCAGCGCCTGCGGAGGAGACCGCCGTGGAGGCGCACGCCCCGATTTTCAAGGCTCCGTCGCGCTCTGATCGTCGTCGCGCGCGCCGCACCAGCTCCAGCTCCGCAGCCAACGAGGATGCGCAGCCGTCGAAGAAGCAGAACAAGCGTCACGACGATGCCGGCGTCGAGGCCCCTGAACAAGAGCAAGAAGCTGACGTCATTGAAGAGCCGGTAGCGATCAAGGGATCCTCGCGCCTTGAAGCCCAGCGCCGCCGCCGCAGCGAAAAGCGCGCGGAGGGTCGCAAGCAGTCGCGGATCGTCAGCCAGGCGGAGTTCTTGGCGCGCCGCGAGTCTGTCGAGCGCACCATGATCGTGCGTGAGCGCGAGCGCCACGACCACCATGGTCGGATCACCCAGGTAGGCGTGCTGGAAGATGGCCTGCTGGTGGAGCATTTCGTCACCAGCGAGGAAAATACCTCGATGATCGGAAACATTTATCTCGGCCGCGTCCAGAACGTGCTGCCCAGTATGGAAGCCGCATTCATTGACATCGGCCAAGGCCGCAACGGCGTGCTCTACGCAGGTGAAGTGGACTGGAAGGCAGCAGGACTGGGCGGGCGTGCGCGCCGCATCGAGAACGCTCTCAAGTCTGGCGACCAAGTGCTAGTGCAGGTGTCGAAGGACCCGATCGGGCACAAGGGTGCCCGTTTGACCACTCAGATTTCCCTGGCTGGCCGCTATCTCGTCTACGTGCCAGGTGGGCGCAGCGCAGGTATTTCGCGCAAGCTGCCTGCCCCTGAGCGCAAGCGTTTGAAGGAGATCTTGAACAACGTCGTCCCAGGCAAGGGCGGGGCGATCATCCGCACCGCGGCCGAAGGCGTCCCCGAGGAAGCGATCGCTGCAGATGTGAACCGACTGCACACGCAGTGGGAAGCTATCCAGGAGCAGGCGGCGAAGGAGAAGTCTTCCAAGGGTGCCAAGCCTGTCACCCTGTATGAAGAGCCAAACCTGCTGGTCAAGGTTGTGCGTGACCTGTTCAATGAAGACTTTACTGAACTGGTTGTCGATGGTGAGCGGTCCTGGAACATCGTCTACAACTACGTCTCCAAGGTCGCGCCAGATCTCGAAGACCGCCTGGTCAAGTTTGACCGCGACGAGCATGACGGCGCCGATGCTTTTGCGGAGCACCGCGTCGACGAACAACTGCAGAAGGCGCTGGGGCGCAAGGTGTGGCTGCCCTCGGGTGGTTCCCTGATCATTGATCGCACCGAAGCAATGACGGTGATCGACGTGAACACCGGCAAGTTCACCGGCTCTGGCGGTTCCTTGGAAGAAACCGTGACCGCCAACAACTTGGAGGCGGCCGAAGAGATCGTGCGCCAGATGCGCCTGCGCGACATCGGCGGCATGATCATCGTCGACTTCATCGACATGATCCTGCCCGAAAACCAAGAACTGGTTCTGCGCCGCCTGAAGGAAGCACTGGGTCGCGACCGCACCCGCCACCAAGTCTCCGAGGTCACCTCCCTGGGCTTGGTGCAGATGACACGCAAGCGCCTAGGCACCGGTCTCCTAGAGACGTTCTCCCACGAATGTGAGACCTGCGGTGGCCGCGGCTACATCCTGTCCGACGATCCAGTGGAGCACACACACGACGAGGCGCCACGCCGTCGTCGTAAGCCTGCACAAAAACCAGAGGACCACCCAGCAGCGAAGGCGATTCGTGGGCGTGACGACGAGGACTCCTCCGCACCTAAGTCCACGAAGAAACGCGATGACCGCGAGCTTGAGGAGATTGCTGACTCTGTGATCGGAACCGTCTCCGACGAGGAAGAGACCAGCAATGACACCGAGGAGCGCGAGGACAACGAACGCCGTTCCTCCCGCCGTCGCGGACGCCGTGGACGGGGTAGGGGTCGAGGACGTCAACAGGATCGCGTGAGCGATCCTGACGGTCACGAGGGCTCTGAAGACCACGATGACTCTGCAGGGACCGTCGGCGAGGGCGAGAAGACTTTCGAAGAGGCTGTTGCTGAGTTCGAGAAGTCGCCACGACGCAAGCGGCGTACCCGCGGCAACTCCCGTTCGGACCATCGCCCACGCCGCGAAGACTACGAAAAGTCTGAGCCAGCTCAACCAGACCAGGAGGACAAGCCGGTTGAGGTGATCGTCGATAAGCGATCAGATGATAAGCCAAGCCGTTCGCGCCGTGGACGCCGACGTGCGGTGCGCCGGGCACGGACGTCGGGGCAGGCGGGCCAGGCTAGTCAGTCGAATCAGCCGAAGCAGTCCACGCCGTCGGCTGAGAAAAAGAAGGAGTCCGCGCCGAAGCAGGACACCCAGAAGAAGTCCTCCTCGCGGGGACGTGGGCGCCGCCGGGCGACGCGACGCAGCACGCGGGCGTAGCTGTGGTGATGGCGGTTTGGAGTTTGGTCCCTTGACGGTGTAGTCTTTGACAGTCACTGTTTTGAGGCGCATTCTGCCCGCGAAACACGTTTATATCATTGTCCAAAAGGGGATACCTGCTAAAGAATGCGTGGCGGGGATCTCACGAGTATAGATAAGGGGTAACCCTCTATGTACGCGATCGTCAAGACCGGCGGCAAGCAGTACAAGGTTGCCGAAGGCGACCTCGTCAAGGTCGAGAAGATCGAGGGTGAGCCAGGCGATGCCGTGGCTCTCACCCCGGTTCTGCTTGTCGACGGCGCCAACGTCACCACCAAGGCAGACGACCTGGCTAAGGCCAACGTCGCTGCAGAGATCGTCGAGCACGGCAAGGGCCGTAAGATCGACATCATGAAGTACAAGAACAAGACTGGCTACAAGCGCCGCATCGGCCACCGTCAGCCACTGACTGTTCTGAAGATCACCGGCATCAAGTAAGCCGAGAACGTAATCTCAAAGGAGAAAAAACATGGCAACGAAGAAGGGCGCATCGTCCACTCAGAACGGTCGTGACTCCGAGGCAAAGCGTCTTGGCGTCAAGCGTTTCGGCGGCCAGCAGGTGAAGGCAGGCGAGATCCTCGTCCGCCAGCGCGGCACCAAGTTCCACCCAGGTGAGAACGTTGGCCGTGGCGGCGACGACACCCTGTTCGCACTGGCAGCTGGCTCCGTCCAGTTCGGCATCAAGCGCAACAAGCGTATCGTCAACATCGTTCCTGCTGAAGAGCAGGCCGCTGCTGCTACTGCTTAAGCGCGAGCTGAAGGCTTCATCGCCCATCCTCCTTGCTGAGGGTGGGCGATTTTTATTGCGGCCGCTCGGTTTTCACCGGGCGGCTGACCTGCTACTATCAGGCAAGATTTACCAGTAAGAAAGGCAGACACATGGCGCAATTTGTTGACCGCGCAGTCCTCCACCTGCAGGCGGGAGACGGTGGACACGGCTGTGTATCCGTCCACCGCGAAAAATTCAAGCCTCTCGGCGGCCCCGACGGCGGCAACGGCGGCCATGGTGGCGACATCATCCTGGAGGTGTCCCCGCAGGTCCACACGCTGCTCGACTTCCAGTGGCGCCCCCACCTGCGCGCCCCACGCGGCGGTAACGGTGCCGGCGACCACCGCAACGGCGCCCGCGGGGAGGACCTCGTCCTCCAGGTGCCCGTGGGAACCGTGGTGAAAACAGAACAGGGCGACACCCTGGCAGACCTCACCGTTCCGGGCACACGATTCCTCGCGGCCGAAGGTGGCTACGGCGGCCTGGGCAACGCAGCGCTAGCCAACGCGCAGCGCAAGGCCCCAGGCTTCGCACTCCAGGGTGAGCTCGGCGAAACACTCGACCTCATTCTGGAACTGAAGTCCATGGCCGACGTAGGCCTGGTGGGCTTCCCGTCCGCGGGCAAGTCCTCACTGATTTCAGTGCTCTCGGCCGCTAAGCCGAAGATTGCTGACTACCCGTTTACCACCCTGGAACCGAACCTTGGTGTGGTCAACGTGGGGGATGACACCTTTACTATCGCGGACGTGCCCGGCCTTATCCCAGGCGCGAGCGATGGCCGCGGGCTGGGCTTGGACTTCCTGCGCCACATCGAGCGCACCGCCGTGCTCGTGCACGTTGTGGATACTGCCTCGATCGAGCCGGGGCGTGACCCGCAGTCCGATATTGAGGCGCTCGAGGCAGAACTTGACGCCTACGCCGAAGACCTCGAACATGACACCGGCCTGGGCGATCTGCGACAGCGACCACGCGTCATTGTGCTGAATAAGGCCGACGTTCCCGAGGCCAAGGAGCTGGCTGAATTTGTCCTCGAGGACCTAGAGCAGCAGTTCGGCTGGCCGGTCCACATCATTTCCACCGCTACCCGCGAGGGCCTGGATGAGTTGAAGTGGGCTCTGTGGGAGATCGTGAAGAAGGCGCGTCGCGCGCGTCCGAAGCAGGAGAAGGCACCGGGGGCTGCAACTGATGCGGCCACGGTGCTGCGCCCACAGGCCGTGGATAATCGCCACGGTGGTGGCATCGACGTCATGGAGGATCCGGAGCAGCCAGGCGCATTCATCGTCACAGGCAAGAAGGCGCTGCGCTGGATTCAGCAGACCGACTTCGAAAACGACGAGGCAATTGGTTACCTGTCCGACCGTCTCAACCGCGCCGGCGTGGAGGACAAGCTGCGCAAACTCCGCGCGCGTGAGGGCGCGACGGTGACCATCGGGGAGATTTCCTTTGACTGGGAGCCGTCCCTGGCAGGCGATCCGACCTTGGCCGGACGTGGCCGAGACGCCCGCTTGGAGACCACCACCCGTGCCTCTGCGGAGGAGCGCAAGCGCGCGTCCCAGGCACGTCGCGGTCTGATCGACGAATACGACTACGGCCAGGGCGAGGAGGCCGACCGCGAACGTTGGCAGGGCTAAGCAGTCTTATAGGATAAGAAGCTATGACCAGCCAGCAGCTTCGTGACCACCTCGCCACAGCAAAGCGCGTGGTGGTGAAACTCGGTAGCTCTTCGCTAGTGAACCCGGATTCGACGGTGAGCGGCGAGAAAATCGACCGCATCGTCGACGCCCTCGAGGCCCGCATGAAGCGCGGGTCCGATGTGATGGTGGTGTCCTCGGGCGCGATCGCCGCGGGTATGGAGCCGCTGGGGCTGAAGACGCGCCCGCAGGACTTAGCGACGAAGCAGGCCGCCGCCGCGGTGGGGCAGGTGCACTTGGCCCAGCAGTGGGGGAGTTCTTTCGCCCGCTACGGGCGCACCACCGGGCAGGTGTTGTTGACCGCGGCGGATGCTGGCCGGCGTGATCGGGCCCGCAACGCTCAGCGCACGATCGATAGGTTGCGTCAGTTGGGCACGGTGCCCATCGTCAACGAGAACGACACAGTGGCTACGTCTGAGATGCGGTTTGGCGATAATGACCGCCTCAGCGCGATCGTCGCGACGCTCACCGCAGCCGACGCCCTGGTGCTGCTATCGGATGTGGACGGATTGTATGACCGCAACCCGTCCGAACCGGGTGCCCGTTTCATCGACGAGGTGCGCACCGGGCACGACCTTGCCGATGTCGCCGCCGGCGATGGCGGGCGATTGGGCACCGGCGGGATGGCTTCAAAGGTATCGGCGGCTAGGCTTGCTGCGCGCGGTGGGGTGCCGGTGCTGCTTGCCTCAGCGGAACAGATTGAGCAGGCGCTTGTCGACGCTTCCGTGGGCACCGTTTTCCACACCCGCCCGGATAAGCGTTTGAGTGCTTGGAAATTTTGGGCGCTCTACGCCGCCGATGCGGAGGGCGTGTTGCGTCTCGACGAGGGCGCGGTGAAAGCCGTGACCCGCGGCGGGACCAGCCTGCTGGCTGTGGGGATCACCGCTATCGAGGGCGATTTCCAGGCGGGAGACATCGTAGAAATCCTGGGCCCAGAAGGCCAGAACGTGGGCCGCGGCGAAGTCGCCTATAGCGCACACGTCTTGGTGGATATGCTGGGTAAACACACCGACGAGTTGCCGGACGGGCAGCGCCGCCCAGTAGTACACGCGGATTACCTTTCCAACTACGCCACACGCCTGTAGTCGCTAGGCTGGGGTACATGAAATTTACTTTTCTTGGTGACCCATGGAAGAACGTAGTAGACGAGGTGGAGGCCGCCGGCCACACCTACGTTGAGGACCTGTCAGAAGCCGAATTCTTGGTCTACCCCGGCGGGCGGCTGCCCGAGCTGCCCGAGAATATCAAGTGGGTGCAGTTCATCTACTCCGGTGTGGATGGCATCCTGCCCAAGATTAAGAAAAGCGGTGTGCGCTGGGCTAACGCTGCCGGCGTCTATGCCGCTCCAGTCGCGGAGGCTGCGCTGGCCCTGATGTTGTCTGTGATGCACCAGCATAAGGCCGCCACCATGTACCCGACGTTCCAGGTACGCGCCGAGCTAGACGCGCGGACGCAGTTGCTTGCCGACGACGAGACCACCGTGGTCATTTTGGGCGCGGGTGGAATCGGGACGCGCTTGATTGAAATGCTGCGCGGGTTCAACGCGAATGTGGTTGCTGTGAACCGTTCCGGCAATCCGGTGGAGGGCGCGGATCGCGTGGTGACTACGGAGCAGCTCGACGAGGTGTGGCCTGATGCCGACGTGGTGGTGAACCTGCTTCCTCTGACAGAGCAGACTAGGGGGCTCGTCGATAAGCAGGCGTTTGAAACCATGCCCGACAATGCCATCGTGGTGAACGTGGGCCGCGGGCCAGTGGTGAATACTGATGACCTGGTGTGGGCACTACAAAACGGCGTGATTGCGGGGGCAGGTTTGGACGTGACCGATCCAGAGCCGCTGCCCGATGATCACCCGCTGTGGTCCATGCCGAACTGCCAGATCACGCCGCATATTGCGACGACGTGGACGACGGCACCGAAGTTCATCGCACCGTGCATCATCGCCAACGCCAACGCTTTCGAAGCCGGTGAGACGATGCCCACCGAGGTGGACACCGACGCGGGCTACTAGGCGAGCTGGAGCGTGCGCACCTCCACCTGGTCGCCGCGGACAAAGAGCAGCTCGAGGCGCTCAATCTTCCACTGGCTGCCCAGCAGGTGGGCGTAGAGCTGCAACTGGGTGAAGTACTCGTCGACAAGCTGCGCGGACGCGTAGGCGTCGGTCTTGTAGTCGGCGATCACCCAGCCGTCGGCGTCCTCATCGAAGTAAAGCAGGTCGATGATGCCATCGACGGCAACGGAGCCCACCTTGGAGATCACAGGGATCTCGCGGTGGTGCCTGCCTGCAAACGCGCCCTGGACTATCGGGTGGGCAGCCAAGGCCCGGGCTGCGCGGGCAGCGATGGGGACCAACTCCTGGTCCAGATCATGGATCCCAGCCAAGTTGGCTGCCTCGGAGTCCACCTGTGCATCGTCGGTGTAGGTGTCCATCAGATCGTGCACGACGGTACCGAAGACGGAACCATATCCGCTGTTGTCACCGACCACGTCTAGGCCGGGCTGGTTCGCGGCGCGCAGCCAGCCGTTGTCGGTGGCCAGAGTACGCAGCGCTGTTGCGGTTTCGTTGTCTTGGTCCGCATGAGCGATCGCGGTGGCCGTGAGTTTCCCTCCGGCGGTGCGGACGCGTGAACGTAGCTTCTCGCGTTCGTTGAATTTCTTCTCGATGGCTTCGAGATCCGGCGTCGTACCCTCTGCGTGCTGGATCGTTACTTCGGCGTCTCCGAACTCGGCAGGAGTGGTCACGTTGAGGTAGTCCGATTCCGGCGGCAAGATTGAACCGTCGGGGTCCAGTGGGGCTACTACATCGGCGAATGGCTTCCCCTTGGCTTTCGCGTACGCCTTGCCAGACTTGAGTCGCTTCAGCTCGAGTGGCACCACCAGCGCGTGTTCGGCACGTGTTGCCGCAACATAGTGGCGGCGGACTGCTTCGGCTTCGTCGGCGAGTTTGTCGTAGTGTTCAAAATCTTCATAACCAGGGGTAAAGATTTCTTTGAACTTGAATTCGACAGCGCGGGTTACCGGGTGGAAGCCCAGCGCACCCGCCCTCGCCCTGTCGTCGCCCGCGAGACCACCAAGAATGACTACCGGGAATTCACGGCCCTTGGAAGCGTGGACAGTCATCACACGCACAGCGTCGGAGCCGTCGTCGAGCACGGGATCGGCTGCGCCGTCGCGGTCAGAAGCCTGTTCCAGTGTCCAGCGCAGGAAAGCATTAAGCCCAGCGTTGGTTTCCTCTGAGAATACCTCGGCATCGTGGATGACGCGCTGGACGCGACGAATCCCCATCTCATCACCAGTGGCAGCCAGATCCGGAATCACACCCAGCGTGTCCACCACATTGCGTACGGTGGTAGCCACATCCGCCCGCTTCGCCCCATTCTGCAGCGACCGGAGTTTGTCGATAGCGGTAGTGTACGGGTGGTCGTCGGCAAGCGTAATGCCCTCGAAACGGGCCTGAGCAGCCTCGGCGAGGTTCTGGTCGCTCAGACCAAACGAAGGAGTACGCAATGCCACGGTGGTGGCCATGCGGTTGGCGGGGTCGGCGATAGCGCGCAGGATCGAGGTGAGGTTCTCAATCTCTGGAGCGGCGTAGACCTTCTGAGAGGTCTCCGTCCTCGCCGGGATCTCGTCCTTAGTGAGTTTTTCCGCCACGGCCAATGCATCAGCGTGGGTTGGTACAAGGACGGCAATGTCATTCAAGGCCACAGGCTCGCCGGTGAGCCGTCCGCCGTGAGCGCGACGCACCGCGGCAGCGATATCGTTGAGCTCAGCCTTTTTGAAGTCGGCGGTGTCCAGACCGTGGTCGGTCTCATCGTGCGGCCTGCACAGGAACTCGACATGGCCTGGATTCTCCGAGAAGGCGTCCATTGTGACATAAGGGACAGCCTTCGGCTCCGCTTGTGCAGGGTTTGGTTCTGGGAGGTTGTCGAACATGCCGGCAAACAGGGAGTTGATCGCACCAACGACGTCGTGGCGGGACCGGAAATTTGCCGTGAGCTTCAAAACGTTGCCCGCATCTTCTGCCTTTTCGCGTGCGCTGAGATACGTGTCTAGGTCAGCGCGACGGAAGCGGTAGATCGACTGCTTCGGGTCACCGACAGTGAAGAGGTGGCCGGGCTGATCGGCGACGATCTTGTCGACGATCTCCAGCTGGGCTGGGTCCGTGTCCTGGAACTCGTCGATCGCGACCATGCGGAAATGCTTTGACAGGGCGCCGCATACCTCAGGCTTTTCGACGAGGCGAGCTGCCAAGTAAATCATGTCGTGGTATTCCAGCTCGCCCGAGCGGCGCCGCTTGTCCGCATCACGCAGGGTCAGTGCAGCGATCAGGCGGCGGAGCACCGCAGCGTAGTAGGACAGGGGCCCACGGGCCCGCTGGGACCACTGCTTATCGTGCGCGGTGAAGAGGCCCCTGATGTCCTTCATGGGCTTGTTGTGCCAATTGCCCTTGGAACCGACGTTGCCGGGCTTCGAAAAGTAGTTCGCGTCTGCGTCCACGATGGTCTCTTCAGCGCGACGAGTCAGGCTTTCAACGTAGTCGATCGCAGGCGATAGTTTTTCCTGGTACCACCTGTCCGATTCGTTGGTGCACTGCGCCGCGATTGCGCGCAGATCCGTGAGCACCTCGTGGACGTACGCCTTATCCAACACCTGCTTTTCAGGCAGGGCACCACCGGATGCAGGATTACTTGCGTCAGTGGATAGTTCACCCCAGTGCTCGTCCATGAACAGGGCGATATCTTCAATATTTTTGGTGCTCATCCCTGCTGCCAAGAGTCCGTCGATGGCTTCGGCCACCACGGTGGGCTCCACGCCGATATTAAGGGCGCGGATCTCCTCTGCCATGCCCTCCGGGTCAGTCACCACCTGGTCAATAAATGTCAGGGTAGATTCGGCACGCAGCACAGCATTAAAGGATGCAGCAAGGTCGCTCGACTTCCGCACCGTGGGCGGCACACCTACTTCCAGCGGGTACATGGAGATCAACCGCAAGCAGAATGAGTGCAGCGTCTCAATTGCTGCTCCCGGCAAGTCACCGAGGGCACGCCTAGCACGCTCCCTAGCATCTGCTGCTTCGAATTCACGAATTTCTTCGTGGACCTTTAACTGCCCGGTCTGTTCCACCTCGGTCAGGGCCGCGCGCAAACGGTTGACAAGCTCTTCCGCGGCTTTCTCCGTGAACGTGATGGCAGCCAACTGGCTCAGAGGAACGTCTTCGTCGATCAGCAAAGTAATCAAACGCTGTACCAGCAGGAAAGTCTTGCCTGAGCCCGCGCCAGCTTCGACGAAGTAGGAGGTGTCGGTGTCATAGGTGATCTTGTCGCGGAGAGCTTGGTCTGCAGGGATAGTCATTAGTTGTCCTCCTGGATGTCCGAGTCGAGCTGATCAGCGCCGCTGTGGGCTACGGCGAGAGCGGTCGTGTTCGTGCCGTGAGGTCCACGAAGAAGGGTTGTGTCCTCGAAACCGAAGAGGTACTTTTCCTTCGCGAAGGTCGGCGGGAAGTGGCCCTGCACGATGCTGGTGTACGTCTTCTGCAGGAAGTTACGCAGCTCTTCAGTAGTGGCGTCGTCGTTGCGTATCGATACTTCGGGGTTTTCATTGTCCCGGAACATCCAGTACCTCGATGTCACGGTTACTGGCGCGCCGGGAGTGGCGAACTTGGCGAGGATCTCAGCCAGCCCTGAGAGCGGTGCCTTGTCGCTGTCCTCGATGGACGTTTGCGCTGCTGCGCCGTAGATGGCCAGCTGGATCGCGTAGCCACCCTCGCCCTTTTCATGGTCTTTTGGTTCTCCGACCGGGCTGTTTTTAAGTTTGTCAGCGAAGTTCTCGCCCTTGCCAGACTTATAGTCGGTAACACGCAAGTGGACACCACCTGCTTCGTCGACACGTACGTCCACGCGGTCGATCGCGCCGCGGAGCTGAACCTCGCTGTGCGCGCCATGTTCAGGCGAAATTGCCACACGTACTGGGGGATGGGAGGCTCCGGCATCATCGCTGGCGCCGAAGACGGTTTCCGCGCCTACCGCGATCCAGCCATCGGCGATATCGGCCATTTCGCGATCGAACCAGCGCGCAACATTGGCCCGAACGTCTTGAGTAAAGGACTCCCACGTGGTGGCAGAGTAGCGTTCGTCGCGGGTACCTAGGTGCGTATCGACGATCCGATCAAGTACCGCACGTGCCTCTTCCTGATCGGGGATCGTGCCGATCTTGTCGCCCAGCCGCACCTCATTAGTCCAGTCCTCAAAGATGCGGTGGTAGATTGTGCCGCGCTCGAGCGGCGAGACCTGGGTGGCGGGTGCTGGGTCCTCCAACATGGGGGAGCGCAGCAGGTAGCGGAAGAGGAACAGCTGCGGGTCCTCGGTGTACAGCTCCAGCGCTGAGGCTGAGACCGGTTGATCAAACCACTTTGCGGCAAGCGTGCTGTCAATAAACCCGTTCCACTCGTTGCGATCACCTTCCTTGCGGGCCTGGCTGACTTTGACGAAGTCAGTCTCTGGACGCATCGTGGCATTGGTGATGCGCCCCAGCGCTTGCTCGGTCAGTGGCACCAGTGTACTGCTATCGAACCGGGGATAAAGTTTTTTCTCATCGGGAAGGTAAGGCAGGATCCAACCGGAAGGTTCACCCGTGAGTGACCCGTCGATCGCGCTGCGGGCAAAGGAGATCTCCACGGTGTCCGCCGAGCGCAGTGCCGCCTCCCACAGGGTGCGGGTGTGTTCGTTGTACCAAGTGGCGTCGCGACCAGACTGCTGTTCGGTGATCGCCGGATCAAAAGAGAAGGAACCCGGCAGCGCCGCATCCGAGGCGCCAATAATGTAGAGGTAGCGCAACTTCTTTCCGACAATGTCCTCGAGGCTGCCGACGATCATCTCTCCCTGCTTCGTGACCTCCTGTGGGGACGTCCACGTATCTGTCAGCAGTTCCACGACCATCGCCTGGGTTGGAGCGGGAAGCTCGCCGTCGAAGGTGGCCAAGGAGTCTACGGTGTCCAGAATGAGGTCTGCGCTCACCGCCTTATCCAACTTCAAATATTTCATCACCAGAGCGCGTAAACGCGTCGCCACATCGGTCCACGTGCGCGCGCTCCACACCCCGCGCAGTCCGGCCTGCAGTTCGTTGCGCCACTGCAGAACGGTCGCGTCATCCTCGTCGGCAAGTTCAATATCCCAGTCCCCACCCGAATCGATGGGCATATCGCGGTCACGGGTAAATCGGTTGAAAGAAAACGCCGAGGGCGAGTTCGCCATGAGCCCGCTTTCTAGCAGCTCAGACAGCGCACGCCGCGGGGTCGTGTGCGCATCCAGCGACACTAAACGCAAGACGGTTCGCACAGCCGGGTCCTGAGCCCACGTGTTCACCGCAGGCACGCGGGCGGGAAAAACTGCGTATTGGCTCATTCGTACTAGCTCTGGAAGGTAATCGGCTGACGGGGTCACCACGGCTATATCGCTGGCCGTTAAGGTCTCGTCGTCAAGCGCGTGCGCGGCGATCTTGGACAGTGTCGCTTCGATCTCCTCTTGCGGGTCCAGGTATGTCATCGTTTTTGGAATCGGCTGCGCACACACAGTGACATCGGCGGGGACGGGAGACAGCGCCTTAAAAAGTGCTTCTTCCTGCGGGTCCGCCGGGATCACGCCCGCGCTGATAAATGCGCGCTCCTGGCCTGCACGTGCGGCCACTTCAAAAGCCTCGGCCCAGGTGTAGTGATCGTCACGGGTACGCTGCTCCACCAGCTCCGCGATGCGTGCAGCCTCCCGGGGTAATTCTCCGGTCCCCGCTTGGGCGCGAGCCTTTGGTTGTAAACGCAGCAAGCGCCCCACGATGGTGCTTAACGACGACCGCGTCGCCGTTTCCGTATGAATCCCATGGCCGCGGAAGGCTGAATCCTCGTCGAGAAGAATGCGTGTCACCTCCGTCATGATCCGGCGCCGGGGCAGCGGGCTACGCGGAGCCAACGCGCGGGCGGCCTCACGGATGTACCCATCGAGGGTCACCACATTGACATCCACATAGGGGCCGGTTTCAGCAAGGGCGATCACAACATCGTTGCGTGCGTGGGGCCCACACAGCACGGTGACTGGGAGCGAGGCATCGTCGGCACGCGCTTGCGCAATGGCGGCCTGGAGGGAAAGGGCAGGTGTGTGCACTGTCATGTGACACACCATAAAACATGAACCGGACACCCGTCCGGGGAACGCTTCGAACAGGTGTATAAGCAGCGGGAACGCGCTAGGATGAAGTGCCATGAGCACCCAGACTGAACAAGCCCGCGCTGCCGAGCGCGACCAGGTCCTGTCCAAAGCCCGCGCAGCAAAGCAGGTAGCACCACTCCTCGCCACCCTGCCGACCAGCGCAAAGGACGCCCTGTTGCGTGATGCCGCCGACGAGTTGATCGCGCGTGCCGACGACATCCTGGCCGCTAACCAGGACGATATTGATGCCGGCCGGGCCAACGGGATGGCGGAGTCTCTCATCGATCGCTTAGCGCTGGATGCGGGCCGTATTGAGGGCATCGCTGGTGGTTTGCGCCAGGTCGCGGACCTCAAAGACCCGGTGGGCGTGGTCCTGCAAGGCGGGGTGATGGCCAACGGCATCCAGATGAAGCAGGTGCGCGTGCCACTCGGCGTGATGGGCATGGTCTATGAGGCCCGCCCCAACGTCACGGTGGACGCGTTCGGCCTGGCGATCAAGTCCGGCAACGTGGCCTTGCTGCGTGGCTCGTCGACAGCTGAGCACTCGAACGCGAAGCTAGTGCAAATCCTGCAGGAAGTCGCGCAGCGCCACGATCTGCCACGCGAGATCGTGCAGCTGCTGCCCTGTGAGTCGCACGATTCCGTGCAGGATCTGATCACCGCACGCGGACTTGTGGACGTGGTGATTCCCCGCGGCTCTGCGCGCCTGATCAACGCCGTGGTCACCGGGGCTACCGTACCCACCATTGAGACCGGCACCGGCAACTGCCACTTCTTCGTGGACAAGGACGCGGGCCTGGATCAGGCGATTGAGATGCTGGTCAACGGGAAGACGCGCCGGGTCAGCGTGTGCAACGCCACCGAGACCGTGCTGCTGGACAAGGCGCTTGCCGACGAAGACAAGGCCCGTGTGCTGAACGCGCTCCAGGAGGCTGGCGTGACCGTCCATGGTGAGAAGGCTGAGCTAGAGGCGCTGGGTGTGGGCGATATCGTGCAGGCCGAGGAGGCTGACTGGGCGGATGAATATCTGTCGATGGATATCGCGGCGGCCGTGGTCGATGGGGTAGACGGGGCTATCGCGCACATCGCGTGGTGGAGCTCTGGGCATACCGACGCCATTGCCTCGCTGAATGCTTATACCCTGCAGAAGTTTGCTAATGAGGTGGATTCGGCTGCTGTGATGCTTAATGCGTCCACAGCATTTACCGATGGTGAACAGTATGGCATGGGTGCGGAAATTGGCATCTCCACCCAAAAGCTGCATGCGCGTGGGCCGATGGCGCTTCCAGAGTTGACCAGTACAAAGTGGATTCTGGAGGGGACCGGACAGACACGTCCCTAAGTGGTGGAAAACACTGTCGGTTTGCTGTCGTATCAGCTATCCTTAAGGAAATTACATACCGACTAAGAAGAAGAGCCCACATGCTTAAGATCACTCGTGTTTCCCTCGCTGCCGCAACCGCCGCAACCATTGCTCTGTCCGGTGTCTCTGTAGCTTCGGCAGACCAGGCTGACAACCCATTCGGGTCGTCGGTCACCAGCTCCGAGTACCAGATTGACGAAAACGGTGACCGCACCCTGGTGCGTGAAAACACCAAGACTCGCAAGGCATCTCAGGCCCTGGCCGATGCGTGGGGCAGCATGCAAAACGCGGGTCAGTCGTCGACAAGCAGCACCTTGGCCGCTGCGGAATCGTCCTCTGAGGTCCCAGCGTGGGTAATTCCAGTCGCTGGTGTGCTCGGCGCGGTGGCCATGCTCGTGGCCGTGCTGAATTTCTTGGTTCCGGCGTGGAGCATCGATGTGGTTCCGCTAATCTAGCTGCGCGACGCTAGACTGTGAACCCATGACGACACCCGAATCCCAGGCGCCGTGCAGCGATCCAACACAGTCATCATCGGACGGCCGCCGCATTGGGGTGATGGGCGGAACGTTCGATCCGATCCACCACGGGCACCTCGTCGCGGCTAGTGAGGTGGCGGATCGTTTCGCCCTCGACGAAGTGGTTTTCGTGCCGACGGGCGAGCCGTGGCAGAAAGCGGACCGGAAGGTGTCGGACTCTGAGGCCCGCTACCTGATGACGGTGATCGCCACCGCGTCAAACCCGCGTTTCACCGTCTCGCGGGTGGATATTGATAGGCCGGGGCCCACCTACACCATCGATACGCTGCGGGATCTTGCCAAAATTTATCCTGACGACAAACTTTTCTTTATCACCGGGGCTGACGCGTTGGCCTCGATCCTGTCGTGGCGGGACTGGCAACAGATGTTTGACGTGGCGGAATTCGTCGGCGTGACCCGGCCCGGCTACGAGCTAACCGAAGACATGTTGCCGGATGTCCACCAGGACAAAGTGCACCTGATCGATGTGCCGGCGATGGCGATCTCCTCGACCGACTGCCGCGAGCGCTCCGCCACAGGCCGCCCCGTGTGGTACCTGGTGCCGGATGGGGTGGTGCAGTTCATCGCCAAGCATAAGCTCTACGCGCCACAGGCATGCCTCGGAGAGGCATAAGTTGAGGCATGAGTAGCAAAAAGTGGCGCTATCGTGGGAGACTAGAATCTAATTATCTCAAGCACATGAATTGCAAAAGTAAAGGAACGTGCCCATTTGACTGCTACTGAAGAGTCCCGCAACAAAGCGATCATCGCCGCACAGGCGGCCGATGAGAAGCTTGGCAAGGATATCGCCGTCATCGACGTCAGCGACGTGATGGCGATCGCTGACATTTTCGTCGTCGTATCCGGCGAGAATGAGCGCCAGGTGCGCGCGATTGTCGACGAGATCGACGAAAAGATGTCCGACGCAGGCTTTGAGCCGAAGCGCCGCGAAGGCAACCGCGAATTCCGTTGGGTGCTGCTTGATTATGGCCTCGTTGTCGTCCACGTGCAGCGCACCAACGAGCGTGATTTCTACGGCTTGGACCGCCTCTACGCGGACTGCCCACGCATCGAAGTCGAAGGCGTCGAGACCGCCCCGGCCCCCGGCAAGTGGGCCGACGATAGCAATGTGCGCGAGATCGAGGACATCGAAGACCTGCCCTTGGCTGGTGAAGAACCGACCGACGAGGACGAAAGCTACTACTAATCATGTCCCGTCGACTAGTCATGTTGCGCCACGGCCAAACCGAGTACAACGCCACGAAGCGGATGCAGGGCCAGCTAGACACCCACCTGTCCGCGGTCGGTGTGGACCAGGCGCGCGCCGCTGCGCTTCAGGTGAAAGATTTGGGCGTGGTGCGCGTGATTTCGTCGGACTTGATGCGTGCGAAAGATACCGCGGAGATCGTCGCCGCCTCCCTCGACCTGCCTGTTGAGGTGGATGCGCGCCTGCGTGAGACCCATTTGGGCCAGTGGCAGGGCATGACACACGAAGAGGTGGACCAGGCCTTCGTCGGCAAGCGTGCTGCGTGGAGGCATCGGCCGGACTGGGCTCCGCCGGGTGGGGAATCGCGGCTGGAGGTTGCGGCCCGGGTGCGTTCGCTTATCGACGAGCTGATGCACTCTTTTGAGGGCTGGGAAAATCAGACGGTGCTACTGGTTGCTCACGGTGGCGCGATCGCCGCTGTGACCTGCCATCTTCTAGGTTTGGAGGCGCACCAATATCCGTTGCTTTCGGGGTTGAAAAACACGAATTTTTCGGTGCTGACGGCGCGGCCGCGGTTTAACCCGGAGGCGCCGGCGCTGGATTTCACGCCTGAGACGGTTGGCGATGTCCAGTGGTATTTGGACGCCTGGAATCAAGGACTTGGGGGCTAGCATGACTGTTCGCATCGTGACTGATTCTTCCTCCGGGCTGCCGCAGCACATCATTAATGAGCTGGACATTACGGTTGTTGACCTGCACGTGATGGAGGAAGAGGGAGAGCAGTCCACCTCTGGTTTGTCCGCGCTGGAGTTGGCCGCCGCTTATGCGCGCCAGCTGGAGCGCGGCGGCGATGACGGGGTGGTGGCGCTGCACCTGTCGAAGGCGCTGTCCTCGACGTGGTCCTCGGCTGTGGCCGCTGCTGCCGTGTTTGATGGTGCGGTGCGCGTGGTCGATTCCGACGAGGTCGGCATGGCGGTGGGCGCGGCCGCGATGGCTGCCGTCACCGTGGCCAACGAGGGCGCGGACTTGGACGAATGCGAGCGTGTCGCGGAAGACACTTTGGCGCGTTCGCAGACCTGGATTTACCTGCACCAGCTGGATGAGCTGCGGAAATCGGGTCGCTTATCGACGACCACCGCCATGCTTTCGGCCGCGTTGCTGGCAACGAAGCCGATCATGCACGTGCGCGAAGGAAAACTGGAACTAGCAGGTAAGACGCGCACCCAAACCAAGGCGTTTACGAAGCTGGTGGAGTTCGTCCAGGAAGAAGCCGAAGGGAAGCCGGCGTTCGTTGCCGTGCAACACGCGGGGGCCGACGAATCCGCCGAGCTGCTCGAAGACATGCTCAATGAAGTGCTGCCGGAGGGCTCCACCGTGATGGTGACGGAACTGACGGATGTGCTGCGCGTGCACACCGGTGAGGGAGCGATTGGCCTGTCGGCGGTGTTCGCGGAGCCTGCGCCTGTGGATAAGTCGGCGAAAAAGTAGCGTTTGGGGCCGTGTCAACACGGTTATCCACAGATTTTTGGACGCACTCAGCGGGGTCGGCGCAGCTGGTTTAGCGTCACGGGTATGGACATCACACAACGCATATCCGAACTCACCCGACCGACGGGCGAAGAAGACCTTCTTAACGTGAACTACCCGAAGTCCCGTGTCGAAATCAGCACAAAACACGCCGTTATCGCGGCGCTCGTAGCGGTGGTGGGCCTGGTCAGTTGGGTGATCCTCGGACCGAATCAGACCGGCCCGCCAGGCGGGCAGGGCCCGCCCGATTCACAGAGCCAGCTCGCGCTAGCAGACCCGGCTTGGGCGACCGCAGCTAACCACACAGGGGCGCCAGCAGCAGCACCAGAGTCAGTGGTCGTGTCCGTGGTGGGCGCGGTGGATCATCCGGGTTTGGTCACGCTTGCCCCAGGCGCACGGGTGGCCGACGCCCTGGATTCGGCCGGGGCCCAGCCGGAGGCGGACATGATGGCCCTGAACCTGGCGCAAGTGCTGATGGATGGTCAGCAGATCGTCGTTACGCGCATCGGGGAGGCTCCGCCAGCACCACCACCGGGCGGGGGATCAGGCACGCAGGGCGTATCGCTGAACAGTGCCTCTGCAGCCGAACTGATGGAATTGCCCGGGGTAGGCGAGGCCACAGCGGCGGCGATTATTTCCCACCGCGAAGAGATCGGAGGGTTTAGCGACATAGCCCAACTACAGGACGTCAGCGGGATCGGCCCGGCGAAGTTCGCCAAGCTGCAGGGAGAGGTCGTGCTCTAGCAGAAACCCAGAGCTTAGTTCTCTGGGACTGGAGTGTCAGCAGGCAGAGTCGTTGCCATGCTGGAGGAGCCGTTAGAGCTGATGTCCTAAGGAAGCGCGGTGATCAGCGCGAAGACCAGGGAGCCGATGGCCACGACGACGGAGATGATGTCGGTGAGAGCGAAATCGCCAAACCTAGGCATGGGTGCATCCTTTGCGTGTTGGGGAACGAAAAACTGCGTCTAATATAGCGCGGTTCGCAATCGGGGGTGAAAGATTGTGACAGAACTCCGGCTGGTGCCGGCCGCCGTCGCCGCGTGGGCGGTCACGCTCGGGCTGCTGCTGGGTGTGCCCCAGGTGGGCCTCGCCGTGATAGCAGTGGTGCTCGGCTTCGCGGTGTGCCGCCAGCCCGGCCAGGCAATCGTCACCGCCACGGCCGCCGCCAGCGCCTGGACGGTCACCTCGCTGCGGCTGGCTGCACGCCCGGCGCGTGACGACGAGTTCCTCGCCCGCTTGACCAGCGCACCACGGCACCTCGACTCTGGCAGGTGGCTGCTCACGGTGCGTATCGACGACCACCCGGGTACCGTCACCGTCTTCGCCAAGGATGCCCCGGAGGGCCTGGCTAGTGGGGCAGTGGTGCAGGTAACGGGGTCGTGGTCTGAATCGGACCGGCCAAGTATCGCCGGGCACATTGTCAGCGGCAGCGTGGAACTGGTGGCCCCGCCGACAGGTTTCGACGCCTGGGCCGCCCACGTGCGCGCCACCTTCGCCGAAACTGTTGCCACCTTCGTGCCCGAGCACTCTCAGGGCTTGCTCCCGGGCATGGTGCTGGGTGATACGTCGATGCAGTCGGCCGCGGAGCAAGACGCCTATATCGCCACGGGGTTATCGCACTTGTCCGCGGTATCGGGGGCGAACGTGGCAATTGTTACCACCGCGGCCGCGATTCTCGCCCGGCTGTGCGGGCTGGGGCTCCGCTTCCAGATCGCGGCATCGGCCGTTGCTTTGGCGGTGTTCGTTGGCTTGGTCGGCACTGAGCCCAGTGTTCTGCGCGCAGCCATCACCGGTGCGGTGGGGCTGGTGGCGGTGCTGGCCTCGTCGAAAAGCGAACCCATCCACGCGCTGTGCCTCGCCGTGATTGCTCTGGTGCTGATTGATTCGGACATGGCTGCAAGCTATGGCTTCGCGTTGTCGGTCGCGGCGACCGCAGGCATCATCGTGCTGCAGCCCTTCCTGTACCGCGCGCTGGCACCTACCGGCTGGCCCGATATTGTCGTGCGCGCCTTGGGGGTGGCGATCGCCGCGGATCTTGTGACTATGCCCATCATCGCCCTGATGGCCGGCGAGGTCTCTCTTGTCTCTGTGGCAGCCAATCTGCTGGTCGCGCCCGCCACCGCTCCCGTGACCGTGCTGGGGCTAGTGGCAGTGGGGCTGAGCGTGCTGCCCGGCGGGCTAGAGCAGGTTCTGTACCTTGTGATCACTCCGCTGACCTGGTGGATCAACACCGTCGGTACCGGCCTGGCGGGGCTGCCGCTGGCCACCGTCGAGACCACTCCCTACTACGCGCTGCTGGGCTACGGTTGGGTCATCGCGGGGCTCCTGTTGCGGCGGCCCCGACTCACGCTTGTTGCCTGTTGCGGTGCCTACTGCCTGTACCTGCTCTAGGCGCGAAGGGCTAGACTGACCTTCATGGACTCAGCCGTACACCTAGTGCTTGGCGACGACACCTTCCTCCAAGAACGCGTCACCGAAGCGATCGTCGATACGCTACCGCCCACCGTGGAGGTACAGCACTTCAAAGCTGGCGAAGTCACCGAAAGCGAGCTGCTGCAAGCCACCAGCCCGTCGCTTTTTGCCGAGGAACGCGCTGTCATCTTCACCGGCACTGACCTGGCCGGCAAAGAGCCGACCGAACTGTTGCTGCAAGCCGCGGTTGACCCGGCGCCGGGCATGACACTGATCATCAACCACTCTGGTGGCGGGCGCAACAAAAGCTATGTGGCCAAGTTCAAGAAGGTCGCGCAGGTGCATGATGCGACCGCGCCAAGGTATGCCAACCAACTCTCACAGTGGATCACGGCAGAGTTCCGCCGCCACGGGCTGCGCCCCACCCCCGATGTGGTCAGCGCGCTGCAGGAATCCGTGGGATCAGACCTACGCGAACTGGCTAGTGCTGTGGAGCAGCTGGTGGAGGATGTCGACGGCGAAATCACCGTGGCCAATGTGCGCGCCTACTACACCGGCGTGGCTGAGGTCTCCGGTTTCGATATCGCCGACGCCGCGGTAGCGGGCAAGTTGTCGCTGGCGCTTGGCTCGACGCGCCGGGCCCTACAACTGGGGATCAGCCCGGTGGCCATCGCTGCGGCGCTGGCAAGCAAGGTCGGCGATATCGCCCGCCTGTACCAAACACGCGGTAAACCCGACCAAGTCGCGCGGAACCTGGGCATGCACCCGTTCGTTGCGAAGAAGACAATGCAAGTCGCCCGCAACTGGTCCGGCGAGGCGGTTAGCGAAGCCGTGATCCTGGTGGCCGACCTCGATGCAGAGGTCAAGGGGCGGGGTGGGGACCCGAAGTACGCCGTGGAGAACGCGGTACGCAGGATCGCGAAGCTGGCCGCGTGATAGCGTTATCTCCATGAGCAACGAAGTTCCCAACGACGTACAAGAATTTGCAGCGAAACTGTTCAACTTTGCCCGCACCGGCGACACCCAGCTGATCGATTACATCAAGCAAGGCGTCAACGTCGACCTGACCAACCAGGACGGCAACACCTTTGTGATGCTGGCGTCCTACTCCGGCCACGGCGAGCTAGTCAAGCAGCTGATCGAGGCAGGCGCGGACGTGAACAAGACCAATAACCGCGGCCAAACACCGCTGGCAGGCGTGATCTTCAAGAAAGAAGACGCAATTATCGACGACCTGCTTGCCGCTGGTGCCGACCCGCGTGCGGGCTCACCTGATTCTATCGAGACCGCCCGCATGTTTGGGCGAGAGGACCTGGTAGAAAAGTTCACGAAGTGAACCTTGCAGACCTAGGGGCCATCATTGTCGTCAACCTTGTAGGTGCGGCATCACCTGGCCCCGACATTGTTTTAATCACCCGGACCGCCACACGCTCTCGTCGACACGCACTGGCAACCGTCGCCGGTATCCAAGTTGGCGTGCTGATGTGGTGCACGCTCACCGTGCTCGGCGCCGCCGCCTTGCTCACGGCTTTTCCGTGGGTGTTGGAATTCGTCCAGATCATCGGCGGCGCCTGGCTGATCTACCTGGGTGTGAGCTCCATCCGCGGTGGCCTGGCCGAACGCCACAACCCGCCAAGCGACACCACCGAGGCCGAATCGCGTCTAGGCAGGCTGCGGCATTCTTTTGCCAAGGGCTTAACGACGAACCTCTCGAACCCTAAGATCGTGCTGTTCCTCGCAGCGCTGGTGGCCCCGTTGCTGCCACCGAACCCCTCGCTGAGTGTTGCACTGATCGTGATTGCTGCCCTGTGGATCCCGTCCTGGATCTTCCAGGCGGCCCTGGCCACCTTGGTGTCTACCCACGCGGTGCGCAATAAGTTGCTGCGGGCTGGGCCGTATATCGACATCGGTGCAGGCGTGTTCTTCGTTGTCGCCGCGGTGGTGCTCATCGTGCGCGGGGCTACTGGGTTGTTGGGGTAGGGCTAGCTCGCGTGGCAATCCTGCACCAGGTCCCACCCCCTGTGACCAGGGCTTTTAGATTGCAGAGGTGCAGGATGGCGCCATCCTGCACCCCTGCGTTTAGAAACCGCAGGTCATCGCGTACCCCACCTGGTGCAAGATTGCCCCAACGCAAAAACCCGCTATCCCAAGTGGAATAGCGGGCTCAAGCCTCAAGCCAAGAGGAAATTAATCCATCTTGTTGAGGGCCTTAGCCATGTTGGACTTCTTGTTTGCCGCGTTGTTGCGGTGGAACACGCCCTTGGTCACAGCCTTGTCCAGCTTGCGGGATGCAACGCGCAGCTGTGCCTGTGCGTTTTCCTTGTTGCCGGACTCTACAGCCTCGCGGAACTTGCGGATCTCGGTGCGCACTGCGGAGCGGATCGCCTTGTTGCGCTGACGGCGCTTCTCGTTGGTGATAACGCGCTTCTGCTGCTGCTTGATGTTTGCCATTTTTACCTCTTAGGAATCGATGTTTCTATACCAGTCGATCCACCCGCGAAGGGACTGCAGAACCGGCATTGAAGACGCGGACCCAAGGTACGTGACCGCGTTGCCGGCTCACCCAGAGAACGGGCGTGAACAACACCGCGACTTTAGCAGGCACGCTTTACGACGACCAAATCGCGCAGCTGCACAGTGCCAGCTCACGACCAGTTGAACATGCTGCGCAAACGGTTGGCCACAATGTTGAAGCGGCGCTGCGGGAACAGGATGCCGCGGCGTAGAACCTCAATTTCAGGCACGATCATCGTCTTGTCCAGGCGCAGCCAACATTGCGCGCCGTCCTCGTCCCACTCGCCGTTGCCGATCTCAAGCCAGCTGGAATCAGCCGCGTGCTGCGAATTCGAGGAAATGAGCAAGCCCAGAACTTTGTGTTGCTGTCGTCCAATGACCAGCATGGATCGCTCTTGCGGTGGGTGTGAGGGCACGGTCGCCCAGACGACCTCGCCTGGTTCGGCATGCCCGTCCAAGTCGGAGGAATAGTAAATGGAGCGCGCGAGGCGAGCGGTCGGTTCCACGCGCAAAGACCTGGCGACTCGGGGGCGGGTGGCAACTTTGGCGCGCCCTAGGCGTTGATTCAATTTCTCCAGACCAAGATCGAGGTCCTCGACGCGTTCACGACGAGCCTCACGGCGCTCTTCACGACGACGGGAAAGGCGCGCGGCAAGACGTGTGGCGCCGGTGTCACCCACATCGGAGTTGCCAGTTTCGCTGGCTTTACTCGATTGGCGTGGGCGCAAAATGTTCATGGTGATCAGTCCCGAAACGATGGGCGGTTACGAGACCAACTGTAACGTTTAGGTCACACGCGTCACAACCAGTAGAAAGTTGCACTGCCCAATATAGGGGTGGCCGGGTACGGGTGATCGTCGTAAAGCGTGGACAGGGTAGAGTGGGTGCGATTGAACAAGAAGGGACCCGTTACGGCCAATGGCAAAGAAATCAACAAATTTCGCCCAGTCCACCTTTACGGATCCTGCGCGGATCCGAAACTTCTGCATTATTGCGCACATCGACCACGGTAAATCCACCCTGGCCGATCGTATTTTGCAGCTGTCCAACGTGGTAGAGGCGCGCGACATGCGCGACCAGTACCTGGACAACATGGACATCGAGCGCGAACGCGGCATCACCATCAAGGCGCAGAACGTGCGCCTGCCGTGGGTGCCGACGACCGGTGAGCACGCCGGTGAAGAAATCGTGCTGCAGATGATCGACACGCCTGGGCACGTTGACTTCTCCTACGAAGTCTCGCGTGCGCTGGAGGCGTGTGAAGGCGCTATTTTGCTTGTCGACGCAGCTCAGGGCATCGAGGCGCAGACGCTGGCGAACCTGTACATGGCGATCGACAAGGGCCTGGAAATCATTCCGGTGCTCAACAAGATCGACCTGCCGGCTGCGGACCCGGAGAAGTACGCCTTTGAGATCGCGAACATTATCGGCTGCGAACCCGAGGACGTGCTGCGCGTGTCCGGCAAGACCGGCGAAGGCGTGGAAGCGTTGCTGGACACCGTCGTGGAGATGATCCCGCCGCCGGAATCCATCAATGGCGAGGACGCACCGGCGCGTGCCATGATCTTCGACTCTGTCTATGACACCTACCGCGGCGTAGTCACCTATATCCGTATGGTCGACGGCCAGCTGCGCAAGGGCCAGAAACTGCGCATGATGAACACCGGCACCACCCTGGAGCTGCTGGAAATCGGCGTCGTCTCACCCACGGCCACCCCCGTCGACGGGCTAGGCCCCGGCGAGGTGGGCTACCTAATCACCGGAGTGAAGGACGTCCGCGAGACCAAGGTCGGCGATACCGTCACCAGCGACGCCAAAGGTGCCGACGAACCACTGCAGGGCTACGAGGACGTCAAGCCCATGGTGTACTCCGGCCTCTTCCCAGTCAGCCAGGAGGATTTCCCGGCGCTGCGCGAATCGCTAGAAAAACTGCAGCTTAACGACGCCTCGTTGACCTGGGAGCCCGAAACTTCCGTCGCGCTTGGGTTCGGTTTCCGCTGTGGTTTCCTAGGCCTGCTGCACATGGAAATCACGCGCGACCGCCTCGAGCGCGAATTTGACCTGGACCTGATCTCGACCGCGCCATCGGTGACCTACCGAGTGGTGGCCGAAGACGGTTCGGAGCAGCTGGTGCACAACCCTTCGGACTGGCCGGAGGGGAAGATGCAGGCGGTGTACGAGCCGATCGTCAACATGACCATCATCGTGCCGTCCGAATTCGTCGGACCCACCATGGAGCTGTGCCAGACCAAGCGCGGCCAGATGAAAAACATGGATTACCTGTCCGAAGACCGCGTGGAGCTGCGCTACATCATGCCGCTCGGCGAGATCATCTTCGACTTCTTCGACATGTTGAAGTCCCGCACCAAGGGCTACGCCTCTCTGAACTACGAGGAGGCCGGCGAGCAGGAAGCAGACTTGGTCAAGGTGGATATTCTGCTGCAGGGCGATCCGGTGGATGCGTTCTCCGCGATCGTGCACCGCGACAACGCCCAGTGGTACGGCAACAAGATGACGAAGAAGCTCAAGGAGCTCATCCCGCGCCAGCAGTTCGAGGTGCCCGTCCAGGCGGCGATCGGCTCCAAGATCATCGCCCGTGAAAATATCCGCGCACTGCGCAAGGACGTCCTGTCCAAGTGCTACGGCGGCGATATTTCCCGTAAGCGCAAGCTGCTGGAGAAGCAGAAGGCCGGTAAGAAGCGCATGAAGTCCATCGGTTCGGTCACCGTTCCGCAGGAAGCGTTCGTGGCGGCGCTGTCCACCGACGAGGAGTAGGCGCCTACCGTGCCTACCGCGGCGCCTGCCGCGAAATCACCCGCACGTGGTCGCGCAGGCGCCACGTGACGGTGAAAATCGTCATGGCGTAGACCAGTCCCGTGGCGATATACAGCGAGTTCAGGCCCCACCACTTGTAGCTGAATCCGCCAACCAGCGCGCCCGATCCAAGCGCGGACGCGATGAGAAAGTGCTGCAGCCAGGCCGCGTGTGATCCGCCGAAAAGCGTATCGACGAGGCGCTGGCCCATCTTCACCATCGTTCCGGTCATGTAGGTCAGCGCCAAGGACACCTCGCCTTTGCGCTCAAAGATGCTGTTCATTGACCCGATGCCCAGCGAGACAAAGCCCACCGCGATGTGGGGCATTCCTGCCGCGAGGAAAACGCAGGCAATGGTGAAGAGCAGCGCCATGTTGATGACCACGACATTTTTCACAAACGCGATGGGGATCCGCCGGGCCGCAAGGCGGCGCACAAGAGCACCCTCCATCACCCCGAGCAGAAACAGCACCACACACGTGGCGGCGAGCTGGACCGTTGCCCAATCGCCGGTGGCGGACGAGGCCGCGATGCGGGTCACGTTGCCCGACATGAACGACAAAAACACCCCACCTAAAAACATGAAGGCGAGGGCATCGACGAACCCAGCAACAAAAGCAAAACCGGTGCCGGCCGCCAGTTGGCGTGGGGTATGACTTACAGCAGACACATACCGCAGTATAGGCGACGCGTCAGTGCCGCGGACCAGGTTAGGCGGGCTTAGGCGCGGCCCTCGCGCTCGTACTTGTACACGCGTGGCGGGCGGGGCCGGCTCGGCTTGGGCACGGGCAGCTGCGCGGTCTGGCGGTCACGCTCCGCACGCGCACGGGCCCAGGGCAACGCTCGGGTTTCCATCTCGTCGGCAACTGCCAACGCGTCCGGGGTACCGCGGTCACGCAGCTTGGCGATGGTGTATTCGATCTCGTCGGGCGCCAGTCCCTGGTGTAGTTTCCACTTGCCGACGACCTCTTCAACCTCAATCTCCACCGCAACCAAGGCGGGCAGAATGTCTTCCACCAGGCGCGGATCGGAGTGTGTCTCGACGCGCCACTGATCATCAAACTTCTCCACCAGCTCGTCGAGATGCGCGGTGCTAAACGCAACATCACCCTGCCGATGCCGCATGCGCCCCTTCATGTGCACGGTGAGATAATCCACGGACGGTACGCGCGGGACGCGGGCATCGGCCGGCTCGGGTGGCAGGTCCACCCCGGAGATATACGTGGTCGGGCCCTGCACCACGATCAGCACGTCCTCGTCCTCCCATTGCGTGTTCACGCGGGAGAAATGCGTTTCGACGACCACTCGGTCCCCTTCGCGCTTGAGCACAAAGGGCAGCAGCGTGGCCTCTATGCCGGCGTGATCGTTGGTGGTGATGAACTGGCCCATGCCCACCTGGTCGGCAAGCATGAGCGCATCTTTACGGTCCATGCGGTAGGCGTTTGTGACGTACATACCCCAAATACTACGGGAGAACCCGTATTAAAGCGATGGCCTCGTCGTTAAGCGTCCTTGTCCTTCTCCTCGGAGGCCAGGGCTGCGCGGCGTTCGTCGTCGCGACGCTTCAACTCGGCCTTCTCCGCGGCTTCCTTCGCTTCGGCTTCACGACGAGCGGCCTCGGCCTCTTCGTCGACGTAGCCGTCGGCCCACTCGCCGGTGCGGTAGTCGTAGTCGACCTTGCGGCCTTCTTCGTCGGTGCGCTGGTACCAGTCGGTGAGGGACTCATCGGTGGAGTCGAACTTTTCGCCCGCGCCGCGGCCTTCGGGGGCTTGGGAAATGGTGAGCTCGAAGTCGTCGCCGTGTTCCTCCAGGCCGCGCACCACGGCGTTTTCGACTGCGGTGCGGGCGTAGGTGCGGCGGATCGCAATCGGGTCGGTGGAGAGGTCTTTGATGAAGGAGACCATCATGCCCAGCAACACTATGGAGAACGGCAGGGCAATTAGGATGGTGAGGTTTTGTAGGCCGGACAGGGAGTCTTCGCCGCCGGAGAGCAGCATGACGATCGCGATGCCCATCATGCACAGACCCCAGAACACGACGACCAGCTTGTTCGGGGCAGGGTCGCCCTTGGAGCTCATCGTGCCCATGACCACGGAGGCGGAGTCGGCGGAGGTGATGAAGAAGACCGCCAGGGCCAGGATCAGCAAGAAGGGGGTGATGTTAGACAGAGGCAGTTGCCCGAACATGGCGAAGAGCACTTCCTCGCTGGAGGCGGTGCCGTCGAAACCTTCGATGCCCTCTTGGGAGAAGGTGATGGCGGTGCCACCGAAGACGGTGAACGCGAAAATCAGGATCGCGGTGGGCACCAGCATGGTGGCTATGGTGAACTCGCGCAGCGTGCGGCCGCGGGAGATACGCGCGATGAACATGCCGACGAACGGGGTCCACGCAATCCACCACGCCCAGTAGAAGGCTGTCCATCCAGCCTGGAAGTCGACGGTGTCCTGGCCCCAGGACAGAGAGCGCGAGGCCATGTCTAGGTACTCAGAGAGGTAGTACACGGTGCCGGACGGGATCAGGTTCAGCAGGAAAAGCGTTGGCCCGGTGATGAACACGAAGAGCACCAGCAGCAGCGTCAGCGAGATATTCGCGTTGGACAGGTAGCGAATGCCGCGCGAAACACCAGAGACTGCAGAGATGATGAATCCGGCCGACAAGATACCAATGATGATGAACAGCGCGGAATTGCCCAGCGGGCCCGCGCCAGAGACGATCTCTGCGCCGGTGGCGATCTGCGTGGCCGACAGACCCAGCGTGGCGGCGGTACCGAACAAGGTGGCCACGATGGCCAGCATGTCGATCACGCGCCCCACCACGCCCTGGGTTTTGCCCAGGCCAAGCAGCGGGGTGAACACGGAGGAGATCAGGGCAACACGGCCGCGGCGGTACATGGAGTAGCCGATCGCTGCGCCGACGAAGGAGTACAGGCCCCAGGCTGCTAGCCCCCAGTGGAAGTGGGCCTGGGCGACGGCCTGGTGGATCGCGTGCGGCGATCCGGCCTCGACGGTCTCCGGTGGCGGGTCAAGGAACATCCACAGCGGCTCGGACGGTCCGAAGAAGAAGATACCGACGCCGATACCGGCACCGAACATCATGGCGATCCACGAAAAGCGCGAAAACTCCGGCTCCTCGTTGTCCTTGCCCAGGCGGATCGACCCGAAGCGGCTAAACGCCACGACGATCATGATCGCGATACCGAGCAGCATCACAATATTGAGCAGCCAGCCCGCATTCTTCATGCCCCACGCGAACGCCGCCGATGCGGTATTGGCCACCGAATCCGGCGCCACCACGCCCCACGTAATGAACGCCAGGATGGCGGCGGCGGTCAGCAGGAACACGATCTTGTCGACGCCGAAGCGGTTACGCTGCTCATCGACGCTGATTCCCGGCACCAACGCCGGGTGGATTTTGTGCGGATAAAGATCTTCGTCCGCGTACTTCTTGTCAGTCTTGTCGGTCACGTTGTGTGGCACCGATTCCTTCGTGGGCGCAGGTCAATCCTTCACCCGGGTTGGTTACAGAATCTCTAAGTAAACCACAAAGGGAATGATTCGTCGCAATGCATGGTTGGAAGATGACATGAGAATCGATATTTGGTCCGACTACGTGTGCCCGTTTTGCACCATCGGCGAAAAGCACCTGTCCATGGCATTAGAGGACTTCGACGGCAAAGACGATGTGGAAATCATCTGGCGTTCCTTCGAGCTGACCCCCGACGCGCCGAAGGAGCCCACCGTGTCCGGCCCGCAGTGGCTGGCCGAGTCCAAGGGCATGGCCCCAGCGCAGGTGGAGCAGATGCTCACCGGGCTTGCCCAGCGCGCCGCGGCGATCGGCTTGGAGTTCAACTGGCGCGGTCAGGTCATCGCGAACACCTTTGATGCCCACCGCGTCGGCCACGCCGCCCGCGAGGCCGGCCTGGGCACCCAGTGGGATGCAGCACTGAAGCACGCCTATTTCACCGAGGGCAAGAACGTGGCCTCCCCAGAGACAATGCGCGAGCTGGGGGAGCAGGTCGGGCTCGACACATCGCTTATCGACGATGTCCTCGCTACTGAGAAGTACGCCGACAGCGTGAGCGAAGAAATCCAGGCAGCCCGCCAGATGGGGATCAACGGGGTGCCCTTCTTCATCTTTGACGGCAAGCTCGCAGTCTCAGGAGCTCAGCCGCCGGAGGTCTTTACGCAGGCTCTGAATGAGGTCCGTGCGGGGTAGGAACCCGGGCCGCAAGCTCTGCGACCTCGGCCGGGGTGAGGCGATCGTCGTTACGCGCGTTGCAATACTCAAGCATCGCGTAGCCGGCGGTCTGCGCCTCGACGTGGTCGGCCCATTTTTCTAGGGCATCGTCGGGGTGGTCCATGGCCAGGGAGTTGATGGCTCGGCGCTCGGAGAGTAGTTCGTACTGCAGGTCGCGTCGTTCCTCCTTCGCGCCTGAAGGCGGGCCGACCAGCAGCGCGCCTAGCAGGGAGCCCATGGCCTTGCGCACCCGGATGATCAGGCGGTAGTGGTGGGCGCGCTCCGCGGACGGGCGCCACAGCCACAGCAGGAGCGAGCCAAAGACGATGGAGATGGCTACCTCGGCGGTGCGGGCCCAGAAGACATCGCCAAGCGGCTGCTGCAGCGAATCACCCATCAGCAGCGCCAGCGGGGTGGTGAAAATCACGGTGAACGCGTAGTTCTTCGTCACGAAGAACTCGGCACCGAACTGGCACACCGCCAGCGCCAACAGCAGCGTGAGCCCATCGACTTCCAGCAGGTGGAACACGCCGTAGAGGCCAATGCCCACTAGGGAACCGACCAGGCGGTGCAGCCCGCGCACCTGGCCGGGGATGCGGTCCGGGCCCCACTGGATCATCAGCAGGGCGGACACCACGGCCCAGTCCGGACGGTCAAAGCCCAGCGCAATACCCACGATCGCCGATAACAGCGTGGCCATCAGCACCTTCTCCGCGGTGATATAGGCGTGGCTATGGCGGTTGGCGGAGCGTGTCAGCCGGTACATGATCGACGGCCGAGTATGCGGGATCACCAAGCGTTGCTCGTCGAAAAGTGCGCCCATGTCCGAATCGTTACCAAAACGGCTGCCGCCACCGCGCCGCGCCAGACGACGGTGCGCGTCCATCGTGCGTTCCACAAGGTGCGATTGGTGCTTATCGACGATCGCGCCGCCCGAAATGATGCCCGCATCACCAAGCGTGGACCATGCTTGCGCCACCGCCTGCTGCGCGCGGTGGTGCTGGCCCAAAGAAGAATCCTTCGCCTCAAAGACGGCGACTGCGCGGTCCGCAGTGATCACGGCCTGTCGCTCCGGGCCGTGCGGGTTAACCAGCGCACCGGACATGCCCACCAGGATCGCGGAGAGCGCGCCGACGATGGCCCAGCCGCCGACCTCGATCGGGTTCAGGCCGGACTTCACCATCATCGTGGAACCGCCGGCGACCATCACGATGAAAAAGACGCCCGGCGGCCGCAGGCGCAAAGCATTCTGCACATACGTACCCACCGTGGCGATGATCACCGTGTATACCGCCGAGAGCATCAACCACCAGTGTGAACCGCCCGCCTGCAACTCATCCCACATAAACGTGCCGACGAAAGCACCCACCGTGGCACCAGCGACCAACATCGCCGCCGCCCACGCCATAATGCGGATGCGTGCCCGGTACGGGTGGCCCTCGCCGTAGATCACGATGAACCCGCCCGAGGCGATCAGCACCGTCGCGTCCGGATGTCCCAGGAGCAGGGCGATCATGCCGGGCACCGTCACGGCAATGGCGGCGCGCAACGCGCCGGGCCAACGTGGCTCCGACGAATTGAACGCCGTAAACAGCCGCCATGGGTTGGGGCGTTTCGGTAAAGGTTCGAGTTCTACGGCACGGGCAGTTCTTTCATTCACACGTCACACCATAGTGGCGGTGACTTCCATTGCAATTACCGCGGTCTCCCCACCAGGCAAATCTACGCCCTCGGCGTTGGTGCCCAGTAGTGCTGGTTCGACGCACACGAAGTTGTCCCATTCGCCCTCGCCGAGATCCCCAAGGCGCGCACCTCCCTCCGCGCCGGGGTTCCACAGCACGGTGGAATCAGTGCCCTCCGCGGTGATGGTCAGGCGGCGGTTGGCATCCTCCACCGTGACCTCTGGGGCTGCCAGGGCGATCCGGTCCGTCAAACCAGAGAAGGTGAAGTCACCCTTGTACAGCGCCTTGTCATGGTTGACGCGGTCCCACACATTCACGCCATCGATGCCACGCACCACCACGTCAGCCACCGCGCTGACCGCGAAGTAGGGGTGGAACGCCAGCTGGATTTTGCGCACAGTATCGCCGGTGTTGGTGCAGCTGAGTTCGAAACGCCAGCCGTTCTCGATCTCTTGCGCGGCGAAACGAAGCTCGAGGTAATCGTCGTTAAGCGTGCCCTGCGTTCCATCGATCTCCCACACGCTGGAGCGGGCCCAGCCGTGCTGCTGGTCGCCTAAGAATTTTGCGAACCAGGGGGCGATCAGTGGGAGGCCGCCGCGCACGGGCGCGCTGCCGTCGAGGGCGGCGTCCGAGGAGACGAAGAAGAGGTCGCCGGTTGGGGTGGGGGCGGAGAGGACGTGGGCACCATAGTCGAGGATCTTCATGGCTTCAGCTTAACGGTAGGATCTGGGCCGTGAGAACAGTTTCAGCAACCTACGGTGGCCTGACCATCCACGACCACACCCTGCCCGTGCCGTGGGACCGCACCGACCCCACCCGCGGCAACTGCCAGCTCTTCGCCCGCGAACTGGTCGCCGATCCCGCCGCGCCCACCTTGCTTTACCTGCAGGGCGGGCCCGGCAACCCGGCGCCGCGGCCCACGGACATCGACGGCTGGCTGGCCACCGCCCTACGCCACTACCGCGTGGTGTTGCTGGACCAGCGCGGCACCGGTCGTTCCTCGCGTGTGGACAGGCATTCGCTTAACGACGATTCCCTGCTCCCACTGCTGCGCGCCGACAATATTGTGGCCGACGCCGAGGAGCTGCGCCAGGCGCTGGGGCTGGAGCGGTGGGACGTGTTGGGGCAGTCCTTTGGCGGGTTCTGCATCACGCACTACCTGTCGGTGGCGCCGGAGTCGGTGGGGCGCGCGTACTTCACCGGCGGCCTGCCCGGGGTGGGCGTGCATGCCGACGACGTCTACCGCGCCACCTTTGCCACGATGGAGCTGCGCCACCGCGAGTTCTACGATCAAGTTCCGTGGGCGGAGGAGCGCGTGCGCGAGGTGTGCCACCACCTGGACAACGCGGATGAGACGTTGCCCACCGGGGAGCGTTTGAGCTCGCGCCGGCTGCGCACCGTGGGTATCGGGTTGGGACGTGGCAATGGCATTGCGGACATGGCCATGTTGTTTGATGCACCTTTCTATACAGTGCGCGGCGAAAAGCGACTGCAGCCCGATTTCCTGGCGGAGGTGGGTCAGCGGGTCAGTTTCGAGCGCACCCCGCTGTATGCCCTCATCCACGAATCCATTTACGGGGCGCCCGGCGCGGCCACGGCGTGGTCGGCGCAGCGCGTCTCTGAGCAGCTTGAGGGTTTCGCACCCGATGCTGACCCCACAGGCGAGGACCCCTTCTACCTGACCGGAGAGCACATCTTCCCGTTTCTTTTCGACGAGGACCCGGCCCTGCAGCCCCTGCGCGAGGCCGCCCACCGCCTGGCCGTCAAGGATGATTGGTCGGCGCTCTATGATCCGTCCGCGCTGGCCGAAGCGGAGAGCAGCTGTGCCGCCGCGGTGTACACCAACGACATGTTCGTCCCGCGCGCGATGTCGCTGAACACAGCCGCTTTGCTGCCGCACATGACCGTGTGGGAGACCGCGAAGTACCAGCACGACGGCATCCGGCGGGCGGGGGACACGATCGCCGACACCCTCTTCCACCTTGCCCGCAGGCTATAGTCGATGCCATGAATGAGGCCAGTAATGAGCAGGCGCTGATCGACGAGCTCTCCGCTGCCTTCGAGGTCCATCAGGAGCATGTTCTGGACCCAGCGTTGTTGTTCTATATTCGTCGTTAAGGTGTGGGGCATGATTGCTGAATGGATCGCAGACGAGCTGGCCGCCGGCCGCACCGACCTGCAACGCATGCTGGATACCTCCCCTTTTCCACGCCCAGCGCTACGCACCGTGGCCGAGGCTGGCGATTTCAGAATCGTCGACGGGCAGGTCATGCTTGACGACGATTACCGCGGTGAAACGTGGTTCGTGGAAGGTTCTGACCTGGTTGATCGCGGTGATGGCGTGGTGGCCTGGACGGTGGATGTGGAGGACACGGAAGCCTCGCTGCGCGTGCCCCGCGCCCTGATCAGCGTGCTGGGCGTGCCGCGGATGGATCGGGTGGTGCTGCGCTCTGAGGCTGGAACTCACCTGGTCAGCTATGTTCACGAACCGATGCTGGGGCCTGTTGCCGCCATGTTGTCTGGGCCTGGGCGGGTGACCTTCCTTTTCGATTCGGTGGCCCGCACCCTGGCGGTGGAGACATGAGCCGCCGACTTTTCGCCGCGCTATCCATTCCCGATGAGGCGCGTGAGCACCTGGTGACCGCGCTGCGCCCCATCCGCGAACGCGAGGGCAGTGTGCTGCGCTTCACGGACCCGGATAACTGGCACATCACCTGCGCCTTTTACGGTGACACGGCCGAGGACCCCGACGTGCTGCTGCGCCACCTCGCCGCCGCGTCCACCGGCCCGTTGGACCTGTACCTCTCCGGGGCCGGCTGCTTTTCTTCGCGCACCTTGTGGATCGGCGTTGGCGGCGACACCGCACGCCTGCGCGGACTGACGGCCGGCAGCGTCCTCGACGACGACCAGCGCGACCGGCAGCGCGCACACCTGACCGTCGCCCGCGCTCACAACCGACTCCAGGACCCGTGGCTGCTCGGCGACCTCACCCATGCCCTGAGCGTCTACCGCGGACCGCAGTGGCGCGTGTCGACGATCGGCCTCTACGAATCCTTCCTGGGCCAGGGCCGTTCGGGTGGGCCGCGTTACGAACTGCTTGGTGAAACCCACCTCTAGCGGGATCCGGCACCCACACAACCTAAAGCGATATAGTCCTCGGCACATAGTGCGTGACACCAACTGGTTGTCAATAACCTAGTCGCACTATGTAGCGAGGACTATATGCATTTGCGAAAAAGGGGAGGGGAGGTCAGCGCGGGACGGCGTCCAGCAGGTGCCGGGTGTACTCGTGTTGGGGGTTGGCCCAGATTTCCTCGGTGTCGCCGGCTTCAACGATGCGGCCTTCATACACAACGGCGAGGGTGGGACACACGGTGCGCACCACCGACAGATCGTGGGAGACGAACACGAGGGTGAGGCCATCGTCGTCGACAAGCGAATTCAGCAGGTCAAGCACCTGGGCGCGCACTGTGACATCGAGGGCGGAGACGGGTTCGTCGGCAAGCAAAATCTCGGGGCGGGGGCTGGCGGCGCGCGCAATCGAGATGCGTTGGCGCTGGCCGCCGGAGAATTCGTGCGGGTAGCGGCCGGCCACCCCGGGCAGCCCGACCTGCTCCAGCACAGCGTCGACGGGGGCGTCGCGGCCGCCGGCCTCGCGGATGGAGGTGCCGACGGTTAGTCGCGGGTTCAGGGAGCCGGCCGGGTCCTGGAAGACCATCTGCAGGCGACCGCCCACGCGCACGGTGCCCGAATCCGGGGTACTCAAACCGGCGATCAAACGCAGCAGGGAGGTCTTGCCGGAGCCGGAACCACCAACCAGCCCGAGGCGTTGGCCGCGGCGGACGGTCAGTGACATATCGTCGACGGCGAGGGTGTCGCCGCGGCGCAGGCTGACGCGGTCCAGCTCGATCACAGGCTCACCCAGCGGGCGCGCAGCGGCGGGCGGACCGGGGCGCGAGGCAGCCACGAGGGCTTGGGCGTAGTCGGAATCCGGGGCGACGGTGCGTCCGTGTTGGAAAATTAGCACGCGCTCAGTCATGCGGCGCACCACCGCCAGGTCATGGGAAATGAACAGCAGCGCCATGCCGCGTTCGGCAACCAGGCGCTCGATCAGGTCAAGTACCTGCGCCTGCGTGGTGGTGTCCAGGGCGGTGGTGGGTTCGTCACAAATCAGCAGGTCGGGCTCGCCGGCTAAGGCCTTGGCGATCAGCACGCGTTGGCGCTGTCCGCCGGACAGCTCATGCGGATAGGCGCCGGGCCGGGTGACACCGACGTCGGCCAGGAGCTCGTCGGCACGCGCCGCATCGCGCGAGACCTGCCGGCCCACGGGCATGAGCGGATCCAGCGCGGTCATCGGTTCCTGGAAAACCATGCCGATCTTCCGGCCGCGGATCTTGCGGGTCACGCGCGCGGGTGCGGTGAGTATGTTGTGCTTATCGACGATCACCTCGCCCGAGGCGTCCACGGATCGCGGCAGCAGGCCCATCAATGCTAGGGCCGTCATGGATTTGCCGGAGCCGGATTCGCCGATGATGCCCAGGCGCTCGCCGGGGGCGAGGTCAAAGGAGATGTCGTCCAGGATCTGGTCGCCTGAGGCGCTGCGGATCGAAAGGTTATGAACGCTGATCATGCCGTCTCCTTCCCTGGTACAAGGCGTCGGCTACCCGCCAGCCCGTCGCCGAGCAGGTTGAAGCCCAGCACCGTGGCGGCGATGGCTATACCGGGGGCGATCGCCAAGTGCGGGGCGGAGGCCAGGTAGCCCTGGGAAGCCTGCAGCATGCGGCCCCAGCTGGCATAAGGGGCAGGGGTGCCCAGGCCTAGGAAGGACAAGCCCGCCTCCGCAAGGATGGCCAGGGCAAAGCCGACGGACATCTGGACGATGATCACGCCCACAATATTGGGCAGGATATGCCGCCACGCGATCATCGGCCCGGACACCCCGGAGATGCGGGCGGCGAGGATATAGTCTTGCGTCATCACCCGCAGCGTGCCGGCCCTGGCCACGCGCGCAAAGCCTGGGATGCCGGCAATCCCGATCGCCAACATCACAATGCTCGTGGACGCCCCAAACACCGCCGTAAACACGATGGCCAGCAACAACGCCGGAAAAGCCAGCAGCAGGTCCGCACCCCGCATGATCAAGGTTTCGGCCCAGCCACGCCGCTGCCCGGCCATGATCCCCAGCGGCACGCCCACCAGCGCGGAGATCGCCACCGCGACCAACCCCACCGCCAAGGTCACCTGGGCGCCTTCCATGATGCGGGAGAGAATATCGCGACCAAACTGATCAGTGCCCAACCAGTGGGCAGCACTCGGCGCGGCGAGGCGATCGTCGACAAGCGCCTGCGTGGGGTCATAAGGCGTCCACACCACAGCGACCACCGCCATGATAACGACCAGGCCCACGATGCCCGCCCCAATCCAACCAGAGAGTTTCATGCGCGACTCCTCAGCCGAGGGTCGATGACCCGGTACGCCACATCCACGACCAAATTAACGGTGAGCGTGAATACGACCAGCAGCATCATCACCGTCTGCACGGTGGTCAGATCGCGGTTGGCCACCGAATCGATCAGCATCGACCCCAGTCCCGGAATCACGAACACGCGCTCAATTACCACCGCGCCCACAATCAGGCTGGTCAGCTGCAGCCCCGTCACGGTCAGCACAGGCAGCGCCGCGTTACGCAGAGCATGGCGGTAGAGGGCTTCGCTTGTCGACGATCCCCCCGCCCGAGCCGTCCGGATGTAGTCCTTGTGCAACTCCTCCACAATCGCGCTGCGTACGTAGCGGGTCAAAATCGTCGCCTGCACCAAGGACAGCGCTATCACCGGCAACACCAGGTGGGACACGAACGCCCCGAAGTCCTGGCCCGGCGGAACCCAGCCGTTGGCGGGCAACCAGTTCAGCCGCACGGCAAAGACCGCCACCAGCAAGATACCCACCAAAAAACTGGGCACCGCGATGCCCAGCTGGGTACCCGCCGACACGATCGCCGCATCCGGGCGGTGGTCGCGCCGGGCCAAATACACACCCGTGGGGATCGCGATCAGCAAGGAGACCACCATGGCCGCCCCGCACAGAATCAGCGAAACCTGCGCCCGATCTACCATCAGCGGTGTGATGTCCTGCTGGCTGGCCAAAGAGATTCCGAAATTGCCGGTGAGCAGCCCAGCCATCCAATCCAGATACTGGGCGATCAGGGGCCGATCCGTGCCCAGGCGGGCCGAGAGCTCCGCCACAGACTCGTCGGTGGCGGTGACCCCCAACGCGATGCGCGCCGGATCACCAGGGATGGCGCGCAACAACACGAAGATGATCACGCTGGCAAGAAACAACATGATGACAAAGCGGGCGAGCATCCGGCCCGCGAAGTAAACAACACTGGAGGTCATGGGCGCTGCACCCCCGCCAGCGGAAGGGCATCGGTGATCACATCGGCATCGATGCCGATCACCCCAGGTGCTGTGAGCACAATATTCGGACTATTCGCCAGTGTGAGTGCGCCGGCATCCGCCATGATCTGGTCCACCGCGGCCTCCATGTGGGTGACCTGGCGTGCGGTATCGCCCTCGTCGGCAAGCGCCAGCTCCTTGCGCACTTCTGGGGAGTCGTAGCGCAGGTAATAGTCCGGATTGCCAAACAGCGCGGGGATATCGCGCGGCTCCACATGCGCGATGATCGACGCCTGATAATCGTGCTGATTCATCACCTGCCCCAACCACACCGCAGGAAACTCCAAGGTCTCCAACGTGACGCGGAAGCCCACCTCCGTCAGCTGCGAATAAATCAGCTCCGCGGCCTTCTGCGCATAAGGCTGGCTGGGCACAGAGATTGTGAGCTCAGGGGTGCGACCGGCCAACAGCTCGCGGGCGCGCGCCGGGTCGAAGGGGTAGTAGTCGCGGCCGGTGTACCACGGGTCGCTCGGCGGGACCGGCGCCCCACCGGTGTTGGTGCCCAAGCCCTCGTAGACCACCTGGTTCAGCGCGTCGCGGTCGATGGCGTAGGCGGCGGCCTGGCGCACGGTCGGGTCGTCGAAGGGGGCTGAGTCATTGTTCATGGAGAAGATCACCTCGCCATTGGTGGAGCCGACTTGGACGCGGTAATCGTCGGGAAGCGAATCCAGAAGCTCAGGCGCCTGGAGTGCCCACACCACGTCCACATCGCCGGCGCGCAAAGCGTTGACGCTGGCCACAGAGTCCGCGAAGTAGCGGATCGCCGCATTATGGTGCGCCGGCGTAGACCAATAATCCTCGCGCGCGGCAAAGGTAATCGACTCGCCCACATTAAAACGATCCACCGTGTACGGCCCCGTGCCGACCGGGTCCGTCGCCAAAGAATCCACCCCATTTGGCGTCATCATCGCCCCCGTCAGCGTGCCCATCGACCACAACCACCGATTCGACGGAGCACTCAGCGTCACGACGAGCGTGTGCTTATCGACGACATCCACCGACTCCACCGGATCCATCTGCGCCTTCAACCCGTTCGTCCATTCATTCTTCACATAGTTGATGGAAAACGCGGCGGTTTCAGCAGTGAACTCGTCACCATTAGAGAAGAACACCCCCTCGCGCAGCTCAAAGGTATAGCGCAGGCCATCGTCGTTACGCGCAATGCTCTCCGCCAAGTGGGGGACGGGGGTGCCGGTGTCGTCGATGCGTACCAGCGTTTCGTACACGTTGGACATGAGCGCTTGAGGGATTGCGGCGCCGCCGGTGGTGGTGAAATCGAGGCTGGCGGGTGCGCCGGACGTGCCGACGACCACTCCCGCGCCCGCGACCCTGCCGACCTGCGTCGCCGTGGAACCCGCGGAGCACGACGCCAGCAGCCCGGCGGTGCCCAGCACGGCTACCGCGCGGGTGGCGGTGCGGGTCGCCCTGTTCGTTGCCATGCCTGAAAAGGTTAATAGCTTGGGCGCGGGATACCTAGTCGCTGTCGGGGATGTCTACCCACAGCGGGGAGGAAGCGCCGCGCACGCTGTTCATGCCTAACTGGATCTTGTCGCAGCGATAGCGGTAGTCGGCGAGCTCGACCGGCTGGCCGGAGTGTGTGTAGCAGCGCATGGTCAGGCGCAGGAGGGGGTAGCCCTCGTCGACCTTGAGGGATTCGGCGTCTTCTGCGGAGGCTGGGATGGCGATGAGGGTGCGCGAGACGTTGTTGAAATCGACACCCATGCGGAGCAGGTGGCGGTGGATGGAGCCGTTGTCGGCGTCGAAATCGAGCAGGTGGCGGCCGATCTCGGCGGGGAAGTGCATCCTTTCAACCATGATGGGTTCGCCGTCCGCGGTGCGCACGCGGTGGACGGCGACCGTCTGCTCTTCCGGCGCGATTTCGAGTGCCTCGGCGACTTCCGCGCTGGCCGGCTGGCGGGCGATCCACAGCGTGTTCTGCCCGGGTTCCTTGCCTAGGGCGCGTAGCCAAGCGGTGACGGAGAAGACGGAGTCGAAAGATTCGGTGGGGATGTTTTCCAGCACGATGGAGCGGCGCCCACGCCCCGAGGAGATGAGGCCTTCTGCGCGCAGCGTGGACATCGCCTGGCGCACGGGGCCGCGCGATGAATCAAATTGCTGGCACAGCTCCGCCTCGGAGGGCAGGGGATCGCCAGGCGCGTAGCGGCCAGTGAAAATTTCTTGCCGAATGAACTCGGCGATTTCCTCGTGTTGCTGGGGTGGCCTGAGGCTCGACATCTCTATCCTTCTATTCTTTTTCGGCGGGTCCACAACACATGAAAACAGTTTCCATGGCACCGAATGCGTTTTGATTATACTTCTGGATCCACACCTTGCGAAAAGGAATGACCCGAGGCACAAAGATTCTCAAAGTTCCCACTAGGGTGGCATTCGTTTGACCTGTTCACGGGTTTATCGACGCCCAACTCGGGGGCATGGAAACCTTAGGTATCCACTGTACCTGTTCCACTGTGTCGGCAGGCATAAGGAATGTCTAACGAAACCGAGTGGGGTGTGGGCCGATAAGCTAGGAGCCAAATAAAAGGAAAGGGCGCAATGTTCGCGGTTCTACAAGGCTTCGGCGTAGTGATCATCGTCATCGCCGTCGGCTACTTCCTCGCCCGCGGCAACGTGCTGGGCAAAGGCGGGTCGCGCCCGCTGGCTTTATTGGTCTACAACGTGGCCACCCCGGCGCTGCTGATCGACCAACTGCTTAACACGGATCCCCGCGTTGTTCTTGGGCCGCACTTTGCGGTGGTCGCGGCTTCGGCGGTGATCGTCGGGCTGCTCGCGTTTCTCGCCTTCCGCCTGCGCGGGTGGGATACGCCCTCGTCGATGGTGGGGCAGCTCGCCGCAAGCTACGCAAACGGCGGCAACCTGGGCATCCCGCTGGCGGTGTATTTGCTCGGCGATGGTGCCGTGGTCGTGCCCGTCATCCTGTTCCAAGTGGCGTTCTACGCGCCCGTGATGCTGACCCTGCTGGACATCAAAACCACCGAGGCTACCGATTCCGGCTGGCGCCACAACATTGCCGTCGCGCTGCGCAACCCGATGCTCATCGCCGCCGTCATCGGCCTTGCACTGGCACTCAGTGGCTGGGACGTGCCCGCGCTGATCACAGAGCCGATCGGCATCCTTGCCGGCGCCTCAGTGCCCCTGGCACTTATGGTCTTCGGCATGAGCCTGCACGGTGCCGAACTCCGCCTCACCCGCGGCGTGGCGCTGGCCGCTGGGTTCAAAAACATCGTGCACCCGCTCATCGCCGTGGCCCTGGCCTACTTCCTCTTCGGCATGGAGGGCCAGGCCCTGTACACCGCCGCCGTGCTCGGCGCGCTGCCGACCGCGCAGAACGTGTACACCTACGCCGTACGATTCCGCACCGCCACCGACCTGGCCCGCGACACCGGCGTCGCATCAACGCTGCTGTCGCTGCCCGTCCTGATCGTCATCGGCCTCGTCTTCGGGGCCTAATCTGTCGCGCCGCTAGAAGTTGCCGGGATCGCCCACCATGTTGGCCGGATCCAGGCCCCACGCGTCGGCGAGGATCTCCATCGACGCCATCGCCTCAGCATTATTACGCCCCTGCAGCGAAATCATCAGCTCATCGGCCTTCGCCAGCTCCGCAAACTCCTCCAGGTACTGCACCACCTCCGGGCCAGTACCCACACCGGTGAAGCGCAGCATATCGATGATCTGCTGGCCCTGGTGCGAGTTCACCACCTGGTCGAGCTGCTCGTCGTTAAGCACCGTGCCGCGGCGCCCCATCATGGTCTTCACGCGGTTGCGGTGCACCCCGGCGGTCTGCTCTTCGGCTTCCTCGCGCGTCGGCGCGGCTGTGACGTTGACCGCCGCGATCACATATGGCTCATCCAGCACCTCAGAAGGCTCAAAGCTTTCCTTGTAGTACGTCGTGGCCTGCACCAAGTGCTGCGGCGCGAAGTGCGACGCGAAGGAGTACGGCAGCCCCAGCTTCGCGGCAAGGGTCGCGCCAAACATGGAGGAGCCCAGGATGTACAGCGGCATCTTCACGCCCACGCCCGGCACGGCAGTCACCCCAGGCACGGTCGGGCGCCCGCGGAAGTAGCCGTGGAGCTCCACCACATCCTGCGGGAAGTTCTCGGCGGCGCGGGGGTCTCGTCGTAAAGCACGCCCCAGCGTGTTCTGGTCGGTGCCGGGCGCGCGCCCCAGGCCCAGGTCGATGCGGTCGGGGTAGAGCTCGCCGAGCGTGCCGAACTGCTCCGCGATCACATAAGGGGAGTGGTTCGGCAGCATCACGCCGCCGGCGCCCAGGCGGATCTTCTCGGTCTTCGCGCCGATGTGGCTAATCAGCACCGCGGGAGAGCTCGACGCGATGGTCGGCATATTGTGGTGCTCGGAGTACCAAATCCGCGAATAACCCAGCTTCTCCGCGCGCTGCGCCAGCTCGACGCTACGCTGCATGGATTCGCCGGCGGTTTCGCCTTCGTAGATCGTGCAGAAATCAATGAGGGACAGTGGCAGACGGGCCATGGGGGTCCTTTCTTTGGTTGCGTTGTGCCCCCACCCTACACATCCTGCGTTTTTGCTTTACGACGATCGCGTGGCCGAAACATGGTACCGAAGCTAGTGGCGCGCGCAACCGTTGTGGCGTGGGCCACTGTTTTTCTGTGGATAACTATGTTGTTTTCCACAGGTTTCGGACATGTGCCGGCTACCCCCGCGCTTGGGTTGTGTGGGTGTTTTAGTGTCAGGTTCATGACCATTAACGACATGCTCCGGGACGCAGGCACCAGCGCCATGACTTTGCTGGCCGAGAGCGTGTCAAGTTGTTTGTGTGTGGGGCGTGATTATTAGAGGTAGGGCTCGAAGCGGTCAGGGTAAGCCACAGACATCTGGTTGATGGCCTGCTTCCAGTTCGTCNCCCGCCTGCCCTCGATCAGCCGGCCGCTGGTCGCCGCGACCCGTTTGCCCTGCTTAGCGCGCTTGGCGGCCCGTTTGTCCTCAATGTTGCAGATCATCAACCACAAGGTTTTGATCGCAGACTCATCGTTGGTGAACTGCACCCGATTCCGGGTGGCTTTACG
>NZ_KB892466.1 GCF_000373805.1 Corynebacterium pilosum DSM 20521 = CIP 103422 | reverse complement strand
CGATGCTCCTATATTGTGTCAAGCGCTTTTCAGAAATTTTTCGTAGGCCGATGCTAATTCCGTCAACGGACGTTTTCCAGTCTCGATGTCACTGATCCTCGCCGGGGCACACCCCAAATGCTTCGCTACAACCACCTGGGTGAGATGCTTCGCGATACGCAGTTCTTTCAACTCATCCCGACGAAGATCCCTGGGCTGTGGCGTACTGCGCCTGGTGCATATGACCCGGTAGATCTCCCGGACGATCGCGCGCTTCAGGCAGCGAATAATCTCCCTTTTCGACAATCCCTCCTCGGTACGCCGGGCGACGTACTCCCTGGTGCGCTGGTCACACTTCATCCTCACCATAGCGATTCGGTACAACGCTGAGTTCGCCCGCCGGTCACCACCACGATTGAGCCGGTGCCGGTTGGTTCGCCCAGAGCTTGCCGGCAGTGGAGCCACTCCACATAAGTGCGCCAGCGCTGCTTCGGAGTGGATGCGCTCCGGATTATCGCCGATGCTGATCAGCAGATCAGCGGAAACAAGAGCCCCACATCCCATGATGTTGCTGACATGGGGATTGATCACTGACACCAGGGCAGCGATCCGGGTTTCCAGCTCATCGCACTGCACCCGCAATGCGCGGTAGGTCGTGGCCAGAATCTTCAGGCTGGTCAGCACACCATTTCGCGGATCAGTAACATCCGACGACGGTCGGCAGTACACCAACGCGTTGACCAGAGCGTGGTTGGTCATCGTGGCGTAGCGGGTGCGGATGTCATCAGGGGCTGTGACCAGCAACGACTTCATCGTTGTGATGAGTTTCGCGGTGGTGGACACCAGCTGTTTCCGGGTGATCTGTAACGCTCGTAACGACTCCATCGGGCCCGTGGAATCTTTAGGCGTGCTCAGCCCTTCCCCGGTCAGGACCTGTCGCGCGGCGGCAAGGGCATCCACCGGATCTGATTTCCCGTCCCGGCGTCGAATGCTGCGGGCCGGGCGCAGGACTTCAACGACCGTGTAGCCACGGTCTATGAGGTGCCGGGTTAATCCGGCACCGAAGGAGTTGGTTCCTTCTACTCCGACGGCGCCGACACCGTGCTTGCTGAGGAACTCGGCGAGGTGTGTGTAGCCGGGCCTGGTGGTGGGGAAGGTTTCGGTGGCCAGGTGCCGGCCGGTTGGGGTCACCGCGGCGACGGTGTGGGTGTCGGTGTGGGTGTCGACCCCGGCGACGGGGCTTGCGGAGAGGTCGATGTCTGTGGTCATGGCTGTCAACGCTTTCGCATAGGGAAGTGATGAAGGTAGCCGCTGATCCGAGGGTTCGAGCAGACAGGACACTGATGGGACTACTACTATGACACCTGCCG
>NZ_KB892465.1 GCF_000373805.1 Corynebacterium pilosum DSM 20521 = CIP 103422 | reverse complement strand
GGAGACCTACTGGGCCGGGCACGCTACAATCACCGAGTCACCTGAGAGGGTGGCTCAGCCAATCTAACGGTGGCAACAAAACCGTGACGGTTCACTGCGAGAACTTCTGGGTAGAACTTGTGGTTCGGGGCGATATCTACAGCTACGCCTAATCCTTCCCGGGCGAGATCTGTGTTGACCAAACTTCCTTCATGAAAGTCTCCCGCCAAAGTGCGTCCGTAGCGGTCTTCCCGCTCTTGGTCATACTCGAGTTCGATTGAGGAACCTACCGGTATGAGCGATTCAAGGTGATTACGAACTTCTTGAGCCAAGCATTCTAATCGCTTTTAGTTGCAATTCCCTTTGCTGGAGTGTCAACGTTGAGAGAATGGATCCGGGTAGCTTTTAGCCTCGAGTCCGAACAGGGGGTCTGCTTTCTAGGGCTCGGGGTCAAGTCCGCGGGAGTGGTGTATCTGCCCTTTCGATAAAACAAGCAGCGTAACGACCTTAAGGACCATCACGAGCTAAACAATGACCCTGGCTCATGACACATCCTTCCGGATGATCTCCGCAGTAATGTCGCCCGAGTCGATGATGTTTGCGGCCATCATCACCTTGGTCTGTTCCAAGCTCGTCAATGACATGTACCGCTTCTGCTGGATCCAATCATCATGTTGCTCTGCCAGGACAGCCCCGACCAGACGGATAACCGCGTCCCGGTTCGGGAAGATCCCGACGACATCGGTGCGCCGGCGGATCTCACGGTTCAACCGCTCAGTTGGGTTATTCGACCAGACCTTGGTCCACACAGATTTCGGGCACTGGGTAAACGCCAAGAGTTCATCGAGGGCGTCGTCTAGGTAATCAGCCACATGCGGGAACTTCTGCTGACAGAACTCCACCACATCCCTGGCCTGAGCCCACACCGACTGCGCATCTGGCTGTTGGAAAATAGTGTGGAACATGGCAGACAGAGTCGGCCACTGCGTCTTCGGCACCATCCCGGACAGGTTCTTGGAAAAATGCGTGCGACACCGTTGCCACGAGGCATTCGGCAGGACGTCCCCGATGGCATGCTGGATCCCCAGGTGAGCGTCACTGGTGACCAAGTAGACCTCGTTGAGCCCTCGGGCCTTGAGGTCGCGAAAGAACCCGGTCCACGATGCGACGGACTCGGCTGTGGCGACCTGCATACCAAGTAACTCCCGGTACCCTTCCGAACTCACACCAGTGGCTAACAGCACGGAGGTTTTCACTACGCGTCCGCCTTCCCTTACCTTCATGGTGAGTGCGTCACAGGAAACATAGAGGTAGGGGCCGGTATCAAGTGGGCGGGTGCGGAAATCCTCGACCATGACATCGAGATCTTTCGCCATGTCTGACACCTGGGATTTCGAGAGACTATTGATCCCCAGGCTGGCGACCAAGTCGTTCATCCGGCGGGTTGATACGCCTTTTAGGTAGCAGGTGGCGATCACGGTGGTCAGGGCTCGTTCCGCTCGGGTGCGCCGTTCCAGTAACCAGTCCGGGAAGAAGGAATCCGTCCGAAGCTTGGGTACGGCGACGTCGACGGTGCCGACCCGGGTGTCGAGGTCGCGGTGGCGGTAGCCGTTTCGGACGTTGGTTCGGGATTCACTGACGGTGGCGTAATCAGCGCCGCAGACCTGGTCGGCTTGGGCGGACAGGATTTGGTTGATGAAGCCTTGGAGCATGTCGCGCATCACATCGGGGGATGCTTGGGCGAGTAATTCGTCGAGATAGGTAGTCGGGTCGATAGAATAAGGCGAGGTGACCATTGTGGGCTGTCCTTTCGAGCAGATGTAGGAGTTGATTCGAAAGGTACCTGCGGTGGTCGCCCTTTATCGTCTTTGGGGTCACCTACCGGCAGTTACAGATACACCACACTAACGGACACTGATAATGGGAGTGCGGGACAAG
>NZ_KB892464.1 GCF_000373805.1 Corynebacterium pilosum DSM 20521 = CIP 103422 | reverse complement strand
CTTGTCCCGCACTCCCATTATCAGTGTCCGTTAGTGTGGTGTATCTGTAACTGCCGGTAGGTGACCCCAAAGACGATAAAGGGCGACCACCGCAGTACCTTTCGAATCCGTAACCACACTTCCTCGAAAGGACAACCCACGATGGCCGCTGGCCCCCATTCTATTGACCCGACCACCTACCTCGACGAACTACTGGCCCAAGCCTCCCCGGACCTGATGCGCGAGATGCTCCAAGGGTTCATCAACCAGATCCTCTCGACCCAGGCCGACCAAGTCTGCGGCGCCGACTACGCCACCGTCAGTGATGCGCGCACCAACGTCCGAAACGGCTACCGCCACCGCGACCTCGACACCCGGGTCGGCACCGTCGACGTCGCCGTGCCCAAACTCAGAACCGGCTCGTTCTTCCCGGACTGGCTGCTGGAACGGCGCACCCGTGCCGAACGGGCTCTGACCACCGTGATCGCCACCTGCTACCTGAAGGGCGTGTCGACGCGCCGGATGAATGACCTGGTCGCCAGCCTGGGGATCAACAACTTGTCGAAGTCACAGGTCTCCGAAATGGCCAAAGATCTCGATCAGATGGTGGAAGATTTCCGCACCCGGCCCCTGGATACCGGCCCCTACCTCTATGTTTCCTGCGACGCGTTGACCATGAAGGTGCGTGAAGGCGGACGGGTCGTGAAAACCTCCGTGCTGCTGGCCACCGGCGTGAACGCGGAAGGCTACCGCGAGCTACTCGGCATGCAGGTTGCCACATCCGAGTCCGTGGCCTCCTGGACGGGTTTCTTTCGCGACCTCAAGGCCCGGGGCCTACACGACGTCTACCTGGTCACCAGCGACGCACACTTGGGCATCCAGCACGCTATCGGCGAGGTCCTGCCGAATGCTTCGTGGCAACGGTGTCGCACACATTTCGCGAAGAACCTCTCCGGACTGGTGCCCAAAAGCCAATGGCCGACCTTGTCGGCGATGTTCCACACGATCTTCCAGCAACCGGACGCCGCATCGGTGTGGAAGCAGGCCCGGGAAGTAGTGACTTTCTGTGAGCAGAAGTTTCCGCACGTGGCCGACTACCTCGAGGAAGCCCTGGATGAGCTACTCGCGTTCACCCATGCCCCGAAGGCGGTGTGGACGAAGGTCTGGTCGAATAACCCCACCGAGCGGTTGAACCGGGAGATCCGCCGGCGCACGGACATCGTGGGGATCTTCCCCAACCGCGATGCCATCGTGCGTCTGGTCGGGGCGGTGCTGACTGAGCAGCATGAGTGAGAAGGATCCAGCAGAAGCGCTACATGTCGCTGACGGCCCTGGACCAGACGAAGACCATGATGAACGCCAACGTCATCGACGCCGGCGACACCACTCAGGAGGTCGCATGAGCCGGCGCCGATACCGGGCTCGTGCCGGTCCCTGAGATCGTAATGCTGCCTGTTGTATCGAAAGGGCAGATACACCACTCGCGTGGACTTGACCATACAACTCGGATTTAGTTTCCAAATGGTATTTGTTTTAGGGGTAGAAAATAGCAAGTGTCCGTCATAATCAAAGGTAAGAGCATTCAACTGCGCACCTGAGGTATGCCAACCTCCGGCGGCACCTACCCCCAGGCTGAAAGAACCCCTGCCAGCTCTTTCGCCCGTGAAAGCATCGTATTTATCAATCGTGAAATTGTTCAGACCTCCTGATCCGACGAATTGGATTCCATAAAGGAACTTGCCATCTTTTGAAACCGCGATATCCCCATATCCTGTCTCAACATCAAATTGCTGCCCAACTCGTATATCCTTGTAGTCTGGAGAAATATCATGACGCGTAAATTTGTTCTCAGAGTTGACCCAGTAGGTGAGCTCTGTGGGTGGTGCAGCCAAAGCAGGAGACGGCTCCACTTCATAGTTGCTTCTAGTTAGTTTGTACCGCACAGTTAACGTGTCGCCGTTTTTAACTTGGAGTCTGTTACGCGATTCAACCCACCCGTTAGAGTACCACTCGTCATACGGCGCATTTCGCCCCCGTCGTGACCCAACGGTGTTTCACCAGATCGATCCCCGCCCATGACTTCTGGTTCGTCGCAGATAAGCTCGCATCGTCATTTGTAGTATTATTGTGCCAAAGCAGGCCTACGCCATCCAGCCGCGCACCCTGCTGAAGGTTGAACCATCCTCGTGGATTGAATTGTAGTTCTCGGAATGGTCCAGAGCCGTTTCGGATGTTGTCGAGCTTGAACGTAAAACGCATAATAGCAACCCGGCCGTCATCCTCTTCCGGCACTGCTTCAATAAGCTCAAAATTGTGACCACCCCCGATGTATTGTATGGTACTGCCTTTAAATTCTGGTATATGCTCATACATTGGTCCAAGATCTGGAGTTTGTGTGTCCCGGCTCAGGTCTCGTACGACGTCATCATCGATAGAAAAGTCAGCGGAGTCCGCCTCAACAGCTGTGGCCAGCCGCCACTCCTGGGCAGATACAGGCGTATTGCTGTTAACGAGTATCTGAATTTTAAGGTCTTCGCTCTCGTACCCGAGCAAGGCGAGGCGAATGGCTTGCTTACCCTCCGCTGTGTGACCTAATTGGGCCAGCGCGCCATCACCATTGATTCTTGCGGACTCAAGGACTACATCTTCACCATCGTCCAGGCGAATCAAGGTCAGAAAATCTAAACCCTCTAGCTTCTCCTTAGGAACTGTTCCTTCAAGGGAGTAGGAATAGACATCGCTGCCAGCTTTTGTGGCATCTTTAACCTCGAAGCGAAGCTCTTCTTCCAATTCCGCTGCGTCAGGTTCGGCAGGAATATCGAGCTCGAAGAGAGGCTCTGGACTGAATAACTCTAAATCGGGCTCGCCCAGGCTGCCCTGCTCTTGCCCGTCTACGCTAGGAACCTCTACTAAGTCCCCACTTTAAACAGAAGGCTCCTCGCTGAGAGCTGTTGTGGGGCTAGTGGGCGTCAGGATGTCTACCTCCCCTGGCACGGATGTCGCGGTAGGGACTACACCGGTCACCATAATAAAACCGGCAACTACAAAAGCAGACGCTAAACGTCGAATAGACGCAGAGGACCTGACCCCCGTTTGGTAGACAGCTAACATCCCAATATTCTGGGACTGAAAGGTAATCTCCACACCATGCCAAGCAAGACCTATTCAGAGGA
>NZ_KB892463.1 GCF_000373805.1 Corynebacterium pilosum DSM 20521 = CIP 103422 | reverse complement strand
ATTATTCGCTGCCTGAAGCGCGCGATCGTCCGGGAGATCTACCGGGTCATATGCACCAGGCGCAGTACGCCACAGCCCAGGGATCTTCGTCGGGATGAGTTGAAAGAACTGCGTATCGCGAAGCATCTCACCCAGGTGGTTGTAGCGAAGCATTTGGGGTGTGCCCCGGCGAGGATCAGTGACATCGAGACTGGAAAACGTCCGTTGACGGAATTAGCATCGGCCTACGAAAAATTTCTGAAAAGCGCTTGACACAATATAGGAGCATCGCAACCGTGGTCGTGTGCCTTCTGTCCCCAGATTATGCCAACAAAACACGTCACGAGTGGACAATTTCGTCGGGCGAGAGCCAATTCAGTGCGAAATTACTAATTTGTTCGTGCCATTCAATTTCATTAGTGGCATCCTCAGCGAAGCGGATTGAGGCTTCGAAAATCGCACGAAGTTGATGAGATTCGGGCGTGTAGCCTGCCTCATTAGCATCCTCTAGCATTTTTCGATACACCTGGAGCTCGAGAGGGACAATCACCGAGGTTCCTCCATAGTGGGAAATGGAAATTTTGTGGAGTCCGTAAAAGTGTGCAATAGAGGCGGGGCTAAGTTTAGGTGCCACGAAAAGACAATAGGCTTCCTTCGTCGAAGCTTCTTTTATTTTCCCTAGATGGCGGGCAACTGGTTCGCCCTCATTGTCGTACTGTTTCTGGCCTGATTGCAAAGTTACTTCAACAATTAAATTAAAATCTTCATAATTGCAAACAATGTCTGGGATATTACCGACTGCAGTCGACAACGGAAGCCCTTCGTCGTCGAGCTTGAAGTTTGGCGCGATGTCGCCCCCGTCGATCATTGTCATTGCTCGCCAAGTATTCCACTCAAGCATCAGTGGATTATCATAATATTCACCATCAACTATTCCATCGAATTTGCTTTGAACATCCTCATAGTTTTCGAAGTTCTTGAGCTTATGAACCTCTGCGTCGACCGCCTTTTGCTTTGACTGCTCTCGAAGTTTCAGAAGAGTAAGCTTGAGTTCGACTAGGGATTTTGCTTGGATGTCTTCAGCGTGGGCATGGGTAGAAAGTTGCTCCAGCAGGGCCGTGCGATCATCGGTCAAGAGTGTCGGTGCTGTGGCATCGAAGAGGTGCCTTTTGTATGAATTTAAATCATCGGTGAACACTGGAGCGCGGCCCACATTGGCTAGAATATATTCAACGTCTTTTTCCTTACCCTTTGCTACGCGTACGGAATGTCCAATTTGGGATATGGAGACTAGCTCTGTAGCTCTCAGGTACCTGAAGCATGCGTCTGTGTAGTCGCGAAGGTTGCTTCGCTTGGTTTTTAAAAACTTAGCTTCACTGGAATCTCTACTCTCTCGGGTTGAAATATCGCCAGCTGCGAGTTCGTCTGCGTAGATTTTGCGAAGCTCGGAATCAATATATTGTTGAAAGAATTTTCGATAATTTCCCTTGTTCAAAGCTTTGGCTCGGCGAAATTCTCTAATTCTATCGACTATATCTTCAAATTTGCGGTAATCGGTGAGTTGCATCCCAAAAGCGGAAACTTCATCAAACGTGAGTGAGCCAAAACGCTCGATCAATCTTAGAATTTCAAGATATGGTTTGACCCAAAAACAACCCTCGAATTCGAATTTTTCTTGTGATATGGCGACGGAAGTTGAAACTTCAGCATCTGTCGCAAGAGGGCTTCGTGTTCTAATTGTCCTGACAGTAACTCTTTGCCAGCATCAGTCAATTGGACGGGGTCGAGATTAACGAAGCCCAGGGCTTTTGGTGCTCGATTGATCCGGTCACGCGCAGAGAATGCAGGGTCTCTCGGGTTTTTGTTGGCCGACTGAAAGTGTTCTGTCTGCACTAGGACATTCATGAACGCCTTCTGAGTTTTGTTATCCCAATCGGCTCCAGTGAAACGGGTTACCAGAAGCTCGATTTCCGGGATCATTCTCAGTGGTGTGCGCGGAGACGTAATAAAAAATAAGGTCTTGGTGCGCTTATCGATTGTCGCCATAGGATATAGTCTACTTGTTGGAAACAAGAAGATGGCGGCTTCTTGCTTTGAAACGGTTTCGAATGTTCACTGCGTAGGCCTTTTCATAAGTGTGGATGACATTCGAGCCGTAAAGTTCCTTTGTTAAGTCCGTTTCTCCAATCACTAAAAGCGCTTGAGAAGGTAGGTTAAAGAAATCGCTTGCGAGGCGCCTGTGAGAATTTTCGGAGAATCCGTCGATAGTTTCTGCGTTGCCATAGTCAGAGAAAATCGAATCGTACGGTGGGTCGAGAAAAACAAAATCTTTTGGAGTGCACTGGTCGAAAACTTCGGCGTAGTCCCCGTTTGTGACCTGAGCGGTTTGTAGAAGCTTTGAATGGGCTCGACTTACAAGTTGGGTGTTGAAATTCTTATACCGCCCATAGGGCACATTGAATTCGCCTTTTTTGTTGTGGCGAATCATTCCTGAGTACGAAGTTTTATTGATGAAGAAATAAAGTGTAGCATCTAAAAAGGGGGAATCCTTTATTCCATTATACATGTCTCTAATCTGGTAATAGAGCGTCTCATTAGCATCGTAAACGCGCTCATTTGGAGTCGCAGCTTTGGCCTCTTCAAAGGCGGTTCGATTGGATTTATAAAGTTTTTCCAATTCGTCAAGTTCTGTCCTGAGCTGGTCAAAATTGTTGCGAACGGTTTGGTAAAAGTTCATTAGAGGCCTATTTAAGTCATTGACGATCGCGTTTTCTGCCTCGAGACGAAAATAAAGTGCACCTCCGCCGAAAAAGGGCTCAATATAACGTTCAAAGGACGAGGGGACAAAGGGAAGAATTTCGTGAAGCTCGCGGCTTTTTCCACCACGATATTTCACCATTGGTTTCATGGATTTTGCTCCTTGGTTGCGGCATTGACACGTTAGCAAACCGTCAGGCGCAAGCATGGATTCGGTCCTTGGCTGACTCCTCGGAGTTGTTTCGAAGTCGGCTGTCCCCTTGGGTGTGATGATTTATGCCCTCTGATTGATCTCGTGACTGTGCATGCACCGAGCACAATTGTGGGTTGAATTCACGTCGAGCTTTGCTTCTTGGTCAGGGTGGTGATTTCTATTATCTGTTGGGAAAAGGGCGCCCATCAAAAATATTATAAGGTTAGGAATTCTGTCTGTGGGCTACCTAGAAAGAATTTCAATCACTGGTGTTTACTGTATTACCGGATTAGGGAGAGGGTGGGGCCCGACCCCCGCAATCCGCTTCACGACCGTCACCACACCGCTTCACAAACGCCACCAAGGCGCTTCAAAACACACGTGCTAAACACTGTGTTCACCGCTGGCCTGCCATTTAGTCGCATGAGCCATTCCAGCTATGGCCGCTATGGCCGTGAGCTGGAACGTTGGGGCGTGGGGAGAGTTCGTCAACGAGAAGCTCTACCGTGTTTCGGACCAGTCGGGCTCAGGCCTGTCTCCAGCTACGTAGCCTGCGGAATGAGTAGAACATAGTGTCGTGACTTGGATGCAGACTGAGCGCGATTTTCGTTCTTCACCAATCAAGCTGGTCTTGGCTCCTTAATTCGTCCAACACCGCTTCAGCGCCGTCCGGCCACTTACTAATCCGAGGGCCAGGTACTTCTCTGTTGTAGAGCTGATCGTAGACGATCGTCGTATAGCCTTCCTTTCGGAGAGCCTCGATGTTGGTAGGAGAATCTTCTAGATAAACATGGGCCGCGACACTATCTTTAAGCCCAGTGAAGCAAAGCGACATGTAGGGGATGTCGTGTGCGTCTAACCACTCTGCGGTATCGGTAACAACACGCCTGTGAGAGCCACCCATGATCAAGCGGTGGGTCACTACGCGTATGTGGGCGCCCGCATCGGATAACTTTCGCATTGCCTCAGCAGCGCCGTCAATGGCCGGCATATTTACGTATAGCCCGTCCTTGACCGCTGCGCGGTGTATTTGTAGGTACTCCGCGCCATTCTCAATTCCCCAACCGGCTTTAACCAAGTTGTACGTGGTGGGATCTGGAAGATCATCAGGGGAGACGCCTTTATGCTGTGCGACGTAGGGGCGGATAGCTGCAGTGTAGTCTGCAACGACACCATCCAGGTCGACGCCAACTATCGCCCGACCGTTAATTTTCTTCTGCACTGCGATTCCTCCATTGTGAATTAAAACCCTTGCCGAGTTCCGCCAACTCTTTCCTGTACGCATCAGAATCATTGGAGATGCCGAGAGCAGTCAGGTTGTTTTCGTCTAGATAGTCTAAGTCGTACATGCCAGTCTCGGTGATAGCAATGACATTGCGGTCGTGGTGGCGAGGGCTTGGCTTTTCAGGGATGACTCGTTCTTGGTAAAACTGTTTTAGATCCATTTTGGTTGCTTGGCTGAATTTGAAAGTTAAATGCGCTAGCCGAGCCCAAACTACCCACAATACAATCAGTACTCCCCAAATACATCTTGTAGCCGCTTGGGATGGCTGGGGATCATCACCCAAATATAGGTAGTAAACAAGTAGGAACGGGGCACCAATTCCTACGACGCTCGAAGCCCCGATCAAGTAACGGGGTTGACTATAGGCGCGCCTTAAAACCACGTGCAGGTTACCGGTGACAAACAGCGCACCGTAGAGCGCGGTGAGAAGCGTGACGGAGGCAAGGAATTCCGCAAATGTGAACCATTGTTGGGAACTTTGTTCGAGGCCCTGGGTCTGACGCCAAAACACTGTTGACGAAAAAATGAGGCTTAAAAAAGTGGTTATGATTGCGAGAATTGGTTGCAGCATCCAATCAGGCGCCAGCCGAAAACTGAGTGTCTCGAGAGATGAAGTCTTCTTGTTGGGTTGAATGTGTACTCTGTTAAACGATGACCGGTACGAGCCATGGCGATACTTAGGATCAGTTGCCTGTGAAAACGGTTCTTCCACGCACTCTTGGGACTTGACCGTTGGCTCTGTACTTCCGTTCTGATGGTTGGCCGTGAAACGCGCCTCATCGAATTTGAACTTCAAAATCCGAGGGCGTTCCTTTTCCAAATAATCCAGCTTTTTATCAGTGGACGTCGGGCTGAAAGCGTGAATAGATTTCAAATGCATGCCATGAGGAAAAGCAAACTCGATGTGCGTGCTCCCTGCCGATCTGGCTGTCGATCGGATCAAAACATCGAGATGCGGATCGTGCGGCCGAAAAAGCGGTTTAATGAATTGACTAAAAAAGGATGAGGATTCCGGGGAATCACCCTTGTCGTCGTTGATTTCTACGTTGCAATTGAGCTTGATTATTGTCCGCTTCGAATCCTGGTTGGGCTTAATCGTGTCAACATCGGACCTGACCCCCGTTTGGTAGACAGCTAACATCCCAATATTCTGGGACTGAAAGGTAATCTCCACACCATGCCAAGCAAGACCTATTCAGAGGAGTTCAAGCGCGACGCCGTCGCCTTGTATGAGAACTCCGACGGCGCCTCGATCCACACCATCGCCACCGATCTCGGGATCAACCGGGCCACCCTGGCGAACTGGGTGAAAAAGTATGGAACCGAAACCCGTGCCACCAGCCCTGCGACTAAGAAATCCCCGTCTGCTTCAGTGACCGAAGCTGAGCAGATCCGGCAACTACAACGCGAAAACGCCCGGCTGAAAGAAGAGCGCGACATCCTGCGCAAGGCGGCCAAGTATTTCGCGGAA
>NZ_KB892462.1 GCF_000373805.1 Corynebacterium pilosum DSM 20521 = CIP 103422 | reverse complement strand
TGATGGAATCGATCAACGGGCTGTACAAGACCGAGTGCATCGGCTCCCGGATCTTCACCCCGGAGCGCTTGGAGTCGATCGTGGACGTGGAGCTGGCGACCATGTCGTGGGTGCAGTGGTACAACACCCGTCGACTGCACTCCACCCTCGGGATGGTCCCACCCGCGGAGCACGAGGAGACCTACTGGGCCGGGCACGCTACAATCACCGAGTCACCTGAGAGGGTGGCTCAGCCAATCTAACGGTGGCAACAAAACCGTGACGGTTCAACCAAAGTCTTGGTGAAACTGATCTGGTTTGCCGTGAGGGTCGATCCGTCGAGGAAATCCGAGAACTCCGCACGCACAGCATCAGGCTCCAGGCCCACCAACCTGCGGATAAACGCTGGGCCGCTATCACCACCACCAAGGCTTTCACGTACCCGCTCCACGTCTTCGGACGACACTTGGGCAACCATTTCCTCTAGGGCTGCAATATCCTGTTCGGTCAGCGGGCGCGCAGTGCGCAGCTTCTGCATCGCCACGGTATTCTTCTGCTCATTAAAGAACTCACGCAACCGTGCCTCAATGCGGCTTTCGTGTACTCCCACCCCTGCATCGACGGGGTTAAGTTCCACTTCTTCCAGGTCAGAGACTGTGTCCTCGAAGTCAAAGACCACAATCTTGCGTTGACTACGGGGAATCAATTCGGCAAGTCCACGGATGACTACGCGCGTTTCTTCAAGATCGGCAAGTGTGACACCTTCCCACCATGCGGGGTCCAGCACCCGCTCCAGAACTCCAGCGTGCTTGCGCACCTGGGCAAGCTCAATTCCCAACAACTCGCCTGCAACTTGCTCCAGCTTCTGTTTGTTTTTCACAAAGCTTGCCGACGATTCCAGCAGTCCCAACTGCAGCTGCAGGACCAGCAAGTCCACCCGTTTCGCGGATTCCTTGTCCCTGACGACCTGCTCGAAAGGTAGGTGTGCGAGGTGATCGACAACCACGTCGACGTCGTGAAGCTCGTTCCACGCTGCGAGGTCCTGGTACCGGTACAGGACAGGGCGATCGTCGGGACGCACAAGAATGTTGCCCTCGGGTACGGTTAGCACAAGGTCATGGAGGTAGGTGGCTAGTTCGTCGCGTAACGGGTTCGTCCGGTCATGCTTATCCAGCATCGCGAGCAGAAGCGCGCGGGAGGTGAAGAGCTTTTCTGACAAGGTGATAGGACGGGTGCCACTGTCGTCGGTTTCGGCGCGTTCACTGAAAGATTCAACGTTACCACAGTAATCGAAAATTCTGAAGTTTTTCTTGTCCTCTCCAGGCCCAAACAAGTCCTTGCGCAGGCGGGTGCCACGGCCGACCATCTGCCAGAACTTAGTGGGGGAGTAGACCGGTTTGAAGAACACCAGGTTGACCACTTCGGGCACGTCGATGCCGGTATCAAGCATGTCCACGGAGATTGCCACGCGCGGATTGTCATGTGCACGCTTAAAGTTCTTGATTGCTGTCGAGGCATAATTCGTCGAATGCGTGATAACAGTGGCTCCATCACCCGCATGGGCGGGGAAGTGCTTGTCAAACTCTTCCTTGATTAGGTCTGCGTGCTGCTGGGTGCGCGCGAAGATGATGGTTTTTCCCAACTGGTCGCCTTCGACCGTGTGCCCACGCTCCACCAGCTGGGCTAGGACCTTGCGGATGGTGTCGCGGTTGTACAGCACGCGGTTGATCTCGCCTGCAGCTACACCATCGGGCGGGGGCAGGGGATTGCCATCTTTATCATTGCCCCAGTCTTGGGCATCCCAGGCGGCCTTGTCTTCGGGCGAGAGCTCGTCGTAACGCATGCCGCTGCGCAGGAAGAGCGAGTCGGCAGCGTAGGTCTTGTAGTTCACCAGGTTGCCGTCCTCAATGGCCTGTTTCAGCGAGTATGCGCCGGTCGGCTCCTTGCCGTCGATGTGGAACAGCGAGTACGTGTCGTGGTGTACATCGGTCTTTGGTGTGGCGGTCAGGCCCAGCACGTACGCGTCAAAGTAGTCGAGGATCCGCTTGAAACGGTGATAGATGGAGCGGTGTGCCTCGTCGATAATGATCAGGTCAAAATCGTAGGGGTTGAACTTGGCGGGCTGGTCACCGTCGTCGCTAATCATGCCCATCATGGTTTGATAGGTGGATACGTACACGTCGCCAATCTCGTCGGGGTTCTTGAGCAGGTTCACGGGATTGGAACTTTCATACAGCTCCACGAAGTTTTCATGGGCCTGCTCCACTAACGCTTGGCGGTCCGCCAGGAACAACACCTTCTTAGCCCACTTTGCACCGCGCATCAGCTTAGATAGCGCAATGGCCACGCGTGTCTTTCCGGTCCCGGTGGCCATTACCAAAAGCGCCCGGCGATGCCCCTCGTTCTCAAACCGTTCAGTGACCGCACGGATCATGGACATTTGATAATCACGTCCGGCGATCTGCGCATCGATTTCTTGATCTGCCAGGCGCCTGCGCTGTGCGCGGTGGTAAATCATGGAATACAGCTGGTCAGGGGTAGGGTAGCCTTCCACAGTGCGCGAGGAACCATCCACGTCCACCAGCTGGATGTGGTAGCCATTGGTGAGGAAAACGATCGGGCGTTGCCCGAACTGCGCTTCGAGTGCGTCGGCGTACAGTCCGGCTTGGACGGCGCCATCGTTCATGCTTTTCGACGATCGCTTGGCCTCTAGCAAGCCCAGTGGTTTACCGTCCTTGCCCATCAAGGCATAATCGACGAATCCTTCGCCGGTGCTGTTGGGCATGCCGGTGACCGGGAACTCACGCAACAGGTTGGCACCGTGCTTGAACCCTGCCCGCGCCAGCATCGGATCGATGAGATCCCGGCGCGTCTCTGCCTCACTGATGGTGGGGGACAGTGGCGCTGCGTTCGGGTTGGACTTTTTCCGCTGGGCCTCAAGCAGCTGGGTGCGTAACTGGGCGATTTCCGCGACTAGTGCCTTCTGCGCTGCTGCATGCGCTTCTTCTGTGTCTGCTTGCTTCTGCGCAAAAAGTGCCTTTTCACGCGCGTGAGCCTCTTGCTGTTCGAGTAGCTTTTGTTCGGATTCGTTGAGCAGCAGCTCCTGTTCGCCGAGTTGCTTGTCTTTGGCGTCGAGCTCGTCGGCAAGCTTCTTTAACTCCTCCGGAGAGGTTCGCTGCGGGGTCATCCCTGCTGGCGGTTTAAGGTACGCCTCTTGGAATGCCTCAGTGGGTTGTGATTCTGGGTGGGACGAGTAGCGCAGGATGGCCCAGGAAAGGACGTCGAAGAGGTGCTTAACTACCTTAACGGCGCGTTCGGGGCGAATACCGCTGTCATGCACCGAGTCATTGCCCGCCTTGCGGATTATGGTGAGCGCGTTGATCTTGCTGGTACCGGCCAGCTGTTGGAACCGTGGGTCGCCGATGAGCGAGTTGAGGTCCTTCATGGCTGTCTCGCCGATGCCGGCGAAGCGCCAGATCTGCTTGACCACTTTCTCCACGATGCGACGGGCAAGCATCCCGGTAACATCCGGCTGGCGCAGTGCCATGCGCTCGGCGCGGATGGCGTCTTGCCCTAGGGCTGGCCACACTGGGATCACAAATGCGAAGTTGCTGCGCGGTGGGGCTTGGACCATCAGGATCTCCAGGTTTACTTGCAAGGTGCACTACTGTGTACAGATTATATGCTGGGCCCTAAGGAACTTAGTCAAAACTGACGTGATGACACTGTCCGATTATGGCGCTTCCTGTGTTTACTCCATATGCCATTCTTGTTTTATCGGATCCCAGGAAAGACGCTGGTCGATGCTTTGATCCAGAACGGCGGCGAGGCAGTTATTGGAGTAATCCAAGGAGGCGTCGAGTGTTGCATACTCTTTGGGGAACTCGAAGAACCCTTGCGCGTGTTCATGGTATTCCTCTTCCCACTTACTATGAGGAGGATGTAAGAGTTTCGGTAGTGTTACGCCTCGCCGGTGAGACTCGTGATACAACGTGTCGAGTAGCCGTTCTGCGGAGAATGATTCGTGCATAATGATGCGGACAATATCGGCAAGGTCACGGTATCGGGTGTTTGAATTTACGCCATAGTCTTCGTATAAAGCACAAACCTTATCGGCGAGATGGCTTTCGATGGGGGTTACCCGGATAGCAAATGGCTCCTCTGGACCATCCTCAAGCTTAATTACGGGCTTTACTTCAATGATTTCTGCTGGCGTCTGCGTGTGCCTTCCAGGGGATATGTCAACGGAGAACCTCTGGAACTCTTTCAGCCCAAGCAGACATTTGACTACAGCCCTGAGTGTTGCGCGCCCGTACGCAGTCGAATCCTCCCTAGTTTCCTTCACGGAGACCAGTTCAAACTGAAAATGGTCGTTGAGATCGACTTCACAAACCTGTCGTAATTCTTCTCTTACATCCTCTACGCTGGCCCAATCGGCTGCACGGGCGAGGTCAATATCTTGCGTAAACCTACCGCCGCCGGTGCGCAGCAGTAGGGATGTTCCTCCGCGCAAGGACCAGGCTGTGTCGGCTGGATTTTTAAAGACGCGGCGTAAAAATACTTGGAAAACAAATTGGTAGCGCACTGAGTTGGCCGGCACGCCACGCCTTTTGGCTTCGTTATTAATTTTGCTGTTTAGCGACTGTTTACGTCGAGCGATTTCGGCAGCACTGGGAAGGGGAGAGGACATGGATCGATACTATCCCGGATGTCTACGGTAATTCTTCGGGAAAGTCTTTCTCATCTCCTTCTGCCTCGGGGCCGTCAGTCGACCTTGGATTTCTCTCGCCTAATTCTTTGAGACCTTCGGCGAACTTTACACCGGCTGGGTTCAACCCAAATTTACCGATATCACTGTTCACACGAGCTTGGTACGCCGCTAGATGTACTGACCGGAGACGTTGATCGAAGCGAGAGATTGACCTTGCCGTGACGTCAACGTGTACAGTCGTGGGCATGACAGTCTCGATGATCGACAGCCTCGCTGGCATGCGGCGCTTGGCTCAAGCACAGCCGGGCGAATGGGATGAGGCGGCCCGTGCCCTGTGGGCGCCGATGGCCGGCATGTACTTATTCATCCCGGGCGGCCCGGACCTGGCCCAGGTACATGCCCAGAACTTCGGTTTCGGACCTGAAGCCCCACGCGACCTGGTCCTCGAAGGCCTGGAGGCCTTGGAAGCAGCCGATGCGTGGGGTCGGGTCGAGCGCGCCGTGCAGGACGGCTTGGAGCGGTTGGCAGCAGCCAACCCGAGTATGTCCATGCCTGACCTTCGCGTGCTACTCGTCCTGGGCGACCCCGACAACAAGCACTTCATGGACGAGATCCGTGGACTGTCGGCCTTCGGCGGGATCAGCGGCTTCATCGCAATCACCGTCTGGCCCACCTCGCAGGTACTGGACCGTTTGGAGGCCATCGCACTGCATGAGCTCCACCACAACGTGCGCTACTCGCCCGGCGGCGTGGTGTGGGACCCCAGGACCGTCACCGTCGGTGAGCACGTCGTGGCTGAGGGCCTGGCGGACCTGTTCGCTGCCGAGACCTACGGTGCGCGGGGATTCACCCACTTCGTCAGCGATCAGACCCGAACCAGTGACCCGGTGCTGGCGCGGGTCGTCGAGGGGCTGGGGGTGACCGGGATGCGGGACTTCAGTGCCTGGGTTCTGGGCGATGCCAGCGCGCGCCTGTTCGGCGGGACCCCGGTGGGCCTGCCCACCGGGGCGGGTTATGCAGCGGGTGCCCGAATCGCCAACGCCTACCTGTCCGCGACCGGTCGCAGTGCAGCCGACTGCGTGACGGTCCCCGCAGCCGACATCCTGGCCGTGGCCCTGCCACAGTTGGGTCTGGCAACGACTGGACAGTGAAGGAGGGTGGGTCGTGGTGGAGTGGACCGTCCAGCAACTGGCGCAACGTGCCGGGATCAGTGGCCGAGCCCTGCGGCACTACCACCAGATCGGCCTGCTGACCCCTGACCGGATCGGCGCCAACGGCTATCGCTACTACGGCCCAACCTCCGTGGCCCGCCTCCAACGCATCCTGCTGCTGCGCGACGCCGGGGTGTCGCTCGACGAGATCGCCACAGTCCTCGACTCCGAACACGATCAGGCCGACGAGGTAGCTGCCCTGGAGAAGCACCTCGTCAGACTCCGTCGTGACCGTGAAGCTCTGGTCCGGCGCATAGCCTCTGTCGAGAACACCATCGCCATGCGCCGCCAGGGGCGTCTGCCCCGCATGGACATGATGCTCGAGGGCTTCAACGACCGCTACAAGACCGAGGTGGTCTCCCGCTGGGGGCAAGAAGCTTTCGACGCCTCCAACCAGTGGTGGCACGCCAAGACGTTGGCACAACAGCAGCAGTTCCAGGCCGATGCCGAGCAGCTACTTGCCCGCTGGGGCGAGCTGCACGCCGCCGGCCATGGGCCATCGAGCCCCGAGGCACAGGCCCATGCAGCTGCGCATGTCGCCTGGTTCGCCCAGATCCCCGGCACCCCCACCCATGCCAACGACCCGGCCAACGCGACCGCCATGGTGCTCGGCATGGCCAACCTCTACGTCACCAATCCCGACTTCCATCCCGCCTTCGGAAGCTCCGAAGCCGCCGACTTCGCGGCCCAAGCACTACGGATCCACGTCAGCCCAACCTGACACTCATCCAGGTCCCACTGCGCGCCGCCCGGCGTAGCACGAAAGGTCCTCATGTCACATCCGAACGCTGCCCTCACGCCGCGCCACCGCTTGATCGTCGCCCAGCTCGTGGTCGACCAAGGCTGGCCGATTAGCGAGGTCGCCGCCAGGTTTCAGGTCTCCTGGCCCACCGTGAAGCGCTGGGCCGACCGCTACCGCACAGGCCAGTCCATGCAGGACCGGACCTCGCGGCCGCACCGGTCACCGAACAAGACCAACCACGCCACCGCGAAGCGCTGCGTCCAGCTCCGCCTCCGACTGCGCGAAGGCCCAGTCCAACTCGCCTGCCGGCTGGGGATCGCACCGTCCACGGTCCACCGGATCCTGGTCGACGCGCACCTGAACCGGCTGTCGCACGTCGATCGCGCCACCGGGGAGCCAGTGCGCCGCTACGAGCACGACCACCCCGGGGCAATGCTGCACGTCGACGTGAAGAAGCTCGGCAACATCCCCGACGGCGGCGGCTGGCGCTACGTCGGCCGACAACAAGGCGACCGCAACCGAGCCGCCACACCCGACAAGCCCCGCAACAAGTGGCGGGATCCGCTCATGGGCAAGGCCTACGTCCACACCGTCATCGACGACCACTCCCGCGTCGCCTATGCCGAGATCCACGACGACGAGACCTCCCTCACCGCCGCCGCCGTGCTCGTTCGGGCTGTCGAGTGGTTCAACGCCCGCGGTGTCACGGTCGAGCAGATCCTGTCCGACAACGGCGGCGCCTACCGTTCACACCTGTGGCGAGACACCTGCGCCGAGCTGGGCATCCGGCACAAGCGCACGAGGCCGTATCGGCCGCAGACCAACGGGAAGGTCGAGCGTTTCCACCGCACCCTGGCCGATGGCTGGGCCTACGCTCGCTGCTACACCTCCGAGGCTGAGCGGCGCGGTGAGCTCGAGGGCTGGCTGCACTACTACAACCACCATCGGCCCCACACGGCCTGTGGGAACCAACCGCCGTTCTCACGATTGATCAACGTTCCCGGTCAGTACA
>NZ_KB892461.1 GCF_000373805.1 Corynebacterium pilosum DSM 20521 = CIP 103422 | reverse complement strand
CTAGATGTACTGACCGGAGACGTTGATCGAAGCGAGAGATTGACCTTGCCGTGACGTCAACGTGTACAGTCGTGGGCATGACAGTCTCGATGATCGACAGCCTCGCTGGCATGCGGCGCTTGGCTCAAGCACAGCCGGGCGAATGGGATGAGGCGGCCCGTGCCCTGTGGGCGCCGATGGCCGGCATGTACTTATTCATCCCGGGCGGCCCGGACCTGGCCCAGGTACATGCCCAGAACTTCGGTTTCGGACCTGAAGCCCCACGCGACCTGGTCCTCGAAGGCCTGGAGGCCTTGGAAGCAGCCGATGCGTGGGGTCGGGTCGAGCGCGCCGTGCAGGACGGCTTGGAGCGGTTGGCAGCAGCCAACCCGAGTATGTCCATGCCTGACCTTCGCGTGCTACTCGTCCTGGGCGACCCCGACAACAAGCACTTCATGGACGAGATCCGTGGACTGTCGGCCTTCGGCGGGATCAGCGGCTTCATCGCAATCACCGTCTGGCCCACCTCGCAGGTACTGGACCGTTTGGAGGCCATCGCACTGCATGAGCTCCACCACAACGTGCGCTACTCGCCCGGCGGCGTGGTGTGGGACCCCAGGACCGTCACCGTCGGTGAGCACGTCGTGGCTGAGGGCCTGGCGGACCTGTTCGCTGCCGAGACCTACGGTGCGCGGGGATTCACCCACTTCGTCAGCGATCAGACCCGAACCAGTGACCCGGTGCTGGCGCGGGTCGTCGAGGGGCTGGGGGTGACCGGGATGCGGGACTTCAGTGCCTGGGTTCTGGGCGATGCCAGCGCGCGCCTGTTCGGCGGGACCCCGGTGGGCCTGCCCACCGGGGCGGGTTATGCAGCGGGTGCCCGAATCGCCAACGCCTACCTGTCCGCGACCGGTCGCAGTGCAGCCGACTGCGTGACGGTCCCCGCAGCCGACATCCTGGCCGTGGCCCTGCCACAGTTGGGTCTGGCAACGACTGGACAGTGAAGGAGGGTGGGTCGTGGTGGAGTGGACCGTCCAGCAACTGGCGCAACGTGCCGGGATCAGTGGCCGAGCCCTGCGGCACTACCACCAGATCGGCCTGCTGACCCCTGACCGGATCGGCGCCAACGGCTATCGCTACTACGGCCCAACCTCCGTGGCCCGCCTCCAACGCATCCTGCTGCTGCGCGACGCCGGGGTGTCGCTCGACGAGATCGCCACAGTCCTCGACTCCGAACACGATCAGGCCGACGAGGTAGCTGCCCTGGAGAAGCACCTCGTCAGACTCCGTCGTGACCGTGAAGCTCTGGTCCGGCGCATAGCCTCTGTCGAGAACACCATCGCCATGCGCCGCCAGGGGCGTCTGCCCCGCATGGACATGATGCTCGAGGGCTTCAACGACCGCTACAAGACCGAGGTGGTCTCCCGCTGGGGGCAAGAAGCTTTCGACGCCTCCAACCAGTGGTGGCACGCCAAGACGTTGGCACAACAGCAGCAGTTCCAGGCCGATGCCGAGCAGCTACTTGCCCGCTGGGGCGAGCTGCACGCCGCCGGCCATGGGCCATCGAGCCCCGAGGCACAGGCCCATGCAGCTGCGCATGTCGCCTGGTTCGCCCAGATCCCCGGCACCCCCACCCATGCCAACGACCCGGCCAACGCGACCGCCATGGTGCTCGGCATGGCCAACCTCTACGTCACCAATCCCGACTTCCATCCCGCCTTCGGAAGCTCCGAAGCCGCCGACTTCGCGGCCCAAGCACTACGGATCCACGTCAGCCCAACCTGACACTCATCCAGGTCCCACTGCGCGCCGCCCGGCGTAGCACGAAAGGTCCTCATGTCACATCCGAACGCTGCCCTCACGCCGCGCCACCGCTTGATCGTCGCCCAGCTCGTGGTCGACCAAGGCTGGCCGATTAGCGAGGTCGCCGCCAGGTTTCAGGTCTCCTGGCCCACCGTGAAGCGCTGGGCCGACCGCTACCGCACAGGCCAGTCCATGCAGGACCGGACCTCGCGGCCGCACCGGTCACCGAACAAGACCAACCACGCCACCGCGAAGCGCTGCGTCCAGCTCCGCCTCCGACTGCGCGAAGGCCCAGTCCAACTCGCCTGCCGGCTGGGGATCGCACCGTCCACGGTCCACCGGATCCTGGTCGACGCGCACCTGAACCGGCTGTCGCACGTCGATCGCGCCACCGGGGAGCCAGTGCGCCGCTACGAGCACGACCACCCCGGGGCAATGCTGCACGTCGACGTGAAGAAGCTCGGCAACATCCCCGACGGCGGCGGCTGGCGCTACGTCGGCCGACAACAAGGCGACCGCAACCGAGCCGCCACACCCGACAAGCCCCGCAACAAGTGGCGGGATCCGCTCATGGGCAAGGCCTACGTCCACACCGTCATCGACGACCACTCCCGCGTCGCCTATGCCGAGATCCACGACGACGAGACCTCCCTCACCGCCGCCGCCGTGCTCGTTCGGGCTGTCGAGTGGTTCAACGCCCGCGGTGTCACGGTCGAGCAGATCCTGTCCGACAACGGCGGCGCCTACCGTTCACACCTGTGGCGAGACACCTGCGCCGAGCTGGGCATCCGGCACAAGCGCACGAGGCCGTATCGGCCGCAGACCAACGGGAAGGTCGAGCGTTTCCACCGCACCCTGGCCGATGGCTGGGCCTACGCTCGCTGCTACACCTCCGAGGCTGAGCGGCGCGGTGAGCTCGAGGGCTGGCTGCACTACTACAACCACCATCGGCCCCACACGGCCTGTGGGAACCAACCGCCGTTCTCACGATTGATCAACGTTCCCGGTCAGTACATCTAGATCGACGACTATCGATGACTATCGACGTTTACCGTCGCGATTGGCCCCGCTGTGCATTACTGGTGACGGCGGGGCTGAATCTTTATGTCTGCACGCTATGATAGAACAAGTGTGTGACTACACGGTCTTGTTGGACATGTTGGGCAGAACGTTGTTGGAGGCGTGAGTGAACTTAGAAGGACTCAGGGTAATGGGAATTGACCCCGGGTTGACGCGCTGTGGCCTCTCGGTTGTCCAAGCCGGTCGCGGGCGCCAAGTCATTCCGGTGGCTGTAGGTGTGGTGCGCACTCCTTCTGATGCCGAACTGGCGGAACGCTTGCTCCGTATTTCGCGGGCGGTGGGAGAATGGATGGATGAGTACCGGCCTGACGTTGTCGCGATGGAGCGCATCTTCGAACGCGGCAACGTGTCCACCGTGATGAACACCGCCCACGCTGTTGGGGTGATGATCCTCGCCGCCGCGGAGCGGAACATTCCCGTGCACATGTACACCCCGTCAGAGGTGAAGAAGGCGATCTCTGGAAATGGTCGCGCCGACAAGAAACAGATGACCGTGATGATTACGCGCATCCTTGGATTGTCGGAAGCGCCGAAACCGGCGGACGCCGCTGATGCTCTGGCGATTGCCGTGTGTCATTGTTGGCGCGCCCCGTTACTTGCTCGGACTCAGATGGCCCTTAATACTGCAGGAGAGAAACGTTCATGATTGATTCTTTGCACGGAGAAGTGATCTCGATCGGCTTAGATCACGCGGTGATCGAATGCGGCGGGGTGGGGTATCGCTTCCTTGCAACACCGCCGACGCTTGGTCGGCTGACGCGTGGTCAGACCACTCGTGTGCTCACTTTTCTTGCCGTGCGTGAGGACGCGATGACCTTGTACGGGTTCATGGACGATGATGATCGAACGATGTTCCACACCCTGCAGACGGTGTCTGGCCTCGGCCCGAAGCTGGCGCTGGCATCCCTGTCGGTATTTAACGCCGCGGAGATTGCTCACCACATCACCAGCGAGGACCCCAAATCGCTTCAGACGATTCCTGGAGTGGGCAAGCGGATGGCCGAGCGCATGATCGTCGAGCTGAAGGATAAGCTGCAGGGCCTGTTCCCTGAGGAAGAGGCGGCAGATGCCACCACGGCCTCCACCGGCGGTTCTCCAGCAGTAGTGGAGCAAGTTGTCGAAGCCTTGGTGGGGCTAGGCTTCACAGATAAGCAGGCACGTCCTGTCGTGGAACAGGTCGTCGAAACGCTGCCCGAAGATAGTGCTACAGCGGACACGGCGACCGTCTTGCGCACCGCATTGTCACAACTAGGCAAGAAGTAGGGGAGCGCAACCGTGTCTGATATTGAGAAAACGGAGTTTCAGCTCCCGCCGGATATGCAGCGTAAGGCCTCGCGTGCCGACGATGCCCCCGTCGATCCGCAAGAACAGGCCGATGACCGTGATGTCGAAAAGACTCTGCGACCGAAAGCTCTCGACGAGTTCATTGGCCAGCCGAAGGTGCGTGAGCAATTAGATTTGGTGCTGACGGGTGCTCGGCAGCGCGGGGTTACCCCCGACCACATCCTGCTGTCTGGCCCCCCTGGACTGGGCAAGACCACCTTGGCGATGATTATCGCGCAGGAAATGGGGTCTTCGCTCCGCATGACGTCTGGCCCCGCACTGGAACGTGCAGGCGATCTCGCCGCAATGCTCTCCAACTTGATGGAAGGCGATGTCCTTTTCATTGATGAGATTCACCGCATTGCTCGGCCAGCGGAAGAAATGCTGTACATGGCCATGGAGGACTTCAGAATCGATGTGATCGTCGGTAAGGGCCCTGGTGCCACGTCTATTCCTCTGGAGATCCCTCCGTTTACTCTGGTCGGGGCGACAACCCGAGCAGGGATGCTTACTGGCCCGTTGCGTGACCGCTTCGGGTTTACCGCGCAGATGGAATTCTATGACGTGGACGATCTCACGCGCGTCGTCACGCGTGCTGCCAGCATCCTCGGGGTCAGTATTGATGACGAGGCTGCGGTTGAGATCGGGGCGCGCTCGCGGGGCACCCCGCGCATCGCCAACCGGTTGCTGCGTCGTGTCCGCGACTGGGCAGAGGTGAACGGCGATGGCCGCGTGAACCTCACCGCAGCCCAGGAAGCCCTGCGTGTTTTTGATGTCGACGAGTTAGGCCTTGACCGCCTTGATCGGGCAGTCCTCGACGCCCTGATCAGGGGGCATGGTGGTGGGCCCGTGGGTGTGAATACGCTTGCTGTGGCTGTCGGCGAGGAACCCAGCACCGTGGAGGAAGTGTGCGAGCCCTACCTCGTGCGTGCTGGCTTGATGGCTCGGACTGGCCGTGGGCGGGTGGCAACGGCTGCCGCGTGGCACCACTGCGGGCTGCAACCGCCGCCGGAGGCACCTGGTCAACTCAACGTGCTTTAAGAAAAGAATCGGGGCCGGCACTAGCTAGCTAGATAGCCGCCGTGTAAGAATGGGACGCATTATGGAAATTGTATTTTTAATCCTCATCCTCGGTATTTTTATGATCCCGTCACTTCTGATGGCCCGGCAGCAGAAGAAGCGCCAATCGGAAGTAGTCGCGCTACAGAACTCTGTGCAGCCCGGTGATCAGATTGTCACCGTGTCCGGCTTCCACGCAACGATCGTCGATACGCACGATTCGGTGTTGACCCTGGAGCTGGCGCCGGGAGTCCACGCCACGATGGAGCGCGCAGGCGTCATGCGCAAGGTCGAGGAGGTTGAGCCGCCGGCAGGTGGTGTGCCTGGGTCAGCCGGAGACGAATGGGACAACTACCCTACTGAGGTAGACGATCGAAACCAGCACCCCGAGAACTTTCCATCTGACCGCTTCGATCCGGACAACGACGAGAAGCGTTAAACGAAACGCTTCCTGAAATATTGTGCCCGACCCTGCTTTTAGCGGGGCCGGGCACAAGTTTTTCGGGCGCCTGACGTACGATGAGAGTTTGTATTCGTTACGTTAATTAGCTAGTCCATCACCATCGAGGAGAAGCCTCCGTGTCCGTTACTACTCGGCGTACACAAGACAATGGTTCGAAACGGCAGTGGCCCAAGCGCGCACTGGCCGTATTCGTGCTCATTGTCGCTGTTGTGTACGCGCTGGTATTTTTTACCGGCGATCGTTCAGCAACACCGAAACTAGGAATCGACCTGCAGGGTGGCACGCGCGTCACCCTCGTTCCGCAGGGCGNCGAGCCGACACAGGACCAGTTGGATCAAGCGCGCACGATTCTAGAAAACCGCGTGAACGGAATGGGCGTTTCTGGCGCGGAAGTTGTCGTCGACGGCAACACATTGGTCATCACGGTTGCGGGCGACGATACCTCCGAAGTGCGTAACCTGGGCCAGACGTCGCAGTTAATGTTCCGCCCGGTGGCACAGCCAGGCATGCCAGATATGGAAGCCCTGCCGGAGGTCATGGAAGAGACGGCCAATGACTGGGTGGAATACGGCATCATCACTGAAGAACAGGCCAATGAATCGCTGAATGAAATTTTCAGCGCGTTGAACCAGACCCTCGGGGAAGAGAACGCCGTGGAGACTCCAACGGTGACTGCGGAGCCTCTGCCGGAGCCAGCGAACTCGCTTGAGGCAGGCGAGCGCCGCCAGGAACTCACGGCCATGCTGCAGGAGGACCGCCAATCGGAGGATCCGACACAGCAATTGGCCTCCCAAGCGTTGATGCGCTGCGAGCCAGACTCTACAGACCCGCTGGCAGGTACCGACGAGCCGGAGCTACCGTTGGTCTCCTGCGACCCGAACAGCGGCCAAGCACTCCTGCTTGAACCGGTGCCCCTGCTTGCAGGTGTCACAGATGAGGACGGGCCTCGTCTGACTGGTAACCAGATTGACACCAACAAGCCGATCAACGGCGGGTTCAACCCGGAAACCGGCCAAATGGAGATTAGCTTCTCCTTCAAGCAGGACGGTGAGCACAACGGTTCCCAGACCTGGGCTCAGCTGACCTCGGAGAAGCTGGGGCAGCAGATCGCCATCACCCTGGACTCTCAGATCATTTCCGCACCCGTCATCCAGGGAGCAACCCCGGTGGGATCTGCTACCTCGATCACGGGTGACTTCACTCAGGAAGAAGCCCAGGCGCTGGCAAACAACCTGCGTTATGGCGCACTGCCTCTGTCCTTCGCCGGTGAGAACGGCGAACCAGGCGGAACAGCACAGACCGTCCCCCCATCTCTGGGTGAGGCCTCACTGAAGGCCGGGTTTGTCGCGGGCCTTGTTGGCCTGGTACTGATCGCGATCTTCGTGTTCACCTACTACCGCATGTTCGGCTTCATCTCACTGATCACCTTGGTGGGTTCCGGTGTGCTCGTCTACGGCATGCTGGTGCTGCTGGGCAGGTGGATCGGCTACTCCCTTGATCTGTCCGGTGTGGCTGGTTTGATCATCGGTATCGGTGCGACGGCTGACTCCTTCGTCGTGCTCTATGAGCGCATTAAGGACGAGGTACGCGCCGGCAAGACGTTCCGCTCCGCCACCGCGCGTGGTTGGGACCGTGCGAAGCAGACCATTGTCACCGGTAACATGGTCACCCTCATCGGTGCAGTGATCATTTACTTCCTGGCCGTCGGCGAGGTTAAGGGCTTCGCCTTCACCATGGGTCTGACCACTATCTTTGACCTGCTGGTGACGTTCCTGGTCACCGCACCGCTGATGATCCTCGCTTCGCGCAACCAGTTCTTCGCCAAGCCGAGCGTCAATGGCATGGGCAAGATGTTTGCCCTGGCCGAGGCCGACCGCAAGGCTGGGCGCGACCCAGAGATCGAAGCAACCAAGGCCGAAGCCCCCGCATCAAAGCTGAAAACGGATTCCGCCCCCGCCTCAGATTCCGGCTTGACAGCGGCCTCCATCTCCGCTGAAAGCGAGGAGAAGTAGCAATGTCTAACACCACCACAACGACCACCGAGTCGACAGCCCCGAAGATGAATGCTTACGACAAGCTCTACACCGGTGAGGGCGGCATTGACTTCATCGGCCGCTCCAAGATCTGGTACATCATCACCGTTGCGCTGATCCTGATCTCGCTGGGGTCCATGCTCTTCCGCGGCTTTGACCTCTCCATTGATTTCGAGGGCGGCACAAAAATGTCAATGCAGGCCGGAGACCTCGTCGCCGAGGAGGTCGAGGACACCTTCGTCGAGGCAACCGGCGTGGAGCCGGAGCTCACCCAGATCGTGGGCGCTGGCGATTCCCGGACGCTCGAGATTAACTCTGAGCACCTCACCCAAGAGCAGATCGACGCGGCTCGCCTGGCCATCTATGAGGAGCACGAGCCACTCAACGCAGAGGGCGAACCAACCCCCGACGCCATCGGTGACTCCACCGTGTCAGAGTCGTGGGGATCAACGATCACCGAGCGTATGATCTTAGCGCTGGTCGTCTTCCTCATCGCCGCAGCCATTTATGTTGCGGTCCGGCTGGAAAAGGAGATGGCCGTCGCGGCGATGGCTGCACTGTTCGTCGACGGCATTGTGATCATGGGCATCTACTCCGTCTTCGGCTTGGAAGTGTCCCCGGCCATGATTATCGGTCTGCTCACCGTGCTCACGTTCTCCATCTACGACACCGTGATCGTGTTCGACAAGGTGAAGGAGAACACGTCCGGTGTTCTTGGGTCTCGCCGTTCCACCTACGCTGAGGAAGCCAACCTTGCGGTCAACCAGACCGTGATGCGTTCCATCTCCACGTCGGTGATTTCCGCGCTGCCAATCATCGCGTTGCTGGTCGTGGCTGTATGGCTATTGGGCGTCGGCACCCTGAAGGACCTTGCCCTGATCCAGCTGATCGGTGTGTTGGTCGGTATTTTCTCCTCGCTGTTCCTGGCCACCCCGCTTCTGGTCACCATCGTCAACCGTGAAGACAAGTACAAGAAGCACAACAAGGCCGTGGCGGAATACCGCGAGCAGAAGAGCTCGACGGCGCACGGTGACGTTGTCGCTGAGGCTTCCGACGAAGACGATGAGCAATTGGCTGGTCCAAAGCGTCGCGTGAGCACTCCAGTATCTGGCGAGCAGGTGCCTGCGGAAAAGGATGAAGTGGTTCGCGACACCCCGCGCACCTCGACGTGGCGCCCGGATCGTCGTTAAGCTCTCATCGCCCTGGCACGTGTCGCCAAGACTGTGTGAATTGAGGTATCTCTTTGCTTTTGAACCCCCGGATCGCTCGCGGTGTCGGCTCTGTTGTTGCGGCTGCCGCATTGCTCGTCGGATGCGCAGAAAGCCGTGAAACGCCCAAGGAGCAGGCCGCCGAATCGACTGACCTATTCGGTTATCAAGTCGCGGTACCGCTCTGGACGACGAATGCGGGCTCCGAAGTAGGCGTATCGACGAACGCCCAACTCTTGTCGGGCCGCCTGTACCCAGCGGTGTTCGTGCCGGGGCCGAGTGGGCAGATGATCCCGAACTCAGACCTGGTGACAGCCCAGTCGCTGCCTGGCGCCCAGCGTCAGGTGGTGTACTCCTTGTCGCCGGACGCTGTGTATTCTGACGGTACTCATGTGACATGCACAGATTTCCTGCTGGCGTATACGGCGGGATCCCAACCTGAACTGTTCGGCTCGCACATGCCCGTGATGGATCAGGTGGAGCGAGTGACGTGCTTGCCGGGGGCCAAGCAATTTACGGTCGTGTTCAAGGAAGGCCAGGGGGGCCGCTGGCGGGAGTTGTTCGGTCCTGGCACAGTTTTGCCGTCTCACGCGATCGCCCGCAAGCTGGACATGGACGCTACCCAGATGGCTCAGGCTTTGGAGTCCGGGGATCCAGTCCAGATTGAGCCCATCGCAAACCTGTGGCGTGAAGGTTTCGATCTTGCTCATTTCGACCCGGAGATGCAGGTCTCTTTCGGCCCGTTTCGCATTGAAAGCGTCGGCGAGGACGGCGAGGTTACTTTAGTGCGCAACGATTATTACTACGGCGACCAGGCCTCGTTAGATACAGTCGTGGTGTGGCCGGCTACTGCCGATTCGGGCGCGCTTGTCGACGAAGGCGCGCTGCGAGTCGGCGACCTGCTGACAGCCGAACCAGACTGGGTGGACCTGAATGTGGAAGGAAGCCCCTACACAATTGAGTCCAGCGTCGGGGAGCTCACTGACACGCTGCGCATTGCGGAGACAGGGACCTGGGCAACACCGGAGTTCCGCCAAGCTCTGTCGAAGTGTATCGACCAGCACGCGGTGGCAGCGGCGTCGTCGGAAGTTTCGGGCGTAGAGGTGCCTGCGGTCGGGGTCCACGTGGTGGATCATTTCGATCCGCTGGCGCGTCACCTAGCGGACATCGTCGACCCGCACATGGCGGTAGACATTCCAGGTGCCAGCGTGGCTGCAGGCACCGAGCTGCGGGTGGGGTATTCGTCGCCAAATGCGCGCAAGGCCGCCATGGTTGAGGCCATGCGGGTATCGTGTGAGCCTGCTGGGATCACCGTCATTGATGCGACAGAAGACGGCAAGACTCTGGCCGATGTCGGCGGCTACGGGGTTAACGAATGGGGCGAGCAAACAGTCGAAGAGGGCAGCATCGATGCCTTCTTGGGTGGGGCGGATCCGCTGGCGGAGTACAGCGCTGCGGAGCCGCGTTCGAGCGAACTGGGTGCTCTGCGTGCGGCAGAGGAGCAGCAGTGGGAAGAATTGTCGCGGATTCCGCTGGCAGCCCAACCCCGTTCGTTCATCATCGACCGTAATGTGGGTAACGTGGTGGTGTACACCGGACCCGCCGGGATCGGATGGAACATGGACCGGTGGCAAGTATCAAGTGAGGAACCTAGCAGTGAGCCAAAATAAGTACGCAAACTCTCGCGAGGCGCTGAAAGCGAAAATGCGTTATGTGCAGGACTTTCCCGACGAAGGCGTCCTGTTTGAAGACCTAACTCCAGTGCTTGCCGACGGCGACGCATTGCAGGTGATCATCGAGGATCTATCCAAGGCTTGCCAGCGCTTGGGAGCAGACATGATTGGTGGCCTGGACGCCCGCGGATTCCTGCTGGGCTCCGCAGTTGCCTATGACCTGGGCGTGGGCGTGCTAGCCATCCGGAAGAAGGGCAAGCTGCCTCCACCGGTATTCACCCAGGAATATACGACGGAGTACAGCTCCGCGGCCTTGGAGATCCCCGTGGATGGGATTGACTTGAAGGGCAAGAAGGTCGTGCTTGTCGACGATGTCCTTGCCACCGGCGGCACCCTGATTGCCGCCACGGAACTCATTGAGCAGGCAGGCGGGGAAGTTCCCGGCTACGTAGTGGTGCTCGAGGTGGAGGGCCTTGGAGGCCGCGAAAGGATCGAGGGACGTGGCCCGGTGATCGTGGTCGATGATGACACGGTGGACGCCGGCTAGTTTGAGGCCGCGCGGGGGAGTGCCAGGAGTATGATGGTGTAAATCGACATTATGTGGTCGGTTGGACACGTCGAGGGTGAAGGAGGCGACAATGACTCAGGAGAAGAGCCAGCGCCTAACAGGAATGCGTAGCGTATCTGCGCGGCTCGCGCGGTCTTTGACGGGGAGTCGGACCAAAACGAACCCAGTCTTGGACCCTTTACTCTCGATCCACCGCGAGTTTCACCCGAAGGCAGACGTTGAGGCCTTGTCACGAGCGTATGACACGGCCGAGCGGCTGCACGAAGGGGTGATGCGCAAGTCCGGCGATCCCTATATCACCCACCCCCTGGCGGTTGCCACCATCTGTGCCGAAATTGGTATGGACACCACCACGCTGATAGCGGCCTTGCTCCATGACACCGTGGAAGACACGGACTATTCCTTGGAGGAACTGACCGACGACTTCGGCCCAGAGGTCGCGCGCCTTGTCGATGGCGTGACGAAGCTGGACAAGGTGGCACTGGGGGCTGCTGCTGAAGCCGAAACCATCCGGAAGATGATCGTCGCCATGGCGCAGGATCCGCGCGTTTTGGTGATTAAGGTTGGCGACCGGCTGCACAACATGCGCACGATGCGTTTCCTACCTCCTGAGAAGCAGGCTAAGAAGGCGCGCCAAACCCTCGAAGTTATTGCCCCTCTAGCGCACCGCCTCGGCATGGCGAGTGTGAAGTGGGAGCTGGAAGACCTCTCATTCGCCATCCTGTACCCGAAGAAGTACGAGGAGATTGTCCGCTTGGTGGCCGACCGGGCGCCGTCCCGTGATCGCGCACTCCGCGAGATTTCGGATGAGGTCGGCGCTGAGCTGAAGGCGAATAATGTCAAGGCAGAGATCCGGGGACGGCCGAAGCATTACTGGTCGATTTATCAGAAGATGGTCGTGCGCGGTCGCGAGTTCGATGAGATTTTTGATTTGGTGGGTATTCGAGTGCTCGTCGATACGATCTCCGACTGTTACGCCGCCATCGGCGTGGTGCATTCGATTTACTCTGCGATGCCGGGGCGGTTCAAAGACTATATTTCCAACCCGCGATTCGGCGTGTACCAGTCTTTACACACGACGGTGATGACGGATTCGGGACGCCCCCTGGAGATCCAGGTGCGTACCCACGAGATGCACTACAACGCCGAGTTCGGCGTGGCCGCCCACTGGCGCTATAAGGAGACCAAGGGCTCTCACAAAGGCGACCAGGCTGAGATTGACCAGATGTCGTGGATGCGTCAGCTGTTGGACTGGCAGAAGGAAGCGGCGGACCCGAACGAGTTCCTGGACTCCCTGCGCTATGACCTAAGCGCGAAGCAGATTTTCGCATTCACCCCGAAAGGTGATGTGATCAACCTGCCGGCGGGCTCCACCCCGGTCGATTTCGCCTATGCGGTCCACACCGAGGTTGGCCACAGGTGTATCGGCGCGAAGGTGAACGGCAAGCTGGTGGCGCTGGAATCAGAGCTGCAGTCTGGTGATCGCGTGGAAGTATTCACGTCGAAAGACCAGAACGCGGGGCCCTCGCACGACTGGCAGGATTTTGTTGTCTCGCCGCGCGCGAAGGCGAAGATTAGGCAGTGGTTCGCGAAGGAACGTCGTGAAGAGCACTTGGAGGCGGGGCGCGATGCACTCGCCGCCGAGGTCCAGCGCGGCGGGTTGCCGATGCACCGCCTGTTCACCGCTGAATCGATGCGCAAGGTAGCCACCCAGCTGCATTACCCGGATGTCGATGCGCTGTATACAGCGATCGGGGCAGGAACAGTGTCGGCGCAACACGTGGCCCACCAGTTGATGGCCATGTTCGGGGACGAGGACGACGCCGTCGATGCGCTCACTGCGCGCACGCCGCTATCCCAGCTTGTCCCGCCGCAGCAGACCTCTGGCAGCGAAACGGGAGTGCTTGTCGACGGGTCCCCAGACGTGATGGCGAAGTTGGCGAAGTGCTGCCAGCCCGTACCGGGAGATGAGATTCTTGGGTTTGTCACCCGCGGTGGCGGCGTGTCGGTTCACCGCACTGACTGCACGAACGCGCCGAAGTTGCAGGAAGAACCCGAACGCTTGCTGCCCGTTGAATGGGCCGGGGACGGGTTTGGAGGCCAAGGATTTTCTGCCACCTTGCAGATCGAGGCGCTCGATCGTTATGGGCTGCTGGCAGAGCTGACGCGAATCTTGACGGAGCAGAAATTGTCAGTGGTTGCGCTGAATTCGCAGCTTGGCGACGATCGCGTGGCCATGATCCGATTCACCGTGGGCGTGTCCGATACCAAGCAGTTGGGCGCCCTAATAAATCAGTTGCGGAACGTGGAAGGTGTCTTCGACATCTACCGCGTTACTGCCTAGTGCACCGGCCTCCTTAAGTGAACGCTTATGTCCCCACGCGTGAAATGAAGATGAATTCTTGACTAGCGCGAGATGACGTCCTGCATATATAGATGTATAGACAAGCGCGGAAGCATCACTTTTCGATTAAACGTAAAGGTATCCCGTACCTGCATGTCTGATCTGAGGAGCATTCCGTGTTCAAGTTTCGCCGTGTCGGTCGCTTGATTGCTGCGACCACCACTTCCGCCCTCGCGCTGTCAACGGTTGTCGTTGCTGGCGCACAGGAGGATAACCTCGTCACCATTTCCATCTCGAACTTCACCGACTTCCATGGCCACTTGGAAGATGGCGTCGCGGCCCGCGCGGGCGACATCGCGCGTTGGGAAGCCAATCCAGGCTCTGGTGCTCGCCCCACTTACGATGGCGTCGAACTTGGAGCAGCGAACCTTGCAGCACTCATGGACTACGTCAACCAAGACGCAGCCCATGGCCTGAAAACCACCTCCGGTGACAACGTCGGTGGCTCCGCGTTCATCTCGTCTATTGCGAACGACGAGCCCACTATGGATGCCCTTAACGCCATGGGGATCGATGTCGACGCTGCCGGCAACCACGAGTTCGACAAGGGGCACGAGGACCTGTCCGGCCGCTTGGTAGAGCGCCACGATTCGGAGATCCTGGCAGCAAACGTTTACTACAACGACGGCTCCCGTTTCCTGGAGCCATCCAAGGTCTACGATTTTGACGGTGTGAAGCTGGGCGTGGTCGGTACCACCTCCAACGCCACCCCGAAGAAGGTCTCGCCAAAGATGGTGGAGGGCATCAACTTCACCGACGCCTCCACAGAGGCCAACGCTGAGGCGAAGCGCCTGAAGGACGAGGGCCTGGCAGACATCGTCGTGGTGCTCCAGCATGACCCGGCTGAAGTCGACGGGCCGAAGATGGACCCTGAGTACGTTGACTTCCTGTTTGGTGGAGACTCCCACCTCACCCAGCTGGACAATGATGCTCCGGTGCCCTATGCCCAGTCATGGGAGTACGGCAAGCTTGTCACTGACTTGGACATCACCTACAACAAGGCCACCGGCGAAATCGAGGAGATCAACGCTCAGCAGTACGGCGCGCCTGAGTTTGTGCAGTTGCAGGCAGAAGGGGTGATTGAGCCCAACGCGGAGGTTGCTGCCATCGTCGATAAGGCTGCTGCTGAGGCCGAGGTGCTGGGTAAGCAGGAGGTCGCGCAGCTCGACGAGTCCTTCTACCGCGGTTCTGAGCCTGGTCGGTCTGCCGGTTCCAACCGAGGTGTTGAATCCACCGCGAACAACATGCTGGCTGAGTCCAATCTGCAGGCCATGGATGCGTTCCTTGGCGGAGGCATGATTGACCTCGGACTGATGAACGCTGGCGGCGTTCGCTCCGACCTCGAAGCCGGCGCGGTGACGGTGGAGGAAGCGTACACCATGCAGCCTTTCGGCAACGAGTTGTCCTACGCAACTCTGTCCGGCCAGGCGATTATCGATGCGCTCGAGCGCCAGTGGCAGCCAGGGTCGGGACGCCCACGCCTGTCCCTGGGTGTTTCTGACAACGTGAACTACGTCTACAACCCAGAGGCGGAGCAGGGCCAGCGCATCCAGCACGTCACCATCAATGGTGCACCTCTGGATCCAGCCAAGGACTACACAGTGGCCACATCGACCTTCCTGTTCGAAGGCGGCGACTCTTTCATCAACCCTGACGATGTCCGCGACCAGGTCAACGTCGGCTACATGGACATCACTGCCTTCATCGACTACCTGGCATCGGGCCAGGCAGCAGTGCGCAGCGGCCAGGCCGAGATCGGTGTCGTCCTGCCTGAAGGGGGCTTGAAGGCAGGGGAGAAGAACACCATCCAGCTGTCCTCGCTGAACTACTCAACTGAGGGCGAGCCGATGGCACAGACAGTCACCCTGAAGATCGGTGACACCGAGGTCACCGCCGATATCAGCAACGAGACCACCGAGGCAGACGCCGGTTTCGGCGAGATCGGCCGCGCCACCGTGGAGATCGATCTTCCCGCGGAGGCAGCGGGTGACCAGACCCTGAGCGTGACCACTGACGCCGGCACCGATATCTCTATGCCGGTGACCGTCGCGGACGCAGATGGTTCGACTCCGGATCCGGCACCGGCTCCGTCCCAGGACACCCCAGGTTCCGCTGGCAGCCTGTCTTCCAACCCGATCATGGGCCTTATCCTCGGCCTCGCGGCAGCTCTCGGCTTGGGTGGCCTGATCGCGTTGCTGTTCCCGAACCAGATTGACTCAGCACTGGCGAACTTCTTCTAGGAAGCGCTTGCTCCTCAACAACCTCTCCGCAGCCTGTTAATGGGCTGCGGAGAGGTTCTTTGCTTATCGACGAGGGCGGGTATCGTCGATAAGCATGAACGTTGATCAACTGGGCCAGTGGTGGGAGATGGCCTCCGAACAGTGGGGAATTGAGCTCGGCCGGATTCCCGTTGTGATTCTGTCTGCGGCCGGGATCTATATCGCGTTCATGCTCTTGGCGAAGATTTTTGGTTCGCGCATTCTGTCTTCGATGACCGCCACCGATGCGGTGGTGGTGATTATGTTCGGTGCGGTCGCGGGGCGCGTGATTATCGGGCATCCGCCGTCGCTGGTCGCCGGCATCATTGGCTTGGCCACGCTCATGGTGCTGGAGGCGGTGTTCGGGGCGATCCGGAAGAACACCCATATCGATAGGCTCTTCGATCGCGCTCCTGTCCTTGTCCTCGCCCACGGGAAGCCCTTGCCGGAGCTGATGAAGAAAACTCACGTGTCCATGCACGACCTCAACACTGTTGCACGGCGGACCGGGGTGGGTTCCTTGGGCGATCTTGCTGCGGTGGTGATTGAACCGACGGGGGCGTTTACTGCTATCAAGACGGGTCAGCAGCTCGATCCAGAGGTATTTGACATCGTGATCGGCGCTGACGAGCATCTCTTTTACTAGTCCCGCCGCGGGCATGAAAAAGCCACTGTCCCAGCGTCGGAACAGTGGCTTTGAAGCGTGTCAGAAAGTCTGACGATCAACTCTGAGGCTTAGAGGTACTTCTGAACGAAAGCGAACAGGGTGCCCAGAGCGGTGACAACTGCGGTGAAAACAGAGATCCACGCCTTGATGTCGTCTGGCGATGCATCCTTGATGGAGGAGCCGTTTCCGGTGTTCTCGGTGTCGGTTTCCTTCTTCGCGGAGTTGTTCTCGTTACCCTCCTCGCCGCCATTTTCCTGGTCTGCAGCAGTCTTGTCATCTGGCGAGGTTGGGACGTTGGAGGAGGAGAGGGAGCTGCCCTCCTGGGCGACAGCGGCGGTGGTGCCTGCGGTTGCGACGGCCAGTGCGGTTGCGACTGCTGCGAGAGACTTGCGGAGCTTCATGAAAAACCAATCTTTCTGAACGGCATCGATTACTGTGTAACAAACTTAGCTGTAATTCGATAATCCCGCAAGACTAACCTGGGTGTGTCCTGTGTTAGTTTCCCTAGCGTTTACCTGCGCAAACGTTAGGCGATGGTGGTTAGCTAAAGGAAAATACCTAGCTGCCTCTCAAGGTTCGGGAAGCTCGTGCCCCGCGATCTTGCCAGCTACCTTGGGAAAGGATGATAAAGGTGCCCACATTGGGCACGCCCGTCGATGGACCAATGTTCACCTTTGTCTGCAAAACTACCGCTGTACTGCGTAAAAAGAAAAAGTTCCTCCCCCTGATTTAGGGGGTAGGAACTGTGAACGACCGTCAGTAATTACTCGACGACGGTTGCCGAGTTAATGCGTACTTCTTCGGCTGGGGCGCCGTCACCGGTCGGAGCCGCTTCGGCCTCGAGTCCGGTTTCTGCGATGGAGTCAAGTGTTGCCAGTCCTTCGTCGGTGATCTGGCCGAAGTAGGTGTACATCGGTGGCAGGCCGCCGTCGCCGTAGTTCAGGAAGAACTGGGAGCCGTTGGTGTCAGGGCCTGCGTTGGCCATGGCAATGGTGCCGCGCTCATAGATGACTGGGGTGGAGGTGTCCGCTGCCTCGTCGGTGGGGTATTCGTTAGCGAACTGGAAGCCCGGGCCGCCGGAACCGGTGCCAGAAGGGTCACCGCACTGGAGCACCTTGAGGGAATCGCTGGTGGTCAGGCGGTGGCAGATCGTGTCGTCGTAGTAGTCATTGTCGGCCAGGTGTTCAATCGCATTGACGGTGCATGGCGCCACGCTGCGGTCAAGCTCCATGCCGATTGGTCCAGCGGTGGTGTCTAGCTCCACGGTCACGGTGCCCTCGGTGGAAATGTTTTCGCCTTCAGGCAGTCCCACATCGCGCGCAGGATCGCCGGTCTCCTCGTAGGTACAGGTCACGGTCGCTGGCAGGGCTTCTGCGCGTTCGGTGGCCAGTGGCTCGAAGTTGGCCAGCGGGTCCGCTTGGTCGGTGGACTCGGTGCTGGTTGCCTGGTCTTCTGCGACTACTTCTTCGTCTTCGTTGTCGTAGGTGGCGGCCCAGTAGATGCCTCCGACGATCGCCACTAAAACTACGGCAGCGATAACAACGACGGTCAGCGGCTGGGTCTTCTCTTTCCGGTCGCGAGAATTCAGCGCGCCTTCAAGTTCTTTGAGGGCGTCCTTGCCTCGCTGTTTGTTATTGCTCACCTAGGGTAAACCTCGCTCGATTCGTGGGACAAAAGTGAAACTTATGCACCACTTTACTTCCCCACGTGGGCGAGAGGAGCAGGAGTGCCCGTTATCGTCGTGGCGAAGTGCGAGCTGCGTCACTACAGTGGGGCCCATGGCAAACGTTACTTTTGATTCTGCACCTACAACCACTGCTAGCGAGCTCCCAGACAAGGGCGACCAGCTTCCATCTTTCGAACTTGTCGGCACCGATCTTTCGGCGGTGACCGACGAGGATTACCAGGGCAAGCGCCTTGTTCTGAACATTTTCCCATCCCTGGATACCGGCGTGTGCGCTAACTCCGTTCGCGAGTTCAACAAGCGCGCCCAGGACCTGGGCGAGGACACCGTCGTGCTCAACGTTTCTAAGGACCTGCCTTTCGCGCATGACCGTTTCCTCGAGGAGAACGGCGTGGACAACGTCACCACCGGTTCGGCTTTCCGCTCCTCTTTCGGTGATGATTTCGGCGTGACCCTGCAGGGTTCGCCGCTGGAGGGCCTGCTGTCGCGCTCGGTAGTTGTCACCGACGCTGACCACAAGGTCATTTACACCCAGCTTGTCGACGAGATCACCAACGAACCGGATTACGACGCGGCAATCGATGCCCTGAAGTAACCCACCTTTTTTACTTAACGACGATGGCCCCGCCCGGTAGGGGTCATCGTCGTTAAGCTTTCTGCGCCCACTGTTGGCTAGGATGACCCACATGAATATTGCCGGTTTTGCTGCAGGCCCGTACAAGACCAACTGCTATGTCGTCACCGGCGACGGGGCTGCGGTGGTGGTGGATCCGGGGATGCACACCCAAGAGAAGGTGGAGGCATACCTGCGTGAGCAGGCCGTGGCGCTGGAGGCGGTCTATCTCACGCATGGCCACCTCGACCACACGCGTGATGCCGGGGCGCTGGCGAAGAGGCATAACGTGCCTGTCTACATTCACCCCGAGGACGAGTACATGCTGGCTGCCGGCGATGGCGTGTCCGAGCAGAGCAAATTGCTCTTCGATGCGAAGAATATGGTGCCCATCGAGGAGCTGCGCTATTTCGTCGATGGCGAGACGGTTATGCACGCCGGCTTCAGCGTGCGCGTGGCTCATGCCCCGGGGCATTCTCCGGGCAGCGTATTGCTGATCCATGATGAGGCCTGCTTCAGCGGCGATGTTCTCTTCCGTGGAACGATCGGCCGCACTGATTTGGACCGCTCAGACCCGGATGCGATGGATCGCTCGCTGGCAGGTCCCGTCTGGTCGCTTTCCGACGATCTGGACGTACTTCCTGGGCACGGCCCGACCACGACGATGCGCATGGAACGCACCTCCAATCCGTATCTTCGGATGGCAAAGCAGAAGTACCCGCAGTGAGGTACTAAGATGTCCGGTTGTGACTAACAAAAAGACCGACAAGTTCCAGGCACTATCCGCGCCCAAGGGCGTGCCCGATTATGTGCCACCGGCCTCTGCGACGTTCTTGCGCGTCCGTGACGAAATGGTGCGCCAGGCGCATCTGGCCGGCTACCAGCACATCGAGCTGCCGATCTTTGAGGACACCACCTTGTTCGCCCGCGGTGTCGGCGAGTCCACCGACGTGGTGAGTAAGGAAATGTACACGTTCGCCGATCGCGGCGATCGATCTGTCACCCTGCGTCCCGAGGGGACAGCGGGTGTAATGCGCTCGGTCATCCAGCACAACCTAGACCGCGGGCACCTGCCCGTGAAGTTGAACTACTACGGCCCGTTTTTCCGCTACGAGCGCCCGCAGGCCGGCCGCTATCGCCAGCTGCAGCAGGTGGGCATCGAGGCAATCGGCGTGGATGACCCACTGCTGGATGCTGAGGTCATCGCTTTGGCCGACCGGTCCTACCGCGCGCTTGGCTTGAAGGAATTCCGTCTGGAGCTGACCAGCTTGGGCGATAATAACTGCCGCCCGGCCTACCGCGAGAAGCTGCAGGAGTTCTTGTTCAAGCTTCCGCTTGACGACGAGACCCGCCACCGCGCTGAAATCAACCCGCTGCGCGTGCTGGATGATAAGCGCCCAGAGGTACAAGAGATGACGGCCGAGGCACCCCTGATGCTGGACCACCTAGACGCGAATACCCAGGAACACTTCGAGACCGTGACTGGCACGCTCGATGACATGGGGATCGCCTACACGATCAACCCGCGCATGGTGCGTGGCCTGGATTACTACACGAAGACCACCTTCGAGTTCGTCCACGACGGCCTTGGCGCACAGTCCGGCATCGGTGGCGGCGGGCGTTACGACGGCCTGATGGCGCAAATCGGCGGCCAGGACCTCTCGGGCATCGGCTATGGCCTAGGCGTTGACCGCACCGTCTTGGCCCTCGAAGCTGAGGGAATCACCCTCGATGGCGTGGAACGTCGTGTCGACGTGTACGGCGTAGCACTGGGCGAGGCGGCGAAACGTCGGATGAGCCTGCTGATCAATCAGCTGCGCGCCGCTGGAATCTCCGCCGACATGGTGTACGGGGAGCGCGGCCTCAAGGGCGGGATGAAGGGCGCCGATCGCGCAGGAGCAGCATTTGCTTTGGTGCTTGGCGACCGCGAGCTGGAAGAAGGCCAGGTCTCCATCAAGAACATGTCTGACCAGTCGCAGCAGCCGGTAGAGCTGGACGAAGTGGTGACGGCTCTGCGCGCTGCTCTGGCTGCTTAAAGCCGGAGTGTTCGTCGATTAGCATTCGGTGATATTGACAGGGAAACCCAACTGAGTGGCCAAGCCACCGGTTGCGGTTTCTTTGTATTTGGTCGACATGTCGCGGCCGGTGGCGGCCATGGTTTCGATGACATCGTCGAGCGTGACCCTGTTGGTGCCATCACCCAAGCGGGCGAGGCGTGCCGCATTGATCGCTTTGATGGCGCCGATCGCGTTGCGCTCAATGCACGGGATTTGCACGAGTCCGCCTACAGGATCGCAGGTCAGCCCAAGGTTGTGCTCCAGCGCGATCTCTGCGGCGTTTTCGATCTGCGCCGGGGTCCCGCCAAGAAGCGCGCACATGCCTGCCGCCGCCATCGCCGATGCGGACCCCACTTCACCCTGGCAGCCAACCTCAGCCCCAGAGATCGAAGCGTTGGTCTTAATGATCGCCCCGACCGCACCCGCGGTGAGCAGAAACTCTCGCGCGCGCTGCTGGTCGAAGTTCTCGGTGAAGTCGCGGCAGTAGTGCATGACCGCTGGAATGATCCCCGCTGCACCGTTGGTGGGCGCGGTGACCACACGTCCGCCCGCTGCGTTTTCCTCGTTGACCGCAAGGGCGTAGAGGTTCACCCATTCCATGGCGTCAAGGCCCGCTGCACTCTGCGGCCCGCTTTGCGTCGTGATGCGGTCGCGAAGCTGCGGTGCGCGCCTGCGCACGCCCAGCCCGCCAGGCAGCTCCCCCTCAGCCTCTGTACCGGCAGCCACGCATTCCTGCATGGTGTCCCACACTAAGTCGAGGTGTGTGGCGACGGCCTCCCAGCCTCCTTGATCAGCGTGGATAGTGGCCTCGTTGTGGGCCATGAGTTCTGCGATAGAGCACGTGGCCGCGTCGCAACGCTCAAGCAGTTCCGCGGAGCTACCGAATGGGTAGGTGACGGTCGGCTCCTCGCGGACGGTTGCTGCGCCTGACGGTAGCGGTCCTCGCGCGGACTGGGCCTCCAGCGACGCACGGTCTTGGATGAAGCCGCCGCCAACAGAGAAGTATTCGACGCCTTCAACGATCACCGAGCCGTCGTCTGCATAGGCATCGAAGATGATGCAGTTGGGATGTTCGGGCACGGGCGCGGGGTCGAAGATCAAGCTGTACGTGAGAGTTCCAGCAGGCCCAGAGATGGTGCCGCTGGCGGCGATGGCGGTGCCCAGGACGGGCTCTACATCGGGAGTCACGGTGGTGGGGGTGTAGCCGACAAGCCCGAGCAGAGCCGCGCGATCGGTGCCATGACCCACGCCTGTGGCCGCAAGGGATCCGCGCAGGGTAACGCGCACGCGTGAGGGGAAAGCATCAAGCTTGTCGACGAAGGCGTGGGCCGCTCGCATCGGTCCGACTGTGTGGGAAGACGATGGGCCAATTCCCACTGTGAAAAGGTCCATCACACTGATGCTCGCGGCTGCCATAATGCTCCTCGGATTAAGAGTTGTGGATCTTTAACTCGGCTCTAATGCCGTGCCCGATATTCTACCGATTTGTGACTGAGCTAACTGTTTCCGTCGTGTCCGCGGAGCAAATCGGCAAAGTCCACCAAGTCCTCTTCCAAATCGACGCCCGTCTTGCGCGGCTTGCGGCTCGATTCCACCGTGGCTCCTCCGAAACCTGGGGAGTAGTCGCCGGATCTGACGAAGAGGTCCGCTAGCTCTCCAGCGGCACGTGCTACTCGCTTGTCGAAGGAGACACCCTCTTCGCCACCGAAATCATCAGTCGCGGCGAACAGGGACGTGGGAACAACGACTGCACGCATGTAGGTAAACAGTGGCCGCATCGCATATTCGGTCACCAGGGAGTGGCGTGGAGTCCCCGCGGTGGCGGCAATGATCGTCGGCATGCTGTTGAGCGAGTCTTGGTCAAGCGCGTCAAAAAACATTTTGAACAGACCGGAGTAGCTCGCCTTGAACACCGGGGTGACGGCGACCAAGCCGTCGGCGGCAGAGATGAGCTTCTTGATCTCGTCGAGACGCGCCGAGGACATGCCGGTGGTGAAAACCGTCGCTAGGTCATTGACTAGCTCGCGTAGTTCGATGGTGTGGATTTCCAGGGCTTCACCGCGTGCGCTGACGGCAGCGTCGACTGCGCTGGAGATCGCGTCGGCTACCGAACGTGTCGACGAGGGATTCGACAAACCTGCCGAGACAACTGCAAGTGTGCGCATAAACCTTATTCCTCCTCTGATTCGGTTGATTCAGTCTGGCCGGGGTTCACCTTGAAGTGTGGGTGGTCGCGGTTTTCGCGCAGGGTGGCGAAAGTAGGTGGCTCGCTGGGGACGTGCTCGGGGCGGCGTTCCTCCATGCGGCGGCGCACCTCTGGGACCACCTGGGTGCCCAGGATTTCGATCTGGTTCAGCACCGTCTCTAGCGGCAGGCCGGCGTGGTCGACGAGGAAGAGCTGGCGCTGGTAGTCACCGACCCAGTCGGCAAACTGCATGGTGCGGTCAATGACCTGCTCCACGGTACCCACCGTCAGTGGGGTCAGCTCAGTGAACTCCTCCAGCGTCGGGCCGTGGCCGTAGACCGGCGCGTTGTCGAAGTAGGGGCGGAACTCCTTCTTCGCTTGCTCTTCGGTATCGGCGATATAGACTTGTCCGCCGAGGCCGACGATGGCCTGGTCAGCTCGCCCGTGGCCGTACTTTTCGTAGCGGCGGCGGTAGATGTTCACCATCTTGGCCGTGTGCTCTTTATTCCAGAAGATGTTGTTGTGGAAGAAGCCATCACCGTAGAAGGCTGCTTGTTCCGCGATCTGGGGTGAGCGGATGGAGCCGTGCCAGACGAAGGGCGGAACGTCATCCAGCGGGCGTGGGGTGGAGGTAAATCCGTTCAGCGGGGTACGGAACTTGCCGGACCAGTTCACCACGTCTTCGCGCCACAGGCGGCGCAGGAGGTGATAATTTTCGACGGCGAGGGGGATGCCCTGGCGGATGTCTTTACCAAACCATGGGTAGACCGGACCGGTGTTGCCGCGCCCCATCATGAGGTCGACGCGCCCGCCCGAGAGGTGTTGCAAGAAGGCGTAATCTTCGGCGATGCGCACCGGATCTGTCGTGGTGATCAGGGTGGTAGCGGTGGACAGCTTCAGGTTCTTCGTCTGCGCTACGATATAAGCTAGGTGCGTGGTGGGTGCCGACGGTACGAATGGGGGATTGTGGTGCTGCCCAGTGGCGAATACGTCAAGGCCGACCTCCTCGGCTTTGAGCGCAATTTGCGTCATGGCGTTAATGCGCTCGTGTTCTGTGGGGGTCTCGCCGGTGGTGGGGTCTTGGGTAACGTCACCGATAGTAAAAAGTCCGAATTGCATGTTGTCTATAACTCCTAAAATTTAAAGTATATTCCAGGGTAGATGACATGACAACAACATGCAAGGGGGTTACTGGGAGGCGTCGATCAGCGCTTTAATATCCGAGCCGCCAATCACCCGCAAAGGCCGCTGCCGGGGCGTGCCATGTTCGGTAATCACCGCAGCACGTGGCAATACGCCATTGTTCATCGGAGACAGCAACGTGTGCAGCGCCTCACCGGCTGTGACATCGCGTGGCACGAACACCGCCTGGTCAGAACTTTCGGCATACTCCAAGACCTCGCTCACGATTCGGGCATCTAGGTGGTCATTATCGTCTAGGTCCGCAGCAACCCAGCGGGCAATGGTGTTCGTCGTTAAGAGCCCTGTACAGACATTGCCGTCGTAGATGGGGAACTGGGAGATCGTCGTCGTACGCACCACTTCGAGCGCGACGCGAATATCATCCTCCGGGCTCACGGTGACCACCTCTTGGTGAGGAAGCACCTGCATGGCCAACGGCGGATGCAGAAGCAAGTCGCGAATGCGCTCCAAGGCATCAACGGTCTCTTGGAGTGGCTCAGCGATCGGGGTGAAATCCTTGTACGCACCGTGAGAGATCGCGTTGCGCAGGTCAGCGAACTCTTTTAGATCCTCGGCCTGCTGGGGCGTGACGATGCGATCACGCTCCGCCCAACTGACCATACGAGAAAAACCGTCGCTCTTCTTCGCGCTCAACTTGGTCCGAAGGAAACCTTCGACATCGTTGAACGCCGCAAGAAAGGCGACGGATCTGTGCGGGGGCGTGCTTTCCGACGAAGAACTCATGCTCCCAAGGATACCCAGGAAACTAGCGCGTGCTAGACGCGGTAATTGCCCGTCTCTAGGTAGTCACAAGCGGCCATAGTGCCCTCGTTGTATCCGCGCAGAAAAGCATCCTGGCGTTGCTGGGAGGAACCGTGCGTCCAGAGGTCAGGCTGGACCTCACCCTGGGTGCGCTTCTGGATATTGTCATCGCCGACGGCACGCGCGGTGTCAATGGCGGACTGCACCTGCTCCGGAGTGATGGTCTCCAGCATCGCATTCTCGCCTTCGTCGGCACGATTGACCCACATGCCTGCGTAGCAGTCAGCCTGCAGCTCCAACTTCACCGCATTGGAGTCCTTGCCTGGATTGTTGTAATCAATCAGGCCGATGGTGCCCTCCAGGTTCTGGATGTGGTGGCCGAATTCGTGGGCAACAATATACATCTGAGCCAGCGGCGCATTCGCGCCACCGAGGCGCTCCAATTGGTCGAAGAAACTTACGTCGAAGTACGCCGAACCATCCGCACCACAGTAGAACGGGCCGGTATTAGCCGAGGCATAGCCACAACCGGACTGGGTCGCGTCTTGGAATACCACCAGGCCGGGTTCTTGGTATTCGATGCCAGCCTGCTGGGGGAGGAGCTCAGTCCACATCTGGTCGATCGACTCAGCGGCGGCCAGCACGCGGCAGTCGGCGTATTCGTTGGCATCATCCGTGGTTTGGCAGTGCTCCAGGGTATAACCGTTGTCTTCGGCGCGCTGTGGACTGCCGGCGGTCAACTGACCGAGATCGCCTGGGTTGCCACCCATCAGGATGAAAAGACCGACTAGCAGCAGGCCGCCGATACCGCCGCCGCCCAATGCAATGGCCCCACCGCGCCCGCCGCCTGTGCGCGCACGGTTTTGGTTGAGTTGTCGCCCACTTTTAAAAGTCATGCGCCTATCATGCCACGCAACGCATGGATGTGTGCATTAAGTAGGTGCGGATTTCGTCGTAAAGCGACGTTCTCAAGCGATGAAACCTGATGAAAACAGGGGTAGCACGCGAAACAAAAGCTGTCAGGGGGTAGACTTTCGAACGTTCATAATCACCACACGTGGAAGGACGTGGAAGAAACCGTGCTGCGCACTCACCTGGCGGGAGACCTCCGCAAAGATATCGCTGGCCAATCCGTCACATTGACGGGCTGGGTAGCTCGTCGTCGTGATCATGGTGGCGTGATCTTCATCGATCTGCGCGACCGCTCCGGCCTGGCCCAGGTGGTGTTCCGCGAGTCCGCAGTCGCCGAGGCAGCGCATGACTTGCGCAGCGAATACGTCATTCAGGTCACCGGTGTGGTCGAGCCACGCCCGGAAGGCTCCGAAAACCCGAACCTTCCCTCCGGTGAGATCGAGATCAACGTTTCAGAACTGAACGTTCTGAACAAGTCCGCAGCGTTGCCATTCCAGATCGAGGATGCTTCTTCCGGCGAGGTCGGCGAGGAAACCCGTCTGAAGTATCGTTACCTGGACCTGCGCCGCGAGCGTCAGGCCAACGCGCTGCGTTTGCGCTCTAAGGCGAACAAGGCGGCGCGCGACGTACTGGACCGCCACGACTTCACCGAGATTGAAACCCCGACCCTGACGCGGTCTACCCCTGAGGGCGCGCGTGACTTCCTCGTGCCGGCACGCCTGCGCCCAGGTTCCTGGTACGCGCTGCCGCAGTCGCCACAGCTGTTCAAGCAGCTGCTCATGGTTGCAGGAATGGAGCGTTACTACCAGATCGCGCGCTGCTACCGCGACGAGGACTTCCGTGCCGACCGCCAGCCGGAATTTACCCAGCTAGACGTCGAAATGAGCTTCGTCGACCAGGATGACGTGATCGCCCTGGCCGAAGAGATCTTGGTGGAGCTGTGGAAACTGATCGGCTATGAAATTTCCACCCCGATTCCACGCATGACATATGCCCACGCCATGGAAAAGTACGGCTCTGATAAGCCCGACCTGCGCTTCGATATCGAATTGGTGGAGTGCACCGAATTCTTCAAGGACACCACGTTCCGCGTGTTCCAGAACGAATACGTCGGCGCCGTCGTGATGGAAGGTGGCGCATCCCAGCCACGTCGCCAGCTCGACGCATGGCAGGAGTGGGCAAAGCAGCGCGGCGCCAAGGGCTTGGCCTACATCCTCATCGGCGAAGACGGCGAGCTGTCCGGCCCGGTAGCGAAGAACATTACCGACGAGGAGCGCGCCGGGATCGCCGATCACGTGGGCGCTAAGCCAGGCGACTGCATCTTCTTCGCCGCCGGCGAGACCAAGAGCTCCCGTGCGCTGCTGGGTGCGGCCCGCGGTGCCATCGCAGAGAAGCTGGACCTGATCAAGGAAGGCGACTGGGCATTCACCTGGGTCGTGGACGCCCCAATGTTCGAGCCTGCTGCCGATGCCACCGCCTCCGGCGATGTGGCCCTGGGCAACTCCAAGTGGACCGCCGTCCACCACGCCTTTACGTCGCCGAAGCCTGAGTACCTGGATACCTTCGATACCAATCCGGGAGAAGCGCTGGCCTACGCATATGACATCGTGTGCAACGGCAACGAGATCGGTGGCGGCTCCATCCGTATCCACGACCGCGACGTGCAGGAGCGCGTCTTCGACGTGATGGGTATTGGCGAAGAAGAAGCACGCGAGAAGTTCGGGTTCCTCCTAGATGCCTTCGCATACGGTGCTCCACCACACGGCGGTATCGCTTTCGGCTGGGACCGCATCGTGTCTCTGCTGGGTGGCTACGACTCCATCCGTGACGTCATCGCCTTCCCGAAGTCCGGCGGCGGTGTCGACCCACTGACCGATGCCCCAGGCCCGATCACGCCGGAGCAGCGCAAGGAGACCGGCGTCGACTTCAAGCCAAAGAAGGACGACAAGGCTGGCAACAGCGCGGAAGCCGGAACGCAGTAAACACTACCGCGCTAACCTCCCGGTGCCAGCGCATGTTGGTCACGCGGGAGGTTTCGTATGTCTTGCGCTTTTCGTGTACACCCGCGGCTGTGGCGTGGCACGATGGGGGCGAAGACTTGTGAAGGAGCTCAACACCGTGGACTCAACCCACCAGCACATCATCGAGATCGCAGAGGACTTGCTCACCCGCCGCTACGGCGGAACGCAAAAACTGCTCGATCCCGTTGCGCTCAGCGGTTCTGGGCATGCACGCGTGCTACGCGCGCGCGTGGCCTCCAGCCCGTTCTTACCGCATCGTTCGGTGGTGTTGAAGCAGTCTCCGGATACCGGGGAGCTGGTCGAGGACGCTGCATTCCTGCGCGAAGTCGCTTCCTATCAATTCACCACATCGCTGGCGGAAGAGTTCCGTCTCGGTCCGGTGCTTCTGGCGCATGACCTCGACAGTCGGCTCATCGTGCTCTCTGACAGTGGTGATGGCGACACGTTTGCGGATTTGCTCAGTGAATCGGACCCCGATAGGCGGGTGCAGATTCTGCGCGCGTTAGGTACCTCTTTGGGGCGGATGCACGGGGGCACGGCCGGCAAGGAAGAGGCCTTCAACATCTTGTTGCGCAGGCTGGGGAAGAACGACCCCAATGCGCAGCGTTTCCAAGAGATCCGCGAAGGTTTGCTTGAGGTTGGCGTCGCCGTTGGCTTGGATGTGATCCGTCAAGCAGGCATTGAAGTGCCGCGCGAGCTCACTGAATACCTGCCCACGGTGCAGCGCCGCTTGAGGAAAGGCCGCTACCGGGCATTTACGCCTTTTGACCTATCGCCGGACAACATCATCGTGGCTGATCGCATCGAGTTTCTTGACTATGAGTGGGCCGGTTTCCGCGATATTTCCTTCGACCTCGCCTGCGTGATCGCCGGTTTCCCGCAGTACATTTCACTCCGTCCGATCACCGACGATGAAACCGCAGCGTTCGTTGAGGCCTGGCTGCACGAAGTTGATGAACTCTGGCCAGGTTTGATCAACGAGGACGTGTTGCATGAGCGCATCACCATCGCTTTGGTGGGTTGGGCGCTATCTAGTTTGACGGTGATGTCCTACGGTTCTTTGGGCAACGTGATTTCCGGTCACCCCAAGGCGCGCGAATTCCTCAACATCAGCGCCGAGGATCTCACTCAGTTGGGGGTTTCGGCCAACCGCGGTCAGGAACTGACGACGAACTTGTTGCGCCCTGCCGGGGAGGTCGCTTTTTCCGACGATGAACGTCTGGTGCGCCGCGATCTCTACGAAACCTTTGAAGCACTCAGCAGGTTCGCGGCGTCCGGGCGTGACGGGACGTACTCCGTCGTTTCTGAATTCGCGTTGCGGATCGCCGAGCTATTGCATGATCCACGCCCGTAGCCGGATCAGTTAGTCTTGGGCCATGCAGGAAGGTTTGTTTGAGCAGCCAGGGGCGCGTGACGACGATTCCTCCACACAACGTGGAATCTCGTTTTTTGAGGCTGGTGCTGGAGCACCACTAGCGGCCCGGATGCGTCCGCGCAGCCTCGACGAGATCGTTGGCCAAGAGCACCTCCTCGCAGAGGGGAAGCCACTACGCCGTCTGATCGAAGGCTCGGGGGATGCCTCGGTGATCCTCTATGGGCCTCCGGGGACGGGCAAGACCACGGTCGCCTCGCTGATTGCGCAGACGATGGGTGATAATTTTGTCGGCCTGTCTGCGCTGACATCCGGGGTGAAGCAGGTGCGCCAGGTCATTGAGGGCGCGACCCGTGACCTGCGCAGTGGTCGGCGCACCGTGTTGTTTATCGACGAGGTGCACCGCTTTTCAAAAACGCAGCAAGATGCGTTGTTGGCTGCGGTGGAAAACCGCACCGTGCTCCTTGTCGCGGCGACGACGGAGAATCCCTCTTTTTCGGTGGTAGCACCCCTGCTGTCACGGTCGTTGTTGCTGAAACTGGAACCGCTCGACGCTGATGACCTGCGCACCGTATTGCGTCGCGCGATCGTCGATAAGCGTGGCCTGAACGAACGCATCACCGTCAGCGAGGAGGCCCTAGACCAGTTAGTCCTGTTGGCTGGGGGAGACGCGCGACGCAGTCTGACGTATTTGGAGGCGGCGGCCGAGGCTGTGGAGGATGGCGACGAGCTGACGCTTGATACGGTGCGCAACAGCGTGAATCGGGCGATCGTGCGTTATGACCGCGACGGTGACCAGCATTACGATGTCACCAGTGCGTTTATTAAATCGATCCGTGGCTCAGATGTGGACGCTGCGCTGCATTACCTGGCGCGCGTGATTGAGGCGGGGGAGGACCCACGGTTTATCGCCCGTCGCCTAGTTATTCACGCTACGGAAGACATTGGGATGGCAGACCCTACCGCCTTGCAGACCGCGGTGGCGGCTTATGAGGCAGTCAGTTTCATCGGCATGCCCGAGGGGCGTCTTCCGTTGGCGCAGGCGACAATTCACCTGGCCACTGCACCGAAATCGAACGCCACCTACCTGGCGATTGATCGGGCGCTTGCCGACGTCCGCGCGGGCAAAGCCGGCCACGTTCCAGCGCATCTGCGCGATGGCCACTACGAAGGCGCCAAGGCCATGGGGCACGCGGTGGGATACATCTACCCGCACGACGATCCCACTGGGGTAGTGCCGCAGCGCTATATCCCCGAGGGTTTGGATGACGCTGTATATTACGAGCCGACTGACCACGGAAACGAAAATAGGATCAGGAATTTCGTCGGCAAGCTACGCAGAATCGTCCGCGGGCGGGCGCGGGGGTAAAGTGTAGCGAAGTCACGTTGAGAACAATCGCAATTGAAGGAGACCGCTCGTGCAAACCCATGAGATCCGGGACCGCTTTACCAACTACTTCGTCAACCACGGCCACCAGGCCGTGCCAAGCGCGTCACTGATCTTGGACGATCCCACCCTGCTTTTCGTCAACGCGGGCATGGTCCCCTTCAAGCCTTATTTCTTGGGCCAGCAGAACCCGCCGTTTGATTCAGGCATGGCAACCTCGATTCAGAAGTGCGTGCGCACCCTGGATATTGAAGAGGTGGGCATTACCACCCGGCACAACACTTTCTTCCAGATGGCGGGAAACTTCTCCTTCGGCCAGTACTTCAAGGAAGGCGCGATCACGCATGCGTGGGCGCTGCTGACTTCGCCGGTTGCTGAGGGCGGGTACGGGCTGGACCCAGAACGGTTGTGGGTCACTGTTTACCTTGACGACGATGAGGCCGCCGAGATCTGGGAGAAGAAGATCGGTGTGCCGGCCGAGCGCATCCAGCGCCTGGGCATGGAAGACAACTACTGGTCCATGGGTATTCCTGGCCCTGCGGGACCGTGCTCGGAGATTTACTATGACCGCGGTCCTGACTATGGGCAGGACGGCGGCCCGGCTGTCGACGACAACCGCTACCTGGAGATCTGGAACCTGGTCTTCATGCAGTTCGAACGCGGCGAGGGCGACAAGAAGGGCGGCTTCGACATCCTGGGCGAGCTGCCCCAGAAGAATATTGATACCGGCATGGGTGTGGAGCGCGTAGCCTGCATCCTGCAGGGTGTGGAGAACGTGTATGAGACCGACCTGCTGCGCCCTGTCATCGACGCCGCGGAGAAGCTGACCGGGACGAAGTACGATGCCGGCGATGCGGACAGCGCAGACAACGATGTGCGTTTCCGTATCATCGCCGACCACGCCCGTACCTCGATGATGATCATCCTCGACGGTGTCACCCCGTCGAACGAGGGCCGCGGCTATATCCTGCGCCGCCTGCTGCGCCGCATCGTTCGTTCCGCACGCCTGTTGGGTGCGAAGGGCCAGACCCTGGAGACGTTCATGAATACCATCATGGACACGATGACGCCCTCCTTCCCGGAGATTGCGGATAACCGCGAACGCATCCTGCGCGTCGCCATTGCCGAAGAGCGTGCGTTTTTGAAGACGCTGGAGTCCGGCACCGAGCGTTTCGACGATGCCGCAGCCGAAGTCAAAGAGAAGGGTGCGACTATTCTGTCCGGCTCCCAGGCTTTCGAGCTGCACGACACCTATGGTTTCCCCATCGATCTGACCATCGAGATGGCCGCTGAGGCAGGCCTCGAGGTCGACATGGCTGCATTCGACGCCGAGATGGCGCAGCAGCGCGAGCGCGCCAAGGCTGACTCCCGCGCAAAGAAGAGCGCGGGTGCCGACGAGTCCGTCTACCGCGAGTGGGTCGACAACCAGCCCACCGAGTTCGTCGGCTTCGACAACTTGGAAGCCGAATCCACCGTGATCGGCCTGGTCAAGGACGGCGCGAAGGTCAACGAGGTGGCCGCAGGCGATGAAGTCGAGGTGATTTTGGATCTTTCGCCAATGTACGCAGAGGCCGGCGGCCAGCTAGCCGACCGCGGACGCATCGTCATCGGTGACACCTTGCTCAACGTGAACGATGTGCAGAAGATCGGCAAGAAGCTGTGGGTGCACAAGGCCACCGTGCAAAATGGTGGTCTGGACTTGGGCTCTGTCGTGCGCGCCGAGGTCGACCCTCGCTGGCGCCATGGTGCACGCCAGGCGCACACTGCGACCCACCTCATCCACGCGGCCTTGCGCGAGGTGCTTGGCCCCACAGCGGTCCAGGCTGGTTCGATGAACAAGCCGGGTTACCTGCGCTTTGACTTCAACTACACGGAGCAGCTTTCCGACGACCAACTCGCAGAGATCGCTTCTATTGCCAACCAGGCGGTCGATTCTGACTACGCGGTGAACACGCTTGAAACCTCCCTGGAGGAGGCAAAGGCGATGGGTGCAATGGCGCTTTTCGGTGAGAACTATGGCAACGAGGTCCGCGTGGTCGAGATCGGTGGCCCGTTCTCCATCGAGCTGTGTGGTGGCACGCATGTGAGCCACTCCTCCCAGATCGGGCCGATCGCAGTGCTGGGTGAATCGTCGGTCGGTTCGGGTGCGCGTCGCATCGAGGCCTACTCCGGCATGGACTCGTTCCGCTACTTCTCGAAGGAGGCCGCGCTGGCCTCAGGCTTGGCGCAGGAGCTGAAGACCCCAACTGAGCAGTTGCCGGAGCGCATCGCGCAGCTGACGGAGAAGCTGAAGGCCGCGGAGAAGGAGATCGCGGCTCTGCACCAAAAGCAGCTGCTTTCGCAGACCGGCGACTTGCTGAACAAGGCAGAGGAGACCGGTGCCTTCACGCTGCTGGCACTCAAGCTGGGCGACGGCACCAATGCGGGTGACCTGCGTACCGTAGCTCAGGACTTGCGCGCTCGCTACGGCGAAGAACCAGGCGTCGTGGTGCTGGCAGCGGACAATGGTGGCAAGGTGCCGTTCGTCGTCGGTGTGTCCGCCGGGGCAGTAGAGAAGGGCGTAAAGGCCGGTGACCTCGTGAAACTGCTCGGCGGTTATATCGACGGCAAGGGTGGCGGTAAGCCAGACCTGGCCCAGGGCTCCGGTTCTCATGCAGCTGGCTTGGAGGAAGGTTTCCGGGCTGTGCGTGAAGAACTTGCTTCCTTGTAGTACTTTTGGGGTAATGTAACGGATTGGTTACAAACACGCCGTGCACGATACGTCATGTTGACGTGAAAACGTATAGCGTAAGACTGATCCGAGAGTGCCTTGGGCACTGCCACAATGACCGCTACGACGAACGAGGGACCTGAACATCGCCTATGGCTGCTAAGCAGATCGCCCCGGACACCCCAGGTGTCGACGACCCAGGCTCTGGGCGTCGCATCGGGATCGACGTGGGAACTGTCCGCATGGGCGTCGCCTCGTCGAATCGCGAAGCGACGCTAGCCATGCCCGTAGAGACGGTCCCACGTGTCACCGGTTTCAAGGACCGCGACAAGGAAGACATTGACCGCCTCCTCGAAATCATTGAAGAATATCAGGCGGTAGAGATCGTCGTCGGGCTGCCGAGGGACCTCCAAGGCAACGGGTCTTCGAGTGTGAAACATGCAAAGGAAATTGCGTTTCGGATCAATCGGCGGCTGGGCGGCACCATCCCTGTGCGCATGGCCGACGAGCGCTTGACCACGGTCGCGGCGACCCAGGCCCTACGGGCATCCGGAGTCTCGGAAAAAGCGGGTCGTGCGGTGATCGATCAGGCAGCAGCGGTGGAAATCCTGCAGTCGTGGCTCGATGGCCGAGCACATAATCTCAGCTCAAGTAAGGAGAACCAATCATGAGCACCCAGCGTTCATCCCGGAATCGTACCGGTGCAGTGGCGGTGCTGGTCACCTCATTACTTCTGATCATTGGCGCTGTCGCATATATCGGTTTCGCGATGACTTCGTCGTCAGGCGAAACCCTCTCCCGCGACTTTGAGGGCACCGGCAACGGTGTTGAGCAGATTGTGGAGATCCCCGAAGGCAGCTCCATGTCGGCGCTGGGCCCTGAACTGGAAGAGCGTGGCATCGTGAAGTCTGATGCCGCGTTCCAGACGGCGGCTGCGAACAATCCGAACTCAGCCAATATTCAGCCCGGTTTCTTCCGACTGCAGGAAGAGATGAGCGCAGCGGCTGCCGTCGAGGCGCTGCTCAACCCGGAGAACCAGATTGATCTGCTGGATATCCCAGGTGGTGCGACGCTGGCTGACCTCACCGTTGTGGGCGGCGATACGCGTTATGGCATCTACACGATGATTTCGAATGTCACCTGCGGAACCAGCAACCAAGAGCAGTGCATCACCGCCGGGGAGCTCGAAGACGTCGGAGCGAACGCCGATGCCGGCGCGCTGGGGGTTCCTGAATGGGCGCTGGCCCAGGTCAATGAACGCAGGGGCAGCCCGAAGCGACTTGAGGGCTTGATCGCCCCGGGCCGCTATATCGTGAACCCTGACTCTTCGGCGGAAGAAATCCTGACGGATCTGATCACTCGTTCTGCCCAGGCCTATAACGAGACCGGCATTGTTGAACGCGCCGGAGCAATCGGCCTGAGCCCTTATGAGCTGCTCACCGCCGCCTCCCTGGTCGAGCGTGAAGCGCCGGCCGGAGAATTCGACAAGGTGGCACGCGTGATCCTCAATCGCCTGGATGAGCCGATGCGCCTCGAGTTCGACTCCACGGTCAACTATGACCTGGAGGACGTTGAGGTGGCCACCACCGACGAGGACCGCGCGCGAGAGACCCCATGGAACACCTACGCCAAGGATGGGCTGCCTGAAACCCCAATCGCCTCGCCGTCCGAGGCCGCGATCCAGGCTATGGAGAACCCTGCGGAGGGCGACTGGTTGTTCTTCGTCACCATTGACACGGATGGCACAACCGTATTCAACAACACCTTCGAGGAGCACCTCAACGACGTGCAGCGCGCACAACAGTCCGGCGTGTTGGACTCGAACCGCTAGCACCGAAAGGTTCCCATGTTCAAAGCTGCAGTCCTGGGTTTGCCCGTCGAACATTCGCTATCGCCTCTGCTGCACAATGCTGGTTATGCGGCGGCGGGGCTCGACGACTGGGAATATGAACGCATCGAATGCTCCGCGGAGGATCTTCCGCGCATCGTCGGGGAAGCAGGCGCAGAGTACCGCGGGTTCTCCGTCACGATGCCCGGCAAGTTCGCTGCGCTCAAGTTCGCCGATGAGGTCACTGAGCGCGCCCAGCTGATCGGCGCCGCCAACACCCTCGTACGCGTCGGCTCTGGGTGGCGCGCGGACAACACCGACTGCGAGGGCATCCTCTACGCTTTGGGCGAGCTTATCGACGAGCCCGCCGCCATGCGCCACGTCGTCATCATCGGCGCGGGTGGTACTGCACGTCCGGCGGTCTGGGCGCTGGGCACCCTTGGAGTGGAACGGATCACCATGATCAACCGCTCCGATCGACGCGCCGAATTCGAGGAGCTATTCGCTCGAACAGGCGCGACCGTCGACTTCGTATCATTCGACGCCGACCTGGAGGCAATCACCATGTCGGCCGACGCGATCATCTCCACGGTGCCATCCGCTGGCATCGAGGAACATGTGCCCGCTTTTGGCCACGCCCCAGTCTTCGATGTGATCTATGATCCCTGGCCCACGCCACTTGTGGTGCGCGCGGCTGCCAACGGATACCGCACGATCGGCGGCCACGTGATGTTGGCCGGGCAGGCCTATAGCCAGTTCGAACAGTTCACCGGCGTCGACGCCCCACGCGAAGCCATGCGTCAAGCGCTGGAGGAACACCTCGGCTAAAGTCGGGCGCATGTGGGAACTCGGGGGAGTACTGGCATGGAGCGTGACGCTTGCCATTTATGACATTGCTTATCGACGACTACCTGACTGGCTGACACTGCCGGCGACTGGTCTCGCGGTAGTGGCAGCGGTGTTCGTCGATAAGCAAGCACTGGTGGGGCTGCTCTGGCCGGCGGCGTATCTGGCGCTGGCGTGGCGCGGGGGAGGGATCGGGGGCGGTGATATCAAGCTGGCCGTCCCTTTGGGGATCTGGGTTGCGCACCACGCTGGATTATTCGGGGTGGTCGTGGCGATGGGGCTGGCAAGCGCGCTGACGCTGGTGTTACTGCTGCTGCGAAGATCTCCCGACGGACCGCACGGACCTGCGATGTTGCTGGGCGCGTGGACCGTCGTACTCAACGCCGTGAATTAAATGGGGTAATAGTCGGATCTGGCCTCGAAGTGTGAGACAATGATCGGCATGCTTCGTTGGACTACAGCAGGTGAATCTCACGGCCAGGCGCTCATCTCTTTGGTTGAGCACATGCCCGCCGGGGTACCGGTGACGAAAGAAGAGATCTCTTACCAGCTTGCCCGCCGCCGTCTTGGCTACGGGCGCGGGGCACGCATGAAGTTTGAGCAGGACGAACTGACTTTGCTCACGGGCATCCGCCACGGTGAGACTCTGGGCGGGCCGATTGCCATCATGATCGGCAACAGTGAGTGGGACAAGTGGACCACAATCATGAGCGCCGAGCCGCTAGATATGGACGACCCAGAGGTGGCCAAGGCCATGAACTCGGGTCGCGGCGCTAAGTTGACCCGCCCACGCCCAGGGCATGCCGATTTCGCTGGCATGGTGAAGTACGGCTTCGATGAGGCCCGCCCGGTGCTTGAGCGTTCGTCGGCACGCGAAACCGCAGCCCGCGTCGCTGCCGCAACCGTGGCGCGGAGCTTCCTGCGCGAAACGCTGGGTGTGGAGGTGTTCTCGCATGTGATTTCCATCGGCGAATCCGAACCATATGCGGGGCCGCTGCCGCAGTTCTCCGATATTGAGGCGATTGATGAGTCGCCCGTGCGCGCTTTCGACAAGGACGCGGAGGCGGATATGGTCGCGTGCATCGAATCGGCGAAGAAGGCCGGTAACACCCTGGGTGGTGTCGTGGAGGTCATCGTCGATGGGCTGCCGATTGGGCTGGGCTCGCACATCTCCGGCGAGGACCGCCTCGACGCGCAGCTGGCGGGTGCTTTGATGAGTATTCAGGCGATCAAGGCCGTGGAGATCGGCGACGGTGTCGAAGAGGCTCGTCGCCGCGGCTCCGCGGCGCACGACGAGATGGTGCGTGACGACGATGGCGCCGGCGTGAGTCGCCTGACCAACCGCGCCGGTGGCATCGAAGGTGGCATGACCAACGGCGAGCAGTTGCGGGTGCGCGCCCACATGAAGCCGATCTCCACTGTTCCGCGCGCGCTGAAGACGGTGGACATGGCTACCGGCGGCGCCGCAACGGGCATCCACCAGCGTTCCGACGTGTGCGCTGTGCCCGCGGCCGGTGTCGTGGCAGAGGCCATGGTGGCTCTCGTGCTGGCACGCGCTGCGCTGGAGAAATTCGGCGGTGACAGCCTAGTGGAGACGAAGCGTAATATTGCTGCGTATCAGCAGTACGTCGACGAGCGTTTGGCTTTTGGAGGGAATTAACATGGAACAGTTTGACGTGACGCCTGATGCTGTGTGCCACACCACCCCCAGAGTTGTACTGGTGGGCCCTCCAGGGGCGGGAAAGTCGACGATTGGTCGTCGTTTAGCGCGAGCCACAAACCTGCCACTGGTCGACTCCGATGACCTGCTTGCCGCCGGTGAAAACATGCCCACTGGCGAATTCTTCGCCAAGGTCGGCGAGGAAAAGTTCCGCGAGGTAGAGGCAGGCTACGTCTCCCAGGCGCTGCACTCCGGCGGCGTCGTGGCCCTGGGCGGGGGAGCGGTACTGACCGACGAGGTCCGCGACATGCTGCAAGGCCACACGGTGGTCTGGATCGATGTCAGCCCGGAAGAAGGCATTCGTCGTACGTCGCGTGATACCTCGCGCCCGGTGCTGGCTGCGAAGGACCCTGAGGCGCACTACCGCGCATTGCTGGAAAAGCGCGAGCCGTTCTACCGCGAGGTGGCGGATTACCGCGTGCGTACCGACGAGCGACCACCGCAGCGTGTGGTTGCCGAAGTACTTGCAATCATCGACACCGAATAGCGCTAGATCACCCCGAGACCGCAAAGGAACCTAAAGAAGCGATGGCCACCATTACCGTATCCGGACCCACCCCCTATGATGTCTACATTGACCGCAACCTGACCAATGCGGTGTCAGCGTGCGTGAAGGACATCGGGGCCCACAAGGTGGCCATCGTGCACCAGCCGGCGCTTGCGGCACCCGCTCGAAGCCTTGCCGAAGAGATCCGCGCCTCCAATATCGAGGCCGTTCTGGCGCCGATTCCGGATGCGGAAGACGGCAAGACCCTCGAGGTCGCCGGTGGGCTGTGGGACCTGCTCGGCGAGCACAACTTCTCGCGCCAGGACGCGGTGATCGGCCTGGGCGGCGGCGCGACGACGGATCTTGCCGGTTTCGTCGCGGCCGCCTGGATGCGGGGCATCAAGGTCCTGCAGGTACCCACCACGCTCTTGGCGATGGTCGACGCCGCCGTCGGAGGCAAGACTGGCATCAACACAGCTGCGGGCAAGAACCTCGTCGGCGCTTTCCACGAGCCCAGCGGCGTCTACATCGACCTCGACCGCTTGTACACGCTTGACGACGAAGAAATCGTCGCCGGCTCCGCAGAGATCATCAAGACCGGATTCATCGCCGACGAACGCATCTTGGAAATCTTCGAGGCGGACCCGCAGCGCGCCCTCGACGTGGATGGCGACCTGCCTGAGCTGATCGAACGCTCCGTGGCCGTGAAGGGCCGCGTGGTAGGCCAGGACCTAAAGGAATCCGGCCTTCGCGAGATGCTCAATTACGGCCACACCTTCGGCCACGCCGTCGAAAAGCGCGAACAGTACCGCTGGCGCCACGGGCATGCAGTGGCTGTTGGCATGATGTTCGTCGCCCACCTCGCGCACGAGCGCGGACTGATCGACGACAACCTGCTCCGCCGCCACAAGACGATTCTCGAATCTGTTGGGCTGCCCACCACCTACGAAGCCGGCGCCTTCGACGAGCTGCTCGAGGGTATGAGCCACGACAAGAAGAACCGCGACGGCATGATCCGCTTCGTGGCCTTGGACGGGGTGGGCAGCGTGACGCGTATCGAAGGCCCATCCGTCGAAGAACTGCGCGCGGCTTACGACGCGATCTCGGAGTAACACCCGATGAAAATCCTCGTTCTCAACGGCCCCAACCTGAACCGCCTAGGCAAGCGCCAGCCGGAGATCTACGGCTCCACCACGCTTGCCGATGTGGAACAGATGATCGTCGACAAGGCGCGCGAGCTCGGCGTGGACGTCGAATGTCGCCAGTCCAACTACGAAGGCCAGTTGGTCGAGTGGGCCCATGAAGCCGCCGATAACGCCTGGCCGGTGATCATCAACCCCGGCGGCTACACGCACACCTCGGTCGCGCTGCGTGACGCCCTCGTCGAAACGACCGACCACCACGGTTTCATCGAGGTTCACATTTCCAATGTGGCCGCGCGAGAGGACTTCCGCCAGCACTCCTACCTGTCCGCGATCGCCGTTGGCACTATCGCTGGGTTGGGCGTGATGGGCTATATTCTCGCCCTGGAGTATTTCGCCGCGCTACAGTAGCCGGTATGGCTTTAGCAGATACTCGGTTTGATTCCCGTCGTCGCGCGCTGGCGTCCACGCTGGCAGGTATGCGTATCGACGACATCCTCGTCACACACCTGACCCATGTCCGGTACCTTTTGGGTTTCTCAGGATCGAATGCGGCCCTGGTCCTGTCGACGGACCTGACGGCGGCGATCGCCACCGATGGGCGCTACACCACCCAGGTCGCCGAAGAGGTCCCTGACTTGGAGGCCACCATTCGTCGGGACTGCGCCGTCGCTCTGCTGGAAACCATCGAACCGGGACGGCGCGTCGGCTTCGAAGCAGACCACATGACGGTCACCGCCCTGGAAAAACTCGAAGAGGCCTGTCCCGAAGGCGTGACACTCGTGCCCGTGCGCGGTGTCATCGAGCAACAACGCGCCATCAAAGACGCGGGCGAACTCGAGGAGCTGACCGGTGTCGCCGAACTGGCCACCCAGGCCCTTTCCGACATGTTGGAGGCCGGCGAAATCCGCGCAGGGCGCAGCGAGATCGCCATCGCGGCCGATCTCGAGTACCGCATGCGGCGCCTCGGATCCGAGCGCACCAGCTTTGACACCATCGTCGCTTCCGGCCCGAACTCGGCAAAACCCCACCACAGCGCCGGAGATCGCGTGCTTATCGACGGCGACCTCGTCACCATCGACTTCGGCGCCCACCGCCGTGGCTTCAACTCCGATATGACGCGCACGTTCGTCGTCGGCAAGCCCGATGCCTTCGCCGAGGAAATCTACAAAGTTGTGCTGCGCGCCCAACTCGCGGGCATCGAGGCCGCCACCCCCGGCACAGCGCTGCGCGACATCGATGCCACCTGCCGCGACATCATCGACGACGCCGGTTACGGCGACTACTTCACGCACACCACCGGCCATGGCGTCGGGCTTGACGTGCACGAGGCGCCGATGGCCGCGGCGCGTTCCGACGAGATCCTGCGCGAAAATATGACACTGACCATCGAACCCGGAATCTACGTACCCGGCCGTGCGGGAGTGCGCATCGAAGACACCCTCCTGATCACCGCGGGCGCGCCGAAAATTATCACCGGTGTCAGTAAGGAACTGACAGTGGTGTAGGCTTGGGCAGCGAATATCCGACAATTGTTAAGGGGAGAACTTCGTGGCAACAACCGCCGACTTCAAAAACGGTCTCGTCCTGCTCGTAGACGGAAAGCTGCAGCAGATCGTTGAGTTCCAGCACGTCAAGCCGGGCAAGGGGCCCGCATTCGTGCGCACCAAGCTCAAGGACGTCCTCACCGGAAAGACCGTCGACAAGACGTGGAACGCCGGCGTGAAGGTCGACACCGCAACGGTGGACCGCCGCGACATGACCTACCTGTACGACGACGGCACCTCCTACGTAGTCATGGACGACAAGACCTACGAGCAGTTCGAACTGCCGCATGACGCATTCGGGGATGCAGGCGCGTTCCTGAAGGAAAACATGCAGGTGCAGGTCTCCTTCCACGAAGGCAACGCCCTGTTCGGCGAGCTGCCAGTCTCCGTTGACCTGGAGATCACCCACACCGATCCGGGCCTGCAGGGCGACCGCTCCACCGGCGGCACCAAGCCCGCCACCGTCGAGACCGGCGCAGAGATCCAGGTGCCGCTCTTCCTTGAGACGGGCAACGTCGTCAAGGTGGATACCCGTACCGGCGAGTACCTGTCGCGCGTTAACAACTAATGAGCGAGAAGAACCGAGACCACAAGCGCCGCGGCACCCGTTATCGGGCACGCCGCCGCGCGGTCGACATTTTGTTTGAGGCTGAGGCGCGCGACCTCGACCCGGTGGCGATCGTTGAGGACCGCGTCGAACTAGCCCGCTCTCCTGAGAACCAGGTCGCCCCAGTCAACGCGTACACCCGCACCATCATCACCGGCGCCGCGGAGAAGCTCGACGATCTCGACGACGCGATCGAGAAGTATCTCTCCATCGACTGGGAACTCGGCCGCCTGCCCGCCGTTGACCGCGCCATTCTGCGCGTCTGCGCGTGGGAGATCATGTTCAACGACGAGGTTGACGGACCGATTTCGGTGGTCGAAGGCGTGGAGATGGCCACCGAATACTCTGGTAAACAGGCGCCCGCCTATATCCACGCGGTCCTGGATGACATTGTTCAGGCAAGCAAGGACAACGCGCCGGACCTGGGGTCTGAGTTGTAGACTCGGCGGGTATGTCTGACATATCCACCGACCTTATCGACGAGGCCCTCGCCCTGCGTGTCAACGAGGGCTTTCACCTTTCCGACGTCGTCCCCGCCTCCACACCCGGATTTGACGGCGACGGCGACGATCTCGACGAGGCCTTCCACCTATTCGACGACGCTCTCGAAGAACTGCAAGAAAAGCTCTTCGCCAATGGCCGTGTGAACCCCGAGGACACTGGTTCAATTCTGCTGGTTCTCCAAGGCATGGACACCTCCGGCAAAGGCGGGGTGATCCGCCACGTGGTCAAAGAGCTTGATCCCCAGGGCGTGCACACCGTGGGCTTTGGCCGCCCCACTGACGAGGAAGCGGCGCACGACTTTCTGTGGCGCTTCGAACCACACCTGCCGGTGCCCGGCATGATCACGGTCTATGATCGCTCCCATTACGAAGACGTTCTGGTGCAGCGGGTCAAAAATCTCGCCCCGCCGGAGGAGATTGAACGCCGCTACGGGGCGATTGTCGATTTTGAGAACGCGATTGCCGCTAATGGCACCCGCATCATCAAGATCATGCTCCACATCTCTCGGGCGTTCCAGAAAGAGAACCTATTAGAACGCATTGAGCGCGAAGATAAGCACTGGAAGTATGACCCAGGCGATATCGAGGACCGTTCCCTGTGGGAGCTGTACCAGGCGGCTTACCAGATCGCCTTGGAGCGCACCTCCACTGAGGCAGCCCCGTGGTACTGCGTGCCCGGCGACAACAAGAAGTACGCGCGCACGATCGTCAAGGCGCTCTTGGTCCACGCGATGCAGGAGATGAACCTGGAGTGGCCGGAGGCTGACTTTGATCCCGACGAAGAACGCCGTCGCCTCGAGCTGAGCTAGGCGATACGCAATGCACCTCCCCGCGCGGTGGGGTGTTCGTTGCGCCGCGGTGGCCCACCGAATGCGCTGAAGTATTTCGAGTGCCCGTTAACTCGTTCGACATAGCCGAAGCGCCGCTTGCTGCGGTCATCGTCCACTTTGCCGTTATGATACCTGCACAGCATCGACGCATTCGACACATTCGTATCACCGCCGGCGCTCCATGCTCGGTTGTGGTTGGGCTCGCAGCGGTCTGCGGGCTGTCCGCAGCCCGGGATAGAACAGACCGGGTCGCAGGCTTTGGCCATGGTGCGCTGTTTGGTGCTGAAGAATCTTTCGGTGCGGTACAGGTCCACTGGGCCACTGACCCGACTAGTCAGCATGAAATAGCCGTGCTCGGTCAGTTCCAGATCGAGGAAGTCCTTGCCAGGGATGCGCGCGCCGTTGGTGGCGGAGAGGATCACGTCGGTGTCCGCGTCCTCGCCGCTATGGATGGCCTGGAGGTCGCCGATGGACACGATGACCATCGGCGTGTATTTGGTCGTCCCACCGCCGGAGTTGAACAGATCCAACAACGCCTCGGCGACGCTTTGCCCGGTGGCGGCTGCGTGGTCGCGGCCGCGTTCCCAGATCTCGGCGATGGCCGCTTCGGGCCCGGTGAGGTGGATGGTGCGGTCGAGCCTGTCGGATGGGTTGGACATCGAGGCTTGCGTGCGCGCGGGTTTATCGCCAGTGTCGCCGTTGAATTTGGCGACCAGCGTGCGCGCTGCGGCCCTGATCGTCGATAAGCCTCCGCGGATGCGTGCCAGTTCCCGACGCATCTTCCAGGCATGCTTGTCGCTGACCTTGCGCGCGTATCTTTCGATGACCTTCAGCGTGCCTAGGCTGTGTTTGTTGGTAGCCACGGCATCGCGCGCCATCCGCTGTTGTTTCTTGTACCTGGTTGCGCCGAAATAGACCCCCGAAAGCTTGTGTATCGCGCCCGCTAATTCATTGTCGCCGAGCTTGTCGACGAGCGTTGCGCGACTCAAGCCTTGGGCATCTTCGAGCACCCCCAGTGTATCGCCGAAGGCTTCGGCGAACCGCTCAAATCTGTCCATGGCTTTACCATAAGGCAGATTTTTAAAGCGCGTGCGTGACGACGAAAAACCTGTGGATAACTAGTACCCTGTGGATAACTTTTAGTCGTTGCCCTCCATGAGCTGGTCTAATTGCTCGACGACTGCCACCAGCCCGTCCTGGGCGGCCAGTACTGCGTCGACTGCGGACTGCAGGGTGTGGGAGAGTTGCTCGTCGTTAAGCCCGGCGGCGATGGGTAGTTCGCGTTCGGTGCGCACGATGAGGTTCTCGGCCTTGTTGACGATCACGGCGCGCGCCCCGAATGATGTGGAGTTGACCTGGTTGGCGGCCAGGTAGAGGGTGGCGTTGGCATCGTCGGAGGGGATGTCGGTGGCGGCGTCGGCGCGGACGACGAGCACGGAGCCCAGGATCGCGAAGATGACGGTGTAGCCGTTGAGGTTGGCCTGGGCGATCTCGCGGGCCTCGTCGCGCACTAGGGTGATCTCGCGGGTGGCCATGACGGCCTCGACGCGGTCGAAGGTGACCGGGGTGGGATTAGTGCTCATGGGTGTCCTCCCAGGTAACAAGGTTGGGGAGTTGCTCTTCCAGTACGTTGAACGCACCGACGACCATGTCCAGGGTGGACACAACGAACGCGCCGATCTGGTTGTAGCTTGCGCCCTTCGAAATGTCGAGGATCCGGAACGCGTTGGCCGCGACGTGCTCTTCGCCCTGTTCGTAGAAACGCAGGGTGGGGGCGAACTGCAGCTGGTTGTACTCGTTGCACATGGCGAGCAGGGTGGTGGCCATGGCCTTGGGGAATTCGCCGCGCCACAGTGCTTCGCAGACAAGATTGTCGCCTTCGCGTACGAATGCGATGGCGGAGTTGACGAATCCGGTGCGCACGACGGTGGTTGTACCGTCGGCGGTGGGGGTGTCTTGGAGGCGGTATTCGAGGTTTTCGTCGGCAAGCACGTCGCCGACCACGGTGATGTCAAAGTCCGTGACGGTATCTTTGTGGTCGTGGTTTTCGTCCATTCCACCACGATAGCAACCGATCAGGCGCCGTAGAGCTTCTCGGTGCCTAATTCGTGGGCGAGCGCCACGTCGAGGGTGGGGTAGCGGAAGGTGTGCCCAGCGTCCTCGAGAGCGCCTGGGCGGATATTTTGGTCGGCCATCACGAGTTCTTCCGCGCCTTCCTTGCCCAGCAGGATGCGTGGGCCGAAGGTGGGCACGGGCATCAGTTGTGGGTTTTTCAGGGCCTTGGCGATGGCGTCGGACAGTTCGGAGTTTTTCACTGGGTGTGGTGCGGTGGCGTTGATGGGGCCGCTCAGGGTGTCGTCGACAAGCGCGCGGAAATAGATGTCGGTGAGGTCGTCGAGCGCGATCCAGCTCATCCAGAATTCGCCGTCGCCGAAGCGGGTGGCCAGACCGGTGGCGGAGACGGCGCGGAAGATGGGCAGGACGCCTGACGACGAGCCAAGCGCGATTCCGGAGCGCACGTTGACCACGCGCAGTCCCGCAGCCCTGGCGGGCTCAGTGGCGTTTTCCCAGGCCTCGACGGTGTCGGCGAGGAAGCCTTCGCCGCGCGGGGCGGTCTCATCGATCGCGGACTCAGACCCTGCTGCGCCGTAGTAGCCGACGGCGGAGGCGGACACGAAGGCGTGCACGCCTTCAGTATCGGCGGCCAGGCGCGCGAGCTTTTCGGTAGGCGCAACCCGGGAGGCGTAGATCTCTTTCTTATGGGCCTCATTGAACCTGCCCATGAGGGGCTCGCCGGCCAGGTGGACCACGGCGTCGACCCCGCGCAGGAGATGGCGGGCCGGGCGCTGCGGGTTCCAGTGGCGCTGGTGTTCTTTGGCCTCGCCGCGGACGAGTTGGATCACGGTGTGGCCGGCGGTCTGCAGCTGTGCCATGAGCGCGCGGCCGACGTGTCCCCGCGAGCCTGTCATGGCGATGGTCAGCGGGGTGGTGGCGCCAGCGGCGTTGACTCGGTTGAGGAAGCTGATGTCCTCGATGAGTTGGTGCTGGCGGTAGGCCACCATGGGTTCGAGGGTGCCTGCGGGCACGCGCGTGGAAATCTCGTCGGTGACAAGAGTGGCCAGGGGGTCGTCGTCAAGCGATTCGAAGCGGTGGACGTGCCGCCACCCTGCCAGGACCTTGATGGGGGCGTTGATGCAGACGTCGGTGAAGACGTGGCCTGTGCGGTAGCCGGAGAGGTCGTGGCGCGCGACCCATTTCAGGCCGGCGGGCAGCGAAAAGATGGTGGTGCCGTCGGCCAGGCGCTCGGCTGCTTGGACGGGTTTCATCGGCAGGAAGGTGGGCGCCAGGCGCGCGACTGCCCCCGGCCGGGTGTGCCACTCCCACACTGTGTCCCTGTCTGCTGGGACAACGTGATGTGCTGTGATTCCCATGGAGCTCCTTCGCGCCAAAATGTAGCTGTGGGTGCTAGAGTAACAACCGGTCTAGCACACAAGCATAGACAACAGCATTGACATCCTTTAAAGGACCGCACAGAGAGGCGGAGAAGGAGGTTCGATGAGTATGGACACGCAACGCACGACCGTTGAGCTGTTATCAGCCGATGACGTCGGGCGCACTGTCGCACGCATCGCGCATCAAATCATTGAAAAGACAGCGCTTAACGACGACACCCATATCGTCTTGTTAGGCATCCCGTCCGGTGGTGTTCCACTGGCCCAGCGTTTATCGGACGCGGTGGAGGAGTTCTCCGGGGTGTCTGTCCCCGTGGGTAGTTTGGATATCACGTTGTACCGCGATGATCTGCGGGATAAGCCACACCGGGCGCTGCAGCCCACGACAATTCCGATCGATCTCGACGATGCCATTGTGGTGCTTGTCGACGATGTCCTCTTTTCTGGCCGCACCATCCGGGCTGCGCTGGACGCTTTGCGCGATCTGGGCCGCCCTGCTGTGGTGCAGTTGGCCGTGTTGGTGGATCGGGGTCACCGCCAGTTGCCGATCCGCGCTGATTACGTCGGCAAGAACATTCCGACGGCGCGCACTGAAGATGTCACGGTGAAGATTAAGGCCCTCGACGGCGAGGATGCCGTGGTTCTCACCCGCGATGAGGAGGCTCAACAATGAAGCACCTACTGAGTATCGCGGACTTGTCGCGCGATGAGATTGTCGGCCTGATGGATGAGGCTGACCGTTTTCGCGAAGCGCTTGAAGGCCGCGAGATCAAAAAGCTGCCCACCTTGCGGGGCCGCACCATTTTTACCCTGTTCTATGAGAACTCCACGCGCACCCGGGCGTCCTTTGAGACGGCCGGCAAGTGGATGAGCGCGGACGTGATTAATATCGGCGCCTCGTCGTCAAGCGTGAAGAAGGGCGAATCCCTGAAGGACACTTCCTCCACGCTGGCGGCGATTGGCGCCGATGCGATCGTGATGCGCCACCCAAGCTCAGGCGCGGCACACCTGGTCGCGGACTGGGTGGCGCCCAGCGGCGTCGGCCCCAGTGTGATCAACGCGGGTGACGGTTCCCACCAGCACCCCACGCAGGCGCTGCTTGATGCGGTGACGATGCGCCAGCGCCTGGGCGGGATTGAGGGCCGCAAGGTGCTCATCGTGGGCGACTGCCTGCATTCGCGCGTGGTGCGTTCGAACGTGGATCTGCTGTCCACCCTGGGCGCGGAGGTTGTGCTTGTTGCGCCGCCGACGCTGCTGCCCACCGGCGTGGAGACGTGGCCGGTGCGCACCAGTTGTGATTTTGACGCAGAGATCGCGGACGCCGATGTGGTGATGATGCTGCGCGTGCAGCAGGAGCGGATGAACGGTGGTTTCTTCCCTTCGCATCGTGAATACGCCACGCTTTATAGCTTGTCGAAGGACCGTGCGGCGCGAATGAAAGAGGATGCGATCATCATGCACCCCGGCCCGATGCTGCGCGGCATGGAAATCAACCACGCCGTAGCCGATTACGACGAGACCGCTGTGCTGCAGCAGGTGTCCAATGGTGTGCACGTGCGCATGGCCGTGCTGTTTACGCTGATCGCTGCAGGAGAGTAGGAGACAAGAACGTGACAACGAATTATCCCCCCACAGGTCCTCTCGCTCCTGTCCCCACTGAGCCTCTAGCCATTCAGAACGTGCGCCCCTACGGTGAGGGCGATCCAGTAACAGTGCTGGTTGAAAACGGCGAGATCAGCGCCATCGGTGCGGACGTGGACGTCCCCGAGGATGCGCGCGTGATCGACGGTGGCGGCAATGTGTTGCTTCCGGGCCTCGTCGATATGCACGTGCACCTGCGCGAGCCCGGCCGCGAGGACACCGAGACCATCGCCACCGGCTCTAACGCCGCCGCGAAGGGCGGGTTCACCGCCGTGTTCACCATGGCGAATACGAATCCGGTGATGGATCAGCCGATCATCGCGGAATCGGTGTGGCTGAAGTCCCAGGCCTATGGCAAGTGCGACGTGCACCCGGTCGGCTCGATCACGCAGGGCTTGGAGGGCACGCAGCTGACCGAGTTCGGGATGATGGCGCGCTCCGAGGCGAAGGTGCGCATGTTTTCCGACGACGGCCGCTGCGTCAACGATCCCCAGATTATGCGCCGCGCCATCGAATACGCCAAGGGCTTGGACGTGTTGTTGGCGCAGCACGCCGAGGATCACCGGATGACGGAGGGCGCTGTCGCCCACGAGGGCGCGGAGGCTGCGCGGCTGGGTCTGCGCGGGTGGCCGCGTGTGGCAGAGGAGGCCGTTGTGGCTCGCGATACGATCATGAGCCGTGATTACGGCGGCCGCGTGCACATCTGCCACGCCTCCACTGAGGGCACCGTGGACATGATCCGCCTGGCCAAGCAGCGTGGGGCGCGCGTGACCGCTGAGGCGACGCCGCACCACTTGTTGCTTACCGACGAGGCCCTGCGCAGCTACGATGGCCGCTTCCGCGTGAACCCGCCCCTGCGTGAGGCGAAGGACGCGGAGGCGCTGAAGAACGCGCTGCTCGACGGCACTATTGACTGCATCGCCACCGATCATGCCCCGCATGGTTCGGAAGAGAAGTGCGTGGAGTTCGAGTTCGCGAAGCCCGGCATGCTGGGGTTGGAGACGTCGCTTGCGATCGTCGTCAAGATCTTTGTGGAATCTGGGCTGGCGGACTGGCGTTTCGTGGCGAAGGTGATGAGCGAGAAGCCGGCGGAGATTACGCGTTTGCCTGGCCATGGCCGGCCGATCGCAGTCGGGGAGCCTGCGAACCTGACGATTGTGAACCCGAACGATCCGTGGACTGTGTCTGGTGAGCAGCTTGAGTCGAAGGCGGAGAATACCCCGTACGAGGATATGGAGTTCGCGGCGCGCGTCACGCACACGGTGCTGCGCGGGCGGGTGACGTTTGGCTCGGATTCGAGTGAAGATTCCACGCCGCACCCCAAAGAAGCATAGAATACAGAGCAATGAATAATTTACAGTCTGAAAGGTCTGACGTGACTGATTCCCGCACACCCGCCGTCCTCGTGCTCGGCGACGGCACCATTTTCAAAGGATTCGGCTTCGGAGCGACCGGGTCCACCCTCGGCGAGGCCGTATTTAGCACCGCGATGACGGGGTACCAAGAGTCCATGACCGACCCGTCCTTCCACCGCCAACTGCTGGTCATGGCTACCCCGCAGATCGGCAACACCGGCTGGAACGACGAGGACAATGAGTCCCGCGACGGCAAGATCTGGGTAGCCGGCTTGATAGTCCGCGACCTGGCCAAGCGCGTGAGCAACTGGCGCGCGCAGCGTTCGCTTGCCGACGAGATGGCCGCACAAAACGTGATCGGTATTGAAGGGGTGGACACCCGCACCTTGGTGCGCCACATCCGCAACCACGGTTCCATCGCGGCCGGTATCTTCTCTGGAGATGAAGCGCTGGAAGAGGTAGAGGTGCTCGTCGATAAGGTCAATGCGCAACCAGAGATGAAGGGCGCCGACCTGGCTGCTGAGGTAACTACCGAGCAGCCGTACACCGTCCCCGCTGAGGGTGAGGCGAAGTACACAGTGGTGGCTTATGACCTGGGTCTGAAGTCTGCGACGCCGGCGCAGTTTGCGGCTCGTGGCATCGAGACGATTGTGGTGCCCGCGAATACGCCGGTGGAGGAAATTAAGAGGCACAACCCGGATGGTGTTTTCCTGTCCAACGGGCCGGGGGATCCTTCCACTGCGGATGAGATGGTGGAGATCACTAAGCAGATCATCCGCGACGGTGTGCCACTGTTTGGTATCTGCCTCGGCAACCAGATTCTGGGCCGCGCGCTAGGCCTGAACACCTACAAGAAGAAGTTCGGCCACCGCGGCATCAATATCCCGGTGAAAAATCACCTGACTGGGAAGATCGACATCACCTCCCAGAACCATGGCTTTGCGCTGGAAGGGGAGGCAGGCGACAAGTTCGATACCGAGTTCGGCCCAGCGCAGGTGACCCACACGTGCCTCAACGACGGCACCGTGGAGGGCGTCGCCCTCGAAAGGGGGCGTGCCTACTCCGTGCAGTACCACCCCGAATCCGCGGCCGGCCCGCACGATGCGAATCCACTATTCGACCAGTTCATCTCCTTGATGGACCAGTATTCGCCGAACAAGAAGTAACCAGGAAGGAAACAAGAAACAATGCCTAAGCGCTCTGATATTAACCACGTCCTGGTTATTGGCTCTGGCCCGATCGTGATCGGCCAGGCCTGTGAGTTTGACTACTCCGGTACCCAGGCGTGCCGTGTACTGAAAGAGGAGGGGCTGCGCGTCACTCTGATTAACTCCAACCCGGCGACCATCATGACCGACCCCGAGTTCGCCGACCACACCTATGTGGAGCCAATTGAGCCGGCCTACATCGACAAGATCCTCACCAAGGAGGCCGAACAAGGCCACAAGGTTGACGCAATCCTGGCCACCCTGGGCGGGCAGACCGCCCTGAACGCTGCGATCCAGATGGACCGTATGGGCCTGCTGGCCAAGCACGGTGTGGAGCTGATCGGTGCCGACATCGACGCCATCGAACGCGGTGAGGACCGCCAGAAGTTTAAGGACATCGTCGAAAAGATCGGCGGCGAATCCGCGCGCTCGCGGGTGTGCTACACGATGGACGAGGTCCACGACACTGTCGCTGAGCTCGGCCTGCCCGTCGTCGTCAGGCCGTCGTTCACCATGGGTGGGCTGGGCTCTGGCTTGGCGTTCACCATGGAAGACTTGGACCGGATTGCGGGCGGTGGCCTCGAGGCGTCGCCGGAGGCTAACGTGCTGATTGAGGAATCCATCCTGGGGTGGAAGGAATTCGAGCTTGAGCTGATGCGCGATGGCGACGACAACGTCATGGTCATCGCCTCGATCGAAAATGTTGACGCGCTCGGTGTGCATACCGGCGATTCCGTTACCGTGGCTCCGGCGCTGACCTTGACTGATCGCGAGTTCCAGACCATGCGCGACCAAGGCATCGCGATCATTCGCGAGGTCGGCGTGGCCACCGGTGGCTGTAATATCCAGTTCGCGGTGAACCCGAAGGACGGCCGCATCATCACCATTGAGATGAACCCGCGCGTGTCACGTTCCTCGGCGCTGGCGTCCAAGGCGACGGGTTTCCCGATCGCGAAGATCGCCTCCAAGCTGGCTATCGGCTATACGCTGGACGAAATCACCAATGACATCACCGGTGTGACCCCGGCATCCTTTGAGCCGACGCTGGACTACGTGATCGTCAAGGCCCCACGCTTTGCCTTCGAGAAGTTCGTCGGTTCCGACGACACCCTGGGCACCTCCATGAAGGCTGTCGGCGAGTCCATGGGCATTGGCCGCAACTACATCCAGGGCCTGAACAAGGTGCTGCGCTCCCTAGAGACGAAGCCTGCCGGGTTCTGGACGCAGCCCGACGAATACTTCGCCGGCGACCGCGCCACCGACGTGGATGCCGTGCTGGAGGATTTGAAGCGTCCCACCGACGGGCGCCTTTACGATGTTGAGCTGGCGATGCGTCTCGGCGCAAGCGATGACCAGATCCACGAGGCTTCCGGCATTGATCCGTGGTTCTTAGCGGAGCTGCGCGCGCTCGTCGATTTTCGCGCGAAGCTGGAAAATGCGCCTGTGCTGGGCGAGGAATTGCTGCGCGAAGCCAAGGTCTTCGGGCTTTCTGACGCGCAGATCGCCGCGCTGCGCCCAGAGTTGGCTGGCGAAGACGGCGTGCGTTCCCTGCGGTGGTCGCTGGGCGTGCGCCCGGTGTACAAGACCGTGGATACCTGCGGCGGCGAGTTCGAGGCGCAGACACCTTATTACTACTCCGCCTACGAGTACTCCCCAGACGCTGAGTCTGAGGTTGGGCCGGCGCCAGAGGGGTCGAAGGGCAAGGTCATCATCTTGGGTTCTGGCCCGAACCGCATCGGTCAGGGCATTGAGTTCGATTACTCGTGTGTGCATGCAGCCCTTGAGCTTTCGGAGAAGGGTTATGAGACCGTGATGGTCAACAACAACCCAGAGACCGTGTCCACGGACTACGACACCGCTGATCGTCTCTACTTCGAACCACTGACCTTCGAAGACGTGATGGAGGTCTATCACGCGGAGCTAGAGTCCGGCCCCGTTGCTGGCGTGATCGTTCAGCTTGGTGGGCAGACACCGCTGGGCCTGGCGCAGCGCCTGGCGGATGCGGGCGTCCCGATCGTCGGCACGAGCCCCGAGGCCATCGATTTGGCCGAGGACCGGGGTGAGTTCGGCAAGGTGCTGGCTGAAGCTGAGCTGCCTGCTCCCGCATTCGGTACCGCGACTACCTTCGCGGAGGCCAAGGCTGTGGCCGCTGGTATCGGCTACCCAGTGCTGGTGCGCCCTTCGTACGTGCTGGGCGGGCGTGGCATGGAGATCGTGTACGACGAGAAGTCGCTGGAAGACTATATCGACCGCGCCACCGAGCTCTCCCCAGACCACCCGGTGCTCGTCGACCGCTTCTTGGATTCTGCGATCGAGATCGACGTGGACGCGCTGTGCGATGGCAAAAACGTTTACCTGGGCGGCGTTATGGAGCACATCGAAGAGGCGGGCGTGCACTCCGGTGACTCGTCGTGTGCTCTGCCGCCGATGACCCTGGGTCCTGAGGACATCGACAAGGTGCGCCGCTCTACCGAAGCGCTGGCGCACGGCATCGGTGTGAAGGGCCTGATGAACGTCCAGTTCGCGCTGAAGGACGACATTTTGTATGTCATCGAGGCCAACCCACGTGCCTCGCGCACCGTACCGTTTTCCTCCAAGGCGACCGGTGTGCACCTGGCTAAGGCTGCGGCACGCGTGATGATGGGCTCCACGATTCCGGAGCTTATCGACGAAGGCCTGTTGCCGGACTCCTATGATGGTGGAACCCTGCCTCTGGACCACCCAATCGCGGTAAAGGAAGCAGTGCTGCCATTCAACCGGTTCCGCCGGGCTGACGGCACCATGCTGGACACCATCCTGGGCCCAGAGATGAAGTCCACCGGTGAGGTCATGGGCTTGGCCGAAAACTTCGGCGTGGCTTACGCGAAGGCTGAGGCTGCTGCGTTCGGTGAGCTGCCCACTGAGGGGACCGTGTTCGTCTCAGTGGCGAACCGGGATAAACGCACGTTGATCTTCCCGATCCAGCGCCTGGCCACCATGGGATTCAAGATCCTCTCCACCTCGGGCACGGCCCAGATGCTGAAGCGTAACGGTATCGACTGCGAGGTTGTGCTCAAGGCCTCTGAGGTCCGCGAGGGCGCCGAGGGCGCGTCGATCGTCGACCGGATCAAGGACGGGGAGATCGACATGATCTTGAACACCCCGGCCGGATCTTCGGGTGCGCGCCACGACGGCTATGAAATCCGCGCCGCCGCCGTAGCGAATAATGTGCCGCTCATGACCACCGTGCAGGGGGTCACCGCTGCGGTGCAGGGCATTGAGGCGATCAAGGCTAATGAGGTGACGGTGCAGTCGCTGCAGGAGCTCGACCACACACCCAACGGTGGCATGCGATGAGCGTGGCTTTCGGCGAACGCTTGGTCGCTGCGGGTAGCGATCATGGGCGACTGTGCGTGGGCATTGACCCGCACGCGTCTTTGCTGCGGGACTGGGGCCTCGGCGACACCGCGGAAGGCCTGCGCGAGTTTGCCTCACGCTGCGTCGAGGCCTTCGCCGGCCACGTCGCCCTAGTCAAACCCCAGGTGGCCTTCTTCGAGCGCTTCGGCGCGGAAGGGTACGCCGTGCTGGAGGAGACGATCCAGGGGCTGCGTGAGGCTGGAACGCTTGTGGTGGCGGATGCCAAACGTGGCGACATTGGTTCCACCATGGACGGCTACGCCGAGGCCTGGCTGGGCGAAAGCCCCCTCCAATCCGATGCGGTGACCGTCTCTCCTTACCTTGGCGTCGGCGCTTTAGCGCCAGCGATCAAGCGTGGGGGAGTGTTCGTCTTGGCCGCGACGTCCAACCCGGAGGCCGTTGCCTTTCAATCGCAGACGCTCGCCGACAGGCGCACCATCGCCCAGTACATGGTCGACGAGTGCGCGGAACTGAATGCCGGGGCCAGCGTGGGATCGGTCGGTGTCGTCGTTGGTGCAACACTGGCGGCATCTCCGCGTCTCGACGACCTTAATGGTCCAGTTCTGATGCCGGGTGTTGGTGCTCAAGGCGGCACTGCGGAAGATGTGGCGCGGATCGCAGGGAGGAACTCTCACCTCGTTTTCCCTAGTGTTTCGCGTTCCGTCCTGTCCGCGGGGCCAGAAGTCGCTGACCTGCGGAAACATGTGATCGACCAGGCGAAACTGTTTTAGGAGTGTGTCTCCGTTTTGTGTGGACAAAAAGCCTGGTAGTTTAGTACCGGCAATGCGATGACGTGGAGAAACACCTGATCAGTTATCGTGTTTGTCGGTACCCGGTGCTAGACTGGGCCGAAGTCAGTGAGTAACACGGATGAAATTTCGGTTATCATCTGCCTGTCACTGGGGTGCTCGCGCACCTCGGAAAGAAAATTTACTACTACGAAAGCATGGAGGAACCCCGTGGCCCTTCCCAAGTTGACTGACGAGCAGCGCAAGGCCGCACTCGAAAAGGCAGCGGAGGCACGCAAGAAGCGTGCAGAGCTGAAGGCATCCCTGAAGCGCGGCGACACCAACCTGAAGGAAGTCCTGGATAAGGCTCAGACCGATGAGATCATCGGTAAGACCAAGGTCTCGGCCCTTCTTGAAGCCCTGCCAAAGGTGGGCAAGGTCAAGGCTCGCGAGATCATGGAAGAGCTCGAGATTGCTCAGACCCGCCGCCTGCGTGGCCTGGGTGATCGTCAGCGCCGTGCTCTGCTGGAGCGCTTCGGCTTCTCCGAGGCCTAATTCCGTGGCCGTAGACAACCCGAAAGGTCGTCTCGTCGTATTGGCGGGGCCGTCGGCCGTTGGGAAGTCGACGGTTGTTCACCGCCTCCGCGAAGACCTTCGGGACCTGTATTTTTCGGTATCGATGACCACCCGGGCACCACGCCCTGGTGAAGTCGACGGTCAAGACTACTTCTTCGTCACCCCTGAGCTGTTTCAAGAGCGTATCGACGCAGGCGAAATGCTAGAGTGGGCCGAAATCCACGGTGGCCTGCAGCGCTCGGGAACCCCTGCCAAGCCGGTGCGCGATGCACTCGACGCAGGCAAGCCCGTTCTCGTTGAGGTTGACCTAGCGGGAGCACGCGCTGTCAAACAGATCATGCCTGAAGCGATCACGGTATTTCTGGCACCACCATCATGGGACGTGCTCGTCGACCGCTTGACCGGCCGCGGCACCGAAACGCAGGACGTGATCGACCGGCGGTTGGAGACAGCACGCGCCGAACTCGCCGCACAGGATGAGTTCGATGACGTGGTTGTAAACAATGACGTCGATGTAGCCGTGGCAGAAATCAGTGCTATCCTGCGGGATGGCAAACGAAACGACCCAACAAAGAGCGAGTAGGTATAAGTGAGCAACGTGACCAACGACTTGGGTGCGTCGGAAGACTTGGTGTACGACACACCAGAAGGTATTACCGCACCACCCATCGATGAACTGTTGACCAAGGTGTCGTCAAAGTACGCCTTGGTGATCTTCGCTGCGAAGCGCGCGCGTCAGATCAACAGTTACTACCAGGAGCATGATGAGGGCGTGTTCGAGTTCATCGGACCGCTAGTTACTCCCGAAGCGGGTGAAAAGCCCCTGTCGATCGCGCTGCGTGAGATCCAGGCTGGTCTGCTCGAGCACGAGGAAGGCCAGTAAGAGGCATCCGCGCTGTAATGCTGCACCCACCCGCACCCTTTGGTGCCGGTGGGTGTTCGTCGTTTCTGGGCTTTTGGTCGGCTACAGTCGGGTGGACACACTACCCACGTAACGGAGGAAGCTTTGTCCATGGCTACGCGCAAGATCGTCGTTGGAGTATCGGGCGGAATCGCCGCCTATAAGGCCTGCATGTTGGTCCGCGCATTCAAGGAACATGGCGACGATGTCCGCGTCGTCCCCACACCTAACGCCCTCAACTTCGTCGGCGCGGCAACCTTTGAGGCGCTGTCCGGCAATCCGGTCTCCACCGAGGTCTTCGACGCCGTGGATGAGGTGCAGCACGTGCGCGTCGGGCAGGAAGCCGATGCGATCGTCATTGCGCCAGCCACAGCGGACCTCATGGCGCGGCTCGTCGCCGGGCGTGCCGACGACCTGTTAACCGCAACGGTGCTGGTCGCAACGTGCCCCGTGATCGTGGCCCCGGCGATGCACACCGAAATGTGGAATAACCCAGCGACCCAAGCCAATGTGGCAACTCTGCGCGAGCGGGGAGTGATTGTGCTTGAGCCCGCCCACGGGCGCTTGACCGGGAAGGATACGGGTGCGGGCCGCATGCTGGAACCCGCGCAGATCGCCGAGCTGTCGCGCGCGGTGCTCGACGGGGCAGACTTCACCCACGACTGGGAGGGCAGGAAGGTTGTGGTGAGCGCTGGTGGCACGCAGGAGAACATTGACCCGGTCCGCTTCATCGGCAATCGTTCCTCGGGCAAGCAGGGGTTTGCGCTTGCCGACGTGGCCGCTCACCGCGGTGCCGACGTGACAATCGTTGCCGGCGATACTGACGAGCTAGACACCCCAGCGGGCGCCACGATCATCCGCGTGCGTTCCACCCGAGAGATGGAGCAGGCGATGAATGATGCGGTCAAGGACGCGGATGTGGTCATCATGGCCGCTGCGGTCTCGGATTTCCGCCCAGCTGCGGAGGCAGACTCCAAGCTCAAAAAGGGCAGCGAAGAGGACGAGGATGCGCTCAGCACCGTCCACCTGGTGGAGAACCCAGATATCCTGGCGGGCCTCGTCGATAAGCGTAAGCGCGGGGAACTGAAGGACGGTGTGCGCATCGTGGGGTTTGCGGCGGAGACCGGGGATGATTCGTCGTCCGGGCTGGACTATGGCCGGGCGAAGCTGGGGCGTAAGGGCTGCGATTACCTCATGGTCAATGAGGTCACGGGTGGCAAGGTGTTTGGTGAATCGACCAACCGGGGTTGGCTCTTGGGGGCGGATGGCTCAGAGGTAACAATTCCGGATGGATCAAAACACCTGGTAGCGGCCGCGATTTTGGCAGAGGTTGACTTAAAGTAGGGTCAATCATTGCCGGTTTAGACAGCTTGGTCTAAATTGGTGTGATATCCGGCGCGGGACTCGCGCGGTGCTACATAATATTGATTTGAGAGAAGGAAACCACATAATCGTGACTTCCCCTGAGACTTTTTACCGCTTATTCACCAGCGAATCGGTCACCGAAGGCCATCCCGACAAGATCTGCGATGCGATCTCGGACACCATTCTCGATGACTTGCTGCGCCAGGACCCCTCGAGCCGGGTAGCAGTGGAGACCTTGGTGACAACCGGCATGGTGCATGTGGTTGGCGAGGTGTCGACGAAGGCATACTCCAATATCGCGAAGCTTGTCCGTGACAAACTGGTGGAGATCGGCTTCACCTCCTCGGACGTCGGTTTTGATGGGAACACCTGTGGTGTTGCTATCTCGATCGGCGAGCAGTCGCAGGAAATTGCTGATGGCGTGACCAATTCGCAGGAGGTCCGCGAGCAGAACTCGACCGTTGCTGACGACCAGTCTGGCGCCGGCGACCAGGGACTGATGTTCGGCTACGCGACCAACGAGACTCCTGAGTACATGCCGCTGCCGATCTCGACGGCTCACCGCCTGGCACGCCGCCTGACCCAGGTGCGCAAGGATGGCATCGTCGACGGTCTGCGCCCCGATGGCAAGACTCAGGTCACCTTCGCCTACGACGGTGAGAAGCCCGTCTACCTCGACACCGTGGTCATTTCGACGCAGCACGACCCAGACTTCACGGGCAAGGAACTCGAGGTCGCTCTTCGCGAGCACGTGCTTGATTGGGTTGTGAAGGATGCGGGTCTGGAGCAGTTCGTCACCGATGATCTGAAGCTGCTGATCAACCCGTCCGGTTCCTTCGTCGTTGGCGGGCCGATGGGTGACGCGGGCCTGACTGGTCGCAAGATCATCGTCGATACGTACGGTGGCATGGCTCGCCACGGCGGCGGTGCGTTCTCCGGCAAGGACCCGTCGAAGGTGGACCGTTCCGGCGCGTACGCGATGCGCTGGGTAGCGAAGAATATCGTGGCGGCGGGTCTGGCGGATCGCGCGGAGGTCCAGGTGGCGTACGCCATCGGCCGTGCCGCCCCGGTGGGGCTCTACGTGGAGACCTTCGGCACCGCAAAGGAAGGCCTCACCGATGCCGCTATTCAGCAGGCGGTGCAGGAGGTCTTCGATCTGCGACCAACGGCGATCATCCGCGAGCTGGATTTGCTGCGCCCGATTTACGCAGAGACCGCAGCCTATGGCCACTTCGGCCGTACCGATGTGGACCTGCCATGGGAGCAGCTTAATAAGGTCGACGAGCTGAAGGCCGCGATTAACGGCTAGACTCTTGAAGGCTATGACTGATACCCGCGCCACCACACAGACACCCGTGGCGCGGGTATTGCCTCTTTTGGGGCTGCCGCACCTTGATCGCACATTCGACTACCTGGTCAAAGACAAGGATCTTGAGGCGGCTCAGCCGGGCGTGCGCGTGCGCATCCGCTTCGGCGGCAGGCTTGTCGACGCCTTCGTCATCGAGCGCGCCGCCACTAGTGAGCACGACGGGGCACTGCGCTATATCGAGCGCGTCGTCGCCGAGGACGTGGTCTATCCGCCGCGGATCAGTGCGCTTGTCGACGCCCTGGCCGAACGTTATGCGGGCGTGCGCTCCGATATCGTGCGCGCCGCCATCCCACCGCGGCACACGAAGGCGGAAGAAAAAGACACGGACACCCCGTGGGAGAAGCTGGGCAGTGTCACCGAGCCGGATCTGTCGGCGTGGAGCGCCTATGTCAACGGGCCGTCCTTTGTTGATGCGGTTGTCGCTGGAAAACTGGCGCGCGCCGCATGGCAGGTGGCACCCGGGGCGGATTGGGCGGACACTGTGGCTGCGTTGGTCACCAAGGTGGCGATCGATGGCGGCGGGGCGCTGGTCGTCGTTCCCGATCAACGTGACGTGGACGCCGTCGAGGCGGCCCTGCGGGAACGAATGGGACCACGGCAGATCACGGTGCTGACAGCAGCCCAGGGCCCGCAGGCGCGGTATTCCCGGTATCTTTCTGTGCTGCGCGGGCAGGGCAGGGTGGTCGTCGGCACGCGCTCTGCGGCTTTTGCCCCGGTGAATGATCTGCGCCTGATGGTGCTGATGCACGACGGGGACGATAACCTCGTCGACCCGCGCGCCCCGTACGTGCACGCCCGCGAGGTGATGACGACGCGCTCGGCGATTGAGAAAGCCTCCCTGGTGATCGGTGGGCATTCGCGCACTGCAGAGACGCAGCTGCTGGTGGAGTCTGGCTGGGCGCATGACTTGGTGGCGCCGCGCGAGATCGTGCGTGCACAGATGCCGTATATTCACGCGGCGGGCGATACGAACTTTGAGCTTGCGCGCGACCCAAGGGCCCGTACTGCGCGCCTGCCGTCGGTGGCCTTTGAGGCTGCCCGGCGCGCGCTGGCCCGCAATCGCCCGGTCCTGTTCCAGGTGCCGCGTGCGGGCTACGTGCAGTCGATCTTGTGCCAGCGGTGCCGCACCCCGGCGCGCTGCAGGTGGTGCAATGGGCCGTTGGGGCGTCAGTCGCATCGCGACGAGGCGTTGACGTGCCGCTGGTGTGGCCGGATGGATGGGCATTATTCGTGCCCGGAGTGTGGTTCGACGCAGTTGCGTGATGGTGTGAAGGGGACTGATCGCACGGCGGAGGAGCTGGGGCGGGCGTTTCCGCAGGTGCGGGTGGTGTCGTCGTGGGGTGAGCGGATTCATGAGGCGATCGACGAGGGCCCGACCATTGTGGTGGCCACGCCGGGGGCGGAGCCCGCGGTCATCGGTTCGAACCGGACCTATGATGCGGTGGTGCTGTTGGATACTTGGGCACTGATGGGCCGGGCGGATCTGCGCGCGATGGAGGACACGATGGCGAAGTGGTCGGCGGCGGCCACGTTGGTGGAGCCGCACGCGGATGGTGGTGAGGTGATCGTCGTCGCGGCCCCGAATGCGCCGGTGGTGCAGCATTTGATTCGGTGGGATATGACGGGCCATGCCGCGGCCGAGTTGGAGGCGCGGCGTGAGGTGGGCTTTCCTCCGGCGGTGCATATGGCGGCGGTGGACGCGCCGGCGGCGACGTTGGAGCATTTCCTATCGCTGGTGGAGTTGCCGGCTGATGCGGATGTGTTGGGGCCGGTGGATCTGCCGGCGGGGGTGGACTTGCCGGGGACCTGGAAGCGGGATGAGTTGGGCCCGGCGCAGCGCGTGCTGATTCGCATTCCCCTGCGGGGCCGTAATGATCTGGGGCACGCTTTGCGGGTGGCGGCGATTAATCGCGCGCTGCTCAAGGATGATGCGCCGTTGCGGATCCAGGTCGATCCGATCCACATAGGTTAGGGGAAGCAGACCGAGTAGACTTGGTGCCCGTACATTTAACAGTTTTGGGAAAGGTGCACCACACAGGATGACTATCCGCGAGATCCGGCTGTTCGGGGACCCCGTGCTTACTTCGCGCGCCAGCGAGATCACCGAATTTGATGCGTCTTTGCGCGCGCTTGTCGACGACATGCTGGACACCATGGACGCTGCTGGCGGGGTGGGGCTGGCCGCCAATCAAACTGGTGTGTTGAAGCGTGTGTTTGTGTTCGATTGTTCCCACGTTGAGTCGGGTCTGCGCGGCGCGATCATCAATCCGGTGTGGGAGCCTGTGGGCGATGTGATGCAGTTGGGCGCGGAGGGCTGTTTGTCTATCCCTGATATTTCGGCTGAGACGCAGCGCTACAACACGGTGGTGGTGCGCGGCCAGGACGTGCATGGGCGCCCGCTGGCGCTGGAGGCTTCGGGCCTGATGGCGCGGTGCATTCAGCATGAGACGGATCATCTCGACGGCGTGCTGTTTTTGAAGCGGCTTGAGCCGGAGGTGCGTAAGGCCGCGATGGGGCAGATCCGTGCTGCCGATTGGTTTAAGGAGGACTAACGACGATGAAATTGGTTTTTGCTGGAACCCCGGAACCTGCGGTGGTGGCCTTAGAGAAGTTACTGGCCTCTGACCATGAAGTGGTGGCGGTGATTACGCGCCCCGATGCCCGCCGTGGCCGGGGCAGGACGCTGCATCCTTCGCCGGTGAAGGCACTGGCGGTCGAGCACGGCATTGAGGTGCTCACCCCGACAACGCTGAAGGCTGGCACCGACGACGGCGAGGCGGTGCGTGCCCGTCTACAAGAGCTTGCCCCTGAGGCGATTCCCGTGGTGGCCTACGGCAACCTTGTGCCGAAGGATCTGCTGGACGTGCCGACGCACGGTTGGGTGAATCTGCACTTTTCGCTGCTTCCGGCGTGGCGTGGTGCCGCGCCGGTGCAGGCCGCGATTCGCGCAGGCGACGAGATCACTGGTGCCACGACGTTCCGCATCGACGAGGGCTTGGATACCGGCGATATTTTAGGCACGGTCACCGAGGAGATTCGGGACACCGACACCGCGGATGACCTGTTGACCCGGCTGGCCTATTCGGGCGCGGACTTGCTGACCGCCACGATGGATCTGCTCGCCTCCGGCCAGGCGGACCCGCAGCCGCAGCGCGGGGAGGCCACCCATGCCGCGAAGATCACCACGGAGGACGCCCGCATTTCCTGGGACGCACCGGCCTTCGCGATTGATCGGCACATCCGGGCACATACGCCTGGGCCTGGGGCGTGGACCACGCTTAACGACGAGCGCTTCAAACTTGGGCCGGTCACAGTGAGTGAGGAAGACACTCTGGCTCCTGGGCATGTGCGCGCAGAGAAGAACGCTGTCTACGTGGGTACCGCGACCACTGATGTCGTGCTGGGTACCGCTCAGCCGCCGGGGAAGAAGATGATGCATGCTGCCGCATGGGCGCGTGGCTATAACAGTGAAGGTGAAGTGGTGTTCCAGTGAGTGGTGGATTTCGGTCGCGTACGTCCGGTCGTCGACAAGCGCCCAAGCCTGAACGGGCACAACAGAAGCAGAAACCCCAGCGGAAAAATACGGCAGGGGTGGATGAGCCACGCCGCGCAGCCTTCGACGTGCTACAACGCGTCAGCGGCGATGGCGCCTATGCCAACTTGACGTTGCCGAACCTGTTGCGGGAGCGCAAGATCACAGGCCGCGATGCCGCCTTTGCCACGGAGCTGACCTACGGCACGCTGCGCAATCTGGGCGTGGTGGACGCGGTGATTGGGAAGTGCTCGTCGAGAAGCCTTGATCAGATCGCTCCAGAGGTGCTTGACGCGCTGCGCCTTGGTGCCTATCAGCTGCTGTACACGCGTGTTGAGCCACACGCGGCGGTGGATACGTCGGTACGCCTCGTGGAAGAAGCAGGCCAGGACAAGGCCAAGGGCTTTACCAACGGGATTTTGCGCTCGATCAGCCGTACCAAGCCGCAAGAATGGATTAAGCAACTGACGCCAAGCGGCGAGCTGGCGGCGGTGGCGTTTCGCACCGCGCACCCGGAGTGGATCGCGCGGTCTTTTTCCCGCGCGCTGGGCTTAGGGGAATTGGAGGAGGCGCTGCGTGCCGATTCCGAACGCCCAGTCGTCCACCTCGTGGCGCGCCCCGGAGAGATTTCTGCCGAAGAGCTTGCGCTGATCACCGGTGGCGAGGAAGGCAAATACTCTCCCTATGCGGTCTATTTGGAGCAGGGCGATCCCGGGCAACTGCAGCCGGTGCGCGATGGCATGGCTGCCGTCCAGGACGAGGGCTCGCAGCTGATTGCTCGTGCGGTCACCGAAGTGCCCGTCGATGAGGACCAGGGCCGCTGGCTCGACCTGTGCGCGGGCCCGGGGGGCAAGGCGGCGCTGATGGCGTCGTTGGCCGCGATCGACGGGGCGCACGTCGACGCGGTGGAGGTCTCCTCCCACAGGGCAGATCTGATCCGCAAGACGGTCGCCGGCCAGCCCGTCACCGTGCACGTCGCTGATGGCCGCGCCCCCGGCTTGGAGCCCGGTTTTGACCGCGTGCTTGTCGACGCCCCCTGCTCCGGCCTCGGCGCTTTGAGGCGTCGGCCTGAGGCGCGCTGGCGCAAACAGGAATCGGACATCGCCGAGCTCACGGTCCTGCAGGAAGAGCTCCTGCGCAGCGCGGTGGAGCTGGTGAAGCCGGGTGGCGTGGTGGTCTATTCCACCTGCTCGCCTGACCTGCGCGAGACCCGGGGCGTCGTCGATAAGCTGCTTGCTACTGGTGAGGTCACTGAGGAAGACGCGCACGGCTATACCGGTGGCATGGAAAATACCGGTGACAACTTGAGTGTTCAGATGTGGCCGCACCGCCACGGCACTGATGCGATGTTCTTTGCAGTGTTGCGGAAGAAGGGGGAGTAGGATCAGGGGTATGTCTGCACCATATATTGCCCCATCTATCCTTGCCGCCGATTACGCCAACCTGGGCGCCGACGTGTTGAAGGTCCCGAATGCGGACTGGATTCACGTGGATATCATGGACGGCCATTTCGTTCCGAACCTCTCTTTCGGCCCGGACGTGACTACGGCCGTCGACGGCGTGACCGACCAGTTCATGGACGTGCACGTGATGATCGAGGAGCCGGAGAAGTGGTTCGATACCTATATCAAGGCTGGCGCTGACCGCATTATTTTCCACGTGGAGGCGACCGACGACCACGTGGCCGCCGCGAAGCTGTTGAAGGAGAAGGGCTGCCAGGCAGGTTTTGCCATCAAGCCCGATACCCCGATTGAGCCCTACCTGGATGACCTGGAGCACTTCGACGAAGTGATCGTCATGACCGTCGAACCTGGGTTCGGTGGGCAAAAGTTCATGCCCGAGATGATGGACAAGGTCCGCGCCCTGCGTGCTGCCATCGACGAGCGCGGCCTGGACTGCATCATTGAGCTCGACGGCGGGATCAATACCGAGACCATCGCCCAGGGCGCGGCCGCTGGCGCTGACGCTTTTGTCGCTGGCTCCGCCGTCTTCGGCAAGGAGGACCCGGGCGCCGCGGTGGAGGAGCTGCGCAAGCTTGCGTCCTAAAGTGTCGGACGCCCTCGCGGCCGGACGTGAGGTCCGCGGCACGACCAGCCCCAATCCACCTGTCGGGTGCGCGCTTTACGACGAGCGCGGCGCGCTGATTGCCACCGGCGGGACTGAGCCGGCGGGCGGCGCGCACGCGGAAATCGTCGCCCTGCGCAAAGCAGGAGAACGCGCCCGCGGGGCCACCGCTGTGGTGACCTTGGAGCCGTGCAACCACACAGGCCGGACTGGGCCGTGTTCGCATGCGCTGGCCGAGGCTGGAATCTCCCGCGTCATTTATCTCACCCCGGATCCGAACCTGCAGGCCAGCGGGGGAGCGCAGTACCTGCATTCGCGAGGGGTCGAGGCGGTGTACCACCGCCACGTTGTCCCGGACCTGATCCCGTGGCTGACCAGCATGCGCCTGAAACGCCCAGCGGTGACTATCAAGTTCGCAGCCAGCGTCGACGGCTTTACCGCCGCACCCGACGGCACCAGCCAGTGGATCACCGGCCCCGCTGCGCGCGAGCACGTCCATGTTGACCGTGCTCGGCGGGATGCGATCGTCGTGGGGACCGGCACCGTACTTGCCGACGATCCCTCCCTGACCGCCCGCTACCCCGATGGGTCCCTGCGTGATCAGCAGCCGCGAAGGGTGGTCGTCGGCACGCGCGATGTGCCCGAAGGAAACCTGACGCGCCTGGGGTATGAGCAATTTCCGACGATCGATGAAGCCTTGAGCGCGCTGTACGACGAGGGCGTGCGCGACATTCTCGTCGAGGGCGGGGCGGGGCTGACTACAAGCTTTGTTGAGGCCGGTTATGCCGACTGCGTGCAGGCCTATGTCGCGCCGATGCTCATGGGCGCAGGGCGCGGCGTGCTAGCGCGTGGGTTGGGTGGAACATTAACGGAGATGCCGCGGTTTGAGGTAGTAGATACGAGCTACTTCGAAGGCGATGTGCTCATTGAGATGGCAAAGGATTTGGATGTTTACTGGACTCGTTGAAGAAATCGGCACTGTTACCCAGCTTGAGGATTTGGGTGATTCCCGGCGCATCGCTATCGACGCCCCACTGGTGACCTCCGATGCTGCGCTGGGCGATTCGATCGCGGTCAACGGTGTCTGCTTGACCGTGACCGCGATCGAGGAGGGTGTGTTCAGCGCGGACGTGATGCAGGAGTCGCTGGATCGCTCCGGTCTGGGCGCGCTGGCGCCCGGGGCGAAGGTGAACCTGGAACGCGCTTTGCAGGCCGGTGCGCGCTTCGGCGGCCACATCGTGCAGGGGCATGTCGACGGGGTAGCGGAGCTGCTCAGCCGCGAGGCCTCCGAACATTGGGAGGTGTTTCGCTTTTCGCTTCCGGAGCAACTAGCGCGGTATGTCGTCGAAAAGGGCTCGATCACCGTCAACGGCACCTCCCTCACAGTATCTGCGGTGGGTGAGGACTATTTCGAGGTGTCACTGATTCCCACCACCTTGGCGGAGACCACCGCGGGGGACTTGGCTGTCGGTGATGTGGTGAACATCGAGGTCGATATTGTGGCCAAGTACGTTGAGAAAATGGTGACCAAGTAAGGTCTATTTTCATGACCGAGAGCACCATTCGCCTAGATTCCGTCGAGGAGGCCGTTGCCGCGATCGCTCGTGGCGAGGCCGTGGTTGTTGTGGACGACGAGGGACGTGAAAACGAGGGCGACCTCATTTTCGCCGCCGCGCAATCCACCCCGGATTTAGTGGCCTTCATGGTGCGCTACACCTCCGGCTATATCTGCGTGGCCATGGAGGATGACCGGGCTGATGCGCTGAACCTGCCGCCCATGGTGGCCCGCAATGAGGACGCGCGCTCCACGGCCTACACCGTGACCGTCGATGCCGCCACCGGCACCACAGGCATCTCGGCCGCTTCACGCTCAGAGACCATCACGCGCCTGGCAGATCCGGCGCGCGGGGTTGAGGACTTCACCCGCCCCGGCCACGTGGTGCCCTTGCGCGCTCGTCGCGGCGGGGTGCTCAAGCGTGACGGACACACCGAGGCCGCGGTGGATCTGACGCGCATGGCGGGGCTTGAGCCTGTCGGCGCGTTGTGCGAGGTCGTGTCCGAAGAAGACCCCACCGACATGGCGCGCGCCCCAGAGCTGCGCCGCTTTGCTGACGAACATGGGCTGAAGATGATCTCCATCGAGCAGCTCATCGCTTACCGCAAGCACACCGAAACCCACATCGAGCGCGTGACAACGGCACAACTGCCCACAGAGTTTGGCCGCTTCACCGCCCATGGCTACAAGCACGTAATCGACGGCACCGAACACGTAGCGCTGGTCGTCGGGGACGTCTCCGGGGCTTCGGACGTGCTGGTGCGCGTCCATTCAGAGTGCCTTACCGGCGATGTTTTTGCCTCCACGCGCTGCGATTGCGGCCAGCAACTGCACGAATCGATGCGCCGCGTCCAGGAAGCAGGCGCGGGCGTGATCGTCTACGTCCGCGGCCACGAGGGACGCGGGATCGGCCTGATGAACAAGCTTCAGGCCTATAAGCTCCAGGACGAGGGCCTCGACACAGTCGATGCAAATCTGGAGCAGGGGCTGCCGGCCGACGCGCGGGAGTATTCCGTGGCCGGGCAGATCCTCGCGGACCTGGGAGTGAAGTCTTTTCAGCTGATGACGAACAACCCCCTCAAGACAGAGGCGCTCGCGGGCTTCGGCCCCCAGGTCGCTGGAAGGGTGCGTATCGACGTCGTCCCGAACTGCGAGAATATCCGCTACCTGCGTACTAAACGCGACCGGATGGGCCACGACCTGCCAGCCGTCGAACAATGGGACGCCGATCCCGACCACCACTAGCAAGGAATTACATGGCAACCACAGGACGACCAGAACCAGCACCCGTCAAGGCCGAAGGCATGCGCGTGGCCGTGATCACCACGCAGTGGAACGCCGACATCGTCGAACCGATGCGCGAGCGCGCCCTCACCGCGGCAAAGGATGCCGGCGCACGTGCCGACGAATACACCGTGGCCGGCGCCATGGAATTGCCCGTGGTCGTCCAAGCGTGTGCTCAACGCTACGATGCCGTGGTGGCTCTGGGCTGCGTGATCCGTGGGGATACACCACACTTTAATTATGTGTGCGACTCCGTCACCGCCGGACTGACCAGGATTGCTCTCGACGAGCAGACCCCGGTAGGCAACGGCGTTCTTACCGTGAACACCCATGAGCAGGCTGTGGCGCGAGCAGGCGGGGACGGCGCCATCGAGGATAAGGGAGCCGAGGCGATGCGTGCGGCCCTCGGGGCCGCGGTGGAACTAGAGAAGGTGCGCGCCATTCCGGCCGATTAGTCGGCGCGCGCGGAGCGGACTAGGATCAGGTAACGATCAATCAAGCGTGGAAATGGTGACGAAACTAAGTGGACGAGAATACACCAAACACTAAGAACACCCCGGGTGGACTCACAGACCGCGAAATCGCGATCATGAACGCGGCCGACCCATTTGCGGCCACCACTGATAAGCCCTGGGAGTTTGAGGCGACCTCGAATTTCCTGCGCAAGGTGGCAATCGGCTGGGTGATCGTCGTCATGCTGATCCATATCTTCATGGGCGTCGTGGTGGACATCGAATTCACCGGCGCAACCATCACCCCGATTGATAAGTGGGCTTATCCGCTGATCGGCGTCATCATTTCCATTCTTTCCTGGATTGCGCTGAACCGCCCACGCGTGCGCGCCAACGCAGACGGTGTTGAGGTCCGCAACATGATCGGCACTCGTTTTTATAGCTGGGTCGTCATTTACGGCCTGAGCTTCCCGCAGGGCTCAAAGATGGCGCGTTTGGAGTTGCCCGAGTTTGAGTACGTTCCGCTGTGGGCGATCCAGTCGGCTGACCGTGAAAAGGCACTGGAGTATGTACGCCAGTTCCGCGTCCTAGAGTCCAAGTACATGCCGGAAGATTAGTCTGTGGCACATCCGAATACCTACCGCCCGGCCCCTGGAACCATTCCGACGGACCCGGGCGTGTATAAATTTCGCGACGATTCAGGGCGTGTCGTGTACGTCGGCAAGGCGAAGAATCTCCGCGCTCGCCTGTCGAACTACTTCCAGGACCCAGCCCAGCTGCACCCCCGCACGAAGCAGATGGTGTTCACTGCTTCTCAGGTGGAGTGGACCGTGGTGGCCAGCGAAGTCGAAGCGCTGCAGCTGGAATATACGTGGATTAAGCGCTTTGATCCGTGGTTCAACGTCATGTACCGCGACGATAAGACCTATCCCATGCTGGCAGTCAGCGTGGGGGAGAAATTTCCGCGCGCGTTTTTCTATCGTGGACTGAAGCGTAAGGGCGTGCGCTATTTCGGCCCTTATTCGCATGCGTGGGCCGTGCGCGAGACCCTCGACCTGCTCACCCGAGTCTTTCCGGTGCGCACCTGCTCCGAGGGAGTATTTAACCGGCACGAGTCACTGGGCAGGCCTTGCTTGCTGGGCTATATCGACAAGTGCGCGGCCCCGTGCGTCGGGCGTGTCGACGAGGCGCAGCACGACGAGATCGTCTCCGGCTTCATGGGCTTCTTGTCGGGGCGCACAGAACCTGTCACGAAGGAGCTCACACGCCGCATGATGGAGGCCAGCGAGAACCTCGAGTTCGAGAAGGCCGCCAAACTGCGCGATGACCTTGATGCCATAAAGAAGGTAACGGAGCGCCAAACCGTCGTGCTCAGCACGGACACGGATGCCGATGTCATCGCCTTTTCTACTGACGAGCTTGAAGCGGCAGTGCAGGTGTTCAATGTGCGGGACGGAAGGATCCGTGCCCAGCGGGGGTGGGTCGTCGAAAAGACCGGCGATGAGCCAGGCAGCATGGAGCGTCGCGACGATGGAGAGCCGGATCCGGCAGTCCCGGTGCTGATGCAAAATTTCCTCGTCCAGTACTACTCGGATGCGGTAGAGCGCGCCGAAGCTGAAGCCGAAGAAGACAAGAAAATCGATCAGACCAAGATTCGCCGCAGGGGAGTGGACCAGGAGTCGCACGCTCCAGTGCGTGTCTACAACCCGGTGCCTCGCGAGATCCTCGTGGAGGTCATGCCTGATGAGGCAGAGGAAGTCCAGGTACTGCTCAGCGAGTTGCGTGGTGCACAGGTTGATCTGCGTGTACCGCAGCGCGGGGATAAGGCCGCGTTGATGGAGACGGTGCACCGTAACGCGGTGGAAGCGTTGCATCAGCACAAGTTGAAGCGCGTGGGTGACCTCACAGCGCGTTCGCAAGCATTGCAGGATATCCAGGATGCTCTGGGGTTGGATCAAGCTCCGCTGCGCATTGAGTGCACTGATATTTCGCACATCCAGGGTACGGATGTGGTGGCGTCGCTGGTGGTGTTCGAGGACGGGCTGCCGAAGAAGAATGACTACCGGCGTTACCGCATCAAGGAGGCCGCGGGTGACGGGCGCAGCGATGATGTGGGATCGATCGCGGAGGTCACTCGTCGTCGTTTTAAGCGTTACAACGCAGATAAGTTGGCGAACCCGGAGGAACTCGACGTCGACGAGACGGTCTTCGCTGACGAGGTGACCGAGGTAGAGACCACGGATGCTACAGCTGTTTCTGCCGCAACTGCGGCCGCGGAGGGGCGAAAGTTTGCCTACCCGCCGAACCTGTTCATCGTCGATGGCGGCAAGCCCCAGGTCAACGCAGCTCAGGCGGTGTTTGACGAACTTGGCGTCGTGGATGTCACGCTGATCGGCCTGGCCAAGCGCCTGGAGGAAGTGTGGGTGCCTGACGACGATGAACCGGTGATCCTGCCACGCAACTCGCAGGGAATGTACCTTCTCCAGCAGGTTCGCGATGAGGCGCACCGTTTTGCGATCAACTACCACCGCCAGAAGCGGTCGAAGCGGATGCGCGCCTCTGCCCTTGATGGGGTGCCCGGACTGGGGCCGACGCGGAAGAGCGATTTGGTGAAGCACTTCGGCAGTGTGAAAAAGATTCGCGAGGCCTCAATTGACGCGATCGCTGAGGCACCGGGGATCGGCCCGAAGTTAGCGGCAACTGTTTATGAACATTTGCACCTCGAACAATAGGGATTCGATACGATAGGTGCCATGACAAACGATTTTGCAATGGGCGGTCCTATCCCACCGGTAATTATTACCGGCCTGTCCGGGGGTGGCCTGTCTTCCGCCGCAAAGGTTTTCGAGGATAAGGGATTTTTCGTCCCCCAAAACCTCCCTCCGCAGTTGATTGAAGAGATGGTGGAGCTAGCCACAGCGGATGACTCGCCGGTGGACCGTATCGCGATTGTCACCGACGTGCGCGCCCGCATGTTTAATGGTTCCCTTTTAGGCACAATCCAGAACCTGCGCGAGAAGGGCTACGACCCGACCGTGCTGTTCTTAGAGGCTCGTGACGACGTGCTGATCCGCCGCTTCGACGGTGTCCGCCGCACCCACCCGTTGCAAGGAGATGATCCTTTAAGCACGGGTATTCAGCGCGAACGCGATTCCATTGCGCCGGTGCGTGATCAGGCTGACATCATTATCGATACGTCGAACTTGTCGATCCATGATCTGCGCCGCGCCATCGAGGCCTCCTTCGGCGATGTTGCGAAGAAGAAGCAGCACATCACCATCCAGTCATTTGGGTTCAAGCACGGTGCCCCGCGCGATGCCGATTACATGTTCGATGTCCGCTTCCTGCCGAATCCTTACTGGATACCTGAGTTACGCGCTTATCGTGGCACGGACCAGCAGGTCTCTGATTATGTGCTGTCGCAAGATGATGCGCCGGCCTTCGTCGATAGCGTTGTCCAGCTCATCGGCTCTATTCTGCCTGGGTATCGCCATGAGGGAAAGAACTTTATCACGGTTGGTATTGGCTGTACGGGCGGTCACCATCGTTCCGTTGCGATCTCGGAAGAGATCGGGCGTCGTTTAAACGAGGACGATTCGGTCGATGTTGCGGTCCTGCACCGCGACCTAGATAAGAGTTAGCGCAGAGCTGGGTAGAGAGTTTTTCCATGAAGAAATATTCGGGAGATCTGGCCTGCCTCGGTGGCGGCCACGGTCTTTATCAAACTTTGCTGGCGGCGCAGTCGCTGACCACCGGTAACGTCAACGCGGTTGTCACTGTGGCTGACGATGGCGGATCGTCGGGACGTATCCGGCGTGAACTTGGCATCGTCCCTCCGGGAGACTTGCGGATGGCGTTGGCTGCGCTTGCGCATGACGACGACGAGGGCGCCCTGTCGCGCAATCTTTTACAGCATCGCTTCGGTGGTCATGGTGCACTGGCCGGCCACGCAGTAGGAAACCTGATTCTGGCAGGTCTAGCCGAGGAGCTTGGCGACATGCAGCAAGCTTTGGACTTGGTGGCGCGCTGGACGCGCTCGGCAGGACGCGTGATCACGCTGTGCAACGAGCCACTGGATTTAGAGGCCGATGTCGCAGGGCTTGACGACGACCCCCGCGTGATGCGTCCTGTGCGTGGCCAAGTGGCGGTGGCGACCACACCAGGGCAGGTGCGGCGCGTGCGGTTGATTCCGGAGACTCCGGCTGCCAACGAGAATGCAGTCAACGCAATCATGGATGCCAGCGTGGTCACACTAGGCCCGGGGTCCTGGTTTTCGTCGGTAATCCCGCATGTTTTGGTGCCTGATATCGTCGCTGCGCTCAATGAGACCTCGGCGCTTGTCGTCGTCATCTTGAATTTATCGCCGGAAGCCGGGGAGACTCACGGTTTCACGACGGAGCGCCACATCCACGTTCTGGGCCAGCATGCCCCTGAGCTGCGGGTCGATGCCGTTGTGGCCGACAATTACATCAGTCCAACTAAAGGGGAGCGGGGCCACTTGCAGCGGGCTGCGGCCAGCCTCGGTGGGGAGATTGCGTACTATGATGTCCACGTCGCCGATGAGTCTGGGGCGAGTGTGAACAAGCATGATCCCGCCAAGTTGGCAATGGCGCTGCGCGATCTGTACGAGAAGCGCCAGTAGTTCCGGGGACCGTTGTGAAGGTCCCGTGCGAAGTGAGGTAGAAAGGCAGGCCGATCGTGGCGTTGACTGCGAAAGTCAAGGATGAATTATTGCAGGTGTCTCTGGGGACCCGGGAAGACCGGATCGCTGAGGCGACTGCGATGATTCGTTACGCAGGCGAGATTGAGCAGGGCGTGCACGGTCTGACCATCGTCGCCGACTTCGATTCGCGACCCGTCGCCGATCATTTAGCCGAGCTCATCCGAGATCTGTGCCCGGCGACAGTGAAAGTGATGACGATTTCTCCTGGCGCAACAACGCGTGAAACCCGCCACGAAGTCACCATCACCGATGGGTGCGAAGAAGTGATTCGTAGGCTCCATCTGGTGACGGCCTCCGGCCACCCCGTGGTGGGATTGCCCCGCCAGGTCATTTCGGGCACAGTCAGCCAAGTCGAGGCGGCGTGGCGGGGCGCTTTTCTTGCTCGTGGCGTGTTGTCGGAGCCGGGGCGCTCGTCGACATTGGAAGTGATCTGTCCGCGCCAAGAGGCTGCTCTGGCGCTAGTCGGTCTTGCTCGCAGGCTCAGTGTGTCGGCGAAGACGAAAGAGTCCCGTGGCGTGGAACGCGTGGTGGTGCGCGACGGCGAGGCGATCGGCATCTTGCTGACCCGCATCGGCGCAACACGGACGCGCCTGGAGTGGGACGAGAAGCGGAAGAAGCGCATCGTGAAGACGAACGCCAGCCGCTTGGCGAATTTCGACGATGCCAACCTGCGCCGTTCCGCGCAGGCCGCAGCAGCTGCCGCTGCGCGAGTGGAGCGGGCAATGGAAATTTTGGGCGACGACGTGCCCGAGCATCTGGCTGAAGCCGGGTTCTTACGCGTGCAGCACCGGCACGCTTCCTTGGAGGAGCTGGGCCGGTTGGCTGATCCGCAGATGACGAAGGACGCCGTGGCCGGGCGAATCCGGCGCTTGCTATCGATGGCTGATAAGCGTGCGAGCGAACTGGGTATCCCAGATACGCATTCCGCTATTAATAACGACGGTGCGGGCGCCGACTAGATTTCCACCTCGTCAGTGGACCGCGTTTAACACGACCCTACCTGTTGTGACTAACATCACTGACAAAGATTGGTGATTTATCAGCATCGCGGGAGGAATGGCTGGGGGTAGTCAGCGTGCCCGGTGTCGACCACATGTCCTGCACTTTGTTAGACAAAGGCACATTTCGACGACTTCGAATGTGGCAGTTTCGGACAGAATCGGGCAACCGCCCAATGTGGGGAGAAAAGAGCTTTCTGGCCTTCTGCGAGAAGAGTAGAACCGCGCTAAACTGGTGATTGTCGGACAAAGACCGCTGCTAGATGGCATTTTTAGTGATGTCTGTCCGGAAATATTCCCAACTTTAGAGGAGATAGATTAGTGACTACACGCATTGGTATCAACGGTTTCGGACGTATCGGCCGCAACTTCTTCCGCGCAGTTGTCCAGGGCAACTCTGACCTCGAGGTCGTTGCAGTCAACGACCTGACCGACAACAAGACCCTGTCGACCCTGCTGAAGTACGACTCCATCATGGGCCAGCTGGGCAAGGATGTTGAGTTTGACGACGAGTCCATCACCGTCGACGGCAACCGCATCGCCGTCTACGCAGAGCGCGATCCAAAGAACCTGGACTGGGCGAAGCACGACGTTGACATCGTGATCGAGTCCACCGGCTTCTTCACCGACGCTGAGGCAGCAAAGGCGCACATCGACGCTGGTGCGAAGAAGGTTATCATCTCCGCTCCTGCAAAGAACGAGGACGCAACCTTCGTTTACGGTGTGAACCACGAGGATTACGACCCAGAGAACCACAACATCATCTCCGGCGCATCCTGCACCACCAACTGCCTGGCTCCAATGGCAAAGGTTCTGAACGACGAGCTCGGCATCGTCAAGGGCCTGATGACCACCATTCACGCTTACACCGGTGACCAGCGCCTGCACGACGCTCCTCACAAGGACCTGCGTCGCGCACGTGCAGCTGCACAGAACATTGTTCCTACCTCCACTGGTGCTGCTAAGGCTGTATCCCTGGTTCTTCCAGAGCTCGAGGGCAAGCTGGATGGCTACGCACTGCGCGTCCCAGTCATCACCGGCTCCGCAACTGACCTGACCTTCGAGGCAGGCCGCGAGACCACCGTTGAGGAAGTCAACGAGATCATCAAGAAGGCTTCCACCGGTGACTTCGCAGATACTCTCGGCTACACCGAGGAACCACTGGTGTCCACCGACATCATCGGCGACTCCCACGGTTCCCTCTTCGACGCTGGCCTGACCAAGGTCAATGGCAACCAGGTCAAGGTTGTTTCCTGGTACGACAACGAGTGGGGCTACACCTCTCAGCTGCTGCGTCTGACCGAGCTGGTTGCGTCCAAGCTCTAAGGACACCGCGCCCCAAGCTGCCAGCGTTAAGCCGCGCGCCCTCGTCGGCACGCGCCCGCTGTCGTAGCGCGTAACCTCATGGCGGCCCGGGGTGTGTAGACACACACTTCGGGCCGTTAGTTTTACCCATTAGCAACGAAATTACTTAGGAGCTTGACCTCATGACTGTAAAGAATCTCCAAGACCTGCTCGACGAGGGCGTCGACGGGCGTCACATCCTCGTCCGTTCTGACTTCAACGTGCCACTCAACGACGCCGGCGAGATCACCGACCCCGGCCGTATTGACGCTTCACTGCCGACGCTGAAGGCACTCCTTGAGGGTGGCGCGAAGGTGATCGTCATGGCGCACCTGGGCCGCCCCAAGGGTGAGCCAGACTCGAAGTACTCCCTGGCACCAGTGGCGGAAGCTTTGTCTGAGCGCCTTGACCAGTACGTTGCGCTGGCTCAGGACGTCTCCGGTGAGGACGCCCACGAGCGCGCCAACGGACTGACTGAAGGCGAGATCCTCCTGCTGGAGAACGTCCGCTTCGATCCGCGCGAGACCTCCAAGGATGAGGCAGAGCGTGGAGAATTCGCCGATGAGCTGGTGGCCCTGGCCGCAGACAACGGCGCATTCGTCTCCGACGGCTTCGGTGTTGTGCACCGTGCGCAGACTTCGGTCTACGACGTTGCAAAGCGCCTACCTTCCTACGCCGGCAAGCTGGTGGACAACGAGGTCAGCACCCTGGCAGCAGTCAAGGACAACCCAGAGTCCCCTTATGTCGTCGTTCTCGGCGGCTCCAAGGTTTCTGACAAGCTCGGCGTGATTGAGGCGTTGGCAACCAAGGCCGACCACGTCATCATCGGCGGCGGCATGTGCTACACCTTCCTCACCGCCCAGGGCCACAACACCCAGAAGTCCCTTCTGCAGGAAGAGATGATCGATACGTGCAAGGACCTGCTGGAGCGTTTCGGCGACAAGATCGTTCTGCCGGTCGACCTAGTCGTCGCATCTGAGTTCTCGAACGACGCAGACCGCAAGGTCGTTGATCTCGACGGCACCCCCGAAGGCTGGATGTCCCTGGACATCGGCCCAGAGACCGCGAAGAAGTACGCGGAGATCATCAAGGACTCCAAGACGGTGTTCTGGAACGGCCCCATGGGTGTCTTCGAACTGTCCAACTTCGCCGATGGCACCCGCGCTGTCGCAGAGTCCATGATCGAGGCAACGAAGAACAATGGCTCCTTCACGGTTGTCGGTGGTGGCGACTCCGCAGCGTCGGTACGCACCCTCGGCCTCGACGAAGAGGGCTTCTCGCACATCTCCACCGGCGGCGGCGCATCGCTAGAGTTCCTTGAAGGCAAGGATCTGCCAGGCGTTTCCGTCCTGGGTTCCTAAACACACTTTTCAATCGAAAGGACACTGTCACTTATGGCACGTAAGCCACTTATCGCCGGCAACTGGAAGATGAACCATGACCACCTGCAGGCCATCGCGGATGTGCAGAAGCTCGCTTTCGCGCTGCCGAAGGAAGACTACGACAAGGTCGACGTTGCACTAACCGTATCGTTTACCAACATTCGTTCCCTACAGACCCTGGTTGAGGGCGATGACCTGAAGATCACCTACGGTGCGCAGGACATCTCTCAGCATGACTCTGGCGCCTACACTGGCGAGGTGTCCGGCGAGATGCTGTCCAAGCTGGGCTGCACCTGGGCAGTCGTGGGCCACTCGGAGCGCCGTCAGTACCACCATGAGACCGATGAGATCGTCGCTGCCAAGGCGAAGGCGGCTCTGAAGTGGGGGATTAGCCCCATCGTGTGCGTCGGCGAGCCTCTGGAAATCCGCGAGGCAGGCACCCATGTCGACTACGTGGTGGAGCAGACCCGCAACTCGCTTGCTGGCCTGAGCACCGAGGAGCTGTCTAAGACGGTCATCGCATACGAGCCTGTGTGGGCTATCGGCACCGGTAAGGTGGCCTCCGCCGCTGACGCGCAGGAGGTCAATGCTGCAATCCGCAAGACAGTTGCAGAGCTTGCCGACGAGGACGTCGCTGCCAACATGCGCATCCTCTACGGTGGCTCCGTCAAGACGGAAACCATTGCCGAAATCATTTCCCAGCCAGATGTCGACGGCGGCCTCGTTGGTGGCGCATCGCTCGACGGCTACGATTTCGCAAAGCTGTGCGCAGCGGCTGCTGACGCAACCAACTAAAAGGGGTTCACACTCCCGCTAGCCCCGAAGAACCCGTTTTCTTCGGGGCTTCTCCGTACTATTTCAATTAAGGGACACTGTTTGATGTCTACGCACGACCATCTCCAAGAGGACATTCGCTACCTCGGCCGGATCCTCGGACACATCATCGCCGAGCAAGAAGGCGAGGACGTGTTCAATCGCGTCGAGTCCGCACGCCAGGCCGCATTCGAGATCGCCAAGGGCGAAGCAGAACTTTCAGTACTGACTGACATGTTCGACAACATCGCGCCCGACGACGCCACACCCGTCATCCGCGCGTTCAGCCACTTCGCTCTCATGGCCAACCTGGCCGAAGATCTTCACGACGAGTGGAAGCGTGAGCGAGCAGCCGACAACGGTGAGGCCCCGAAGGACTCCACCCTCGAGGCAACCTGGGAGAAGCTGGCGGCATCCGAGGTGACGGAAGCGGAGGTCGCTTCGTCGTTAAGCGATGGCCTTGTCGCCCCAGTCCTGACCGCGCACCCCACCGAGACCCGCCGCCGCACCGTTTTTGATGCGCAGAAGCACATCACGCGCCTGATGATGGAGCGTCACCGTATCCTCGATGCTCCCGAAACGGCGCGTACGCAGCAGAAACTTGACGCTGTCGAAAGTGATATCCGGCGACGGATGACCTTGCTGTGGCAAACCGCCCTCATTCGTGTGGCGCGTCCGCGCATTGAGGATGAGGTCGAGGTGAATCTGCGTTACTACAAGCTGAGCCTGCTCGAGGAGATCCCGCGTATCAACCGCGACGTTTTCACCGCTCTTGGGGAAAGCTACGGGCCGGAGGCGATCACGGGGGCGATCGTGCGCCCTGGCTCCTGGGTCGGCGGCGATCATGACGGTAACCCTTATGTCACCGCGGAAACGCTCGACTACGCAACCCGCCGCGCAGCCCAGGTCGTGCTGCAGCACTATGAGACCCAACTGCACGCGCTTGAGCACGAACTCAGCCTGTCGGACCGCATGACCGACGTCACGGTGGAACTGATCGCGCTGGCCTCCGAAGGCCACAACAACGTCCCTTCGCGTATCGACGAACCCTACCGCCGCGCCATCCACGGCATCCGGGGGCGGATTCGCCGCACACACGAGCACCTCTTGGGCCCCGGATCTTTGGAAGGAAACTGGCATGAGGTCTTTGATCCTTATGAGCTGGCGACCGACTTCCTGGCGGATCTGGATGTGATCGATGCGTCATTACGCGCCTCCAACGACGCGATCATCGCCGACGACCGCTTACTCAACCTGCGCTCTGCGGTAGCAACGTTCGGGTTCCACCTGTACTCGATCGACCTGCGCCAGAACTCCGAGAGCTTCGAGGACGTGATCAGCGAGCTCTTCGCCGTGGCGCGTGTCGACGAAGACTACCGGGCGCTGAGCGAAGACGAAAAGGTCGCGCTACTGACTGCTGAACTGCAGACGCCGCGGCCGCTCATGCCAAGCTCATCGCACCAGTACAGCGAACCCACCGCCCGCGAAATGAGCTTGCTGCGTCAGGCTAAGCTCGCCGTCGATGCGTTCGGCGCCGATATGGTGCCGCACCAGATCATCTCGATGGCACAGTCTGTGTCCGACATTTTGGAGCCCATGGTCCTGCTCAAGGAGGTGGGCGTGATCCGGGCCGATGGCGACCAGCCGACCGGTGAGATCGATATCATCCCGCTCTTCGAAACCATCGAAGACCTCGAGGCCGGCGCCGGCATCCTGCGCGACCTATGGAACCTGCCGCTGTACCGCGCCTACCTGCGTCAGCGCGGGGACCTGCAGGAAGTGATGCTTGGTTACTCCGACTCCAACAAGGACGGCGGATTCTTCGCCGCCAGCTGGGCGCTCTACGACGCCGAAATCAAACTGGTTGAACTTGGCAAGGAGGAAGGGGTGCGCCTGCGCCTGTTCCACGGCCGCGGCGGCACCGTCGGCCGTGGCGGCGGCCCGTCCTACGATGCGATCCTGGCCCAGCCCGAAGGCGCGGTCGACGGCAGCGTCCGTGTCACCGAACAAGGCGAAATCATTTCCGCCAAGTACGGCAACCCAGCCACCGCCCGCCGCAACTTGGAGGCTCTTGTTTCCGCCACGATCGAGGCCAGCCTGCTGCCAGTCGGCAAGATCGACGACCATGAGCGCGCCTGCGAAATCATGGGAGAGATCTCCGCTCTGTCCCAAAAGAAGTACAGCGCTCTTGTCCACGAAGACCCCGGCTTCATCGAGTATTTCACGCAGTCCACGCCTGTCGACGAAATCGGCGAGCTCAACATCGGTTCCCGCCCGTCTTCGCGCAAGCAGACCCAGGACGTTTCGGACCTGCGCGCCATCCCGTGGGTGCTGGCCTGGTCGCAGTCGCGTGCTGCGATTCCGGGCTGGTTCGGCGTCGGCTCGGCGCTGTCCTGGTGGGTCGGTGAGGGCGACGACGCCGAAGACCGCCTCAACGAGCTACGCGACCTCAACGAGCACTGGCCGTGGTTCAATTCGACCCTGTCCAACATGGCGCAGGTCATGGCCAAGGCGGAGATGCGACTGGTGGAGCGGTACTCGCGGCTGGTGTCTGACAAGGAGGTCGCCGAACGGATCTGCCGGGTGATCAGGGAGGAGTTCGAGCTCACCCTGAAGATGCTTTCGCGCATCACCGGTTCCAACGATCTGCTCGCGGACAACCCGGCACTGGCTCGCTCGGTGCGTTCGCGCTTCCCATACCTGCTGCCGCTGAACGTCATCCAGCTGGAGCTGTTGCGTCGCCACCGCGCCGGTGATCACCGCACGGGAGTATCGCGTGGCATTCAGCTGACGATGAACGGGCTGGCTACCGCGCTACGTAACTCGGGCTAGGCGGCTACACGGCTTTTGATCGCCGTGGTGTAGACTTGATCAAGTTCCACGATTCAGACGAAAGAGGACACGACCTACCATGACGTTGGCATTGCAGATCATCCTGGTTATCGCTGCAATTTTGATGACCATCTTCGTGCTGCTGCACAAAGGCAAGGGTGGCGGCCTGTCCAGCCTCTTCGGCGGCGGCGTGCAGTCGAACCTGTCCGGCTCCACCGTGGTGGAGAAGAACCTCGACCGCATCACTATCCTGATGGCGATTATCTGGATCGCCTGCATCGTGGGCCTTAACTTGATTCAGGCCTACGTCTAACACACGCTTATCGACGAAAAATCCTCCTCACCGCTGTTGGTGAGGAGGATTTCTCGTATCTTTTAGAGGTGTGCTGCCGCGTTCTCAGCGACAAACAGGACCGTTTCCTGGCGGCCCTGCGCACCGGCGGCTGGCCAATCGTCGGCAGGCGAGCGCCGTGTGACATGACCGGCTGCCTCGGCCTTGTCCTTACCGGAGATGAGGAACCAGACACGTTCCGCGCGTGCCACTGCGGGAAGCGTCAGCGTGGTGCGCTCCGGTGGGGGCTTCGGGGAATCAGTGACGGCAATGACGAGGCGTTCGGTTTCGCGCACCGCGTCGGTATGGGGGAATAGCGAGTTGATGTGGCCCTCGTGGCCCATGCCGAGCAGGTGGATATCGAAGCCCTGCGGTGAGGTAGTGGTGATCACCTGCTCATACTCACGCGCCGAAGACTCCATGTCTGTGTCGCCAAGACCGTAGCCGTGGATGCGGTCGGCGGGAATATCGACTTTGTTTAGCAGCGCGTCGCGGGCTTGGCCTTCGTTAGAGTCGGGGTGCTCGACGGGGACGTTGCGCTCGTCGCCAAAGTAGACATGGACCTTCGACCAGTCAATACCTTCGATGGAGGCCAGCTTTTCAAGGGTGGCGATGCCCGCCGTACCCCCGGTCAGAACCACGTGAGCGATACCGTCGCGGTTCACCCCGCCGTCGTCGCTTGTCTGGATCTCTTTCACGGCATCGGCGAAGTTCTGCGCGGCCGTGGTTGTCAGCTCGTCAAGATCAGAAACTTGATTGATTGTTACCATATGTACTCCTTTCGGTAGTGATCGTTTTAGTAGTTGACTTGGACGTGAGCCAGGCCGTCTAGGGCCTGCGCATAAGCCACGTCGGGGTCAAGGTGGCGCAGTTCCTCAGCTAGGCACTCCGCGTCGGTGCGGATGTTGGCAGCCACGAGGGAATCAGGCTGGTTGGGAAGTCCAAGGCGCATGGTGCGTTCGTCGAGAACTTCTACGACGAGCGGGCCGGATGCACGGTGCAGCGTGACCGAGCGGATGGAGAACAGCGTCTGCTTGTCCTCATCGTCAGGGCGGAACGAGTTGCGCGTGACCGGCACACGCAGGCGATCCGCTAGCCAGCCGGCAGCGATGTCCACGCTTGGGTTGTCGGCGGGCCCGACGATCTCCGCGGACTCGACTGGTTCGTGCGGGTAGCGGTCCAGGGCAGAGGCGACGATGCCGCGCCACGGGGTGATGCGGGACCACATCATGTCCGAATCTCCCGGAGTGTAGCCGTTGGACAAGCGCAGCAGCGCGTTGCCAGAGACATTGTGGCGCGCGTTGGTAATGCGGCGCTGAGCAATCTTGCCCAGTGGGTGTTCTGCAGGCCGAGCGGGAGCAGTGGTGGGCCACCACGCCACGATCGGGGTGTCAGGCAGGAGTAGTGGGGTAACGATCGAATCGAGCTCCTCAGTAAGCGCGCCGTAAAGATTCATCACCACCATCTCAGAGGCACCAGCGTCAGCGGCGAGGATGGCCTTCGCATCCATCTTCGTTTCAGCGTGGCGGTCATGAGAGATCAGCACAAGCACGCGCGATGGGTGCTCGTGGGATGCGTCACGCACCGTGTCGAGCAGTTCGTCGAGTTTATCGTCGGCACGCGCAACGACGATCAACGTGAGCACACGGCCAGTCGCGAGCGAAAAGTTGTCTTGGGCCTCCAGCAGCGTCTTCGAGATCTCTCGGGTGCTGGTATCAGGCAAGTTCAAAATCATGAAAAAGTTCCTTTCAACCAGGTGCCCGGTTAAGGGCGACGCCAGGTGTGTCCGTTACGTGCCAACATGTCATCTGCAGATTGCGGGCCCCACGTGCCCGCCTCATACTCATCGGGGCGGCCGCCGGCGTGCCAGTGCTCGATGATGGGGTCGAGGATCTCCCAGCTGCGCTCCACCTCGTCGTTGGTGGGGAAGAGGGATGAGTCTTCCAGCAGCGCATCGAGGATCAGGCGCTCGTAGGCCTCTGGGGATTCTTCCGTGAATGCTTCCGAGTAGGAGAAGTCCATGTTCACATCGCGGACCTCCATGGTGTAGCCCGGCACCTTGGAGCCGAAGCGCATGAGCACACCCTCGTCGGGCTGCACGCGGATGACCACGGCATTGTTGCCCAGCGATCCGGTCTGTTCCTCGTCGAAAGGCTGGTGCGGGGCCTCCTTGAATACCAAGGCGATCTCGGTGACTCGGCGTCCGAGGCGCTTGCCGGTACGCAGGTAGAACGGTACGCCCGCCCAACGACGAGAATTGATCTCCAAGGTGCAGGCAGCATAGGTTTCGGTGGTCGATTCTGGGTCGAAGCCTTCTTCATCACGCAGCCCTGGCACGTGCTGCGAGCCCTGCCACCCTTCGGTGTACTGGCCGCGCGCCGTGGTCTCATCGAGAGGTAACACTGGCGTGGTTGCGCGTAGCACCTTCAGTTTCTCGGCGCGCAATGACTTCGGGGAGAAGTTCAGCGGCTCTTCCATCGCCACCAAGGCCAAGAGCTGGAGGAGGTGGTTCTGGATCACGTCGCGTGCGGCACCGATGCCGTCGTAGTAGCCGGCGCGTCCGCCCAAGCCGATGTCTTCGGCCATGGTGATCTGGACGTGGTCGATGTGGTGTGCGTTCCACAGTGGCTCGAACAGCTGGTTGGCAAATCGTAGCGCCAGGATGTTCTGCACGGTCTCCTTGCCCAGGTAGTGGTCGATGCGGAAGACCGATTGCTCCGGGAACACGTTGTTGACGATCGCGTTAAGTTCTTTCGCGGACTCCAAGTCATCGCCGAAGGGCTTTTCGATGATCACTCGACGCCAGGAATCCTCGGTTGCCTGAGCCATGCCAGCGCGGTCGAGCTGATACACCACATCGGCGAAAGCTGATGGTGGAATGGACAGGTAAAAGGCCCAGTTGCCGCCGGTGCCGCGAGTACGGTCCATCTCCGCCAACGTTTCCGCCAGGTTGTCGAAGGCCTGATCGTCGTTAAATGCGCCGGAGACGAACTGCATGCCCTCGGCCAAGCGCGTCCACACGTGCTCTTCGAACTTGGTTCGCGCACCTGCTTCCACGGAACCCCGGACGTAATCTTCGAAGTCCTGCTTCGACCAATCGCGGCGACCAAAGCCGACGAGGGTGAACCCGGCCGGTAGCAGGCCACGGCTGGCGAGGTCATAGACGGCTGGGAGAAGCTTTTTGTACGCAAGGTCACCGGTAACACCGAAGATGACCATGCCCGACGGGCCTGCGATACGTGGCAGGCGCTTGTCGCGTGGGTTGCGTAAGGGGTTGACCCAGGGGGTTCCGCTATCAGTCACGAGAAACCTTTCGCTTAAGAAATAATTCTATTGATAAAAATACCAAGTCCCGGCTACCGCCAGAATAGTCGGTTGCCGGGACTTTAGGGGAGAAGTGCTTACTTCAGCTGAGTCTCCATGGAATCGAGGAGCTCTTGCCAGGAGTCCACGAACTTCTCGACGCCCTCACGCTCAAGAACCTTGACCACATCGTCGAGGTCGATTCCAACCTCTTCGAGCTGCTGGAAGATCTTTTGAGCCGATGACGTAAACCCGGTCAGGGTGTCACCGTGAAGCTTCTCAGTGTCCAAAGCAGCGTCGATCGTTGCCTCAGGCATGGTGTTGACGGTGTCTGGACCAGCCAACTCGGTGACGTACAGAGTTGCAGGGTAGTCCGGGTTCTTCACACCGGTGGATGCCCACAGTGGACGCTGCTTGTTCGCACCAGCTGGAAGATCTTCGTTGGCGAACTCATCCAGGAACAGGCGGTAAGCTAGTCGCGCGTTGGCGACACCAGCCCGGCCCTTCAAGGCCTTCGCCTCCTCAGTCCCGATTTCGTCGAGACGCTTATCAACTTCGGTGTCCATGCGGGACACGAAGAAGGAGGCGACCGAGTAGATCTTGGAGACATCCTTGCCAGCCTCAGCTGCGCGCTTGATGCCATCCTTGTACGCCTCGATGACCTGTCTGTAGCGCTCAACACTGAAGATCAGCGTGACGTTGACGGAGATGCCCTCTGCAAGAGCGTCGGAGACAGCGCGCAGGGATTCGTCGGTAGCTGGGATCTTGATCATGACGTTCTCACGATCAACCTTCTCCCACAGCTCCTTCGCCTGCTTCAGCGTGCCTTCCTCATCAGCGGAGATCCGAGGATCAACCTCGATGGAAACGCGGCCGTCCTCGCCGTTGGTGGCCTTGTAAACGTCGGCGAAGATATCGCAGGCATCCTGCACATCCTTGATGGACATGGCGTAGACCGCGGTGTCCACGTCTGCGCCCTGTTCCTTCAGCTCGGCGATCTGCTCGTCGTAAGCATTACCGGTGGACATTGCCTTAGCGAAGATCGCTGGGTTTGTGGTCACACCGACGATGGACTTTTTGTCCTTGACTTCCTGCAGGTTGCCGGACTTAATACGGTCGCGAGACAGGTCGTCGAGCCATGTGGAGGTACCGATGTCCGCTAGCTTGTCGATTGTGTTCATAAAGTTCAATCCTTTCAGTGGTGAATCTTTAAGCAGTAATTGATTATTTAGTGTGTTCCCTCATCAGTTCGAGGGACTCCTTAGCAGCCTTCACAACATTGTCTGTGGTGAAGCCGAAACGCTCGAACAGCTCTGCACCCGGTGCGGACGCACCGAAGTGCTCGATCGAGACGTTACGGCCGAACGTACCAGTGAACTGGTGCCACGGCATGGCGATTCCTGCTTCAACAGAAACGCGTGCGCCGACCTCTGGAGGCAGGATCTCGTTGCGGTAGGACTCGTCCTGCTCTAGGAACCAGTCAATCGATGGCACAGACAGGACGCGCGTAGCAACACCCTCGTCCTCGAGCTTCTGAGCAGCCTCGACTGCATATTGAACCTCGGAACCGGATGCCATCAGGATGACATCCGGGGTCTCCTTGGACGCCTCGACAAGAACGTATGCTCCGCGCTTGACGCCCTCGCGGGCCTTCTCCTTGGTGCCTTCCAGGACGGGCAGGTTCTGGCGCGACAGTGCCAACGCCTTCGGCTGCTCCTTGCCCTCCAGGGCTGCCGCCCATGCAGCGGTGGTCTCGTTGGCGTCTGCTGGGCGCAGGACCGCAAGGTCCGGGATAGCGCGCAGCGCAGCCAGCGTCTCAACAGGCTGGTGGGTTGGGCCGTCCTCGCCCAGACCGATGGAGTCGTGGGTAAACACGTAGTAGCCGTCGATACCGGAGAGAGCACCCACGCGGATAGCGGGGTAGAGGTACTCCGAGAAGATCAGGAAGGTACCGCCGTAGACACGGGTGGGGCCGTGGAGTGCGATGCCGTTCATGATGGCGCCCATGGCGTGCTCGCGGATACCGAAGTGCAGGTTGCGGCCGTAAGGGTTGGCCTGGAACATGTCGGTGGAAATTTCTTCCGGACCAAACGACGGGTCTGCCTTAATGATGGTGTTGTTCGAACCAGCCAAGTCAGCGGAGCCACCCCACAGCTCAGGCAGGGTCTTGCCCAGCTCCTGGAGAACGGCCTCGGAGGCCTTACGGGTAGCAACACCCTTCGGGTCAGCGTCCCAGGTAGGCAGTTCTGCATCCCAGCCCTCAGGCAGTTCACGTGCCGTCATGCGGTCCAGCTGAGCCTTGCGCTCTGGGTTCTTCTCCGCCCATGCGTCGAACTTCTTCTGCCACTCAGCGTGCTTCTCGGCACCCCGCTCAACCAGCTTGCGGGTGTGGTTAATCACGTCATCTTCGACAGGGAAGGAGACTTCAGGATCGAAGCCGAGCTCCTTCTTTGTAGCAGCGACCTCTTCCTCGCCCAGTGCCGCACCGTGGATTGCACCGGTGTTCATCATGGTTGGTGCTGGGTAGCCGATGACGGTCTTGACACGAATGATGGTCGGGCGGGTGGTCTCTGCCTTCGCTTCTTCGACTGTCTCGAGGATTGCAGCGACGTCTTCGCCGGATCCGACCTCAAGGGTCTGCCAGCCGTAGGCCTCGTAGCGCTTCATTACGTCTTCGGTGAACGCGATCTGGGTGTCGTCCTCGATCGAGATTCGGTTGTCGTCCCAGAACAGGATCAGGTTGCCCAACTTCTGGGTGCCAGCCAGCGACGATGCCTCAGAGGTAACGCCCTCCTGGAGGCAGCCGTCGCCTGCAACGACATAAACGTAGTGGTCGAATGGGGATTCGCCAGACGGGGCCTCAGGGTCAAACAGGCCACGCTCACGACGAGCAGCCATTGCCATGCCGACAGCGGAAGCCAAACCCTGGCCGAGCGGACCAGTGGTGATTTCCACGTGGTCGGTGTGGTTGTACTCAGGGTGGCCCGGGGTCTTGGAGCCCCAAGTGCGCAGCGCCTTCAAGTCATCCAATTCAAGGCCAAAACCGCCGAGGTAGAGCTGAATGTACTGGGTAAGGGAAGAGTGGCCAGCGGAGAGGACGAAGCGGTCGCGACCGATCCAGTCCTTATCATTCGGATCCACGTTCATGACGCGTTGGTAAAGGGTGTACGCCAGGGGAGCCAGCGACATCGCGGTACCTGGGTGGCCAGAACCAACATTCTGCACGGCATCTGCGGCGAGTACGCGAACCGTATCGATCGCTCGGGTGTCGTTGTCGGTCCAGTCGTCTGGGTAACGACGTTCGGTCATCGCCTTAAGTTCAGGGGACAGAGTCACAATTTCCTCGCTTTATGTAGAAAATCCGCATCCCGTAGTCCAGTGCGTTAAACACCGCGCCACGGGTGCAGGAGAGTGTTGGATCACTTCCCTTTCTACTGTACTTGGAAAAGTTCGCTCATTGGTATTATGAGCGAAAAGATTGCGCAGTGTGGGCGGTCTCACCACTGAATCCGCAACCTTCACGAAACGGTGGTGTCGGATTACTCTTACGTGGCGTGATGGATGTACCATCGTCCGAAGGAATGACAGGCGCTTAACGACGATAAATTCGTCGGGAACTTTCCAGCGGAGGCATCCGACTAGTTCCGTAGACAAGTCCGCAAAAGGCCGTGACAGGATAACCTGCCACGGCCCAGTCGGATGGGCGCGAATGGAATGAGGAGTAATTCTTGGAGACGATCAAGGCCTATGTAGCACTGACAAAGCCTCGGGTCATTGAACTCCTCTTGGTCGCAGCAATTCCTGCGATGTTGCAGGCAAACCGTGGAGTTCCCACGCTGACCGAGGTCTGGCTGATCCTCGCCACGCTCTTCGGGGGTTGGATGGGGGCGGGTGCCGCCAATACCTTCAACATGGTCGCTGACTATGACATCGACCAGAAGATGGGCCGCACTCGCGCCCGTCCGTTGGTACGGGCGAAAATCACCAAGGGAAAGGCGACTGTCTTCGCTTGGGCACTGTTGATTGCTAGCGTGTTGTGGTTGTGGCTGGTCTGTAATTCCTGGTTGGCCGCGGTCTTTATCCTGCTGACCAACTGGTTCTACATCTACGTCTACACCAAGTGGCTGAAGCGCCGCACCTGGCAAAACGTCATTTGGGGTGGCGCAGCCGGCTGCATGCCTGTCTTAGTTGGCTGGGCCGTGATCCGTGACAACGTCAACGACGGTACCCCGGACCAGTGGTGGCAGGCCGTGGTCCTGTTCATGATCATCTTCTTCTGGACACCGCCTCATACATGGGCGCTGGCCATGAAGTATCGCGATGATTATGCCAAGGCCGAGGTGCCTATGCTGCCGGTGATCGCATCCCCAGTAAAAACCACCCAGCAGATCTTGGTCTATTCCTGGCTGACGGTGATCACCTCGCTGCTGATCATCCCGGCCACGTCGTGGATCTACCTTGTGGTCTCAGTGGTGACTGGCGCTGTCTTCCTCATCATGGCCACCAGCCTTCACAACGGCGTCAAGGCTGGCGAAAACGTCAAGCCACTCAAACTGTTTATTCTGTCGAATAACTACTTGGCCATCTTGTTCATCGGCCTGTCTATCGATGCAGTCCTCGGCTGGACCACCATCGCCGAGGTACTGGGAATCAATCTGACCCTGTTCTAAGTTCTAAAGCTAGAGAATTAAGACTCACGCACTCTCAAGACCACCGATCCGGTGGTCTTTCTGCTGTGAAGGTCTTCATGGGCCAGGCGAGCGTCGGAAAGCGCATAACTGTTCCCAATGCGGAACTTCAACACGCCGTCTTCGACTCCGCGAACCATGGCTTGCGCGCGCATGCGGAACTCATCGTCGGTGGCGGTATATGCGCCAAGGGAGGGGCGGGTGAGGAAGATGGAGCCGTGAGAATTGAGGATCTGGGGGTCGATCGGCTCAACAGGGCCGGAAGCCGCACCGAACAGGCACACTAGGCCGCGTGGCTTGACGGCCTCGAGTGACTCGTTGAAGGTGTCTTTGCCCACGCCGTCGAGAACAACGTCGACGCCGCGGCCGCCGTTGCGGCGTCGGACGACCTCGGCAAGATTATCGCTGTAGCGGAAAACTTCGGTCGCGCCGGCCTCGTAGGCAAGCTTCTCCTTCTCGTCGGAGGAGACAACGGAATATACTGTCGCCCCGGCCGCGCGGGCTAGCTGGGTGGCGATCAGACCGACCCCGCCCGCGCCAGCGGTGAGCAAAATGGAATCATCGGGCTGAGTGTCGTGAACCCCGTGGATGAGGTAGTGGGCGGTCATGCCCTGCAGCAGCATGGAGGCCGCTACCTCATGGTCAAAGCTCTCAGGCACGGCAACGAGCCGGTTGCGCGGGACGACGACGCGTTCGGCATAAGAGCCGGGCGCATCGCACCACGCGACGACGGTGCCCTCAGCTATTTCTCCGCGGGGGTCGGAAATAACTCGGCCGCAGCCCTCGGAGCCGGGAATATAGGGCAGTTGCGTATGGTAAATGCCCTCACGGAAGTATGTGTCGATGTAATTGATGCCGGCCACGATGACCTCAACGAGGACGTGGTCGGCATCAGGGGTTGGCTCGGCCACATCGGTGTAGGTAAGAACCTCGGGCCCGCCATGGTCGGTAATCTGGATGGCTTTCATAACACCCAGGCTACAGAAAGACAGAGTGTCTGAACCGGTTTTTAGGCAGATACGTGCTGCATCGCAGGAGTATCGTCGATACGCTCGCCGTACTGGCGACGACGGCCGTGCGCATACAAGAAAGCACTAAACGCCACGACGACCGACGACAAGCCGATGTGGACCGGCACCGTCCAGCGTGGGACGCCCAAGTAGAACTGCGCCACGCCGACGGCCCATTGCACCACGATCATCGCGATGAGAACCAGCGCGGTACGCCTCGCGTCCTGCGGGGCGTTCTGGCGCCACAAAAGGAAGACCACGACCAGGGTTGCAGCCAAGTACAGGTACATGCACCCTGCGTGGACGTAGGCCAGCATCTCGGTGTCGAGCTCCAGGCGGCCTTCCATACCAACGCCTGCGTCGCCGGAATGCGGGCCGGAACCGGTGACCATCGTGCCCGTAAACAGCACAACGGAGAGGGCGATGGCTGCAACGACAGTCCAGACACGAGTGGCGTTGCTAAAGCGCTGCACCTGCGGGGCGTCGTCAGGCTCGGCGATGCGCATATATAGCAGTGCTGCGATCCACACCAAGACCATCGAAGGGAGGAAGTGGATAGCCACCGACCACCACTGCAGATCAAGCAACACAGAAATGCCGCCCAAGATCGCTTGGACGATGATGCCGAGACCGGAGACGAAGGACAACACGAGAATCTCCCGGCGGCGCTTCGCACGCAGGACAGCGATGAACACGACAAGCGCAATCGCAGCTAACACAAAGGTGAGCAAGCGGTTACCAAATTCAATGGCTTGGTGAATCCACGGAGCCGCGCCGGCGACCGGGACCAGCGAGCCTTCGTGGCACAGCGGCCAGGTGTCGCATCCGAGGCCGGAACCGGTGACGCGAACGAGGGAACCGGTGACGGTGATGCCACCTTGGGCGAACAACAGGATAAGCGCGGCGATGCGCTGAAAACGCACGCTGCGCCCCACACCTTTGTGGGCGGGGTGGGTATCAGGTGCCGTACGAGTTGAGACAGACATCTCACTGTCCTTCTTCATGGTTAATCAATCTTTGGTATGAACGTCAGCATATCGGAGAAAGGGCCGAAAATAGTAGCGGACTATCCGTCAAAGCGGAACCACTTCACAGCAGCGAGCGTGCCGACGAGCGCCCACGCCAACAACACCAGCCATCCGACAAGGTGAATACCGCCCCGAAAGGCTGCGTCAATCACCGTTGTCAGGGCAACCGTGGGCACCAGAACCCACAGGCCAGGATTGGCGATCGCCCCGATATAGACGACGAAACCGACAATGCCGATCAGGATCATCCAGATCAAGTTAGCTAGGCCGAGCACCAGCTCTGAGCGCAGGGAACCGCCCATCAGCAGGCCTAATGACGTGAAGCAAATCACGCCGATGAATAGGGCGATCGCACCCATAATGGCCCCGAGTAGCGTCACGCGCCAACCGACGATGATCGCTACTGTGCTGATGATGATCAGCTGAACTGCGGTCATGGTGAGCACGCCGATAATTTTTCCGGCGATGATTGTCCACCTTGGTACGCCGGAGGCGCCGGTGCGTTTCAGGGCGCCGTAACGACGATCAAACGCCAGAGAAATTGCCTGGCCAGTAAAACCCGCACTGGTGGCTGCCATGGCGAAGACCATGGGGACGATATCGTTGACGGTTGCATCGCCTAAGAGAGGCAGGTTGGCTGCGGCAATCAGGACCACCACAGGGATGATGATGTTCAGCAAAATCTGCTCGCCGTGCTGGAGCATAAGCTTGGACTCGATGCGTCCCTGGGCAAGGGCCATCTTCCATGGGGAAGCGCGGCGGGGAGCCGGTGTAAAGGTTCCAGGGGCGATGGAATTGGCAGGCATGTGCTAGCTCCTCAGCTCTCGTCCGGTGATGTCCAAAAAGACTTCTTCCAAGTTGCGATGACGAACCCCCAGGCTGCGGATCAAAACACCTTGGCGCGCAGCCTCCGCGGAGACCGCCGCGATAAGTTCCGGTGACGCAGGGTGGTCGAGGCGATAGTGCAGCGGACGGTCAGAACGCGCAGTTACTCCCTCGGCCTCGGCAGCGGCGAGATCGAAAGGTGATTCCGTTTCGAAGGTGAGGTAGTCCGCTGCGTTATCAGCCGTGAGCTCGCTCGGGGTGCCTTCGGCCACGATCTGGCCGTGGTCCACGATGACGACGTGGTCGGCCAAGGATTCAGCCTCATCCATCAGGTGGGTGGTGAGGATGACCGTGGTTCCGTCGTTACGCATGGCGTTGACGATGTCCCACACCGCGAGGCGCGATTGCGCATCCATGCCCGCGGTGGGCTCGTCGAGAAAGATCATTTCGGGTCGGCCGATCATCGCCAGGGCGAGCGATAAGCGCTGCTTTTGGCCTCCGGACAGGCGTTTGTAAGTGGTTTTCGCTACGCCTTCCAGCCTCAAGAGTTCCATGAGCCACTGAGGATCATGCGGGTCCTCGTTATAGCTGGCTGAGAGCCGCAGCATGTCGCAGACGGTGATGCTGTTGTAGGAACCGCCACCTTGGAGCATGATGCCAATCCGGGCACGCACCTGCTCGCCCTGAGTGGTCGGGTCAAGGCCCAACACAGAGATCGAGCCCGAGGTAGGGGACTGGAAGCCCTCGCACATCTCGATGGTGGTGGTCTTGCCGGCGCCATTTGGGCCCAGCAGAGCGAGAATCTCACCGCGGCGGGCGGTAAAACTTAACCCATCGACAGCTGTCTTCGACCCGAAACGCTTCACCACGTTGTCAACGCGCAGCGCGGGCCCGTCAAAAGTCGTAGTCACTCGTCCTACAGTAGCCTACGCAGTCGCTGCGACCGAAGCCAGATCCAAGCAAGCAATGCCAGCAGCAGACAGCTCACCAGCGCACTAATATAAATTGACGCCACCGTCCCCGGAGGCAGCGATTGACCACGTGGCAGCACGATGAAGCTGAAGAATGCAGAGTAGATCACCACTGCCCCGCGGAAGAAGGTGCGATTAGCCCATGCAGCCAGCGGCACGATGGCCCACAGCATGTACCAGGGATGGACTACGGGGAACAAGAGAACAAGGACGAATGTCGCCACGCCCAACCCGCCGACGGGGTGAATGGAGCCACGGAAGGTGGCAAGCAGCATGCGCAGCATAAACAGCCCGGCTATGAGGATGCCAATCCCGCGAGTGAGCAGAAGCATCGCGTCAGTGTGATCTCCCAGGCCAAGCAGCATCCCCAGAAATCCGAAAACGACGCCGATATTGGTGCTCATCGACAGCCAGCTACGAATCGTGGCAGCACCACCTTGTCCGGTGACCCACCCAAAACCAATGCCGGTTATCCACGCCACCAGCAAGGCGGTACCGACCAGCAGAAGCACCTGAACGACGACTGCCTTGAGTATGCCGGACCACCCGCCCCACGCACGCGCCAGCGCCATTCCGACGAATCCCAGGGCCATAAAGCCTGTCACTTTCACCATTCCGGCACAGGTGATCAGGGCGCCGGACGCAATAATTAATGCCCAGGCGCGGGAGGGGTGTTCGTCGATAAGCGAAATGCCCTGCAAGCCGACTTCCACACCGACAAGCATGAAGCCCAACAGAAGGGACTCATTGTGAATTCCGCCGACGAGGTGGAGGATGGTGAGCGGATTGAGGATGCCCAGCCATAGAGCGGTCGCTGGAGCGACACGGCAGCGCCGAGCCAATCTGGTGATCGCCCACGCGGCTCCGAGTAAGCCGACGAGGGATACGGCGCGGTGAGCGAGTACGCCCAGCAATATCGAATCGTTTGTGAGGCGGGAGATCAGCGCGGCGATCCCCAACGCGACGGGGCCATATGGGCTGGGGGACTCAGCCCATATAAATGGGACGGAGCGTGCAAGGTGATGCTCGCGTCCGAGCAGTTCCACGGGGCCGGCGGCATAGGGATCCATACCCTGGGCGACGATGGAGCCTTGGGCCAGATAGGAATAAATGTCTTGGGTGAAAATCGGGGCGGTGAACAGAAGCGGAATGGTCCACGCAACAAAGGTCCGCATGATCATGCCGGGACTTATCGACGAGGCGTGGTTACGGCCGGTCAAAAACGGGCCCATCAACACCCAAGCGACAACGAGCATCGCCACGCCGACTAACACGATCACTGACGATGCTTGGAGCATGCGCGCCATGATCGCGCCGCCCGGAAGATTATTGAAAGGGTTGCCCACCACGGGGAGTGCACCCGCGCCGAGGGCACCGATGCCGATCAACAACGCACCGACAGTGCCGACGATGCGCAACACCATGAACCGATTGAGCTCCCGCGGCGGGGCATACAATGACTTCTCAGTATCCGGGGCCGTGTCGGGGCCCTGATTAAGCAGCGCGGAGCGGGAACCAGCGGCGCCTAAACGTGGCAGCTCGTCGGCAATATTGCCGATGCCGAGGCCGCGCCGACGTTGAGGTTCCTTCATGAAAGGCCATTCTACAAAGTGTGCTGAAGGTTCCGTGAACCCGCGCGCACATGAGCGGCTTAGGTGCTGGCATAAAGGCTCGGGTGGACACTGGGAATGAATTTAGGCACACTAGTGTTGTCTAAAGATAGCTGCTTGATTTGCGAGCGGCGGAGACGGAACACGCAACAACCCGGAGGTGACCACATGGCAAGCAAGGCGCGCTCCACCGACGGAGAAACCCGCAAAAACGTCATGCTGCTCCTGTTGAAGCTTGGGCCTTCCAACGCTGGCGAATTAGGAGAGCATCTCGGCTTATCAGCCGCTGGTGTCCGCAGACACCTAGACATTCTGGTGGAAGAACACCTCGCCGAAAACTGTGAAGCACCCGGAATTAGCGGCCAAACCCAATCACGGGGACGGCCTGCCAAGACATACCGGTTGACGGAGCAGGGCAGGGCCCAGTTCGGACACAGCTATGACACCCTCGCTTTACTAGCACTCGATCAACTTCGAGAGGCTGGGGGAGACGAGGCGGTGCGTGCACTCGCACGTGGGCGTATCGAACAGATCCTGGACGATATTGAACCGGCAGGGGACGACGATGTCTCTGTAGAAGAGACAACGCGTGAGGTAGCGGAGGCGTTTGACCGCAACGGCTACGCCGCCACGGTGACCCGGGCAGGAACCGGAATCCAGATTTGCCAACACCACTGCCCAGTTGCGGCAGTGGCAGCAGAGCACCCAGAACTGTGCGAAGCAGAACATACGGCAATTTCGGAGATCACCGGCGTTCACGTGCAACCACTTGCATCCATTGCTGGTGGCCACGGTGTATGCACCACCAATATTCCCCTCGCGATCAAAGCGAGGACTCAGACGGAAAGGAGCGACTCTTGACCAAAGCTAACCCAGCACCAGGTCTTGAAACCCCGATGAGCGATGACGAAATCATCGATTCCATCGGCGCATATAACTACGGCTGGCATGACTCCGACGAGGCGGGCGCGTCCGCGCGCCGCGGCCTCAGCGAAGAAGTCGTGCGCGATATTTCAGCCAAGAAGGAAGAGTCCGAGTGGATGCTGAACCAGCGTCTCAAGGCACTCGACATCTTCGAAAAGAAGCCCATGCCCAAGTGGGGCGCGGACCTTTCGGAGATCGACTTCGACAACATCAAGTACTACGTCCGCTCAACCGAAGGTCAGGCACAGACGTGGGAAGATCTCCCGGAAGACATTAAGAATACCTACGACAAGCTTGGCATCCCCGAGGCTGAGAAGCAGCGCCTCGTCGCGGGTGTTGCAGCACAGTACGAATCCGAGGTCGTTTACCACCAGATCCGCGAGGACCTCGAGGAAAAGGGTGTCATCTTCCTGGATACCGACACCGCGCTGAAGGAACATCCGGAGCTTTTCAAGGAGTACTTCGGTTCCGTCATTCCAGCCGGCGACAACAAGTTCTCCGCGCTAAATACAGCTGTGTGGTCCGGAGGCTCGTTCATCTACGTCCCACCTGGCGTGCACGTGGATATCCCACTGCAGGCTTACTTCCGTATCAACACGGAGAACATGGGTCAGTTCGAGCGCACCCTGATCATTGTCGACGAAGATGCATACGTGCACTACGTCGAGGGTTGCACCGCACCGATCTACAAGTCTGACTCCCTGCACTCGGCAGTGGTGGAGATCATTGTGAAGAAGGGTGGCCGCTGCCGCTACACCACCATTCAGAACTGGTCGAATAACGTCTACAACCTGGTGACCAAGCGTGCCAAGGCCGAAGAGGGCGCGACCATGGAATGGGTGGACGGCAACATCGGTTCCAAGGTGACCATGAAGTACCCAGCTGTATGGATGACCGGCCCACACGCTAAGGGCGAGGTGCTCTCCGTAGCATTCGCTGGTGAGGGTCAGTTCCAGGACACCGGTGCGAAGATGACGCACATGGCTCCGCACACCTCCTCGAATATCGTGTCCAAGTCTGTGGCACGTGGCGGCGGACGCGCAGCCTACCGTGGCCTGATCCAGGTCAACGCCAACGCGCACCACTCCTACTCCAACGTTGAGTGTGACGCGCTGCTGGTCGACAACATCTCGCGTTCGGACACTTACCCGTACAACGACATCCGCAACGATCACGTCACGCTGGGCCACGAGGCAACCGTCTCGCAGGTCTCCGAGGAGCAGCTGTTCTACCTGATGAGCCGCGGCATTCCTGAGGAAGAAGCAATGGCAATGATCGTCCGTGGCTTCGTCGAGCCCATCGCAAAGGAACTCCCGATGGAGTACGCGCTTGAGCTCAACCGCCTGATTGAACTACAGATGGAAGGATCGGTGGGCTAAAACCCATGGCAGATACAGTTGTACAGTCTGGTGGCGCTAACCAGACCAAGGGTGACCTGTTCTCTTCCTTTAACGTGGAAGACTTCGAGGTCCCAGGTGGCCGTGACGAGGTGTGGCGCTTCATCGCGCTGCGCCGGATGCGCGGTTTACACAATGGCGAATTCGCCCCAGCGACCAAGGCCAACATTGAGGTCAAGGGATCCGAGGCAGTCACCGTCGAAACCGTTGCGCCTAACGACGAGCGCCTCAAGGTAGCCGGCGGCGCGGTTGATCGCGTTGCTGCACAGGCATGGACCTCTGCAGAAGGCGCGACGATCGTCACCATCCCGGCCAACGAAGCTATCGACGAGCCCATCGTCATCACCATTACCGGTGCTGGTGAGGACGTGACGTCGTTTGGCGCCGTTCTGGTTCAGACCGAGACCGGATCGGATGCCACCGTCGTCGTTCAGTACCAGGGCTCCGGCACCCACGCCGATAACGTCAACTTCGTGCTTGGCGACAATTCTCGCCTCGACGTTGTGGTCGATGCCAACTGGGAACAGGACGCAGTCCACTTGGGCCAGCAGAATGTCGTCGTCGGCCGTGACGCAACCCTGCGCCACACCGTGGCAACATTCGGCGGCGAAATCGTCCGCATCGTGCCACGCGTGAAGTTCACCGCCCCTGGCGGCGATGCCGAACTGCTGGGTGTGTACTTTGCCGACGATGGTCAGTACATCGAGAACCGTCTGCTCGTTGACCACACCGTGCCAAACTGCCGCTCCAACGTGATGTACAAGGGCGCACTCCAGGCTGATAAGCAGTCCAAACTGCCAGAGGCCCGGACCTGCTGGGTGGGCGACGTGCTCATCCGCTCCGGCGCACAGGGCACCGACACCTACGAGGTCAACCGAAACCTCGTGCTCACCGAGGGCGCTCGCGCTGACTCGATTCCTAACCTGGAGATCGAAACCGGTGAAATCGTTGGCGCAGGCCACGCAGCTACCGTCGGGCGTTTCGACGATGAGCAGGTCTTCTACCTGCGCAGCCGTGGTATCCCGGAGGACCAGGCCCGCCGCCTGATCATCCGTGGCTTCTTCGACGAAGTAATCCGCCAGGTCCCTGTTGAGTCCGTTCGCGAGGCACTGGCAGAGCGCGTCGAGGACGAGCTGGGCCAGATCAACCTCTAAGCCCGCACCTGACAAACATCACGAACTAGAAAGAAAAGAGCTTTAATGTCCACTCTTGAAATCAAGAATCTCCACGCTCAGGTGCTGCCGAGCGAGGAAGGCCAGGAACCGACCCCAATCCTGAAGGGCGTCAACCTGACCATTAAGTCCGGCGAGACCCACGCGATCATGGGCCCTAACGGCTCCGGCAAATCCACCCTTGCCTACGCGCTGGCTGGCCACCCTCGTTACGAAGTCACCGAAGGTGAAGTCCTCATGGACGGCCAGAACCTGCTCGACCTCGAGGTTGACGAGCGCGCACGCGCTGGCCTCTTCTTGGCTATGCAGTACCCAACCGAGGTACCTGGTGTCTCCTCGTCGAACTTCATGCGCTCTGCCGTGACGGCCGTGCGCGGCGAGGCACCGAAGCTGCGCGAATGGGTCCAGGAACTCAACGGCCAGCGTGAAGCGCTGCAGATCGATAAGTCCTTTGGCGAGCGCTCCATCAACGAGGGCTTCTCCGGTGGCGAGAAGAAGCGCCATGAGGTGCTGCAGCTTGGCCTGCTGAAGCCAAAGTTTGCTGTCATGGATGAGACTGACTCCGGCCTTGACGTTGACGCACTGCGCATCGTCTCCGATGGAATCAACGCTTACCAGGAGGAAACCAACGGCGGCATCCTCATGATCACCCACTACAAGCGCATTCTGAACTACGTGAAGCCAGACTTCGTCCACGTGTTCGCTGACGGCAAGGTCGTCAAGACCGGTGGCGCCGAGCTGGCTGACCAGCTTGAGGCCGATGGTTACGATCAGTTCCTGAAGTAATAGAAGGAACTTAGGGAAGGAATGACGAGGAACACATGACTTTTACACACGCAGACGGAACGCTGAACGTCGACGCCATCCGCGCCGAATTTCCCATCCTCGGCCGCACCGTGCGCGACGACAAGCCCCTAATCTATTTGGATTCGGGTGCTACCTCGCAGCGTCCGGCTCGGGTGTGGAAGGCTGAAGAGCACTTCGTCATGAACAATTTCGCCCCCGTTCACCGTGGCGCCTACGCCATGGCGGAGGAGGCGACCGACGCTTACGAAACCGCGCGCGAGAATATCGCACGGTTCGTGGGCGCGTCCGGCGAGGAGATCGCTTTCACGAAAAACGCGACAGAGGGCTTGAACCTCGTTGCGTACGTGCTTGGCGACGAGCGCGCCGGCGATCTGCAGGTCACCGAAAACGATACGATCGTGATCACCGAGCTGGAACATCACGCCAACTTGGTTCCATGGCAGGAGCTGGCACAGCGCACCGGTGCAACGCTGAAGTGGTACAAGTCCACCGAGGACGGCCGAATTGACCTCGATTCCTTAGAACTTGATGAGTCTGTCAAGGTTGTTGCGTTTACTCATCAGTCGAATGTGACTGGCGCAGTGGCAGACGTGGCAGAAATCGTGCGGCGCGCCCAGGCCGTTGGCGCGTTGACGGTGCTGGATGCGTGCCAGTCAGTGCCGCACATGCCGGTCAATTTCCATGATTTGGATGTCGACTTCGCCGCTTTCTCTGGCCACAAGATGCTTGGCCCTTCCGGTGTGGGCGTTGTGTACGGCAAGGCGGAGCACCTTGAGAAGCTGCCTCCATTCCTGACTGGTGGCTCGATGATCGAGGTGGTCACGATGGAGAAGACGACTTTCGCTGATATTCCGCAGCGCTTTGAGGCCGGCACGCAGATGAACAGTCAAGTAGTCGGCCTGGGTGCCGCCGTTGAGTTCCTCGAAGAGGTAGGTATGGAGGCCATTCAGGCCCACGAGCATAAGCTCACCGCCTATGCCCTGGAGCAGCTCCAAGCCATTGATGGGTTGACGATCTACGGCCCAACCACCGCGGAGAACCGTGGAGGCGCGATAGCCTTCGGCGTTGACGGCGTCCACCCACATGACTTGGGCCAAGTGCTCGACTCGGAGGGCGTGTGCATCCGCGTTGGTCACCACTGCGCGTGGCCGGCGCACCGGGCACTGTCGGCGCAGTCTACTGCGCGTGCTAGCTTCTACCTGTACAACACTGAATCTGAAATTGATGCGCTGGCAGCAGGTATCCGCAAGGCGCAAGAATTCTTTGGGGTGAACTAGATGAACCTTGAATCGATGTACCAGGAAGTCATCCTGGACCACTACAAGAACCCGAAGCACGCAGGTCTGCGCGACCCCTTCGACACCGAGGTTCACCACGTTAATCCCTCCTGCGGGGACGAACAGACCGTCCGGGTGAAGCTTTCCGACGATGGAAGCGTGGTCGAAGACGTCTCCTATGACGCTGAGGGATGCTCCATTTCGCAGGCTTCGACCAGTGTCATGACCGAGGAGATCATCGGCCTGCCTGTCGACGAAGCGATGAAGAAGCTAGACGCTTTCGACGAGATGATCACCTCGCGCGGCACCAAAGAGGGCGACCCAGAACTCATCGGCGATGGCATCGCATTTTCGGGTGTCGCGAAATTCCCCGCACGTGTGAAATGCGCGCTGCTGGGCTGGAAAGCATTTCAGGCAGCAACCGCTGAAGCATTAGAAGAAAAGGAAAAGAAGTGACTGAGCCGAACAACACCACTGAACCTACCGAGAACAAGCAAACCTCTGAGTCCCGTTTTGAGGGCGCCGGCGTGCGCCCGCCGCAGACTGAGGAACACCAGTCCCTAGCATTCGACGCTCGAGAATATATGCGTGACGTGATTGACCCAGAGCTGGGCATCAACGTCGTGGATCTAGGCCTTGTTTATGAAATCTTCTTCGTCGACCATGAGGGTGAGGACCGCGAGTGCGTCATCAACATGACGTTGACCTCGCCTGCCTGCCCCCTGACCGATGTGATGGAGGACCAGGCTGAACAGGCGATCGTCGGAAATGGCATCGCTGACCGCCTCACCTTGAACTGGGTGTGGATGCCGCCATGGGGCCCGCACATGATTACTGAGGAAGGCCGCGAGCAGCTACGCGCGCTCGGGTTCGCGGTCTAAGCCCAAGCTATGAAAAATACGCCTGACGTGTGTCAGGCGTATTTTCTTTGTGCAGGCTAGAAAATGAGCCCTGCCAGGTCCGTAACGATCAAGAAAAGTAATAGTAGTACTGGGGGCAGGACTTTCGTGGCCCACTTCCACACGTCCTCGTCCAATAGGATCTCTTTGTACCGTGAGCGCGAGGTTTCCGGTGTGGAACGAACGACGCTCGTCAGCGAGCTATTCGACGCCGCGGGTGTGCCAAGAAGCTGGATAGATATCGACGTTGCCGTGTCTGGAGCGATTCCGTACGCGGCGAGATGCTGTCGAGCATCCGCTTCCTTGGGCTCGGAATCAAACCGAGCCACCAAAGATCCGTGCTGATACTCGCTCAGAGAGTACTCGATCACGTACTCTCTGCCCCCGAGTGAGTTTGCCGTCATACGCCTAGGACATCGTCCAGCCGCCATCGACTGGGATGGTGGCGCCGGTGACATAGGAAGCGTAATCAGATGCGAGGAAGAGTGCAGCGCCCGCAACATCCTGCGGCTGGCCCAGGCGGTGCATGGGGATGGGGGAGACGAAAGCATCGTAGACGTTTTCGTCCTTCAGCAGGTCCTCGGTCATGCCGGTCACGCCGGTGCCTGGGGCGATGGCGTTTGCGCGCACGCCGTCGTCGGCGTAGTCCACGGCGATGGCGCGAGTAGCGGAAATGACGCCGCCCTTCGTGGTGGCGTAGCCAAACGCGTCAGGGAAGCCGATCACACCACCGGCGGAGGCGGTGTTGATGATCGAGCCCTTGGTCTTCTTCAGGTGAGGCATGGCGTACTTGCATCCCAGGTACACGCCGGTGAGGTTGACGTTGAGGGAGGCCAACCAGCCGTCCATATCGGTTTCCTCGACGTTGCCAGGTACGTACACGCCCGCGTTGTTGAACAGGACATCGATCTTGCCGAAGTGCTTGATCGCGTGGTCGATGAAATTCTTGACGTCGTCTTCCTTGGTCACGTCCGCGGTGACGGCGATGGCGCGGCGTTCGTCGGCCTGAATCTCGCCAGCGACAGCTTGCGCAGCTTCTGTGTTCATATCGACGACGACTACTGCGGCGCCCTTTTCGGCGAAGAGTTTGGCGGTGGCTTTACCGAAGCCAGACCCAGCGCCGGTAATGATTGCGACTTTGTCCTTTAGCATTTTTTCCATGCCTCTAATTCTAATAGGATGATCTACCGTTTCGCAGGTGAAGCGGGGTGCGGGGTACACTGTGCCCTTGTGATTGTCACCAATGATCTTGAAGTCCGAGTCGGCGCGCGCACCTTGCTGGAGGCCCCTGGCCAGCACCTACGCGTGCAGCCAGGCGATCGTATCGGGCTGGTGGGGCGCAACGGCGCGGGAAAGACGACGACGATGCGCATCCTTTCGGGGGAGACGGAGCCTTATGGTGGCTCGGTGACGCGCTCCGGCGAGGTCGGTTATCTGCCGCAGGATTCTCGCGAAGGCAATATTGATCAGTCGGCGCGTGACCGCGTGCTTTCTGCTCGGGGACTGGACCGGATCCGGGCGTCGATGGACAAGCAGCAGGAGATCATGGAGATCGCCGAGGGCTCCAAGCGCGATACGGCCATCAACAAGTATTCCCGTCTAGAGGAGCAGTATCATGCGCTCGGCGGCTATGAGGCCAACGCGGAGGCGGCCCAGATTTGCGACAATCTTGGTTTGCCGGAACGGATCCTCGATCAGCCGTTGAAGACTTTGTCTGGCGGGCAGCGCCGCCGCGTGGAGTTGGCGCAGATCCTGTTCGCGGCGAACAACGGCTCGGGCAAGTCGACGACCACCTTGCTTCTCGACGAGCCCACCAACCATTTGGATGCGGATTCGATCGGGTGGCTGCGCGGATTCCTGGCGAAGCACGAAGGCGGCCTGATCCTGATTTCGCACGACGTTGAGCTTCTCGACGCGGTCTGCAACAAGGTCTGGTTCCTCGACGCCGTGCGCGCCGAGGCCGACGTCTACAACATGGGCTTTTCCAAGTACAAGGACGCACGCGCGCAGGATGAGGCACGTCGTCGTCGTGAACGCGCCAACGCCGAAAAGAAAGCCGACGCGCTGCAGAAGCAGGCCGCGAAGCTGGGGGCGAAGGCGACGAAGGCCGCCGCCTCGAAGCAGATGCTGGCGCGTGCGGAGCGCATGATGAGCGAGCTTGACGACGTTCGCGTCGCCGACAAGGTAGCCCACATTTCCTTCCCTGAGCCAGCACCTTGCGGTAAGACACCGCTGCACGCTAAGGGCTTGACCAAAATGTACGGATCCCTAGAGGTCTTCGCCGGCGTTGATCTGGCCGTCGATAAGGGTTCGCGCGTGGTCGTGCTGGGGACCAATGGCGCTGGTAAGACCACCTTGCTGAAACTGCTTGCGGGCGTGGAGCGCACTGATGGGGAAGGTGGCATCGTCTCCGGCCATGGCCTGAAGATTGGCTACTTTGCCCAGGAGCACGACACCATCGACCCCAACAAGACCGTGTGGGAGAACACCATCGAGGCTTGTCCCGATGCCGGTCAGCAGGACCTCCGCGGCCTCCTAGGCGCGTTCATGTTTTCCGGCGACAAGCTGGAGCAGCCTGCGGGCACCCTGTCCGGTGGTGAGAAGACGCGACTGGCCTTGGCCACCTTGGTCTCCTCACGCGCGAACGTTTTGCTTCTCGACGAGCCCACCAACAACCTGGATCCGCAGTCCCGTGAGCAGGTGCTGGATGCTCTGCGCACCTACACCGGCGCCGTGGTGCTGGTTACCCACGACCCGGGCGCTGTGCGCGCTCTCGAGCCCGAGCGCGTGATCATCATGCCGGAGGGCGACGAGGACCTGTGGAGCGACGAGTACATGGAGATCGTCGAGCTCGCTTAACGGCGAATGACCTTGTCTATCTCAACTGCGGCAAACACGATCAGGCCGACGATGAGGGGCACGAGCCACGTGTCTAGTGCAACAGGCGTGGTATCGAACGCCATCTGCATAAATGGCGTGTACACGAAGATCAGCTGCAGCACCAGCATGATGCCGACGCACAACCACGAGATCGGGTTCGTGGTGAACAATTCCTTCCGCAGCGCGCTGACCTTGCTGAACCGGGCAGTGAACAGGTAGAAGATCTGGGCGACAACCAGCGTGTTCACCGCGACCGTGCGGGCGTGATCAACACCGACGCCAGTGGACATCTGCCAGGCAAAGACACCGATCGTGGCCCCGCCGATCAACAGGGACACGTACACGATGCGGATGACCGCCTCAGAGTTGAGGAAGGCCTCGCTCGGGTCGCGCGGCTTGCGCTGCATGATGCCTGGCTCTGGTGGCTCAAAGGACAGAGCCAGCGAGAGAGTCACCGCAGTGATCAGGTTCACCCACAGCACCTGCAGGGGAGTGATCGGCAAGGTCATGCCGACGAGCATCGCGACGAAAATGACCAGCCCCTGAGCACCGTTAGTCGGCAGCATGAAGACGATGGCCTTCTTCAGGTTGTCATAGATGGTCCGTCCCATCTTGACCGCGTGGGCGATGGTGGCGAAGTTATCGTCGGCAAGCACCACGTCTGCCGCATCCTTTGTGGCCTCGGTGCCCTTGATGCCCATGGCAACGCCCACGTCGGCCTGTTTCAGGCTGGGCGCGTCGTTGACACCGTCGCCGGTCATGGAGACCACTTCGCCATTGGCCTGGAGGGCCTGGACGAGGCGGAGTTTGTGTTCGGGGGAAGTGCGCGCAAATACTGCCGTGTCCTTGACCATCTCGCGCAGTTCCTCGTCGTTTGCGGCCTCCAATTCCGCGCCGGTGAGCGTGCGGGAGTCAGCGTCAGCGATACCGATTTCGCGGGCGATTGCTGCGGCCGTGGAGGCGTGGTCGCCGGTGATCATGCGGACCTTGATGCCCGCCTTCTGCACGGTATCCACTGCTTCAATTGCTTCCTCGCGTGGCGGGTCAATGATGCCGTAGAAGCCGAGGAAGATCAGGCCGCCGCTGTCGATTCGTTCCGTGGTCAGCTCACTATCTTCCTCCGTGGCCGGGCGGTAGGCGGCGGCAAGAACGCGTTCACCCGTTGAGCCGAGCTCGTCGACCCTTTCTTCCCATGCGGCGACATCGATAGGTTCGGGGTTGCCCTCGGCATCGAGCTGGTACTCGCTGCGCGCCAACAACCTGTCGGGGGCACCTTTAACATGGACGCGGGCTTCACCATCGCCGACGCGGTCCAGGGTGGCCATGTACTTAAACTCGGAATCGAATGGGACAGCGCTCAAGCGAACATCATCACCAGGCTCCTCGAACCCTGCTTTGAGGGCGAAGGTGCGGATGCCACCGTCCGTCGGCTCGCCGTTGAGGGTCCATGATCCGTCTTCCTGTTGCACCACTGAAGAGTCATTAGTCAACGCCGCCACACGGGCGATGCGTAGCAAATCTGGGTGGTCGGAGGCGTGGGCGGGCTGATCGTCGATAAGCACCTGCCCTTCGGGAGCGTAGCCGGTGCCCGTGACCTCGTAGGTGTCGCTATTCGTGACCACCTGGCGCACTGTCATCTCGTTGCGTGTCAGCGTGCCTGTCTTATCGGAGCAGATGGAGGTGACGGAGCCGAGCGTCTCCACCGAATTCATGCGGCGGGTAATCGAGTTGCGCTGCGCCATGCGCTGTACACCGAGAGCCAGGGTAATCGCCATGACGGCGGGCAGGCCCTCGGGGATCGCAGCGACGGCGAAACCGATCGCGGACATGATGAGCTCAATGAAGGTGTAGTCGTAGAAGATCCAGGCGACCACGATCATCGCGATAGCAAGGACCACAGCGATCACCGCCAGCAGGGAGGAGAGCTTGCCCATGGATTTAGTCAGGGGAGTCTCGACCTGTTCGACATCTTCGAGCATCGTCGTGATGTGGCCGATCTGGGTGTCGGATCCGGTGGAGGTGACAACGGCCACCCCGCTGCCCGCGGCTACCGTTGTGCCGGAGAAGGCCATGGAGTGTCGGTCGCCGAGATCAGAGGACTCGTCGACGGGTGCCGTGGACTTGTCCGTGGGTACTGACTCGCCGGTCAACGCGGATTCCTCGATGCGGAGGCTGGCGGATTCCACCACGCGGGCATCGGCGGGTACTTTATCGCCGGCGCGCAGCTTGATCAGGTCTCCGGGCACGACGTCCTCGGCATCGATGGTCGACCACGTTCCGTCGCGCTTGACCTCGGATTCCGGGGAGAGCATGGTGCGGATGGATTCCAACGCGTCAGCGGCTTTACCCTCTTGGAAAAAGCCGACGAGCGCATTGATCAGGACAACAGCCGCGATGACGATCGTGTCGATGACCTGCCCCAGAACCGCGGTAAGGATGCCCGCGGCGATGAGGACATAGATCATCGGGTCATTGAACTGGCGCAACAGGCGCTGCAGAGCGGTCTCTTGCTCCGCACGGGGCAACGCGTTGGGCCCGAACTGTTCAAGGCGCGTCTGCGCGACGTCGCCACTGAGCCCGCCCGGGGAACTGTCCACCTCCTCATATACCGCATCAATAGTTTGTGCATGTGGGGAGCTGGGTAGTGCCGAGGGCGCGCTCATTTTCATCGCTTCCTAGGTTGATAATCTTCATAACCCTAGGCTAATGAAAAAGCCGCGCGCCGGTTGTGATCCTAGTTACGGAAACCGTGCACTGGGGCCGGAATATAGCCGCCACGCTCGATGAACGCGGAATTTCCAACCTCGTTGACGGGGATCACGGGTGCGTAGCCCAACAGCCCACCGAAGTTCACTTCGTCGCCAGGCACGGTGCCGGGCACCGGAATGAGGCGAGCGGCCGTGGTCTTATGGTTCATCACGCCGATGGCAGCTTCGTCGGCAATCATGCCCGCGATGGAGGTGGCGGGGGTGTCGCCCGGGATGGCGATCATGTCGAAACCAACCGAGCAGATCGAGGTCATTGCTTCCAGCTTGTCCATCGTGATGGAACCGGAGCGTACCGCGTCGATCATTCCCTTGTCCTCAGAAACGGGGATGAAGGAGCCGGACAGTCCGCCTACGCGGGAACACGCCATCATGCCGCCCTTCTTCACCGCGTCGTTCAGCAGTGCAAGAGCTGCGGTGGTGCCGTGGGTGCCCACCTGGTCCAAGCCCATGTGCTCCAGGATGTGCGCGACGGAATCGCCCATCTCTGCAGTAGGTGCTAGGGACAGATCGACGATGCCGAAAGGCACGCCTAGGCGTTCTGCCGCCATCGTTCCCACCAACTGGCCGGTACGGGTGATCTTGAACGCGGCCTTCTTGATCTCCTCTGCAACATCGTTCAGGCTCGCGCCCTCGAGGTTGCCCAGGGCGCGGTCGACGACACCGGGGCCGGACACGCCGACCGAGACGACGCAGTCCGGCTCTTCGATGCCGTGGAAGGCACCGGCCATGAACGGGTTATCGCCGACTGCGTTAGCGAAGACGACAAGCTTGGCGCACGCGATCGAGGACTCATCCTTGGTCAGCTCGGCGGCTTCCTTGATCACTTCGCCCATGCGGGCCACGGCATTCATGTTGATGCCGGCGCGCGAGGTGGCGATGTTCACGGAACCACAGACGAGGTCCGTCGTCGACAAGGCCTCCGGGATGGAATCGATCAGACGCTTTTCTGCGGTGGTGGCGCCCTTTTCGACGAGGGCAGAGTAGCCACCAATAAAGTTCACACCGATCTCTTGCGCCGCACGATCCAGCGCCTTAGCGACGAGCGTCGGATCGCCCTCGCAGCCGGCGGTGACCAGCGACACTGGGGTGACAGAGACGCGCTTATTCACGATGGGGATGCCCAACTCGGTCTCGATGCCCTCGCAAACCTCCACGAGACGCGCGGCCTGGGTGGTGACGCGGTCATAGACTGCCTGGGCCGTATCCTCCATCGAGCTACGTGAGCACTCCAACAAGGAGATACCCATCGTGACGGTGCGGATGTCCAGGCGGTACTTCTCGATCATGTCGATCGTGTCGAGAATGCTGTGGCTGGCAAACTTCAGCTCCATTGCCTTGCCTTCCTAGATCTCGTTGACGGCGGTGAACAAAGCTTCGGACTGGATGCGAATCACCAGCGACTGCTCTTCACCGACTGTGTCCATGCGGCCCTGCAGTTCCTTGATGCCGATGCGATCGTCGTTAAGCTCGACGCGCAAGATCATGGTGAACCATTTGTCCATCAAGGTCTGGGACACGTCGAGAATGTTGACGTCGTTTTCTGCAAGGGCGGCGGTGACAGCTGCGATGATTCCGGTGTGGTCTGCACCGGTCACGGTAATGATGGCGTACATGGGAATGATTGTAGCTATCAAAGCTTTTCCTCCTTTCACCGCCCTCACGCACGAGCGGGGGCAGCTGGTGGTGAAACAGCCCCGCTTTGCGAATTTTCCGCTAGCGTAGGTATATGAGCGCAGACGTAAAGAAAGTACTAATCATTGGCGGGCGTGGCAAGATTGCCAAGCTTGCTACGGAAATGTTGAGTGGGGCCGGGGCGGAGATCACCTCGATGGTGCGTAACGACGAATCACGCGCCGAAGTCGAACCGCTCGGATCGACAGCCCTCGTCCAAGATCTGACCGAACTCTCAGTGGAGCAATGGGGCACCCTCGTTGAAGACTTTGACGTAGTGTTGTGGTCTGCTGGAAACGGTGGGCGCGGGGGAGCGGACGTGACTTATGCCGTGGACCGCGATGGTGCCCTCACTCTGATCGAGGCACTCGAATCCATGGATCTCCCTCCGCGACTGATCATGGTGTCCTACGTCGGTGCTTTGGACAACACTGCCGAGGACGACGGTGGAACGTGGTACGCCTACGTCGAATCCAAGAAGGCTGTCGACCGACGACTGGTCGATTCTGATATCGAGTACACGATTCTGGCCCCGGCCGCACTTCACGACGGTCCCGCGACAGGCATTGAGATCGTCGACAATACGCCCAGCGCCGCCGAGGCCAAGCAGACCTCACGCGAACTCGTGGCAGAAGTGATCGCTGAATGTGCCCTGCGCGAGGACCACCCGCAGCAACGCATTGTGGCCTTCGTCGATGGTAAGGAAGAGATCCTCAGTATTGAGCTTTAAAACACGTCTCGACGAAGCGGCGCAAGATGAGGTTGGCCCAGGTTGTGTCAACGGCGGGTAGCCCGGCGACGATCGTGTCATAGTCGGCAGGCGAAAAATAACCGTAGTCGTAATAAAAATCCATCCGGGTCTTCATCGCCTGGGCATCCATCTCTGCGTGGAACTGGCTGGCCCACACGCGGTCGCCGTACCGGACCAGTTGGACTGGGCAGGACGGTCCAGTCGCCAGAACCTCGAGAGCGCTAGATGGTGTTTCTGCGTTTTCCGTATGCCCGGTCAACGAAGTGAACTCGTCTGGAAAACCTTGCAGCAATATGTCTTCGCGCCCAGCGTCGGTTAGGCGTACCACCGTGGGGCCTGAATCTTCGGCATGTGCGTGGCTGACTGCACCTCCGGTGTGGTGGGTGAGCCAGCTTGTGCCATAACAGATCAGAAAGACTGGCAAGGGGCCGTCGATAAGCTCGGCGAGCTGCTGGTGCACGTGATGCTGCCAGGGCGACCACTCGGGGTCGGTGATGTTGAGCGAGCTGCCACCGATGATCACTCCGCTGATGTCGGTCAGGTCGCCGACAACGTGGTCGGTGGACTCGAGGATGCGGTGCACCAAGGTGTCGTTGGATAATCCTGTGGCCTGCATGACGTCGCGAGCTTCTGCAGCGGCGACGCTATTACCTAGGGGTCCGTCGCGCAGCGACAGCAACAAGATTTTTGACATGAACAGATTCTATACCGCTTGGTCTATTCGGTGCTAACCTGCCCTCGGACAGTCTGCTCCACCAGATCGAGGACCTCGTCGAGATGCTCCGTGCTCTCACCGCTGGCAAGCCTGGTGATGAAACCATCCATGAAGGTTTCCAGCAACGTGTGCAGGGCCTCCACGGGGACATCGTCGCGCATGCGTTGCTGGTCGGCGTTTTTCTGCAGACGCTTAGCGACGGCCTGATCCAATACCTCCTGGTGTGCCTTCCAGCGGGCCTTAAACTCGGAGTCTGAACGGAGTTTGCGCACAATTTCGAGGCGGGTGGCCAGCCAGTCGTAGCGCTCGGGGTGGCGCAGCATATCGCGCATGACCTCCACCAGACCGCCTTCAGCGACGACATCTGCCTGGCGTTGTGCGTCTTCCTCTGCAACCGCGAGGAAGAGGCTCTCCTTGTCGCCAAAGTGGTGGAAGATAGCGCCGCGGGATTTGCCCGTGGCTTCTTCGAGCAGTCGCACGGTGGCTCCCTCATAGCCGAATTCGGCGAAGCATTTGCGGGCCCCAACGAGGATGTCGTCGCGGCGGCGTTGTAGCTCATTATCGCTGATGATCGGCATAGGGGAGACCTCCTAAAAACCTGCAACGCAGGGGAAAGAAAATTAGTGTAGTAAATAGTTAAAAGGGCCGTGCTCTGGGGTGAGCATGGCCCTTTTACCCTTTATGCAGTGTTGCCTTCAAGCAAGCTAGTGGGAATTACTTCACCATGTTGCGCAGCACGTACTGCAGGATGCCACCGTGGCGGAAGTACTCAGCCTCACCTGGCGTGTCGATGCGGACCTTAGCATCGAACTCAACGGTGTTGCCATCTTCCTTCGTGGCGGTGACGTGCACGGTCTCCGGGATCGTGTCGGACTCGTTCAGAGCCTCGATACCGGTGATATCGAAGGTCTCGGTACCGTCCAGACCCAGGGAGCCGTGGGACTCGCCCTCTGGGAACTGCAGTGGGATAACGCCCATGCCGATCAGGTTAGAACGGTGGATGCGCTCGAAGGACTCAGTGATAACTGCCTTCACGCCCAACAGGTTGGTGCCCTTTGCAGCCCAGTCACGGGACGAACCGGTGCCGTATTCCTTACCTGCGAGGACCACCAGTGGGGTGCCCTCTGCGCGGTAGTTCTGAGCGGCATCGTAAATGAATGCCTGTGGCGCGCCCTCCTGGGTGAAGTCGCGGGTGTAGCCACCCTTGACGTCAACCAACTCGTTGGAGAGACGGATGTTCGCGAAGGTACCGCGAACCATGACCTCGTGGTTACCACGGCGGGAGCCGAAGGAGTTGTAATCCTTGCGCTCAACACCGTTCTCATCGAGGTAGTTAGCAGCCGGGGTGCCTGGCTTGATGGAGGAAGCAGGGGAGATGTGGTCGGTCGTGACCGAGTCGCCCAGCTTCGCCAGAACGCGTGCGCCCTTGATGTCAGAGACTGGCTCTGGCTCGGTTGGCATGCCGTCGAAGTAAGGAGCCTTGCGGATGTAGGTGGAGTCTTCGTTCCACTCGAAGGTCTTGCCCTGTGGAACATCCAGCTGCTGCCACTGCTCGTCGCCCTTGAAGACGTCAGCGTAGTCAGCCTCGTACATCTCGCGGGAGATCGCACCCTGGATGGTGGTCTCGATCTCCTCGGAGGATGGCCAGACATCCTTCAGGAAGACATCGTTGCCGTCCTGGTCCTTGCCCAGCGCCTGGGTTTCGAAGTCGAAGTCCATGGTGCCGGCAATAGCGTACGCAATGACCAGCAGCGGAGATGCAAGGTAGTTCATCTTCACGTCTGGGGAGATGCGGCCTTCGAAGTTACGGTTACCGGACAGAACAGCGGTTGCAGTCAGGTCGTACTCGTTGATAGCAGTGGAAATCTCGTTTGGCAGTGGACCAGAGTTACCGATGCACGATGCGCAACCGAAACCGGACAGGTAGAAGCCGACAGCCTCAAGGTCCTTCCACAGATCTGCGCGGTGGTAGTAGCCGTCAACGACCTGGGAGCCTGGCGCCATGATGGTCTTGACCCATGGCTTTGCGGTCAGGCCCTTCTCTGCGGCCTTGCGTGCCAGCAGGGCTGCACCGACCATGACAGAAGGGTTGGAGGTGTTGGTGCAGGAGGTGATAGCAGCGATGGTCACGGCACCGTGGTCAAGGGTGTACTCGCCACCCTGTGGGGACTCGATGATGACCGGCTTGGATGCGCGGCCCTCAGCACCTTCTGCTGCGGACTCACCGTTTGCTGGCCAAGACTCGTTGTAGTCAACAGCGTCGACCTTCTCAGCGCGCACTGGCTCGGTGGTGTCATCGCCAGCGGTGTTGTAGTCAGGCAGCTGGTTGCGGAAGGTTTCCTTCGACTCGGACAGCAGGATGCGGTCCTGGGGGCGCTTCGGGCCAGCGATGGAAGGAACAACGGTGGACAGGTCCAGCTCGAGGTACTCGGAGTACTCAGCCTCTGGAGCGTCCTGCTCCAGCCACATGCCCTGTGCCTTGGCGTATGCCTCAACGCGGTCGATGTCAGCCTGGTCGCGACCAGTCAGGTGCAGGTAGTTAATGGTCTCCTCGTCGATCGGGAAGATCGCGGCGGTGGAACCGAACTCTGGCGACATGTTACCGATGGTTGCACGGTTTGCCAGTGGGATGGACTTCACGCCGTTGCCGTAGAACTCAACGAACTTCTGGACCACACCGTGCTGACGCAGCATGTCGGTGATGGTCAGAACAACGTCAGTTGCGGTCACGCCGACAGGGATCTCACCGGTCAGCTTGAAGCCGACGACGCGAGGAATGAGCATGGATACTGGCTGGCCCAGCATTGCTGCCTCGGCCTCGATGCCGCCCACACCCCAGCCCAAGATGCCCAGGCCGTTCTGCATGGTGGTGTGCGAGTCAGTACCGATACAGGTATCTGGGTATGCCAGACCCTCGTTGTCGAAGACGACGCGGGAGAGGTACTCGATGTTGACCTGGTGGACAATACCGGTGCCTGGAGGCACGACGCGGAAGTTCGAGAAGTTCTCTGCGCCCCAGCGCAGGAACTGGTAGCGCTCCTCATTGCGCTGGTACTCGATCTCCACGTTCTTTGCCATCGCATCTTCAGTACCGAAGGCTTCGATAATGACGGAGTGGTCGATAACCATCTCGGCTGGCGCCAGTGGGTTCACGTCATCTGGGTTGCCGCCGAGGGTGGAGATTGCCTCACGCATCGTAGCCAAGTCGACGACACAAGGAACACCGGTGAAGTCCTGCATCAGGACACGTGCTGGGGTGAACTGAATCTCGATGGAAGGCTCAGCCTTTGGATCCCAGTTCGCAATTGCCTTGATGTGGTCTTCGGTGACGTTCTTGCCGTCTTCGGTACGCAGCAGGTTCTCGCCGAGAACCTTGAGGGAGTAGGGTAGCTTCTCCATGCCTTCGACTGCGTCGAGTGCGAAGTAGTCATAAGACTTATCGCCGACCTCGAGAGTCTTCTTGGCGTTGAAGGAGTTCTTGCTTTCAGTCACAGTGAGCTCCGTTTCTCGTTGGTGATCCGTTTTCAGAATGGGTGTGACCCCTAATGCGGGCGCCTACGTTGATCACTTGGAAAAGCCCCTGTCGGACCTTCTCCTCGTCGCAACGCGAGCACAGCGGTCAACCGCCAATTGTATGACAGTTGTCGCGGTCAACTGCCGAGTCTAACAGTACGTCCGTTCTGTTGGGGGTTCTCACTGAATTGAGGCATGTTTAGGTCCGGGTACCACCCCCATTCAGGTAACCTCAAAGCCGATTCGACCGCGAGAAGGGAACTCTAATGCGTCAGGACAATCTTGATCTAGAGGCTTTAGCCCAGCAGTTACGTCACGATGGTGTCGCCTTCGGCACGGATAATCTAGCGAATTGGGGGATAGAGGAATCGCTCTTGCATGTGGTTGACGAGGTGGCCGACGAGGGATTCCCCCAGTTGGGGGTAGTGGTCGTTGAGGGGGTCGACCTGCACGGCGCACAGCTGCGCGATCTTGCTCAGGACCTCAACCTGGAGACGGGTATAGATACTGTCGTCGTTCGTTCCCCCCAGGCGGTGGCGGCCGTCAGTGACACGCTGACGAGAAGCGAAATCGAGGCGGGTCAGGAGGCGATGCTCGCGCAGCCTGATTATGTGGCCGGTCTGGAGGACTTTGCCTCCGCCTCCCAGGGGTTGGATATTTCGTGGAGTGTCGTATTCATTGGCCTCTTAATTCTTGCTATAGGAGTGGCGGTCTTTACTGCATTTTTCGTCAAGCGCTAAAGCTTGACTTTTGAAATGTAGTCAAAAAGTTACCCGACTGTGATTCTCGAAGTGACGAGAATCACATTTTTTATGCCTATCGACGAAGTCCCAGCTGGGGCGCTTGTGTCGTCATGAGGTTTGCCTTGACTGATGTGAAAATTGGTAAAGCTTGTGCGACTGACCAGTGAAGTGGCTTAAGGTTTCAATGTCGGCTCATGAGTCGCGTATATGTAACACGAATATCTTGCGTATCGACAAGACACGGGCATGTGGGGAAGCACGCCAAGCGTCAGATACTTCATAGGTAGATCGGCTACATCGTCGCGCTCATGTGTCCGTACATCAGTAGTCGATCTATATCTACCGCAGCGGTCAAGTCTTATAGCTTGACGAAGCTTGGCTGGGATCTGCCTGCTAGGCGGCCACCCGGCTCTACTTCGGCATGCGGTGTGAAGGAGTTCCTTCGTGCTTAATCTGAACCGTCAGCGATGGAGTGTGCGTGCCCGCGCTTGGGTCGCCACCGTCGCTTGCACCACCTCGGTGTCTCTCGCAGCACCGATAACCCCCGCCGTCGCCCAAGAGGGGTCGTCGGCAAGCTCACTCGTATCCGCCATTTCCGAAGCCCAATCCACGATTGACCGCCTCAACCTTGAGGTGGGTGCACTTCGCGAAGCGGTGAATAAGGCGATCGTCGACTATGGCGATGCCCGCTCGGCCGCCGAACAGGCCCGCCGGGGCGCCGAGGAAGCTCGGGAAGCGCTGAAGAATTCCCAGAGTGCCGTCGAAACGGCGCAAGACGAGCTCGATGAAGTGTCGCGCTCGACCTACCGAAACGGCGGGTCCGGAAACAGCATTGCTCCGCTCGACAGCGGCGATGCGGTCAAGGATTCGCTGGACCGTAACGCCTACCTGCAGAAGCAACGCGATGAGAAGCAGAACACCCTCAATGCGCTTGAAGAGGAACGCACGGCTAAGGCCAACGCGGACTCACTTCTGCGCCTAGCGGTGCAACTTGCTGAGGAGCGTGAGAGCGAGGCCGCTGCGGCTGAGGAAAGCGCAAATGATCTGCTTTCTGAAAACCAGGAGGCCCTCCTTGAGAAGAGTGATGAACTCGTTGAGGCGCAAAGCGAGCTCGTAGAGGCCCAAGAGGCACTCGAAGAGGTTCGCCCAGGAGCGGCCGCCACCGCCGAGACCTCCGAGGGCACTGAGGCCACGGCGGCGTCGGAAAGCACTAGCGGCCATACCACCGAAACTGAGGCGGAAACGGAGGCTGAGCCCACGACGAGTGAAGAGGCACCAGCTGAGGAACCTGCAGAGGAGCAGCCAGCAGAGTCCGGGGAAGACTCTGTTGAACAGCCCGCGAACCAGTACTTCAGCGACACTCGCTCTCTCAATGGCGACACTGAGGCTGAGGAGTCCGGGGAAGACTCCGCAGCAGACAGTGACGCGGCATCGGAGCTGTCTTCGCAGGCCGTCACTGCAATCTCGGAAATGGCAACCGATAAGGCTGAGGATTCCATCCTTGACCGTCAGATCCCGGTGCCGACTCAGCAGCAGATCGAAGACGCGGTAAACACCGTGATGTCCGCCCGCGGTTCTTTCGACGAGTCCAGTCAGAACGACCTGGCCTCTGCAGCGTCTGTCGTCGCAGCAACACTTGTTGTTTTGGCTACACAGGTGTCGAACACGGACTTGGCGCAAGGCTCCTCGTCGCTTAGCGGCGCAGAACAGTCTGACGCAGGGGACACGACGGACGCTTCGGAGTCTAGGGACTCCACCGATACCTCAAACTCAGGGCTTCCATCCACGGCTAACACCGTGGAAACGGATACCGCTGATCTAGATACCGTGCTACCGGAAATCTCGACCGTCGAGGACGTCACCGAGGCAGCTACCGAGCTCGTCGCGGACACGTCCCGGGCGGCGAAGATCGAGACGGTCATCGCACGCGCTGAATCGCAGCTGGGCGTCACCTATGCCTGGGGCGGCGGCGACGCGAACGGCCCGACTAAGGGCATCCGCGATGGCGGTGTCGCTGACGCACATGGCGACTACAACAAGATCGGCTTCGACTGCTCCGGTCTTACCTTGTACGCCTTTGCGGGCGTGGGCATCTCGCTTCCGCACTACACGGGATACCAGTACCAGCGCGGAACTAAGATCGCCCCAAGCGAGGCTCAGCGCGGCGATCTGCTGTTCTGGGGGCCTGCTGGCAATCACCACGTGGCGATCTACCTGGGCGACGGCATGATGATCGAGGCCCCACAGTCTGGTGACGTGGTGAAGAAGTCTCCCGTCCGCTGGTCCGGTATGTCCCAGTACGCGGTTCGCCTGATCTAAGCGCTGAATCCAATCACAAACGAAAGTTTGATAGGCTCTCCTATATGGTTATGAGCGACTACGATGCACTCCTCGTCCTTTCCTTCGGTGGTCCTGAAGGAAATGACGAGGTTGTGCCTTTTCTAGAGAACGTCACGCGCGGTCGTGGCATCCCACGCGAGCGACTGGAGCAGGTGGGTGAACACTACTTTCACTTCGATGGGGTCAGCCCCCTCAACCGCCTCAATCGCGAAGTCATCGCCAACGTAGAGGCGGTGATCAAGGAGCGTGGCCATGACCTTCCGGTGTACTTCGGCAACCGCAACTGGCACCCGATGGCCAACGACACCGCCCAGCAGATCGCTGACGACGGTCACCGCAACGTCCTCGTGTTCGCTACCTCCGCGTGGGGTGGCTACTCGGCATGTCGACAGTACGACGAGGACATCGTCGGTATGCGCGAAGCAGTACCAGGGCTGAACTTCACCAAACTGTGGCAGTTCTACGCCCACCCCACGTTCGTGCGTCTCATGGCAGACGACTTAAAGAAGGCGTGGGAAGCGGCCGACAAGGATGCGACGAAGGTCCTCTTCACCGCCCACTCGGTACCGACCGCGGCGGACGAGGTTGCCGGCGGGCCGAACGACGCACACCTGTACTCCCGTCAGGTCGCAGAGTCTTCTCGCCTGATCGCCGAAGCCGCTGGCGTAGAGGACTATGAGATCGTTTGGCAGTCACGCTCCGGCAACCCACGCACCCCGTGGCTAGAGCCGGATGTCGTCGACCGCACCGAGGAGCTGGCGCGTGACGACGAATCCTTCAAGCACCTGATTTGTGTGCCCGTGGGATTCATCTCCGACCACATGGAAGTGATCTGGGACCTGGACACCGAGCTGAAGGAAGCATGCGACAAAGCAGGGATCACCCTGGATCGCACGCCAACGGTTGGCCACACGCGCGAATTCGCGGAAATGGTCGTCGACCTCGCAGAAAACGTCGGCGCTGACGAACGTCCGAAGTCCTTGTCGACGATCACCGTGCAGGGCTGCACCACCAACGGTGCCCCTTGTGCGCCTGGCTGCTGCAAGAACGACTAGGCGTCACGCCAATAGTCTTGGACCGCATCCGCCACGCCTGCCATGCGTGCGGTGCGGATGTGGCGCCACAGGGCAAACAATTGGGGGTCAAGGCTGTGGTCGCCGATCCGGTCAGTCACCGTTTCGATGATGGCGGCCACCCGGTCCGCACGGGCAAATAATTTTGCGGCACGCGGCGTGATGCTGCTGGGCAGCCCGGGGGTGTCATAGAAATCAGCTAAAGTGCCCACCGTCAGCCGCGGATTGGGCAGTGCATCGGTGCTGTATCCGATCGCCTCAATGAGAGCCGCTGCCCCGTCTGTCGCCTGCGCGAGGAGCCGGTCGGCCTCCCCGGGGGACAGCCACGCTGGCTCCGGCAGGCGCTCCTCTTCTTCGAACCAGCGCCAAGCCACCCCGCCCTCGTCGTAACGCGGGATCAGGATGTGCGACACGCCAGCGCCACGAACGACGAGCGCACCCGCCGAAGTCAGCGCTTCCGCAGCCTGCGAACCAGCCGGTATTCCTGCAGCCTGTCCCGGGCCCCATAGGATGAGCCGGATAACTGGCTCCTCGCCATCGATATCGGCCGCAGCACGGATCTCACGCAGCATATCGACGAGGGGGCCGCCATCCCACGTATGCGTGCCGCCGAGGTCGGTGAAGGCGTCAAGAACGGAGTCAGTTGGCTCGTAGCCGTAGAGCCACGCCGCCAACCACACGGCGGTGTTTTGCAAGGGGGAATAGACTTCGGCGCGCATATCCATTCCCGGCATTCTAGCCGATACACTGTGCAGGTTATGAGCACTGATGATCGTTATAGTGGCGACATTTTCTCTGGCCACGCCCGCACCAAAGCACCCACGTACCCGGAGGTACCGGCGAAGCCCGGAATCGTCGTAGAAGTCTACGGGGATGACTTCGTCGGAGCCGTGATCAACTTTGAGAAAACTTACGACGGACACTTCGTGCGCCTCGAGGACCGTCACGGCGTGCAGCGACTTTTCAAGATGATGCCCGGCGCGTTTCTCTATGAGGGCCACCGCGTCACTTTGACACGTTTCGTCGAGAAGCACGCCCCGCGCAGGTCCAATTCGGGCTCGAGGCGCGTGGAAAATGTGCAGGCGAAAGTGGCGATGCCTTCGCGGATCTGGGTGGAAGGTATCCACGATGCGGCGATCGTCGAAAAGGTGTGGGGCCACGACCTGCGGGTGGAGGGCGTTGTCGTGGAGTACCTCGAGGGGCTGGATAATCTGCCGGCGCGTCTCGACGAGTTCCAACCCGGCCCGGGCCGCCGGATCGGGGTCTTGGCCGACCACTTGGTGGAAGGCTCAAAGGAGTCGCGCTTGGTGGCTAATGTGGGTCCCGATGTGTTGGTGATGGGGCATCCGTATATTGATATTTGGGCTGCTGTGAAGCCTGAGCGGCTAGGTTTTCGCGCCTGGCCCGAGGTGCCTTATGGGGAGGACTGGAAAACGGGTGTGTGCCGCAGGCTGGGCTGGACGGACCCGAAGGAGGGCTGGAACCGGGTCTATGGTGCGGTGAACTCTTTCCGTGACCTAGATTCCACGCTGATCGGCGCGGTTGAGCGGTTGGTCGATTTTGTAACAACCCCTGAGTTATCGAAGGAAGATATGTAATGTTTATGGCGTGGGTCCACTTATTTGGTTAATCGCTACGCTTGTCCTAGCCGGCTTGGAGTTGGCAGTTGGCGAGTTCACGTTGCTCATGCTCGCTGGGGGTGCGCTCGCGGCTACAGGCGTCGCTCTATTCGGGGTTCCGTTGTGGGTTGAGGTTGTGGTGTTCGCGGCCGCGTCGGCTGCACTTATTGGGTTCCTTCGCCCGTATCTGAAGAAGCGGTACCACCAGCCGAAGGTGCTGGACACGTCGCCGCAGGCGCTCGTCGGAAAGCGTGCTGAGGTGATTGAGGCTATCGGTCCTTCGGGCGGTCAAATTCGCCTTGATGGCACGTTCTGGTCGGCCAAATCGATCGATCCACAAGAATCAATTCCCGTTGGCGAATCCGTTGTTGTGGCGGAGATCGACGGGCCAACCGCTATCGTCTGGAAGGACGCTTAACAGTGGGTGCAACAATTGCAATCATCCTCATCCTTGTTCTGATCGCCGCGGTCGTTTTCAAATCCATTGCGCTGATTCCGCAGGGTGAAGCCGCAGTGATCGAGCGGCTCGGCTCCTATACGCGGACCGTCTCTGGCGGGCTGACCCTGCTGGTCCCGTTCATCGACCGCGTTCGTGCGCGCGTCGATACTCGTGAGCGCGTGGTGTCTTTCCCGCCGCAGGCCGTCATTACCCAAGACAATCTGACTGTGGCCATTGATATTGTGGTGACCTTCCAGATCAATGACCCAGCGCGTGCTATCTACGGCGTGGACAACTACCTCGTGGGTGTGGAGCAGATCTCCGTGGCCACACTGCGTGATGTTGTCGGTGGCATGACCCTGGAAGAGACTCTGACCTCGCGTGAGACGATCAACCGGCGCCTGCGCGGCGAGCTGGACGCGGCCACCGCGAAGTGGGGGCTGCGGATTAGCCGCGTTGAGCTGAAGGCTATTGATCCGCCGCCATCCATCCAGCAGTCGATGGAGATGCAGATGAAGGCCGACCGCGAGAAGCGCGCCATGATTCTCACGGCCGAGGGTCAGCGCGAATCCGATATTAAAACCGCCGAGGGTGAAAAGCAGGCCCGTATCTTGTCCGCAGAAGGCGAGAAGCACGCCGCTATTCTCGCGGCGGAGGCGGAGCGTCAAGCCACCATCCTGCGTGCGGAAGGTGAGCGTGCCGCGAAGTACCTCGAGGCCCAGGGTGAAGCGCGCGCGATCCAGAAGATTAATGCCGCGATCAAGTCCTCTGAGGTGACCCCGGAGGTGCTGACCTACCAGTACCTGGACAAGCTTCCGCAGATGGCGCAAGGGGAGGCCTCCACGATGTGGATGATCCCGTCCCAGTTCGGCGACTCGCTGGAGCAGTTCGCGAAGGCCTTTGCCAAGAAGGACGACGATGGCGTGTTCCGCTATGAACCCGCCAAGGCCGACGAGCAGACCAAGCAATTGGCCGGCCAAGAGGACACCGACGCCTGGTTCGAGACCAATACCGACCCGGAGATTGCCCGCGCCGTGGCTGAGGCCCGCGCGGTGGCGAACAAGCCGGCGGATTCGCCGCTGGCGGCGGAACTAGATAATGGGCCTGAGTCGAAGGTGGAGGAGTCGTCGTCAAGCTCGGACGAAGTGAACCCCAGCTTTAATTTCAAGGAGTTGTCGGAGCGGTCGCGCGAGTAATCAGGTTAACCGCCAGGCGCCAACCAGCCTGCTCTGCCTGCCACCCGGCGGCTTGCAGGCGCTGGCTCATCGCCTGCTTGGAAATGCCCAGGGCTTCGGCTGCCTCGTTCTGATTCCGCCCGCTGCGCACCAGTGACGTTGCTTCGCGCCCCTCGACGGTGCGCTTCGCCAGCACGTGCCCAATCAGAGCGAAGGTGGCTTCAATATCTGAGGCATCGCTACTTTCCCGAACACTATCGACGACCACGCGCACCTGAGCCGGTCGCGTACCCACCGCTTCGGTAGCGGCGAACGTCGCTGGTCCATGATCAGTAATCCCGATGCCGATGGCCCAGTTGCCGTCCGACAGCAGCGCCATGACCAGATCACACGTCTCGGCGGGGCCCATCACGTGCGCCCGGATGTCCTCCACACCCACATGCTCAAAGGTGCCCACGCCAGGCAGGGTCGCCAGCGCGTCGGCGGAACGGCGGACAATATCGGCGCGGCGGGTTTCGCGGCCTCGGTAACGGGCATGGACAGCAATCACAGCTATCAGTCTACTGTGAGGGCTTGACGTTTAGGTCATCTGGTTGCGCGTTGTCCCGACGCGCTCTTCGCGTATCGACGATCAACCCCGCGATTCCCACCAGAGCCAGGACGGCCATCGTGGCAATCACCGCTGGGTTTGCCTCGCCCGTCAAGGTATCGCCGAACAGGGTAATCAGGATCGTTCCGGGGGCAGACCCCACCAAAGTAGCGAGTGTGAAAGGCACCAGCCGAACCTTGGTCAGCGCGGCAACATAATTCATGATCGAAAACGGAACACCTGCGATTAAGCGCAAGCTCACGACTGCCAACCAGCCACGACGCTCCAGATGGTCATTGATGGTGGCCACGGTGGGGTGAGTCAGCCGGGGCTCGATCCAGTCGCGCAAGAGCCCGCGGACGATCACCAATGACAACGCGGCTGCGACTGTTGTGGCTGTCAGAGAAATGATGATGCCCCACACAGGGCCGAATAGGATGCCGGAGGATAACGTCATCACCGTCCGCGGGATTGGAAACTGTGTGATCAACACATACAGCAACCAGAACACCACTGGGAACCATGCGCCGGTGGTGGTGGCCCACTCGCGCAGAACAGACAGCGGGGGGACGTCGATAAGCGCCCAAGCGACGACAAAAACTGCAGCCGCAAGGATAATGGCGACGATCCGCCAAGTACGCGTTTTCATGATGCCATCATTCTAAGGGGCGACGACGCGAAGCCTAAAATGCTCCTATAGTGGAAGCTATACCAATAGTTCGGACAAAGGAGATTTTATGGCTGACTTACGTACTGACCATGGCCCAAACCCATACGTACTGTACATCGAGGACGTCACTAAGCAGAACGATGCTTTCCGCGACACCCTCTGGACTGGCAAGTACCTGCAGATGACCGTCATGTCGATCCCAGCTGGCGGGGAGATTGGTGCTGAGGTCCACGACGACCACGACCAGTTCCTGCGCCTCGAGGGCGGTAAGGGCCGCATCATGATCGGTGAAAGCGAAGACAACCTGGATATTGATCAGGTGGTTGAGGATGATTTCGCCATCTTCGTCCCGGCGGGGAAGTGGCACAACTTGGTCAACGACGGCGACGAGCCCGTGAAGCTGTACTCGATCTACGCTGCCCCGGACCACGTGAAGGGCACCTTCCACCAGACGAAGGAAGATGCTGACAACGATCCAAATGAGCAGCACTAGCCACAACTAGGCAGGGGGACTCCCGAGGCATCGCATGGTGTTTCGGGAGTTCCTTTTTCTGCGTGGGTCTTCGGAAAAGAAAAAATTTCGCCACACCGCTGGAGCGATGTCGCGAGATTTTGTGTGGTGCCCGAGGGGGGACTTGAACCCCCACGTCCGTTAATAGAACACTACCACCTCAAGGTAGCGCGTCTGCCAATTCCGCCACCCGGGCAAGGGTTGTGCACCCAGCGCACAGTCACAGTCTCCTGTGCGGCTTGTTGCGCTGAACACTTCGCCTACTTTATCCTGAACGTGCGCGTTGGCACAAATCGCCACGTCAGGGCGCTTTCGTAGAGCGTTAATCTTAATGATGTAATCTCCACCCCCGAGGGCACGGTTTCAGGTAGAAATGGGATATGGCACATTCAACTCCTGATTACGTACAAGATCGATTCCCAGGGCCCGATCCTTACGCACCGCTGAAGGATCTGCCCACGTTCACACTGACCTCCACCGACCTGACGAACGGCGAGGAGCTCGATGAGAAGCTCCGCGCCCCGCAGTCCCAGTCCCCGCAGCTGAGCTGGTCTGACCTCCCAGAGGGGACGAAGTCGCTGGCGATTACCTGCCTGGACCCCGACGCGCCAACCGGCTCGGGCTACTGGCACTGGGCTGTGTTCAACATCCCAACCTCGGTCACTGAGCTTCCCACCGGCGCCGGCTCTGATGCGACGCTGGGCGGCATCGACGGCGTGGTCACTCTCAAGGGTGACAATGGTGTGGCAGAGCACTATGGCGCCAACCCACCCGCGGGCCATGCGCCACACCGCTACCTGTACGCGGTCCACGCCGTGGACGTAGAGAAGCTGGATATTGATCCAGAATCCACACCGACCGTGCTAGGTTTTAATCTCTACTTCCATTCCCTGGCGCGCACTGTGCTGTGGGGTTACTACGAGAACCAAGGCTAAATGATTCCGATTCAGCTTCGCGTCGGCGGTGCGTTCATGTCGCTCGCCGTCGTCCTTATCGTCCAGGCCGTCGTGGCGTTCATCTCCGGCGGGGTCTTCGAGATCACCGTCGGCACCGTGTTGGTGTGGGTGGCCGCCCTGATTTTTGGCGCCTTTGCCACTCAGCGCCGCGACCATCCCGGCTCGCGGTCTCAGGTGATTGCGCTCGTGATTGCTCTGGTGTTGATCATCATCAGCGTGGTCACCCCGACGATTGCTCTGACGACCACAGCAGCGTACTGGATCGCAGCCTACGCGGCGATGGCGGTGGTCTGCGCGCTTATCTTGCGCCGTTCGATCGCTTAACGACGAGCAGACCTACCCGCGCCACGGCCTGCCACTGCCCACGGCCTGACTGATATTGGTCAGGCCGTGGGCTTTGACCTGAGCGGCCAGGTCGCGGTGGATGCGGTAGATCCACCCGGGCCCGCCATAGATGAACGGGGTGTAGCCCTGCAGTAGGTGGGCGCCCGAGGTGATGCGTTCCCACGCCTGCTGCGGCGTGCTGATCCCGCCAACGCTAATCAGCACCAGTTTTCCCCCTACACGTGCATGCAAGCGGCGCAGCACTTCGAGGGAACGAACGTTCAGCGGTTCACCCGAGATCCCACCGGCGCCCATGCTGTGGACGGTTTCGGCATCGGTGGACAGTCCGGCACGTGAGATCGTCGTGTTGGTGGCAATGATGCCCGCCAGCCCCAATTCAAGGGCAAGGTCTGCGACAAGGTCGATATCGTCGTCGGCAAGATCCGGCGCAATCTTGACCAAGACGGGTGAGTCTGTTGCCTCGAGCACTGCCTGGAGTAGTGGGCGGAGGGACTCAACGGCCTGGAGGTCGCGCAAGCCCGGTGTGTTGGGCGAGGAGACGTTGACCGCTACGTAGTCCGCCAGGGGGCCCAGTAGGGCAGCGCACTGGCGGAAGTCAGCCACTGCATCCTCGGAGGTTTTATTCTTCCCGATATTAATGCCCACCACATCTTGAGAGCGACGCCGCTTCAGCCCCTCGGCAACGGTCAGAGCGCCCTCGTTGTTGAAACCCATGCGGTTCAAAATCGCCTTATCCCTCGGTAGACGATACAGCCGCGGCGCAGGGTTACCCGGCTGCGGCTTCGGCGTAACAGTACCTAGCTCCGCGTAGCCGAATCCCAGCGCGCCCCAGGCGTCAATGGATGCAGCGTTCTTGTCGAAACCGGCGGCCAGGCCCAGCGGGGCGGGGAAGTCCACCCCGAAGAGTTCCTGTTTCAGGCAGGGATCGTCGTTACGCACCAGCTTTTCGACGAGGCGGTTTACTGGGTAGGCCAGGTGAAGGCCGCGTAGCCCCACGTTAATGATGTCGTGGATCCGCTCTGGTGACAGGCGGAGCATGGCTTTGAGTGCGAGGCCGTAGGCTGCATCGTATAGTTTGTCGCCGATTGTCATGGAGTGTCCTTAAGCGTCGTTTCCATTGATGGAGTCTGGGCTGACCACCTGCAGGCCGTCGCCGGAGGCGGAAGCGATGACGAGGGTGCCGTCGGCAAGCACGACCATGTTCTGCGCATCCGCGACAGTGTCCAAGCGGGCTTGCTCAAGGGGTACGCCGTTGGAGATGTCGTAGCCGGCCGCGGTGTTCTTTTCCAGGGAGGTGATCCACGCCAGGTCCTTGGCCGGGTCCCACGCCACGCCCCACGGAGCGGGGTCGACTGGGGCGGTCTGGTGTAGACGGATCACTTCACCGGCGGTATAGATTGCCAGCTGGTCTGCCATGTTGTCGGCAACGACGACCAGGCCGTCTTCGCCCGGAGCCATCTGCGCCACACCCAGGCCGACGCGCAGCGTACCGCCGCCACGGTCATTTTCGAGGTCGATGTCTTGGATCGTGGTCATCTCTCGGCCAATGCGCACGACATCGTCCGCTTCATCGTCGTCATGCGTCACGGCGATCAGCTGATCCGTACTGTCCTGGACCTTGAAATCAGCATCGAGCGCGCCGCCACGGTACACCCAGGCCTGGCCTTCGGTGCCGCTAGCGGTGACCACGTCGCCATTGCTGATGCGCACCGCCGCGTTCGCGGGCTCTTCCAGCTCCAGGGTCTCTTCGGCGCCATTCTCGTCGATCATGTGCACGGTGGTGCCACACGCAACGGTGAAGACGCCGTCGTGGGCAGAGACCTCGGTGCAGCTGTCGTCGAGGGTGATGGGGTTGACTTCGCCGGCAAGGATGTCGTCGAGCGTGCCGACGAATAACCCTGCGGCAGTGCGCACGCCCAAGGTGTCGCCGGTAAGGTCCATGTCAGTGATCGCGTCGAATTCGGTGACCTCACCAGCTGGATTGGTCGAAGCCGGGGATTCCACCGGGGAAGCGCTGCCCATCTCTGGGTTTGGCGGCGGGGCGGTGTCCTCCCCACATCCCGCTAAACCGACAGAAAGTGCTGATACCACGGCGATAACCTTGAGCTTCTTCACAAGGCCTAAGCCTAGCAACTGGGAGGCTGAACCCCTATTTCGAAACGTCGTCCAGCGCCGCCACGATCGCCCGCGGCAAGGTCAGATCCGCGGCCGGCAGCCATTCCTCCAATTCGCTTATCGACGAAGGCTCCACCAGCACGCTTGCCACCTCAGGCTGGTCGCATACCCAGGCCAACGCGGTCGCTGCAGGGGAGAGGCCGAGGCCGTCGGCAGCGGTGGTCAGCGCTTCGACGATGGTGCGCGCCTTCTCAGATTCATAGGGGTGGGTCGATGGCGTGCCGTGCACTGGGTGCCCGGTGAGCACCCCGCCGGCGAGCGGGGAGGAGGCGATGACTCCGATTCCCAGGTGGTTCGCCGCGGGCAGGAGTTCTTCTTCCGCGTCGCGTTGGAGCAGGGAGTACTCAGTGCGCGCCACGGTGAGCCCTGGCGTGACCGCCAACTGCCACCCGCCGTAGCCGATCGCGCCCGCATAGCGCACCTTTCCTGCCGCCACGGCCGATTCCAGGGTGGCGGCGACTTCGGCTGGTGGGGTGCGCGGATCCCAGTAGCCAGCAAGAAACACGTCGAGATACTCGGTGTCCAAATCCCGCAGCCGCTGCTCTAATCCGCGCAGCAATTGGGAACGTGAGCAGTTCACACGTTGGCCCATCGGCAGGGACATGTCCACGCCTGCAGATGCGGAGAGCACCACAGTGTCTCGGCCGACCTCGTGTATCGCCTGCGCCACCCGCGCCTCGGTGCCGGGGGCGATGTCGATCAAGTCCCCGCCGGCATCGACGAAAGCGGAGACGATCGAGTTAGTGGTGGCGCTGTCCTCGTCGATAAGCGAATTCGTGTCTAAACCTAGGGAGGAGACTCTCAATCCGCTGTGACCCACGTTTCGTTTCTTCACTTCATCCACAATAGTTGTAGGGTGGTTCGCTGTGAATGAAGTAGCTCAAGTTGCAGAGTCGATGACGTGGGTGCAGGTCATCGTACTATCCATCGTCCAAGGTCTCACCGAGTTCCTGCCGGTCTCGTCGTCAGGGCACCTGCGGATCGTCTCTGAGCTGTTCTGGGGCCAAGACGCCGGCGCCTCTTTTACCGCGGTGATCCAGCTGGGTACCGAGGCCGCCGTGTTGGTGTACTTCGCTAAGGAGATCTGGCAGATCCTTACCGGGTGGTTCGCCGGGCTCTTCAACCCGGAGCGCCGCGGGCTGGATTATCGGATGGGCTGGATGGTGATCGTCGGCACGATCCCCGTGGGTGTCATCGGCTTCTTGGGCAAGGACTTGATCCGCGACAATCTGCGCAACTTGTGGATCACCGCCACCGTGCTTGTGCTGTTCTCCTTTGTCTTTATCTGGGCGGAGCGCGTGGGTAAGAAGAACCGCGGTTACGACGAGATGACCATGAAAGACGCCGTGATTATGGGTCTTTTCCAGTGCCTCAGCCTGATCCCCGGCGTGTCGCGCTCCGGCGGCACCATCTCAGGTGGTCTGTTCATGAACCTCGACCGCGAGGTCGCCACCCGGTTCTCCTTCCTGCTGGCGATTCCCGCCGTGCTCGCTTCAGGTCTGTTCTCCCTGCCGGACGCTTTCAACCCGGATGTGGGCCAGGCAGCCTCGGGCGCGCAGCTAACCGTCGGTGTGGTGATTTGTTTCGTCTTGGGCTACGTCTCCATTGCCTGGCTGCTGAAGTTCGTGGCCAACCACTCCTTCTCCTGGTTCGCCGCCTACCGCATCCCAGTGGGCATCCTGGTCATGATCCTCTTGGCCACCGGTGTGATGTCACCTATGTAAGGTGGGGGCCATGCAGACTTGGCCAGAACCCTCAGTACCCCACGTAGCAGGTACTCCCGCTCCTTTACACCTTTTCGACACCGCTGACCAGGTAGTTAAACCGGTCGACGTGTCGGATGACCCGGTGGGTATGTACGTCTGCGGTATCACGCCGTATGACTCCACCCACTTGGGCCACGCCGCGACTTATCTCACCTTCGACTTGGTGTATCGCATCCTGCTGGCTAACGGGCACAAGGTCCATTACGTCCAGAACATCACCGATGTCGACGACCCCCTGTTCGAGCGTGCAGAGCGCGACGGCGTGGACTGGCGCGAGCTGGGCCGCGGGCAGATCGATCTTTTCCGCTCCGATATGGACGTCCTCGACGTGCTGCCGCCACAGCATTACGTCTCCGTTACCGAATCAGTCGACGAAGTCATCGAGCTGGTCCAAGAACTGCTGAACAAGGGCGCGGCCTATCAGATCGACAAGGGCGATATCTACGCCTCGATCGACGCCACCCCGCAGTTCGGTTATGAATCCAACTACACCCGCGAGGAAATGAATGAAGCCTTCGCTGAACGCGGAGGAGACCCTGAGCGTGAAGGCAAGCGCCATCCCCTCGACGCCTTGGTGTGGAAGGGCGAGCGCGAAGGGGAACCATCCTGGGACTCCCCATTCGGCCCTGGCCGCCCCGGCTGGCACGTGGAGTGTTCCGCGATCGCCACCAATCGGTTGGGCAACCAGTTCGCCATTCAGGGTGGCGGCAGCGATTTGGCCTTCCCGCACCACGAGTTTTCCGCCGCGCACGCCGAGGCTGCCAAGGGAATCGACCGCATGGCCGGTCACTACGTGCACTCCGGCATGATCGGACTGGACGGGGTGAAGATGAGCAAGTCCCTAGGCAACCTCGTCTTCGTACACAAGCTCACCGAAGCAGGCCACGAGGCCGCGGCGATCCGCTTGGCCGTGTTCAACGGGCATTACCGTTCTGACCGTGACTTCTCGGGCGAAATCTTGGCCGCAGCAGAAGAGCGCCTGGCTACGTGGCGGAAGAACTTCGCCCAGGAATCCAGCAAGGAAGAGGCAGAGGCGATCGTCGATAAGCTTCGTCAAGCTCTGTCCGATGACCTGGATACTCCGCGTGCGTTGAGCATTGTCGACGAAGCGCGCGGCGACCACGAGGGCATGATCGCCAATGCGGTGCATGGTTTGCTCGGCGTGCGCGTTTAGTGGTTTTCGGTGAGAATAGAGCTCATGACGATCCGTGAACAGTTCCAAGCTGATGTCGACGAGTTCATCGCCGACCTGCACACCTTCGCTACCGGCTCCTACCTCCGCGAGGAGGACAAGGAGTTCTGGGACGAACCATTTGACCCGGCGGTGCTGCCGGATCTGAAAAAATTGATCGAAATGTTCCTCGACGCACTGGAGACCCTGGAGGATCCGAGTGCTACCGAGCTGCTCGCCGTGGTGGAGGCCTTCCACACCAACTTGCATGAGTTCAACGCCAAACATCACGGCGCGGTGCTGGAGCCGGAGGAGAAAGAGGACCTCTCCGAGCTGATCTTCAATGCTTCAGCTGCGACGGGTGCCGACGAGGAAGCGCTGAGCGAGCTTCCGGAGCTGGAGTAGCATGACAACTCCCGCACGTTTCCCGTTCCGCGCGATCTTCTGGGACATGGACGGCACGCTGATCGATACGGAGCCGCTGTGGGGCATCGCTACCTACGAACTCTCCGAGCGCCTCGGCCGCCGCCTCAGCACCGCCAAGCGGGAAGAGACGATCGGCGGCAGCTTCGCCAACACGCTGCAAGTCTGCGCGGACTGGGCCGGGGTCACGCTTGTCGACGGCGACCTCGAACGCGACCGCGCCTGGATGTACCAGCGCATGGGCCAGTTACTGTCCGGCGATATCGAACCGCTTCCCGGTATCGCAGTTCTGCTTCGTTCGCTTTACGACGAGGGCGTGGTCCAATTCGTCACCACAAACACGGAGCGCGAACTGGCCGACTACTGCATCGACGCCATTGGCCGTGAACTGTTCACCGACACGATTACCGGCGACGAAGTGCCCCATGGCAAACCTGCCCCAGACATGTACCTTGAGGCGGCCCGGCGGGTGGGCGCTAACCCTGCGGAGTGCTTGGTTTTTGAGGACTCTTGGGCGGGGATGTCGGCTGCTGCGGCGGCGGGGTGCCGGGTGCTTGGTCTTCCTGGGGAAGATCGGCCTGTCCCTGACGGGGTAGTGCGCTTCGACGCGGCCAATTTTGTCAGGGCTGGAGCCGAGGATGTGATCACATGGTGGGAGTCCATCGACTAGAGTTAACGGCGTGAAAAATTTCGATACCCTTTTTGCTGAACTTACACAGAAATCGCAGGAACGCCCCGAAGGCTCCGGCACCGTCGACGCGCTGGACAAGGGAGTACATTTCATCGGCAAGAAGATCATCGAAGAAGCCGGCGAAGTGTGGATCGCTTCTGAGTACCAGTCCGACGAGGAGCTGGCCGAGGAAATGAGCCAGCTCATCTACTGGACACAAGTGATGATGGTCTCCCGCGGCCTCAGCCCCGACGACATCTACAAGTACCTTTAGTAAGGAGCCCGCTTCATGATTAAGATCGCCGTGCCCAACAAGGGCTCTCTCTCAGAGGCCGCCACCGAGATCCTTGCCGAAGCCGGCTACAAATCGCGCGGCTACACCAAGGCGCTAAACGTTTTCGACGAAGAAAACCAGGTAGAATTCTTTTACCTGCGCCCCACGGATATCGCCATTTATGTTGCCGGAGGCCACCTTGACCTCGGCATTACCGGCCGCGACCTAGCCCTCGACTCACGCGCAGAGGTCGACGAGGTCATGGAGCTCGGCTTCGGTGGCTCCACGTTCCGCTTCGCAGCACCCGCAGGGGAGGAATGGTCGCTGGAGAAGCTGAACGGCAAGCGCATCGCCACCTCCTACCCGCACCTGGTGGAAGATTACCTCGCTAAGCGTGGCATGTCTGCCGAAGTGATCCGCCTCGACGGTGCCGTGGAGATCTCCATCAAGCTAGGTGTCGCTGATGCGATTGCTGACGTTGTCTCCACCGGTGCCACATTGCGGCAGCAGGGGCTCGCCCCTTTCTCCGAGCCGATCGTGACTAGCGAGGCGGTCGTCGTAAAGCGCGCTGATGCCGAAACCACCAAAGAAATGCAGGTGGTGCTCGCGCGCATCAGGGGTATCCTAGCGGCGCGCACGTACCTGATGATCGACTACAACATCGCGCGCGACAATTTGGCGGCGGCATCGGCGATTACGCCGGGACTGTCGGGGCCGACGGTTTCGCCGCTCTCGCGCGAGGGGTGGGTCGCAGTGCGCGCCATGGTGCCGAAGAAAAACGCCAACGCTGTGATGGACGAACTCGCGGCGGTTGGTGGCGAGGCGATCCTGGCCTCCGAACTGCGTATCGCGCGGCTTTAAAATATTCCTCAACGATTTTTCTGGTGAAGATCACGCCCTAGGAAGTAAGGTGTGATGAAACCAATGAAAGGAACCTGCAATCGTGTCAACACGGACAGAAGAAGACCTCCTAGGTACCGTCGAGGTGCCCAACGAGTACTACTACGGCGTGCACACCATGCGCGCCGTGGACAACTTCCAGATCTCACGCACCCACATCAATGACTTCCCGCACTTCGTACGTGGCATGGTGCAGGTGAAGAAGGCCGCCGCCATCGCGAACCGCCGGCTCCACGCCCTGCCGAAGGACATCGCGGAAGCGATCGTGTGGGCCTGCGACCAGATTCTCGACGAGGGGCGCTGCATGGATCAGTTCCCGATCGACGCATTCCAGGGCGGCGCAGGTACCTCCCTGAACATGAACACCAACGAGGTCGTGGCCAACCTAGCGCTGGAGAAGCTGGGTAAGCCGAAGGGTTCCTACGACGTGATCAACCCGAACGATCACGTCAACCTGGCACAGTCCACCAACGACGCATACCCAACCGGCCTGCGCCTCGGCCTGTACTACGCGATGCAGGAACTCATCGACCAGCTGGACCAGCTGCAGAGCTCCTTCCGCGACAAGGGCGACGAGTTCGTCGACATCTTGAAGATGGGCCGCACCCAGCTGCAGGACGCCGTGCCGATGACGCTCGGTTCCGAGTTCAAGGCCTTCGGCGCGAACCTGGCGGAGGAGCAGAAAACTCTAAAGGAAGCTGCGGAGGACCTGCTGGAGGTCAACCTGGGCGCGACGGCGATCGGCACCGGCGTGAACACCCCGTCCGGCTACCGCGACAAGGTCATCGAGGCCCTGCGCGAGGTCACAGGCCTGAACATCAGCTCCTCCCCGGACCTGATCGAGGCGACCAGCGACACCGGCGGCTACGTCTCCGCCCATGCCGCCATCAAGCGTGCCGCGATGAAGGTCTCGAAGGCCTGCAATGACCTGCGACTACTATCCTCCGGCCCGCGCGCCGGCCTGAACGAGATCAACCTGCCAGAACGCCAAGCCGGTTCGTCGATTATGCCGGCCAAGGTCAACCCGGTCATCCCAGAGGTTGTCAACCAGATCTGCTTCAAGGTCTTCGGCAACGACGTCACGGTGTCCTGGGCCGCGGAGGCAGGCCAGCTGCAGCTCAACGTGATGGAGCCGGTCATCGCGGAGTCCCTGTTCGAGTCCATTTCCATCCTCGGCAACGGCGCGAAGACCCTGCGCGAGAAGTGCGTCGACGGCATTACCGCCAACGAGGACGTGTGCCAGGGCTACGTGGACAACTCGATCGGCATCATCACCTACCTCAACCCCTTCATCGGCCACCACAACGGCGACCTGATCGGCAAGGAGGCCGCAGCGACCGGTCGTGGCGTGCGCGAGCTCGTGCTGGAGAAGGAACTTCTCGACGAAGAGACCCTGGACAAGGTGCTGTCCAAGTCGAATCTGATGCACCCAGAGTACCGGGGCAAGGTTTACCTCGACGAAGAATAAGCACGCTTAACGACGATTCCCGCCGCCTCCGGATGTGCCCAGTTGCCTCCGGCTCGGCGGGTTTTTCGTCGTTAAGCGTAGATCTGGGGGTGTGGGTGCTTTAGATCACGCCCGACTGAGTTGTTTCGGACATCGTGCTTCCATGATACTTGTAGGTAGGTACTATCTCTTTGTTTTGGAAAGTGGATCTCATGCTTTTCCTCATCCACCTGATTATTTTGTTTGGCGCGATCATTCTGGGCGCGCGTTTGGGGTCAATCGCGATCGGTTTCGCCGGCGGCCTTGGCGTGCTCCTTCTGGGTGCAACGGGCATGACGGTGTCCGCGGAGGATATTCCGTTCGACGTGATCGGCATCATCATGTGTGTCATCGCCGCGATCTCCGCGATGCAGCGCGCCGGCGGCATGGACTACCTGGTGCACCTGGCGGAGCGTTTCCTGCGCCGCAACCCGAAGCGCATCACGCTCTACGCGCCGATCGTGACGTGGCTGATGACGGTCTTCGCCGGTACCGGCCACACCGCGTTCTCGACGCTGCCGGTCATCGTCGAAGTTTCCAAAGAAGGCCACGTGCGCCCCTCGCGCCCGCTGTCGGTGGCGGTGATCGCCTCCCAGATGGCCATTGTCGCCTCGCCGATTTCAGCCGCCGTCGTGTTCATGGCGGACCTTTTGGAGCCCTACGGAGTGGGCTACCTCCAGCTGGTCGGCATCATGATGCTATCCACCTTCCTCGCGATTTTCCCCACCGCATTCGTTGCCAACCGGCTGGGCAAGGAGCTTGACGACGACCCCGTGTACCAGGACCGTGTGGCCCGAGGGCTCGTCGGCAAGCCGCAGGCGGCTGGTGACTACGTTGCACCGAAGGGCGCTAAGGCCTCGGTGGGGGTGTTCCTCGTCGCGATCATCGCGGTGATGCTGTACGCCACCGCCATCTCCGAGCAAGTGGGCCTGATCGCCGACCCAACGCTGCCGCGCAACGAAGCCATCATGACGATCATGCTGGCAGCCGCCACCGTCATCCTGTTGATCACCAAGGTTCCGGCCGCAGACATCCTGACCACCCAGGTATTCCGCTCCGGCATGTCGGCGTCGGTGTGCGTGCTGGGCGTGGCGTGGCTGGGCACCACCTTCATCAACCACTACCTCGACGACATCCAGGTGCTCGCCGGTGACGTGCTCAGCGCCCAGCCGTGGCTGCTGGCCGTGGTCCTCTTCTTCGCCGCGGCACTGCTGTACTCCCAGGCTGCCACCGCGAAGGCCCTGATGCCCGCCGCGCTGGCGATTGGCGTGTCCCCGCTGACCGCCGTGGCAGCCTTCCCCGCAGTCTCGGCTCTATTCGTGCTGCCGACGTACCCGACGCTGCTGGCCGCCGTGGAGATGGACGACACAGGCTCCACCCGCATCGGCAAGTTCGTCTTCAACCACCCGTTCCTTGTCCCCGGTGTTTTGTGCATCGCGATCGCCGTGTTGCTGGGTTATCTGTTCGGCGCCGTAATACTCTAGGAGCATGCTCTCAGACGTATCTATCGCTCAAGCCCACACGCTCCGGCCGATCACCGAGATCGCCGAGAAGGCGGGCATTTCCGACGACGCCCTTGTCCCATATGGCAAGCACATGGCCAAGGTGGACTTGGCTCACGTTCAAAAATCCTCGAACCCCGGAAAGATCGTCCTGGTCACCGGGGTCTCACCCACACCGGCGGGGGAGGGCAAATCCACCGTCCTGATCGGGCTTACCGACGCCCTGGCCTCCCTGGGCCACAAGGCGATGGTGGCCTTGCGTGAGCCATCGCTGGGTCCCGTCTTCGGCATCAAGGGTGGTGCGGCCGGCGGCGGCTACTCCCAGGTGGTGCCGATGGAGAATATCAACCTGCACTTCACCGGCGATTTCCACGCGATTACCGCCGCCAATAACACCCTCGCGGCGCTGGTGGACAACCACATTCACCAGGGCAATGAGCTGCGCATCGATCCGCGCCGCATCACGTGGCGCCGCTGCCTCGATGTCAACGATCGTTCGCTGCGTGAGGTCGTTACCGGTCTGGGTGGCCCCAAGCAGGGTACGCCGACGGAGACCGGTTTCACCATCACCGCCGCCTCCGAGATCATGGCGGTGCTGGGTCTTGCCACCGACCTGCAGGACCTCAAGGCGCGCCTGGCCCGCCTGACTGTCGGCCTGACCTATGACGGCGCGCCGGTGACCGCAGGCGACTTGGGTGCCGAGGGCGCGTTGACCGTCTTGCTGAAGGACGCGATCAACCCGAACTTGGTCCAGACTTTGGGTGGCACCCCGGCCTTCATCCACGGCGGCCCGTTCGCCAATATTGCCCACGGGTGCAACACGCTGATCGCGACGACGACGGCGCAGCAGTACGCCGACATCGTGTGCACCGAGGCCGGTTTCGGCTCGGACCTTGGCGCGGAGAAGTTCTTCGACATCAAGGCCCGCTACGGTGAGCTGGATATTGCGGGCGCGGTGATCGTGACGACGATCCGCTCCATGAAGTACAACGGCGGTGTAGCCCGAGAGGACCTGACCGACGAGAACCTCGACGCTTTAAAACGAGGCATCTGCAACCTAGAGCGTCACGTGGACAACGTGCGCAAGTTCGGCGTGAAGCCGGTGGTGGCTGTGAACCTCTTTACCTCTGATACCGATGCGGAACGCGAGTTCATGCGCGACTGGGCGGCAGAGTTTGGCGTGGATGTCGCTGAGACCTCAGCCTGGGCCGATGGCGGAGACGGAGCCATCGACTTGGCCGAGAAGGTGGTCGCGAACCTGTCCAGCGGGTCGCGCCAACTTTACGATCCCTCCGACGGCATCGAGGCCTCCATCGAAACCATCGCCCGCGAAATCTATCACGCGGACAAGGTGGAGTACTCAGTCAACGCCGCCCGAGACCTGCAGGTGCTCAAGAACAACGGCTGGGACACCCTTCCTGTGTGTATCTCGAAGACCCAGTACTCCTTCTCGGACGATCCAAAGCAGCTGGGCGCACCCGAGGGCCACACGTTGCACGTGCGCAAGCTGCAGCCACGTACTGGTGCGGGTTTCGTCGTAGCGCTCACCGGCGATGTCATGACGATGCCGGGCCTGGGCAAGACGCCTGCCGCTTACAGCATCGACATCGACGACGACGGGGAGATCACGGGCCTGTCCTAAACCCCGTCTCGAACAGGGTGCGGATCGGGTTGCGCTGCGCTACTGGGTGTTCGTTGCGTACGAGGCGCCCGCCCGGCAGAATCCGGTGTACCTCTCCCGCGACGTTGCGGTATTGCTCCGCAGCGCCCGCTTTGCCGTTGTGGTAGCCGCACAGCTTCGACAAGTTGGACATGACCGTCAGCCCACCGCGCGAATAGGGCACGTTGTGGTTGACTTCGCAGCGGTGGGCGGGCACGGTGCACTCCTCGCCACCGCACACGATCTGCGAAGCTTCGAGCAGCGCGCGTTGCTTTCGGGTGGGGGTGCGCCGCAGCGCTACCTCGATGGCTTCGGGCGGTGGAGGTTCGGCCCCGGACTTTTTGCACGCCTCCAGCAGCCGCTCGAGCGCTTCTCGCGTGGTGATGGGTTCGTTGCCTTCGGTCAGGTGCCCCGTCGATAAGCTGATGGGCCCGTCGACGTTGGTCAGGCCGACGAATTCGGCGATCGGGCCAAGTTTCATCGCCATCGCCTCGTGCCCGGTGATGGTGGCGCCCAGGCTGGTGGTCAGGATCGCATCGTCGCCTTCGCCATTGAGCAAAGCCAGACCCACATCGAGCGGGATCAAAATTTTCGCGCCATAGATCGCCTCGCCGCCCCCGGTGCTCATCACAGCGACGGCGGCCTCGTCGACAGGCACGTCGTTCTGCTCCGCATAGTCGCGGATCCGGGCGTCAATCTCGCTGATTTCGGCCTGAGTGCCGCGCAGGCTCATGGTGGCATCGTTGGTGTCGGCGTGCTTGGTCACGCGGTAGTCGCGGGTGCCAGCCTCCTTGCCGGGCTTGCTCAACGCCGCGAGCTGCTCCCGAGCAAACACCCGGAAATCCTTCGTGTGCCCGGAGAACTCGGCGAGCCGGCGGCGCAGCGGCCACTTGTCGGCGTTGTTGTGCGCCCGGGCAACGTAGTTTTCGATGTGGCGCAGCCGGTCCATGCCGTGGCCATTGCGCACCGCGGCCTCCCGAGCCAGGCGCTGCTGCTTCCTTGACCCGGTGGTGCCGTAGTAGACGTCGACGAGCTTGTAGTAGCCACGCACGGTGTCTGCCTCGGCACCGCGGGCGAGGAGGTTGTCGGCGGGCACGTCGGCAAGCTGGCCCAGCAGCGTCATGGCTGCGGTGCCCATCTGTACCAGCGCGTCGATCAGGTTCATGGCCCCAACGCTAAAACGCTGCCCCCAACGCCGCCGGACACAAGCCGCAAATGTCCGAAATCTGTGGAAAACAACATTGTTATCCACAGATTTTCGGTGGCGCAGATCACAACGGTTGCGGGCGCCGGCTACTTAGCTAGGATCTGTAGGTTTATCGGCCACGCTGCCTGGCCAGCCTGGGTACTCGGGCGGCACCCCTCCGAAGGCGGGGCATAATTCTTGGAAATTGCACCATCCGCACAGCTTGGAGGTCTTGGGGCGGAAATTTCCCTGCTGGCCGTCGGCTTCGATTTTGGCCCACAGCTCGCCTAGGTCGCGTTCGAAGTATTCGAGTTCCTCGCGCGAGGGGCTGAGGAACATCGAATCGATGACCTTCAGGTACATCAGCCGCAGTTGGGTGGGGATTTCGTCGTAAAGCCTCCAGTAGACCAGCGCGTAGAAGCGCATCTGGAATTGCGCGGACGCCGAGTAGCGCGGCAGGGGCTTTTTGCCGGTTTTATAGTCGACGACGCGTACTTCGCCGGTGGGTGCTACGTCGACGCGGTCGATGAATCCGCGCACGGGCACCCCGTTGGGCAAGACGGTGTTCACGTACATTTCCTGCGATGAGGAATCGAAACCTTGGGGGTTTTCCATTTCGAAGTAGCCGCGCACAAGACTGCGGACTTCGACGAAATAGGCGGTTTCGTCGTCGACAAGCGTTGCGTATTCAGGGTGCTTATCGACGAGGGCCTCCCAATTCGGCTTGATGCGCTTGACGGCGGCGGGGTAGGTGCGTTGTTCGCGAGGCCACGAGTGGAGGTCCTCCAACACGGCGTGCACGTGGGTGCCGCGGACTTGCGCGAGGGTGGGTTCCTCGGGCAGTTTGTCGATGGCGCGGAACCGGTAGAGCAGCGGGCACTGCTGGTAGTCGGAGGCGCGGGAGGGGGACAGGGCGAGTGGTCGTGGTGTCATGATGGTCTCCATCATAGAGTGTGAGGTATGAGCCAGATTCGCGACCTTATCGATTTCATCGCCGCTTCCCCCTCCGCCTTCCACGCCGCGCGCGAGGTGGCAGACCGCCTCACAGCCGCCGGATTCACCGAGCACGGCCCCGGCGCGCTGGGAACGCAGCCGGGCGGGCATGTGCTTGTCGACGGCGGTGCGGTGATCGCCTATTGGATCCCGGAGGACCCGAACCCGGCGTTTCGGATCATCGGCTCGCATACGGATTCGCCGGGGTTCATGCTGAAGCCCACGCCGGATTTCCACGCGCATGGTTTCCATCAGTTGGCGGTGGAGGTCTACGGTGGGCCGATTCTTGCGTCGTGGTTCGACCGGGAGCTCACCTTCGCGGGGCGCATCGTGCTTGACGACGGCACCTCCCGCCTCGTCAACACCGGTCCCGTCGCCCGCATCCCGCACTTGGCGATCCACCTGGAGCGTTCCAATGAGTTGAAGCCGGACCAGCAGGCGCACATGCAGCCGATCATGGGGGCGGGGCACGCGGAGTCGATCATGGATGTGGTGGCTGAGGCGGCGGGCGTCGATAAGCACTCGATCCTTGCGCATGAGCTGATTAGCGCCGAGGCGCAGGAGGGCGCGGTGTTCAACGACATGCTGGCCGCCGGCCGTCTGGACAACCTGAGCAGCGTGCATGCGTCCGTCACGGCGTTGCTGGACGCCACCGCGGACGCGAAGGACATCCTGGTCCTGGCCGCGTTTAATCATGAGGAGGTGGGTTCGCAGTCCACGACGGGTGCCGGGGGACCGCTGCTTGAACGGTGCTTAACGACGATCGCCCGCGCCTTCGGGGATCCGTTCACCATGTTCGCGGCGTCCACCATGGTGTCTGCCGATGCCGCCCACTCGGTGCACCCCAACTATGCCGCCAAGCACGACCCGACCCACCGCCCGCTGCTCAACGAGGGGCCGGTGTTGAAGATCAACGCAAAGCAGCACTATGCCTCGGACGCGGTGACGGAGGCGCTGTGGATTAACGCCTGCCGCGCGGCCGATGTGCCGGTGCAGACGTTCGTGGGGAATAATTCGGTGCCGTGCGGGTCGACGATCGGGCCGATCGCGGCGACGCGACTGGGTATCCCAACGGTGGATGTGGGCGTGCCACTGTTGTCGATGCACTCGGCACGGGAGCTGGCCGGTACCCAGGACCAACTATGGTTTGCGCGGGCTCTTACGGCATACTTGACCGGTAACTAATCGGTACATTTTCCCGTTTCAAGGAGGCCGCCGTTGTATTCTGGACCTTTCCAGGCAGGCGACAAAGTGCAGTTGACTGACGCGAAGCGTCGCCATTTCACCATCGAGTTGGTGCCGGGGGCCGAGTACCACACCCATAAGGGTGCGATTCTCCACGATGACATCATCGGTTCCGACGAAGGCTCCGTGGTCAAGTCCACCATGGGCAGCGACTATCTCTGCTTCCGCCACCTGCTGGTGGACCACGTGCTATCGATGCCGCGCGGCGCCGCTGTCATCTACCCGAAAGATGCCGCCCAGATCCTCGTCGAGGGCGATATCTTCATGGGTGCGCGCGTGCTCGAGGCCGGCGCGGGCTCCGGTGCGCTGTCGATGAGCCTGCTGCGCGCCGTGGGCCCTGAGGGCCACGTGTTTTCCTATGAGATCCGCGACGATCACCTGCAGTTCGCCAAGGACAACGTCGCGGAGTACTTCGGTGAGGCACCGCAGTGGTGGTCGCCGCGCCTGGGCGACTTCGGCGAAGTCACCCCTGAGGACCTTGGCGGACCGGTCGACCGCGTCATCCTGGACATGGTGGAGCCCTGGCACTTCGTCGAGACGGTGAAGAATATCCTCATCCCCGGCGGGGTGTTCATGACCTATGTGGCCACGGTGCCGCAGCTGATGAACATCATGGAAGGCATCCGTGAGGCCAAGTGCTTCACCGAGCCGCGCGCGTGGGAGACGTTGTTGCGCGAGTGGAAGGTCGACGGCCTGGCTACCCGCCCGGAGCACCGGATGAATGCGCACACCGCCTTTTTGGTGTGGACGCGTCGGCTTGCCGACGGTGTCACGCCACCTCGTCCGCAGCGCAAGGCTCGTCGATAAGCGCACGCTGTAAGCTAGGGCCATGGCCAACGAGGAGATCGTTAACGAGAACAAGGAGCTGAAGCGCACCAACCAGACGCTAAGTTCCCGCAACGCGAAGTTGGCGCAGCTGCTGCGTCAGTCGCGCGATCAGTTGCAGGATTTGCACGCGCAGGTCGAGGCGCTCGGCGAGCCGGCGTCGACCTACGGCATTTTTCTGGCCGCTGCGCACCGCGGCCAGGAGGCTGAGGTGTTTACGTCCGGCCGGCAGATGCGCGTGAAGGTCTCGCCGAATCTGGAGCCTGGCACGCTCGAGCCCGGTCACCTTGTGCGCCTGGGTGAGGGCTTGGTGGTCGTCGAATCGTGCGGCTTTCCGACGAGCGGCTCGCTTGCCACGCTGATCGAAAAGGTGGGCACCCGGCGCGCCATTGTCGCTGATCAGCTGGGCAATGAGTCCTTGGTGCACCTGACTATTCCGCTGCGGACGAAGGCGCGGGCGGGCGATACGGTGCTGATCGACGTGAAGGCTGGCTTTGCGGTGGAGCGCGTGGAGAAGACGGAGGTTTCGCAGCTGAGCCTCGAGCAGATTCCGGATGTGTCTTATGACGATATCGGCGGGTTGGGCGCGCAGATTGAGACGATTAAGGATTCTGTCGAGCTGCCTTTCGCCCACCCTGACCTGTACAAACAGTACGATCTGCTGCCGCCGAAGGGCTTGCTGCTCTATGGGCCTCCGGGATGTGGCAAGACGTTGATCGCGAAGGCGGTGGCGAATTCTTTGTCGCAGCGCATCGGCGATGGTGGCCGCGCTTATTTCCTCAATGTGAAGGGTCCGGAGCTGCTGAATAAGTTTGTCGGCGAGACGGAGCGTCGCATTCGGCTGATTTTTGAGCGCGCACGGGAGCTCGCCGACGAGGGCCGCCCGGTGATCATCTTCTTTGATGAGATGGAGTCGATTTTCCGCACCCGTGGCTCGGGCGTGTCTTCGGATATGGAGACGACGGTGGTCCCGCAGCTTCTCACCGAGATTGATGGCGTGGAGGGGCTGGCGAACGTGATCGTGATCGGCGCGACGAACCGTGAGGAGCTGATCGATCCGGCGATCCTGCGGCCGGGGCGCCTAGACATTAAGGTGCGCATCGACCGGCCGGACCGGGCGGGCGCCGCAGATATTTTCTCGCGCCACCTAAGCGAAGAGATTCCTCTGGCGCAGCCGGTGGAGGAGTTGATCGATTCCGCGGTGGCGGCCCTGTTTGCGCCGCGTCCTTATGTGCGTTTGGAGCTTATTGACGGCACCTCTGAGGTGCTGAACTACTCGGACTTTGTGTCAGGCGCGATGATCGCCAATATTGTGGACCGGGCGAAGAAACTGGCGATCAAGGACCATATCGCTGGCGTGTCGTCGTCAGGTTTGAGTGCCGATCACCTGCGCAAAGCGGTCACGGCAGAACAGAATGAGAGTGAAGACCTGCCGAATACCGCGAGCCCGGATGAGTGGTCGCGGATTTCTGGCCGCCAGGGCAAGCGTGTCGTGTCGGCTGAAGTGGCGCCCTAGGCGCGATGAGAAAGGAAAACATGGCCCGTTTTATGGGGACCGAAACTGAGTACGGCATCTCTACGCCCGAGCAGCCGGACTTGAGCCCGATCGTGAGTTCCACCCACGCGGTGGTGGCCTACGCGGCGATGAAAACTGGTGCGCGCGCCCGGTGGGATTATGAAGATGAGCACCCCCTCGCGGACGCCCGCGGCTTTGACCTGCGGCGTTACCGCACGGTGCCGGTGGTGGACTGGGATGCGATCGGCGTGGCCAACGTTGTACCCACCAATGGTGCGCGCTTCTACGTGGATCATGCCCACCCGGAGTATGCCTCCCCGGAGGTGGATAACGCTTTCGACGCCATGGTCTATGACGCCGCCGGCGATATCATTCTGAATGAGGCAGCCCAGACCGTCGCCGATCTGTCCGCCCAGGGAACCAGCGTGGTGAAGAACCATGATCCGTGCCCGCCGCTAAAGCTTTATAAGAACAACGTGGACGGCAAGGGCGCGTCCTATGGTTCACACGAGAACTACCAGTACCTCCGCGCCACGGACTTCGATGTGTTGACCAAGGCGATCATCCCGTTTTTCGTCTCCCGCCAGGTCGTCGTTGGCGCGGGCCGTGTGGGGATCGGCGAGGCGGGGGAGCGCGATGGGTTCCAGATTTCGCAGCGCGCGGACTATTTCGTGCAGGAGGTCTCACTGGAGACCACGCTGAACCGCGGCATCGTCAACACGCGCGATGAACCCCACGCGGATGCTGCCCACTTCCGCCGTTTCCACACGATTATCGGCGATGCGAACATGAGCCAGTTCTCCAACGTGCTCAAGTTGGGCACGACGAAGCTGGTCATCGATGCAATCGAGAACGGCATGGACTTCAGCGATCTTGCACTCAAGGATCCCGTGGCCGAGCTCAAGGCAATTTCGCATGACCCCAGCTGCACGCACAAGATGTCGCTTGTCGACGATCGCCAGCTCACCGCCATCCAACTCCAGCGCGAGTACCTCACCCGCGTGACAGCCGAGGACGAGCACGACCAGCGCGTCATCGCACTGTGGTCCGAGATATTGGACGATCTGGAGCGCGACCCGCTGTCCACCGCCGACCGCCTTGATTGGACCGCCAAATACGCCCTGATCAAGGGCTATGTCGATCGGGGAGTGGCGTGGAGCGACCCGAAGCTGAAGCTGGTGGATATCCAGTATTCGGACATCGACCCCGCCAAAAGCCTCTACCACGCGTTGGTGCGGGCGGGACGCATGCGCACGCTTGTCGACGAGGACACCATCCGCCGGGCTGCTGAGCATCCTCCGAAGAATTCTCGCGCCTTTTTGCGCGGTGCGGTCGCGGCGAAGTTCCCCGAACAGGTCGTCGCCTCAAGCTGGCAGACGATCGTCGTTAAGCACGAGCACGGTGTTGCCAAGATCAACATCGACGCCGTGGACGGCTTTACCGAAGAGGAGGTCGGCGCACTCGTCGATGCAGCCGCCTCCACCGATGACCTGCTGGGCGCCCTGCGCGACGCGGGTCACGACATCGTAGACGTACACTAGAAAAGAAAAAGGAGACTTTCATGGCACAGCAACAAGTTCACGGCACCGGCGGCGCCGGCGAGGACGAAAACATCGGCGAGGAAGCCGCGGGCAGCGTCCAGATCAACACCACGGGCACCGATGATCTGCTCGATGAAATCGACGGCCTGCTGGAGACGAACGCCGAGGAGTTCGTGCGCTCGTTTGTGCAGAAGGGCGGCCAGTAGGCCGTGGGTGAGGTATTTGCGCGGCGCATCATGGGCGTCGAGACCGAATTCGGCGTGACCGCCACCCGCGATGGGCGGCCGGTACTCGGCCCCGAGGAGGTAGCCCGCTACCTGTTTCGGCCGGTGGTTGCGAAATACCAGTCATCGAATATCTTTACCCCATCGGCCGCGCGCCTCTACCTGGATGTGGGCAGCCACCCGGAGTACGCCACCGCCGAGTGCGATAGCCTCACCCAACTGCTCAACCACGACAAGGCCGGGGAGCGGATCTACCACGAGCTGGCGCTTCAGGCGGAGCAGGCGCTTGCCGACGATCACATCGGCGGCACCGTCTACTTGTTCAAAAACAACGTGGACTCCGCCGGTAACTCTTATGGCGCACACGAAAACTACCTGATCAGCCGGGAAATGGTGCTGAAGTCCCTGGGCAAGCAGCTGCTTCCCTTCATGATTACCCGCCAACTGATCTGCGGCGCCGGCCTGATCAAGGATGGCCGTTTCGTGCTTTCGCAGCGGGCGGACCAGGTGTGGGAGGGCGTATCTTCGGCCACCACGCGGACCCGTCCCATCATCAATACCCGCGATGAGCCGCATGGGGATTCACACCGCTTCCGCCGCATGCACGTGATCGCCGGCGATTCCAACATGGCGGAGCCCACCTTCGCTCTCAAGGTCGGGTCCACGCTGCTGGTCATCGAGATGCTTGAGGCCGGCTTTGACCTGCCCGATTTCGAGTTGGAGAACGCGATCAAGCACGTGCGCGACATCGCCGACGATGCGACAGGCTCCACGGTACTGAAGCTGAAGGATGGCTCCACCGTTACCGCGCTAGAGGTGCAGCAGGCGATTTATTCGTCGGCACGCGCCTGGCTCGAGGTCCGTCCCGACGAAGGCACCCCGAACGAGGAAATGGCGCGTGTGGTCGATCTGTGGGGCAGGGTCCTGCGCGCGATCGAGACGCAGGACTTCAGCCAGGTTAATACCGAGATCGACTGGGTGATCAAACGCACGCTGCTGGACGCCTACCGCGACAAGCTGGGCGTGGGCTACGACCACCCCAAACTGCGCCAGATCGACCTGACCTACCACGACATTCACCCCGAGCGCAGCCTGTTCTACCTCCTGCAGCGCAAAGGGCGCGTACTGCGTTGGACGACGGACGAGGCCATCGCGCACGCCGCCGAACACGCCCCAGACACCACCCGCGCCGCCCTGCGCGAAAAGTTCCTACGCACCGCACAGGAGCTCGGCGCACCAATCTCTGTGGACTGGGTCCACATGAAAGTGGACCGGCCGGAACCGCGCACGGTGGACCTGCTGGACCCGTTCGCTAACGAAGACCCGCGTGTCGACGAACTGATCGCCTACATGGACGCCCACCACGAAAAGAAAGGCTAGGCACCCGTGACAGCTGATGACGATGCCGTCGCACGCCTGACCAACCTCACCTTCGGCCTGCTGGGCGCAGAAACACCGCGCACGCATGACTGGGTGCGCGCCAACGTCGCCGGCTACGAAGACCGCACCGACCAAGCTTTCCAGCGGCTGATTCAGCGCGACGTGGCCAGCATCCGCCGCGCCGGGGTGCCCGCACGCAGCGAGAACGGGCTGGTGTGGGTGGATAAAGACTCCTACGAGCTGCCACCCATCGAGTTCACCGATGCCGAGGCCACCGTGCTGGGCCTTGCCGGCGACCTCGGCCAAGCCGGCAGTTTGGGTGCCTTCGCCCGCTCGGGGTGGACGAAGCTGGCCGCCTCCGGGGCGACCCGCTCTTTCGACGATGCCCCTTTGGCCTCTATGGATAATGACGTGCTGCGTTTGTCGGCCGATTTGGTCAAAGCTGTCACCGCGTGCATCCGGACGCATACCCGCATGAGTTTTGACTATCGGCCCAGTCCCACCGCCGAGGTGCAGCGCCGCGTGATGGACCCGTGGGGGATCGTCGCGCTGCACAATAAGGCCTATATCGCCGGCTGGGACATAGAACGCGGCGCCCCGCGCAGCTTCCGCGCCATCCGCGTGAGCAACGTGCGCAAGGTGCGTTCCGACGAATTCATCACCACCGACCGTGATCTCCAAGAGGTCGTCGAGGAGTCCCTTCGCGGTCCCACGACCACCGCTACGCTGCTTATCGACGAGCCCGCCCCCGAGCTGACAGACAAGGCCACCGGCGATGGCGAGCACTGGGTGCTGCGTGATGTTGAACGGGATTGGTTGGTGCGCACCGTTGCTAGTTATGCCGACCAGGTGGTCGTCGTCAAGCCTGATGATGTGCGCGCAGATGTCTTAGCGCTGTTGGAGGCTGCACATGAAGGATAGTCCCGAAAAGATCACTGATCTGGTCCGATCGCTGAACCTCGTGCCGTATCTGCGGCAGCATCCTGAGGCGACGGTGATGGAGATTGCTCGCGACCTCAACCTCAGCCCGCAGCACGTCATGGATGCGCTCAACCGCCTGCACGTTTCGGGCGTGGGCAAGGGGCCCGGCGAGATGATCGACCTCGTCGCGGACTGGAGGCGGGTCACCCTCATCGACGACCAAGGCCTCGACAAGCCTCTGCGCTTGACTCCCACGGAGGCCAACGCGCTGCTGCTCACCCTGGAGACACTTGAGACGATCCCTGGGCTTGTCGATCAGGACGCTGTGACCTCTGCCGCCGCAAAAATCCGCGCTGCCGTCAAGGCACCAGGCGTGACCGACACCATCGCCGACACTGATCCGGGACCTGCCACCGTCATCAGTCAGGCACTTGCCGACGAACGCCAGCTAGAACTCGACTACTACTCAACGTCATCGAACTCCACCCGCACCAGGCAGGTCAGCCCCGAAAAGCTTTTCCACCGCGACGGGTACACCTACCTGAATGCCTGGGAGGATGGCGAGCAGAAGTCGTTCCGTTTAGATCGGGTGCGCCGCGCATCGCTTCTCGACGAACCCTCCGCCGCTAAAGGGAGCCGTTTCGACGCGGAGGATCCTTTCGGTTTCACCGATAAGCAGGTCGCCGAGTTGCTGATCGCGCCCGATGCCACGTGGCTGATCGACTACTGGGACATCGAACTCGGGGAGCGGAGCCGCACGCCGGATGATGGTGGGTGGTGGACCGCCACAATGCCGTTTGGCTCACCAGAGTGGCTTGTTCGGTTCGCACTCAGCCAAGCTGACCGTGTGAAGGTGGTTTCCCCTCAGGATGTGGCGGAGGAGATTGCTCGGCGAGCGGATTCGGCACGCAAGCGCTATGATCAACCGGACAGCATTGAGTAACTGCTAAGTTGGTAACTCATAGGGCATAGCTCAATTTTTGAAAGGTCTAATACCATGCCGAACCTTGGTTGGATGGAAATCATTCTCATCCTCGTCGTCATTCTCCTGCTCTTCGGTGCAAAGAAGCTGCCGGATCTGGCGCGTTCCGTGGGGCGTTCCGCACGCATCTTCAAGTCCGAGGTCAAGGAACTTCAGAATGAGAACGAGCAACCTCAGCAGGGCCAGATAACCCAGGCTCAGCAGGAGCAGGACTTCTGGGACCGTCCAGAAAATCAGCCACAGCAGCAGCAACAGAACACGCAGAACCAGTAGTCAGGATCCGTGGCTGAGAAGAAGTTCCGCAGCAAGAAGAAAAAGCCAAAGAACCACGACGGCTCGATGGCGCTTCGTGAGCACCTAGTCGAGCTCCGGCGTCGCTTGATGATTTCGCTTGCCGCCCTGCTGGTCGGAACGATTATTGGGTTCATTTGGTATCAAAACGCGCCATTCGGCATGTTTTCGCTCGGCGAAATCATTCGCGGCCCTTACTGTAATCTGCCCGAAGACATGCGCGTGAGCTTCAATGACGGGGAGGAATGCCGCCTGTTGGCAACCAGCCCATTTGAGATGTTCATGCTTCGTCTCAAGGTTGGCGCTCTGGCCGGCTTGGTGTTGTCATCGCCGGTCTGGTTGACACAAATCTGGCTGTTCATCGTGCCTGGCCTGCACAAGAAGGAAAAACGCTACACTTTCACCTTCGTCACTCTGGCAGTGCTTCTCTTCGTAGCAGGTGCTTTGCTTGCGTACTTCATTTTGGACGTTGGTCTGGCAGTACTGCTGACCATCGGTGATGAGTTCCAACAGGCGTGGCTCACAGGTCAGCAATATTATGATTTCGTCCTTGGACTCACAGTGATTTTCGGCGTGAGTTTCGAAATTCCGCTGATCATCGTCATGCTCAATATTCTGGGCATCTTGGAATATGAGCATGTCAAAGACAAGCGCCGAATGATCATCGTCATCGTGTTCATCTTCGCCGCATTCATGACACCGGGCCAAGATCCGTTTTCGATGATTGTCCTTGCCCTATCCATCTGTGTGCTGGTAGAGCTCTCTTTCCAGTTCTGCCGCTGGAACGACAAGCGCCAGGCGCGACAACGCCCAGAGTGGATGGACCTGGATGACGAGGAAACCAGCGAGCTAAACCACCGTCCCGCACCTGTCAGTCGGGCGGAGCCGGTGTCGTCGTCAAGCGACGTTGCGCAGACACGCGACAACATTGAGCGTTCGGACTTCGACGATGTCCTCTGACGTGACCTAGTCTGGTGGCATGACCTCTACCCACTTGGACACGTTTAGAGCTTCACGACCATACCCCCTCGATGACTTCCAAATCGCCGGCTGCCAGGCCGTCGAGGAGGATCGGGGGGTGTTGGTCTGCGCACCCACCGGTGCCGGCAAGACCGTTGTCGGCGAGTTCGCCGTGTCCCTAGCGCTCTCACGGGGCACGAAGTGTTTCTACACCACCCCGATCAAGGCGCTGAGCAACCAGAAGTACCACGATCTTGTCGACGAGCACGGCGAGGATGCCGTGGGCTTGCTCACCGGCGACGTATCGATCAATGGTTCTGCCGAGATCGTCGTCATGACCACCGAGGTGCTGCGGAACATGATCTATGCCCGCTCACCGCAGCTGGATCGGCTCACCCACGTGGTCATGGATGAAATCCACTACCTCGCAGACCGTGACCGCGGTGCGGTGTGGGAGGAAATCATCCTCAACCTGGACGAATCCATCTCGATCATCGGGTTGTCTGCGACCGTGTCCAACTCGGAGGAGTTCGGCAACTGGCTATCGACCGTGCGCGGGGATACCAGGGTGATCGTGTCCGAACACCGCCCGGTGCCGCTGAGCCAGTACATGATGGTCGGCCGCAACCTCTATCCGCTGTTCGAACCGGGGGAGGACGGGCGCGTCAACCGCACCCTGGAACGCAAGATAGAGCGCCTCGAATCGGGCCTTGCCGCCGAGGGCCGCAGCGACTTTGAGGAAGGCCGCGGCTTCCGCGCCCGCACTGAAGGTCGCCGCAGCGGCAAAGACCGGCCCCAGGACCGCTACCGGCCCCTCGGCCGGCCTGAAGTGATTAGTACTCTGGGTGGCCAGGACATGCTGCCTGCGATCACCTTCATCTTCTCGCGCGCCGGCTGCGATGGGGCGTTGGCGCAGTGTCACCGTTCCCGCATGGAGCTGACCACGAAGGAGGAAGCGCAGCAGATCCGGGAGATCGTCGACAAGGGCGTCGAGGGCATTCCCGAGGAGGACCTTGCTGTACTGAACTTCCGTCAGCTGCGGTCGGTCTGGTCGCGTGGTTTCGCTGCCCACCACGCGGGAATGCTGCCCGGTTTTCGCCACATCGTGGAGGAGCTTTTCGTTAAAGGTCTAGTCAAGGCGGTCTTCGCCACGGAGACGCTCGCGCTGGGTATTAATATGCCGGCGCGCACCGTCGTTCTGGAGAAGTTGGTCAAGTTCAATGGTGAGGCGCACGTGGATCTCACCCCCGGCGAGTACACGCAGCTGACCGGGCGCGCGGGCCGCCGCGGGATCGACGCGTTGGGTAACGCGGTGGTGCAGTGGGCGCCGGCGATGGATCCACACGCGGTGGCGGGCCTGGCGTCGACACGTACGTACCCGCTGATTTCGACCTTCTCACCCGGGTACAACATGGCGGTCAACCTGATTTCCATGAATGGGTACGAGGATTCGCTGCGCCTGATTGAGAAGTCTTTCGCCCAGTACCAGACGGACGGGTCGGTCGTGGACGAGGTACGTGAGATTGAGCGTGCCCGAGTGCGCGTCGATAAGCTCCGCGAGCAGCTGCGTCGTGACGTCGAGAGCTTCGGACTTAACGACGAGGGCCTTCACACCGATACCGACCCCAACACCGATGCTTTGGCCGAATCGTTGATCGACTATGTGGAGCTGCGCGCCGAATTGTCGGAGGCGGAGAAGCAGTCCAAGCGGGAGGCTGTCGAAGACCGGCAGGAGGAGATTAAGAAGATTCTTGGCCGTTTGCGGGTGGGCGAGGTGATTGTTCTGCCGTCGAAGCGCCGCCCGGAGCTGGCTGCTGTGGTTGCGCCGGCTGGCCGGCAGGATGATCCGCGGCCGTGGATCACTACGGAGCGTGGTTGGTCGGGGCGGATCGATGCGGCGTCATTCCGCAATATTCCGATGGTGGTCGGGGAGATCAGGCTGCCGCGCCATATTTCTGAACGCCCGCGGAAGCACACGCGGCGCGTCGTCGACCAGCTGCACAAGGGGCATTTCCGCAGGCCAAAGAAGCTGAAGGAGCAGGCGCGCACGCGCCCGAATAAGAAGGTGGTGGCGCTGCGGGCAGCCCTGCGCGAGCACCCGGTGCATAGCTGGCCGGCCACGGACCGCGAAATGTTGGCGCGCGTGGGCAACGAGTTAGCGCGTGAGAAGCGCAAGCTCAGCCGGCTGGAAAAGCGTGTGGACACGGCCACCGATTCGCTGGGGCGCACCTTTGAGCGCATCGTCGGGCTGCTGACGGAGATGGACTACGTGGAGATTGTCGACGGCGAACCGCAGATCACCGACGAGGGCGCCCGCCTGGCGGAGATCCACAACGTGTCCGATCTCTTTGTCGCCCAGTGTTTGAAGCGCGGGATCTGGAATGAGTTGGACCCGGCGGAGTTGGCGGGTGTCTCGTCGTTATGCGTGTTTGAAAACCGGAAGATCAGCGGTGGCAGCCCCGATGCGGCGACGGACCGGATGGCGGATGCGATGAACGACACCATGCGCATTTACGACGAGCTGATCGCCGACGAACGCCGCCACAACCTGCCGGTGACGAAGGAGCCGGAGGCGGGCTTTGCACTGTCGATGCACCAGTGGGCCGCGGGCGCGCCCCTGGGCTACTGCCTGGCCGCGGCCGCGGAGAGCGGTGCGGAACTCACCCCGGGTGATTTCGTGCGCTGGTGCCGCCAGGTGGTGGATTTGCTGGGGCAGATCGCGAAGACGGGCTATACCGATGACATCCGGCGCAACGCGCGGCGCGCGATTGACGCGATCCAGCGCGGTGTGGTGGCCATCGGCAATTAGTCTTGCGGTGTGTGCCACCTGCCCGCCAGCGGTTCCAGCAGCGCGGTGGCGGCCACGTGGAGGTTGATCCCGGCCGGGTCGACGATGAGCGACTGCACGCCGATCACTCGTCCGTCGGCGAAGACGGGCCCGCCGGAATCACCCTTGATAGCCGGGTTGTAGTTGAAGATGAAGCCGGCCGGGCGCACCACTGTGGCCATGCCGCGGGACACGGCGATGGGGGAGCGCAGCAGGAATCGGCCACGGCGCATCCGGAAGGAGCCGCGCCCACGTACCGTACCGCCGAATCCGACGGTCACGGTCTGCGTCAAAGGGGCGGGGGTGGGCCCGATCTGTGGCATGTCCTCGGGGGCTACGTGGGTGATCGTCGGCACGTGGACGATGGCCAGGTCTGTGCCTGGGATCGTTTCGATCTCGCGGGGCACGCGCCGCACGCCGGCCACCCACAGATAGGTGTGGTAGCGCAGGTCACGGAAGAAGTGAGCGCAGGTGAGTACCTCGGTGGGGGTGATCAGCACGCCGCTGCAGTATTTTCGGCCGTTGGTGATCCGCACGAGTGTAGAGGGCAGCACACTTGGCCATGGTAGTGGATCTAGCATGGGGGCATGAGTACTCGTATTGGTTCTGAATTTCCTTCCTCCACCTACGCGGGCCGGATCTCCGCGGCCCAGGAAGCCGCGCGCGATCGTGGTCTTGCCGGGGTGATCGTGGGGACGGGCCCGGAGTTCGCGTTCTTCACCGGTTCGTGGATGTCGTCGCATGAGCGGCTGACGGCGCTGACGATCCCCGCCGAGGGCACAGCGCAGGTGGTCGCGCCGATGACGGATATCGGGGACCTCACGCTGCCCGGTATTAAGGTGCGCGGGTGGCGCGACGGCGAGGATGCGCACCAGATGGCTGTCGCCCCTCTGGGCGCGGGCACGGTGGGGCTTGGGTCTTCGCTGACGGCGGACCATGTCTTTGCGTTGCAGTCGCGTATCGACGATGCCACCGTCCTTGCTACCGACGCGCTCGCTGAGGTGTTCATGGTCAAGGACGCCGCTGAGATCGAGCAGTTGCGTTTTGCGGGCGCGGCGATTGATCGGGTGCACGCGCAGGTGCCCTCGCTGCTGCGGGCGGGCCAGACGGAAAGCGAGGTGGCGGAGCAGATTGAGAAGCTGATCCTGATGGAGCATGACGTGGTGGATTTCATCATCGTGGGTTCGGGGCCGAATGGGTCGAACCCGCACCACTCCTTTTCGGATCGGCCGTTGGTCGACGGCGAGCTGGTCGTAGTGGACCTGGGCGGCACGCTGGGCGCGGGATACCACTCGGACTGCACGCGGACCTATGTGGTGGGCGGCACGCCTGTGCTTGACGACGAAGCCTCGCGCGCTTATGAGGTGCTGTTGAAGGCGCAGGAGGCGGCCGTGGCAGCAGTGCGGCCGGGGATGACTGCTGGTGAGTTGGATGCAGTGGCCCGCGACATCATTGCGGAAGCAGGCTTCGGTGAGTGGTTTACGCACCGGCTGGGTCACGGCATTGGCCTGGCGGGGCATGAGGCGCCGTTCATTATCGATGGGGCGTCGCAGGTGCTGGAGGAAGGCATGGTGTTTTCTATTGAACCGGGCATTTATAAGCCTGGGAGCTGGGGAATGCGCATCGAAGACATTGTTGCTGTAACATCAACTGGCAGCGAACCCTTTAACTTTCAACCAAAGGAACTTCGATGACCACTCACGCACTCTTCGTCGGCCACGGAACGCCGATGAACGCTATCCAAGACAACGACTACACCCGGAAGTGGGCACAGCTAGGGGAGCAGATCCGCACCGACGGCACCCCGCGGGCAATCGTGAGCGTCTCTGCGCACTGGTACACCCGCGGCACCGGGGTCACCGCCATGACGGACCCGAAGACGATCCACGACTTCTGGGGCTTCCCACCGGAGCTGCACGCCGTGGAATACAACGCTCCCGGCGATCCGGAAGTAGCCGAACTAGTCTCCGATATCGTTAAGCCCACCCTGGTCGCCCAGGACTACAACTGGGGCCTCGACCACGGCACCTGGAGCGTGCTCAAGCACATGTTCCCCGACGCGACCATCCCCGTGGTTCAGCTCTCCATCGACGCCACCAAGCCTTTAGCCCATCACGTAGAGATGGGCACAAAGCTAGCCCGCCTCGCGCAGGAGAAGAACGTGCTGATCGTCGGTTCCGGCAACGTGGTGCACAACCTGCACATGGTGCAGCGCCACGCAGGAGATACCGGCTTCGACTGGGCCGACCAGTTCGACGAGGACGCCGCCGCCATCATGAAAACCGACCCGGAGCGCCTCAACGCACTAGCCGACCACGCCGCCTACTCCCGCGCGGTCCCCACCCCGGACCACTTCCTGCCCTTGGCCTATGTCGCAGGTGCAGCCGCCGGGCTAGGGGAGACCGACGTGACAGAGTTCAACAAGAAGCGCACCTGGGGCTCCCTATCGATGACCGGGTTTACCGTAGACTCGCCTGCATGAGTTCCGGACCCATCCTCCTACTCGGCGGCACCAGCGACATCGGCATAGAGATCACAGCACGCATCTGTGCCGGCCGCGACGTCATCCTTGCGGCCCGCCGCCCGGACGCGCTCGCACTCGTCGATAAGCGCCTGCGCGAAGCTGGCGCCACCGATGTGCACACCGTCGCCTTCGAAGCGACTGACCTGGCATCGCACCGACAGATCGTGCGCGACGCAGCCCCGACCACGGCGATCGTCGCATTCGGAATCCTCGGCGACCAACAACGCGCCGAACATGACGAAACCCACGCCGCGGACATCGCCACCGTGGACTACACAGCCCAGGTCAGCATGCTCACCGTGCTTGCCGACGAAATGCCGCGCGGCCACATCATCGCGTTTTCCTCGATCGCGGGCTGGCGTGCGCGCCGGGCGAACTATGTCTACGGCTCTACGAAGGCGGGCCTCGACGCTTTCTGCCAGGGCTTGGCCGACCGCCTGCACGGCACTGAGCTGTCCTTGATTACCGCGCGGCCCGGATTCGTTATTGGATCGATGACGGAGGGGATGAAGCCTGCGATCATGTCGGTGACCCCCGATGTCGTCGCGGAGCACGTTGTGGCCGCCATGGAGAAATCCGGCTCCCGCACGGTGTGGATCCCGCGCCAACTTGCCCTTTTAGCTGCGGTGATGCGGCTGGTGCCGCGTTCGATCTGGCGCCACATGCCGCGCTAGGGGCTACCATGGCCGCTGTGCTCGCCCGAACGCTGATTCCTTTCCTCGTCGACCTCGCGCGCAACCGTCGGCGCGCCGACCCCGACTTCGGCCACGCCACCTGGGTAATCGGCCATAGCCCCGGCACGCTGATCAACGCGCGGAGGATTCCCGCGCTGGGTTTGGGTACCAGGCTGAACGACGCGCACGCGTGGCGCATCGACTACGTCACCACCGATACGGAGAAACGCACCCTGACCACCACGGGCGCGGTGTTTCGCTCCAATAATCCGTGGTCCGGCCCAGGCCCTCGCCCGACCATCGCCTTTGCTCCCTCCACTCAGGGCGTGGCCCCGCACTGCGATCCCTCATTTTCCAGTACGGTCGGCCTGCAGTTTCGCGGGGATTTCGACTTCATTGCCGCCTACGAGCAACCCGTGATCAATTATTTCGTCGCCCTTGGTGCGCACGTGGTTATCACCGACTACCCCCGCGATCCGGAAGACAACGTGCAGCTCTACTGCGACCACATTGCTGCCTCGCACGCGCTTGCCGACGCCGTCCGCGCCGCAACCCACCTTGGGGTCGGCCACGAGAACCTGGGCTTCTGGGGCTTTTCCCAGGGCGGTGGGGCAGTGGGTGCCCTCGTTGAGCAGCCGGAATACGCGCCTGATCTGCAGCCGCAGGCCGCGGTGGTGGGTGCGCCGCCAGCAGACCTCGTCGCTACGCTCAACCATGTCGACGGCGGCCTGGCTACCGTCGTTATCGCCTATGCCGTGGCCGGTTTGGCAGCCCTGGGCCCCGAGGTCCGTGCTGAGGTTGACTCTGTCCTCAACGACCACGGGCGCGCGTTGCTGGGCGCCGCCGCCGACGTGTGCGTCTCGGGAGCAGCCAGGCGCGTGACACGACAGGCCACAGCGGCTTGGACTAAGTCCGGTCGTCCGCTCGCGGAGCTTCTCGACGACCTCTCGCTCACCAGCGAGATCCTCGATGAACGCCGGCTGGGCTCCCGCCGGCCACTGATCCCGGTGCGGCTATGGGGCAGCATTAACGACGACATCGTGCCCTATCCCTCCGTTGTCGAACTTGCCGACGCCTGGGGTGTCGACCTGCACACCCGCCGCATGCCACGGATTCCTGGGCGCCAAGCGCTGAACCATTTTCTGCCCTATTTTCAACACGTGATTAGTGATGCCCAATGGCTTATGGGCCGATTGGGCAGGTAGTGTTACCCACATGCGATTACTGCTAGGGTTCGTGTTTCTGGAAGCACTGGTGTTCATCGCCGTCGGTGCCTGGATCGGCTATGGCTGGGCAATTTTGCTCGTGCTGGGGCTCATGCTCGTCGGCGGTCTTGCAGGAAGCGCGTCGTTACGCGCGACGATGCTGCGCGCGCGATCCGGCAGGGACACGCCTGGCAAAGTGGCGGGGGACTCCGGCCTGATTATGGCGGGGTGGGCGATGAGCATGATCCCGGGCATCGTCAGCTCCGTTGTGGGCTTGATTCTGCTGTTCGGGCCCACTCGCTCGATCATTCGTCGCTCGGTGGCAACCAAATTGACGCGCGACATCGAAAACTTCGGGGTAAGCGTGTACGAGCATTCGCCCATGGCGAAACGCCACGACCACTACGGCTCCTTCGGCGGATCCACCGCTGCCGCCCACCCGACGCACCCTTCGCACGGGGCGCAGGACACGGGCGCCGGGGACGCCGAAGACATGGTGATCGATGCCGACGAGATCGAACGCTGGACCCGCGACCTAGACCCTGAAGATTTCCAGGATCCCAAGAAGGATTCTGACTCTGTCAAGGACGAGGACAAGTAAGTGGTCTACGTGCTGCGCCTAATTCTGGCGGCGTTCTCCGGCTTTATCACCTACGGGTCCTTCGAGCCGCACGGATTCTGGTGGGCTGGCATCGCCGGCATTGCGCTGCTGTACGCCAGCCTGATTCCGTGGGGCCGTCACAAGCCCACCGGGTGGGGTGGGGCAGGCCTCGGCTTCGCCCACGGGTTTGTGCTGTATATCTTTCTGCTGCCGTGGATTGGTGAGTTCGTCGGCCCGCTGCCCTGGGTGGCCCTTGCGGTCGCGTGCGCGCTGTACGCGCTGGGCACCGGGGCTTTCGGTGCGTGGGCTGCCCGTCACCGCTGGGGATTCGTGGCTTTCCCCTTCATCTACCTGGCGGTGGAGTTCGCGCGTTCCTCCTTCCCCTTTGGCGGGTTTTCGTGGGTGCGTCTTGCTTGGGGCCAGATCAACGGCCCGCTCGCGTTTCTTGCGCCGTGGGGAGGCCCCGCACTGGTGACGTTGGCGGCCGCCTTGGTGGCCTGTGGCATCGTCGCCTTTTTCCGTACCTCGAAGGTCGGAGGGGCGGTGGCGGTCATCGTCCCCATCGTCTTGGGCCTTATCGCAAGCCTGGGTGTGAACAACCCGGAGCACACCACCGATGAGGTCACCGCCTCAGCGATCCAGGGCAACGTTCCGCGCATGGGCCTGGATTTCAACGCGCAACGCCGAGCCGTGCTTGCCAATCATGCCCGTGTGACGGAGGAGCTCGCCGCGTCGGGCGCGGAGCCTGACATCGTGATTTGGCCCGAGAATTCCTCGGACGTCAATCCCTTTACAGACGCCCAGGCGCGTGAGCTTATCGACGACGCCGTTGCCGCTGTGGACACGCCGGTACTGGTCGGAACGATCACCGAAGACCATGTGGGGCCACGCAACACGATGGTCGTTTTCGACCCAGAGACCGGGCCGGGGGACTATCACCACAAGATTTACCTGCAGCCTTTCGGCGAGACGATGCCGATGCGCGAGTTCTTCCGCCTCTTTTCCCCCTATGTCGATGCCGCCGGCAATTTCCAGCCAGGTAACGGCGACGGCACCGTGTCGATGCGCGGCATCATCGTTGGCATCGCCACCTGCTACGAGGTCGCTTTCGACGCAGCCTACCGCGACGCGGTGCTCAACGGTGCCCAGATCTTGACCACGCCGACCAATAACGCCACCTTCGGCTTTACCGACATGACGTACCAGCAGTTGGCGATGAGCCGCCTCCGCGCCATCGAACTTGACCGGGCGCTCGTCGTCGCGGCCACCTCTGGCGTGTCGGCGATGGTGCACCCCGACGGCACCGTCTCCCAGCACACTAAGATCTTCGAGGCAGATACGTTGACCGAAACGTTGCCGCTGCGTGATTCGATCACTTTCTCGGCCCGCTACGGCAAGTATGTGGAGTGGATCCTCGTCGCTCTTGGCGTCCTAGCGATGGTCGCGTCGGTGATCCTGCGCCGGCGCGGGTAAACTAATTCTCGCTAGTAAGTTTTTGAAGATGTTTGACAAAGATTGGAGTCACCGTGGCCAAGGTCTGCGATGAAACGCTCGTGATCATCCCCACCTACAACGAGCTGGAGAACCTTCCGCTGATCGTCGGCCGGGTCCGCAAGGCCACCCCAGAGGTCCAGGTCCTCATCGTCGACGATAACTCTCCCGATGGCACCGGCGAGAAGGCCGATGAGCTGGCGCGTGACGACGATTCCATCCACGTACTCCACCGCGAAGGTAAAGGCGGCCTCCTTGGCGCCTACCGCGCCGGATTCGATTGGGGCCTAGAACGCGACTACAACGTGCTCTGCCAGATGGATGCTGACGGCTCGCACGCACCCGAGCAGCTGCACCTGCTGCTGGAGGCCATCGAGGAGGGCGGAGACCTCGTCATCGGTTCCCGCTATGTCGACGGTGGCAAGGTGGTCAACTGGCCAAAGGACCGCTACATCCTGTCCAAGGGCGGCAACCTCTATATCTCCCTGGCGCTCTCAGGTGACGTGAAGGACATGACCGCCGGCTACCGCGCGATTCGTCGTGAAGTGCTGGAAACGCTGGACCTGGACGAGCTGTCGAAGAAGGGGTACATCTTCCAGGTGGAGCTGGCCTTCCGCGCCATCCAGGCTGGTTTCGATGTGCGCGAGGTGCCCATCACGTTCACCGAGCGCGAGCTGGGGGAGTCCAAGCTTGATGCAAGCTTCGCGAAGGATTCCCTGGCCGAGGTGACCAAATGGGGCCTGGAGCACCGCGGTGCTCAGCTGGCGGAGATCGCCAATTACACCAAGGACTTCGCCCTGTACGAGCTGAAGCGTTCGCCACTGGCGAGCCTGCCACGCAAGACGAAGAACCTGTTCCGCGACGCAGTCGGGCTAACTGCGGAGCTGGGCAAGCTCGCCGACTATGAGGTGCGCCATTCCCCGCTGGCCAAGGTGCCGGGTACCGTGAAGGACACGGCAGAGACCGCGACCGGGCTTGTCGACGAGGGCACCAAACTGCTCAAGCACGATATCGACTACGCCAAGCGCAAGAACTCTTAAACGGGCACAAAATTACCCCGGGTAGCTCTTTTCGGTTGAGCCGCCCGGGGTTATTCGTCGTTAAGCGCGCGCCTAGCTTTCCTGCTGCTGTTGCTGCTCCTTGGCGATCCGTGCCGCGTGACGACGACGCTTGCGCAGCTGCTCGAGACGCTCTTCAAGAAGGACGTCCAGTTCTTCGATGGAGCGACGCTCGCGAAGCATGTCCCAGTGGGTGCGTGGTGGCTTGGTCGGCTTCGACTCAACGCCTTCGCCTTCGACCAGGGTGCCTAGCTGGCCGTTCTTGCACATCCACTCTTCGGGGATTTCTGCGTCATCCGCGAAAGGAACATCGAAAATCTCACCCGATGGAGTCTTGTACTTGACCATCTGACGTGGTGCCAGATCATGGTCGCGGTCAGTCTCGTAGCTGACGGCACCCATACGGCTTCCGCGCAATACGCGATCGGCCATGTTGCATCCATCCCTTCAAATCAGTGTTGCCTGCTCGCTTCACTGTACAGGCAGTCTACCCATTATAACGGTAGGGCTGTTTAGTTTGTTCCCTCGGTTGGGCTAAGGTTGGTGTCCGTGACACAACCCCAGACCAACTCGCGCCCCACCTGTCAGTGGTGTGGGCGAGAGATGGCCGTCCAGAAGGGGAGAGGCCGGCGGCGGAAATACTGCAGCCCAGCGTGCAAACAACGGGCCTACGAGCAGCGGCATAACATCACCGGTACCGGCATCCCACAAAAGGCGGTAATAATGGCGCCGGAGAAAGCGGAATCGCTGCGTGACGAATTATATGCACTACGCTGTGCCGCAGAAGATATTTCGACGGCGTGCTCTGAGAATGCTTCCCACGCGGAGATTCAACACCTGTGTGAAGAGTTGGTGTCCATGGCGAAACAAATCGAGAAACTGAGGTAGAAAACGTGCAGAAAATGACCGCGACCACGAAGGTAGTCTTGGCGGTAGCGCTTGTCATCATCTTGGGCTTGGCCGCCGTCGCCATTGGCCCCGTGGTGTATACCTTGGCGATGGGCGGGGGTGTCAAAACCGAAGGTATCAACGAACAGCAGGTCCAGCCCGCAGTTACCGATGTGAATGGCGAGTGGACCGTGACAACGCGAGCCGGGCACAATTCGACCTCAGCTGGGTTTACTTTCGACGAGGTCTTGCCTGGTGAGCGAACGAGCACCTCGGGCTCAACCCAGGACGTCTCCGGCGGTGTGGTGATTGAGAATGACACGCTGACTGAAGGAGAGATTGAGGTCGGCATGGGCAATATCGTCACAGACCGGGACAACCGTGACGTAAATGTACGAATGAAGATCTTGCACACCGACACATTCCCAGTAGCAACCTTTAAGGTCACCGAGCCCGCGGACGTCTCCGGGCTACCGGAAGATGGCACCGTGGGCCAGGTGGAGCTGACCGGCGATATGACGATCCACGGAGAGACCAATTCGATTACGCAGATTTTTGATGTGGCGCGCGATGGGAACAATCTTGTCGTCGCGGGTGACATTCCGATCAACCGCTTGGACTACGGAGTGGAGTCGCCTGAGTTCGTTGCGGCGAAGATCGCCGAAGAAGGCGAAGTGAATGTGCGACTGAACCTGATTCGGGCGGAATAGGCCGAAAAGTGGCTTTCTGCGGACATAGTGGAGGGTCACTCTTTTAAGTCACTGTTACGTTAATTGGCCAAAGGGGGGGCCGTTCGCTGGAGAACCCGCCTAGGGCACCCTCGCTTCAATAATTGTCCGATAATGTACATTATGTCAACTAAAGTTGAGGGCGACCGGCACTACCGCTACCCGCTAACGCAGGCCGCGCCGATGCCGATGCGTCAGAGTAAATTGCGTGACGTCCAGCATGCCCTCCCGCGCCATCGCCTCACGCAACGCCAACTGCCACAACCACAGGCGGCGATACACCGCATCGAAACCATCCGCGGCGGCCTCACGAAGCTGACTGACAAATGTCTCGCGCTGCAGCTTCAGCGATAACATTAAATGTCCTGGCGCGTGCACCTGGCCGATCACGCGCAGGCCGGTATTCCGGTCGACAAGCTTGTGCACGTCGTCGGACTGCGGATAACTCAGCCCCGGCCAAATGAACGCGCGAAGAGATTCCACAGCCGCACCAGCCGCGGGCGAAAATCGCTCAGTCGCCGTCACAGTCTGCAGCGCGGCCTTTCCGCCCGGTGCAACCAGCTTGTCCACCGCTGAGACAAATTTGGCGCGCTGATTCTCAGGAATCGTCTCTAGCTTCTCGGCGCTGACCACTGCGTCGTAACGCCCATGCCAGCGACCTGGCGCAAAGATGGGCGGTTCGATCAGTTCGGTATGAACTGCGTCTGCAACACCGGCAAACGTCAACCGCTCATCCAGTGCATCAAACATGTCCGGATCAGCGGTGACGGCATCCACCGTGGTGTTGCGGCGCGCAGCTTCGATGGCGATGGCACCCCCAGCCGAGGGGTACTCAAGGATATGAGTTCCAGCTCCGGCCCCCACGGCGTCAAGAAGCTCCATGGCTGCACGACGCTGCGCGTCCCCCAGATCCACTCGTCGGATGTCCAGCGGGTCGCTGATCTCCGTGATATCGACGAAATGCGTTGCCGGTTCACTACCGCGGCCCGCGCCACGAACGTGAGAAGGCACGCTAATGCGTTGCGTCGTCGGCACGCCCGTAGCGAAACGGCCTGCAAAAGCGCTCATTCCATCACCGGAATACCGCTCGGTGAGCTCAGGGGGCACTTCCCCACCCTGATAATCACTTCCCGGATCAACATGGGCCGTCTTCGGGTGGTAATCGGCGGCCAGGAGTGCGGCGAGAACGTCGACAAGCGTCTCCAGCGTTTCGGTCATCCACTCCCCGGCTAGATATCCTTCCGCCAGCCCCACCCAGCCGTGCGCCGCGATACGAGAAAAGAGAGCTTCGTGCTTAACGACGAGGTCTGGCGTGGGTTGCTCGTCGTTAGGCACCAACGTGAGACCTGCCGAAGCGCAGGCGCGCGCAAATGCGGCCTCTGACCTGCGGGCGCGCAGGCGAATCCCCCAACCATCAGGTACGTGCGCGACGCTGGGCCACGCGGCGGCGTCGATGCTTTGGGTGTGGGGAGTTTCTGTCACGCTTTTCACCTTAACCAGTACGGGCGGTATTCTTCGTAAGGCGCGTCGACATCACTTGCGATGGCGAAGCGTATCATCGCAGATGACCGTCTTCAGCCGATTCGGGAAATCGCCCGTAGAATGAAGACGAATTTTTAATACATTGCGGATCACACTGTTGTACAAGGAGTTTTATCTGTGTCTCACACACCCACTCGCCCACCAGGAAATCGCCACCACGTCGTCATTATTGGATCCGGTTTTGGTGGCATTTTTGCGGCGAAGGAACTAGCAGACGCCGATGTCGACGTCACCTTGATCGATCGCACCAACCACCACTTGTTCCAGCCGCTGCTCTACCAGGTGGCTACCGGCATCCTGTCTTCTGGTGAAATTGCCGTCTCCACCCGCCAGATCTTGTCACAGCAGCAGAACGCGCGTGTGATTAAAGGTGACGTCGTCGACATTAACGTTGAAGACCAGGTTGTCTCCATTAACTCCAGCCAGTACGAGCGCAGCTTTGAGTATGATTCTTTGATCGTCGCCGCCGGCGCTGGCCAGTCCTACTTCGGCAACGACCACTTTGCGCAGCACGCACCAGGCCTGAAGACCGTGGACAACGCGCTTGAGCTGCGTGCACGTATCATCACCGCTTTCGAACGCGCAGAAGTAGCTCAGGATCCAGCTGAGGTCGAGCGGCTGCTGACCTTCGTGATCGTGGGCGCCGGCCCCACCGGTGTGGAGATCGCAGGCCAGATCGCCGAAATGGCGAACCGTTCCTTCAAGGACGATTACGATAGCTTCGAGCCGAGCCAGGCGAAGATCATCCTGCTCGACGGCGCTCCCCAAGTCCTGCCCCCATTCGGTAAGCGCCTAGGCCGCAACGCACAGCGCCAGCTTGAGAAGCTGGGTGTGACCGTGCGTCTGAACGCGATGGTGACCGACCTCGACGCAGACACCGTGACTTTCCGTGACACCAAGACCGACGAGGAAGTCACGATCGAGTCAGGTACGAAGATCTGGTCCGCTGGCGTGCAGGCATCGCCACTGGGCAAGATGATTGCTGATCAAACCAACGCTGAGGTCGATCGTGCAGGCCGCGTCGCTGTCACCCCACAGGTTCTGGTTGGCGAAACTAACAACATCTATGTGGTTGGCGACATGATGAGCCTGGACAACCTGCCCGGCGTAGCCCAGGTAGCCATCCAGACCGGCGAGTATGCCGCTCAGTCCATCAAGGCGTTCGTCGAGGAAGATCAGGACCCACGCGAGCGCGAGCCTTTCGAGTACTTCGACAAGGGTTCCATGGCGATCGTGTCTCGCTTCTCCGCCGTTGTGAAGATGGGCAAGGTGGAAGTCACTGGCTTCATCGGCTGGATTATGTGGCTGGTTGTTCACGTCATGTTCCTGGTGGGATTCCGCAATCGTTTCGTCTCTATGATCACGTGGGGCCTCAATGCCCTGTCGCCTCGCCGCTATAACTTGGCGACGACCTCCCAACAGATGCACGGCCGTACCGGCTTGGGCAAGCTGAAGCAGTCGACCGACAAGGACGCCAAGGAGTTGCCAGAGATTCGTGACACCACGAAGCTCGGCGACAAGTAGATCTCGACTCCAGCCCGCATAAATAGCGATACAGCCCGATCTCCCCTGTTTGAGGGGGATCGGGCTTCTTCGTGCAAGCCTGACCTCTAATAACTAAAGCAATACTGTGTCATTTAAATACCACCTATATAATGGGGCATGTAGTGGGGTCCACGCTTAAAACAGCAGGAAGCTGATGGTATGGGACTTGGGTAGCGTGTACTCCGGAATGGTTTTAGCGAAAATCTACTGAAAGGCACCGCCTGTGACTACAGTCACCGCACCGAGCCACACCGCATGGGAAGGCTTCGAAGAAGGCCCTTGGACAGCCAGCATTAATGTGCGCGACTTCATTCAGCGCAATTACACCCCTTATGACGGGGATGCTTCTTTCCTCTCTGGGCCAACCGAAAAGACCCTGCGCACGTGGGATCATCTAGAGAAGAACTATCTCTCAGTCGAGCGCGAACGCCGCGTGTACGCTGTGGATACCGATACACCCGCTGATGTCGATGCTTTCGGCCCTGGTTATATCTCCGAGGACGACAACATCATCGTCGGTCTGCAAACGGACGAGCCACTCAAGCGCGCCATGATGCCCAACGGCGGCTGGCGCATGGTCAAGCAGGCCATCCTCGAAGCTGGCGAAGAGGTTAACCCGGACGTCGAAGAGGTCTTCACGAAGTACCGGAAGACGCATAACGACGCCGTCTTCGATATTTACACCCCGCGGATTCGAGCTGCGCGCTCCTCGCACATCATCACCGGCCTCCCGGACGCTTACGGCCGCGGGCGTATCATCGGCGATTACCGTCGCGTTGCGCTCTACGGCGTGGACGCGCTTATCGACGAAAAGGTCGCCGCAAAGGATCGGACCGTTGATCAGCCCTTCTCAGAAGACTGGGCACGCTACCGCGAGGAACACTCTGAACAGATCAAGGCCCTGAAGAAGCTCAAGGCCATGGCGGAGTCCTATGGCTTCGACATTTCCGGACCGGCCACCACCGCGCAGGAAGCTGTGCAGTGGACCTACTTCGGTTACCTAGCCTCTGTGAAGAGCCAGGACGGCGCCGCCATGAGTTTCGGTCGCCTCTCCCCTTTCTTCGATATCTACTTCGAACGCGATCTCGCCAACGGCACCCTCACCGAGGAAGACGCCCAGGAGATCATCGATGCGTTGGTGATCAAGCTGCGCATCGTCCGCTTCCTGCGGACTGAGGATTATGACCAGATCTTCTCCGGCGATCCTTACTGGGCCACCTGGTCTGACGGCGGCTTCTCCGAAGACGGTCGCCACCAGGTGACGAAGACGGCTTTCCGCCTCCTGCAGACCCTCCGTAACTTGGGGCCTGCACCAGAACCGAACATCACCATCTTCTGGGATCCGCAGCTGCCGGACGGTTATAAGGAATTCTGCTCGGCGATTTCGATTGAAACCTCGTCGATCCAGTACGAGTCTGACAAGCAGATCCGCGATCAATGGGGCGATGACGCCGCCATTGCCTGCTGCGTGTCCCCGATGAAGGTGGGCAAGCAGATGCAGTTCTTCGGCGCACGCGTGAACGCGGCAAAGTCGCTGCTGTACGCCATCAACGGTGGTCGCGATGAGATGACCGGCAAGCAGGTCACGAAGGGACACACCCCCATCGAGGGCGATGGTCCGCTGGACTTCGATGAAGTCTGGGAGAAGTACGAGCTGATGCTGGATTGGGTCGTCGGCACGTACGTTGAGGCACTCAACATCATCCACTACTGCCACGACAAGTACGCCTACGAGGCCATGGAGATGGCGCTGCACGATTCGGACATCATCCGCACCATGGGGTGCGGCATCGCAGGCCTGTCGATCGTGGCGGACTCGCTGTCCGCAATCAAGTATGCCAAGGTGTACCCAGTGCGTGATGAGACCGGCCTGGTCGTCGATTACCGTACGGAAGGTGACTTCCCGTTCTACGGCAACGACGATGATCGTGCCGACGACATCGCCGCGACCATCGTGCACACCGTGATGGAGAAGATCAAGGCCATCCCGATGTACCGCGACGCGATCCCCACCCAGTCGGTTCTGACCATCACCTCGAACGTGGTGTACGGCAAGGCCACCGGCAACTTCCCATCCGGCCACCGCGCCGGCACGCCGTTCGCACCGGGTGCTAACCCAGAAAACGGCGCCGACAACCACGGCATGGTCGCCTCGATGCTCTCAGTGGGCAAGCTGGACTACAACGATGCGTTGGACGGTATCTCGCTGACGAACACAATCACCCCATCGGGCCTGGGACGCACGAAGGACGAGCAGATCACCAACCTGGTTGGTGTCCTCGACGCCGGGTTCATCATGGACCCAGAACCTATCGCATAACACGCACACCCCCCCTTCACATTCAAAGGAGAACACAATGACTACCAAGACTTTCGATGAACGCCTCGCATCCATGAAGGCCAACCGTGAGGCAAACAACATGGAGTCCGGCCTCTTCCACGCAAATATCAACGTCCTCGACGAGTCCACACTGGAAGACGCAATGGAGAACCCAGAAAACTACCCGAACCTCACCGTTCGTGTATCCGGCTACGCCGTGAACTTCGTGAAGCTGACTAAGGAACAGCAGCGCGACGTGATCTCGCGCACCTTCCACCAAGGCAAGTAAACCAAGAAAGTAGGGCAGTTCCCCACCGTGTCTACACCCGCTCAAGACGGTATAACCGGCGTCGTCACTCTTACCCCAGAGGAGGGTGAAAAAGTCCGTGGTGTCGCTGCAGGGTTGGGAGCTACCCCCTACGACACGGCTGATGATTTCACCCGCGGCGAACTCATGGAAGCACGCCGCACCGGCGACGTTGGCCTAGTGCACTCGTGGGAACTTGTCACCGCGGTCGACGGCCCCGGCACGAGGATGACTATCTTCATGTCGGGCTGTCCCCTGCGCTGCATGTATTGCCACAACCCGGACACCATGGGGATGAAAGAAGGCACCCTGGAGCAGGTGTCTGCCGTCGTGAAGCGTGTCCTGCGATACCGCCCCGTCTTCAACGCCTCCGGCGGTGGCCTCACGATTTCCGGCGGCGAGCCCCTCTTTCAGATCGCTTTTACCCGCCGGGTCCTCGACGAGGTGCATGAGGCGGGTGTGCACACGGCGATCGACACCTCTGGCTTCTTGGGCTCGCGCCTCTCCGACGAAGACTTAGGCAATATCGACCTCATATTGTTGGACCTGAAGTCCGGCGATGAGGAAACATATGCCAAGGTCACCGGCGGGAGGCAACTGCAGCCCACCATCGATTTCGGCGACCGGCTCCAAGCACTTGGCAAGAAGGTGTGGGTGCGTTTCGTCCTCGTCCCAGGCCTGACGGACGATCCCGCTAACGTGGAGAACGTCGCGGACATCGCCGCGCGCTGGAAAGATAATGTCGAACGCGTGGAGGTCCTCCCCTTCCACAACATGGGCGCCGATAAGTGGGAGAATTTAGGTCTGGACTACGAGTTGGGGGACGTGGATCCTCCCACCCCTGAGTCCGTGGAGGCCACCCGCGAGATTTTCCGCAGCCGTGGCTTGACCACGTTCTAAAGGCCGGCGCCTAGAAATCCAGCGAAGCTGGCTTCGTGAACAGTGCGACCAGGAAATGAGAGTCCTTGCTGAAAGGCTTCAAGTCCCAGGATTCAAACACGTAGTCCTGGGTGAAGCCGACCTGCGCCGCCGTATCGAGGAAATCGGGGAACGCCCATCCCCTACCCGCGCCAAAGCCGACGACGAAGCGGCCACCACCGATCAGCGAATCATAAATGTGCTGGAGGGCGGGCTCGCGTCCTTCTGGGGCCAGGAAGCCCATGACGTTGCCGGCGGAGACCGCAATATCGAAGCCGCTTTCAGCAATAGGGTCGGTTCCCAGGTCGCCGACATACCACGTGGCATCGGGAAATTGGCGCTTCGCATGGTCGATCAAGACCTCGTCGATATCTGTGCCAACAACTTCATGACCCAGCGCTGCCAAGCGGCCACCAAGGCGACCTTGGCCACAGCCAGCGTCGAGAATGCGGGATCCGCGCTGTGGTGCAATAGCATCGACAAGACGGGCTTCGCCATCGATGTCGTCGCCAGCATCGATCATATTTTGCCAACGCCGTGCATAGTTTTCAGAATGGTCGGGGTTGGCTGCGGTGACTTCTTTCCAGGTAGGCATGGAGCCCAGTATAGGGAAGCGTAAACTTACGCTTTGTCTTAACCCTTTGACGGAAAGGTCTTGACATGCCACCTCGTTTACCGCGACGAATGTTGAGGCCCAGTGAACCTGCTGGTGATCCTCGTACGCGTTTTTCGGTGCCCGTTGAACGTGCCATCGACCATTGCCGTGTTTTTCACGACGGTCTGCGCCTAGCCGGCGATTACCAGATCGATTCCGCCTTGGAGAAAGCCCGCGAACATGACAACGGCTTTGTGTGGCTTGCCCTGCATGAGCCGAGCGACGAGCAGATGACCAAGGTTGCGATCGCTTTCGGGATCCATGAGTTAATCGTCGAGGATGCGGTGACTGCGCATCAACGGCCGAAGGTGGAGCGTTACGACGATCAACTGTTCTTCGTCGTCCACTCGGTGAAGTACACGGATGATGAAGAGGTCGTCGATACGCGCCAGATCATTTCAACAGGTGAAGTGCAGATGCTCGTGGGCCCGGATTTCATCATCACGGTGCGCCACAAAGCTGCGTTGCCAGACGTTGCTGATGAGCTCGACCGGGAACCGGAAACGGCGGCGCTGGGGCCGGGCGCTGTGGCGTGGAAGATCGCCAATGCCATCGTCGAGGGTTATGCGCGGATTACTCAGGAGCTTTCGGAGGACGTCGACGAGGTTGAAAATGAGGTGTTTACGCCCCAGAAGAAGATCAATATCGACAAGATCTACATGTATAAGCGTGAGATCCTGGAGATGCGTCACGCCGTCCGTCCGCTCGGGCCGCCTTGCGGACAGGCTTGAGTGCGAACAAGGACCTCCTGTCGAAGCCATTGCGGAGCTACTTCCGCGATGTGCAGGATAACGTTTTAAGCGTGACGGACCAGGTCACGGGTTTCGACGAGCGACTGTCCTCGCTGCTTGATGCCTCGGTGGCGAAGGTGACCTTGCAGCAGAATAAGGATATGCGCACCATTTCGGCCGTGGTCGGTATGGTCGCTGGGCCCACCCTCATCGCGGGTGTGTACGGCATGAACTTTGAGGACATGCCGGAGCTGGCCTGGGACTTGGGCTACCCTTTCGCGCTTTTGCTCATGCTGGCAGTGGTGTTGCTGATGCTGTGGTGGTTCAAGTGCAATGACTGGATCTAGCTAGTTTTTCTCCCGCAGGACCATGGTGCGCAGTTGGCTCACCGCGGCGAGTCTCCCGTTGTTGCGCATTTCGATTCGCCACAGCTGAGTGGTCTTGCCGATGTGGACGGGGCGCGCCTGGGTCTCGATGGTGCCGTCTTTAACGCCGCGGAGGAAGTCCGTCGAGTTGCTCATGCCGACCACGGGCGCCAGCGCCGCTTTCACGCCTGCGACTGATCCGACTGACTCGGCGATGGCAGCGAGGACTCCCCCATTGACCAGGCCTGCTGGCTGGAGCACGTTCTCGGTGACCTTGGTTTCGGCATCGACGCCATCGCACCCGATAGAAGTAAATGTCGTGCCGATGAAGGTGTCGAAGACTGGGCGTTGGGCGTTGACTGCGGCGAGCTCTTCGTCGTTAAGCGCGCGCTGCCCTGCGTTGATAAGAGTTTCGTACATCATTGTTCGCTCTTTCTACCCCCAAATGGGAATAGGTAGTACGTTTAGGGAATTATTGCTGAAAAGCGTCTCACTCACGAGTATGGTTGAGACTATGACCACAGATAACAACCTTGCACAGATCGGTGTTGTGGGCCTTGCAGTCATGGGCTCCAACCTTGCACGTAATTTCGCATCCCGTGATATTAAGACTGCAGTCTACAACCGCACCTACTCCAAGACCGAAGACTTCATGAAAGAATTCGGCGAGACCGGCGATTTCGTCGCCAGCGAATCAATCGAAGAGTTCGTGAACTCGCTGGAGAAGCCACGTAAGGCCATCATCATGGTCCAGGCGGGTAACGCTACCGATGCGGTGATCGACCAGCTGGCAGACGCGATGGACGACGGCGACATCATCATTGACGGCGGCAACGCGCTGTTCAATGACACCATCCGCCGCGAGAAGGAAATGGCAGAGCGCAACCGCCACTTCGTCGGCGCCGGCATCTCCGGTGGCGAAGAGGGCGCGCTGAAGGGCCCATCGATCATGCCGGGCGGCCCGAAGGAATCCTGGGAGACCCTTGGCCCTCTGCTCGAGCAGATCGCAGCGCGTGCCGACGATGGCACCCCATGTGTCACCCACGTCGGCCCCGATGGCGCTGGCCACTTCGTGAAGATGGTCCACAACGGCATCGAGTACGCAGACATGCAGGTCATCGGCGAGGCCTACCAGCTGCTGCGCTACGGCGCTGGCTTCGAGCCAGCCGAGATCGCTGACATCTTTGCTGAGTGGAACAAGGGCGACCTGAACTCCTACCTGATCGAGATCACCGTGGAGGTCCTGCGTCAGGTTGACGCGGAGACCGGTAAGCCGCTTGTCGACGTCATCTTGGATGCTGCCGGCCAGAAGGGCACCGGCCGCTGGACAGTCAAGGAGGCCCTGGACTTGGGCATCCCAACCACCGGTATCGGCGAGGCCGTGTTCGCACGTGCCCTGAGCTCCTCTCTGGACCAGCGCAAGGCGGCACAGGGCAACCTGCCGACCGGCGCGTTGAAGTCCTTCGATGATCTGGGCATCTCCAAGGATGACTTTGTCGAGGAGGTCCGCAAGGCCCTCTACGCTTCCAAGCTCGTTGCATACGCACAGGGCTTCGACGAGATCAAGGCTGGATCCGACGAGTACAACTGGGGTATCAACCCAGGCGACATGGCGATGATCTGGCGCAACGGCTGCATCATCCGCGCAGTCTTCCTGGAGCGCATCAAGGAGGCTTATGACAAGAACCCTGAGCTTGCCTCCCTGCTGCTCGACCCATACTTCAACGGTGAACTCGAAGGCCTGATGGATTCCTGGCGCAACGTAGTGGTCTACGCCACCCGCCTGGGCCTGCCAGCACCAGTGTTCACCTCCTCATTGGCGTACTACGACTCGCTGCGCTCCGATCGCCTGCCGGCAGCGATCGTCCAGGGCCAGCGTGACTTCTTCGGTGCGCACACCTACAAGCGCATCGACAAGGAGGGCACCTTCCACACCGAGTGGTCCGGTGACCGTTCCGAGACCACGATCGAGTAAGGCCGAAAAGTTCCCTGCTCTCTAGCGCGGGCAGGTTCCTGATCTTCCACGGAATGTCGGGGACCTGCCCGCGCTAGACCTTTTGGGCCTGAGTGAACACGGTCCGAACACAGTCCCGTTCATTAACGGTGGGTGGGCTATTCCGGCTACACTCGCGACAATGACTACTTTCGCCGACCTTGGCTTGCCACGTGAGATCGTTAACGTGTTTAACAAGCAAGGAATCACTGAACCATTTCCCATCCAAGAGGCGGCGATCCCCAACGCTCTCGCCGGTAAGGACGTGCTTGGCCGCGGGCCTACCGGTTCTGGCAAGACCTTCACCTTCGGCTTGCCGATGCTGGCCCGCCTCGCCGGCGCACCCTCACGCCCCGGGCATCCGCGAGGTCTCATCCTGACCCCTACCCGCGAACTTGCAAGCCAGGTCCGCGAGCGTCTCGACGAGCCTGCAGCAGCACTGGGCATGCGGATGCTCGACATCGTGGGTGGTGTCAACATCAACCAGCACATTCGTGCGCTGGCCTCACCGGTCGATGTGCTCGTCGCAACGCCCGGGCGTGCCGAAGACTTGCTCAACCAGAAGAAGCTGTTTTTCGACCAGGTGGAGATCACCGCGATCGACGAGGCCGACCAGATGGCCGATATGGGCTTTCTCCCCCAGGTCCGTAAGCTGCTAGACCGCACCCCGAAAGATGGGCAGCGGCTGCTGTTCTCGGCAACGCTGGATGGGGACGTCGATAAGCTCGTCCAGCGCTACATGCACAACCCCGTGACTCACTCCACCGCGCCCGTTGAGGCCTCCGTGGACACGATGGATCACTACCGGCTGCTTGTCGGTAGCAGGGAGCAGCGTAACGAAATCGCTTTGCGCATCGCGGCGCGCGAGGGCAAGACGATTATGTTCATGCGCACCAAACATGGTGTGGACCGCCAAGTGAAGAAGCTACGCCGCGTAGGGATTCACGCCGATGGCATCCACGGCGATAAGGGCCAGGGTGCCCGGACGCGCGCCCTCGAGGGCTTCGCTGACGGCAGCACCCCGGTTCTGGTGGCTACCGACATTGCTGCGCGCGGCATTGACATCGACGATGTCTCGCTCGTCGTCCACCTCGATCCGCCTGCGGAGCACAAGGCCTACCTGCACCGTGCGGGACGCACCGCGCGTGCAGGAACCAGCGGAACTGTCGTCACTTTGGTCATGGATGACCAGGAAAAAGAAGTCGCCGCACTGTTGAAAAAGGCTGGGGTCGAGGCAAAGGCGGTGCGGGTCACCCCTGACTCAGAGGAGTTGGTTAGAATTACCTCAGCGCGGAAACCCGAAGGGTCTCCGCTTCCTCCTCCCGGGCAGGCGACACACCCGAAGAAGGGTAACGGTGCTGGCCGCAATCAACGCAACCAGAATCGTTCCCTACGCGGTGGATCGGGGTCGAACCGTGGTAGGAATAACGGACGCTCGAGATCCGGGCGACGGAAACCAAGGAAGAATGGACGCTCGACCTAAACCCTGATGTGGCGTCGAACAACTAATGGACATAGTCATATCGATTCTCTCGTTGATCGGTTTCGTGCTGCTCACGGCCTCGACAGGTATGTTCGTCGCCATTGAGTTCGCGCTCACCGGTATGGAACGCTCCACCATTAACAATCACGTTAAGGAAAAGGGCGACCGTCGGGCGAAGGCAGTCCAGCGCGACTACCAGAACCTCTCTTTCGTTCTGTCAGGCGCGCAGCTAGGCATCACCGTGACTACTTTGGCCACGGGTTTCCTCGCAGAGCCAGTGTTGGCCCAGTACTTCACTCCCCTGCTGGAACTGATTGGGCTGAGTGAATCGTCCTCAAGCGCCGTAGCCCTCGTGCTCGCCCTGATCGTGGCGACATTCCTGTCGATGGTCTTCGGCGAACTCGTGCCAAAGAACTGGGCGATTACAGACCCGCTGACCGTCGCGCGATTCGTTGTCCCACCGGTGCACTGGTTCAACACCATATTCAAGTGGTTTATCCAGGCGATGAATAAGTCCGCGAACTTCTTCGTGCGCAAGCTGGGTTTTGAGCCTTCGGATGAGCCGGCGTCGGCACGCACGGCTAACGAGCTGGGTGCCTTGGTGCGCAACTCGGCCGAGGCCGGCGGGCTGGACGCGTCCACAGCAGCCATGCTGGACCGCTCGCTGCGCTTCGGCGAGACCACTGCCGACGAGGTGATGACACCGCGTTCGACGATTAACTCGCTGGATGCCGATGACAATGTCGACGACCTCATTGCCTTAGCCCGCGAAACCGGGCACTCCCGCTTCCCCGTGCGCCGCGGCGACCTCGATGAAACGGTCGGCGTGGTGCACATCAAGGACGCCTTTTCGGTGCCCAAGTCCGAACGCGCCACCACGCGCCTGGAAACGCTTGCGAAGCCCGTGCCTTTCGTGCCTGGCACCCTCGACGGGGACTCCGTGCTGGACAAGGTGCGTTCCGCGGGCTCCCAGGTGGTCTTGGTCGCCGATGAATACGGCGGCACCCAGGGGCTGGTGACCATCGAGGACCTCGTCGAGGAAATTTTGGGCGAGGTCTACGACGAGTACGATGACGTCGAATCAGAGCGTGACTTCCAGCGCTTCGGCGCTTCCTGGGAGGTCGCCGGGCTGGTGCGTCTCGACGAGCTACCGGACAAGATCGGCTATACCGCCGCGGACGGGCCCTACGAAACCCTTGGCGGGCTCATCATGGCCGCCAAGGGTGCTGTGCCCGAGGTCGGCGATGTGGTCTTGCTGCCCCAGACGGAAAACGATGCGATGGAGGAATTTGAATCCGGTATCAGCGGACGATGGATCGCGCGTGTCACTGTGATGGATGACCGCCGCGTCGACCGCGCAATCTTGACACCGATCAGCAACGAGGCCGCGGAGGAGTATAAGTAATGGGAGTTTGGACCACCATAATTCTGATCGTCGCGTTGCTGCTTGCTAACGCGTTTTTCGTGGCCGCCGAGTTCGCGCTGATTTCTTCTCGACGAGACCGCCTCGAAGCACTGGTCGCCCAAGGCAAGCCGGCGGCACGGCGCGTGGAGAACGCCACCGAGCACCTGTCGATTTATCTTGCCGGAGCGCAGTTCGGCATCACGATCTGTTCGCTGGTGCTAGGTAAGGTCGCTGAGCCTGCCGTCGCCCACTTCCTGGAAGCGCCGATGGTTGCCCTCGGCATTCCGGACAATCTCCTGCACCCGATCTCCTTCGTGATCGCCCTAGCGTTCATCACCTACCTGCACATTTTGTTTGGCGAGATGATCCCGAAGAATATCGCGATCGCCGGCCCAGAATCGCTGGCGATGTGGCTGACGCCCGCCATGGACGTGTGGGTGAAGATCACCCGCCCCCTCATCGAGTTTTTGAACTGGGTCGCCCGCATCACCCTGCGCGCGGTAGGCGTGGAGCAAAAGGACGAGCTGGACTCCGCAGTCGACGAAGTGCAGTTGGCAACGATGATCCAGGAGTCCAGCCAAGAGGGCCTTCTCGACGCCGAGGAGACCGAGCGCCTGGCGAAGGCGCTGCAGAACGACCAGCTCAGCCTTCGGGACGTGATGATCCCCATCGACGACGTGTACACCATCCCCTACCGTTCGCGCGGCGTGGCGCTCAGCGATGTGATCACCGGGGTGCAAGAAACCGGTTACTCCCGCTACCCCATCTCCGGGCAATCCAACGCCTTGCTGGGCTACCTGCACGTCAAGGATGTCCTCGACCTCTTGGAGGAGGGCTCCGAGGACACCATGATCCCCTACGACCGCATTCGCCCGCTGACCATCATCGACGGCACCGGCGCCCTCGACGAGGCCCTGACCGCCATGCACCGCCGCAGCGCACACATGGGCCAGGTCCGCGTCAAGGGAGAACTGGTCGGCCTGATCGCTTTGGAAGACCTCATCGAGGAGTACGTCGGCACGGTCTCCGACTGGACGCACGAAGACCAGTAGCATGCAACTTGCACGTGAGCAGTGGCGCGCGCTTAACGACGATCACCTTGCGCGTGCCGCCACCTGGGTGGAGCCTTACCTCTCTCGCCGCCGCAGGGGCGAGAACCACGCGGGGATTGATTTCCTCTTCGATTACTACCGGATGCGGGCAAGCCACTTATATAAGTGGCACCCTGGCATCGGAGTCGATCTTTGCGATGCCGCCGACAGCAAACATGCTGGTTGGCGCGATTACGTCACAGAAAAATCGACCGTGCGGGTGGACCGCGACAGTTTGCTCGCGCGCCGGGGCCGCGCCTTTGAACAGATCCGCGAGTTACTCGTGGCCACGGCCTCACGACCGGCACAATTTGATTGCTTCGGGCTGCACGAGTGGGCGATGGTCTACCACGGTCAACCACGCCACAGTCTCCCGCTGCGTTTGGGTGCGGAAGGAACTGATGCGGTCGTCGATAAGCACACCCTGCGCTGCACGCACTACGATGCGTATCGCTTCTTCACCGAACCTGCCCGCCCGCTGAACCTGACTGTGTTGCGTTCCGACGAACGCACCTGCCATGAGCAGCCCGGATGTGTGCACGCGACGATGGATTTATACAAGTGGGCGTTCAAACTGGGTCCCGCATGCCCAGGCGAATTGCTCTTAGATTGTTTTGAGCTGGCAGTGGCGGCGCGTCGGCTGGACATGGAGGCCTCGCCTTATGACTGCGCCGCGCTTGGGTGGGGTGTGGTGGCCATTGAGACGGCTGCAGGTAAGGCGGAGTATGTGCGTAGACAGCGCGAATTGGCGCGGCGCGGGAAAGATCTGCGAACTCAGCTTGTCGCTGTACTCGATCACGCGCTTGACTAGGTAAGATGCGGGTAATAGCGCAATTTTTGCTTGAGGAGGCAATGTGGGTCGTCACAGCAGCGGTGAGAATAACTACAGCCTGTCGAAAGGTGCCATCGCAACGTTGATCGCGATCACTGCGATTATCGCGATTGCGGTATGGTTCTTTTTCGTCCGTGATGACACCGCCGACACCAACGCGCAGCCGGATTGCGTCTCCGGGGATCTCACCTTGCCGATCGCCGCGGTGAATCAGGAGGTCGCACGTCCGATCGTCGATAAGTACGCCGAGTCGCAGCCGGTGGTGCGCGATTACTGTGTTCAGCCGGAACTTGTCGACGACATCGCAGCCGCTGCGGTTGTCGTTGCTCCTGATTCGCCGCTGACTGACCAGGCACTCGAGGATGCCTCCCGCGCCGCCTCGACCTCGGAGCGCGAGGCCGCGGCCGCCGAGCGTGTGGGCTTGACTGCTGGCTCGCCGATCCAGAACCCTGAAGCCGTCACCGCCGAGGACGTGGATTACTCTGCCGCATCCGATGCTGCTGTCGCTGCGACTGTAGCAACCGTATTGACGGACACACCGGAGCAGGCGCGCACCGCGCTGGAGACGACCGGCGGCGCCTACCAAGCCGCAACCGAGTCCGGTTCCGGTGAGAACTTCGCCGCACTGGGTGACTCGCAGGTCGTGTACTCCGCGATCCCCTTGGCCGCCAGCGATGGGGTGAGCGAAGACCAAGCACGGGCAGGCTCAGACTTTGCTGAATTCGCCGCCGAAGCCTTCGAAGGTGGACAGGAGGCCGTAGAGATCGATCCTGCCGTATGGACGGCCGCAGCTGAAGTCGCGGGAGGTTTTTCCGCCGCGTCGCCGAACCCCAGTTCTGGGGTAACCGAGTCTAGTGCTGATGGAGAGGCGATCGACACCCTCTTCCTTCTTGATACTTCGCTCGCGATGGACCCATACGTGAACAGCGCGAGCCGAGCAGTCGGTGAGGCCGCCAACGCCGTGATTGATGAGGGCCATGAGGTAGCGCTGTGGAACTACTCGTCACCGTTGAACCCTGGTGTGACGAAGAGCTGGCGCTCCAACGTCCAGTTCACCTCTAAGAAGGATGCTGTCGGACAAAGCGCGGCAGGGCTTGGTGTTGGCGGACAGTCGAACACGCGGGAGGCGGTACGCGCGGCAGTCGAGGCGGTGGCTGGCTTCGATGAGGATGTCCGCATCGTCGTGATGACTGCCGGAACAAGTGATGCAGGTAGCGATGAGGCCTATGTCTCCGCGCTTGAGCCTCTCCTGGCTCAGGGGGTGAGCCTCTCAGTGGTTCATGTGGGCGATGCGCCCGCCGATGATGCTCTGGCACGCCTGGCCACCAGCGCTACCACCGTAGATGCAGCAGGGGACATCCCCGCCGCAGTCCAGGCAGCCGCCGAAGTGAACTAGGAACGCGGAAACCCCATAGCCACGAGAAGTGGTTACGGGGTTTATTGTGGCTGATCGTGCCGCGGGAGTGACGGCAAACGATTCCTTAAGAGGACTTCCGACGACGACGTGCCGCGAGTTCGTCCATGGAAACAACGTTGTCTTCCTCTGGGACCACTCGCTCAGATGGGAAGGAAGAAATCGTGCCAGTGAGTTCCTTCATGATGCCCGGAACAGCGATTCCGAACACGCCCTGTCCCCCGCCGAGCAGGTCGATGACCTCGTCGGTGCTGCGGCACTCGTAGACAGTCGTGCCATCGGACACGAGCGTGATCTCTGCGATGTCGTTGACACCGCGGTCGCGTAGCTTATCGACGGCCAGGCGAATGTTCTGCAGCGAAATACCAGTATCCAGCAGGCGCTTCACAATCTTCAGGACCAAGATGTCCCTGAAGGAGTAGAGACGCTGGGAACCGGAGCCTTGCGCGCCACGGATCGACGGCTTCACCAGATCCGTGCGTGCCCAGTAGTCGAGCTGGCGGTAGGTGATGCCGGCGACCTGGCATGCGATGGGCACGCGGTACCCCACCTCGTCGGAGGGGCCGAGGTCGAAGAGGGACTCCTGGACGGGCTGGTTGCCCTTGTCGTTTTCGTTGCTAGTCACGTAATTACTCCCGTGGTGTTTGGCAAAGCGCCTTATGGCTATTAAATGTCAAGCGTAGACGTTGGTCAAGCCCTAGCGCCGATAACACGCCGAACTCTAACCCTCAACTTCAAGTTTAGACTTAACTTTCATCGTTGTCATCTTTAGTCACATCCGTATCATTTGCACCATCCGCGTCATCGGCGCCAAGATCACTTGCATCAACGCCCATGTTGCGCATCATTTCCGCGAATTCCTCATCCGCGGTTGCGTCACCACTAGCCGATGCGTCAGCCTGCCCCACGTCCTCAAAAGGCTCTGGCAGATCGATACCGAAATGCTGGCGCGCGTCCTCGCGGGAGACCCAAATGCCGGCCTGAGAAACGACGAGCCCATCGGCAGAAATCGGCAGATCTAGCAACTGCGCGAGCAGGACCGCGTCAGATACTCGGGAATCAATCTCTTCCCCATCCTGCATCTGGATCTCAGCAATAAACGTGCCGTTGTAGTAGCTGGTGATCTCCACCGCGGTCGCCCCGGACGTGCTCTGCGTAATAATTGAGGCCAACAGGTCATAGGTATCGGGGCGGTCGGGCTCCCACTGGGCCTGCCGTGCAGCAAGACGAGCTCCCTCGACCGGCGAGATCCACACCGGCAGGACACGGTCGCGTTCGCGACTATGCAACAGCACGCAAACAAAATTCTCGGGGCCAAGCGTGTGTACGCCATAAAAATCTAAGGGGACCATAGTCATGGTCCCCTAGTCTAGCCGTCCTGGTATTAGTCCAGTCGGTTGCGCAGTTCGTTTTTTACCAGTGACGCGTTCAGGGAAACAACCAGCGCGGACATCTGCTGGCCGATTTCCTCGGCTTGTGCCTTAGCGGTCTCCTTATGGGACTTCGCGACGGGCCCAGCGACCTGCCCGATCAGGTCCGCTTGCCGGGACGCGGCATTGCGCAGAGACTTCAGGTGCCGCGCATCAAAACCGAACTCCATCAGCGCCAGCGCGGTAGTCGCCGTACGTACGTCATCGGCGGTAAATAGGCCGGAAGCATCGGGGCTCAAGACACCAATGTTGACCAGTTCAAGAATCTGCTCACCAGTCGTGTTTGCCTGTTCAGCCACATCGGTATCAGTCAACCGAGTCGGCGCCGGGGCCCGGAAGCTTTCCGGCGAGATGATGGGCTCCGCGTCCGCGGCCGACAGGATAGCCGTGACCTGGCCGGAGTCCATGGCCTCTAGCTGCTCGCGGATCACCTTCAGCGGCAGGTAATTGTCGCGCTGGGTCACCAGGATGTAGCGCAGCCGCTCAACATCATCGTCGGTAAAGCGGCGATATCCGGAGTCCGTGCGTTGCGGGGTGATGAGACCTTCCGATTCGAGAAACCGGATTTTAGAGACGGTGACGTCCGGGAATTCCTCGCGCAGGCGCTCAATGACCACGCCGATTGACATGGTCTTTTTGCCCTGTTTCTTCCCTGCCCGAGAAGGGGTGGGACGCGATTGGGTCTTACGGACTGCGCTCACTAAAGGTCTCTTGCTCTATCTCGGGGATCCGCATCCATTCCTGGGCGGATCCATCATCGGTATTAACGGTCTTATTGATTCATGCGTCGATCACGCCCACCGCCGCCGACGCGGCGTGCGGCGACCGTGATCCTTTCGGGCCACCTTAGCCCTGGGTAATGAAAACCAAGCGGAACTTGCCAATCTGGATCTCATCGCCCGATGCCAGAACCTGGGAGTTGCGTGGCTCACGGTTGACGTAAGTGCCGTTGAGGGAGCCCACGTCCACTACCTCGAACTCGCCGCCATTGTTGCGGAACTCCGCGTGACGACGAGAAACGGTGACATCATCCAGGAAGATGTCTGCCTCAGTGTGGCGGCCTGCCGTGGTGGTTTCACGGTCGAGCAGGAAGCGGGCACCAGCGTTCGGGCCACGCTTTACTACCAGCAGCGCCGCGCCCTCAGGAAGGTTATCGACACCCTGGTTCTCAGAGCTGGTGCCTGCACCGTTTTCCATCTCCTTCAGCAAATCGGCGCGGAAGACCGAGGTGGTTTCAACCTGCTGCTCGGGGGTACCGGTGTTTTGGCTCATTACATCTCCTGACGGTTCTTTCAACTTTTGAGTGCTGCTTACAATCATAGCGATACGTAGCCCGATCGTGCCGATTGCAACACAATCTTGTGTTATTTAATCACCCCAAGTGGCTACCACCAGCGGTGATCAACAACAGCTGTTCTTAACGGAACATATTGCTAATACCCGAGATTACCGAATTTCCACTTCCCGCGAGCGGATTATCGGAGACCATATAGGTCCACGTTGCGCTCGGGCGCTTCCAACCAGCATCCTCAAGGTGCGCGCCATCCTCGTCGATAAGCACCTCTCGGAAGGTGTCCACCGCGGCGTCGACCGCGCGCTGCGCCAGCTGCTTGAACTCGCCGACTGCAATGCGGTGGTACTCGTCGATCGGTGTCTCACGTGCGATCGCGCGTAGGTGGATCGATTCGCGCACGTCATCCATGTGAGCCAGGTGCTCGCTCCACTCGTTGTCGAGGTGGAAGAGCATGATGTCGCGGGCTGCTTGTTCGCATATCGACGAATCCAGCGCCTCCAACTCAGCCGCGCGTTCCGGGGCGCGCTGGGCCAATTCCTGCCAAGCTTTGTCGCTGTCCAGAAGAGTGGCGCGGCGTTCGTCGATTATCTCGCGCTGGTCTGCGAGCAGTTGGTTGTACTTCCAGGTCTGGGCGTGGATCTCCAGGAGTTGACCTTCGGTGACGCGCTGGCAGTGCTCGACGAAGTCCTGCACACGCTTGGAGGTCAAGCGCCCGTCGGCTGCTGGGTGAACGGTGAGTTCCTCGTCAGCCCCACCGGTGGTCACGATGTCGTCCTCCAGCGAGACGAAGAAGAGGCTCAGGCCGGGGTCACCCTGGCGTCCGGCGCGCCCGCGCAGCTGGTTGTCCAGACGTGCCGTGCGGTGCCGTGCAGTGCCAATCACTGCCAATCCGCCGAGCTCAGCTACGGCATCATGATCAGATTCGTCGGCCCCGCCCAGGCGGATATCGGTGCCGCGGCCGGCCATTTGCGTGGACACGGTCACGCGCCCCAAGTCGCCGGCCTCGGCAATGATGCGGGCCTCCTCCGCGTCATTTTTGGCGTTGAGCACGTTGACCGCGATGCCGCGTTCCTGCAGCGCATCGACCAAGGCTTCTGACTCCGCAACATCGTGCGTGCCGACGAGCACCGGCTGGCCTGTGGAGTTGATGTGGACGATCTCCTCCACAATCGCGTGATTCTTGTCCTCCATCGTGTGGTAAATGCGGTCGGCTTCGTCGAAACGCTGCAGCTCCTTGTCGCGATCGATGACAGAGACATGCAGATCATAGAACTGTCGTAGCTGATCGGTGGCCTCCACCGCTGTACCCGTCATGCCGCACACCGTTGGGTAGCGGCGCATGAGGGCCTGCAGTGTAATCGAGTCGAGGATGCGGCCACCCTCGGTGACATCAAGGCCTTCTTTGGCTTCCACAGCGGCCTGGAGCCCGTCCGGCCACCGCTGCAGCTCAGCCACACGTCCGCGGGAGGCGTCGACGAGCGCGACCTTGCCGTCGGCGACGATATAGTGCACGTCCCGCAGCAGCAACGCTTTGGCGTGAAGTGCCAGGTTGACCTTCACCAGGGTGGTGCCGATGTGTTCGTCGGAGTACAGCGAGTCAATTCCCAAGGCGCGTTCCACCGCGTCTGCGCCGGCATCGGTGAGGAACGTGTTACGGCCTTCAGTGTCGATCGTGTAGTGCTCTTTTTCACGCAGGTGGCTGACTACATCGGTGATCAGGCCGGTGGACTGCACACCAGGCTCCGAACCGGCCAGCACGAGAGGCACGAGGGCTTCGTCGACAAGCACGGAGTCGGCCTCGTCGACGAGCGCCACCTCGGCCGGGGCCTGGACAAGTTGGGAGCGGTGCGTGATCTGGTTGTCGCGCAAGTGGTCGAAGCCGATTTCGGTCACTGGGGCGTAGATCACGTCGCGACGATAAATCTCAGCACGTGCCTCGCGCGGGGTCTTTTCCGTCACCGCGCCCACGCTCAAGCCGAAGAACTCGACCAGGGGGCGCATCCATTCCGCATCGCGCTCAGCCAGATAGTTGTTCACCGTGATCACGTGCGTGCGCTTGCCCGTCAGCGCGAAGCCGGTAGCAGCCATCGCACCGACCAGCGTCTTGCCCTCACCGGTAGCCATCTGGATCACGTCGCCTTCCAGCAGGCGCAGCACCGCCTGGTTCTGCACGTTAAACGGCGTCATGCCCAAAGTCCGCTGCGAGGCAACCGTCAGCAGCGCGAGAAACTCCGCCTTGTCAGTAATCTGACCGCCTTCGACAAGCGCTCGGGCACGCTGGGATACGTCCTCGTCGGAAAGCGAGCTGAGCTCGTCGATACGCGAATGCGCCTTGTCGACGATCCCCTTGGACTTCTTCGTATTGCGTTCCGACGAAGCGCCGAGCGCCTTCCAGAACCAGTCGAATGCAGCCATACCTGCGCAACCCTTTCCGCGATAAAATCTTCTCCCCACGACTTTACGTGACAAGGCTGCGCGTCTTCAGAACTGCTTCGCCTAAACTCGTTACAGATAATCACTATCGCGCGGAGGAAACCCACTATGAAGTCAGAGAACGTCATCGTCCCATCATCGACAGGCCTGAAGATGGCCGGCACGATCGACCGGCCCGATGGGCCCGCCGAGGCCTACGCGATCTTTGCGCACTGCTTCGCCGGCTCACGCCATACGCCGGGCGCGTCGCGAATTTCAAAGCGGTTGACGGAGTTTGGAATCGCCACGCTGCGTTTCGATTTCCCGGGCCTAGGACAGTCCGAGGGCGATTTCGCTGACACGTCTTTTAGCCACAACGTCGATGACATCGCTGCTGCCGCCGCGTGGTTGGCTGAGAACCACCGCGCTCCGCAGCTGCTGATGGGACACTCACTGGGAGGTGCAGCCGCACTGAAAGCCGCCTCCACCAACCGCATCCCCTCCTTGAAGGCCGTGGCGACGCTGGGCGCTCCCTTCGATCCCGCGCACTCCGTCCTGCACTACGCCGATAAAATTTCCGAAGCCGACGAAAACGGCGCCGTCACGGTCACCCTAGGCGGCAAGGACCTGGTGATTTCCCGCGGCTTCTTAGAGGACCTCGCCGACACCAATCCGGAGGCCTACCTGCCCGGCCTGCGCGCGCCACTGTTGCTGGTGCACTCCCCCATCGACCAAACCGTGGGCATCGACAACGCCCAGAACATTTTCCTTGCCACCCGCTACCCGAAGTCGCTTGTGGCGCTAGACAAGGCCGACCACCTAGTCACCCGCCAAGGCACCGCGCAGCGCGCCGCCGACATGATCGTCTCCTGGGCCAAGCAATACATCGTCCCTGAGTTCACGCCTGAACCCACCGGGGACGACAACGCCATCTCCTATACCGCCCGCGGCACCAGGTACGGCGATATTGTGCGCACCTCGAACCGCGCGATCACCACCGACCGGCCCAAGAACAAGGGCGGCAAGGGTCAAGGCGTAACATCCAAGGGCCTGTTCATGGCTGCGATCGCTACCTCCGCGTCCCAGGCCGTCCGCGAGGCAGCCAAGGGCATGAAGCTTGAGGACGTTCGCGTCGAAGTCACCCACATCACCGGCGCCACCTTCGAGCGCAGGTTCACATTCATCGGCAACCTGACCGACACCGAGCGACGCACCCTCCTCGACGCCGCCCGAAACTCAGAGGCGAACGCCATCCTGGACAAGCACAAGATCGTCGACGTGGAAGGCCAGCCCCGTGGATAAGTCCTGCCCATGCGGCACAGGAATGCTTTACGACGAATGCTGCGGCCCTTTCCACCGCGGCACAGCAGCCCCGACCGCTGAAGCGTTGATGCGCTCGCGGTTCTCCGCTTTCGTGACTGGGGATGAGGACTATTTGCTGCGCACCTGGGACCCTGACACGCGGCCGGATTCTCTCGGTTGGGCAGATTCACCCGTGCAGTTCGAGCGGCTTGTGATCATCGATAAGCGCGCCGGGGGCTTCTTCGATGCCGAAGGTGTAGTCGAGTTTGAAGCTTTCTACACTGTGGACGGGCAGGTGGGATCTCAAAGAGAGCGCTCTGCTTTCCGGCGGCTAGATGATGGCCAGTGGGTCTATTCCTCCGGCGAGGTCGATTGAGGTGCCGATTAGGTATAGCAGATGACAGTGTTGTAACCTTGTAACCTGTTAACACTGCATGCGCGGTGAAGACGGGCTGTGGCGCAGTTTGGTAGCGCACCACACTGGGGGTGTGGGGGTCGCAGGTTCAAATCCTGTCAGTCCGACAAAGATTATTGCGTCGTGGCCAGAGGCCACGGCGCCTTTCTGTTGGAAAGCACACACCTAATTCCTCCCGAGGGCCTCGTTAACCCACTAGCCTATGGCGTATGGATTCACGTTCTTGGCTTAATGCTGCAACCGGCGGACTCATCGAGATTCTGCCAGCCGTGCACGAGCACCTCGACGAGCCGGCGATCGGTGACTGGTCAGTCCGCGCGTTGCTGGGGCACACGTCCCGGGCCTATCTGCTTATCGAGCACTTCCTCGACGAAGCGAACGGGATGACCGGGCTGCCCAAGCTGAAGTCTGCCGGGGGTACTATCGTGCAGCCAGGCACGTGGCCTCCGACCCGCAGTTCGACTTTGAGCGTGGGCCTGGTGCCGGAGAGAAGCTTGGCGACGAGCCCGTAACAACCATCCGCGAGATCATCGAGCGAGTCATGGCTCGCCTCGATAAAACTGCTATTACTGCGCTACTTGATACGGGGTCCGGCACCATCAACATCGAAACGTATATCGAGACCCGAGCTTTCGAAATCAGCGTCCATACGATCGACCTAGCCAAGGCAATCGGAGTCCAGGTTCCCGAAACGACGATGGAGACACTGAAACAGTGTCTGGCGTTGATCGCGGACATCGCTACCCCAGAAGAGAAGTTGGACCTGGTATTAGCGGCCACCGGGCGCAGTCCCCTGCCGTCTGCCTTTTGCATGGTCTAGCTGTATGGTCAAAAGCTATGACTGACTTTGCAAACACAGTAGACACTTTGCCGCCCTGCCCAGAATGTGGCAGTGAGTACACCTATGAGATGGATCCTCTGTTGGTGTGTCCCGAGTGCGCCCATGAGTGGAGCGCTGACGCGGCTAGGGCCGACACAGATGCCGCCGACGGACCCGTAGTGATTAAGGCTTCCGTAGGAAACGAGCTTGCCGACGGCGACAGCGTCACCGTGGTAAAAACCGTCAAGGTCAAAGGCGCTCAGCAGCCCATCAAGGCCGGAACGAAAGTGCGCAACATCCGCCTCATCGATACGACCGACGAGCACAATATTGATTGCAAAATCGACGGTTTCGGCGCCATGACGTTGAAGTCCTCGATCGTGCGCAAGTCCTAAAGCTCTAGCGCCGTGGTACACGCACCCGTAGTGCCGCAGGGTCCACGGTCACGCTGAAACCATCGACTGTTCCTGCGGGGTCGCCGTCAACTTCGAATTCTTCGGGGTGGGAGAATTTCACGTCGATCCGCTTTCCCTGCAGGTAGCGCAAAGACTTCGAATTATTGTCCTCGCCATCGACCTCGGCACCGCGGCCCCGGAGGGTATAAAAAAGTTTTTGGACCATCTGGTACGCCAGTTGGCCGAAGATATGGAGCCACCCGAAGAGTCCCCTAGGGCGCATGATGACCACGTCAAGCTTGCCATCGTCGGGAATCGCGTCCGGTAACAGCACGATATTGTTCACTAGGTCACCGCAGTTGCCGACGATCACGCTGTGTGCTCGTGCCGTGCGCCAGCGTCCGCGATCAATGCGACGCATTAACTTGATCCGATCGCCGCCCTTGAGCGACTTCGCAATAGCCACGCCGTAGGCCAGGAATCCGATCTTCGCCTTCAGATCATCGTCGGTGTTCTTGATCATCTGCGCATCGATACCGACACCCGCCATCACGACGAAGGGAAACGTCTCCTCGTCGGCATTGGGGCGATCCACCTTCGCGTAGCACACATCAATAGAACGCTCCGCGCCCTGGAGTGCTGTTTCCATTGACTTGTCGAATTCGGGATCAAGCTTGATGTTGCGCGCGAGCAAATTACCTGTTCCTGCGGGGATGATGCCCAGCGAGGTATCGGTGTGCGCAAGCGCTGCAGCGACAAGGCGCACGGTGCCATCACCACCGCACGCAACGACGACATCGGCACCCTCTGCAACTGCTTTTTGCGCCTGAGAGTAGCCGGGGTCTTCCTCGGTGGTCTCTTCCCAATGGATTTCGCTGTAACCATCGCCGTACTGCATGGCAAGCGCCTCAAGCTCACGTCGTGTGGCCTTGACAGGGTTGTAGATGATGGTTGCGAAGCGTGGTCCGTCCTCAGGTGCCATGGGCGTCATACTACCTGGCACTACCCCATCCCGGAGAATGAAGCATTATTTCTCACGCATGGAAACGCCGAAGAACTGCAGAATCTGTTCCGTCCCAATGTCTTTCGGCGCATTCTCATTCGGGTCCCGTTCCCCACCCGGCCACGTGTGAGTGCCGGTGCCGATCCGGATGTGTTCCAGTGGCGCATCGCAGTCATCCCATTTTTGCTTGACCCCGTTGCTGCCCATCTGGCTGATGGTTACTGAGTCTGTGCAATGATTGCGCCGCGCTGCATCGTCCAGGATCTGTGGGATCGAGCTATAGGCGGTGCCATGCCGGCTGCCTCCCTCATAGGAGATAACGGAATCGTTCGTGCCATGAATGTCCAATAATTTCATGGGGATCACGGAGCAATTATCGGAGACTTTCCAGTAGTACGCCGCCGATACGGTAGCCACTGCAGTAAAGGCCGTGGGCCGCTGGCATCCCACGTATGCAGCAAAGCCACCGCCGTTGGACAACCCGGTGGCGAAGACACGTGCGGTATCGATGTTGTAGTCGGCGATCATCTTCTTGCGCACTTCGTCGACAAACTTTAAGTCTTCCTCACCCGTGGTCTGTGCATAGGGCGCGGGTGCCCATGCCTTATCAATCCCATCCATGTAGACCACGTACGCGCGAGCGCGGTCCAGGTTTGAATAGTCTCTCAGTACATCCGAGGTTTCGCCCTTGCCGTGAAAGGCGAAAATCAGCGGGAGCCGGGTCCCCTCCGAGGCCTCCGGCGGGACAGTCACCGAGTAGGTCCGCTTCTTGCCGTCGACGGTGATCGACTGGCTGGAGTTGCTCGGCGCACTGGTCGTCTGCGTCTCGGTCTCGGTGTTGGTCTCCGTGGCGGCTTCAGTAGGGCTCTCTGTTGATGTCTCTTCCGGCTGCAGCGTGTCGCTAAAAGCGTCGTTGATGTCACGCAGCTCATCGTCATCATAAGGAAAACCGCAGCCGGCCACCCCCAACACACCGAGAACACTCAGCACCGCGGCTGTGCGCTTCAACCACGGTGTCTTGTGCCTGTTTTTCACTGCTCGTCTCGTCCTTCTTGCCACGCGTCCCACATGCGGGCGTACGCGCCACCGCGCGTCACCAAGTCATCGTGGGTCCCCAACTCGATAATACGACCATTATCCATCACGATGACGGTGTCTGCTTGCCGAGCCTGGTCCAAGCGGTGCGCAACAACCAGCGCTGCCCGGTCGCGCGCCACCAGAGCCGCGGCGTGCTCCAGGTTCGCTGCGTGCGAGGAGCCTGCCTCCGCGGTGGCCTCATCCATCACCACCACGGCCGGGTCCAGCAATAGGATGCGGGCAAGCGCTAGCTGCTGCGCCTCGTAAGGCTCAAGCTGGTGGCCGCGGGCCCCGATAATAGTATCCAGCCCATCGGCAAGCTCCTCGTACCACTGGGCACCCACCGCACGAAGGGCCTCTACCAGCTCCTTGTCGGTCGCCTCGGGGCGCGCCAACGTGAGGTCATCGCGTAGCGACCCAGAAAAGACGTAGACCTCCTGCGACACCAGCGCGATACGTGCCACGCGTTCATCGTCGGAAAGCTCGTGGACATGCTCGCCATCGATGGTGACAGAGCCGGTCATCGGCACGCGCAGGCCCGCCACCAAGGCAGCCACGGTGGTTTTGCCAGCGCCCGATGCGCCCACGACGGCGACGGTCTGGCCTGGCGCGATGTGCAAGCTCACGTCCTCGAGGGCGAGGCCGGTGTCGTTGTAAGCAAAGCTCACGTGATCCATCACGACCTCCCCGCGCGGTTCGGGAGCACCAACCGGTGGCACCGGGGCCGGTGGGTGCACGGTCACTCCGACGATACGGGCTAAAGAGGCATAACCGGATTGGACGGTGTCGAGCACGCGCATCACGCCCATGATCGGGCCGCGCAACCGAATCAGCATGAGCATCGCGGCGGTCACCGCGCCGACCGACAACGCCTCCGACTGCACAGTCACGAACCCGACGAACAGCCCCGTGGCGATCATGAGGAATTCTCCGCAACTCATCCACACCTGCAATGTGGTCATCGTCGAACGTGCGGAAAACCCACGGGTGACCACGTCCATCGATGAGCTATAGATCCGGTCGTGCGTCGCTTTCTCCATCTGAAAAGCGCGCACTGTCTCGCGGCCGTGGATCGCCTCCAGGATGCGTCGGGCACGCTCGGCCATGGCAGCGCGCTCCCCGGCATAGCGCTGCGGGGCCACGCGCAGGTAACGCCGCGCGCCGATGATATACACAGGCGCGGCCACCACGGGGACGAGCAGGAACTGCCAATCCAGCGTGACCAGGGCCACTAGTGTCGCCCCAAGCGTAAACGCACTGGACGCCATCACGGGGATCGTTTCGGTCACGGCCTTGGACAGCTCAGAGACATCGTCGGTGGACCGCGACACCAGATCGCCCGTGCCGGCCTCTTCGACGCGGTGCACCGGCAGGCCGAGCGCCGTTCCCACCATGGACTCGCGCAGGTCCGCGATCACGCGTTCAGCGATGCGCGCCACAAGGTAAAAACCCGCAGCGCTCAGTGCCGCCGCCAGTAAAGCCACGACCACCAACACCCCGCCGGCTGCGGCAAGTGCCCCAACCCCGCGGCCTTCGATGACGATATCGACGATCCCGCCCAAGATCCGCGGCACCGACACGTTGGCAAAAGCTCCGATCGTCAGCAGGATCAGGGCGATGGACGCGTCACGACGAGCGCCTGGGACCTGCCGCATGTGCTGCCCCAGGGTCCGGCGCACCTCTCCAAAAGTAGCGAGGGGAAACCTCATGGCTGCTCCACCTCCTCCTCGACGCGGGTGGCCACACGTTTCCAGGCCGGTTGGTTGGTGTAGACCACGGTAGGTTTTTCGCCGCGGTGGCGTGCCACGCGTTCGGTGATCCGCTGTTCTGTGATGGAGTCCACGGCGGTGGTCGGGTCCTGCAGCACCAAAATATCTGGATCAGCCGCAATTGCGCGGGCAAGGGCCACGCGTTGGCGCTGGCCGCCGGACAGTTGCCCGCCGTTCTCCCCTACCTCGCGTTCGGCACCTCCAGGGATATCGTCGGCAGCAGCAACGTACAAGGCCGTGTTAATCACATCCTGGTCCTCGTGGATATTGCTGGCCACCGTGCCCGAAAATAAGTCAGCGGAGTGCGGAGCCACGATTACTCGGTCACGCGGAGCGGTCAACAGGTCCTCCGGAATATCACCGGTCACCACCGTGACCCCAGCAGCCAAAGCGGGCACGTGCTCGTCGTCACGCGCGATAGCGAAATCTGCACCCAAGATGCTGCGTAGGCGCACGCCCGAAGCCGAGGGTGTCAGATGGTTTGTGTGTGAGGGATTCCCCTCACACCAAGGAGATGAACCAGAATGACTACCGTGGCACGACGAAACCCAGAGGACTCCGCAAAGATCAAAGCGATCGAGGAAAAGCTCCTCGCCAATCCTGAGATGGCGAAGCTGATCGACGAGCTCGGCACCTCCACCACGGATGCCAACGATCTCGTCCGGGGCCTGCTCCAGGCCTCGATCAACCGGGGCCTCAACGCCGAGATGGATGCCCACCTCGGCTACCAGCACGGCGACCGGAAC
>NZ_KB892460.1 GCF_000373805.1 Corynebacterium pilosum DSM 20521 = CIP 103422 | reverse complement strand
ATTCTGATCACGGAAGTGTTTATACCTCGAACGCGTTCCAGAACACCTGCACAGAATTAGGGATCCAGCAATCAATGGGATCAATTGGTACCAGTGCGGATAACGCTTTGGCGGAGTCGTTCAATGCGGCGATGAAGCGGGAAGTTCTTCAGGATTCCAAGACGTTTGCGAACCAGTTGCGCTGTCGNCGGGACGTTTTCCGCTGGTGCACTCGTTACAACACGGTGCGCCGGCATTCCTGGTGTAAATATCTCGCGCCTGCGGTGTTTGAAGAGCGCTGTTCTGTTATCCTGAAATCTGCTTCCTGATTGAATCCTCCGTGTCTACTATCCGGGGGTCGGGCCCGACGCTCAAGTTGCTTGTCTTCGAGGTCCTCAAGTTGTCCAAGAATGGTTTCGAGGTTGGTCATGACATCACCGCTTCAACTGTATGCAGGCGCGCAGGCCTCCTAAAGTACAGAGAGTTAGATTAATGCATTCCTCGGCAAACGTCTGCACAATTGGAGATGAAAGTTTGGTCCGACTGTATTGATCGCCGGACCCCAGGCTTTAGTTATTCAGAACAGCGTGGGCGATGAGGGAATCGATGCGTCGCACGTCGACACCTCGCCCTAGTTCGATCTTGATTCGTCCTGCGCGAGTCCACAGTTCGACCTCAGCAGTAGCGTCAAACATGCCTCCCGCATTCTCTGTCGACCACATGTTGATCGCGCTGTACGGAAGTGAGTAGATCTCTACTTTCTTGCCCGTCATTCCCTGGGCATCGCGAACGATCAGGCGCTTTGACGTAAAGATTGCGGAATCACGAAATGTTTTGAACGCCGCATAGGGCTGTTCACCTTCGATGAGCAGGTTGCGCACATCGTCGGGGATCGGGATCTCCTCCATGAACATCCACGACGTAACTTCCGAAACAGACATAGTAGTCATTCTCCTTTTCAGTTTTAGGGGACATTTGATTTTCGCATACCTTATCGCGGAAAGTGTGATTATTGGGAAGATTCTACGCGCGCATGCTCCAGCCTTGCCGAGGCAGCACGAGTGCTCCCTTGTGAGTACTACAAGCTCAGAGCGGACAGTGGAAATGTCACCGTCGAATCGCCTAAATTCGCAGTGGGGCCGGTACCCGTTATTACCGCCGAAAAGGTTGGTGCCGGACGATCGATCTGCGCAATTGCCTTCTGAAGCCGTTCATTGCCAGATTGAATCTGTCCACTGCCAAGCTTGATTTCAATAGCTGCCCACTGGTTGTTAGGAAGATCGATCACTGCATCGATTTCATGCCCGTTGGAATCTCGATAGTGGGAAACCGTCCCACCGAGGGCCTGCGCATACACGTTCAGATCATGGACTACAGCGGATTCGAACAAAAACCCTAACGTTTCTGGATCGCCGCGAAGTCGTTCTGCATCTGCTCCCAACAACCGCGCCGCCAAGCTTGGGTCTGCCAAATGATATTTCGGGGATTGGCGCAGAGCGGCCTTAGAACGCAGGGCGGTCGACAACGCGGGTTGCTTGTCGACGATAAACACCCGCTCCATTAATCCGAGAAAGTGGTTGATTGTTTCTGGTGTTGGGGCGGAGAGGGTGGTGCCCATATCCTTGCGTAGCGTTGCGATACTTACTTCCGTTGCTGTGTTACGTGCTAAAGACACCAGCAATGTCCGCAGCACCACAGGTTCATGCCTGATTTCAGCTAGTCGGTGGACGTCTATTTCGACGGTGTCGGTGATATAGCCGTCGAGTAGCGCTTGTGCACCTCCAGCAGGCATGTCAATCAGTCCGGGAAAGCCCGGCTGAAGTAGAAGGTCAACTACCTCATCCAAGGACAGATTTGTCGTATCAACTCCGACTGAGGGGTCCTTAAGCAGCGTCGCCAAAGAAACCTGAGGGTTGAGATCAGACTTCTCTGTCCACGTCATGGTTCGTTGCCGAATTTTGGCAAAACGGCCCGCCCCGGTGTGTCGTCGAGCGTCATCATCCGGTACAGCCGAACCTGTCAAAATGAAACGGCCTGGCCCCTTCCCAAGGTCGACTTCTCGGCGGACGACATTCCACAGTTGGGGGTAGAGCTGCCACTCATCAAGTAATCGCGGCGCTGGGCCATCGATGAGCTGCTTAGTGTCGATATCGGCGATCGCTGAAGTAGTGGGATCATCGAAAAACACCGCCGAATTAGAGAACTGCATCCCAGTCCGCGTTTTACCGCATGCTCGAGGGCCCTCGATAACCACAGCGCCCACGGACTGAAGTAATGAAGTGAGCTGCCGGTCGATAATGCGTGGTCGATACGGGGTTGAGGGTGCTTGGGGAGCAATCATAGCAATCACTCTACGTTCCAAAAGTGCATGTCACAAGATCAAGACCGTGATTTGTAGGCTCTCTAGGCCGTGATTTGTGGCATCCCTAGACTGTGATTTGTTGGTCCTCTATCCCGTGATTTGTGGAATCTGCAGGGGTGCAACTAAATCGAGCAATTGTTCTCCATGCATTGTTCGGCGGGAGTTTCCCCAGGTAAACAATCAATTAATTGAAGAGACAACTATCGCAAGGTGGGCTAGTTTCACATTTGAAATGACCTACCCCTTGCGAAAGGCGCACAATTCAATGAAGCGTTTCACATCCATCATTTTGGCCCTGGCACTGAGCGCCACCCTTGCCCCGGCTGTTCAGGCCGCACCTACTGTGACTGGCTCCGGATCTTTGTTGAGCGATCCATTCCTGCAGTTGCCGGAGGTTGGCTCCGTGAACGTCGTGTGGTTTACCAACACCCCTGGTTCGACCCACGCGATTGTCACAGGAGACGTTGATAAGCTCACTGCGGACAACGCAGCCGACGCTGCTGCGGGCAACGTCGATGGCGTGGACGTATTTGCGGCAGACACGATGAAGCTGTCGCGCATGGCGGAAGATGCGGAGTCTTTCGTCGTTAATGCTCCTGCGGAATCGGAAGGCATCGTGGCGCGTGATGTGTACCGTCACGAAGGCACGATCACGGGCATGCACCCGACGCAGCGCATGCCGTACCGCGTGATCTCCATCGACGGTGGGGAGGTGGCGATGTCGGAGGTATTCTCAGCCGCCGACAAGTTTGAATCGGGCGAAGGCGTGTCCTTCTTGCTGACTTCCGATCACCAGGAGAAGAAGAACGCGCCGGCAAACCTGCAGTATGCGGCGCAGACGATCGCGGAGCAGGGTGGGCCGATCGACGTGGCACTTGTCGCCGGTGACCTGGTGAATGTGCCGGACCGTGCATCCGAGTGGTTCGACCACACCAATGGGTTGGCGTTCTTCCAGGGGATGCAGGGTAACGCGGAATTTACTAACCCGGAGTCCGGGACCGTGTTCAACGGCGGTGAGATTGCGCAGAACGCGCACGTGTACCCGGTGATCGGTAATCATGAGGTGATGGGGCGTGTCGACGGGCGCACCAACATGACCCATGCCTTCAATAATCCTGTCCCGCGTGAGGTAGCGGAGGCGGAATACGAAAAGGTTGCTGCGGAGGTCAACCCGACCGGCGATGCTGCGGTGAAGGAAAAGTGGATCGAAGACAATTCCTTCTCCACGCGTTCTTATGAGGAGATCTTCTCGCTGCCGGAATCGTCGGCAGGCGGGGAGAAGTACTACGCGACGTCGATTGGCAATACGCGGCTGATTTCCCTGTACTCCACGCGTATCTGGCGTGGCACGGATGCGGTGGAGGATCCGGCGGCGCGCGACAAGACCTCGCGCTACCACGAGTCGGCGGACGTTCTGGATCAGCCGCTGGAGCGTGGCTACGGTGATTTCATCTTCGAGGACCTGGCCGTGGACTCGGCGCAGTACAACTGGCTGGAACAGGAGCTTGCCTCCCCGGAGACGACGGAGGCGGAGCACGTGATTGTGATGCTGCACGAATCACCGCATTCGCTGGGTAATAACGCTATGCCGCACTTCTCCCATCCGGTCGAGTCCGTGGAGAAGGACGAGGAAGGCAACGTTGTGGGCATCACCTACGAGTACCCGGAGGAAGGGAACATCCTGCTGAACTCGCTGATGCCACTGGTAGATAAGCCGGGCACCCCCGTGGACTTGGTGTTCAACGGCCACTCCCATCTGTGGAACCGCTTTGAGTCTGACAACGGCGTGAACTTCATTGAGACTTCCAACGTGGGCAACTCTTACGGGGCGCGTCACGAGGACTCGACCAACGGCCCGCGCCCGGTCCCGGCGAAGGATTCGCAGTACTGGGATCCGAAAAACTACATGGAGTACGGCTCGCCGGGTGGGCTGGAGCCGATCGTTCCGACGATCAAACCGCTGGAAGGCCAGACCCTGAGTGGCGAGCCGGCACCGTGGGTGGCGTCGAACCAGTACTCCGTGTTCACCGGCTTCGATTCTGAGACCGGCATCGTGCGTTCCTGGATCTTCGACGGTGATGCCGCCGAACCGACCGTTGAGCTTCTCGACGAGTTCTCGCTCAGCGATCGTCCTGCGGAAGAGCCGCAAGACGACACCGACAAGGACCAGCCAACGCCAGGAGGTTCCGCAAATGGCTCCTCACTGGGTGGGGCATTGGCCGTGCTGATCGGGCTGATGGCCGCAGTGCTGGGCGGTGGTTTCTTCGCCGTGCAGAACGGCCTGATCCAGTTGCCGCCTCAGATCCGGGCGTTGCTGCCTTAGGCGATCGTCGAATAGCAACGCCAGGGACTACACCACGCTGCCGCCGAAACTAGCTGTTTGTGCACTCCGGCAGCAGATCCAGGAATTCTGCTGGGGCTCCCTGGCGGGCTAAGTCGTCCAAGTCGTAGCATGGCAGACCGATATCCATGGTTCCGGCACCGGGGATCTTCTCCCAGTTGGATCCATCCCAATAAAGATTGCGGATATCGTCTGAGTGTCGAGTGCCCACTTGTACCCACTGGCCATCGCAGTAAGCGACATGCAAGGTATGAGGATTCGGCCCCAAATGTTCCCGCATTGCAGGGACCTTCCGAGGGCTCTTCGCTCGTCGGCTCCTCCGATTCCGACGCCTCAGAACACGTCGCGGAGCTGGCACTCAGGGCCGGCTCCGGCAGCGCAGATTCCTGTTGGCTCTGCACGCCAGCCCCTTGCCCCACGCTTGACGCTCCACGCGCCGCCCACTAGCGTGAATGATCCCGCATGCGTCAACGCAGCATCCCGGGCAGGACTTTTTGGAGGGGGAAGATGACTTCTACCGACGTGATCTCATTCGCCACGCTTATCGACGACAACGTGCTCGACCAGGCCCGCGACATCGCCAGCCTGCCGTTCATCCACCCACACGTGGCGCTGATGCCGGACGCCCACTTCGGGCTGGGCTCAGCCGTGGGCACCGTCTTCGGCACCCAAGGTGCTGTGATCCCAGCCGCGGTGGGTGTGGATATCGGCTGCGGCATGATCGGCGTGCGCACCCAGTTCACCGCAGACGACCTCGTTGATCGTAACTTAGTCAAACTACGCGATGCACTCGAACGCAAAATCCCACTCTCGCCCGGCAACTACAACAAGAAGGTCTCGCGCGAATCCGCCGATCAGCGCACGCGCGAGCTTGACTTGCTTGCCGACGAACACGACGTCGATCTTTCCCACTCACCAAAATGGCGGGTCCAGCTGGGCTCCTTGGGCGGTGGCAACCACTTCATTGAGCTCTGCCTCGACGAAAGCGACCGGGTGTGGATGTTCCTTCACTCCGGTTCCCGTGGGGTGGGCAATAAGATCGCTCAGAAGCACATCAAGATCGCACGCGCAGAGACCGCGGATCTGGACCTGCCCAACAAGGATGTCGCCTTCCTCACCGAGGGCACCGCCAGCTTCGACCAGTACATCCGGGAGTTGAACTGGGCGCAGCGCTTCGCGTGGCTCAACCGCGAGGAGATGATGGACCGCTTCGCCGATGAGCTCGGCGCCCTGATGGGGACCGCTGTTGTGGAGGAGCAGCGCATCAACTGCCACCACAACTACACCGCGCAGGAGGAACACTTCGGGGAGACGGTGTGGCTGACCCGCAAGGGTGCGATCCTCGCAGTAGAAGGAGTGCCTGGGCTGATCCCCGGTTCGATGGGCACCGCCTCCTACGTGGTGGAAGGCAAAGGTAACCCGAAGGCGTTGATGAGCGCGCCCCACGGTGCCGGCAGGCGCTTCTCCCGCACGGAGGCGAAGAAGCGCTTTACCGCCTCTGACCTGGATAATCGGATGGAGGGCATCGTCTATCGCCCCGGCAAGGAGTGGGTGGATGAGATCCCCGATGCCTACAAGGACATCGACCAGGTGATGGAGGATGCCCGCGACTTAGTCGAGGTCAAGCACAAGCTGCGCCAGGTGCTCAACGTCAAGGGCACATAGCCCGATCCTCCACGTACGAACGCACGATCAAGCGGTATCCCAACTATTCTTGGAGTAAACCTTTTTAGATCCAGAATGCGTTGGTGAATTTCTATGAGTACCCAAAAGATTGTCGTCGTTGGTTCGATTAACGCGGACCTGACCACCCGTGTGGCGCGCCACCCCAACCCGGGGGAAACGCTGATGGGTACCGGCGGGCTGTTCTCCGCGGGCGGGAAGGGGGCGAACCAGGCGGTCGCTGCTGGGCTGTTGGGTGCCGATGTCACGATGGTCGGTGCCGTCGGCAATGATCCTCAGGCGCAGGCAGCGCTGCAGCACTTTGAGCGCGCGGGGATCGATCAGTCGTCGATCATGGTCACCGACCTGCCGACGGGGCTTGCCGTGATTACCGTGTCCGACGATGGCGAGAACACGATCATCGCGGTGCCCGGCGCCAACGCCGCGATGACGCGTGAGAACCTTGAACCCAGCATGGAGCTGATCGCCGCGGCCGATATCGTGCTGCTGCAAGGGGAGATCCCCGCCTCCGGTTTCGATGCGACGGTGGACGCTGCGCGCGGGCGCGTCATCGTCAACCTGGCGCCCGTGGTGCTGGTGGGCCGCGAGCAGTTGCTGCTGGCAGACCCGCTGATGGCCAACGAGCACGAAGCCGAGCTGGTCTTGGAGCAGCTCGGTGCGAAGGCGGATTCGGATCACCCGCACGTCTTGGCGGAGGCGCTGCTTGAGCAGGGCTTCCCGTCTGTCGTGCTCACCCTGGGTGCAGCGGGCGCGCTGGTGGCGACGAAGGACGGCCTGGTCGACATCCCAACGCCTACCGTGGACGCGGTCGACACCACGGGAGCCGGGGACGCTTTCGCCGGCGCCTTTGCCACCCGCCTCGCCGAGGGCGACGACCTCGTGGCCGCCGCCCACTTCGCCGCGCGCGTGGGGGCCGCGGCGACCTTGCGCGATGGCGCCCAGGATTCCTACCCCTCCGCGGGCGACCCACTGCCGGAGGTCTAGGTCAGTTTCTGCAACGCCGCGACGATCAGTCCGGCGGCCTCGGCATCAGAACCGGCGTCGTGGTGGTCGAGCACGAACCCGGGCACTAGCGCCTCGGTCACCGTGGGCAGTTTGTAATTGGGCAGCCCCGGCACCAACTGCTTCGCCGTGCGGTAGGTGCAGAAGAAATCGTCGGGAAGCGTGGCCGTGCCAAAATGCTCATCCAGGCTGCGCCACACCCCGGCGTCGAAGGGTGCGTTGTGCGCGAACATCGGCACGCCCGCACTAAAGGCCGCGACCTGGGCAGCCACCTCATCCCAGCGCGGCGCTCGGCGCACCGTGTTCGCACTAATGCCGTGCAGGTAGGTGAATTCGAAGTGGTCACAGCCCGGCGGGGGCTTCAGCAGCGTTGCATACTTATCGACGACCACCCCGGCGCTTACCTTCACCAGTGCGATCTGGCAGGCCGATGCCTTATCCTTATTGGCCGTTTCAAAATCCACCGCGACAAAAGTGGGGGAGTGGATCACATCGCGCGGCGCTACCCAGCCGGTGTGGCGGCGTTGCGGGCTAAAAGAAGTGGTAGGCGAGGTCCCACCACTGAGGCGGGAGGCCCCGGTAACGGAACCGCTCGATGGTTTGAGCTGTTTCTGCAGAGCCATCGCTTCCTTCCAGGCCTTGGTGTGTTCCGAATAGTCCTCGCCATTAGCCTTAGCCAGTTGCTCGCGGGCTTTCGCCAGGCGTTTATGGATGTCCAGGCGGTGGTCCTGGCGAGTCGGCGGTAAACCATGCGCCAGCCAGCCCTCGATGGTGGCAATCTCACCGGCATAATCTTTCATTTTTCGCTGGATGATCAGCACCTGAACCACGTAGAACTCCATGACGTTTTCGGGGCTGCGGTAGGCGGCGCGTGTCATCGCCTCCATGCAGCCACGGGCAAGGATGAGCGCGGCCTCGTAATTGCCTTCGCGTTTGAATGCTGCGATTTGGGGTTCCCAATCGCAAATCGGGACACCATCGTAGGTGGGCATGAACCACCCGGAGGGTGCGGACGGGGCGGATTGCGTCGGCTCAGTGCCTGTAAACAACTTGTGAAGCCAGCTCAACAGTCCCATAGTGAGGCCTTTCGGTGCGGGGAATTATGTGGCCTCACCTTAAGTGACGGTCGCGACATGGCTGGGGTGGTCGTCGAAAAGCCGTTCGCAGTGATGGGGTGAACACCATTCACGGGGTGTTTTAGATCACAAACAATGGGTACGATCGGGGCAGTAAACGTACCGTAAGCGCGGATTCCCATCAGGAAGGCCATTATGAACAGCCAAAAGGATTTCACAACACAGGCGCCCACCGATGTGGTGATCGTAGGGGCAGCTCGTACACCTATAGGAAAACTTCTCGGGGGGCTTTCCACCGTTCCCGCAACCACACTAGGTGGCATTGCAATTGAGGCGGCTCTCGGCGAGATCTCTGGCGACGATGTCGATGCCGTTGTCATGGGGCAGGTGCTACAAGCTGGGGTGGGGCAAAACCCGGCTCGCCAGGCAGCAAACGCAGCAGGTATCCGGCGTAGTGCTCACACGACCACGGTGAACAAGGTGTGCCTATCAGGGTTGACCGCAATCATTGATGCTGCCCGGCTCATCCGCGCTGGGGAAGCGACCATCGTGGTAGCCGGGGGAATGGAAAACATGTCACAAGCGCCTCACTTGCTGACAGGTACGCGCCTAGGCTGGAAATATGGCAAAAGAGAAGTCCTAGACCACATGGACTATGACGGTCTACGGGATGCCGATAACGGTGATTCTATGGGGCTACTTTCAGAGGCACACGCTGAAACTTATCCCGTGAGCCGTGAAGAGCAAGACCAGATTAGCGCAGCTTCGCACCAGCGGGCCCATGCGGCCCATGAAAATGGTGGTTTCGCTGCGGAGATAGTTCCAGTAGACGCACCTGGGAGGAAGGGAAGCACAACGGTTGACCGCGACGAAGGGGTTCGTCCCGACACAACAGTTGAAGTACTAGCGGGGTTGCGTCCGGCATTTTCTGAAGACGGAACCATTACGGCGGGGAACGCGGCGCAGATCTCAGATGGTGCTGCAGCGGTAGCGCTCACAACCCGGGAGCATGCGGAGCGCAATAACCTTGAAATTCTGGCGACGCTGCGTTCCGTCGGGCAAGTCGCAGGGCCTGATTCCTCCTTACAGGCACAGCCCGCGAATGCCATCAACCAGGCGTTGGAACGCGAAGGCTGGAGCGTTGATGACTTGGACGTCATCGAAATCAACGAGGCGTTCGCTAACGTCTCTGCCTATTCGTCTCGCCTCCTTGGTGTGGAGGCAGACAAGGTTAACGAAGCAGGTGGAGCTGTAGCGATGGGCCACCCGATTGGCGCCTCAGGCGCACGCCTTGCTGTCCATGCCGCCCACGAGCTGGCCCGGCGCGGTCAGGGACGGGCAGCCATCGGCTTGTGCGGTGGCGGGGGACAAGGCGAAGCACTGTTACTCGAGCGATAGGAAGGGGCAAGAATGAGTACACATACTGAAGAAATCCAGGTAGAGCGACGGGGTAAAGCTGGACTAATTACTCTGAACCGGTCAAAGGCCCTTAACGCCTTAAACCACTCCATGGTCCAGCAGATGACGCAGGCGCTAGAGCAATTCGAGCAGGACGATTCAGTCGCCCTAGTCATTGTTAAGGCTGCGGGTGATCGCGCTTTTTGTGCTGGTGGTGATATCGCGGTGCTTTACGAGGACGCGCTGAAAAAAGGAACTGAGGGTGCAGAATTTTGGGCAGACGAATACCGTCTCAATGTGATTATCGCCAACTATTCCAAGCCCTACGTGCCGTTGATGCAAGGCATTGTCCTCGGCGGGGGAGTGGGAATTTCCGCCCATGGTTCACATCGTGTAGTAACTGATTCGACACGTATCGGAATGCCCGAAACCGGCATCGGATATTTCCCAGATGTGGGAGGGACAAAGCTCTTGGCGGAAGCGCCCAGAAACTTAGGTAAGCACCTGGCTTTGACCGCGAGACAAGTTGGTGGAACCGAGGCAATCGCCGCTGGATTGGCAGACTATTTTGTCCCAGATTCTGCGGTGGAAAATTTGGTCGAGAAGCTAGCGGAAACCGGCAGCGTCGATGTGATCAGCGAGTTCACTGAATCCCCCGCGGAAGCGTTCAACGGTGTGATCGATCAAATGGAACAGGCTTATGCACCGGAGAATGTGCAGGAAATCCTTGAGAACCTGGACGCACTGCAAGCGGATGGAGCTGAGTGGGCCGCGGATGCTGCCAAGCGGATCCGCCGTAACTGCCCGCTGACCCTGACGGTAGTGCTGGAGGCCTTCCGCCGACACAACGGGGTGGAGCTGGGGAAAGTCCTTGAGAACGAATTTGTCATGTCTGCCGAGCGTGTCAAGTTGTTTGTGTGTGGGGCGTGATTATTAGAGGTAGGGCTCGAAGCGGTCAGGGTAAGCCACAGACATCTGGTTGATGGCCTGCTTCCAGTTCGTCNCCCGCCTGCCCTCGATCAGCCGGCCGCTGGTCGCCGCGACCCGTTTGCCCTGCTTAGCGCGCTTGGCGGCCCGTTTGTCCTCAATGTTGCAGATCATCAACCACAAGGTTTTGATCGCAGACTCATCGTTGGTGAACTGCACCCGATTCCGGGTGGCTTTACGCA
>NZ_KB892459.1 GCF_000373805.1 Corynebacterium pilosum DSM 20521 = CIP 103422 | reverse complement strand
TCGGCAGCGTCGGCGACGCTTACGACAATGCCCTGATGGAATCGATCAACGGGCTGTACAAGACCGAGTGCATCGGCTCCCGGATCTTCACCCCGGAGCGCTTGGAGTCGATCGTGGACGTGGAGCTGGCGACCATGTCGTGGGTGCAGTGGTACAACACCCGTCGACTGCACTCCACCCTCGGGATGGTCCCACCCGCGGAGCACGAGGAGACCTACTGGGCCGGGCACGCTACAATCACCGAGTCACCTGAGAGGGTGGCTCAGCCAATCTAACGGTGGCAACAAAACCGTGACGGTTCATTTTGCTCGCTTCGGCCTCGAAACGCCCCAGTTCCAACAGTTCAGGTCCAACAGTTTGCGGGGGCGGGGGAAGGGTTAGTTTGTCGCGGTGATTGGGTCGCCATGATGACCTGCCCGTCCCAGGCTGTGGTTCTCGGGAGCCACGTTGAAACGTGCATGGCGGGAGCCGCCTTCGGGGTTGGCGCCCGAACACGCTCAGGGAGCTCATCGAGAGAACAGAGCGCTTGCGCGTGATGAACATGTGTTTCAGTGTGGCGCGGCGGCCAGTTTGGACCTGTGGACAACTTAAGAGATATTTGTACTATCTTAGCTGTGTTTTCACGCTAAATCGCCGAAAATAGGCGCATGACTACCCAAAAACAGCGGTTGTCAAACCGGCTGGTAGGGAAGTTATCCACCGATTTGTGGGAATCTTCCACAGGGGGTGAACGCGTCGCGACCTGCAGAAATGCCTAATTGGCGCGGGCCAGTAGGGAAGTTATCCACAAGTTATCCACAGGCCGGGTGGAAATGGGGAGGCGTGCTGACCGCTATCGATGGGAGTTATCCACAGGAGCCTGTGGAGAAGTAGATAAATGGGCGCCGCCGGGGATGTGGATGAAACGGGGGCAGGCTCCCTAGCTAAGCGGCTCGTCGGTAAGATGCGTATTCAGTACAACGGCCAGGATTGAAGGGGACGAGATGGCTTCAGGGGAAGGCGCAACAAGCTTCGACGACGACGGTTTTGTGCCGCCACCAGATCCGCAGGAAGATCGGGGAAGTAGCCGCAGCTATCGTCGTAAAGCAAACTTCAATCGCCAAGATGACGGGATGCACGAATACCGTCAGCCGCCGCACGACCGGCAGGCGGAGATGGGCGTGCTGGGCTCGATGCTGCTCAGTCCCAATACCGTGCTCGATGTGATCGAGGAGCTGACGGCGGAGGACTTCTACTTTCCCGCGCATCAGCTGATTTACCGGGCGATTATGGATCTGTACTCGCTTGGCAGTGAGATCGACCCGGTGATTGTGGCTGGTCGCTTGGATCGGCTGAATGAGCTGGAGCGGGTCGGCGGCGCCCCGTATCTGCACACCCTGATTTCGGAGGTACCGACGGCCGCGAACGCGCGCTACTATGCGGAGATTGTTGCGGAGAAGTCCGTGCTGCGCCAGCTGGTGAATGCCGGCACGCGTGTGGTGCAGATGGGCTACGACGGCACCGAGGGCATGGAAGTTGAGGCCGTCGTCGACCGCGCCCAGCAGGAAGTCTTCGCGGTGGCGCAGCGGCAGACTACAGAGGATTACCAGGCCCTGTCCGAACTGCTGAAGCCCACCGTCGACGAGCTGGCCAAGATTGAGCGCGGCGGCGGCCTCGAGCAGGGCGTGCCTACCGGTTTTCTGGATCTGGACCGCCTGACCAACGGCCTGCACGCGGGCCAGATGATCATTATTGCGGCGCGTCCGGGTGTGGGTAAGTCCACTCTGGCGCTGGACTTCATGCGCTCGTGCTCGATTCATAATGGCAAGACCTCGGCGATCTTTTCGTTGGAAATGTCTGCCACGGAGATCGTGATGCGCCTGCTCAGCGCAGAGACGGAGATCAAGCTGTCCAGCATGCGCGCCGGCACCATGGAGGAAAAAGACTGGGTCACGCTGACCAACCGCCTTGAAGAGATCCAGGAGGCGCCGATCTTTATCGACGACTCCCCGAACCTCACCATGATGGAGATCCGCTCCAAGGCGCGCCGCCTGAAGCAGCAGCACGGACTAGACCTTGTCGTCTTGGACTACCTGCAGCTGATGAGCTCCGGCAAGAAGGTGGAGTCCCGCCAGCAAGAGGTGTCGGAGTTCTCGCGCCAGATGAAGCTGTTGGCCAAGGAGCTCGAGGTCCCCGTGATCGCCATTTCGCAGCTCAACCGTGGACCAGAAGCCCGCACTGATAAGAAGCCCCAGCTGGCCGACCTGCGTGAGTCCGGCTCCCTGGAGCAGGACGCCGATATGGTCTTCCTGCTCTACCGCCCGGACTCGCAGGATCGTGACGATGAGCGCGCCGGTGAGGCAGACATCATCGTCGCGAAGCACCGCGGCGGCCCGATCGATACGATTCCGGTGGCGCACCAGCTGCACTACTCTCGTTTCGTCAATATGGCGCACGGGTAGTAGCGCACGACGACGCCGCAGCGCCGACGGGGGTAGTGTCGCAAGTCACATTCATCCCCCCTTGTGTGGCGGAGGCACGTATGTATGCCCTAAAAAGCCCAGGTCAGAGCTACCTATATGTCTCACCATTGAGTTAGGTTTGCCTTACCAACGGTGACAGGGGGTAAAAATCACCCTAAAGTGAGGGCATAACGAAAGGAGCTAGTCGTGACCATCAGAACTGTAGATAATGCATCCCCGGCCTGCGCGACCACCATGGCACGTCTTGATGACTCCATTACGGTTGCTCGCACTGACGCATCCACCATGTTGCTCAACATGCCACGCTCGATCGACGAGTTGAACGAGGCAACGCAGGACCAGGGATTCTTCGCAAAACTCAAGAACATCTTCGCATAACATTTTCGCGCTTAACGACGAGCACCCAGCCACTCTCACAGTGGCCGGGTGCTCGTTTTGGTTGATGCCCTGGTGCTAGTCCAAAATCTTTCCCCGCTGTTCAGGCAGAGTAAACGCCGCCACCGCAGCGATCGCGAAAGCCGAAGCGAACACAGCGAACACGGCCGACTGGCCGCCGAAGTCCAGCAGGGGCGGCACGATCAGGGGCGCAAGAATCGAACCGATACGCCCGAACGCTGCGGCGGCGCCTGTGCCGGTGGCGCGGATCGCCGTGGGGTAGAGCTCTGGGCCAATCGCATAGAGCGCACCCCAGGCTCCCAGGTTGAAAAATGACAGCAGGCAGCCGGCCGCAATGATCTGCCACTCAGAACTCGCCAGCCCGTAGAGGCCGGCGCTCACCGCGGAACCGACCAGAAACACAGACAAGGTCACGCGCCGGCCCCACACCTCGATGAGCCAACCGGCCAACGCATAGCCGGGCAGCTGCGCCAGCGTAATAATCAGCGTGAAGGCGAAGGACCGCACCAAGGTGAACCCCTGGTCCACAAGCAGCGATGGGATCCACGTGAACGCGCCGTAATAGGACAGGGACACCCCGAACCACACGATCCAGAAAGCAGCAGTGCGCTTCCACATGTCAGCACCCCAGATGCCACCACGGAGGTGCTCCTCGGCGGGCGCAGCGTCGAGCGGATCATAGTCCGCAGGGTCCACACCCTCTTCGAAGGAGCGCACAACCGCTTCGGCCTCGTCGTAACGCCCCTTCTCCTCGAGGAAGCGGACGGACTCCGGCATTCTCATGCGCACGAACAGCGCGTAGACGGCGGGCACCGCACCCAGCGCCAAGCCCCAGCGCCACCCGTTTTCACCTTCGGCGACGACGAAGGTGCCGATCACCGCGGCTAGGATCCAGCCGACCGCCCAGAAGGCTTCGAGCCACACCACCATGCGGCCACGTACCTTGCGTGGAGCGAACTCGCTGACCAGCGTGGAGGCAACCGGAAGTTCCGCGCCCAGCCCCAGTCCGGTGAAGAAGCGGAAGATAAGCAGCACGGCCACGGACCCGGCCAGCGCGGAGGCTCCAGTGGCCAGGCCATAGACCAAGAGGGTGAGGGCGAAGACTTGGCGGCGACCAATCTTGTCGGCAAGGAGCCCGCCCAGACTCGCCCCGATGGCCATCCCAATGAAGCCGACCGAGGCAATCCAACTGGTCGTCGTCTTGTCCAGGTCCCAGTGCACCGCGAGCGCCGCGATGACGAAAGAGACCAGCCCCACGTCCATCGCATCGAGCGCCCATCCGATGCCGGAACCTACTAGCAGTTTCTTGTGTTTGCCGGTGACGGGAAGGCGGTCGAGGCGCTCTGTCCGGGTCAGGCCCGGTGTATTCGTGGTGTTCACGCCTCACACTATAGGACCGACCAGGCGAAAAAGACCCGCCAAAACGAAAACTAGGCCGATCCTCCGAGCTCGCTGTATCGTTATGGCTAATACAGAAGGGAGCGGGCATGCTTATCGACGAGCACTCGGCCACGCCGCTCTACCAACAGGTGCATGATCAGATTTTGTTGGCGATCGCCCAAGGCCGCCTCCGCCACGGCGATCGTCTGGATTCTGTGCGACAGCTCGCGGAAACACACGGCCTCAACCCAGCCACGGTGCAGAAAGCCTATGATCTCCTGCGCGCCGACGGTGTACTGCACACAGATGGCCGCCGCGGCAGCACCATTCACCTGCCACAGCAGGCAACGCGGCAGTCGATCGTCGATACGCGCAACCAGCTCGCGGAGGTGCTGACGTTGGCCGTAACGCGCGGGGTGAGCGCGGGGCGTGTGCGTTCGCTTGTCGACGGCATCCTGACAGAGCTGAAAGCCCCGCCTGTGTAGGACGGGGCTGGAAAGCGTTGTCGGTTCTAGTAGGAGGACTTGAAGCCGCGTAGGCGCAGCGAGTTGCTCACCACGAACACGGAACTAAAAGCCATTGCGATGCCCGCGAGCATCGGATTGAGCCAGCCGAGTGCCGCGACCGGGATGAGAATCACGTTGTAGGCAAAGGCCCAGAACAGGTTGCCCTTGATCGTGCTCAGCGTCTTGCGGGACAGTCGGATCGCGTCGCCGGCGCTGCGCAGATCGTTATTCATCAAGGTGATGTCCGAAGCTTCGATGGCGACATCGGTGCCGGCACCCATCGCCAGGCCGAGCTCAGCGGTGGCCAGGGCAGCAGCGTCATTGACGCCGTCGCCGACCATCGCCACGTGCTTGCCCTCGTCCTGGAGGCGCTGGACCACGGTGACCTTGTCTTCAGGCATGACCTCGGAGATCACGTTCTCCTCTGCCACGCCCACCTCGCGGGCCACGGCCTCTGCCGCGCCCTGGTTGTCGCCGGTGAGCAGGTAGGGGGTGAGTCCCAGTTCCTTGAAGTGCGCAACGGCCGCAGCCGAGGTCGGCTTGACCGTGTCGCGCACGGTGATGATGCCCAGGGTGTCGTCGTTACGCGTGACGACGACCGGCGTGCCGCCTGCCTGCTGTGCTTCATCGAAGGCCTGCTGCAGGCCAGCAAGTGATCCTGCGGGGCGGCCGACGACCACGCGGTCCTCGCCGATGGTGGCGGAGACACCCACGCCAGCTTCGTTCTGGAAGTTGGTTGCCTCTGGTAGTGCAGCTGATGCACCTGCCGACGCGGCGCGAACAATGGCCTGGGCGATCGGGTGCTCAGAGCCGGACTCCACTGCCGCAGCAAGGGCGAGGACCTCATCGGCCTCGAATCCTGCGGCGGGGGAGACGTGGGCAACGTTCATCTCACCAGAGGTGACGGTGCCGGTCTTATCCATCACGATCGTGTTGGCCTCGCGGGTGGATTCCAGGATCTCCGGGCCCTTGATCAGCAGGCCGAGCTGTGCGCCGCGGCCGGTGCCGACCAAGATCGCCGTCGGCGTCGCCAGGCCCAAAGCACAAGGGCAGGCAATAATCAGCACGGCGACCGCCGCGGTAAACGCGTGGGCAGTTCCGTGGCCGACAAGCAGGTGGCCGATCAGGGTCACGATGGAAATCACAATGACCGTGGGCACGAAGATCGCCGAGATCCGGTCAACCAGACGCTCCACAGGGGCCTTGCCGGCCTGCGCGTCCGACACCAGCTTGGCCATCTGGCTCAGCGTGGTCTCCGAACCGACGCGCGTGGCCTCCACGATCAGGCGGCCCGAAGTATTCAGCGTGGCGCCGGTAACGTTGTCGCCCGCAGTGACTTCGACTGGGACGGATTCGCCAGTCAGCATCGACTCATCGACCGCAGAGTTGCCATCGACGACGCGACCGTCCGTGGCCACCTTCTCACCAGGGCGAACGATGAACTTATCGCCCACCTGGAGCTGGGAAATCGGGATGCGTACTTCCGCGCCGTCGCGAATCACCGCGGCGTCCTTGGCACCCATGTTGAGCAGGTTGCGCAGGGCTTCCGACGATTGTCCCTTCGCCTTGGTCTCAAACCAGCGGCCGAGCAGCAGGAAGGTGATCACCACTGCCGTGGTCTCCAGATAGATTTCATCCATGCTGGTATCCGAAGGCAGCAAGTTCATCTCCATGGTCATGCCGGTCTCGCCGGCGTTGCCGAAGAAGAGAGCGTAGATACTCCACCAGTACGCCGCCGAGGTACCCAAAGTGATCAGAGTATCCATGGTGGTTGCGCCATGCTTCAGGTTGGTCCAGGTGGCGCGGTGGAATGGCTCGCCGCCAATCACGTACACGAGGGTGGTCATCACTAGGACGGCCCACTGCCAGTAGGTGAACTGCAGCGCCGGGATCATGGAGATCAACATCACCGGAACGGTGAGGATCGCCGAGAAGATCAGCTTCGACTTGAGGCGGTCGGCCTCGTCGTTACGCGCATCGTCGATACGCTCCTGTGCGCTACCACCCGCGGACGCAGAATCCTCAGCAGAATCCTGGGTGCCGTCGGAAAGTGTAAAAGCGTCGTAGCCGGCGCCCCTGACCACGTCGATCAACCGAGACTGGTCGACCTTCTCAGGGTCATATTTGATGGAGGCGGTCTCCGTGGAATAGTTCACGGACGCGTCCACGCCATCGACCTTGTTCAGCTTCCGCTGCACGCGGTTCGAACAGGACGTGCAGGTCATGCCCGTCACGCCCAGATCAATCTGGGTCAGGTTGGTCGGAAGATCAACTGGGGCGTCGGTAATGTCAGGGGAGGGGCTATTTGACAACGTATCCGGCCTCCTCCACGGCGGCGGCAACCTGCTCGTCGGTGAAGTTGTCGCCGGTGACGCTCACGGCACCGGTGGTGTGGTCAACGGTGACATCGGTGACGCCGGCGATCTCGCCGACCTCTTCCTTCACGCTGGCCTCGCAGTGGCCGCATGTCATTCCGTCGACGGTGTAGTTCTTGGTTGCCATGATGATGTCCTTTCTTTGGGGTTACTGACCCTGACCTTATACCCCTAGGGGGTACCTGTCAACGGTAGCTAGGACTCAATCCGCACCTCCGGGCGGGCCACCGGCGCGGGATTCTTGCGCGGCTTCAACCGCGAGTGCGGGAAGGTCGGCGCAGGAAGGCGTGATAAACCGTCGGCATCGTGGGAAATGTAGCCGCGGGTCTCGCCGAAGCGCTCGCCGTGGTCCTCCCACTCCTGGCGATACTGGGCCACTTCCTCATGGGTGCGCCCGATGAAGTTCCACCACATGACCACGTCCTCAGTAAAGGGCTCACCGCCGATCAGGAGCACGCGAGCAGCGGTCTCACCCGGGTTGTGGAGTGTGAGCTGCGTTTCCCCGACCCCGGTGTAGGCGAGTTCGTGGCGTTGCACAAGGGTGCCGGCAAGTTCCACGGGGCCTTCGTCGACAAGCACCCCGTGCTCGAAGGTCGAATCGACGCTGATCGGTAGCGTCGCGCCGGGGTCGAGGAGAATCTCGGCGCCAACGAGCGGGGTGTAGGTGGGGATCGGGGAGGTGGAGCCGAACAGGGTGCCCATGAACACGCGCGCGTTGCCGCCGTCTAGCTCGACGGTCTCGGGAGCGTAGTGGTCGAAGCGTCGTTCGCCATGGCGGGCAGAGTCCGGCAGGACGGTCCAGAGCTGAACGCCGTGCAGCGTGGTGGTGGACTGCGTTGATACCTCGGAATGGCAGATTCCGGCGCCGGCAGTCATCAGGTTCATCTCGCCGGGTACGACGACGGCGTGATTATTGCCCGAATCGTGGTGCGTGATTTCGCCCTCGAAGAGCCAGGACACGGTTTGTAACCCCGTATGCGGGTGTGGGGCGACATCCATGCCGCCGGTCGTGGAGACATCGTCGGGGCCGTAGTGGTCGACGAAACAAAAGGCACCGATGAGGCTGCGCTGGCGCTGTGGCAGGGTGCGGTGCACGGTCATGGCGCGAGGCCCTCCGAGGGGGACCTCGCGTGCGGTGATGATTTCTACCTTGACGTTATTGCCGTTGCTGACATTGTTTGTGGACATGTCACCATAGTATGCGAAGCGTCAAGAGCAGGGCAGTTGAACAGGGTTATTCGTCGAGAAGCGAAAAGCCCGCGGTCTCCACGGCGTCCCGGACGTGCTCGTCGGAAATTGCGTGCCCGTCGACGGTGAGGTGGCCGGACTCAACGCTTACTTCCGCGCCCTGAAAGCCGGGAATTTGTGCAAGCTCACTTTCGACTCGCTCCGCATCCTCCCGCGTTTCGATACCTTTTACCTGGTAATTTTTGGTCATTGCGATAACTCCTTGCAAGATCGACGATGCGGGAATACATGGCACCCGTATATCGTTGGGGCCAATAAGGAAAGACTACAAAATTAGGGAGATAAAATGGCAACGATCGATTTGAACGAAGAAAACTTTGAGCAGACCGTGACCAAGGACGGCATTGTGTTCGTCGACCTGTGGGCCGACTGGTGCGGACCGTGCAAGCAGTTCGCGCCGACCTATGAGAAGGCTTCCGAAACTCACACCGACGCGACCTTCGCGAAGGTCGACACTGAGGCAAACCAGCAGCTCGCGGCGGCTCTCCAGGTCCAGGCGATCCCGACCCTGATGGCGTTCCGCGACGGCATCCTCGTCTACCGCGAGGCCGGCGCCCTGCCTCCGAAGGCGTTCGAGGACCTCATCGGCCAGGTCAAGGCTTTGGACATGGATGACGTCCGCCGCCAGGTCGAAGAGCAGAACCAGCAACAGCAGTAAAGTCTGCAGGTTCCGGCACAACCCACCCCTGAACTGGGGGTGGGTTTTCGCACGTCAGGGGACACATTCGCTTGACGACGAAGCCCGACACGAATCCCCCGCCGGGATTTCTGCAGTGGGCGCGAACTCATAGAGGCAGTCAAGGCATGGCGCGAGCAGGCTTAGGCCACCATGGGCAGCAGGGGTGTCAAAACCGTCAAACGGTGGAAAATAGACCCCGGAGGGGACCCCGCCCAGAGCAAACTAAAAAGCTTCAGTCGGCATATAAACGAGGTCGAGGACAGGGCAAAGCGCCAGAGCAGGCGTGCTGGGGGAATTTCTTTTACGTGATTGGATGAGGTGCTCGATACGTCCCTAATTATGTAATACGATAATTTTATGCCTGTTAATATTACTGAGAAGCAGTTGAACGCCTGGGTTGCAGAGGCGGAGGAAGGTTATGATGTCGACGCGTTGAAAAAGCGTGGGCGTGGACGGCCGGGTCGTGGCTCTGAAGCTTCTCAGGTGGTTACTGTTCGTCTCACGCCGGAGGAGTTGGAGTCGCTCGATCAGATTGCAGCAGAAAAGCGTCTATCGCGCTCGGAGCTGATGCGTCAGGCGATCAATGCCCTTACTGCGGCATGAGGGTGGCGTCATCCGCCACTAAGCACGGAATCAGTGAGGAAGATGGTGTCCATGCCGCTTCATTCCCAATTTGGGTGGAGCCCCTCGATGATGATTCTCTGCAATGGCGTGAATTGCGCCTAGGGTTCGACACTCATGCGCGTCTTTTAGAAACCGTCGTGGTTGTCGCTTCGGATGGGGACGAATAGCTGATTCACGTAAAGAAGGCGCGACCGAAGTACGTTGATCTCCTTAAGTAATTGCTTGGTGCGCTGTTGGTTACTTGCAGAGCACCTGTAGTGGGCAATCGCTGTCCGGAAAGCAAACAGCTTTCCGGAACATAGTCATGACGTCACTGGATATGGTGAGACGGTGACTACATCTGTTCCTCAGAGTCTCGACCGCTCTGAACTACGGCACAACCTCGACAAATTTAAGCTGCACTGGCGAGACCGCCTCGACAGCTGGAGGGCGGCCGAGCAAGGCACAGAGGACTACACGAGCGCGAAGGGCTAACCCGCGCTGCGTTGATTCTGCTGCAGACTGATCGCTATATTGCGCGGCACCGGAGTGACTAACGCCATTTAAAAGTAGGAAACCATGACACAAGAATCCTGACTAATGATCATCGCGCTCTTTGTGATGATCTACTCTCTGACGATCACCCTGATGTATCTGCGCCTGTCAAGAAAATTGAGGGATCGGACGTAGTCCATTCCCCCGGCCCCGGAAAGCCCATCATTACCTGGGCTTTCCTATTTACGAATTTAGAAACTGATTTCTAGTGGTCGTGGAAACATCTGCCTAGCCATGCGAGACGGCGAAACCTGCGACAAAAACGTAAACTCGGCGGTATATACCGTCAAATTAATTAGGAGTGTTTAGCGACGATGGCAAAGAACCCGTTCAGCAAGGGCTGGAAGTACCTGATGGCATCCTTCGACCAGAAGATCGACGAGCATGCTGATCCGAAGGTACAGATCCAGCAGGCCGTCGCTGCCGCGAAGAAGCAGCACCAGGAGATTACCCAGCAGGCCGCGAGCGTGATCGGTAACAAGAAGCAGCTTGAGATGCAGCTCAACCGCCTGCAAAAGTCCCAGGCAGATCACCAGCAGAAGGCGCGCACCGCGCTGCAGGCTGCGGACAAGGCCGCTGCTGAGGGCGATGCCGAGAAGGCAGCACAGTTCAACAGCACCGCTGAGGTCTTCGCCTCCCAGCTGGTCAGCGTGGAGCAGGAGCTGGAAAACACGAAGCAGCTCTACGCGGCCGCCGACCAGGCTGCCTCCCAGGCTGAACGCCAGCAGAAGGAGTCTGAGGCTCGCTTGAAGGAGCAGCTGGCTGAGGTCGACAGGCTGATGGCGCAGGCCGATCAGGCTGCCATGCAGGAGAAGACGGCTGAGGCGATGGACACGATTGGCCAGTTTAAGACGGATGATTCCGTGCCCACTTTGGACGGCGTGCGCGACAAGATTGAACGCCGCTATGCCGATGCGCTGGGCCAGCAGGAGCTGATGGGCAACTCCGTCCACGACCGGATGGCTGAGATCTCGTCGACAGGCACCGACATGAAGGCTTCGGCAAAGCTCGATGAGATCCGCGCCTCCATGCAGGGCGCCGGAGAGCTCACGGCGGGGACCGGGCGCAGCCATGAAGACGAGATGGCTGAGGCTGAGGCGTATCTGGCCGAGCATGCTGACGATGCCGATGGCGGGAGCACTGGCGATACTCCGCGCGCTTAAAGCAAAGAAAAACGGCCCTCCCTTGTGTGAAGGGGAGGCCGTTTTCGGTTTTGTAGTTAGTCTTCGTTGCGGCGGATGTTAATCAGCACCCCACGGATACCCGAGTGGAACCCATCGCGCAGATTGACGCGTTGAGATTCGCTAAGCGTGTATTCGTGCAGCGTTTCGCAGGCGAACTGCAGCAGCGGCCGGTCGACCTCTGGGGGCAGGCCGCCGCCCGACAGGGTGTGTGCCTTATCGCGCTGTTCGCCGGATGCAGCGTTCTCATACCACCACGTGGCGTACTGTTGGCCGACGTCAAACGGGGTTTGGAAACCCGCGGACGTCCACACCTCTTCCGGGAGAGGGACGTAGCGCGAGCGCAGCTTGCGACGCGGAGCCATCATGGACGGCTTCGGCGTCGGCTTGTTTCCCGCAGACTTGTCCGCAGGCGATGGTCCCGGCTTGGGCTGCTTCGCCAGTTCGGCCTCCACCTCGGAAGGTTCCTCTTCCTTGGTGGTCACAGGAGGCTCGGTTTCGGGGGCCTGCGGTGCGGGCGCCTTCTCCGTGGTGCTTTCCGCCGATTTCTCTGCGGCCTTCTGCTTGCACTCGTCGGTAGGGGCGTCCTTCTGTTCTGCCTGCTCTGCAGCGGGGGGTTTCTTCGCCTCGGGCTTAGCAGGTGGCACCGAGTTGTCCACTGGAGTCGGGATCTCGGTCATACCCTGGATCTGGCCGATCGGCTCAGCGTCATCGATTGGGCGTTCGCGGATCGTCGGCGGCAGCGGTCCCTCCAGTACCTGGAGCTGCATGGCATCAGCAAAATCCTCACGCGGATCCAGAATCGTGACCGAATCGCAGGCGTGGCGCAATGCAGAAGACATGGAGTCCCAGCCGAAACCGTAGAGGTGCATGCGCACCCCGTTATTAGTGGCCTCTTCTACACCCGGGATCATGTCTGCGTCGCCGGATACCAGGACGAAGTCCGTAAATTGTCCGCGTAGGGCATTCACGACGATGTCGGTGACCAACCGGGTATCCACGCCTTTTTGAGTGCGGCGCTCGCCCCATTCAATAAGCTGCCCAGTGCGTAACTGGACACCATCGCAAGTCCGCAGTGCTCGCTGGTAGCGATGCGGACCTGATTCAGGAATACCGTCGTACCAATATTGGCGGTGTACTGGTTGATGTAGTTGGTGGCTGATCATCTGGTCCAGATTGTTAACCACCTCTGGCAAGTCAATTTCTAGCTGTGAACGGGCTCCTGTCTCCCATGAGTTATAAAAGCTCGCGAGCAGGTAAGACGTGTCCACAAACACAAGTGTGCGTTCAAGCATGGCTCCTAAATTCCGTATCTATTGTTTCTAAATAAATGTTTACGCCTTCCAGTCTGCCTGATAAAGGCCCTTTACGTCGAGAGATGCCAGGCATCGGGGAAGGATATTCACTGTAGTAAACGGATTACCTTGGACAATAGTTCCCCAAGCTTCTAAGGTTAGTTACAGAACTAACTAACCAACTGACAGTGGGGAGTGAGCCGTGGACAACGCCACAGAGCCTCTGTTCCGCCAGATCGCCACCCTGATCGAAGATTCGATTGTTGACGGTAACCTCCGCCCAGGCCAGCAAGCGGCATCTTCCAATGTGCTAGCTGAATTCCATGGCATCAATCCCGCCACCGCGCGCAAAGGTTTGAGTTTGCTCCACGACGAAGGTGTCCTGGAGAAGAGGCGCGGCATTGGAATGTTCGTGACAGAGAATGCGCGGGAGATCATCGTCGAGAAACGGCAAGTGACTTTCGCGGCAAGTTACGTGGCGCCGCTTGTCGACGAGGCCGTGCGCCTTGGCTACACGCGGGACACTTTGCGCGACCTGCTTGAGGGGGTTGCGGAAAGCCGCGGGATGTACCGCTAGTTAAACACCTTATGGCCGCAATTTTGTGTTGTTGGCCTGGGGTTTTGTGTTTTGTTGGGGGTGTGTGTAAGTTTAATCAGGTCAGCGAGACCGACAACGCCCCGCTCGAGTGTGAGTGAGATGGCGGTTAGGAAAACTACCGCAGACAAAATATTTTCTTCGTTTCAACTCTTCAAACATGTTGATTTGACTTCAGTCAGGTTGATGTTTAAGGTTGGACAGGCTGCCTAGCACAGTGTTAACGGTAGGTTAACAGTCTTGTGTGGGTGTGCGAATGTTGTGTGAGAACTCGATAGTGTGCCAATGTACTTTTTTGTTTGTGTGTTGGTGTGTGTGCCTGTGTACTTGCAGTGGCCTTGAGTGGTTGTTGTTGGTGTGTGCCGGTCATGCCATGGCTTCCGTGGTTGTGGTGTGTTTTGTTTTTTCGGTGCAGCATGGGTGTGCATTACTTCAATGTGCATTCAGATTTGTAGATGAATCATAATTTTTTATGGTTGTTTACTTTTTACCGGCCCCTTATTTTTCCCTGTCGGGTGGGGGTTGGTTGTTGTAATTCTTTTTTGGACAACAAGTATTTAGACAGCACTGTGGTGTTGTTTGTGCTGGTTGTTTGTTTTGGTTGGGTTTTGGGCTTTTCACGGCCTGAGGTTTTTTCTTAAAAACTTTTTTTGTGGAGAGTTTGATCCTGGCTCAGGATGAACGCTGGCGGCGTGCTTAACACATGCAAGTCGAACGGAAAGGCCCTGCTTGCAGGGTACTCGAGTGGCGAACGGGTGAGTAACACGTGGGTTATCTGCCCTGTACTTCGGGATAAGCTTGGGAAACTGGGTCTAATACCGGATATTCAACTTTGTGTTGGAAAGCCTTTGGGCGGTATGGGATGAGCTTGCGGCCTATCAGCTTGTTGGTGGGGTAATGGCCTACCAAGGCGTCGACGGGTAGCCGGCCT
>NZ_KB892458.1 GCF_000373805.1 Corynebacterium pilosum DSM 20521 = CIP 103422 | reverse complement strand
TTGTTCTCCTTGCGCAGCCGGGCCATTTCCTCGTTTTCCTCGGTGGTGACACCGGGGGCGGTGCCGGCGTCGACCTCGGCCTGCCGGACCCAGTTGCGCAGGGTTTCCCGGGATACCCCGAGCTCGCTGCCGATGGCGGTGCAGGTGGCGGTCAGTGATCGGTAGTCCTCGCGGTGCTGCTGGACCATCCGGACGGCCCGGGTCTTGAACTCGGGGTCGTAGGACTTTTTCATGCTGGTGATCCTTCCTTATCGGAAGGCGGCAAGAAACCCGTGACGGTTCACTGCTAAGTATGCGCTTCCCCACATATGGGGGCGGGGAAGCGTGACACACTGGGTTAGAACAAATTCACCAGACCCAGCTGCTGGGCCAGGCCAACCAGGGCGGCCAGAGCAGCGATCGCAGCGACAAGGCCACCAATGATCCCTCCGGCACTGGAGGAACCTGCATTTGCCGGCGGGGTCAGATCGTTCAGCTGCACCGTTGCGCTGACCCGGCTGGTCGACTTATCGGGGTAGGTCACATCGATCGGCAGGGTGACCCGATCATTGCCGTTGAGTTCACCCACCGTGTACGTCACCTCGCCTGTTGTGGAGTCGATCGACACGCCGGCGCGATCGTCGGCAAGCGAAAAACGAGTGCCGGAAGGCAGCGGCTGGCTGAACTGCGGGCTGATCGTCGCCGTGCTGTCCTCGTTGATGGTCGTGGCCGGGTAGGTCACCTTGAACTGGTCCGACTGCTGGTCGGTGACCAGCACAGATACGCTCGTGGTGTCGGTCGAGTCGTCCGGATAGGTGACCGTGATGGGTACCTCCAGCACGGTATCGGCGTTGACGGATTCGCCGGTATAGGTCAGCGTGGTGCCGGATACCTGCCCGCTTGTCGACGAAACCTTCGTGCCCTCCGGCAGTCCCGCAATGATGGGGGATAGGTCAATAGTGGTGCGCTGACCCTCACGAACCTCAAATTCTTTGTTGAGCTTGGTGGGTTCGTGCTGATCCGACAGGCTGTCGCGCACAGGAACGGTGATGGTCGCCGTGTTGGAGGACTTGTCCGGGTAAGTGAACGTCACGGTGATTTCCATGTCTTGGTCCTTGTCGACGTTCGGTGTCCGCCACGTCACTGTCCCGTTGTTGGCGATTCGCGCACCTTGATTAGGCTCGATGCGGGTGCCCCGCGGAATCTCGTGGCCGTTGGTCAGCGTGGCGGTCACCTCAAGCCCCTCGCGTACAGGTTCAGGTTGGCTAAAGGTGGGCGTGACCTTATCCGCGTCCTTGTTCAGGATGAGTACGGGGATACGCTCGGTGGTCGTTGTGCCATCGGGGTAAGTGGCGGTCAGCTCGGCATAAGTTTCAGTGTCTTGGTTGACCTCGGGGGGCAATCCACTCATGGGAGGTGCCGCCCCACAGCTCGGCGGTGTGCTGGATCGGCAAAGCGGTGCCCTCACGCAGCGTAATGCGTTCCAAGCCGGTGGGAGTTTCGTGCATGGCAGCCGGGCGATACATGGTGCGCGTGATTCTCTGGTCCAGAGACCGGTCCGGACGCGACTGCTTTCTATCAGAGATCGCTGTAGCGGCAGCGACTGGATATGCCCCGCCCTGGGTTGTTACGTGAGAGAAGCCGAAGCCATAGTTTGCCGGGCTGAGCAAGACCCACAGGTGGCCGTTACCGCTTGCCCACCGCCCATTACTAGCAAGAAGTCTCTGGTATTCACCGTGGCCCCAGCCCTGGTGAATGATTTCTGTCAGAGCATAGCTATGCGAGCCCCATGCCAGGTTCTCGCCCCGCATCTTTTCCCCATTGAAGGTTGCGGTTGTTGACTTTTTGCAGGAAGCAGCAGGCGAGTGAGCCAGGCAGGATTGGTTATAGGGGCGATCATGGTTTAGTTCGCTACCCCTGGCAGACTCTTCGACGGCGCGCTGCACGGCGATCGGCACCATCGCTGGGTCCGAGTACACGGCGTTGACGTACGCTTCCTTCGTCGTTAAGCCTTGGGAGCGTGCTGCGTCGCGCAAGGTGCCATTCCACCCGTTCCAATCGTCGACGAATGGTGGGTTCAGATCCCACATCTCACCACGCAAGCGCTTCAGCGCGGGGATGCCCACGTTGCGCGAGTCCGCCGGGTTGAACGTGGCGGTGACGCCGATGGTTTGGTCCATTGTTATGTTCAGGAGGACTCCGGTGCCCAGCGCTGGCTCCTTCTGTGCAGGCTGCGCTGAGGCCACATTCATCGGGCTGAGGGCGACAGCCACGGCGGTGGCGGCGGCGAGGAGGGTGCGGCGTATGCGGGGCATGGCGGACTCCAAAATTACGACAAATATACAGTTTCCAAGTCAAATTATGACTCTGATCTGGTGAAACATGAAGTGAAACTAACGATTCGGATACGAAGTGACGTTTCACTCAGCCTGAACCTTTAGGAGGTGACACTATGAAGATGTCTCGTGGGAATTTCAGCTTCCACTCAGATAAGTCTTCCATCGCGTCAGAAAAGAGAAAACTTCACCATGCAGCGCCGCGTCCGTCTTCGGAACTTCGCACTCTCGTCCGCCACCCTCGTTGCAGTGGCCCTCGTCCCACCCATCTCCACCGCGCAGGAGGCACCGCCAACCAGCTCTGTAGGCAACCTGCCCGCAGTGAACGTGAATATCGCGCCGCTGAATTCCGCGCAGATCGTCGACCAAGTCCGCGCCGACGCCAGCGCGGTCGGCATCACATTGCCACAGGTAGACCCATCGCTGACGGAGGCCATCGACAACAGCGTCAATCAGTTCCTGCCGCAGCAGCCAGTGCTTAACGACGATGCCCCCGCCCCTGCGGATCCGGAACCGGTGCAGGAACCGGTACAGGAACCGAGCGAAGCCCAACCCGCGCTGGGCGTGACACAGGGGCCTGTGCTCACCAACCCGAACCCGATCGGGTTAAACGCTGAGGAAGAACCGTTGCCGGTGACCACGAACCAGAACTACTGGTGGCGTGATGATGTGGTGAGCAAGGTCATGGCCGCCAAACCCTTTGCCGACTATGTCCTGCACCGCGTCCCAGGTTCCTGGTTTGATGCCCCGCGCATCCCAGAAGAATCCAACCAGGTGATGACGAACGGCGCCTCTCTCTACGGGCCCGGTACGCCGATCTATGTGGGGGAGGACGCACTGTGCACCCTCACCATGGCAGGCACCGACGCGGACGGGCGCAAGGTCGGCATCACTGCCGGACACTGTGGCGAAGTCGGCGAAGCGGTCTCTTCGGCGGACTCGTGGCAGATCGGCCCGTCCGGCACCGTGGTCAGCAAGAACGAGTACCTAGACTATGCCGTGATCGAGTTCGGTTCCAACGCAGAGGTCACCAATACGTACAACGGGGCTACCGCCTATAGCGTCGGCGGGGAGCCGCAGCCTGGCGAAATCGTGTGCAAGAACGGCGTAGCCACTGGCGAGACCTGTGGGATGACACTGGTGACCGCCGAAGACATCCAAGTCAACCAGGTCTGCGCGATGGTGGGGGATTCTGGGGCGCCCGTCTTCCACCGCGGGCGCGTAGTTGGCATGGTTAACGGCGGCGTGCTGCCACGTCCCTACAACATGGAATGCAACTCCCCGTGGCAGGGCGCGCTGCACGCTCCGACGGCCAGCACCCGCATGGACGCTGTCGTCGCTGACTTGAACGCGCAGGGCGGGGTCGGCGCCGGATTCACCCTGGCTGGCTAGCGCCGGCTGGCGCTGGCTAGTTCAGTGCGTCGAGCACCTGCTGGTGCAGGTGGCCATTGGTGGCGACGGCGTTGCCACCATGGGGGCCGTCCTTGCCATCGAGCGAGGTAAAGGTGCCGCCGGCCTCGCCGACAATCACGCTGAGCGCGGCGAGGTCCCACAAAGACACCTCGGGCTCTGCTGCAACGTCTACTGCGCCCTCGGCGACCAAGCAGTAGGAGAAGAAGTCGCCGTATCCGCGCAGGCGCCAGCACTTATCGGTCAGGGTGAGGAACTGATCCAGCTTATCGTGGTGCTCGCGCCAGCCCTCCAGGGAGGAGAAGGAGAGGGAAGCGTCCTCAAGCGAAGTCACCCCGGACACGCACAACTTCTTCAGCCCCTCTCCCTTGAAGGTGCGCCACGCGCCGGAATCCTGGGAGGCGTACCAACGGCGGGCGAGTGCTGGGGCGGATACCACGCCGACGACGGGCACGCCGTCGTCGAGAAGCGCGATCAACGTGGCCCACACGGGCACGCCGCGCACGAAATTCTTGGTGCCATCGATCGGGTCGATCACCCACTGGCGGCCCTCCAAGACTGCGTCGCCGCCGAATTCCTCACCGAGGACGGAGTCGCCGGGGCGGGCGTCGGCAAGTTTCTCGCGCAGGGCCTCTTCAACGGCCAAGTCTGCGTCAGAAACAGGGGTCATGTCCGGTTTGGAGTTGACCTCCAGGTCGCTGGCTTCGAAGCGATCCAAGGTGATGGAGTCTGCTAGTTCAGCCAATTCAAGGGCAAGTGCAAGATCATCTGCGTAAGTGCTCATGCCATAATCCTAATCACCTTGGAGGGCCAAAGTAATCTCCGCAACGACCTGCGTTGAACCCGCCACGCACCACTCAACCCCGCCGGCCTGGACCTTTTCGGCGGCCCCGCCCACGCCCTCGACCAGGATCTTGCCGGGCAACCAGTCCCAATCCGCCACGGAATGCTGCAGCCAACCACCTACGTTGCCGGAGGCTACAGAGGCCAAATCGATTGAACCGGCGCCGAACATGCGCACGGTCGCCGCCCCGCGCACGCCACGCAGCCACGCCTCACGGATCGCGTCCTCGCTCATCGAGGCTGGATGTAGGTAGGAAGCCACGGACACTTGTGACAAGGGCTGATCGACAAGCTGGGGCAGCGCCACCCCGTTCTTGGTTGAGCCTTCCAAGGTGCCCAGCCACGTGGTTTTCAAAGCGGGGCGGTTCACCGCGCTAAGAAGCAAGTCGTCGGGGTTGGAGGGGTCGCCGTCGATAAGCGCGAGGGCGCTACAGAAGTAGTCAGAGCCGGACGCGAAGTTGTAGGTGCCGTCGACGGGATCGATGACCCAGACCCGCCCGGTGCTCGACTCCCGCGACGTTCCCTCTTCTCCTAGCAGCCCGTCATTGCCGCGCAGTTCGGTCAGTGCGCGGGCGACAAAGTCCTCGGCGGCGCGGTCGGCGTCGGTGACAACGTCGGAGACAGATGTCTTAAAGTCGGTACTCACGCCGGCCTCGCGCATCTCCAGCGCCAGCGAGCCTGCGTATTCGACAAGGTCGCGGGCGAGGTCCTGGTCCGAGGAGTCGGCGTGGGCAGCGATAAATTCATCTGTGGTCTGGCGCATACCGTCCATTATGGGCCAAAGTTGTCGCTCGGGTAAGATTGGCGCCCATGCAGCCCGAAACCAGTTCCGCAGTTGAGCACCTTGACACCACCTTGACCACCATCGAAAAAGTGATGGACCTGGATGAGATGGCGATGCGCGTGCGCGAACTGGAGCAGCAGGCCGCGGACCCTTCGCTGTGGGATGATCCGGACCACGCGCAGCAGGTCACCTCTGAACTATCGAACGTGCAGGCCAGGTTGCGTAAGGTGACCGACTTGCGCTCGCGTATCGACGATCTCCCCGTCATGTTCGAGCTCTCCGAAGAGGAGAGCGACACAAGCATTGCTGAAGAGGAACTGGCGGAACTGACCCGGCTTGTCGACGCCCTCGAGGTCACCACGATGCTCTCTGGCGAGTACGACGAGCGCGAGGCCATGATCAATATCCGTTCCGGCGCAGGTGGCGTGGATGCTGCCGACTGGGCTGAGATGCTCATGCGCATGTATACCCGCTGGGCCGAGAAGAATGGCCACAAGGTAGACGTCTATGACATCTCCTACGCGGAGGAAGCAGGCATCAAGTCCGCCACCTTTGTCGTCCACGGTGACTATATGTACGGCCAACTGTCCGTCGAGCAGGGCGCGCACCGCTTGGTGCGGATCTCCCCGTTCGATAACCAGGGCCGCCGCCAGACCTCCTTTGCTGAGGTAGAGGTGCTTCCCGTGGTGGAGAAGACGGACTCGATCGAGATTCCTGATTCCGATATCCGGGTGGACGTGTTCCGCTCCTCCGGCCCCGGCGGCCAGTCCGTGAACACGACGGACTCCGCCGTGCGCATCACTCACTTGCCGACGAATATTGTTGTCAGCTGCCAGAACGAAAAATCCCAGATCCAAAATAAGGCCTCCGCGCTGGCTGTGCTGCAGTCCAAACTGCTGGAACTAAAGCGGCAAGAGGAGAAGGCAGAAATGGACGCGCTGGGCGCGGGCGGCAACGCGTCGTGGGGCAACCAGATGCGTTCCTATGTTCTGCACCCGTACCAGATGGTGAAGGATCTGCGCACGGACTACGAGGTCAATGATCCGCAAAAGGTGCTCGACGGTGATATCGACGGATTCTTAGAGGCGGGTATCCGCTGGCGGATGGCGGAAGCAGAAAAATAATTGCCACAACCGTTTCACCTGCCACACCCGTAACGGCTAGGGTGGGGTGGCGTGATCACTTTTTCCAACGTCACCAAGACATATCCCACCTCGACCCGGCCGGCTCTCGACGATGTCTCGTTCGAGATCGACAAAGGTGAGTTCGTCTTTCTCATTGGACCCTCAGGCTCCGGCAAGTCTACCTTCTTGGAGCTGATGATCCGCGAGGAAAATGTCACCTCGGGCGACATCTACTTCGACGGCATGCACGTCAATGAACTTAAAGGCAAGCAGGTCAACCAGCTGCGCCAGAAGATCGGCTACGTGTTCCAAGACTTCCGCTTGCTGCCCAAGCTCAACGTTTACGACAACGTCGCATTTGCTCTTGAGGTGATCGGCAAGCCTAAGAATCGCATTAAGAAGCTCGTGCCCGAAGCGCTAGACTTGGTCGGGCTTGAGGCGAAATCCAACCGCATGCCCAATGAGCTCTCCGGCGGTGAGCAGCAGCGCGTCGCGATCGCGCGGGCCTTCGTCGATAAGCCTCCGCTGTTGCTTGCCGACGAGCCCACCGGCAACCTCGACCCGTCGACCGCCGACGACATCATGGCGCTGCTCAGCCGCATCAACCGCACCGGCACCACCGTGGTGATGAGTACGCACAACGCGCGCGCGGTCAATGACATGCGCAAACGCGTCATTGAGCTGCACTTGGGCAAGTTGGTGCGTGACGACGAGCACGGTGTCTACGGAACCGTCAACGATTAGGGGTAACTGATGAATTTAGGATTTGTATTCCGCGAAGCGTTCCGTGGCCTAGGGCGTAACATCACTATGTCGATCGCCCTAGTGATCACGACCGCGATCTCGTTGGCGCTGGTGGGCACCGGGATTTTGATCTCGCAGGTCACCAGCGACACCAAGGACATGTACCTGGATCGCGTTGAGGTCATGGTCGAGCTCGACGAGAATATCTCGGCCACTGACCAAGATTGTTCGTCGGAAGCCTGCCAGGAGGTCCGCGACACGCTGCAGGCCGACGAGGGTGTGGAAAGCGTGACGTTCCGCTCCCGAGAGCAGTCCTATGACCGCTTCGTCGAACTCTTCGGCGAAACCGATCCTGTGCTTGTTCAGGAGACGTCGCCGGAGGCACTGCCCGCCGCCCTGCACGTGCGGCTGGAGGATCCGACGGATCCAACTCCGCTGGATCCCGTGCGCGACATGCCACAAGTAGCGCTCGTCGTTGACCAGGCTGAGGGCGTGCGCACCGCCGCCGGCAACCTTGATGCTTTCCGTAACGCAACTTTCGTCGTGGCCGCGCTGCAAGCACTGGCCGCCATCTTCCTGATCGGCAACATGGTCCAGCTTGCTGCATATCACCGCCGCGATGAAATGGGTATCATGCGCATGGTCGGTGCCTCCCGCTGGTTCACCAACGCGCCATTCGTGCTGGAAGCCGCGCTTTCCGTCCTGTTCGGTGGCATCGTGGCAACGCTCGGCGTGTGGCTGGGCAAGACCCAGGTGGTTGACCCGATGCTGGGCGAGATTTACTCCTCCCAGCTCATCGCGCGACTGCCGGACAGCGCCGTGTGGACCGTCATGCCACTGGTCTCCCTGGTGGGAGTGCTCGTCGCAGGCTTGGTTGCCCAAGTGACACTGCGCCTGTACGTGCGCAAGTAGCCGAAGAGGGCGTGACCTACTGCGATTCGGGGATCGCGCCCTCTACCACGTAAGATAAGGCCCACTATGGCCAAGAAGAAGAAAAACAAGGACCGCTCTGTAATCGCGCAGAACCGGAAAGCGCGCCACGATTTCCACATCCTTGACACCTATGAGTGCGGGATTGTGCTGGTGGGCACCGAGATCAAGTCCTTGCGCGAAGGCAAAGCCTCCTTGGTCGAAGCATTTGCCACCATCGACGATGGCGAAGTGTGGCTGCGTAACCTCCACATCCCCGAATACTCCATGGGACATTGGACCAACCACTCGCCGCGACGCACCCGCAAGCTGCTATTGCACCGCTCCGAAATCGACTCTCTGGAGGGCAAGGTTCGCGACGGCCGCCGCACCCTGGTGCCTCTGTCCATGTACCTGAAGGACGGCCGCGTCAAGGTCGAGCTGGGCCTGGCCCAAGGCAAGCAGGACTACGATAAGCGCCGCGCCATCAAACAGCGCACCGAGGACCGCGAGATCGCCCGCGAACTGGGCCAGAAGTTTAAGGGAATCAAGGCCTAATTCTCGCGCCTACAATGCTGGGTATGACGAGCATGAAGAAGACAGCTTTAGTAACAGGAGCGACCCGCGGCATCGGCCTCGCCATTGCAGAGGAGCTGGGCCGCGACCACCACATTCTGGTCGGCGGTCGCACAGGGGTAGGGGAGGTCGTCGATAAGCTACCTTCTGCCGAACCCTTTGAGGTAGACCTCACCGATCGCGATGCGCTTGAGGCCGCCACCCGCGGAATCGAGCGGCTAGACGTGCTGGTGCATTCTGCCGGAGTGTGCCCGTGGCAGCGGTTGGAGGATTCGTCGATGAGCGACTGGCAGGACGCATTCGCGCTCAACGTATTCGCGCCTGCGGAGCTCACGCGCCTGCTGCTGCCTGCTTTACGACGAGCAACTGGCCTGGTCGTGGCGATTAATTCGGGGTCGGGGTATCACTCTGGTGAGAAATCTGGACTGTACTCCGGCACCAAGTTTGCGCTGCGAGCATGGACCGACGCGCTGCGGGCCGAGGAGTTAGGCGCGCTGCGTGTGACCTCGATTCATCCGGGACGGGTGGATACGGATATGCAAGTGCAGCTGCAACAAGACATGGGGGCCGATGCCGGCGACTACGACGGCTCGCGCTATGTAGCGCCCGAATCGGTGGCGAAGGCTGTGCGCCTGGCGGCAGATGCGGGCCACGATGCATCGCTGGATGAGATTTCTGTGCGACCCTCAGGGCTTGCGCTTTAGGGATGAGGCAAGTAAGGTGGACTTTCCTGTGGAGATACGCATGGATCCCGCCACAGGTAATGGGGTTGATTTTGGTTTCGACTTCGTTGACTAAGCCAGAGGAAGCGTGCCGGTGAAGGCTAGAGACCACCGTAAGCGTCGTAGCAACACAATAAACGCAGAGAAGAACTCTCAGCGTGACTACGCCCTCGCTGCATAATCCAGCGACGCGTGTCTGTCAGCCCGTGTGAGCCTCACACACGGAATCTGGCATCGACTTTCGAGGCTTGCTTGTTTAGCGTGTTAGTGCGCTAAGCAAGGACATCTTTCACTAACTGGGCCCGTCATCCCACCTTGTTTGCCTGAGTGGGAGGGCCGAGCAGAGACACCGTGCAAACTGCGCACGGAGAAGCCCTGGCGCGGCAGCGAAGGACCCGGGTTCAATTCCCGGCAGCTCCACTACGTGAAGCCCCAGCTCACCAATGAGCTGGGGTTTTTCTTTTGCTCAGGTGAGGGGGCACTGTTTTCTCTTTAAGGGCGGTGCCGGGGCCGTGCAGCCCCGCCAACCCCGCCAACCCCGCCAACCCGATGGCAAACTGCTGGACCTGAAATGTTGGAACAGGGGGCGCGAAGCGGTGTTCGGCGGCTTTTTCGCCCTAAACCAACAGTTCAGCTTCGACATTTTGGCCCGGCTTGGCCCGGAGACGGTGACCTCGGTGGGGCCACCCGCAACCACCTGTGCGAAAACGGGGGAGGAGCAACACTCAGCGTTTTTTATGCAGACATACAGCAGACTAGTGTGAACACCTATGAATGCAGTGTTGATCGCGGTTATCGTGATGCTTATTCTGTCTGTCTGCCGCGTGCACGTGGTCTTGGCGCTCTTTATCGGCGCGCTCGTCGGCGGCCTGACCGCAGGGCTGGGGCTGGAAACGACGATGGTTGCCTTCCAGGAAGGCCTGCAGGGTGGCGCGAAGATCGCCTTGAGTTACGCCTTGCTCGGTGCGTTTGCCATGGCGGTGGCCAATTCGGGGCTGCCGCGGCTGCTTGCAGATTGGCTGATCAAGCGCATCGGCACCACCAACGAAACAACGAAAAAAGTCACGATCGCGGTGACCAAGTGGGGCATGCTGCTTGGCATCCTGGCGATGGCTGTGATGAGCCAGAACCTGATCCCCGTGCACATCGCATTCATCCCAATCCTGATCCCGCCGCTGCTTGTGGTCTTTAACAAGCTGCGCCTTGATCGCCGCCTGATCGCCTGTATTCTCACCTTTGGCCTGGTCACCACGTACATGTGGATCCCGGTAGGCTTCGGCTCGATCTTCCTGAATGACATTTTGCTGGGCAACGTCGAATCTGCAGGCCTGGACATCTCGGGCATTAACATCTTCGGCGTGATGACGATCCCAGCTTTGGGCATGGTCGCTGGTCTCTTGATCGCCACCTTCATCTCTTACCGCAAGCCGCGCGACTACGCCGACCGCAGCATCGCCGCAGGCACCACGCCGCGTAACGACGAACCCCTGCCGGGATCTTCCACCCAGCCAGACAACTCCGGTGCTGAGGCAACCGGGCCTGGCGCGGCCGCCGTCGAGGTCGCCGAGCAGGTGGAAGCGGAGCAGGCACCTGCCGACGAACCGGTGTCGAAGTACAAGGTGATCGTGGCGCTGATCGCCATTGTGGCCACGTTCGCGGTCCAGGTGGTTATGCAGTCGATGGGCACTGAGGCAGACTCGCTGCTGGTGGGCGCCTTGGTGGGCTTGTCCATTTTCCTTCTGACCGGTGCGGTGAACTGGCGCGAGGCCGATGACGTGTTCACCGGCGGCATGAAGATGATGGCCTTGATCGGTTTCATCATGATCACCGCGCAGGGTTTCGCGGCCGTCATGACTGAGACCGGCGAGGTGGAGCCGCTGGTCACCTCGACCGCTGAAATCTTCGACGGCAACAAGTCCGCGGCGGCCATCGCGATGTTGGTCGTGGGACTTATCGTCACGATGGGTATTGGTTCCTCGTTTTCCACGCTGCCGATCATCGCCACCATCTACGTCCCTCTGTGTGTGACGATGGGCTTCTCACCAGCTGCGACAATCGCGCTGATTGGTACAGCAGGTGCCCTCGGCGATGCGGGTTCGCCAGCATCGGACTCCACGCTGGGGCCAACCGCAGGTTTGAACGCGGACGGTCAGCACGATCACATTCGCGATACCGTGATCCCGACGTTCCTTCACTACAACATTCCGTTGCTGATCTCCGGCTGGGTCGCCGCAATGGTGCTCTAGCGTTTCCCAAAAAATGCCCCTTTACCTGCGTAGACGGGCATTTTTGCTGCGCATGTCCTGCAGACAGTCTATGTTTGAGAAAAACATTCTGGCTGTACAGCTGCCGTTGATCAGCAAAACCTACCGAAAGAGAAAGCAAGTGACTGGACACGTCCAAGAAGATATCCGCGTCCTAGGAGCCATCTTGGGGCGCGTTATCGCCGTCCAGGAAGGTGAGGACATCTTCCAGCTCGTCGAATCCACCAGGCAGACCGCCTTCGCTGTGGCGCGTGGAGAGGCGGATCCAGAAGACCTTCTAGCGATCTTCCGCGATTTGGATATCACCAAAGCCAACCTTGTGGCCCGGTCCTTTTCCTATTTTGCGCTTCTGACCAACCTGGCCGAAGATCTTGACGACGAATCGGTGCCAGCTGCGGTGTCGCTGAAGAAGTCCTTCGCCAAGTTCAAGGCCTCTGATGTCTCGCCCTCGCGCGCGTCGGAGGTGCTGCGCGGTGCGAGGATCTCGCCCGTGTTTACGGCACACCCGACGGAGACGCGGCGTCGCACAGTGTTCGATACGCAGACGCGGATGAAGGAGCTGCTCAAAGCTCGTCGTAACGCGGCCGGGGCGGAATACGACGAGCAGATCAAGGAGATCGACCATGAGATCTACCTGCGGATGACTCTGCTGTGGCAGACCGCGTTGATCCGCATCTCGCGGCCGACCTTGGAAGACGAGGTGGACGTAGGCTTGCGCTACTACAAGCTCTCGCTGCTGGAACAGGTCCCAGCGATCAATCGCGCGATCCGCGATGGCGCGCAGGAGGCGTTTGGTCTGCAGCTGCAGGACGTGGCTGCGGTGCGCACGGGTTCGTGGATCGGCGGCGATCATGACGGAAACCCCTACGTTGACGCCGAGACCTTGACGTACGCGACAAGCAAGGCGGCCGAGACCGCGCTGCGCTACTACGAAGCGGAGCTTGCGGAGCTGGAGCGTGAATTGAGCCTCTCGGATCGCTACTCGTCCTGCTCCGGTGAGCTGCTGGAGCTTGCGCAGGCAGGCGGCAATGATTGGCCATCGCGTGTCGACGAGCCCTACCGGCGCGCCATCTTCGGCGTGCGTCACAGGGTGGGCGCGACCGTCGGTGATGACAACGGATATGACGCCTACGAGCATCCGGATGAGTTGATGCGGGACCTCGATGTGATCGACCGGTCGTTGCGCCAGTTCAACGACGACGTCATTGCCGACGACCGCTTAGCGCGCATCCGCTCCGCTGTCAGCACCTTCGGCTTCCACCTCTACACGCTGGATCTGCGCCAGAACTCGGAGTCCTATGAAAAGGTGCTCACAGAACTTTTCGCTTTCGCCGGATTGTGCGAGAACTATTCGTCGTTAAGCGAGAGCGAGAAGCAGGCGTTGCTTATCGACGAGATCCAGCGCAACCGTCCTCTCGTCTTCCCGGAGGCGGAGGGCCTGAGCCATGATACCGAGAAGGAGCTGGGTATTTTCCGGGCTGCGGCCGTTGCAGTGCGCAGGCATGGCGCGCCGGCGGTGGAGAATTGCATTATCGCTATGACGGGGACGGTCAGTGACATTCTGGAGCCGATGGTGCTGCTCAAGGAGGTGGGTCTGCGAGACATGAACCTGGTTCCGCTCTTTGAGACTATCGACGATCTGAAGGCCGGGGCGGGGATCTTGGAGCAGTTGTGGCAGGTGCCGTTGTATCGGGAGCATTTGCGGCGTCGCGGAAACGTGCAAGAGGTGATGTTGGGGTATTCGGACTCCAATAAAGATGGCGGCTACTTGTCCGCTAACTGGGCGCTGTACGCGGCGGAGCTAGAGCTGGTGGAGCTCTTCGAGAAGCATGGCGTGGAGCTGCGCTTGTCCCACGGCCGCGGTGGGGCAGTGGGGCGCGGCGGTGGCCCGACCTACGATGCGATTTTGGCGCAGCCTAAAGGCGCGGTGTCTGGGGCCGTGCGCATTACCGAGCAGGGTGAGGTGATCTCGGCGAAGTATGGCTCGCCGGTGACGGCGCGCCGTCACCTCGAGGCCTTCGCGGCAGGAGCGCTGGAGGCGTCCTTGTTGGATACCGACAGAGTGGAGGACCCGGAGCGCGTGTACGCCGCGATGGCTGAGATTGCCGCGCTATCGGGGAAGAAATATCGGGAGCTCGTTGAGGATGAGGGCTTCATCGAGTACTTCACCCAGTCCACCCCACTGCATGAGATTGGGGAGCTGAACCTGGGCTCGCGCCCGGCCGCGAGGAAGCAGACAACCGCGATATCTGATCTGCGCGCGATCCCGTGGGGTCTGTCCTGGTCGCAGTCACGCACCAATATTCCTGGCTGGTTTGGCGTGGGTACTGCGGTGAGCCAGTGGGCGGGGGAGGACGCTGCGCGTTGGGACGCGTTGCAGGAGATGTATCAGACGTGGCCGTGGTTCCGCACCGTGTTTTCGAACATGGCCCAGGTGATGGCGAAGGCGGAGCTCTCGCTGGCGCGCTTATACGCCAACTTGGTTGATGACGCGGAGTTAGCGGACCGCATCTATGGCATCATTGCCGACGAGTTCGGGCTGACTCGCGAGGTGTACCTTAAGGTGACAGGTAATGCGGATTTGGTGAGCGAAAACCAGCGCCAGGCGCGTTCGCTGAAGCGCCGTTACCCCTACCTGTTGCCGCTGAACGCGGTGCAGCTTGAGCTGTTGCGACGCTACCGTGCGGGTGATGATTCCTTCCTGGTGTCCAAGACCATTCAGGTGACGATGAACGGTTTGGCTACTGCGCTGCGCAACTCTGGCTAGCGTGCCTGGTGGGATAAAGCACTGTGACACGTCACCGTTTTGCTGTTATCATGTCATATGATCATTTATTTCTGACGGAAGGTTGATTTTTATGGCTAACACTCTCTCATCGATCGCACTGCGTGCTATCCCTGGTGCTTATATTCTTAATTCCGGAATCGGCAAGCTGAAGCTGCCTGAGGAGGTTTCTGTGGGGCTGCACGAGGCTGCGACCTCCGGTATCTCTGCCATTAAGAATATTCCAGCCAAGGACTTCTCGAAGTATCTCGGCGGAGCAGAGGTCGGGCTTGGTGTCGCTCTGCTTGCGCCATTTGTGTCCAACAAGGTCGCGGGCGCTGGCCTCGTTGCCTTTGGATCGGGTCTGCTGACCATGTACTTCAATAACGAAGAAAACACCGAGAGCGACGGAATCCGTCCTTCCCAGGAAGGCACCGCGCTGTCGAAGGACTCGTGGCTCGTGGCCCTTGGTTTGGGCTTGCTTGCTCTGCCGAACAAGGACAAGAACAAGTAGCGCGAACTATTAGGAGCAAATAGCACACGTTTGTGTGCCCTAAATAGGGGTATCCCGCGGGGGTACCCCTATTTCGCATTCCTCCAGTTAAGGGGATAGTTCTTCGATTACAGTAAAAGAAATTCAAAGGTAAGGCTTGGCTTACTTGAGGCGTCGGGGTAATTTAACTTGGGTAAGGCTAACCTAACTAAAGGAAATGGTGTTCCATGACACTCAAACTTTCTTCCCGTAAGGCAATCATTGCGGGTATCGCGTCGTTCGCCCTCGTCCTGACCGGCTGCTCCCAGACGGATGACACCGATTCGGCTGCTTCCAGCACTTCGGCTGCAGCAGATTCCTCGTCGGAAAGCACTGCAAGCGCCAGCGATGCGGCAAGCTCGGAAGGCACCATCATCATCGAGGACAACTATGGCACCGTCGAGGTTCCTGCGAACCCAGAGGCCATCGCTGCGCTGGACAACCGCACCTTCGAGGTCCTCGAGCAGTGGGGCGTTGAGCTCGTTGCCGCTCCGCGCACGCTGATGCCAGAGACTGTCGACTACCGTGATGACGAGAGCATCGTTGACATCGGCAACCACCGCGAGCCAGACCTGGAAGCACTGGTCGCGGTTCAACCAGACCTGATCATCAACGGTCAGCGTTTTAGCCAGTACCACGAGGATCTGCAGAAGCTGGCCCCGGACGCAGCGCTGATCGACCTTGAGCCACGCGATGGCGAGTCGATGGACCAGGAGCTGATCCGCCAGGTGGAAACCCTTGGCACGGCGCTGGGGAAGGAAGACGAGGCGGCTAAGCTTGTCGACGACTTCAACGCTGCTCTCAAGCGAGCCAAGGATGCCTACGATCCATCCAAGTCTGTCATGGCTGTGAACGTGTCCGGTGGCAACATCGGCTACGTCGCACCAGGTGTCGGCCGTTTCTGGGGCCCGATCTTCGACATGATCGGCATGACTCCAGCGCTCGAGGTTCCTTCGGGTTCGGACAACCACAAGGGTGACGATATCTCTGTCGAGGCAATCGCAGAGTCCAACCCGGACTGGATGCTGGTCTTGGACCGCGACGCGGCAACCGAGGATAACTCAACCCCAGCACAGAGCGTCATCGAAGACTCTGCTGCACTGCAGAACGTCACCGCCATTAAGGAGGGCGCTGTGGTCTACGCACCAGCAGACACCTACACTAATGAATCAATCATTACTTACACCGAAACGCTCAACGCGCTCGCTGATGCGTTTGAGGCGCAGAAGTAAAAGCGCGCAGAGTTGATAGGGAGAACACCGTAGTCTATGCAGTCTGCACCGTCCGAGGTTTCGAAGCAGCCCAAGAGCGGCGCTTCACGACGATCACATGGCCGACTCTGGAGTTGGAAACTGGTCGTCGCCACCCTCGGCGTGGCGGTTCTGCTGGTGATCTCCCTATTAACTGGTGAGTACAGCATTTTCGAAGCCGAAGATGGCGCGGAGATGTTCGCCATCACCCGCATCCCGCGGACCATCGCCCTGGTGCTGGCGGGTGCCGCGATGGCGATGAGCGGGCTGGTCATGCAGCTGCTCACCCAAAACCGTTTCGTGGAGCCCACCACCACAGGAACGACTGAATGGGCAGGCCTGGGCTTGCTGTTCACCCTCTACTTGATTCCCTCGGCCACGGTGCTCGAGCGCATGGTTGGTGCTGTGATCTTTGCCTTCGTGGGAACGATGGTTTTCTTCCTCTTCCTCAGGCGAGTGACTTTAAAGTCCAGCTTGATCGTGCCGATCATCGGCATCATGCTGGGTGCTGTTGTCGGGGCAATCTCCTCATTCTTCGCGCTCCAGGTGGACATGCTGCAGCAGCTTGGTATCTGGTTCGCAGGCAGCTTCACAGACATTGTCGCAGGACAATATGAGGTTCTGTGGATTGTCGCCATCGTCGTCGTCATCGTGTTCTTCTATGCAGATAGGCTGACGGTGGCCGGCCTCGGCGAGGAAGTGGCTACCAACGTAGGTGTTAATTACAACCGCCTCGTGCTGATCGGCACCGCATTGGTGGCCGTGGCAACGGGTGTTGTCACCGTCGTTGTTGGCTCCCTGCCATTTCTTGGCTTGATCGTGCCCAATGTTGTCTCGATGATCCGCGGCGATGATCTGCGTTCTAACCTTCCGTGGGTCTGTCTCCTCGGCATCGCGATTGTGGCTATCTGTGACCTCATCGGCCGGACCATCATCGAACCCTTTGAGATGCCGGTATCTGTGATCCTCGGCATCGTGGGCGCGGTTGTGTTCATCGTGTTGATTGTGAGGCAGACAACCAATGACTAGTGCTCACAATGCAACAAATACAAAGGCGAAGAAGTCTTCGTCGTCACGCGCCGTCGGCGCATTCCAGGACCCGCGCTCGCGGCGCCGCTACTGGGTAATCGCCGCGCTGCTTTCCGTGGCCGCGGTGCTGTTCACCGCAGGTTTGCTGGCCTACGACAACCCGATGGAATTTGGCACAGAAGGGTTCTGGCTGATTGCGCAGAGGCGTCTTGACGCTGTGATCGCGATGGCTATCGTTGCGGTCTGCCAGGGGATCGCCACTGTGGCTTTCCAAACCGTGACAAACAACCGGATCATTACTCCGTCGATTCTTGGATTTGAATCGCTTTATACGCTGATCCATACCTCGACCGTCTTTTTCTTCGGCGCGAGTGGGCTGATCGCCGCCTATAACCTGGGCATGTTCGTGTTCCAGATCGTGGTTATGGTGTTGCTGTCCTTCCTGTTGTATTCGTGGCTGCTCACCCGGTCATCGCGCAACATGCACGCCATGCTGCTGGTGGGCATCGTGCTGGGCGGAGGCCTCGGTTCTGTCTCAACGTTTATGCAGCGCACACTTTCGCCCAGCGAATTCGATGTGCTGACGGCCCGCATGTTTGGCTCGATGAATAATGCGGACTCCAGCTATTACCCGATTGCCATTCCAATTGTCATCGTGGTGGTTGGAATACTGTTGGCTCGTTCCAGCACGCTTAACGTGATGTCGCTCGGTGCAGAAACTTCGACGAACCTCGGTGTTAATTTCAAGCGAAACTCTATTCTGACCTTGATGCTGGTCAGCGTTTTAATGGCAATCTCCACTTCAATGGTGGGACCGATGACGTTCCTCGGTTTCCTGGTAGCAACGCTGGCTTATCAGTGCGCTGAGACCTATGATCACCGTTATATCTTCCCGATGGCAGCGTTGCTGGGCTACGTGGTGCTCACGGGAGCGTACTTCGTACTGAACCACGTGTTCTACGCCCAGGGCGTAGTGAGCATCATCATCGAGCTCGTGGGAGGAATTACCTTCCTGATCGTCGTACTGCGAAAGGGGCGCCTGTGATTACACTGACCGATGTCCGCAAAGAATATAACTCCGATGTTGCGATTGGACCTGTCAACCTTGAGATTCCCGCAGGTGGCATCACGGCTTTGATTGGGCCGAACGGCGCAGGCAAGTCGACCCTGCTGACGATGATTGGCCGCCTACTCGCGATGGATTCCGGCACCGTCACCGTCGCCCAGCACGACATTTCCAATACGAAGTCCAAGGACCTTGCCAAGATCATTTCCATCTTGCGCCAAGAGAACCACTTCATGACGAAACTGACCGTCCGTCAGCTCGTCGGCTTTGGTCGCTTCCCTTATTCCGGTGGGCGACTGACGGAGGAAGACGAGGAGATCATCTCCCGCTACATCGACTTCCTGCACTTAACTGACTTGGAGAATCGTTACCTCGATCAGTTGTCCGGCGGACAGCGCCAACGTGCGTACGTTGCGATGGTCCTGTGCCAGGAGACTGACTACGTGCTTCTCGACGAACCACTGAACAACCTAGACATGGCGCACTCTGTTCAGATGATGCGCCACGTGAAGGAAGCGGCAGAGGAATTCGGCCGCACGATCATCGTGGTTCTGCACGACATTAACTTTGCCGCCCGCTACGCGGATTATATCTGCGCAGTGAAAGACGGAAAGATCGTCGCGTTCGGTGAGCCGGAAGAGGTTATGAAGGGCGACCTTCTAACGGAGATCTTCAATACTCCCGTAAAAGTGATCGATGGGCCGGATGGCCTGCTTGCTGTCTATCACTAGGGCAGAAGCGGTGCCCGAAACATCCAATGACCAGCAAAGTTGCTTTTAAATCAGCTTTAAGGTTATAGTTCTACAAGTCGCCACGAGGAAGTGACCGAGAGGTTAACAAGTGGCGCGAAAGAACGAAATAACAGCGAATTTGACAGTAGTTAGATTCAAAGTGTAAGTTCTTAATCCGCTGCTCAAAAGAGTGATCGAGACAAGGTTACTTGGCTGGGTGTGCGAATGTTGTGTGAGAACTCGATAGTGTGCCAATGTACTTTTTTGTTTGTGTGTTGGTGTGTGTGCCTGTATGCTTGCAGTGGCCTTGAGTGGTTGTTGTTGGTGTGTGCCGGTCATGCCATGGCTTCCGTGGTTGTGGTGTGTTTAGATTTTTTCGGTGCAGCATGGGTGTGCATATTTAATGTGCATTCAATTTGGTAGATGAATCATATTTGTTTATGGTTGTTTACTTTTTGCCAGC
>NZ_KB892457.1 GCF_000373805.1 Corynebacterium pilosum DSM 20521 = CIP 103422 | reverse complement strand
GAGTCGATGAACAACGAGCTACGTAAAGCCACCCGGAATCGGGTGCAGTTCACCAACGATGAGTCTGCGATCAAAACCTTGTGGTTGATGATCTGCAACATTGAGGACAAACGGGCCGCCAAGCGCGCTAAGCAGGGCAAACGGGTCGCGGCGACCAGCGGCCGGCTGATCGAGGGCAGGCGGGNGACGAACTGGAAGCAGGCCATCAACCAGATGTCTGTGGCTTACCCTGACCGCTTCGAGCCCTACCTCTAATAATCACGCCCCACACACAAACAACTTGACACGCTCCCCGAAGCCTGGGCCGCGGCCCACCGGGAGGCAATATTTTTACCCAGCATCGTCATCGGGTGAATGATGAACTGCGTCAGCCCCACCACGGTGATCAGTTCACCAATACTGATCGTGCCGTTCATCCCAAGCCATCCCGCCACAACCGCGACAGCAATGACATAGAGCGAGCCCGTTGATTCAGTTAGCGTATTCAAGCGAGCCTGAGCTGCATTAGCGTTCACCGTCCGCTCATAGGCCAAGTCCGATACCCTGCTGAAACGGCCGCGCACGGTAGCAATCGCACCCAAACCTTTCAGCGTACGCAACCCCTGAACCACATCGGTCGCCGTCGCGGCGGTATCCGCCAACGCCTGCTGCCGCCTCCCCGAAGCCTTGCGCAGCGGAGTGGCCCCGGCCAGCGCAATCGCCACCACGATCGGCCCACCGACCAAAATGGCCACGCCCAGCGGCAAGTGAATCGCCATCACCATCACCCCCACATAAATCACGGACACGACCTCCGCCACCGGGAACACCGTCATCATCACCGCGTCCGCCACGCGCTGGGTATCCGAGGAAGCAATCGACAACAACTCTCCAGCCGTCCTGCGCTTGCCACCAATTCCCCGCGGGTGCATGATGCGGTCACTGACCGCCATCCGCAGATCGTGCCCCACCAACAGCGTCGCCGCGATCAACAGCCGTCGGCCAAAAAAGCCCGCAGCGATATTGACCAGAAAAGTCACAGCCAACACGCCGACCCACACCCACAGCCGCGAAAAATCTCCGTGCGCAATCGCATCGTCAATCGCTTGCCCCACAATCACCGGCGTCAACCCGTTCGTCACAAACGTCGTCGACATCAGCACGGCCGCAGGAAGGGTGCGCTGCCACCGCGACGTCACAGTCTTAATCAGCCACCGGGGATCCTCAGGCGCAGGCAGAACACTCATGCCAATACATATTACGGGGTGCCCACCGCCAACAGCACTTGGAGTTTCCCGTTGGACGCCAGGTAACTTAGACACCTATGACCCCCGCCCCAAGCCGCGTCCCCAGCCAGAAAGATGCGCCCAGCTTCCGCAACGACGCCCACCGGCGCAGCTCCGCGGCCGCCTTCGCACGCGGGGCAGACATCTACGACGACGTCCGCCCCTCCTATCCCGCCGAAGTGCTATCGCTTATCGACGATTGCCCCGTGGTCCTAGACAGCGGATGCGGAACCGGCAAACTCACCCGCCTGCTTGCCGACGCGCCGGGCCACACCGTGCTTGCCTGCGATCCTTCAGCCGACATGACGCGTGTGTGCGCGACCCAATTACCCGATGTCCCAGTCTGGCGTGCGGCTGCCGAAGCCACCGCGCTTGCCGACGACACTCTCGACGCCATCACGTGTGCGCAGACGTGGCACTGGGTGGACACCACAGCGGCCAGCGCTGAAGCCGACCGGGTCATCCGCGCCGGCGGAAAGCTGGTGTTGCTGTGGAACACGCTGGACACTTCACACCCGTGGGTGCTGCGGTTGGCGCGCATTATGCGTTCTGGCGATATCCAGCGGGAGGGTTTCTACCCTGAGGTCGCGCCACCCTGGCGGTTAGACAACGAGCTGCGGACCACGTGGGTGCAGCATCTCACGACCGATCAGGTCTACGCGCTTAGCCAGACGCGTTCGTCGTGGCTGCGCTCTAATGAAAAGACGCGTGAGCGGATGCGCAACAATCTCCACTGGTACCTCTTCGAGCGGCTCGAGCTTCAACCGGGCGAGTTGGTGCCGATCCCTTATCGCCTCGATGCCTTCGTGTACACCCGCTAGAGCGGTGCTAGGCACCTTAGATGATATCCGGCTCATCTCGGGTAGCTGTGTGCTCAATGTCGAAGAAGTTGAGGCTTTCGATGGTGGCGTCCACACCAGCTAATTCCTCTTGGCCCCGCGGCCAGCGGTGCCCCATTCCATCGATGGAAATCAGCTGCAGTTGATTACGGCAGCCACCTGCGTGTTCGAACGATTTCACGCGTGTGGGGTATCCGTAGACCCGGTTTTCTTCAAGCTTTAGCCCATGTCGGGGCGCGGTGCACAAGGCATCAGTAGCTGCGGTCAAGAGCGTGTCTTTAGCGCTGAAGAGACGGTGCTCTTCGCCGTCCACTTCACGCCGAGCACCGTCAAACTCCACTCGGTCATCGTCGGTTCCGTGGAAGCTTAGGTAGTTTGTCGCGTGCTCAGCACAACCCTCAACAGTGCTGTCGAACACTGCGGCACCTGCGGTAGTGATCGTTGGGAAACGGCCTGGGCGCTCACAGGACAGGAAGCGTGCAAACCCTCCGCCATTGGAAAAGCCGGTGGCGTAGACGCGCTGCTGATCCACCTCGAACTCGTTGCTCAGGCGATTGTGTAGCTGGTCCATGAACGCCAGATCGCTGCGACCGGAAGGGGCGGCGGCGTAGTAGGCGGGCGCCCAGGACTCGTCAACGCCTTCTGGATAGACGACGATCGCGTCGGCAAACTTGTGGAATTCAGTTAAATCCGCCATGCGCTGGGGATTAGAGCCTTTACCATGGATGACGTAGATCAGCGGCAGACGCCTGTCCTGCCACCCCTGCGGGGCGGCCACCATGTAGGAACGTTTTGTGCCGTCCACATCCACAGATTCCGAGCGCAGATCCACCGCCGAGCCCTGTGGGTCAGCCTTGACAAGATCGTAGCTATCGCGTGCAACGGTGATCTCGAAGCCGTCATAGCTAACGCGCAGCTCAGTGCCGTCGTAGGAGACATCGGCACTGTTCATCCAGTTATAGGTTCCTTCGTTCAGCCACGTAGTGCCCTCCATGTCTTGGCCCATGTTCGCGGCTGCAGCGAACTTTCGGCCATCACCTTCGGTATGGAATCCCACGCCGTTCGCGTCGCTGTCAAACTCCTCGGCCTTCCCCCAATCAACATCAATACCCTGGCAGTAGACATCTGGCGCACCGTTTCGATGATTCAGGCCGCACGTTACCTCCGCCTCATCAAGGACCATCGTGAGGTAGCGTGTTGGGAGAATAGAAGTAGTGGTTTTTTCAAAGAAGCTACCACCAAAAATTCGGTGACCTCATCCTCGGAAAGCTCCCTCCGTCCTTCCTCGTTTAAGACAAACCCGGCGTGAGAATCCATTCCGGCGCAGGTCAGCTCTTTTTCGCCGCTGGCGGCACAAGCCCCGCTGGGAAAACTGACATATTCTCCTGGGTGCATGTCTCGGACGATCTTACTATTGTCCGTCCCGACCAGTAGTTCGTCGAAACCCTCGCTCAGGTCCCACGTGCCGTCGCTGTCCGCGAAAGTAAACGACTCCCCTGAGTCGCTCGTGCAACCATAATCGGTCTGCTCCCCCGCCGCACACGTCCAGCCCGGGACCTGATCCTCGATCGCGATACCGGTCACCGGATAGCTATGCCCCACCGCGTGAACCAGCGGGGAGGCAGGGCCGCTTGTCGACGATCCGCCCTCCCCTCCTGTCACGCCAGGAATAACCGGTTCAGGCAAGGCGTCCTGAGACTGATCCTGGGCCCCCTCCTCGGGCTCACACGCAGCGACACCCAGCGCGACCGCACCAACGGCGACTATGGCAACGGCAGAACGCACAAGCGACGAAAAATACACACCAGCCTACTTCCTACGACGCTCCCTCACGCGCACCGCGATACGCACCGGGGTGCCGTGGTAACCAAATTGCTCACGAAACTTTCGCTCCAGATAGCGACGATACCCTGCCTCGAGGAATCCCGTGGTGAAAAGGACAATTGTTGGCGGCCGGGTTGAGGCCATCGTCGCAAAGAGCACCCGCGGAAGCCGGTTATTGTTCATCGGCGGCGGATTCGCAGCGATCGCTTCACGCAGCCAGTTGTTCAACTGGCCGGTGGAGATGCGCTTGTCCCAGTTCTCTACGGCCTCGATCATCGCTGGTTCCAGCTTGTGCAGTGCGCGTCCAGACTGGGCCGAGATATTGATCTTGGAGACCCACGGCAAACGATCGATCTGCAGGTCCAACTCGCGGTCGAAGAAGTAGCGACGGTCCTCATCCATCAGGTCCCATTTGTTAAACGCGATCACCAATGCCTTACCGGCATCGATCACCATGGAGATGATGCGCTGGTCCTGCTCGGTGATCTCTTGCGAGGAGTCAATCAGAACAATGCACACCTCCGCCGCCTCAATAGTGTTCTGCGTGCGCAGCGACGCGTAATACTCGTGCCCTTGTGCACTCTTGACCTTACGACGCAGCCCGGCCGTATCGATGAACTGCCAAGTGCGCTCGTCCAACGTGATCATTTCGTCGACAGGATCCACCGTGGTGCCAGCAACATTATCCACCACAGAACGATCAGACTTGGACAGCTTGTTCAGCAGGCTCGACTTACCCACATTGGGCTTGCCGACGAGGGCGACGCGCCGCGGCCCGCCCGTAATCGAGGCAGCTTGGCGTGGCTCTTCTGGGAACAGGCGAATGATTTCATCCAGCACGTCAGCGTTGCCGCGGCCGTGAAGCGCGGACACCGGCCACGGATCTCCCAACCCAAGGCCATAGAAATCGGCGACATCAGCCCACTGGCTGTCAGACTCGAACTTATTAGCTACCAAGATCACGGGGACCTCGGAACGCTGCAGGTTGTGCGCCATCGCGGAATCAGACTCGGTAATCCCCACGTGCGAATCCACCACCATGACGATGACGTCCGCCGTAGCCATTGCGGCCTCCGACTGGCGCGCGATCGCCGCATGGATCCCTTTCGCGTCCGGGTCCCAGCCACCGGTGTCTTGCACCCAGTAACGCTGCCCGTTCCAGTCCGCCAGGTAGCTCACGCGGTCACGGGTGACACCGGGGTGGTCTTCCACAACCGCTTCACGGCGGCCTAGGAACCTGTTCACCATCGTGGACTTACCCACGTTTGGTCGCCCGACGATGGCCACCGTCGGAAGGTTTTCATGGATCAGTTCGGGATCAAGAATGCCGAGGCGCTCGTCGAGCTGCTCCCATTCCTCCTCCGTCATGTCCTCGAAGTCGAAATCTGACTCGTCGAAGTCATCGTCGGCCCAGCCGCCGCCGGGGTTCTCTACGATCTCGTCGGTATATGCCTGATCAGCATCGACTTCCTCGCCGCCACCGAAGGCGTAGACGAAGCTCGTGTCATCGACGTGCTCGTCGTCATGCGTGTTCTTGTCGGTCACTTCGCACTCTTTTCAATCACGGTGATCAAAGCTTCGACCACCTCATCTGGGGTCAGCTCGGAGGTATCGATCACCTGGGCATCGTCTGCGGGGCGCAGGGGTGAGGTTTCCCGCGAGGAGTCAAGCTCATCGCGGCGTTGCACGTCGGCAAGCACTGTCTCATAGTCTGCTTCACGGCCGGCGGCAATGTCCTGGTCATAACGGCGTTGCGCGCGCACATCCGCGCTTGCGGTGAGGTAGACCTTCGCCGGCGCGGTCTCAAGGACCACGGTGCCGATGTCGCGGCCTTCGACGATCGCGCGGTGTGCCTCTTTCGCCAGCTTGCGCTGCAACGCTACCAGGTTCTCGCGTACCTGCGGGATCGCAGAGACCGCCGAGACATTACGCGTGACTTCAGGCCCACGGATTTCTCCCGAGACATCCTCGCCGTCCAACAGGACTTCGGTGGAGTCAGGATCGTCAGACACGCTCAGCGGCAGGTCGCGCGTTGCGACGATCACCGCTTCCTTATCCTCTGGGTCCACCCCACCGCGCAGTACCGCAAGTGTGGCCACCCGGTACATCGCACCGGTATCCACGTATTTCGCGTCCAGTTGCTTCGCCAAGGCGCGGCACGTGGAGGACTTACCAGTTCCTGAAGGGCCGTCCACTGCCAGGATCAGGCCGCCATCGGGCATGTTGGAAAGACTCACATTCCCACCGCCTTGTACAAAGAGGTCAGCTCCGCGCGGTTCAAAGCACGCAGTGCGCCAGGCTTTTGCTCACCAAGTTGCACGGTATGAATCTTGGTGCGTACTAGGCGCTGCACGGGGTAGCCGGCAGCCTTCAGCAAGCGGCGCACAATGTGCTTGCGGCCTTCGTGCAGTTCGACGCGGATCAATGATTGACCGTTGTGCACGTCAACGATTTGGGCGTAGTCCACCTTCGCCGGGCCGTCGTCAAGCTCAATGCCTTCCTTGAGCTGACGGATCACGGACTTGTCGGCTTCACCAAGGACCGTCGCCAGGTAGGTCTTCGGTACCTCGTAGCTTGGGTGCGTCAAGCGGTTCGCCAGCTCGCCGTCATTGGTGAGCAACAGCAGCCCTTCAGTGTCCGCATCAAGGCGGCCCACATGGAACAGGCGTTGGCCGGAGACGACCTTGTCTGCGACATAGTCGCCCACACAGGGACGATCCATTTCGTCCATCATCGTCGTGTGCACTCCGCGCGGCTTGTTGAAGACGAAGTATTCGTGATCTTCGTTGACGTTGACGCGCACCCCATCGACGCGGATGATGTCCACGTTCGGATTCACGCGCACGCCTTGGCGGCGGATGATCTCGCCGTTGACTTCGACGCGGCCCTTGTCGATCATCGCTTCCGCGTGTCGACGAGAGGCCACCCCTGCCTGGGCGAGCACCTTTTGCAGGCGGATACCCTGGGGCTTCTCATCGTCCCACCAATTGTCTTTCAGTGGGTGGTCAGCGTTTTTTGCGCGCTCTGCGCGGCTGACGTGCTGTTTACGCGCCGGTTTCGCGTTCGACAGGAGAAACTCTTCGTCTTGCCTGTCATTGTCCGGTATGCCTTCTCGGCGAGCGGGAGGGGTCACAGTATGTCCTAACTGTAGATATGCGATTTTTACCTGCGCTGATCCTACCAGGCATCCTCAATGGAATCGACTTCCGGAAGCAACGGTGCCAGATCAGGAAGCCTGTCTAGAGAATCAATGCCGAGCAGCTCCAAAAACAGCTCGGTCGTCACATAACGATGCGCACCAGTCGCCTCATCCGGGTCCACCTCGCGAACCAGGCCGCGCAGCGTCAGAGTACGCATCACGCCGTCTACGTTGACACCGCGCACACCAGCGACCTGCGCGCGCGTCACCGGTTGCCGGTAGGCGACCACCGCGAGCGTTTCCATCGCGGCACGGGACAGTCGGGTCTGAGTGCCGTCGAGCAGGAACTTTTCGACGGCCTCCGCGTTCTCCTGGCGGGTATACAAACGCCACCCCTCTTCGGTTTCCCGCAGGTCAATCCCACTGCCGCGGGAGTCCAGTTCGTCGGCAAGCGCCCGCAGCTGGTCGCGCACCTCGATCACGTCTGCGCCCAGCGCATTGGCGATCGTTTCAGCGTCGGCAGGCGAGTCAATCACAAGCAGGATGGATTCGATATTCGAGCGCAGCTGGCTCACCATGGGCAGTTCCATGGTCACCGAGTCTAACGCGTTGGCCGAAAGCTTCCCCCGCCGGGAAGATGGTGCGAAAGTTTTTAGTGAAACGCTTCACACTTTGATAGTGATATGTCTAACATCTCATTATGGCTACTACGACACGAACAGACCGACTGATCCTGATCCCGCTCACCGTCGAGGAGGCGACCGAAGCCTTCAAGGTGTACTCCGACCCCCGCATCTGGCGGCACCGGCCGGGCCAAGTCCACACCGAGAAGGAAACGACCCGCCAACTCATCGAGCGCACCCACCAATCGTGGACCAAGCACAACCTCGGACCGTGGGCTGCCTACCTGCGTGAGCGCCCCTCCGAATTCATCGGGGTTGGTGGTGTGGAGGTGTACAACGACGATGTCTACGACATCAAATACCGCCTCCGGCCCGACCACTGGGGCAACGGCTTCGCCACAGAAATCACCGAAGCCGCCATCAGGATGGCTAAGCGCACCAACCCCGACATGCCCATTACGGCGCGTATCACGACGAACCACCCGGCCAGCGGGCGCATCGTCGAAAAGCTGGGACTATCGACCATCTGGGAGGGCCGACGGGCGGGCACCGAAGACGACCCCAGCGAGCCCGATGTGCGCATCTACGCCGACAGGGAGCTTTCCGACGACGTCCTCAATACACTGAAGGCGCGCCCTTAAGACCAGTTGGAGGCCGCCACCACGGCGGGGTCCACATCGATGCCCGTCCATGCCACATCCAGTGGCCCCAAGGCCTCCTCCTGCTCAGTATCGACTGCGCGCGCCTTGTATAGCTCCAGCAGGGCCAAGAATCGGCCGACGATCTCCATGGACCGCGTGCAGTCTCTAGTCAGCGCGGCGAAAGACAGCCACGTGTCCGGGCCCACCAGCTTTAAGGTGTCCAGGAGTTTTCCGGCCTGCTCCGGCACAGACACCTCGACCTGGTGCAGGTGATCCACACGGACCTCGTCGGGAGCCTTCGGACGAAACACGCTGGCCGCCAGCTCCGCGAATGTGGCTGGGGTATGTCCCAGGCGCACCGGCGGAAGTAGATCCACGAACTGTTCTTCCATCGAGACTGCTCGCGGGTAGCGTCGGCGGGCATCCTTTTGCCACTGCACAAACTGATCAGCCACCTGCTGGTAGGCACGGTACTGCAATAGCCGGGCGAAAAGCAGGTCGCGGGATTCCAGCAGTTCGAGGTCCTCCGCGTCGTCAACGTCGCCGCGGGGCAACAAACGGGCCGCCTTCAGATCAAGCAAGGTGGCGGCGATGACGAGGAATTCGGTGACCTCGTCGAGCTCCGCCGTCTCCCCCAGTGCACGCGTATATGCGATGAACTCGTCGGTCACCTCCGCTAAGGCGACCTCCGTGACGTCGAGCTTTTTCGCACTGATCAGGTTCAGCAGAAGGTCAAAGGGGCCCTCGAAATTGTTGAGCACCAGGGTAAACCCAGTAATTTCAGGCTGGTGCGCGCCCTCCGGCACAGCAGGAGTGCTGGCCGAGTTGGTCGTCGACACGCCCACTAGGTGGTCCGTTCAATAACCTCAAGCGCGAGGTTACGGTACTGCTCCGCGCCCTGGGAGCTGGGCGCCCACGTGATGATCGGCTCGCCGGCCACTGACGTTTCGGGGAAACGCACAGTGCGGGTGATCACCGTGTCGAATACGCGGTCACCGAAGACCTCCACCACACGCTCCATCACTTCGCGCGCGTGTGTAGTCCGGCGGTCAAACATGGTAACCAGGATGCCCACGATCTCCAGGTCGAAGTTGATGCGGTCGCGCACCTTTTCCACCGTGTCGGTCAGCAGAGCTAGGCCACGCAGGGAGAAGTATTCGCACTCCATCGGAATGATCACGCCGTGGGAACACGCCAGAGCATTCACCGTCAGCAAGCCCAGGGACGGCTGGCAGTCGATGATGATGTAGTCATACTCGCCCCGCACCGGACGCAGCGCGCGCCCCAGCGTCTGTTCGCGACCAACCTCATTAACCAACTGGATTTCTGCCGCCGACAGGTCAATATTGGCAGGCACCAAGTCAAGCCCGGGGACGTTACTGTGCTGGATCGCGCCATGGATACTGGTGGTGTTGTCCAGCATCAGGTCATAGACCGTGATGTCGTCATCATTCTGCGCCACGTCAAGCCCAGCAGACAGCGCGCCCTGTGGGTCAAGGTCCACCAGCAACACCTTGCGGCCCTGTTCGGCCAAGCACGCACCCAGGTTGATCGACGAAGTGGTCTTGCCCACGCCACCTTTTTGGTTGACCATGGAGATGATCCGTGCCGGCCCGTGCTTCTCTAGCGGTTTGGGCTGCGGGAGTTCACGGACAGGCCGCCCAGTCAGGCCAACTTCCACCTCGGAAGCGTCAAACAGTCCGTCTTTACTCACGGTCATACCTTCTTCCTTGACTTGGGCAGTGCGGGTGCAAGCTTACATCGATGTCATTCCCATCTTAACGGCTATCTTAACCAGACTGCAGAAGCCAGGCGGAAGCACCAGATCCAACCACGAAAGTCAAGATCACGCACTTGACAGTGGACCTAAAGCGCTTATCGACGACCACGCCCGCGCTTGCGCAACGCAACAATGAGGGCCACCACCAAGATGAGAATGAGGACCACGCCCGCAAGGATCACCCACCAGACCCACTCGGAACCGCTCTGCTGCTCACGCGCGGCCTCTGCCCCCTGCGCCACCTCACCATAAGGGTTGGATCCACCCTCTGCTGACGCCACAGGCTCAGCGACGCGAGCGTTGGTGGCGGTAATGGTGACGATATATTCCGCCACCGCATCATCGCGTACAACCTCTAGGATGAAGGGATTGTCTGGTGTCTCGCCCTCCGGGAAGGTCAGCGTCATCGTGCGTGCACCCATATCGATGTCGCGCTGCACGCCTTCGATGATCTTGCCGTTGATATCGATGTAACGCAGCTTCAGACCTTCTGAGTTGCCCGCCGCCAAAGGTGCCAATTCTGCTGCCTGCCTTAGCGAGAGGGTTACGCTGAGCACGTTGCCGTGGATCTCTCCCTCGAAATAGAGGTGCTCGGCCTGGTTCGTGTCCACCGGTGCGGCAGGCTGCCGTGGCGGGGTCGGTGCTGCTTCCCTGCCGGGTTGGGCGGGTGCACCTGGCGCAGCTGGTGCTGGCTGTGCTGGTGCACCTGGGGCGGTTCCTGCGTCACCGCCGGATGCACCTGCGTAGGCCGTGTCTTCCGCCACGAGAGTGATCGTGGCAGAGTATCCACCCGCGCTGACTGGAACGCTGACTTGAGAACCCGGCTGGTTCGGAGCAGTCACGCTGACACCTGTGCCCGAGGCGCTAACCGACCAGCCCCCGCCTGCATATGACACATTGACCGGCACCCCCACATCGACCGAAGTGGTCTGTCCCGCAGGGACGGAAATGGTGGACGGAATCATCTCGGCGACTGCTGCCGGGTCAAGCCCTTCGGGGATTTGTGCGGCAGCGTGGGGCGCCGCTGGCATGGCAAGACCACATACAGTGGCAATCGCAAGGCTTGCCGTTAGAAGGTGACGACGCTGGGTCACGGTGCTTACTCCCCTAGTGACTAATGGACAAAGCTCACTGCTGCGAAACGCAATAGTGTTGTTGCAGTGTATCGCCTTAGGCTCGGGGGTGAGCCATCTGCCATACCTCACGCAAATTATCGGCGGTGACGTGGGTGTAAATCTGCGTCGTCGTCACCGAGGAATGCCCCAGCAATTCCTGGACGGTACGGACATCAGCCCCGCCCTCCAGAAGGTGGGTGGCGAAAGAGTGCCGCAAGGTGTGCGGTGACACTTCTTTTTCGATGCCGGCGCGGTCAGCAGCTGTTTTAATTATCGTCCACGCACTTTGTCGCGAAAGCGCACCACCGCGGGTGTTCAAAAACAGCGCGTGGGATTTTCCCGTCGCAAACACAGGCCTTGCGCGCACCAGGTATGCCTCGAGTGCATCGCGCGCATGGCTGCCCAGTGGCACGATCCGCTGTTTCGAACCTTTGCCCGTAACGGTGATGATCCCATCAGTATCAGTCACGTCATCTACCTCTAGCGACAGCACCTCAGACACCCGCGCGCCCGTGCCGTACAGCATCTCCAGCAGCGCCTTATCACGCACACCGAGTGGCTCCTCTGTGGGGCAAGCGTCGAGGAGCGTGGCTACTTCGTCGATAGTCAACGTATCCGGCAAGTGCTGTCCCGTTGCGGGCGGAGACACCGCGGCCGCCACATCCGCGGGCACGTGGCCTTCACTGGTGGCGAACTTGTGCAGTCCGCGCGCGACGACGAGCGCTCGGCCCGCCGACGATGCCGCCAGCGGGGCGCGCCCGTTGTATCCGCGCCGCAAGTCCTGCACATAAGCCTCTACATCGGCGGTTGTCACGTCGGCAAGCGAGATCCGGCCCGCGTCGCGCAGCCACGTGACATAGCGGTTGATGTCTCGTCGATAATTGCTCAGCGTGTTGTCAGACAGACCACGTTCCACCGCCAAGTGATCCAGCCAACTGCGCCCAATATCCGCTGCGTCCACTTAGAGCTTCTTCATATCTGGGGTAATGCCGCGTGCGTGACGACGATCAGCCATCGACGATGGGCGCAAATCAAACGGGGTGTATGGATCCCTGGCGGCATGGCGGCCCGCAACAACCTCAGAGGCCGCAAGAATTCCTACCACGGCGATCGAATTCGTGACCTGCCCATCCATCACAGCGGCGCGGGCTTCATCGAGGCTAACCCACTTCTGTTGCATGTCGGCCTCCTCGTCTTCCGCCTCCGGACGCTCTACAACGCGAAGGTCGCGGGCCAAAAAGATCCGCACGGCTTCTTCACAGAAGCCCGGCGAGGTCACGATGTCGCTCAACAGGTGCCACTGCTGTGCCGCAAGACCTGCCTCTTCCTGCAGCTCGCGCGCAGCACAATCAACAGGATCCTCACCGTAGATATCCAGGATGCCCGCGGGCAGTTCCCACAGGCGGCGCCCGACGCTGTGCCGGTATTGCTCCACCATGGCAATCTGCCCCTCGTCGTCGAGGGCCACGACCGCCACCGCACCAAAATGCTCGACGATCTCGCGCCGAGCAGTCGAGCCACCAGGCATAGTGACCGTGTCGCGGCGCAGCGCAAGAATTGGCGCCTCGTGGAGCAGCTCGGAGTCGGTGACAGAAAATTCGTGACGGTTCATAAAACCCAATCTAGCTTTTCAGCGCCCTCTACGGCAGCGCAGGCGACGGTGCCTCAGCGCTCGCGGCCGCGCCATAGGCGCCAGACTCGCCGTCAAGCAGCTCGGAGGTCGCCAGCACAGTGGCTACGCGACCGAAGGACCGGTCGACTGAATCGACCGTGGATACTGCCTCAGCCAATTCTGGGGTGCTGCGAATCCGCCCAATCACCCCTTGGTCCGCGGCAGTATGGATCCGGCCGGCCACCACCAGGTTGCCGCCGCGGGACTCCATACCTTGGACAAGGTCCACGAGGACGCCCGTGCTAAACGACGAATCCCCCGCACCGTCGGCGTCACCAGTCACAATCACGATGGCATGAGCAGGCAAAATGGTGCCATCCTCATAGTCGATGAAACCGGCCTCGCGCAGAGTCTGCAGCACCAGCGCGCGATCTTCCACCGATGCCAATGGTTCCGCGCCCTCCTCGTCGTAAAGCAAAGCGGTGCCCATAGACTCACCAGCGTGTAGGCCTGGAGCCAGATTATCTTCCGACAACTGAGCACCTGTCGGCAGCGTGTTTGCGATGATGGACTTCAGCTCATCCGCGCTCCTCTGATCACCGAACTGTTCCGTGAGCGTAATCTGCCCGGAGTTCTCTGCGCCGGCAGCCTCCAGCAAGGACGACAATGCGTCAACATCGGCCTGGTCGGCATCTGCCGTGAGCAGCATCAGCACGGGGCGCTGCTCCAGAGTTCCCGCCACAGCGTCGTCCCCGATGCCATTGATGAGCCCGTCGGCCGCATCGGCCTGGGCCGCCGCAATTTCCGCCTGCTGACTCTCCCCCTCGGTGGTGGTTGTGTCCTGGGATCCAGCGCCGGCAGAAGTATTCGTCGATACGCCAGAAGCCCCATCGCCCATTGCTGGAGCCAGCACGAGGGTGCCCAACGCGACGCCAGCCGCCACACCGAACCCGAGGCCGGTGACAAGCCACCCGCTGCGGGAAGTTTTCTTCCCTGCCATAACTATTCTCTCTTTCTATCCCCGCGCAGCACGCGCGGCGCTACAGCTAGTTAAACCAGCCCTGGACGGTCAAAGCGATGGAGTTCCATGTATCGATCAAATTATTGGTGAAGGAGTCATCGCCTCCCAATCCCACAACCAAGATGATCACAGCCACGGCCACCAGGACGCCCAAAATCGCCCATGCCCACGCGACACCCCGGCCCGAGCTCACGTTGTAAAGATTCTCAATGACTGACGCGTCGACAATTCGCCCGCCGCCCTTCAGCCAGGTCAATAGCGATGCTGGCTGCGCGTAGTCGCGGTTGGAGAAAATTGCGTCGAGGTCCATGCGCTCCCCGACGGTCACGATCATCTGTGCGTCGTGGAATACCGCGAGCAGCACGGCCAGGTCGGTGGGGTTGTCCAGCGCCGACGGGAAAGTCATCGCCCCCACACCGAGGTCCTGGATTCGTTCCAAACCTTCGGCGTGTCCGTCAGGGTCCGCAGGCAGGATCACGCGGGCGTCGCCACGCAGCGTCTCCGAGGCCACGTCCTTAGGGTTGCCAACGATGTATTCAGGCTTATAACCCAAGTCCATGAGAGTGTCAGCTGCCGCCGCCACGCCAATGAGCACCGGGTTGAACTCACGGATAAAGTTGCGCAAGCCAGCGATGCGTTCGCGGTGGCCCTGCTCAGGCGAGACGATGAGCACCTTGCGGCCGTCCATATCGTCGCCGAGGTCTGGAACGCCCACGCCATCGATCAGCAGCGGAGCCTCAGAATGAATGAACTCAATGGTGTTGCCGAAGTAGGCCTCCATATGGTCAACCAGGTGACGTTGTGCGTCGTTGAAGTTAGCGTCTGCGTCGCCGCGCAGTAGCTCGGTGGCCTTACCCACTGTCTTCTTCCCGACGTAGATCTCACCGTCCTCGGTGATGCCACCCTTTTTCCCATCACGGAAGGCAGCCCGCAGCTCAGCGCCCGCGTTTTCATAGAGCGCCACATCACTATCAAGCAGAATGTGCGGGCCATAATTAGGAATCGCCCCGGTAGAAAACTCGGCGATATTTACCACAGCGGCCGGGCGGGCGTCGACAAGCGCCTGCGCCTGCCTGCGTGACAGATCCGGCGCATCAATCACGGCGATCTCACCGGCTTTTAAACGCTTCAGACCCTTGCCCTGAGGGGTGCAGTCGCGCAGGGCACCCTGCAGACCGGGGTGGTCAGAAGTACTGGTGATCTTGCTACTCATGGGACCTATTGTGGCCGTTAGAGCAGCACAAGTGGGGAAGGCGCGCGGAAAACTTCACGCTTCACCTTCACACAGAGGTTGCTCCTCGCATCTCCACAACTTCAGCTTGCGCTCGGTTAAACAGTTCGGTGGCGTGCGCCCGCCCGGTATCCGTGTCGTCCAGCCCGGCCATCATTCGAGCAAGCTCTTCGACGCGTTCCTCGTCGGAAAGCGCCGACACGCCCGAGGTCACCGACTCATCCCCAACATTCTTCGCCACGTGCAGGTGTGTATCCGCATACGCAGCGACCTGCGCGAGGTGCGTGACGACGATCACCTGGTTGTGCGTTGCCAACCGGGCCAACCTGCGCCCAATCTCCACCGCCGCACGGCCACCGACGCCGGCGTCCACTTCGTCGAACACGAGGGTGGCGCCAGTCGATGTCGCCGACAAAATGACCTCAAGTGCCAACATCACGCGCGACAACTCACCGCCAGACGCACTGGAAGCCAATGGCTGGGACTCCATAGAGGCGTTGGGGGCCAACCGCATCTCCACGGTGTCGGCACCCTCGCGCGTATACTTATGCTTTCCGACGACCACGTCGAGGCGGGCCTTCGGCATGGCCAAGCCGTGCAGCTCCTCAGTGACGGCTGCGCCCAGCTTTTTCGCGGCTTTCGTGCGTGCCTGGGTGAGCTTGCGGGCCTTGGCCACCATGTCCTTTTCTGCCTCAACCACCTGCTTTTTCAGCTCTTCCAACGCCTCGGAAGAGGTGTCTATGCTGGCCAAACGTTCCTGGGCCTTGTCCCGCCACGCGATCACCCCGGCAATATCCGGGGCGTACTTTTTCGTCAGAGACTTCAAATCCTGCTGCCGCTGCAGCATCGAATCCAAACCCGCAGGGTCGCTAGGCAGGTCGGCCAAGTAGCTGCCTAGCTCTGCCGCTACCTCGGACAAAATCGCGGTGGCCTCCGTGAGCCGGCCGCCCAGTTCTGAAAGCTGTGTGTCGTTGCTGTGCGCCAAAGCGGCTTCCGCCTGCCCGGACAGAGTAGACGCGCCGTCCTCATCCCCGTAGCCGCCCACGGCATCTGGCCCGTCGATTGCGGCCAGAGCAGTCTCTGCTGCCTCACGCAGACTGTCGACGTCCTGGAGGCGGCGAATATCTGCCACCAGCTGCTCGTCTTCCCCATCTACCGGGTCAATGGCAGCGATCTCGTCGAGAGCAAACTGCAAACGGTCAACTTCCTGCGCCAGTTCACGGCGTTTCTCTGTACGCTCCTTATAGTCTTTGGCATAAGCGCGCCACGACGAAAAAGCTTCGGTGTAGGCAGAACGCAATGGACCGATGGTGCTGTCGAAGCGGTCGAGCGCAGCTAGCTGTTCCTCCGGAGCGAGCAGGCGGAGCTGATCGTTTTGGCCGTGGATCGTCAACAGCTGCGAGGAGAACTCCGCCAAAGTCGCCGCAGGAACGCTGCGGCCAGCAAGATGGGCACGCGAACGCCCAGTTGCCTTGACCGAGCGCGATGCCAAATACTCCCCGTTTTCGTCCGCGGTGCCACCAGCGGTATCAACGATGTTCGCAACCGCTTCCCTGATATCGTCCGGCAGTGCGTCGACATTGAAGCTGCCTTCGACGAGGGCTTGCTGTGCGCCGGTGCGTACTCTCGAGGCATCAGCCCGCCCACCTGTAAGCAGGCGCAGCCCGGTAACGACCATCGTTTTACCCGCGCCCGTCTCACCAGTAAGGACGGTCAGGCCGTCGGCAAGCTCGGCCGTGGCGTGCGGGATCACGCCTAAGTTCTCGATAGAAATATCAAGCAGCATAATGCTCCAACTTACTGTGGCTTGGCCGGGCCGCGCCAGCCATCCACAGGCAACCGGAGCTTTCGGACCAGACGGTCGGTAAAGGGCGAGTCGTCGAGACGCACCCAGCGCACCGGCCGAGAGCCTCGCACGACCTCGCAGCGCGACCCCGGTGGCATGGCGATCGGGCGGAATCCGTCCATGACTACCATGGCCGGGGAGGTCGTCGGGTGCGACTCCACAGCCACTGTCGAATCAGGCGACACGACCAAAGGTTTAGTAAAGAGAGCGTGCGCGTTGTTGGGAACCACAAGGATCGCGTCCAATTCCGGCCACATCACCGGGCCACCCGCCGAAAAAGCATAGGCGGTGGAGCCGGTCGGCGTGGAAATCAGCACACCGTCGCAACCAAACGTGGACACCGGGCGAAAATCCACCTCAAGGGTCGCATCCAGCACGCCACGCCGGTTCAGGTTTTCAACGCTGACCTCATTGAGCGCCCAACTGGTGTCCAAAACCTTGCCGCCCGGATCCAAGACGGTGATGTCGATGGTCATGCGGTCTTCGATGCCGTAAGTGCGGTCAATCACCCGCCGAATTGCCATATCCAGGCTTTCCGCCTCCCATTCCGCGAGGAACCCGACGTGGCCCAAGTTGATGCCCAGGACCGGGATATCTTGCGCATGCGCGAGGTCGGCTGCACGCAAGAAAGTACCGTCGCCGCCAAGCACTAAGACCAGTTCACAGCCTTTGGCCGCTTCTTTCGTGTGGGCCACGCGCTCTAACCTTGCCAGGCTGGGGTGGGCGTCAATAGCTTCCATATCCGACTGCGCCAAGATCCGTACCTTGATGCCATCGCCTTGGATGAGTTCCGCAGCGCGTGCGGCCGCGGAGATATTGCCCTCGCGTGTGGTGTGCGGGACCATGAGAATCTCACGTTGTCCATTAGAACTCATTGCGCGGGTCCTTCCTTCACAGCAGTGGCAATCATTGCGTCGAGATCCTGATCAGCTGGCGCGGACGCAGCGCCATCTTTCACCAACCATAAAAAGTATTCTACGTTGCCGCTGGGGCCCGGCAGCGGGGAGGCCACGACACCCCGGCAGCTCAACCCTAATTCGGCCGCGAACCGGGCAACCTCACCTGTGACCTCTGCACGCAGCGCATTTGAACGCACGACTCCCCCGCTACCCAGGCGTTCCTTACCTACCTCGAACTGAGGTTTGACCATCGGCAACAAGTCCGCCCCGTCACGAAGGCAGTCCGCAATCGCCGGCAGCACCAGTCTCAAGGAGATGAAGGAGAGATCCCCAACCATCATGTCAGCTGGCCCACCCATCATCTCTGGAGTGAGGTGGCGGATATTGGTCCGGTCAAGCACGGTGACGCGCGGGTCATTCTGCAGCCGCCAAATCAATTGCCCATAGCCCACATCCACGGCCACTACTTCGCGTGCACCTCGGTCCAGCAGAACGTCGGTAAACCCACCGGTGGATGCCCCGGCATCGAGCACACGCTTATCGACGACATCGAGCCCGAGGGGCGTGAAAGCATCAAGCGCACCGATCAGTTTGTGTGCCCCGCGTGAGGCCCACCGGTCGTCCTCGTCCATCGCTACTTTGATGGACGCGTCCGGTTCGACCACGGTGGCTGGTTTTTGGGCAGCGAACCCGTTTACTGTGACGCGACCATCTTTGATCCAGTCCACTGCTTGCTCACGGGACCGCGCAATTTTGCGGCGAACCAGCTCCGCGTCGAGCCTTCTGCGTCCAGGGGCCACGAATAGTCCATCCTTTGTGTTGTTAATTATCCTGTAGTGCGTCGTGTAGAACGCCGTGCGCGCGTGCTAGCTGGTCGACTTCCTCGGCCAAGGTGTCTGCTGGTTGCGCTAGGATCTCGTCGAAAGTCCGCGTGAGCTCCTCCGGCCGGACGGCCGTGGTGCGTGGATCATGCGGTTTAGGCGCAGACACTGGCTACCACCACTGGGCAGTTGCGGCGTCTGCAGCATCCGACATGGGGCGGATAAACGCAGGGGCATGAGGCATTGACCAGGCGACATTCAAGACGGTACGCAGGGCTTCGATGCTGGTTGCATCTGGATTACCACGCTCCAGCAGAATGTCTTCGCCGTCGACACGCGCGGTGAATCCCCCCTGCGGGCCAGGAACCAGCGCGAAGGGATCGTCGTAAAGCCCGCTCATGTTCTCTGCGATATAGCGTGGGCGCATCTCCGGGGTGGCCTCAATCAACGCCATGGGTCCGGACACGCCGGTAAGCACATGCATAGAGTCCATTTTCGCAGCAACGGCGCCAGCGATGTCCGTGTCAAGCCTGTCGCCCACCGCCAACGGCGCCTTCGAGTTCATCACCTCAGCGGCCTGGAAAAACATTGCCGGTTCGGGCTTGCCAGCTGAAGCAGGTACGACTCCGGTCGCACTGGTCACAGCAGCCACCATAGAGCCGTTGCCCACGTGCAAGCCACGCTCCATCGGCAAAGTGGTATCCAAGTTCGACGCCAAGTAGGTCGCTCCTTGACGGATGGACAACGCTGCCTCCGACAGCTGCGCCCACCCAGTCTCTGGGGAATGGCCGTGCAACACCACTTTGGGGTGATCGTCTACACTGTCGACAACGCGATAGCCCGCTTGAGTAGCAAGCTCCTTGAAAGAAGGCGCGCCAACGACGAGGACAGGGTCGCCAGGCTCAAGGTATTCGCTAGCCATAACAATGGCGGCCTGAGCCGAGGTAACGATGTCCGCGTCCGCCGCCTCAAGGCCAATGGCACGCAGCTTCTCCGCTACTTCCGCTGGGCCACGTGAGGCGTTGTTGGTGACGTAGGCTGCCGGCAGGCCGGAGGTCGTGATCGCTTCTACTGCACCGGCAATCGCATCGCCGCCAGCCCAGACCGTTCCGTCAAGGTCAAGTAGTAGAGAATCGTACTGTTCTATGAGGCTCATACCTATGACCTTAGCCCAGCTCTTCCAAACGGGCGTTTGCGTCCGTCAATTCTTCCTCGTCGATAGCTGCGACGTGTTCGAACCATTCTTTAGCTTCTTCACGACGATCAACCTCGACCAACGCATCCGCATAGGCATAGGCGAGACGCATCTGCGAGACACCTTCAGCATCCTTCGACGGGTTCATACGTTGCAAGGTGGCCACAGCGGCTTCGTTCTGCCCTAAATCACGGCGCGCGCCGGCCACGACGATAGCTAACTCAATCCGCGAAGCTGGATCCAGTTGGCGGGCCTCTGGTGTGCGCGACAACTCGATGGCCTTCTCTGGACGACCTAGTCCGCGTTCGCAGTCCGCCATGACCGCGAGCATCCCGGGGCCTCCCATCATTCGACGAGCCGCCCTAAGTTCAGCTAAGGCCTCTTTCCATTCGCCTGCGTGGTAGGCGGCGATGCCGTTCATTTCGCGGACAACGCCTACCCGGCCTGCACGATTCTTCGCAGCACGTGCGTGGCTCAATGACAGTTGGGTGTCGTCTTCTAGAAGGGTCGCGGACATGATGAGATGTTGAGCCACACGATCTGCGTTGTCCTTCGAAAGGACCCGAAGATCCTGCAGAACCATAGGGTCTAAGTCTTTGATATCAATATCGCTGGGCAGATCCGGTTCCGACAGCTTCTGCGCCATCCGGTCTTCACGGAAGCCTTGCCGTTGGGGGTTCGAACGATCGTGGCGGACTTTGCCGCGATCGTTACGGTCATACCGTGGGCCTCTCCCGCGGTCGTCGCGCTTGCCGCCTTGCGCGTGTCGCCAACCGTCGCGCCGATCCGAGGGCTTTCCATCCCGGCGTTGGCCTGAGCCGCCTCTGTAGTCGCGGCGGCGGTTGTTCTTGTCCGGCCTGCTGCCACGGGGGCGGTCTTCACGGAAATGGTGGGATGATGTCTCGTCGCTCATCTACTTGCCCTTTCTATGATCGGCACGTCTCTCTACTCTAGTCAATCTAAGAGTAGACAAACGAAAATAGAGCGTAGCTGGAATAAGGAGTACACAGACTCAACTCATCCCAACTACGCTCCAGATTCACTATTTAAATTTTTAGGTCGGCGGTAACCTACTCTCCCACATCCTCCCGGATGCAGTACCATCAGCGCGGGCGGGCTTAGCTACCGGGTTCGGAATGGGACCGGGCGTTTCCCCGCCGCCATCAACCACCGACACACCCACAGGGGCAACGTGTCGACAACCAAACAGACGAACGGTCATCTCTCATGTCATGACCACACACGCGAAGGTGTGT
>NZ_KB892456.1 GCF_000373805.1 Corynebacterium pilosum DSM 20521 = CIP 103422 | reverse complement strand
CGCAGCCGCTTGTTCTCCTTGCGCAGCCGGGCCATTTCCTCGTTTTCCTCGGTGGTGACACCGGGGGCGGTGCCGGCGTCGACCTCGGCCTGCCGGACCCAGTTGCGCAGGGTTTCCCGGGATACCCCGAGCTCGCTGCCGATGGCGGTGCAGGTGGCGGTCAGTGATCGGTAGTCCTCGCGGTGCTGCTGGACCATCCGGACGGCCCGGGTCTTGAACTCGGGGTCGTAGGACTTTTTCATGCTGGTGATCCTTCCTTATCGGAAGGCGGCAAGAAACCCGTGACGGTTCAGTGCGCTTGGAATTTTTTAACAACGACGCAGCAATCCTCCGTTGCCCAACCGATGTGGTCTGCGGGTGGGTCTAATTGTTGACACTTCTGGAAGCATGGGCAAGACGGGGATCAATACAATCAAGCAAATTCTCGCAGGAGGCTCAGGGAAGACTGGTTTCATTGATGAAGTAGGAAAAACACAAACCGAGTTAGGATTCGTAAGATTTGATGATGATTCTCCGGCCGAAAATAATATTGTTTCCCCATTGTCGATGAATTCTGACATCGACAGAGAAAAATCTAAAAAATGGGTGGGGAAACTGAATAGTGATAATGGTGGAACAAATTGGGAGGCGGGTCTTCGACAATTTGCAGAGTATAACAATGCCAATCCCGCTCTAAAATATGATGTGGTCTTCATGATCACAGACGGTAACCCAACTAGGCTCGATACCAAGACCAAAAATGACAATGGGTTCGACGGGGAGTTCCGCCATGTTGAGGCAGCTATGGGCATGGCTAATACGCTCAAGGCCCAGGGCACACGCGTGGTTCCAGTGGGGATTCCAGCGAACTGGCCTCGGCGTGCTTCGGGCACGGGTGAGACCCAGCTCAGTGTCTCCGATCACAACCTGCAGGCATTGTCCGGGATGAACTCTGATGGCAGTTCCACTTCTTTGCGCAGGAGTGATTTTGCGACTTTCACCGATGCTGATGTCTTCCGGCAGGCTTTGATTAATACCCTCAATGATTGCGCTATCACCGTGGAGCGCAGATTCTATGAAGGCGATGACCCGAATGCTATTCCAAGCCGTGACAACACGCGACCTACCATCGAAGAATCCAGGCAATGGGGCTTTGATGGAGTCCTCACTCCAGCGGGCGGACAGAGGACAGAACAGACCAAGGAATACCCCACTGCTGAGCCTGATTCCGATAATTTAGTCGCCCGTATCGGTCTCAACGGTACAACCAACTACTCCAGCATTGCTGTCCGGGAGGAAACCGGAAAGATTCCCGAAACGTGGGAGCGCATGCCCGCTGAAGGTGGGCAACATGCGCAGTGTTTCAGGCGCAACGGTGACCCAGTCTCAGTGACAAATCTTGATTCGAGAGATCAAGCCAACCCGACCAATGATTTCCAGCTCAACAACGTGCCGTTAGCTGGAGGCATCCATTGCGTTGTTTATTACCGGGCAAAAACTATACCGACCACCTATGACCTGCGCCTGCGCAAAGTTGATGCGACTGACACGACAGTGTCGCTTGATGGTGCTGAATTCGAACTGCGCTCGCTTAACGACGAAGGCCAGCCTGGCGATGTACTACCGACCAAATCCGGAGATAACACCGGCGAATTCGTATGGGATGATCTCCCACTGGGGTCGTATGTCTTGACAGAGACGCGTGCTGCGGCTGGAGGGTACTCCCTTCTGCCTCAGCCGGTATATTTTAAGGTCGAGTACGATTCTGATGAGCTCGCTTTCTTTCTGCTGGAGGGCCCGAACGATCGCACCGGACAGCGACTTGACGGTGCATCACCTTCGCTGAACTTCCCGATTGTAGATTTCATGGTGGCAGACCAACAGGTGGATCTGGCAATTGCCAATGTCCGCGCCGGTGAGCTGCCAAAGACAGGTGGCGCAGGTGTTGGACTGTGGATTGCCGCTGGCATCCTTTTGATTGCCGCCGGCGCAATCGGTGCGAGAAGGAGAGCGATCGCTTGAGCACGCCAGCTAGGCCCTCTTTGACTTGGCTTCGCGCACACCCTTCACGCTGAGAGCGAACACGCATGGTCACTGCCGGCAATTGTGCGGAAAATTCTTTACACTAAGGGACATGACTCAGAAGACTGCAACTGCAACGATGCACACCAACCTTGGTGACATCGTCATTGACCTGTTCGGTAACCATGCGCCACAGACTGTCGAGAACTTCGTCGGCCTGGCAAAGGGCACCAAGGAGTACTCCACCAAGAACGCATCGGGCACCAACGAGGGCCCGTTCTACGACGGTGCGATCTTCCACCGCATCATCCCTGGCTTCATGATCCAGGGCGGCGACCCAACCGGCACCGGAACCGGCGGCCCAGGCTACCAGTTCGCTGATGAGTTCCACCCAGAGCTGCAGTTCGACCGCCCATACCTGCTGGCTATGGCGAACGCTGGCCCAGGCACCAACGGCTCCCAGTTCTTCATCACCGTGGACGCCACCCCTTGGCTGAACAACAAGCACACCATCTTCGGTGAGGTCACCGACGAGGAGTCTAAGGCTGTCGTCGACAAGCTGGCGAACGTGCAGACCGGCCGTATGGACCGTCCAGTTGAGGACGTCGTGATCCAGTCCATCGACATCGTCGAAGCATAAATTTCACACCCAGTCGCCCCCGCCACCGTGCGGGGGCGTTCCCATTTCCAGGAACAACCATGAGAACCGACAACTGGCTCACCAACCTCCGCCGCACCGCCCCGGCCACCTGCATCTTCACGATCATCTGCACCGCGGTGTACCTGATCACCGCCGTCCAAGCCCGCTCCCTGGAATCGGTGTGGACCTCGGACCTCGGCACACGCATGGTGCTGTGGGGCCCCTTCGTGCAGGGCGAGTCCTTCGGCGCGCTGCGTGCCCTGACCGCCGTCTTCATGCACCTGGACATCGGCCACCTCGCCTTCAACCTCTTCTTCCTGTTGTTGGTCGGCGCGGAGGTGGAGCGTTTCGTCGGCACGCGCGCCTACTCGGCCGCCTTCATCGCCGGTGGCCTAGGCGGGTCGGCGGCGGTGCTGCTCATGGATTTCAACACACCCACCGCCGGGGCGTCCGGCGCGCTCTACGCCCTGATGGCCGTGTTGGTCGCCATCGCTTCACGACGATCCACTGACCTTCGTGGGCCACTGGTTCTGGTGGGGGCGAACGTAATCTATTCACTGATCTCCCCAGGTGTCAGCCTGTGGGGCCACTTGGGTGGCTTGGCGGCCGGTGCGGTGATGGCGTGGCCGCTGACCTCACCAAAGGAGTCGGTGAGGATTGGGGCGGCCGTGGCCACGGGGGTAGTTGCTGCAGCGATCGTGCTGGTCATCGCCATGTAGCAGGCATCGTGCTTGGGAAGTTCCCGCATAACCCACATTCGCCTCCGGGCGGGTGTGGGTTTCTTTGTGCCCTGTGGGTTGTTGTGCACAACCTGCCTAGTTATCCACGGGTTATCCCCAGAGGAAAGTTATCCACAAGAGTTATCCACAATGTGGATAACTACATTTATGTAATTCCTAGAACGAATGCGCTAACAGGAGGTCTACGACCTTGCCTTTAGCACATTTAACAGTACAGACAGGCTAGTTGTGTAAGTAGTGCACAGGTTTATCCACAGGCTGTGGAATTGTGTGTTTTGGCAACTTTCCACAGATTCATCCACACCCTGTGGATAACTTTGTGGTTTCCCCTTCAACAGGTGCGTGGAAAAAGTACACAGACGGCCTCCCCCTGCCATCCCATCCCGCAAACCGATATAGTCCTCGCCCCATAGTGCGAGTGGGTTATTGAAAACCTAGTGGTGTCACGCAGTATAGGCAGAGGACTATATCGGTTTGTGAAAAATAGGTGCCCAAGTAGGTGCCCAAGCAGCAAGAAACCCCCGGACCTGCATCGCAGCAGGCCCGGGGGCAACCGAGAAGTACCGGCCTCAACCGGCAGTAACTTAAACGCCTAGCGCCAACCCATGGTCATCAGCAGACCAATGATCAGGCCGCCGAAGCCGATCAAGTAGTTCCAGGGGCCCAGCTCCAACATGAACTGGATCTGGTCACCGGCGAGGTAGTTTACCACTAGCCAGGCCAGGCCGGCGATCATGAAGCCGAACATGATCACCTTGTACCACATCGGGGTGCCGCCGGTATTGATCTTGACCGGGGTGCGGCTGGTGCCGGTGCTAGTGGTGGAGGTGACTGGGGTCTTCGTAACCTTTGCCTTTGGCATTGTCTTCGTCCTTCGTTGTGTACTGCGGGTACTATCCTGGTGATTTCGCGCGAGGCCGGCGCCTAGTTGTTTGGCGCTAGTCTAGCATTCGGGTTGAGGGTGCCCGTGGGCAGCAGCGCTGCGGCATCGAACTTCCACAGATTCACGCCCACCGTGGCATCCTTGCGGATCTGGTCACCTTCTTGTGGTCTCTGGGCACCGATGAGGCCCTCGTCGATAAGCGCACCGGTTGGCACCGTCGGTCCCTGCTCTAACCTGCCGGTCCAGCCTTGCTCGCGGAGAGCGGCGGTGGCTTCGTTGGGGCGCATGCGGGTGATGTCGATCATCTCGATGATCATCCCGTTGGATACCTGAATGGCCACGGACGAACCGCGGGCGACTTCGGTACCTTCGCCTGCCACGGCAAGGACCTCACCCTCGGGGCGATCGGAATCCACGTCTTCGAACTGGGCAGTCAGACCCAGCGAACTGAGTGTCCGTTGCGCCTGCTCAGAGTTCATACCCACTAGCGAAGGGATGCGCACCAGCTCAGGGCCGGAGGAGACCACGATCTTCACCTTAGAGCCCTTCGACAGCTGCGAACCCGGTGCCGGCTCCTGGCGGATGATGCGGCCCGGATCCACCGTTTCGCTATCTTCCTCCGCAATGTTTTCGTCCAGTTCCAAGCCTGCGTTCTGCAGGGCCTGGGCGGCTTCTTGCGGGGTCATGTTGGTGATGTCGGGCACGTCAGTAATCTCGCGTCCCGATGACACAGTCAGGGTGACCAAGGTGCCCTCGCGCAGCTGGGAACCGGCGGTCGGGTTGGTGCGGATCACGTGGTTGCGCGGAACGTCAGGGTTCGGCTCCTCGTTGACCTGCACCTGCAGGCCAAGCTCCTCAAGTTGGGCGACGGCCTCGCCGCGTTCCAGCCCGGTCACCTCAGGCACGGTGATCATGGTCTCTGTGATCGTGGGCGTGTTCTCGGTGCGGAAATAATCCACCGCCAACGCGCCCGCAAAACCGATGACCACCAGCGCCAACAGGCCGGCGATCCACTTCAGCCAGCGCGCACCACCCTTCGAGTTTTCCTCGCGGTGGCGGGCGTAGCGAGTGGCTCCGTCCTCCCCGTCCTCCGGGCGGTGCGTTGCAGCGGCTCCAGCTGCGGCCATGGGCGCACCCACAACTTCGGTGGCACCTTCAGACCCCGCAGGCAAAGCAACATGGCTGCGCGCCGCCGACGTCACCGCGCCGCGGCCCAAACGCTGCAGGTCTTCGCCCATCTCGGTGGCGGTCTGGTAGCGGTCCGCCGGGTGCTTCGCCATGGCGGTGAGCACCACGGCGTCGACATTCAAGGCTGCCTGCGGCGACAGTCCGGGAATGTGCGCGCTCGGCTCTTCGGCATCTTCCTGCACGTGCTGGTAGGCCACCGCGAAAGGTGTCTCGCCCTCAAAGGGTGGGCGGCCTGTCACGGCCTCATACATCACACACCCAAGGGCGTAAATATCGCTGCGTCCGTCGACGGGCTTGCCACGCGCCTGTTCAGGGGAGAGGTACTGCGCGGTGCCGATCACGGCGGAGGTCTGCGTCATCTGCGCGGTGGAATCGTCCAAAGCGCGCGCGATGCCGAAGTCCATCACCTTCACATCACCGGTGTTGGTGACCATGATATTTGCCGGTTTCACGTCGCGGTGAATGATGCCAGCATCGTGGCTGGCCTGCAGCGCCGCGGTCGCGGGCACTAGCAGTTCGGCGGCGGTCTCGGGGGTCAGGGGACCATCGTTACGCACAATCGCGCGCAGGTCGCGGCCGATCACCCGTTCCATCACGATAAATGGCACGTCAATGCCGTCGATCATGTGGGAGCCTGTGTCATAGACCGCCACGATATTCGGGTGATTCAGGCGCGCAGAGTTTTGCGCTTCACGACGAAAACGCTCCCGGAAATTCTCATCCCGGGCCATGTCCACCTTCAACATCTTCACCGCGATTTGGCGGCCGAGCAGCGTATCTGTAGCCGCGTACACGTCACTCATGCCGCCGGTACCGATGCTCTCACCGAGCTCGTAGCGGTTACCTACTAACGTCATGAGACACCTCCCATTCCTTGTGATTCGGCCGCACCATCATTCTCCCGCGCCTGCGGGGAGCCCTGGTCCGCCGGGGTATCGCCACCGGGCGCCTGTTGCGGCACGCTGGTCAATTGTGGCGGATCCTGCGGGACGGGCTGCGGGTTCGGGGCCTGCTGGGTGGGCAACGGTTCGGTGACCAGCGGGGGCTGCGGCGTGCCGCGCCCAGTATCGCCCCTATTACCACTATCGCCACCGCCGGGTGCTTGTCGACGATCATTTGGTTGCTGCCCAGAGTCCTGGGGCGCACGCGCCGTCGGTTGTTCCGCCGGTTGACGGCGCGGTGCGTTGTTCTGCGGTTCCTGCGGAGCCCGCTCCACCGTGTTCGGCGCGTCCGACGTGTCCGTTTCTTCCGTAGGGGTCACAAATTCTGTCACCATGGAGGTGCCGGTGGTCTCGCCACCGCGGCCGTCGGAGGAAAATGGCCCGGCCACAAAAGCCCAGACCAGGGCGCCGATTGCAGCGGCAGCCAGCACCCCTGTCATGATGAGGGGTGCTTTGGAGCCGCCCTCGTCGTCATGCGCCGTGCTTGCCGCAGCCTTCGCAGACTTACTTTCGACAAGGTCGGTGGGTGCTTGACGACGAGCCTCCGGGTGCAGCGTGGTCGGTTGTGCCACCGAGGCCAACTGCCTGGTGGAGGCGGTGGGGGAGGGTTCCTCGGCTACCTGGGTCATGGCCGCGCTGGCCGGTTGTGGTGGGCGCTTGCCCTCGCGAACTGCGGCGACGGCAATGGCCAGCTCGTTGCCGTCCGCAAAGCGGGTGGAGGGATCCTTGCGCAGCGCAATCTCAATGAGTTCGCGGGCAGGTGCCGAAATATCCGTGGACAGCGGGGGTGGCTCATTGTTCACGTGCGCTAACGCAACGCTGACCGAAGAGTCGCCTTGGAAGGGGCGCTCACCGGCCAGCATCTCAAAACCCATCACGCCCAGCGAATACACATCCGATGCGGCGGTGACTTCGCGGCCCTGCGCTTGCTCGGGAGAGACGTACTGGGCGGTACCCACCACCATGCCCGTCTGCGTCAAAGGCACCGCCGCGGCAGCCTTGGCGATGCCAAAATCGGTCACCTTCGCCTTGCCGTTCTGCGTGATCAAAATATTGCCCGGCTTAATATCGCGGTGCACCAACCCCATGCGGTGAATCACCGCCAAGCCGTGGGCTGCCTGCTCCAGCACCTCGACCGTGAGTGGCTCGTCGAGCTTGCCCTCGCGCGCCAACATGTCCGCCAGCGATTCGCCACGGATGTACTCCATGACGATGAAGCACACGGTATAACCGGCCGGGGATTCAACCTCCCGGTAGTCATAGGTGCGCACCACATTGGCGGAATCGATTCCCTCGGCGGCCTTCGCTTCGTTACGGAAACGGGTGAGGAACTCCTCGTGCGAGGAGAACTCGGGCTTCAGAACCTTGATGGCTACTTCGCGGTCGGCGTGGGTATCGTCGGCAAGCCACACGGTGGACATGCCGCCGTGGCCGATGATCCACTGCAGGCGGTAGTCATCCCCAATCAGTTCTTGCAGGCCGTCGCGGTTATCGGGGTGCATTAGCCTTCACCTCCGGCGGGGGCCACATTCAAGATCGTGCGGCCGATCGGGGCCGCGACCTGGCCACCCGTCGCAGACGAGCCGAAGCCGCCACCGTTTTTCACAACGACAGCCACGGCCACATCCTTATCCGGGTCAAAAGCCACGTACCACACGTGCGGTGCCACACCATCGGCGTGCTCCGCGGTACCGGTCTTGGAGGCATAATTATTGCCGTTGTAGCCGGCCGTGTTGCGCTCTGAGGCATACATCAGGTCCGTCAGCGTTGCCGCCTGCTCCGGGGTCACCGCCTGGGTGATCTCCTTCGGGGACTTCTTCGAACGCTCCTCCAGGTTGGGGCCCAGCACGCGGGAGACCACATAAGGTTCCATGCGGCGGCCCTCGTTGGCCACGGTCGCACCCATGATGGCTGCCTGCAGGGCGGTCATGGTGACATCGCGCTGGCCGATCGACGACTGAGCCGTCGCGGCGTCGTCGGGAAGCTCGCCCATCGAACCCGCGGCGGTGGGAAGCCCCATGTCGTAGGACTCGCCCACGCCGAAAGCCTCTGCGGTCTGGCGCAACTGGTCCGCGCCCACCTCAACGCCCATCTCGACGAAGGCGGTGTTGCACGACAGGGCAAACGCGGTCTCTAGCGAGACCTGCCCGCCTCCCGCACACGGCTGGCCCGCGTAGTTGGTCAGCTCGGTGGTGGTTCCCGGCAGCGTGATGGAGGCAGCACCCGTCAGCTGAGAATCCGGGGTGTAGCCGGCCTCCAAGCCTGCCGCCGTGGTGATGATCTTGAAAATCGAACCTGGGGGCAGCTGCTCTTGCGTTGCGTGGTTGAGCAGCGGGCGGCCGGGATCATTGTTTACGGCGGCCCAGGCGGACTCGGCGGTCTCTGGGTTCGCAATCGAGTTGGGATCGTATGACGGCGTGGATGCCATCGCGACGACCTCGCCCGTCGACGGGCGGATAGCCACCGCGGCGCCCTCGTAGCCGTTATTCGCCAACGCCTCATAGGCGGTGGCCTGGGTTTGAGGGTCCAAGGTCAGCTCGATGGAATCACCCTTGCGCTGCTCTGTGCCCGTATCCAGAAAACGGGAGTTCAGCAGGGAGGTGGTGTCGCCATTGAGTTGGGCGTTGAAACCCTGCTCCAGGCCGGCGGCACCGTACTGGTCCGACAGGTAGCCGATCACCGGCGCGAAGGAAATCGGCATCGTCGGGTAGGTGCGGGTGTACAGGCCGTCTTGACCTTGGACGGACTGCGCCATGATCTGGCCACCGGCGTTGATCTGGCCGCGCTCCGTCTCTTTCATCTTGATCAAAGCGCGCTGGTTCAGCGGATTCTGTGCATACTTTTCCTCATTGAAGGCCTGCACCCACGTGACGTTGAGCAGCAGCGCCAGGATGAGGATGAGCGAAAAGATTGAGCCTATGCGGATCGAGCGGTTCATCGTGCCACCTCCGCGTTCGCGGCGTCCGCCGCAGGGAAGTAACTCGTGCCAGACGTCATCAGGGGTGAGTCACTGGAATCTTCGTCGACTTCGATCGGCTTGCGTGCGCTGTTGGAGATGCGCAGCAAGAGGGCCAGCAGGATGTAGTTCGCCATCAGTGCGGAACCGCCGGCGGACATAAACGGTGTGGTCAGACCCGTCATCGGCATCATCGCAGATATACCGGCGACCACCACGAACACCTGGATCGCGACAGTCAAGGACAGACCTGCCGCCAGCAACTTGCCATAGGAATCACGCACCGTCATCGCAGCCTTGAAGCCGCGGGTGATGAAGATGGCGAACAAGACGATCACGCCAGCAAGCCCGATCAAACCGAGCTCTTCACCAATGGCCGCCAGGATGAAGTCGGTCCAGGCCACCGGCACGTGGTGCGGGTAGCCCATGCCTAAGCCGGTGCCGGTCATGCCGCCCCAGCTCATGCCGAACAGTGCCTGCGACAGCTGGTAGCCGCCGCCATCGCCGTGGTAGGTGCCCAGCGGGTCGAGGAAGTTTTCCACGCGGGACTGAATCTTCGCGCTCACGTTGTACACGGCCACCGCACCAATGGTCACCAGGCCTAGGCCGATGACGAGCCAGGAGGCGCGCCCCGTGGCGAAGTACATCATGCCCAAGACGGTGGCGAAGAGCAGGAGGGCCGGGCCGAAGTCATTCGACGCACCCATGATCAGGATCGCGATCGCCCAGACCAGAAGAATCGGTGCCAGGTCACGCAGGCGTGGAAAGTCCATGCCCAAGAACCGGGAACCGGCAACGGTAAACAGGGCCCGCTTCTGCGTGAGCAGCTGGGCGAAGAACATCAGCAGCAAGATCTTGGAGAACTCGCCCGGCTGCACCGAGAATGGGCCGATCGACAGCCAAATCTTCGCCTCCGCGCCTTCTGGCTGCGGCCACACCAGCGGCAGGGCAAGTAGTACCAGCCCAATCAGGCCCAACAGGTAGGAGAACCGGGTGAGTGTTTTGTGGTCCGCCAGCACAATCAGCGTGATCACCAGCAGAACGATACTCACCAGAGTCCACATCACCTGGCGTTCGGCCAGGCTGGTCTCACGGGCAATATCGATGCGGTAAATCATGACCAGCCCGATCGCGTTCAGCGCGGCGGCCACCGGAAGAAGGATCTGATCCGAGTGCGGTGCGGCGAAACAAATCACCACGTGCGCCAGCGCAAACACCCCAATGAAGCCACCGATCAACCACAGCATGTCTGTAGTCAATGTGTTGCCCTGCGATAGCTCCAGGCTGACCAGCATGAGGGCCAGCAGGCCCGTGGCCAGAATCAGTAGCGCTAGCTCAATTTTTCGTCCGAAAATGCGACTCATATTACTTCACCTCCCGGCATTCGACAGATGCCTGATTATCGCTCTCCCGGCCCGGATCCGTGTCCCGGTGAGGGGCCACGCAGACGGGGAGGGCTTCGTCGGCAAGCCTGTTCATCTGACGGCTCACCTCGTCGTACGTGCCGCCAGCCAGGTCTTGGGCCTGGCCGCGCACGGACTCCGGCAGATCGTCGAGGGAGAACAGCTGACAATCAGCTGGGACGTCCCCGATGTCGACGAACTTCAGTTCATTGTTGGAGTCAATACACGTATGTTGGATCGGCTCATGCAGGGCGTTGCCGAAGATCTCATAATCTAATCCGTGCTCGACGACGAACGCACCCTGCTCGTTCGCCGAGACGAAAAAAGAGTTGTCCCTCTTCCGCTCCAGCAGAAAACCGCCCGCGAGCACAAGAATCAGCACGGTAAGCAGGCTAATCACAACCGCCCAGCTGGCCTTGCTGCGCCCGGGATGAGACTCCTCATCTTCATCGTCCATGTCCTCGGCGCCACCGGGCTCGTGGACCTGGTTCGCGTCGCCCTGCTGCGGCGGGATCACCTGGCGGTTCTTGTTCAGCGCCGCCGCACGGCCCGCAGCCGTATCAGGGTGCGTCTCCTTCTGCTCCAGCGCCAGCGCGCCGGCCATGGCAGGGGTCGTCGGCAAGTGCGGGGCGTTCTCCGCGTGCGTATCGACGACATCTGCGATGACGATGGTGATGTTGTCGGGGCCGCCGGAGCGTAATGCCAGCTCAATGAGCGTATGTGCGGCTTCATCGGGAGTGCCCTGGCCAAGTGCAGCCTCAATGGTGGAGGCGGTGACTGGGTCCGACAAGCCGTCGGAGCACAGCAGGAGGCGGTCGCCCACCTGTGCATCGATCGTCGCCAGGCCGGGCTCCACCGGACGGCCCGTAAAAGCCTTTAAGATCAGGGACTTCTGCGGGTGAGAGGACACATCCTCCGGGTCCAGCTTGCCCTGTTCCACCAGTGACTGGACGAAAGTGTCGTCGACAGTAATCTGTTGCAGCTTGCCGTCGCGCAGCCGGTAGCCGCGGGAATCGCCGGCGTGGATCAGGCCAAACTCGCGGCCGTTGAACATCAGGGCCGTCAGGGTCGTGCCCATGCCGTCCTGCTCCGGGTTGGCCCGAATCGCATCGGCGATCGACGCGTTCGCATCTTCCGCGGCCGCGCCCAACAGGGCCAGCATGTCATTGTCACCCGGATCCTGGTCCAGGTGCTCCATGTGCTCCACCATCAGCTGGGAGGCGACTTCGCCGGCGGCGTGGCCACCCATGCCGTCGGCAAGCAACAGCAAGTTGGGTCCCGCATACGCGGAGTCCTCATTATTACCGCGCACGAGGCCGCGATCAGACACGGCCACATAATTTAGTTTCAAGCTCATGGGACCAACCTCACAATCGTGCGACCCATCTTGATATCCGTCCCCACGCTCACACGTTCTGGCTGCTCAATGCGTGTGCCGCCGACGAACGTGCCGTTACGTGAATCCAGGTCTTCTACGAACCAGTCACTGCCGCGACGGAACAGACGCGCGTGGCGTGACGACGAGAAATCGTCGCCAAGCACGAAATCGTTCTCATTCGATCGGCCCAAGGTAAACGCCTCAATCGACGAAATGTCCATGTGGCTGCCCTTCAGCGGGCCTGATACAACGGTGATCGAGCGGGCCTTCTCGCGCCGGATCGGGTTCGACGATGTTGTGGCGCGGCGTGCACCACTTGTCTTCGTCACATCACGACGCAACGCCAAGATCACAATAATGATTAAGATCCATAGCAGCGCCAGAAGACCAAACCGGACCGAAAGAAGAACTATGGAGTCCACGAGATTACAGGCCTTTCTTTAGCGGTTGGGCAAGACTTTAGCGCGAGGGCCCGACAATACGGACCTCTATATTCGAATGGCCAATGGTGATCACGTCACCGTCCTGGAGCAACCAGTTCTCCACATTCTCATCGTTAACGGTGGTGCCATTGGTTGACTGCAGATCAGTCAGCACTGCGTCATGGCCATCCCACGTGATCTCCGCGTGCTGGCGCGACACACCCGTGTCTGGCAGCCGGAAGTCAGAATCATTAGAGCGGCCCAAAATATTGGAACCCTCGTGCACCAGGTAGGTGCGCGAGGAACCGTCCTGCAGCAACAAACTCACAGCCGGGCCGTTGGCACTTTCCACAGGTTTCACTGAATTAGGTTCGGACATGTCATCCTCCTTTGCGGCCTCCTCATGAGAGGCACTGGGTGGAACCGGAGCCGGCTGCTGTGCCGACGGCTTCGGGGCGTCCGCCACGATGGCATCGAACCCACTGGCGACATCCGGATCCGGATCAATATACGACGAGATGCGAAGCTGGCCGGTACGCAGGCCAGATTCCTCCGCAATCCGCACCACGGCAAAACCCGCGAGGGCCCAACCCTGGTTGCGGATGTATCGCATCAGCTGGTCAGCGAGGCGGTCCGGAAGATCACGCTCCTGCGACAAATTCTCCAGATCTTTCGACGACACCCCCACCGCAAAAACGTTGGGGGTAATCAGATGCTGCTGCTCAGTTTCCGTGAGATTGTCCTGCGCCTCCTGCTTGAGTAGCTCCTCAATTTCAGCAGGCACGACACGACCACCGAACACCGCCGCGAACCCATTATCAAGGCCACGTTGCAAACGACTATCGAACTTGGCCAGACGCTCCATCAGCCCCATCTTCCGCACCTCCTCCCTCAACTCAGCAATTAGTTGTCCGCTATGGACAGATGTTTTCTGTGCCAGTATAGAACCCTTTGGTGCATGTTACCTACATGCTCGCTGCAAAAGACGCTGGAAATATGCCGTGAAGTCGCCTTTTTGAGGGAACTGAACTGGCGATTTGGCAGATTTGCAAGGCCTGCGCTACAGTTATGCAAGTCGCCCGCCCGGGTGGCGGAATTGGCAGACGCGCTGGCTTCAGGTGCCAGTGTTCGCAAGAACGTGGGGGTTCAAGTCCCCCCCCGGGCACAAAGAGCGGTTCCATGAACTGCGACACCGGAGGTCACAAACTCGAAAGAGGGTGTGGCCTCCGGCTTTGTCTTTTTTCTGGGGTTGGTGGTGCCGGATTGTGCGGGCGGGGACTTGTGGGGGAGAGTTCTGGTTTGGGTGAAGCGTTTGAGAATGACCTGCACCCCGGATGGGCTACTGAGGAGCGTGCAAACTCGAGCATGATCTAGGCCACAAGCCGGCCGTTAGTTGCTCTGCCCGCTCCAACCGGTTTGTTCTTTGAACCGTGCAACGACTTCGTAAGTCGTGCCAATCGCGTGTTTGGTCTCGCTTTGCAGTTGAGTGGCGCGCAAGCGCCAAGCGGCGGCACGCACTAGGTCTCCTTTTTCGATCGAGTCCTTTTCCGCTAGAAGCTCATCCATCTCCTTCTTGATGTGACCTAGCTTGAGTCCAGCGCGGGCTACGTCTACGTAGGTATCCCAACCGCTGAGGAGGGTCTGGGTCGATTCATCGAACTCCGTACGGTCTCGAATAAAGGCAGTGGTATCGAGATTGAAGCTGATGAGCGGAAATGTCCTAATTTTTGGATGTTCCCATCGGAACAATCCGCCAATTGGTCCGTCTTGAAGGACGGATGCAAAGCTGTAGAGCTCATCCCCAGGCTGAAACAGTTCCCCGGCTTGGTTCGCCGTTGCGTAGTTCGCATACGGATTTGTGAAGGGCTCAGACTCTCGGGACACTCGAGTTGGCTCAAGTAAAGAACCCAGTTCGTCAATCCTGCTGAGCAGGTCTGCGCTTGGATAGTCCTTATAGAGGACGAGCGAGAATGTTGGAAAAGCCTCGAGGTCGTAGAGGTACTGGCGGAGTTCTTGGGGGACTTGTTCGACTCCAGCATCTATCATTCGGCACCCTGCGTTTTTTACGTAGTATCTCTCCAGGTGGCGCTGGTCGAAGTCGCAATCAGAATAGACGTCAGCCCATGAGAACTGGCGCCGAGATCGGAAATGGTCAAAGTCGTTGAGTAGAAACTCAATGAGACGGTCGTACGCTTGATCGAACTTTTTCGTGCGCTCATTGTTGCACTTTTGGCACATTGTCTTGCCGAACTTGACCACTTGCGAGTTCTTTCCGCGAATCGGGTAGAACCGCCCATCTTTCCCTGGCACGAGGAGATTTTGACCGGCTGACAAGACACTCTCCATCTGTTTGATGCGAGAAGCCTTAATCGAATGTTCCTGTGAGTCTGCAACGTTTTCTTCGCAAATCCAGCAAAGCTCTCGGTTTCGGCGAGTGTAAGGGTTCTGCTTGGTAGCCATTAAGGGCCTCTTTCTACCGTCGTGATTCTTCGACGGTGCTATCAGTCGGTTAGAGCGGGTGGGGCTGACGGTGTTCGGCAGTTCAATGGTGCTCATTGAAGAAGCTGGCCCAAGGCTGTGGGATATGGCTTGAGGCAGAGAAAATCCTGGTGAAGGCTCTTAGACTGAGAGTGTATGAGATATTGAGAAGTCTACATGAGCACCGAGAGCATACAGGGGATGATCGGCCACTTCGGTCTCCACGATTGGTGGTTGCACGAGCTTTCTGAGGATGACCGAGAGCTGATCTTGGCCCCTACCACGCGACCAGATGATGATGACGAAACTAGCCTTCTCCATGGAACCGGATTTATTACTAGCCAGAATCCTTCTTTTTTCTTACCATTTTGGCTGGGTGGTTCATGGGCGCCGATCCAAAGAAGCGAGAATTGGCGCTGCGAATGGCGGACAAGGCATGGGAGCTAAAGGACGACCCGGGGCCGGCTAAAGGGGCCGAGAATGTCTTTGCCAGGCACTCGGCGTTGGGTTCCATGATGAAGATCTACTATCGCCATCGAGCAAACCCTGAGCATTTTAAACGAGCCGTCGAATGTACGGAACTGCAGATAGAGATGCAAGCGGAGGCTATGCAAGCTTGGCATGCACTTGAGGAAGACCTCTTGGCGAAGTTGCGGAAGTACAACCCAGGCTATAGCAGGGAGCACCCAGCGACTCCGCCGGGCCACTTAGGTTACAAACAATTGGCCATTGTTCTGGAGAAGGAGAAACGGTACCAAGAAGCCCTGGACTTAGTAGAGGAGGCGAAGGCTGCGGGTTGGAGTGGCGACTGGGATAAGCGAGCTGGCCGGTTACAGAAGAAGCTGAGTTGAGATAAAACCTCCCGTGTTCTGAAGGACGAACTTCAAAAAATATCGGCGTGACAATCCGGCTAGTTTCGCTCCAAGCGCCGATTCAGTAGCGATAAGCGTGCTTCGTGGATGAGCTCCATGTGCTTGAAGTCCATCTCAGGCAGCCATTCAGGCATCAGTGCGTCAGTAGCTTCGACGAGATCGTCTTCGGTACCTGCAGTCCGAGAGATCTTATCCAGGTGATCGATCGACTTGCCGGCTCCGGGGGTGACGGGAATGGACAGGGAAGAGATCTCGGATGGGACCAGCTCCAGGACTCCTCCGCCGAAGCTTCGACCCTCAATTTCTGCTGATAGCAGGGTTAGCGAATTGTGGAACGAAGCGGCTATGTCTTCAGCCGATAGCGAGGTGGTCGGCAGAACTTGACCTCGGTAGATAGTGTCTGTAGTAAAAGCCTTCGCCTGATTGACGATCATCCGAGGATAACGATTTGAGCGTTTTGCCAACATGAGTTCACCAGGAGTCACCAGCGGCACGCGATACCAAGGGCTTCGAATCCGAGTCTTGTACCGGGTGTGAAGGTTCTCATCTTCACCCTTCTGGATATATAAGGAAGCCAAAATTGAATCTGTTGGCGCTGGCTTATCGGGAGCGAAGTCTAAAAGCCATGAGGGTATATCCGTACTTGCCAGGAGTTCATGCTCCTCAGCACTGAAAATCAGACCTGGAGCATGCCGGGTACGAGGAAGTAGCGGGACGAGCCAAGGCTGCAGGTGATGCACTTCCGCAACTTCGGTCGAAACACAGAAATACTTGTTTGCCCCTGTGACAGTGGAGACGCTGAACTTTGCTACTTCCGAAAGCGGAACAATGTCTTGCATGCTCAACGCATCTTTTACCGCCTGGTTGTGCTGGGGAGAGAGCAGATAACTTGTCCAGGTTTTCGAATCGACTGAAATAGAGTGGCGCCATTCATGCAGGCCGCCATTGTGGTCGAAGAACTCAACAATTCCAGTTTTTCGACCCGTGTCAGTGGTGCGACGACCCGTGACTACAGCGACTTCCTGGAGGACGTCAGGGAAGGACTGGGGCGCAAAGAGATCAATATGGAGATCACTGGTGTTTCTAATCAACCAACCCCTCACGCGACTTGCCGAGATTCCGGTCAAGAACTCAGTAGGAAGTATGAACGAGAAGACTCCACCTTCGCTCAAGCGGCTGAGTGAGAGTAGAAGGACGGGAATCCATAGGTTAGACACAGCAGTTCCCGGAATACTCAGGTCACTGCTTATCGAGGATGCTCGACGTCGATCGGCCTCGTCGATGAACTGATAACGGACGTACGGTGGATTCCCCACAACCAGATCAAATCGATCGGGGGCCTCGGAGTGCCATTCGAGAACATTCCCGGATCTAATGTCTCCGGGCAGCCCGCTAGATTCAAGTGCGTCGGCGCTCTTCTGGGCTTCAGCGGGATCAATTTCGACTGCCTGCAGGTAATCGATTCTTGGCTGAAGGATCGACTCTCCTAGCCCTCGAATAAACGCGCCGTCTCCTGAGGATGGTTCCAATACTCGGAGTTGCGATCGGCTCCCGAGAAGGCGAGCAGACCTCTCGATGCACACTTCCACTAAGGGTCTAGGGCTGTAGAACCCTCCGCGAAGCTTCTCTGCTGATACTTGATCTTTTGTTTTCATGATTCCTTACTTCAGACTCTGAAGTGACATAGTAGCGGCCTCATTCTCTACCCGAGAACGAAGGTGTGGGCAGGCAAAATTTTGACTTCGCTGAGGGCTTCGGCAGATACTTTGGTGATAAGAAATTGCATGTGAGCAGCGTTGCTACAGGTAATTTTTGGCCCTACTCCAAAGGAAAAGTGATGGCTGCGGTTGCTCCCGTAAATGTTGAAAAACTAGTTGAGAAGTTCAACTCCGGCTTCAGCCACTACACAGCGTCACTGGGAAACTACCTAGAAGCAGACGTCCGCAGTGAGTTTATAGACCCACTTCTTCGGGAGTTAGGGTGGGACATCGACAATCGAAACGCGTTGATCCCCTCGATGCGCCCAGTCGTGCGAGAAGAAAATCAACCTAGGGCAGGCAAGTCCGGGAAGCGTCCTGACTACACCTTGCGTGTAAACGGCATTAATAAGTTCTATGTCGAGGCAAAAAAGCCGTCCGTTGACATCTTGAATGATCTGAGTTCGATCCGACAGGCTAGGTCATATGGTTGGACGGGGCAGCATCCGATTGCGGTCTTGACTAACTTCAGGCACATTCGCGTTTTCGACGCTACCGTTCCTATAGATGTAAATGATCTCCCGACTACAGCTCTCTTGTTCGAGAGTGAGTATCGGGATTTAAACAAAAACTGGTCCCGCCTGTATGAATTGCTCGGCCAAGAATCGGTAGAGGATCAAAGCTGGGAAGCACAGTTTAAGAACTTTAAAGCCCCCTCCCATTTGCCGGCCGATGAGAGGTTTATCAGACAGCTCAATCAATGGCGCCTGGAGCTTGGCGATAGCTTGGTGAACCGGAACCCTCAGCTGACTGGCGACGAACTCAATGACGCAGTGCAGCAGATCTTGAATCGTCTCATCTTCGTTCGTATGTGCGAGGACCGTGGTATTGAAGGGGAGGGCGTTCTGAGGGACGCCTTTGCAGGCACCACCACAGACATCGCCAAGTTCTTCGACAAGCTGGACCGGACTTACAACACAGGCATTTTCGGGCCAAGTTCAAATCCCCGAGACCCAATGCGACTAGTGGATGCGCATGTCCTCCGAGAGATCGTGAACCACCTTTATGCGCCCTTCTCTCCGTTCTCATTTGCAGTTCTAGACGCCGATTTTCTGGGCCTTGTCTACGAAAGCACCCTTGCTGAATATCTGACGGTTAGTGAAAAGATCGATCATCGATCGGTAGCCTTAAACCCGAAAAAGGAGTACGAGAAACGAGATGTCGTTACAACGCCGCAGGTTCTTGTTGATTCCACTGTGCAAGCGGCGTTTGCTGAGCTCACTGTACACTCACCGACCGTTCTAGATTTTGCAGTTGGGTCAGGTCGTTTTCTCGTTTCGGCTTTTGAAACGATCGTGCAAAACGAGATTGCACGCCGACTGGGTTTACCCGGGCGGCCAGGACTTTTGAAGATCGGCGATGATGATTACCGTCTTGTTTTTGAAGAGAAGCGACGCGTCCTAGAGGAATGTTGTTTCGGCATAGACATTGACTTCAACGCCGTGGAAGTAGCCCGCTTTAGCCTACTCATCCGACTTTTGGAGGACGAGACTGCCGAGACGCTGCCTGCGGGTAAGCAACGGATTCTCCCGAGTCTTGAAAGCAACATCATTCACGGCAACACCCTAGTTCGAGAGATGCCTTCTACTGCATCGGAGGAAAATGTCCTTCAGACTCGTCCGCTCGATCTGGAATGGGGGGGTTTACCTGCATCTTTCGACCTTATTGTGGGCAATCCCCCCTATATGGCGCCGGAGGAGATGAAAGCCTACAACTCATGGGAGCTGCAGTACTTGAAAAAGAACTACCGAACAGCGCACAAACAGTTCGATAAGTACTTCGCGTTCGTCGAGTTCGCGGTGGACCACCTCTCTAAGGAGGGTGTGCTCGGTGTCGTCATCCCAAACAAATGGATGACTATTGGAGCCGCAACGAAATTTCGTTCGATGCTTCGAGAAGAGGTAAGTGTAGTTAAGCTTTCCAACTTCCGACATGTGCAGCTTTTCGAAGAAAAGTCGATCTACGTCTGTATTCTGGTCGCTAGCCACAATCCCCGCCCGTCTTTTGAATACTCTGAGCCTGATTCTGCGGAAGAGTATGCAAGTAGCTCAACTCGAACTGAGATACTCGACGCCGACAATCTACCTACAAACATGGAAGGCGCTTGGGTTCTACCTGCAAATCCTGTCGAGGCGAGGGTTCTTAAGCGCCTGTTCAAGGACAGTATCCCTCTGGGGCAAGTAGTTAAGCCCAGGAACGGTGTACAAACTAGTGCGAACGCAATCATGGTTCTCACTTCCCCGAAGGTCGATAACGGTTACGTAGAATTTGAGAATAAGGGCCGTACATGGCGCATTGAGGAAGCCATAACTCGTCCATATCTGGATGATTCGAAAGGAATCCGTTCCCACCGTGAGGTTGAGGCTGACTCGCGAATAATTTTTCCATACAGGACTGCTCTTGATGGGAAAAATAGTTCCGGTTATGAGGTCCTACCTGAACACGAAATGGCAGAATTTTATCCTCTAGCTTTCAGCTATTTGCAAGCCCATCGGGAGAAGCTTGCCAAGCGAAATGTTGTCGAATCTGAGCGAGAGAAAGCCTTCTACGTTTATGGACGAACTCAAGCCATCGGCTATTGCACGGCCGCTCCTAAAATTTTTTACTCGGTTAATCAGCGAGGGGAAAAGTATGGTTTGGACACAACCGGGATTGTTTATCAATCTGGCGGAACCGCAGGTGAAGTGGCGCTCTTTCCCGAAGATGCGCGGTATTCATTAGATTACGTGCTTGGTGTCCTCGACCAACCCGTCGTTGAGTTTTATCTAAGGAAGCGGGGGAGTCCGTTTCGTGGCGGCTACTTTGCAAGGGGTACAGCTGTTATCGCGGAAGTACCTCTCCCGAAACTGAATTTTGACGATCCTGAAGACATCAGATTTCAAGAGTCCGTTATTGATCTGATGAAGGGCCTGCGTAAATTGAATTCCCAGATCGATTCAATCGCGAAGCGGGACTTGACGGGACATAAGTACAAGATCGCAACGCTCCGCAAACTACTCCAGGATCTATTCTTGGAGCGCTGGGGGCTCTCTGCAGGGGAAGTGGAAACACTGCGCTTGTGAGCGTGGGAAGCTGTCTTCGAATAGTGCTTTGTCAGTTTTTTGCTTGAACCCTTTGGCTCCGACGGTCAAGTCCTTTTGAGTGGTGTGTCTGCCATTCGATAGAGCAGAAGGTCTGGCGGTGCTGGGTTTGATGCGCAAAGACGTTCGAAAGGCTATTGAATATTCGCTTCACTGGGGTCCACCGGTCGCGTGTCCGGGGGCCAGCAGGCTGAGGACGCATTCATAGGCTTCGGGGCCACTCGTGGTGCGCTCGGGGGCCACCACGCTTACGCTTCCTCCGCCGTGTGTATAGGGCACACGGCAGAAGGAGCAAACCAATGGTACGAAAGATCAGAGCGAAGCTGATACTCCAGCTCCGCTCCGAGGGCCTATCCGGACGGGCGATCGCCTCGTCGCAGGGCATGTCCCGAAAAAGCATCACCGCCGTACTGGAAGCAGCCGACGCAGCGGACGTGAGCTGGGATGACGTCGCCGACCGTCCCGATGACGAAGTCTATGACCTGCTGTTCCCGGGCCGGGGACAACACCACAGCGTATTCGCCCAACCGGACTGGGAGAAAGTTCACCGGGAACTCGCCCGGGTCGGGGTCACCTTGAAGTTGCTGCACGGCGAATACACCGACAGGTGTGCGGCCACCGGCGCCCCGGCGATGGGCTATGACCGGTTCTGCCGGACCTACCAGCGCCACGTCCTGGTCATCGGGGCGGCGTCACGGGTGGGGCACAAGGCTGCCCAGAGCGTCGAGGTCGACTGGTCCGGGCCGACGATGACCCTGCTTGACCCGGTCAACGCCTGCCGATTGTGGGTAGTTGGTCGGGGTAGTCCGCGTAGTTGGTAGGGGTGATTCTGGGTAGGTGGTCGGGCCATGATTTTTTGTGGCGGTGTCGTTAATTCTTCGGCATCGTGACACGTTTTCATGACCAAGGAGGCCATTTCATGGCTGAATTCAAAGAGATCATGGCGATGCGGCTCGACGGCAAAAGCTACGGCGATATCGCCTCCGCGTTGGGCTGTTCCAATCGCGATATTTCACGCGTGATCGAAGTCATCAAGGCTTATGACATCACCAGCGATTCATTTGCGGGGCTGTCGCAAGAGTTCTTCGACGAGCAGTTCCCTGACGGACGATGGGCCCGCAAAGCGTCGTATGTCCAACCGGATTACAAGGCCTTGGCCGACAAGTTGGCGAGGAATAGGCATCTGACCAGGTTCAAATTGTGGGAGGATTACTACACCTTGCCGTCGGATCCAGGAATGGTGAAGTACCAGTACGCCCAGTTCTGTGACGGCTTCGCCGCTTACATCAAAACCCATGGCCTTAGCGAAGTGATTGACCATGAACCCGGTGAGGAACTGTATGTCGATTGGGCCGGTGACAAAGTCACGATCACTGATCCGGCTACTGGTCGGGCTGCGTTTCGGGCGTCAGTTTTCGTGGCAGTGTGCCCCTATTCCGGGTTGTTGTTCGCGAAGGCCGCGCGCAACGAGAAGATGGACAACTGGATTGACTGCCATGTCGCCACGTTAAACTATCTCGGGGTGCTACCAGCGATTATCGGAGGGTGTCAGATGGTTTGTGTGTGAGGGATTCCCCTCACACCAAGGAGATGAACCAGAATGACTACCGTGGCACGACGAAACCCAGAGGACTCCGCAAAGATCAAAGCGATCGAGGAAAAGCTCCTCGCCAATCCTGAGATGGCGAAGCTGATCGACGAGCTCGGCACCTCCACCACGGATGCCAACGATCTCGTCCGGGGCCTGCTCCAGGCCTCGATCAACCGGGGCCTCAACGCCGAGATGGATGCCCACCTCGGCTACCAGCACGGCGACCGGAACAGCA
>NZ_KB892455.1 GCF_000373805.1 Corynebacterium pilosum DSM 20521 = CIP 103422 | reverse complement strand
TGTTCCGGTCGCCGTGCTGGTAGCCGAGGTGGGCATCCATCTCGGCGTTGAGGCCCCGGTTGATCGAGGCCTGGAGCAGGCCCCGGACGAGATCGTTGGCATCCGTGGTGGAGGTGCCGAGCTCGTCGATCAGCTTCGCCATCTCAGGATTGGCGAGGAGCTTTTCCTCGATCGCTTTGATCTTTGCGGAGTCCTCTGGGTTTCGTCGTGCCACGGTAGTCATTCTGGTTCATCTCCTTGGTGTGAGGGGAATCCCTCACACACAAACCATCTGACACCCTCTGGAGAAGCGATTAGCAAACGCTTGTCGCGATTGTGCCCCGTTGTCATCGATGACCCGGTTGTGTGAGTCCCCCATCTCTTTCAATCCTGACACTGAGGTGAAAAGCGAAAAATCTGGAAGAGAACCGTATTTGAAATCCATTCCGAGACTAACTGCAGGTTTCTCCAGTTGTGATACTGCCGCAGCCACGTCGGCCGGCACTATGTTTAGAAAATTTCCCCCGTTAAGCATGTTTACAGTTCCTTTAGCCTTTCCAAAAATTTGATTGCTCGCTGACAATGGACTTCTTGGTTGTAAGGTTTTGATGCGTCAGCCGAGAAAGCAATTAGATGCCCACGCTCGGTGGAAACGACAGCCCCGCAATTATTGAATTCTTCGTCGGGAGCGACGAAAAGAAACATCCCAGGAACCTCGGCAGAAATATCGTCTGAAATGATTTCAGTTTGCTGCAGAAAGTCATCCTTACTTGCTAGGTTTCCTGAGAGAAGCAGTCCCTCCAAAACTGGCGTATCAGTGGAGAGAAGCGTGCAACCCATTAGCGTGCTCTCGTTGAGCGGCACCGTCACCCCATCAGTCGTGTAGCCCAGCTCCGCGAATTCTTCGTCAGAGATTTCTTGGCACGGGTCGAAGACATCTGGGTAGACTTCCAGCGGATCGAATGGCCCGAGTTCCAAAGTGCCGGATTCAAAATGAAACGCATCGACAGTCTCGATGTCAGGCTCCGGCTCGACGACCTCAGTGACAACCTCAGTCACGGCAGCGGCAGGCTCCGCGTCGCCGGCCGCTGAACAAGCAGGCAGCAACGACGACAGCGCTACAACAACAGCACCGATTCTGAGTTTCATGGCCCCTCCCCCGAGTACGTTTCACCGGCGTCCATAATCCTGACACAACCGCGAAAGACACGCAGAACTTACTACTTCAACATCACCCGCTGGGGCACGTGATGCAGCCTCTGCCCCAGCGGGTGGCACGTACTCGGCCCACAAGACAGGACAAGTGCCCGCTCATGGACCGTCACCAGCCCGCCATGGAGCACTCCCCCATTGCCCTCCCCCGGTGCGACGAACTGGTGAACATGATCATGGCACAACAAGAAACACCCCGCAGAACTTGTCACGACAAGAGTTCGGCAGGGTGTTCGTCGTAAAGCGAAAGCTAGAAACCGTCGGGGCTGGCGATGCGTTCGCGGAACAGGCCACCGGGGCCCGTGTTATCGGCGCCGGAGACCACGCCGACGAAGCCTCGGCCGGGGATCCAGGCGGGTGATCCGGAGTCACCGGGGCCGACGCCAGGCAGGTGACCGTTGACGTTCTTGCCACGTACATCGGTGACTGGTCCGCAGACGACGCGTGCATCGGTGCGATCCCAGGCGCACAGATTCTCGCCGGGGCGGACGGTGTGGGCGGGGACGCGAGCATCACCGGTATGAACGTTGGCGCCCATGTGCACGCCGTCGACGAAGCGGATCCGGGCGACGTCGGTGGCACCTGTGTTCAGGGCAAGCATGTTGGACTTTTCGACGAAGCCGATCAGCTGGGAGCGCGAGTTAAAAACAGGTTCGCCCGGGAAAGCGCAGTGGGAGGCGGTGTAGCCGACACGCGCGGCGCGGTCGACGTAACCCAAGGTGCATGTGTTCCAGACGAGGCCGCGGAACCCGAGGATCTCATCGCCCTGAGTGACGGTGGTGCCACGCGGCGCGGCGACGCCAAGCGCAGGCGCGGCAGCCGAGGAACCCTCCACGGAAACCGACGACGCCGACGCGGCAGGCGCCAAGCCCAACCCGACGACCATGGCGCACGCCACCGCAGCCAATTTTCCGAAACGCATGTTGCCTCCTGTTACTAGTGTTGCCGTCAAGCTTACACGGCGGAACATAACGCGCCTGAGGTAATGAAAGAAAAGACTAGGGCTACTTTACCCCCGCGCGATTATGTTGTATCTCACACATTCTGGCCATATGTGGTCGAATTTACTAACTTGAAGGATGTAATCGTTTTCATCGATGGAGGAAGCCATGGCACAGGAGAACAGAACTGCTGCCGGACACTCCCCCACCGTCGCGGAAGTGGCGGCCGAGGCAGGAGTGTCTACCGCCACCGTGTCGAGGACGATCAACGGAAGCGCCACGGTTTCGCAAGAAACGGCAAATAAGGTGAGCCAGGCGATGAAGAAGCTTGGCTACGTCCCAAACGCTTCGGCACGAGCGCTTCGCAGTCAGCGCACGGGAACAATCGGAGTGATCCTTCCGGGCTTCGACAACCTCTTTTACTTCGAACTGTTACCCCATATCGAAGCCGAATGCCGGAAACATGGATACGCAGTACTCATTGCAGGCGGAGAAGATCCCACAGCAGAATGCCAGCGCTTGGCGAACAGTAGAACCGTCGACGGGATCTTGATCGTTTCCTCCTCTTGGGAGCCGAACAAGAAGCCACTGACCGATAAGGACATTAGCCTTCCCGTCCTCTCCTTCGACCGCCCAATTGGGCACTCCAACCTGCCGCTTGTCTACACCGACAATGTCGCTGGCGCAGAAACCATTTGTCAGCACCTCATTGATTGCGGGGCTAAGTCCATCCTGCATATTGAGGGACCGAAGGGGTCGCCGGTTTCAGAGGAACGGAAATCGGGCTTCTTAAAGGCCTGCGCTCAAGCGGAGTTGGAAGATGTGCAACTGGCCCCTGGGGATTTCACTGCAGAATCGGGCGCAGAGGTCGTCGAAAAGCGCCTGGATAACCTGCCGGAAGCGATCTTTGCAGCCAATGACCTCATGGCAATCGGCGCGCTCATGACGTGTGCAAAACACGATGTTTTGGTGCCAGATGAGGTTCTTATCGCAGGATTCGATGGAATCACCACTGCCTCCCTAGTGCAGCCATCGCTAACGACGTTGATCCAACCCATTGAAGAAATGGCTCGGGTGGCAGTCGAACAGCTCATTCAACGGGTCTCTGGCGAGGACAGCGCAGCGCCTTCGACTTTCCGAATCCCTGGAACCCTACGAGTCGGAGGGTCGACCACGAGATAACCCCGACGAAGCATTGTTGCACTGCTGCAACTGAACTTTAACCATCACCCAGCATTGAAGTAATCGTTTACATTGGAGGAACTATGGCACACCCGCAGGTGCAAGTTTTCGTAGTCGGAAGCGCAAATCTCGACCGCTTCCTTACCGTTGAAAATTTCGTCTCTGAGGGCGAAACAATCGCCGCCACCCGGCTCGAAGAATCAGTCGGCGGCAAAGGCCTCAACCAAGCCGTCGCCTCGGGTCGGGCGGGGGTAGATACCGTCATGGTCGGGGCTGTTGGGCAGGACTCAGCAGGAGAAACCCTGTTCCGCCACTGTTCTGAAGAAACGTTGCTCGACCTATCCCGCGTCAATGTCTTGGACGGGATGGATACCGGCCAGGCCTTCATTCAAATCGGTGCGAACGGCAACAACGCAATCGTCGTGGTACCAGGCGCAAACGGCCATGTCTCAGCCGACAACGTGCGATCCACGTTGGACCTTGCCGCGCCTAACGACGTGGTGGTATGCCAGAACGAAATCCCCAAGAGCATCACCCTCGAAGCTCTCCGATACGCGAAATCCCAAGGGTGCCGCACCATCTTGAACCTCGCGCCAGGCTCCCCTGATGAGGATTTTCTCGAGGACGTAGACATTTTGGTCGTCAATGAGATCGAGGCCGCGACTCTCCTTGGTGAAGCGTCGGCAGACCCCGAGCGTGCTGAAAATATGCCCGCAGAAATCCATCGTCGTTTCGGCGTGGATGTCGTGGCCACCCTCGGTGAACGAGGAGCCATCGTGGCTGCCAAGGACGTGCACTGCTCACTTCCCGCTCTTCCGGTCGATATCAGCGACACAACCGGCGCTGGCGATGCGTTCGTCGGCACGTTCGCTGCTCTGCTTGCTGAAGGCGCTTCCATTGATGCCGCAGCCCGGTTTGGCATTGCCGCCGCTACAGCCGCCTGTTCGGCACCGGGGGCGCAGGGTTACACGCAACGACGATCAGAATTTGAAGAACTCGCCCAACAAGTCAAGCCCCTCGTGGCCAACTAAGAAAGGAAAAATCATGTCCACCTCAACTGATGTGAGACGCACACCCACCGGGGAGGCTGTTTCACTCTTACTCGCCCTCCTGGTTGCGGTGTTTGCCTTCCAGCTCAACGCGTCCATGCTCTCGCCGGCTCTGGCGACGATGGAGTCAGAGTTGAATGCGACCGCAGCGCAGATCGGGCTGACACAAACAGCATTCTTTACCGCAGCAGCTCTTTTCTCGTTATTCCTTCCACGCTGGGGCGACCTCATTGGTCATCGTAAAGTGCTGATCGGAATGATGCTAGTCACCGGTATCGGCTGCGTCGTAGCAGCACTGGCCCCGAACGTCACCGTCTTATTTATCGGACGTGTGATTCAAGGTGTGGCAGGGCCAACGGTGCCACTGTGCCTCATCATGCTGCGCCAGCAAGTGCCTAATGAGAAGCAGTACGCCCTGTACATGGGCATCCTGACCTCAGTCAACGGTGGCATTGGTGGTGTCGATGCGCTGGCTGGTGGGTGGCTGGCAGGCACCTTCGGATTCCGCTCCATCTTTTGGGTCATGGCTGGTTTCTGCGTCGCGGCAGTCATTGCCGTCCGCTTCTTTACACGCGAATCCCGTGCTGAGGAGCACCAGCCAATGGACTGGGCAGGCGTGTTGCCGCTCGCCATCGCGATTGGTGCGCTGCTCACCGCCTTCAACGAGGCCGGAAAGATTCAAGACGCCAACTGGTGGCTGGTCGTGCTGCTGGTCGCGGTCGGTGTACTGGGTGTGGTCGTCTTCTGGAATGTGGAAAAGAAGGTGGAGCATCCGCTTGTCACCGTCGACTACCTGAAGCAACGCCGCACCTGGGCCCTCTTGCTCACCACGTTGCTCACCATGACTGGCGTGTTTGCGATCATGAACGGCTTAATCCCCAACTTGGCGCAAGACGCGGTAAACGGTCCGGGCCTGTCCGCGGGCACAGTGTCGTGGTGGACGCTCACCCCCTATGCCTTGGCAGGCTTGGTCTTCGGCCCGATTGCCGGCATGCTGGCAGCAAAGTTCGGATACAAGAATGTCCTGCAGATTGGTATTGCAGGTACGTTCATCGGAGTCTTGGCCGCGATCTTCCTGTCTGATTCCCCAAGTCCGGCAACGCTGCTTGGCATCTCCCTTTTCGTCGGCATCACCTACGCAGGTACTGCCAACATCATGCTCAACGGGCTCGGTGTCGTCCTGTCCCCAGCCGATAACCAGGGCTACTTGCCAGGCATGAACGCAGGCGCGTTCAACCTCGGCTCTGGAATCTCATTCGCCATCCTGTTCGCTGTAGCGACCATCTTCGCCGATAGCGGCGGTGGCTACGCTGCAGGCATGATCGCTGGCGCGGTCCTGCTGGCGGCGGCATTCCTCATCTCTTTCCTCATCCCCAAACCCGAAACCATTTCGGATACGTTGGCAGCACAAGCTGCGCGTGAAGAACAAGAAGAACTAGGAGTCAATCACAATGCATAAGATCATTCTCGACTGCGATCCTGGCCACGACGATGCCGTCGCAATGCTGCTCGCACACGGCAATCCGGAGATCGACTTGCTCGGTATCACCACCGTCGGCGGAAACCAGACATTGGAGAAAGTCACATTCAACGCCCGCCAGGTCATGACCATCGCGAACATGAACAACGTGCCCCTCTACGCGGGCGCCACCCGCCCCTTGGTACGCCCAGTTGAAGTGGCCGAAGATATCCACGGCGATACCGGCATGGAGATTCATGGATACGAATTGCCGGAACCGACGGTCGATGTGACCGAAGGCAGTGGCGTGCAGTTCATCATTGACACCATCATGTCCCACGAACCCGGCACGGTAACTTTGGTGCCCACCGGCCCGCTCACCAACATCGCTTTGGCTGCCCGCATGGAACCACGCATCGTCGAACGTGTGAAGGAAGTCGTCCTGATGGGCGGCGGGTACCACGTAGGAAATTGGTCGCCCGTCGCTGAGTTCAACATCAAGATCGACCCCGAGGCGGCGCACATCGTGTTCAACGAGCCGTGGAAACTCACCATGGTTGGCTTGGACCTGACCCACCAAGCCCTCGCTACACCGGAAGTTGAGGCTGAGATCAAGGCCATCGGTACCGACACAGCTGACTTTGTTGTTGGACTGTTCGGCGCGTTCCGCGAGAATTACAAGGACGCGCAAGGATTCGATAACCCTCCGGTGCACGATCCATGCACCATCGCCTACCTGATTGATCCTTCGATTGTGGAAACCCAGAAGGTTCCGCTCGACGTGGAACTTGATGGCAAGCTCACGACCGGCATGACGGTGGCCGATTTCCGTTCACCAGCCCCGGCGGATTGCCACACTCAGGTAGCAACGAAATTGGATGCCCCGAAGTTCTGGGATTTGGTGGCATCGGCTATCCGCGCAATCGGCTAAAACCAGCGGACCATTCGATCAGCTGCGTCCCCGGCAACCTAGACACCAGTAGACTAAACAGCCATGAAGGGCATTATTCTCGCTGGCGGTTCAGGGACGCGGCTGTACCCCATCACTAAGGGGATTTCGAAGCAGCTGATGCCCATTTACGACAAGCCGATGATCTACTACCCGCTATCGACGCTGATCAGCGCCGGCATCCGGGAGATTTTGATCATCACCACTCCGGAGGATCAATCCGCTTTTCGACGATTGCTTGGCGACGGTTCCACCTGGGGACTGATGCTCGATTATGCGGTGCAGCCACAACCAGAGGGGCTGGCGCAGGCGTTCATTATCGGTGAAGAGTTCATTGGCGATGACTCTGTAGCGCTCGTCCTGGGTGACAATATCTTCGAGGGCGCACAGCTCTCCGGCGCGCTTGCGCACTCCCTAGACCCAGATGGCGGCATGATTTTCGCCTACGAGGTTTCAGACCCGCAGCGCTATGGCGTGGTGGAGTTCGATGCGGCCGGCACCGCGCTATCTATCGAGGAAAAACCAGACCACCCGAAGAGTAATTTCGCGGTCGTGGGGCTGTATTTTTATGACAATGCGGTCGTCGATATCGCGAAGCAAATCCGGCCGAGCGCACGCGGCGAGCTGGAGATCACGGCGGTGAATGAGGCCTACCTCAACCAGGGGCGTTTGCAGGTGCGCCGTTTGCAGCGCGGTGATGTGTGGCTGGATACGGGCACGATCGATTCGATGAGTGAGGCCAGCGCCTATGTTGAGGTCATCCAGAAGCGTACGGGCACGATCATTGGTAGCCCGGAGGTCGCGGCATACCGGGAGGGGTTCATCGACGCAGCCCAGCTGGAGAAACTGGCCACGCCGATGATGAAGTCCGGCTACGGCGCGTACCTGCTGGACGCGATCGATCTATAGTTAGGTGCCATGCAGTCCCCCACTTCCGTCACGGCGCTCATGTCGATTTACGCGCGCACCCAGCCCGCCGAGTTGCGCGCAGCCCTTGATTCGCTGGTGGCGCAGTCGCTGCCGGCTGAGCGGATCGTCGTGGTGATCGACGGCCCGGTGCCCGATTCGCTTCGCTCACTTATCGACGAATACCCTTCGGTTCTGCCACACCCGCTGGAGGAGAACCAGGGCCTTGGGGCGGCGTTGGCCGCAGGAATGGAGCAGGTGGACACCGAGTTTGTGGCGCGCCTTGATTCTGATGACATCGCCTTTCAGCAGCGTTTCGAAAAGCAGGTGGAGTTCTTGCGCGCCCACCCGGATGTGGCGGTGGTCGGCACGGCGGTGCAGGAGTTTGATGACGACACTTTTCGTGCCACCGGCCAGCTGGAATCGTCGTTAGGCGAGGTTCGCCGGCTGCCGGAAGACCCGAGCGGGTACGCGAAAATCAATTCGCCGCTGAACCACCCGTCGGTGATGATGCGCACGGCCGACGTGCGCGAGGTCGGCAGCTACCGCCACCTGCCGTTTATTGAGGACTATGACCTGTGGGCCCGGCTGCTGGCGGCGGGCAAGCAGCTGCGCAACATGGAGGAGCCGCTGACGTATTTCCGCGTCAGCGATGCGCAGTTGGCGCGCCGCACGGATAAGAAGATGCTGGCGTCAGAGATCCAGATGCAGAAGAACCTGGCCAGCTACGGGCTCGTGTCGCGCCCGCGGGCGGTGGCCAACCTTGTGGTTCGGACTGTGTACCGAATGTTGCCTGCTGGGTTGCTGCGCAAAGTCAATGGGATGCTCTTCCACCGGAAGCGGTTATGATTGGGAAACATGAACGCCACCCAGGATTTTCGCGACACCTGGCTGATCGTGCCCTGCTACAACGAGGGGCAGGTGATCCGCCAGGTGGTGGAGCACGCCCGCGAAGCTTTTCCGAATATCGCGGTGGTCAACGATGGTTCGAAGGATAATTCGCGGGAGGAGATCCGGGCGTCGGGTGCGCACCTGGTGGACCACCCGGTGAATTTGGGCCAGGGCGCTGCGATCCAGACCGGTGTGGAATATGCCCGCGCGCAGCCCGGCGCGCAGTTTTTCGTCACCTTCGACGCCGACGGCCAGCACCAAGTCAAGGATGTGGTGCGGATGGTGCAGCGGTTGCGCGAGGAGCCGCTGGATATCATCGTCGGAACGCGTTTTGCTGGCCAGGACAATTCGCAAGTGCCGTGGATTAAGCGACTCGTGCTCAAGACGGTAGTCCTGCTCAGCCCGCGGACCAGGCGTTTGGGGCTGACCGACGCCCACAATGGCCTGCGCGTGTTCAACAAGAAGGTCGCTGATGAGATGGACATCCGGATGAATGGGATGTCTCATGCCAGTGAGATTGTCGGCATGATCGATACGCACAAGTGGCGGGTAGCCGAGGAACCGGTGGACATTTTGTACACGGAGTACTCGATGAGTAAGGGGCAGTCGCTGATTAATGGCGTGAATATTTTGGCCGACGGCATCGTGGCGAGGAGGCTGTAGATGATCCAATTAATCTTGCTCATTGCGGCGATCGCGCTGGTCGCCTACTTTTTCCTCAACCGCAAGAAGGCTCGGGCGAAGGCCTGGGTGAAGATCGTGTTCGTGCTGCTCGCGATCGCTGCGGTGTGGGCGATTTTGCGTCCCGACGATCTGACCGTGATCGCCAACTGGCTCGGCGTAGATCGTGGCACCGACCTAATGCTCTATGCCCTCGTGGTCGCATTTTTCTTTACGACGATGAGCACCTGGGTCCGGTTCCGTGAACAGGAACTGCGCTACGCGCGCCTGGCACGTACCATCGCCATCCAAAATGCTGAAAAGCCGGAGGACCGCGCACGCTAGCACTGATTAAGCAGTGGTAGCAGGGCTGCTACCGTTAGGTGCGTGTCTACAACGAAGAACGAAACAAAGACGAAGATCCCCGCGTTAATGTGGGCGTTCACCATTGTGCTGGCGCTGGGCGCGGCACTGGGTGGTTATATCATCGGCCTGAACGAGGGTCGCGATCAAGCAGCGACCGCGGCCGTGTCGCAGGCTCCGCAGCCGTCCGATGGCCAGGCTGGCGAGCGTGCGAGCCAGCCTGCGGATATTTCAGACGTTAAGCCCGGCACCGATTTTAGTGATGAGGCGCGTGACGCGACCCTCTATGGCGCCGGCGACGACGGCGAGGTCGGTCGTCGAAACGCGGACGATGCCATGGCGATGGGTGCGGTGGACGCACCGATCGTGATCAGCGAATTCTCCTCCTTCGGCTGCCCTTATTGCGCGCGCCACAACAATGAGACTGAGCAGCGCATCGTCGAAGAATACGTCGAGACCGGGCTAGTGCGCCTAGAGTGGAATGACTTCCCCATCAATGGGCCCAACTCCGAGGATGCCGCACGTGCAGGCCGCGCCGCCGCTGAACAGGGCAAATTCTTCGAATTCAAGGACGCGCTCTTCGCCGAATTTGAGGAGCGCGGCGGCCAGTTCACGCAGGAGGACTTTCTCCGCTACGCCGAGGAGGCTGGTGTTGCAGACCTAGACAAGTTCGCGGCCGACGCCACCAGCGACAAGTACGACGAGGCCATCGCCGGTTCGCGCCAGTTCGGCTCTGAGTTGGGGATCGACGGGACGCCAAGTTTTGTGATCGGCACCCAAACCATCTCAGGTGCGCTGCCTTTCGAGCAGTTCGAGGTAGTGATCAACGAAGAACTCGTCGAATCGCAGGAGCGCGTCTAGGCACCACTGCCCCAAGCCTAACCAGACCTGTGGAGCCGAGTACACCACCATTATTGGTATTGGAATTTTAGTCTCGGGGTTGAACGGTAGTTCACTGCTCGCCTAACCGCCGCGAAAAGCAATGATTTGTGGAAAGTCAGTATGTGCACTACCTCAAGGGGTGTATGCCACCACCCCTATCGGCTCTTGGACAAAAGCCCAGGAAGTTGTTTTCGTCGCCGGAAAAACAACTTGAAACAACTTTAGTCGCGGAAGTTGACATTTGCGCAGGTCAAAATTGTTTTAAGTTGTTTTGAAGTTGTTTGGTTACGCACTAGGGCATGATCCACCGGGTGTTGGAACCTCGACTGGGTCCTGTCGGATCGATGACCGCGCGCCCAAGGCTGCGTAGGTGTCGAAGATGATCGGTTATCTCCTCGCGCGGAACGCCAAGTGCTTCGGCTGCATCGGCAGAACGGATTGAGTCGCCTTCGGAGAGCTTCGTCTCCAACCACTCTTGAACAGAAACTGCAGCCAACTGCCTCGCACCAGTTTTTCCCATAAGTCCTCGCGCAGTGTCGCCGAGGACCCATTCGGCTGCGTCGCGGACGGGTTTAAGCAGATCAATATCGACGAGCGTTTCCATCAGCTGTCGTACTTCGAGGGAGTTTGCTTGGGTTTTTTCGCCTGCAGTCTTTTCCGTGATGAGCGGGGCATTCCAGAGGTGCCAAACAACGATTAAACAGTTCACGCTGAAAATGATCTCGTTGCCAAAATGGGCCGCAAGCTGGTGTAAAGATTTGATAAAACCGACATCGGGGGTCCCCGCAGAGAGGAAGATTTCGACGGAGACATCTGTCGGGTCAACCCGAGGGGCATCACGACCGGTTTGAATCATCGAAGCCCACATCCGGTCGAATCCGCGAGAGCTTTCTTCGGCGAGTCCGAGCATGCGCATGGCGCCGATAAGACGGGGATTGCGAGGAATTGACTGCGTTGTCAGTAGCTTCTCCGGCTTCACCCCAGCGGGAAGTCCCCCTGGGGAAAATACTTTGAGCAAGACAGGTGACTGGTCGATGACGACAGGCCCTGGGCGCTGCCAATCCCGGTGGATCAGAGCATTGGAGACACTTTCATCAATCGCCTGTTCGGGGAAGCGTGGAATGGCAATCTCTTGGCCATCTTCAAATTGGACGCGGGTGATTTCATCATCTGCGCTATGCGCTATTTGACGCCGCAATGCCTGCAAAGAAAGTAGAAGAGGATCTGTATACTCCGTAACCCTAGGATCACCGCCGGGAAGTGGTCGCCACAAATACCTAATACTTGGTTCAGTGGCTGGGGTGGGGAGGAGAAGGATGGCCCCCGCCATATTGAGTTGGCCCTCATCGGTCAAAAGTCCGATTTCCCGGAGCAATCCTGTCGTGGTCTCAGGAAGAGAGGGGTCAGCTCCTGTCTGCCTGCGGCGAAGGCTGAGCAAGCGCCTGACTTCTGAGATCACTTCCAGTGGAATGTCTTCAATGTTGTGGTGAGACGGTCGGCGTGAAAAGTCTGGATTCGCCCGGACTGCGCGGATTGCTACGCGGTCTTCCTCTGTGACTGGGATGCATCGGGTCCCCACCCTGCGTAGCGCACCACCATCACGGCGTGTGTACAAGGTGAGCGCTTCGGGAATGTGGACGATAAGAAGTCGGGCACCGTGGTAGTGCTCTACTCTTGCGAGGACGCGCAGGTTTGGAACCGTTCTATTAAATACTTTGTGCTCAACATCATCGGGCTCCAGCGAAGTGCCAAAGAATGCCTCTGGCCCACCGATCCTGTCAGCAACCCCGATGACAATGCTTCCGCGAGCTGACTCGCTGTTGGCCATGCAAATTGATTCGTTGATGATTTTCTCGATGAAGGGCGCTCGAGTCTTTTCTACTGAAGAGCGGTGGGCTGGGTCCTCTTTGAATTCCAAAGTTTCGCTCTCGACGGAATCTGCAATAGCCCCTGCAGCAATACTGTCTAGGGCTTTGAGAATTTCTGGAGACAGCGTCATAGGCGACATTCTACATAACCCCAGGAAGTTGTTTTCGTCATCGGAAAAACAACTTGAAACAACTTTGATGGAGGAAATTGGCATTTACGCAGTTCAAAGTTGTTTTAAGTTGTTTTGAAGTTGTTTCCCGTCGCCCCCAAGCCCGCTTAGGCACCACGGAAGTAGTCGACGGTACGGGCCACGCCCTCGTCGATACGCACCTGCGGCTCCCAACCCAACACGCGCTTGGCCTTGGAGTAGTCGAGGGCGCTGCGTGGTAGGTCGCCGAGCCTGGCGGGTGCGAGCTCAGGGTTATCGGGGGCCCCAGCGGCACGCGCGACGAGGGTGTGGAGTTCGCGGTCGGTCGTCTCCACGGCGGTGCCGATATTGAAGCGCTCTCCCCCGCCGACATCGCCCGCCGCTAGATAAAAGGCGCGCACCACATCGCCGACATACACATAATCGCGGGTATTCGTGCCCCCACCGAACACGCGGGTGGGCTTACCCGACAGCAGGTTTTGCGCAAAAATCGCAACAACGCCCGCCTCACCGTGGGGATCCTGGCGCGGGCCGTACACGTTTGACGGGGCGATGTGCGAGCACTCCAGGCCATAGAGGTTACGGAACATGTTCAGGTAGACCTCGCCGGCATACTTCGAAGCCGCGTACGGCGAGTACGGGTCCACGGGCGAGGCTTCGGACACCGGGAATTCTTCCGGCTCGCCATAAATCGCGCCACCCGAAGACGTGTGGACGATCTTGCGCACCCCGTGCCTCCGCGCCGCATCGGCCAGGCGAATCAGCGGCAGGATATTTGTTTCGGCGTCCTCGACGGGCTTTTCGACGCTTGCTCTTACATCGATCTGTGCCGCCAAGTTGAAGACGACTTCCGGAGTGTGCTCCTTAAAAAGCCGGTTGTAGTCGGCCGTGCGCACATCGGCGTGGACGAAAAAGGCGCCGGGGTTCAGGTTGGATTCTTTCCCGTGTGACAAGTTGTCGACAACGGTCACCTGGTGGCCTTCGTCGATAAGCAAATCGACCAGGTGTGATCCGATGAACCCGGCGCCGCCGGTGACAAGAGTACGCATAGGCACTCAGTCTAATACTCGATTCTAAAGGTGTGCTTTAGTAACCGCGCTTGATCCACTCCTCCAAGTGCGGGGCCTCGTCACCGATGGTGGTGTGGTCGCCGTGACCGGTGCGAACCACGGTCTCTGCGGGGAGGTCCAGGACGGACTTCTGCAGGGACTCGATGATGGTGTCGAAGCTGGAATAGCTACGGCCGGTCGCGCCCGGGCCACCTTGGAAGAGGGTGTCACCGGAGAACAGCTCGGCCGCCTCAGGAACGTACAACACGCAGGAGCCTGGCGAGTGGCCTGGGGTGCTCAGCACCTTGATGTCGGTACCAGCGATCTGGAAGGTCTGGCCGTCCTCGAGGTCGCGGTAGTTCAGGCCCTTGTTGGTCTCCTCCCACAGCATGGAATCGGCCGGGTGGAGGTAGATGGGGGCGTCGACAAGCTCGGTCAGGCGTGGAGCTGCGTCGATGTGGTCGTTGTGACCGTGGGTGGCGATGATGCCCTTGACCTTGCGGTCGCCCACGGCGGCAGCGATGGCGTCGGCGTCGTGGGCCGCGTCAATGATGAACACCTCGGAGTCATCGCCGACGATCCACACGTTGTTGTCTACGTCCCATTCGCCACCGTCGAGCTTGAACTTTCCGGAGGTTACTACGTTGTCAATACGAAAAGTCATTATTTGAACTCCACTACGCTACGCAGGACATCGCCCTGCTTCATCTTTGCAAAGGACTCTTCCACGTCGTTGATTCCGATGCGCTCGGAAACGAACTCGCCCAGCGGGAAACGGTCCTGCAGGTGCAGGTCAACGTACATCGGGAAGTCGCGCTCTGGCAGGCAGTCGCCGTACCAGGCTGGCTTGATGGAGCCGCCGCGCGAGTACACGTCGATGGCAGGCAGCTGAATCTCGCTGGTCTGGTTTGGTACGCCCACCATGACCATGCGGCCTGCGTGGTCGCGAGAGTAGAAGGCCTGGCGCCAGGTGGGGATGATTCCCACGGCGTCGATGGTGACGTCGGCACCGAAGCCGTCGGTCAGCTCGCGAACCTTGTCGACGATCTCCTGCTCCTCCATGTCCTTGGAGGCAATCGCGTGGGTTGCGCCGAAGGTGTCGACGGCCGCCTTGGTCTTACGCTCATCGAGGTCGATCGCAATAATCGTGGTGGCACCAGCCAGCTTCGCACCGGCGATCGCTGCCAAGCCGACACCGCCGAGTCCGAAGACAGCGACGGATTCACCCTTCTGGATATCACCGGTATTCACGGCGGCGCCAACGCCCGCCATGATGCCGCAGCCGAGCAGGCCTGCCGCTGCAGGGTCTTCCTCAGGGTTCACCTTGGTGCACTGGCCCTCATGGACCAGGGTCTTCTCGGCGAAGGAGCCGATTCCGAGCGCTGCGGTCAGCTCGGTGCCATCCTCCAAGGTCATCGGCTTCGAGGCGTTATGGGTGTTAAAGCAGTTATTCGTGTCGCCCTTGCGGCAGGCACGGCACTCGCCGCACACAGCACGCCAGTTCAGTACGACGAAGTCGCCGACCTCGACGTGGGTGACAGCCTCGCCGACCTTATCGACGACACCAGCCGTCTCGTGGCCAAGCAGGAAGGGGTAGTCGTCGGCAATGTCCCCGTCGCGGTAGGCGAGGTCAGTGTGGCATACGCCGGTAGCCTGGACCTTCACGACGACGTCGTTCGGGCCTGGCTCCGGGATCACAATGTTGGTTACTTCTACATCGGCGCCCTTTTCGCGGGCGATTACTCCTTGAACAGTTTCGGTCATGTAACCAGGCTAACGATTTTCGTCAAGCCGCGCTTAACGAAAATCAAGCCCATCTTGTTACAGCCGCTGGCCGTATCCGTACTGGTAGACGTTGCCGTCGCGGTCGACGTAGGCGTAGTCTTCGCCCAAGAACTTGCCGGGCACGTCGCGCGGCGAATCCGCGAAGGCAGCAACATCGCGCGGGAAGGAGAACGCGAGCTCACCCTTCGGGCCGCCGTCCACCCCACACAACGCTTCGAGGATCGCCTTGGGTGAGGAATCGAACGTAGCGACGAGCGCTGCCGCGTTCGGTTCGATCTCCTCCAGCAGCCACGGGTTAGTGATGTTGAGCAGCGTCATCGTCGGCACGGTGCGCTGGATCTCGATCACGCGGTCCATGTCGATCTGGTTATCGCGCGGATCGATGGAAAGCGGCTGGTCTTCTTTATCGTCAGTAAACAGCGCGATTTCAGGCCGGGCCCACACGATGGCAAGATCGGCATCCTCCGGCTTATCGACGAAGGTCGCCTGCGGAAACGCCTCACGAACAGCGGCGGCGAAGCGCTCATCGGCGAGCTCGGGCTTGGTGCGCGCAGTAACCCAGGTGTAAATCTTCTGGCTGGTCTCAGGGTTCAGCGGCAGAAGGTCTGCGTTGCCGCGCAGCAGGGTGACAGAATCGCGCTGGGCGCTGTGGCCGGCTTCGGCGACAGCCTGGCTACCGATCACTTCCGCAGCTGCGTCCTCGTCGACGAAGGGATCGTCGAAAAGCCCAAGCTCGAAGATTTCTACCAGCAGGCGCGTGACGGACTCGTCGACGTTGAGGCCAGCAGCGATCGCCTCGCGCACGGCGGACGGGTCGGACACGTCGGAGAAGATGTCCACGCCCGCATTCACGGCGGCGGCGATGCGCTCGGGCTGGGTCTTGTCCTCCACGCCCCAAGGCATCGCGTCCAGAACACCCGAGTCAGAGTTGACGTAGCCGGCATGGCCGAGCTGTCCACGCAGGATATCGGTGATCATCGTCTTGTTGAACGCGAAAGCGACTTCCTCGAACTGGGTACCCTCAGACTGCCAGAACTGGCGCGGCAGCTGGTCAGCGGACTGATTCACCGGCACCGCGTAGTACGGCATGATCGACGAGGCCCCCGCTTCGATCGCCGCCTGGAAAGGTGGCATGTGGTAGGTGTACAGCGCATCCTCGGTGGGATAGTTATTGAACTTGCCCCAGGCAAAGTGCGGGTCGTGGCCATCTTCGCGCACGCCGCCACCAGGGAAGTGCTTCACCGTGCACGCCACGCCGTCGATGGCACGGCCGTTCTCAGTCTCACGCACCTGCTGCAGGCCGCGGACGGTGGCGGTGACATAATCGGCGACCACCTGCGGGTCCTCGCCGAAGGTGTTGACGAAACGTGCCCACCGCGGCTCGGACGCCACATCGGCCATGTAGCCGTAGACCTTGTGGATACCACCGGCACGCCACTCAGCGGCGGCACCAGCAGCAAGCTTTTCGACGCGGTCTGCGTCCCTCAAGCCAGCCAGGCCAAGTTCGGACGGCCAGCCCGAGAACACCCCGGATGTGTCCTTATCGCCGAAGGCTGGGACCACAGAGAAGATGTTCAACGGGTTGGCGGCAAAAACTGCCGGGATGCCCAGGCGGGAGCTTTCCGCGATCTCTTGGACCGCATTGGTCCACACGGCGAGGTCGCGGGCGGGCAGGTTATCGCGATAGATGAAGAAGCGCTGGTGGCGTTCATTGATGGACGTGTCCGTCGCTGGGCCTAGCAGCATCGGCTCCGGATATTCCAGGCCGGTCATCGGGTGTTTATCTGCCCAAAAGTCTTCGTCGTGAAGCACTTTGCCTTCCTCGGCGTTGGGAAGGAAGGCGGAGTTGCCTGGGTAGTGCGAGCCGATGATCATCAGGCCCGCCTTTTCCTCGTCGGTCATGCGCGCGACGAGGTCTTCTGCGCGTTCGCGGGGGCTGAGGCGCCAGTCCTCGTAGGGGGTCAGCTGACCGTCACCGTCGAGGTCCTTAAATTCTAGGCCGTCGACGGTGATGATGTTTTTGGTGCGGGCGGACAGGGTGCGCTGGTTCTGAGTAGTCATACTTTAAGTGTACGGCTAAGAAGCAGCGACTTTCTGGGCTTTTCGCCTAGGAGCGAGCCACGATCCCGCCGACGTAGTTGTGACCACGCTGGGTGAAGTGGAATGGCATATTGCCTCCGCCCGCGTAGAAATCAACGACACCAGGCCACATCCGCAGGTGGTCAGGCGCGCACATGTGGTTGTTGCGGGTAGCAGGCTTCAGGTCGACAAACTGGGTGCCGGTGGCGCGTGCTGCGTCGACAAGCATCCACTGCCCCAGGTTTTCCCACTCGGTGATCTTCGCCAGCGGGGTGACGTCGTGCATGTTCGGGCCGACGTGGAAGAGACAGACGTTGCCGCGGCCGTCGGAAATCTGCGGGTAGCCGACGAACTGGATGCGCGCGTTTGGCGCGTGGGCGCGGATGCGGTCCACCTGTGGGCGCATGTAGTTGACGAAGTCACGGCGGACGTCTGCGTGTGGGCGGCCGTCGTTGTTATAGGTGTCGTTGAAACCTACCGAGATCAGCACGCGGCGGGTGTCGTGGTTCAGGCCCCTGCTATCGATCGCGCGGTTGACCTGGGAAGCCAGCTTCGGCCCCTGGGAAATGGTGACGGTACCGGTGCAGGAGTAGTCGTGCGCAGCCAGGCCGAGCTGGCGCGCAGCGACCTTGCCGAAGTTGTTATTGGAGGTTGGGCACCAGGTAGTCACGTTGGAGGAACCGCGGGCGTCAAGGCCAAGCTTGCCTGCAGCCCACTGCTCTAGCGGCGGGTCGGCCACCCACGAGTCACCGAAGATGACCATGTTGCCGTTCTGCGCCTGGGCGCTAGGAACGGCGGGGCCGGCCACCATCGTGATTGCGGCGAGCATCGTGGCGGCTATGGAGGCCACGAGTGCGGTGACCTTTCGGCGGGTGGCGTGGATCAGCATGCGGCCTGCTTTCTTTCAACTTTCTTCAAATTCGTGAGGGTTTCATCACGTTGCGATTCCCTGAACACCTTAAGCGCGAAGCGCCCTCGTCGCAAACGTTCCACTTCGACAACTCTGGCAACTTATGCAACTCTATCCCCAGTCATTGCCCATGTCGTGCCTATCGGTATTGTGGGCGAAATAATAGCAACATGCAACGTTTCCGCCCCCTCTGTCGATATATCCCAACGTAAACAGAATTGTTACAGCCTCTTAAGGATGTCCATGTCACCACTGCCACTTCTAGGAAAGATCGCCTTTAACGCGCAGGCGTTGGCCAAATTTGTCCCCGCTGTCATCCGCTCCGGCATCGTCGGCGCCGAAGGCGGGCCTTTAGGCGCTGCAACACTGCCAGCAACGCTAGCCCGCTACTGGTTCACCACCGCCCGGGAGATCGAGCAGGGGGCCGCCCAAACGCCGCACCGCAACGCGCTTATCGACGACGACGGCGTGCTCACCTACGCCCAGATGCGCGACCAGGCCCAAATCCTGGCCAAGTGGTTCCTCGACGTGAAAAAGCGCGAGGGCTTTGACGAACTGCACATCGGCGTGATGGCCCGCAACGGCCGCGGCATTCTGCTACCCATGACGGCCAAGGGGTATGCCGGCGCGCACCTTTACCTGCTAAATGTGGGATCCTCACCCGAACAGATTTTGGGCATCATCGAAGAAAACACGATTAATGTGCTCATCGTCGATGATGAATTTTCCCACGTCATCCCGCACGACTATCCCGGTCTGACAGTGGCCTATGCGCACGTCGAAAAGCGTCATGATGATTACCCAGCCCTGGCTGAACTCATCGCGCACAGCGATACCGACACCAAGCTGCCTGCCATGCCGAAGCATGGCTATATCGTCTTGATGAGCTCCGGGACCACGGGAATCCCTAAGGGCATCCTGCGCCCAGAGCCGAAGCTGCCGCTGGTTCTGGCCGGCCTGCTGGAGAAGATTCCGTGGAAGGCCGGCATGACGGTGCAGATGAGCGCGTCTATGTTCCACACCTGGGGCTGGTCGGCCACCAACATCGCCTTCGGCGCGCGCAACACCGTGGTGACCATGCGTAACTACGATCCAGTGCGCGTGTTCGAGCAGCTCGAGGGATTCAAGTGCGACGCGCATGTCTCCTCCCCCATTTTCTTCAAGCAGCTGCTTGAGTTGGAGGATAACCAGAAATATGACACGTCCCGCCTGAAATTCATCGCCTCTGCCGGTCACGCGCTGACGCCGGAGATCGTCAAGCGAGTCGTCGACCGCTTCGGTCCGATCCTGTGCAATATCTACGGCTCAACCGAGCTCACCCTGGCTGCCGCCGCATCCGGTGCCGAGGTCGCCGCCGACCCCACCGTCGCCGGCCACGTGTCCTCCGGCACAATCCTGAAGCTTTACGACGACAACGACCAAGAAGTCCCCCAGGGCAAAGTCGGCCGCATCTTCCTGAACAACTCCACCTCACTGATCGGCTACTCCAACCCGAACACGCCGATGGTGAAAATCGACAACCTGATCGAGATGGGCGACTTAGGCTACTTCGATGCCGACGGCCGCCTCCACGTGGTCGGGCGCGCCGACGACATGATCATCGTCGGCGGCGAAAACGTCTACCCCGCCTCCGTATCCGATGTACTGGAATCCATGCCGGGCGTCGCCGACCTTTACGCAGGTGGCGTCGACGACGAAGAGACCTTCGCCCGCATCGCTGTGTGGATCGTGCGTTCCGACGACGACGCCGGCCGCAAACTGACCAGCGACAAGGTGCGCCAGTACGTCTTCGACAACCTAGCCAGCCACTCCGTTCCCCGCGACGTCAACTTCGTCGACGAACTGCCCCGCAACGCCGTGGGCAAGGTCGTGCCCCGCTTCCTACCGGAGTCCGTGCCCGGCGCGTAGGGGGTGCGTGGGTCGCTTGCCCCGTCCCAGCGACCGTCCCTACCGCAAACACCTGAACCTAGAATGTTGGAACTGGGGCCCAAAACGCTATCAGGCCCCGAAAAGCGCCCTGTTCCAACAGTTCAGTTTCAGCAGTTTGACCGACAGCGGGGCGCAAGACGAGAAACCCCCAGGCTAAACACTGTTTAACCTGGGGGTTTGGTGGAGCCGCCTGCGAGAATCGAACTCGCGACCTTTTCATTACGAGTGAAACGCTCTACCGACTGAGCTAAGGCGGCCTGCACTGCGCGCAACCATGGCTGCGCAAATCGTGCGCCAATCAGCTTAACCTACCGTTAGCGAAACCGGAAAACGGCAGGTCATTTCACGCGGCAGGCCTGTCTGATCGCCCCGATCATGCCATTAAACGCAATGGTCGGGGTGACTGATTGGCTGAGGTGTGTACGGCATTTCGCGATTGCATCCTGGCACGCCACCAGCCCTTCGACGGACACTCGTTGACCGATGTCACGCGCGAGCCCTTCAAAGTCGGGGTGGGTCAGCCCCACATTCGCGCCCGTCTTCACCATCAGTGCGTCTCGGTAGACGCCTGCAAAATCCACGAGGGCGAGGTCCAACACGTCGCGCTTACGACGAGTACTCCTAGCCTTCTGACGATCCTCCAGCTCCTTCACCGTGCCAGCCGCCCCACGCAAAGCCTTCGCCGCCCCTTTGCCCTTCGCTCCCATGCCCAGGGCTTGCTCAAGCTTCTCACGTTCTTGCTCGTCGGCATCGGCATAGGAGTCCACCGCTTCCTTATTCACGGCCTTGAGCAGATTACCGACGGCCTGGAACGCTTGGTCACCGTGAAAGATGAGCTCGGCGAGGTTGATCACCTGTGCGCGTCGCTGTTGAATCGAGGGGTCCCGCACTAGGGCCCGCGCGCGCCCGACGTGGTGGAGGGAGGTGGCGGCGGCGAGTTTCGCGTCGGACTGTGTGGCACCTTCTTCTTGGGTCAAAATGCGCACGATCTCACCAGTGGACGGCGCCGGGATATACAGGTGTCTGCACCGCGAGCGCAGGGTTTGTGAGAAGTCCTCTGGGTCGGTGGAGGGCGCGCACATGATGATCACGGTGGACGCTGGTGGTTCCTCTACGGTTTTCAGCATGGCGTCGGCGGCCTCGGGGGTTAGGCGATCCGCGTCTTCGATGATGATCACCCGCCACGGGGCAATCGTCGGCAAGCGTGCTGCTTGCGCAACCATCTCGTCGACCGTGTCCTTCGAAATGGACAATTCTTTGGGCACGATGTGCACGATGTCCGTGTGCGATCCGCCAAAGGCATCGCGGCAGCCGTCGCACACCCCGCACCCGATTTCTTGAGGGTCGGTGCACACAAGGGCAGCGGCAAAAGCGACAGCGGTCGTCGAACGCCCGGCACCGGGTGGGCCGGTAAACAGCCAAGAGTGGGTCATGGCACGCGGATCGACGCGCGTTTCGGCGCCTACTCCGGACGCTGCCCGCGCAGCAGCGGCGGCGGACAGAACTGTGTCGCGGACCTTGGGGCTGTCCGCGAGTCGGGCCGAAACACTACGATTGATCACTCCACTACCCTACTGCATACCGCGCGGGGCAAATGACCGATAGAGTAATACACCATGAACCGTTTGTGGCAAGGATTGAAGTGGCTATTGGGCACCTCGTGGCCGTTGTATGCTGCAAATCTCCTGGCCACGAATCTGGTGGGCGCGATCGCGATTATGTTGTTCGTGCGCTACCTCATCCCCATGCCCGAAGTGCTTACCTTCGCGTCGGAAGCATCGAGCTTAGCGACGATCGGCATTGTCTATGTTGTCCTCGCCGTACTGGTGGGCATCCTCGCTACCCTGTTTATGCTGCGGCCGGTGTTTGACTGGCAGAGGCATCCCGACGAACACGATCCCAATATGGTGCGTAACCTGGTGATGCGAGTGCCCATCCGGCAGACTGTGGTGGTTGTGGTGGTGTGGGTGGTTGGCATCATCATCGCGGTGGCGGCCAGCGGCCGCGTCAGTGGGCGGTTAGCTCTTGTCGTGGGCTTTTCGACGTCGCTGGCCTGCCTTGTCGTAGCGCTCTTGACGTACCTGCAGGCCGAGCGACTGGTCCGCCCCGTGGCCGTGACCGCGCTGGCGCGCCGTTTTGAGGATTCCACCTTGGAACCCCCGATCAAATACCGGCTGTATATGACGTGGATGATGACTTCCGCGGTGCCCCTGATCGGGATCGTGCTGTTGCTGTGGGCGCAGCGCGCTGGCTACTTCACCGGAAATGCGGGTGAGCTCATGCCGGCAATCGTGGCGCTGGCTGTTGCAGCTCTCCTGACAGGATTTGTGGGCATGGCGTTTGCGATCTCGTCGGTAGTCGATCCGATCCATGAGCTCCATCTGGCCATCAATCGTGTGCGACGCGGCGAAAACGATACTCAGGTGGATATTTACGACGGCTCTGAACTTGGTGTGCTGCAGGCTGGGTTTAACGAGATGATGCGTGGCTTGAGCGAACGTCAGCGCGTCCGCGATATTTTCGGCCGCTACGTGGGCACCGAGGTAGCCCAGCGCGCTCTGGAAGAAAAGCCGGAGTTGGGTGGCGAGGACCGCAAGGTCGCCGTGCTGTTTATCGATGTCATCGGGTCCACCACCTTCGCCGTGAACCACACTCCCGAGCAAGTTGTGGAAGCGTTGAATGAGTTCTTTGAGATTGTCGTCGACGTGGTCCACCGCAACCGCGGCGTGATCAATAAGTTCCAGGGCGACGCGGCCCTCGCAGTGTTCGGTGCCCCGGCCAACTTGAACGACGCCACTTCCCACGCTCTGCAGGCCGCCCGCGAACTACGCACTGAGCTGCGCGGACTGGAACTACAGGCGGGCATTGGTGTGGCCGCCGGGCACGTGGTCGCTGGCCATATCGGCGGGCATGACCGTTTCGAATACACCGTGATCGGCGACGCCGTGAACTCCGCCGCTCGTCTTACCGACATGGCCAAGGACACCCCAGGCCGCGTGCTCACTAACGCCGCTACCCTGCGCGGCGCCAACGAAGTAGAAAAGGCTCGCTGGACCTTGATGAAGTCCATCGAGCTGCGCGGCCGCCACAAGATGACCCAACTGGCCCGCCCGGTGCGCTCCACGATGGCGGACCGCTACTAGGTTTTCGGCATTTATCCAGAAATATGTGCCCGTATCTAAAAAATTAGATACGGGCACATATTTTTAGATAAACGCCGAGAATTGACCACTCGCCCAGACCGCAACGACAAACCGATATAGTCCTCGGCCCATAGTGCGACTAGCTTATTGAAAACGTTTTGGTATCTCGCACTATGTAGGGAGGACTATATCGGTTTGTGAAAAGGCGGTAGCGGGGCGAGCGAAAAGCCGAAAGAACGGACCCTACTCAGTCACGCCATCGACCAGCAGCATCGCACCTACGCTGGTTGCGCCCAGAGTGAGGCCCTCAAGCATGCCGATCCAGAAGTTGTGTTTCTTATCCTTCAGCAGCGTATTGCGCACTAGGCGCAGTCCCTCACCTGCCAGCATCAGGTTGGCACCGTGGCTGATGCCACCTTCGGCGGTGGTGCGGCGGCGGAAACGTTCGTCGTCGGCAAGCGCTGCGGTAGCAACGGCGGCGGTCCCACCGAGTGCTACAGCAGGCACCAGCGCACGGTTCTTCCAGGCAGCCAGCCCAACACCGGCGGCCACAATCGCCCCGCCGACCGCGGCACCGCGCGCGCTCACCGCAGCCCGCTTGTCCGTAAGACGTGTGATGAAACCAGCATGCTGCCCCACGACAGCAGCGACACCCAGGCCAGAGGACTTCGTCGGCACGCGAACCTGCTCATAGGCCGCGACACCACCGGAGAGGGTTGCGCCGGTCAGGGCAGCCTTTTGGTCCTTGCTTAACGACGAGCGCAGCGCCTCGCCGGCCAGCAGGGGAAGGATGGCGGGCTCGAAAATCCGCGACGCGGTGTCCTTGTTCAGCACCCGCAGCCAGCAGGCGATCTCACCGACGGTGAGGAACGCGATGCGCTCCGGGCGCTTCAAGGCTTTCCGGAGACGTCATTATCGCCCAGCATCTTCAGCGGTGGCTTCGCGGCAGCGCGGCCGCGACGCTTCGGTTCGGCATAAATGCGGCGGGCCTCGTCAAGAGTGATCTCGAAGATCTGCTCCTCGTTGGCCAACGAACGCGAGTCCGAGCCCTTCTTCAGGTACGGGCCGTAGCGTCCGTTCTGGGCAGTGATCATTTCGCCGTCGGCGGGGTCTTCGCCCACCTCGCGTGGCAGGCTGAGCAGCTTCAGAGCTTCCTCAAGGGTGACTGTCGCAGACTCCATCGAGTCGAACAGGGAGGCCGTCTTTGGCTTCAGCTTCTCATCAACGTACTCGGTGATGCGCTTTTCCTTCTGCTTGGCGGCAGTCTTGGTCTCCCAGTTTTTGGCCCTCATGCCATCGGCGGCACGCTGCTCGTCTTCGGCCTTGCGCTCTTGGGCGACGATCTCCTCGGCTTCAGCTTCGGCCTTTTCGCGCTCGTCGTCACGCACAACCTCGGTGATATAGGGGCCGTAGCGTCCCTCGCGCGCCACTACCATGCGGCCGTTGTCTGGGTTTTCACCCAGCTCGCGCCCGGACTGCGGGGTGGCGAACAACTTCTCCGCCATTTTCAGGGTGACCTCGTCCGGCGTTGCCGATTCCGGCAGGTTAGCGCGCTGGTATTCGGGCTCGCCTTCAGAATCCACACCGACCTGGCGCTCTAAGTACGGCCCGTAGCGGCCCACGCGCACGTTAACGGCGCGGCCCTCAGAGTCGTCGAAAAGCTTCAAAGAATTCACGGCGCGCGCGTCGATGGACTCCAGGTTGGACTCGATCAGCGACTTCAACCCGCCGCGGCGTGCGACGGACTCTGCGGTGGAATCGTCAGCATCCGCATCGCCGAAGTAGAACCCGTTGAGCCAGTCGGTGCGGTCTTCGTTGCCGGCCGCGATCTCGTCGAGTTCATCCTCCATTGAGGAGGTGAAATCGTAGTCCACCAGCGTGTCGAAGTTATTTTCCAGCAGCCCGACCACAGAAAACGCCACCCAGCTGGGCACCAAGGCGTTGCCGCGGACGAAGACGTAGCCGCGGTCCTGGATGGTCTTGATGATCGACGCGTACGTCGACGGGCGACCAATGCCCAAGTCCTCCATCTTCTTCACCAGGCTGGCTTCGGTGTAACGGGCCGGCGGGTTCGTGGAGTGGCCGTCTGCGGTGATCTTCTGCGCGGTCAGCGCGTCGCCCTTCGCCAGCTGTGGCAGGTGGGATTCCCTCGAATCCTGCGAGTCCGAGTAAGCACGCAACCAGCCCGGGAAGGTGATCGTGCGGCCGGTCGCGCTGAATTCCGCGACCTCTCCGGTCGTCGCCGTGCCGGACACGGTCACCTTCATGGAGGTACCCTTCGCATCCGCCATCTGGGATGCCACGGTGCGCTGCCAAATCAGTTCATACAGCTTGAATTCTTCGGCGTCGAGCTGACCTGCCAGTTGGCCTGGGGTGGAGAAACGCTCGCCTGCCGGGCGGATCGCCTCGTGCGCTTCCTGTGAGTTCTTCACCTTACGGTCATAGGTGCGTGGCGACGAGGACACGTAGTTATCGCCGTACAGTTCCGTGGCCGCTCGTCGTGCAGCGCTCAAGCCCTGCTTCGACAAGGAGGTGGAGTCCGTACGCATATAGGTAATGTGGCCGTTTTCGTAGAGGCGCTGCGCGATGCGCATCGTGCGCGCCGACGTAAAGTGCAGCTTGCGGCCCGCCTCCTGCTGCAGCGTCGAGGTCATAAACGGCGCGTAGGGCCGGCGCGTGTACGGCTTCTCCTCGACCGAAGCGACGCTCATGTCGGCCTTGTCTAGGGCCTCAGCCAGCTTTTCCGCCGCCTGCTTATCGACGACGTACACGTCCTTCGTCTTCAGCTGGCCCCGATCGTCGAAGTCGCGACCTTGTGCGACGCGCTTGCCATCAACGGCTGTGAGCTTGGCATCGAACTCGTTGGGCTGGTGACCTGCAGAAGTTTCTCTGGCCAGCTGGTTGAGGGTGGCGGTCAGATCCCAATACTCAGCGGAGATGAACGCCATGCGCTCGCGTTCCCGCTCGACGATCACGCGGGTGGCAACGGACTGCACGCGCCCCGCCGACAGGCGTGGCATGACCTTCTTCCACAGCACCGGGGAGACCTCGTAGCCATAGAGGCGGTCTAGGATGCGGCGGGTTTCTTGGGCGTCGACAAGATCGGTGTCTAGCTCGCGGGTGTTCTCCGCGGCCTCCTTGATGGCGGACTCGGTGATCTCGTTAAACACCATCCGCTCGACCGGCACCTTCGGCTTCAGCGTTTCCAGCAGGTGCCAGGCAATAGCCTCGCCCTCACGGTCCGGGTCTGTTGCCAGCAGCAGTTTGTCTGCCTGCTTCAGTTTGGACCGGAGGTCAGACACCTTTTTCTTCTTGTCTGGGCTGACCACATAGATTGGCTCGAAGTCTTTTTCTGGGTTTACGCCCAGCTTGGCCCACGGTTCCTTTTTGTACTTATCGGGGATGTCAGCCGCGCGCCCGGGAAGGTCACGAATATGCCCCACTGAGGCTTCGACAATATAGTCGTCGCCCAAGTAGTTCTGGATTTTCTTCGCCTTTGTCTGCGACTCGACGATGACCAGGGTCTTACCTGATCCGCTTCCATCCGCCACGATGCGTGTACCTCAATTCCTTAGGTCTAAACCTTAGTGCCTTACTGTATGCAAAACTGTTTGCAAAAAGTCACAATTCGGATAACACCTTATATTAATGCGCCTGTCCCGAAACCTAGCACGTTTGTTCGTCGATAAGCGACTACACAAAACTGTGCTTGTATTTGTTGACCATAACACTGCCTGACTTTGCAATTGCACGCCGCACAAAAACAAATCTTCCAATAGAGTTTCTATCAAGGTTTGAACCGTCACGGGTTTCTTGCCGCCTTCCGATAAGGAAGGATCACCAGCATGAAAAAGTCCTACGACCCCGAGTTCAAGACCCGGGCCGTCCGGATGGTCCAGCAGCACCGCGAGGACTACCGATCACTGACCGCCACCTGCACCGCCATCGGTAATGAGCTCGGGGTATCCCGGGAAACCCTGCGCAACTGGGTCCGGCAGGCCGAGGTCGACGCCGGCACCGCCCCCGGTGTCACCACCGAGGAAAACGAGGAAATGG
>NZ_KB892454.1 GCF_000373805.1 Corynebacterium pilosum DSM 20521 = CIP 103422 | reverse complement strand
AAGGGTGGGTTGAGTGTGTTGTCGAATATGTGCCTGCTGTGCCCGTACCACAATGGTAAAGCCGGTGACCAGCAGCATTACAGCACGAGTGGCGGGATAGCGTACCGGATTCTGCCCGGTGGCGAGGTGGTGGCCAATGACCACCCGTTGGCCGGGCTATCACCGCCCAGGCTTCGTCGTTAAGCGATCAGCCCGACCAACCCCCGTCCCAGGGCGACCACGCCGCCGAACACAGCTAAGCCGAGGGCCAGCTGGTAGGCGCGGGCGCGCGGGACGTGCGGGGCTACCTTCATGCCCAAAAAGATGCCGACCGCCATGGCGACAAGACCGACGGGCCACACCATCGGGTCGACGGCGGAAAGATCAGCGGCGCCAGTCACCAGCTTGATACCGAAAGAAATCGCCCCAGACACCATGAAGATCGGCTGGAGGGTGGCGGCGTACATCCGCTGTGGCCACCGCGCGGCTGTGGCGTAGACGGTAATCGCCGGGCCCGCGATGCCGGCGAGCGTGTTCATGAATCCGGCAACCACGCCAGACAGTGCCATCGGGGCCGTGCCGGAGACCTGCGGCACGTGGCGCTTCCCGATCGTCACCACCGACAACGCGATCAGCAGCAACACACCCGCCACGATCAGCAGCCAATCCGGCGACACCGAACGGATCAGCCACGCGCCCGGCCCCGCCCCCAGCACCAGCACGGCGGAGATGATGGCGAAGTTGCGCCAGTGCACATCCTTGTACACCGTCAGGGTGGACATGGCGGCGTTGACGGCGGCCAGCACGTTGAGCACGAGGATGCCGTCTACGGGCCCCATCGCGATCATCAGCACGGGCCCGCCGATCAGCCCCAGCCCCATGCCGGACACGCGCTGCAGGAACGCGCCCGCCAGCACGGTGAGGAACACCACCGCGGCCAGGATCACGCGTATTTTGCTTTCATCGCGTCAAGGACGGTGTCGGGGACCAGGCCGCTGATGTCGCCGCCGTAGCGCACCACTTCTTTGCATAACGACGAAGAGACGTAGCCGTATTTTTCGTCGGTCATCAGGAAGAAGGTCTCCACGCCGGACAGCCGCCGGTTCATCTGGGCCATGGGCAGCTCATAGTCATAGTCCAGCGAAGAACGCAGGCCCTTCACCAACGCTCCGACGCCATGCTGCGTGGTGTAATCGACAAGCAGGCCACCCCAGCTGTCCACGCGCAGGTTGGGGATGTCGGTGGTGACGTCACGGATCAGATCCATGCGTTCGTCGATAGTAAACAGCCCGGTGTTTTTCTTCGGGTTCCCTGTGACCAGAACGATGATTTCGTCGAAGTTGCGGGCGGCCCGGCCGAAGATGTCGAGGTGCCCGTTGGTGACGGGGTCGAAGGATCCGGGGCAGACGGCGATGGTCATCTAGGTGGTCCTTTCGTCGGCGCTGTAGACAGCCATATCCATGCGCGCGATGCCGTAGAGGCGCTTTTTCAGCTTCTGTCCCGTAGGAGTGTAGCCTTCCGGCCACGCGGTTTCGGGCGATTCGCGGTGCCTTTCGACGACCACGGCCGCTCCGTCCACGAGCACAGGCTTAAGCGCCTCGAGCATTTCGGCGACGGCTTCGTCGGCAAGCTCGTACGGCGGATCGGCGAGCACCATGGAGAAGTGTTCGCGTGGGGCGCGCGCGACGTAGGTGGAGGCGGCGACAGGTTCGATCGTGACGTTCGGGTGGCCAACCACCCCCGCGTTGTATTCAATGACGGCGACCGCGCGCGGATCGTTTTCCACCAGCACCACCTCGTCCGCGCCCCGCGACGCGGCCTCCAGCCCCAGCGCCCCGGACCCGGCGAACAGGTCCAGCACCACCTGGCCGGCGAAGCCGAAGCGCGCTTCCAGCGAGGAGAAGAGGCCTTCGCGGGCCCGGTCGGAGGTGGGGCGGGTGCCCTCGGGTGGGACTTTGATCTTGCGGCCACGGGCGTCGCCGGCGATGATGCGATTCATGCCAGCAGAGTATACCGCTAGCTCTTTTCCAGGTATTCCAGGTCTTCCTGTTCCAAGTCCGCGATGAGCGCCCGGGCACGCTCAGGGTGCTTATCGACGAAGGCCTCTGCGTCCGTGTTTGCCCTGTAGATGATCTCGAAATCCTTGCTCAGGCTGAGCAACCGGAGCCGCCGCTGGGTGCCGGACTGTGAGGTGCCCAGCACGTCGCCTTCGCTGCGGGCGGCCAGGTCGAGCTCAGCGAGTTCGAAACCGTCCGCGGTGCCCGCCACCGCGGCCACGCGGTTGAATTGGGGCGTGTGTTCGTCGGCAAGCGTGTGGAAGAGGCAGAGCGACTTGTGCCCGCCACGGCCGACGCGACCGCGCAGCTGGTGAAGCTGGGAGATGCCGAAGGATTCGGATTCGCGGATCAGCATGACGGTGGCGTTGGGGACGTCGACGCCCACCTCGATCACCGTGGTGGACACGAGCACGTCGATGCCGCCGGCGGCGAAGTCCTTCATGATGGTGTCTTTGTCCTCGCCTTTCATGCGCCCGTGGAGCACGCCCACGGTCAGTCCGGCGAATTCGGTGGCGCGCAGGTGGGCGGCTACCTCGAGGACTCCCCCGTCGCCCTCGATGCGCGGGCACACCACGTAGGCCTGGTGGCCGGCGTAGACCTCTTCGCGGATTTTCTCCCAGCCGCGCGCAACCCATTTGGGTAGGAATTCGGGCACGACGGAGGATTGGATCGGTTTGCGCCCGCCGGGCAGCTCGCGCAGGGTGGATACTTCGAGGTCGGCGAAGACGGTCATGGCGATGGTGCGCGGGATCGGGGTGGCAGTCATGACTAGCATGTGTGGGGTGTAGCGCTCGTTTTTGGTGCGCAGTTGGTCGCGCTGTTCCACGCCGAAGCGGTGCTGCTCGTCGACGACGACGAAGCCGAGGTCGAAGAAATCGACCGAGTCTTGGATCAGGGCGTGCGTGCCGACGACGATATCTGCCTCACCGGTGACGATCGCCAAGAGCGCCTCCTGCTTCTGCTTCGCACCCATCGAACCGGTCAAGGCCACAACCCGGACCGGAACGGCAGCGTCCATGAGCGTGAGCTGGAGGGAGCGGGCGTGTTGCATGGCCAGCACCTCCGTGGGTGCGAGCAGGGCGCACTGCTTGCCGTTGTCGATGGCTTGCAGCATCGCCAGCAGCGCCACGATCGTTTTGCCGGAGCCGACCTCGCCTTGCAGCAGCCGCATCATGGGGCGGGTGCGCGACAAATCGTCGGAAAGCTCGCTGACCACCTGCTGCTGGCCGCGCGTGAGCGGGAACGGGAGGCCGCGCAGCATGCCGTCCTGGTCGCGGCTCTCCACGCGCGGCAGTGCGGGCGCGGTGTCCTGGGTGGAATCTTTACGACGCAACGCCATCACCAAGGCGATGGACATGGCCTCGTTGTACTTCAGGCGGCGAATGGCTTCGGCGGGACCGGCGTGGCCAGGTTCGTGGACCTGGCGCAGGGCGTCGTCGAAAGGAATAAAGCCGTCGGGGGTGTCGCCGAGTGGCTCGTCGAGAGGCGGGATCGACTCCAAGATGGCGTGCACCGCGCCCATGATCGTCCACGTGCTGGCATTTTTCACCGCCGGGTAGACGGGCAGAAAGTCGCGGCTGGCCAGCATCGCGCCCAGATCGCCGAACTTGCCCAGCTGCAGCAGCGCCCCGCTTGCCTTGCCGGAGCCGTCCAGCAGCACATAGTCCGGGTGCGACAGCTGCGGGGTGCCGCGGAAGAACTTCAGAGTGCCTGTCACCATCAGGCGCGTCCCCACGGTCAAAAGCTTGTCTAGGTAGTGGGCGTTGAAGTAGGTCGCTTCGAGGCGGGAGGTGCCGTCGTCAAGCGTGATCTTCAGCAGGAACTTTCCCTTCGGGTAGAGCCTCGTCACATCGACGATCGTTCCCATGAAGCTGATCGCGTCGCCCTCAGCAGCGCTGAGCAGACCCTGCGAGCTGCCGTAGTGCAGGTAGCGCCGCGGGTAGTGCTCCAGCAGCTCCTGACACTCCGTATAGCCCAGGTGTTTCGTAATCTTCCTGGCCTGCGGCAGCGGCAGCACTTCCCCGAGCTGGCGAGTATCCCGAAACCCCAGCATTGTCTATTCCACCCCGATCTCCGCTTCTACAGTCAGTCCATCTGCAGGATAAACCACCACGTCCACGCCAAGCGCGGAAGAGAGGTGTTCGTCGTCAAGCGCGCCCTTGCCGACCAGCAGCGTCACCTGTTCCCCACCGGATTCCAGCAGGCGCGCGCAGCAGGTCTCCACGGTTTCAGTCAGCGTGTCGCCCACGGCCGTGATGTCGCCGTGCGCGTGCGCCAGGTAGTCCCCCTTCGCACACGCCCCGGCTTGGGTGAGTGCGGCGCGTTCGGCGCGCGTGACGACGGCCGTGCGCATCTCCCCTGCGGCCTCACTCATCGTGTAGGAGGCCGTGGCCAGCGGCTGGTCCGGGTCGTGCACCGCCAGCGCCGCGATGCCGGAGACTAGGCGCACCGTCGGCAGCAGCATGATGGACTGCTCGAACGCGGCAGTGGCTTTCTCCACGGCGACCAGCGCCCGGTTCGACAGCAGGCCGTTGGGCAGCAGCACGACTTCTTGGGCCCCGGAGGCGCGGATCGCGGAAAGGATCTCGCTGACCACTGTCTCGCCGGGGGCCACCACCGTCGCTCCGGCCTGCTGGTACAGGTCCGACAGGGACCCCGGCGGCGTGACCGCCAGTACCACCCGCGAGGGCGCTTGAGTCCGCGGGCCTTCCGGCAACACCTCCAATCGCAGGTCGCTGACCTCGCCGTGGGCAAAAGCGGCCTCGATCAGCCTGCCTGCATCGGCCGAATGGATATGCACCGTGGCTTCGCTATCGCTGGCGCGCGCGACCACCAGCGAATTGCCCAGCGGCGCCAGCACGCCCTCCAGTTCGGTGACATCGCCGCGGTAGTAGAACATCACTTCCAGTTCGGCCTGGGCGCGCACCGGTTCGTTGCTTATCGACGATCGCTCCACCTCTTGGCCGGTGATTTCTTGGAGCAGGGTCTCCAAAAGCACGACGAGGCCAGCGCCGCCCGCATCCACAACGCCTGCTTCGCGCAGGACGTCGAGCTGGGAGGGGGTGTTGGCCAGCGCGGTGCACGCGGCGTCGTAGGCGGTGCGGGACACGTCGACAAGTTCGCCCTCGGCGGTGGCGGCGGTGGCGGCACCTGCTGCGGCTCGCAGGACTGTCAGGACGGTGCCTTCGACGGGGTCGGCGATCGCGCGGTCAACAAACTCCACGGCCATGGTCAGGGCGTGGGCCACGGCGTCCGCCCCGATCGGGCCCTGGCTCGCCGAATGTGCCAGGCCGCGCAGCACCTGAGAGAGCACCACACCAGAGTTTCCGCGCGCACCACGGATGCTGCCCGTGGCTAGGGCTCCGGCGACTTTGTGGGCGGGGGCATCGTCGTTAAGCGCACTGGCGCTCTCGACGGCGGCTGCCATCGTGTGGGCCATGTTGGAGCCGGTGTCGGCATCCGGGACGGGGAACACGTTGAGCGCGTTGATGTCCGCGCGGCGGCGGTTTAATTCTTCGGCGGCGTGCCGGGCCCAGGACTGCAGGCGGGCACCATCGAGCTCAACAGGATAGGACATGGATCCCTAGCTTACAGTTGCCAGTTCACAGGTGCGGCACCCTGGCGGGCCAGTGCCTCATTCGCCGCGGAAAAAGGCCGCGACCCAAAGAACCCGCGGCGCGCCGACAACGGCGAGGGGTGCGCGCTGGTGATGCACGGGGTATTACCCAGAAACTGTTGCGCGGTCTGGGCGTCCCGGCCCCACAGGATGGCCACCAGTGGTTGGTCACGCGCCGCAAGGGCTGCGATGGCGTGGGCGGTGACTTCCTCCCATCCCTTGCCGCGGTGGCTGGCAGCCTGGCCGGGGCGTACGGTGAGCACGCGGTTGAGCAGCATCACGCCCTGGTTGGCCCAGGCGGTGAGGTCCCCGTCCTCCTTGGGGGCTACGCCGAGGTCGTCGTGAAGCTCCTTGTAGATGTTGACCAGGCTGCGCGGGGCCGGCACGCCGGGGGCGGTGGAAAAGCTGAGTCCCATCGCGTGCCCGGGTGTCGGATAGGGATCTTGGCCGACGATGAGCACCTTGACGGCGTCGAAAGGATCGTGGAAGGCGCGCAGGATGTCGCGGCCGGCGGGCAGGTAGGCGGGTTCGGCGCGCAGAAAGTCACCCATGCGGTGGATTTGATCGGCGACCGGCTCGAGCACCGGCTGCCAGGAGGGGTGTACGGGGAGCTCTGTGTGTTGCATTAGAAGCTTTGCCATCCTTGTCCGTATTTCGGCGGGCGGTTGTCGATGGTCACGCCCTGGCCCTTGACTACTTGCCCGATGGAGCGGAAACCGCTGGGCGCCTGGCCGGACGTGGTGGCCAACAGCGTGTGGTCCTCCCCGCTGGATAAGACCCATTCCCACGGGTCCACGTCGAGCAGCGTGCCGGCTTCCTTCAGCAAGGCATCCGGCGCGATAGCCACCGAGGAGAGGTTGATCCCCACCCCGGAGCGGCGCGCGATGGTCCCCAGGTCGTGGCAGAGCCCGTCCGAATTGTCGGTCATGGCGGTGGCGCGGGCACTACGAGCGATGACCCCGCGGCCCGGCGTGAGCTCCGGGGCCTGGTGGGCGTGGATCAGCGGGTGAAGCTGCTCAGGCACATCGATCCCTGCGGCCAGCAGCGCCAGGCCCGCGCCGGAGTACCCGATCTTGCCGTGCGCCACCACGCGCTGCCCGATCCGCGCCTGGTCCAGGGCCAGCTCCGGCAGGTTCCCACCCAGCGACCCAATCGCCGTAACCGAGATGACCAGGTGTTCACCGCCGGTGAGGTCCCCGCCAACCAGTTCGGCAGCATATTCCTCACAGCGCGCCCCGATACCTTCAGCCAAGCCCTCGATCACGGCCAGCGGGGTGGTTTCGGGCGCGGAGATCGCCAGCAGCGCCGCCAAGGGACGCGCCCCCATGGCCTCAATATCGGCGAAGTTCTGCACGATCGCTTTGCGCCCCACCTGGTACGGCGTGGTCCAGGCGGGATTGAAGTGGCGGCCTTCGACCAGCATGTCAGTGGTGGCCACGGTGCGCGAGTTGGGCGAGGCATGGTGCAGCACCGCCGCGTCGTCGCCGTTGATGCGCGAGGGCGCGGCGGCGATGATGGCGTCGATAGTGCCAAGCTCGCCGACGTCGGCCACAGTCGGGCCGCTGGTGGGGAAACCCATGCTAATCATGGAAAGGGCAGGCCTTTCAGTAGACTTATCAGGTATGTCTGACGATACATCGCGTGCAGGTGCGGAATTCAACCGCACTCCGGTCTATATCAGTTTGGCCATCGCCCTAGCGCTTGTTGTCGGCGTATTGTTCGGAGCGAAGTGGTTCTTCGACCAGGCTACGAACCAGCCGGTGGCCATGGGCCCGGTCGACGCACCCGATGCGGATTCGCCTGAGTGCCAGGCGCTTATCGACGAGCTCCCTGGCGAACTCTTAGGCCACGACCGAGCGGAGTTGCTGGAACCTGCCCCGGCCGGTGCCGCCGCGTGGCAAACTACCGAGATTGAGCGGATCACGCTGCGCTGCGGCGTCGACATGCCCTTGCAGTACGACGAGTACACCCCCACCAAGGAGATTGGTGGCGTGGAGTGGATGCGTGTCGACGATCCCACCCCCGAATCAAGCCTGTCCACCTGGTACACCACTGACCGCTTCCCTGTCGTAGCGGTCACCGCCGACGAGCACGGGCTAGATGGTGCTGAGAACCCGGTAGAGGACTTGCCGATCGACATGCTGGAGCAGCGCCCCGCTGAGTTCAACTCCGCTCCCCTGTCCGGGCTTGCCGCCAATGAGGGCGATCTTGAGACCTGCGAACCCCTGATGGAGACCCTGCCCGAGGAGGTCGCGGACGGTTACACCCCAGTGCGTGTCGACGAGCCGGCGACCGCCGTGTGGACCGCACCGGGTGTCGAACCGATCGTCCTGCGCTGTGGCGTGGCAGATCCCGAAAACTACCAGGCCGGGGAACAGCTCCAGCAGATTAACAACGTGACGTGGTTCGAAGACACCCGCCTGATCAACGGTTCCACCGCCGCGACCTGGTTCGCCCTGGGCCGTGACGCCAACGTGGCCGTCAGCGTGCCCCAGAATGCGGGCAACGCGGCGATCGTGCACATCACCGAGGCGATCGAGCAAGCCCTCTAGGCCGGCCTTAGGCTAAGGCCGTTTGGATAAGCGTGTCCAGCAGCTCGTCGTAAGGCACGCCCGCAGCCGCAAACACCTGCGGGTACATGGAAATCGATGTAAAACCGGGCATCGTGTTGATCTCGTTGAGCACCGGACCCTCCGCGGTAACGAAAAAGTCCACGCGCGCCAAGCCGGTGCAGTTCAGCGCGCGGAACGTCTCCACCGCCAGCGCCTTGATCTGGCGGATCGTGTCCTCGTCATAAGGCGCAGGAATTTGGGCAGACACCACGTCATCAAAATATTTGGTCTCGTAGCCGTAGAAGCCTTCGTCGGAATCGTTCGTGCCCACCAGCAGCGCCGGCGGGGAGGCCACGATCGAACCGTCAGGATATTCCAGCACCCCGACCTCAACCTCATCGCCCACCAGCTCGGCTTCCACGATCACCTTGTCGTCCGACTCCCGGGCCAGGGCGATCGCCGCGGGAAGGTCGCCCCAATCGTCGACACGCGAAATGCCGATCGACGAACCACCACGCGCCGGCTTGACGAACACAGGCAGGCCCAGGCGCGCCTTCTGATCCTCCGGCAACACGTCGCCTTCGCGCAGGATGAACTCATCGGTGATCGGCAGCTGCTCCGCCACCATGAGCTTCTTCGTGAACTCCTTGTCCTGCCCGCACGCAGACGACAACACGCCCGTGCCCACATAAGGAATGCCGCTCATCTCCAGCAATCCCTGGATCGTGCCGTCCTCGCCGAACGGGCCGTGCATGACGGGAAAGACCACGTCGGCGGTAGCGATCAACTCGCCGGTATCGACCATGGTGATCTGGCCGCGGCGGGTCGGGTTAATGCTCAGCGCGACCTCCGGGCCAGGCGCCACGGACGGGCGCTGCTCCCCGGCGACCGGGTCGAGGCTACCCTGCACCCACACACCGTCGCGCGTGATGCCGATGGGGATGATCTCATATTTCTCCCGATCCAGCGCCCCCATGATGGAGCCCGCGGAGATGCACGAGATGGAATGCTCAGTGGACTGGCCACCATAAACAACTGCTACACGAATCACTGACTCAGACTACCTTTCCCTACAACCCTGGCCTATTCCGACTTCTTCGATCGGCCCATCAGCGCCACAATCGTGTCCGCGACCGACATGTCCTGGTGGCACACGCCGAACACCGCCTGCGTGATTGGCATCTCCACGCCCACGGTGCCTGCTAGGTCGAACACGCTTTTCGACGAGATGACGCCCTCTGCGACTTGGCCCTGGGTGGCGGCCGTTGCTTCTGCCAGCGTGCCGCCCTGGCCCAGCTGGTAGCCGAAGGTGCGGTTACGCGACAGGGGCGAATTGCACGTGGCGACGAGGTCCCCTAGCCCCGCGAGGCCGGCAAAGGTGCGGGGGTCTGCGCCCAAGGCGGTGCCCAGGCGAGTGATCTCTGCCAGCCCGCGGGTGATCACGGTGGCCAGCGTGTTCTCCCCCAGCCCGCGGCCGGACGCCATGCCGCACGCCAAAGCGATGACGTTCTTACAGGCGCCGGAGATCTCACAGCCAATCACATCTGTATTGGTGTACGGGCGCAGGTAGCTCGTGGCGCAAGCTGCTTGGACCAGCTTCGCTCGGGTGACGTTGGTGCAGGCAATCACGGTGGCGGCGGGCTGTTCGTCAGCGATTTCGCGGGCCAGGTTCGGGCCGGTGAGCACGGCGATCTGCTCGCGGCCGAAGCCGGTGATCTCCTCGATCACTTCCGTCATCCGCTTATAGGTGCCGGTCTCAATGCCCTTGGAGATAGACACGAGTGTGGCGTCTGAAGGCAGCAGGGGCGTCCACTGCGTGAGGTTCTGGCGCATGGTCTGCGAAGGCACCGCGAACACGACGATCGCTGCATTGTCGAGTGCTTCGGCCGCATCACTTGTGGAGCTGATCGCTTCCGGCAGTTCCACCTCCGGCAGGTAGTCCGGGTTGCGCCTGGTCTCTGCAATCTCGCGGGCCAACTCGTCGCGGCGGGCCCACAGGGTGACTGTGTTGCCGGCGTCTGCAAATACCTTCGCTAGGGTGGTCCCCCACGATCCAGCCCCCATGACAGCGACGTTGACCATTGCCTGCTCCTTCGTCGATACGCGAAAAAATCCGTTGCGGTTTATCTTAGATCAGATAGCGCGCGGGGCCGCGATGCGCCACAATTGAACCCATGGCTAAAAAGAACGTCTTGCTGGAAACAGACAAAGATAAGCGTGGCGAAAAGTGGATCACGGGGCGTTTGCAGCGCATCCCCGCCAAGCCGATCAAGGAATTCCCCAATACCACTCTCGCCGCCGGGGCCGTGCTGTGGCGCCGCGATGATGCCGGTGAGATCGAGGTGGCGTGCATCCACCGCCCGCATTACGACGATTGGTCGCTGGCCAAGGGCAAGGTGGATCCGATGGAATCGCTGCCGGTCACAGCGGTGCGCGAAATCAAAGAGGAAACCGGCTACACGGTGCGCTTGGGCAAGCTGCTGGGCAAGACTGTGTATCCGGTGTCGGGCTCCATGAAGGTGGTCTACTACTGGACCGGCGAGGTCACCGGCGGCGTGTTCGTGCCTAACGACGAGGTGGATGAGATCCGCTGGCTGCCGATGGATCAGGCCCAAGACCTGGTGACCTATGACCTGGACACCGAGGTGCTGAAGAAGGCGGAGAAGCGGCTGCTCCACCCCGCAACCGCGCGTGTGTTGTATGTGCGTCACGCCAAGGCTCATGCGCGCGAGAAGTGGGACGGCAACGATGACCTGCGCCCGCTGGAGAAGAAGGGGCGCCGCCAAGCAGAGATGCTGGTGCCGATGCTCGCGCCTTTTGCCCCGATCCGCATCTATTCGGCGGTTCCCGACCGCTGCCAGGACACAGCCGCTCCCCTTGCCGATGAGCTTGGGTTAGAGGTGGTCGTCGATAAGCGATTCGGCGACGACGGGTGGCTGGACTCCCAGGTGCAGGCCCAGGCGGCGTTCATGGATGTGGTCAACGAGGGTGGTGTGAGTGTGATCGTCGGGCAGGGCCTGATCATCCCGGACATGATCGCGTGGCTGGCGGCGCGGGGGCGGTTGCCGATCGACGATGAGATCAAAGCGAAGAAGGCCAGCGTGTGGTCGCTGGCCTTCCACGATGGTGAGCTGGTGGGCGCGGACTATATGCCGAGCCCGCTGCCCGTGCGCTAATCGGCTAGCTCACCGCGGGCTTGAAGGCGGGGCGCTGTGCTTCGTAGCTTTCGATGTGGTCTTCCTCGCGCAGGGTGAGGCCGATATCGTCGAGGCCCTCCATGAGGCGCCAGCGGGCGTAGTCGTCGATCTCGAAGGTGTAGGTGGAGTTGCCGACGGTGACGGTGCGGTCCTCGAGCGACACGGTGACCTCCATGCCGGGCTCCTGCTCCAACTGCTTCCAGATCAGCTCGATGTCGGACTCGCTCATGATTCCCGCGAGCAGGCCGGCCTTGCCGGAGTTGCCGCGGAAGATGTCGGCGAAGCGTGGGCTGAACACGGCCTTGAAGCCGTAGTCCATGAGCGCCCACACGGCGTGCTCGCGCGACGAGCCGGTGCCGAAGTCTGGGCCTGCGAACAGGACGGAGCCGTTGGCATATGGCTCCTGGTTGAGCACGAAGTCTTCTTCCTTGGTGCGCCAGTTGTGGAAGAGGCCGTCCTCGAAGCCGGTGCGGGTGACGCGCTTTAAGAACACGGCGGGGATGATCTGGTCGGTGTCCACGTTGGAGCGCTGCAGTGGAACGCCGACGCCGGTGTGCGTGGTGAATTTTTCCATAGTTGGTTCTCCTTAGAGGTCTGCGGGGCTTGAAAGGTGGCCGGTGATCGCGGTGGCGGCGGCGACCAGCGGGCTGACCAGGTGGGTGCGCCCGCCCGGGCCCTGGCGGCCTTCGAAGTTACGGTTCGAGGTGGAAGCGGAACGCTCGCCGGGTGCGAGCTGGTCGGGGTTCATGCCCAGGCACATCGAGCAGCCGGCGGTGCGCCACTCGGCTCCAAAGTCGGTAAAGACCTTGTCTAGGCCTTCTTCCTCTGCTTGCTGTTTGACCAGGGTGGAAGATGGCACGACCATCATGCGGGTGCCGTCGGCAATCTTCTTACCTTCGATGACCGAGGCGGCCGCGCGCAGGTCTTCGATACGCGCGTTGGTGCAGGAGCCCAAGAACACGGTGTCGATCTTGATGTCGCGCAGCGGGGTGCCGGGCTCTAGGTCCATGTAAGCCAGGGCCTTTTCGGCGGCAGCCTTGGAGGATTCGTCGTGGAAGTCCTCGGGGTTGGGCACGGTGGCACCCAGCGGTAGGCCCTGGCCGGGGTTGGTGCCCCAGGTGACGAATGGGGTGAGTGCGGAGCCGTCGATTTCGACGACGGTGTCGAACTCGGCGCCTTCGTCGGTAGGCAGTGTCTTCCAGTACTCGACGGCGGCGTCCCAGTCAGCGCCCTTGGGTGCGAACTCGCGGCCTTCAACGTAGTCGAATGTCTTCTGGTCGGGGGCGACCATGCCGGCGCGGGCGCCAGCTTCGATGGACATGTTGCAGATGGTCATGCGGGCTTCCATCGACAACTTCTCGATGGCTTCGCCGCGGTATTCGATGATGTGGCCCTGGCCGCCGCCGGTGCCGATCTTCGCGATGATCGCCAAGATCAGGTCCTTCGCGGTCACACCTTCGGCGAGCTCGCCGGAGACCTCAATGGCCATGGTCTTGAAAGGCTTGAGGCTGAGGGTCTGGGTCGCCATGACGTGCTCGACCTCGGAGGTGCCGATGCCCATCGCGATGGCGCCGAATGCGCCGTGGGTGGAGGTGTGCGAGTCACCGCAGACGATCGTCATGCCCGGCTGAGTAATGCCCAGCTGCGGGCCGACGGTGTGCACGATGCCCTGCTGCACATCGCCCATGGAGTGCAGACGCACGCCAAATTCCTCGCAGTTCTTGCGCAGAGTTTCCACCTGGACGCGGGAGGTCTGTTCCTTAATTTCCAGCAGGTTGCCCGAGATGATGCCTTCGGTGGGCACGTTGTGGTCCTCGGTGGCCAGGTGAAGTTCCGGGTGGCGCATTGTGCGTCCGGCCATCCGCAGGCCGTCGAAGGCCTGGGGGCTGGTGACTTCGTGGAGCAACTGGAAGTCGATATAGATCAGGTCAGGTTCGCCACCTTCGCCTTTCTTTACGACGTGGTCGCGCCACACTTTTTCTGCCAGTGTCAACGGCTTGTCAGCCATGAGCATCTCCTAACTAATCTCACACAGTGGGATGGTAGTGTTCGTTCTATGGGACAGTATAGCGCAGCCAGTGGGATCCAAGTACTTGATCGCGCCGTGGCGATCCTCCACACCGTCGCCGCCGAGCCAGCCGGCGCGCAGCTCCACGACATCGTTGACGCCACCGGTATCCCCCGCGCCACGACCCACCGCCTCGCAACAGCACTTGAGGCCCACGGGCTGCTTGCGCGCACAGCCAACGGCACGTGGGTGACGGGCGGCGCTTTGCGACGACTGGCCCCGACGACCCCCACCATGCTGCTGGCCGCCGCGGCCCCGATCATGACGGAACTAGTCGACACCACCGGCGAATCCGTCCAGCTGTACCAGCTCACGGGCACGACGCGCACCTGCGTCGCCGCGCAGGAACCACCGGTCGGCCTTCACAACACAGTGCCGGTCGGGTCCCAGCTTCCGCTGACTCACGGCTCTGCCGCCCACATCTTCGCCGCCTACTCACAGACCACTCAGTCTGCATTCCCAGACGCGACCCTGAAGGCGGTGCGCGACGAAGGTATCGCCGAATCCGTCAGCGAACGCGAACCCGGCCTAGCCAGCCTGTCCGCCCCCATACTTGGCCCCGACAACGAGCTGGTCGCAGTACTCAGCGTGTCCGGACCGGCGGAGCGCCTCGGCCCCTCCCCCGCAGCAACCTGGGGCGCACAACTCAAAGAAGCCGCCCACCAACTCACCCACGCGATAAATGTATTCCCTACAGAATAAGGCAGCTTAAGCAGACCAGGTGGCACAGTCGCCACCTACTACTTTGTTTAAATTGTCTTTTCTTGAAGGGAAGTTCATGTCGCCTTCGCTAGCGATCATCGGCCTGGGCCCCCGCGGGCTCTCCACCCTCGAACGCACCGTGGCCACGCTCAACGCCACCAAACGCCCGCCCGCAGAGTTTCACCTGCACCTCATCGACGACGCGCAACCTGGGGCACGGGCGACATCTCGGAAGACAAACGCCCAGGTGTCTCCGACGTGCGCGTTGAGATTGACGTGGACGGCGACACAGACCGCGAGACTCTCCAGAAGATCGTCGATGACGCGATCACCTGGTCCCCAGTGGTGAACACCTACACACGCCCAGCAAACTTGACGCACAAGCTAGTCTAGGCACGTGCGCCGGCAGCAGCAGAGTCGGTGCGTGGCCGGGCAGCCCCCACAGCCCTGGGCGATTCGTGGCTCAGCCACCACGCCCAGCGGGCGACACAACTGCTCCAGTGGATCACGAGCAGGCACAGGAAGAGAACACTGACCATCTCAAGCCAAGCGGCACCCGTGGTGAGCGCCAGGTAATGCGCGCCCAGCGAGATGGTGCCGGTGGGGAATGTGGAGCCCCACCAGCCGGGACCATATTCTTCCCACTTCGCAATCGCCGGCCAGAATCGGTACGCGGCATACGCCACAAGAACGATGCCCACGCTAAACATCACGATGCCGTGCAGCGTGCCGTACCAACCGCCGAAGAGCACTTGGGCCGCCGCGGTGGACTGCCCCACGATGCCCAGCGGGATCCACGCGGTACCAGCCGCAGCCCCGGAAGGCGCAAATTTTCCGCGCACAACATCGACATAAACCCGTGCGAAGATCGGGATACCGGTCACCACGGATAACACGAAGCACCCGGCGCCGACATACCAGTACACCGGGCCGTGTTCCGCGGCGAGCTGCCCGCCGCCGGTCGCGCCCACCATGGGAGCCACCAGAGCCAAGCCCCACGTGAAGTTCGGCTCATCCTCAAATCCGCGCAGCTGCAGCAGGCACACCCAAATGGCCAAAGCCGTGCCGACCCACCAGGTGACAATCTGAAAAACGTCCATCCCAGTAACCGACGTCCACGCTGATCCCAGAGCCAAAATGCCCATGGCGTACATCCCCCACGGCCCCATCTTCAGGTGAGTAAACGCAGGTGTACGGTGCACCAGCCAGCCCACCGAAATGTACACGCAGATCCCCGCGGCGATGATGGCGAAGATCCACGGCACCACCGGCCACCCGTGCAAGTTAGTCAGGGTCGCAGCGATGGAGGTACCCATCAGCGACCCAGCCCATGCGGGCCCGGGAGGCGGGAGCTGTACTGGTTTCGTCATAACTGTGATGTTAAGTTCGCCACTGCCATCTTTAGGAGTCCATGCACATGGTGAGGGGTACCATGAAACCATGTACCCCAAGTTGCCGGCGTTCGAGGACCTCCAAGCACTCCACCACGTGGCTCGCACCGGCTCTATCTCCGCGGCAGCACGCGACCAGGCCATCCACCAACAAACGATGAGCACCCGCATCGCCCGTGCCGAGGAGACCCTAGGGCTGACCATCTTCAACCGCTCCCCCTATGGCGTGACACTCACAGAGCGCGGCACGAAAGTCATCGACGCGCTGCCCACCCTGTTTGACGCCGCCGGTGAGTTCACCGCACTCGTCGCCTCGCTTAACGACGATTCCTCCGCCCGCCACCTTCACATCGCCGTTTCAAACACGGTGGCAGAACTCTATTACCCCGTGTGGGCCGCGAAGTTCCACGCCCTCTACCCCACGGTCCAACTGGCGATGCGCCAGGCGAACTCCACAGGTGTGCGTGATCTGGTCACCAGTGGCGAGGTCGCAGTAGGCATCGTCGAAGGCGGCACCTCTCCACATCACCTGGTGGAATCGGACCTTGGTGTGGATGAGTTAGTCGTCGTTGTGCCCGCCGATCACCCCTGGGCGGGCAGCACCGCCACCGCCGACATGCTGCGCACCACGCCCCTCGTCGTGCGCGAGGAAGGCTCGGGCACCCGCGAGGTTGTCGAAGATGCGCTAGGAACCCTTGCTACCCCGGCCGGCGAGTTTGGGTCGCTGGCCTCCCAGCGCGCCGGCATCGTGGCCTTGGGCGCCCCCGGCGTGATCGCCCGGGGCGCGGTATTGGACCAGATCGCGCTCGGCCGCCTGGTGGTCGTCGATACGCCCGGCCTAACGTTCCTGCGCCATCTCACCGCCGTGCGCCTGCGTGGTGCCAGCCTCAATGAAGACGCGGAGGCGCTGATCAATGTCGCGCGCACCGAGCGGGCGTCGTAAAGCTCTCATTCGTACTTTCAAAGCTTGAGCGGATACTCTGATGGCGTAACTCAATACCTGCTTCGCCCCTTCCAAGGAGGACTTCGTGGCAACTGCTTCACCAGCTGCGCCCAAGCACACACCCCAGCACCCTGTCGACGCCGTCCCGCCAGCGCCCAAGCTAGCGGCACTTGGCCTACAGCACGTGCTGGCTTTTTATGCCGGTGCCGTCATCGTTCCGCTTCTGATCGCCAGTTCGCTGAATCTGGACACAGAGACCACCATTCACCTGATTAACGCGGACCTGCTCACGTGCGGCATCGCCACGATTATCCAGGCGATGGGTATCGGGCGCCACATCGGTGTGCGCCTGCCGATCATTCAAGGCGTGACGACGACCGCGGTCTCCCCGATCATCGCGATCGGCCTGGGGGCAACCGGCGGCGAGGGTGGCGTTGCCAGCTTGCCGACGATTTATGGCGCCATCATCGTCGCTGGCCTGTTCACTTTCTTTGTCGCACCGCTGTTCGGGCGTGTGCTGAAGTACTTCCCGCCGGTGGTCACCGGAACGGTGCTGCTGGTGATGGGTACGTCACTCCTGTCGGTGTCAGCCAATGACCTGGTGAACTATGCCGAAGGGGTGCCTGCCACCCGCGATGTGTTGTACGGATTCGGCACCATCCTGGTGATCATTTTGGTGCAGCGCTTCTTCAAGGGATTTCTGGGAACGCTGTCCGTACTGATCGGACTGGTGCTCGGCACGGCTGTGGCCTTCTTCCTGGGCGATACCAACTTCGATGATGTTGGTGACGCGGATGCCTTCGGGATCACCACCCCGTTCTATTTCGGTATTCCGAAGTTTGATCTGATCGCGATTTTCTCCATGATTATCGTCATGATCATCACCATGGTGGAGACCACCGGTGATGTGTTCGCGACCGGTGAGATCGTCAAAAAGCGCATCCGCCGCGGCGACGTGGTCCGCGCGATCCGCGCCGATGGCCTGTCCACCGTCATCGGTGGTGTGATGAACTCCTTCCCTTACACCTGCTTCGCGCAGAACGTCGGCCTGGTGCGCCTCACCGGCGTGAAGTCCCGCTGGGTGGCCGTGGCCGCCGCCGGTTTCATGATCCTGCTGGGCCTGCTGCCGAAGGCCGGCGCAATCGTTGCGTCGATTCCCTCGCCGGTACTGGGCGGCGCGTCCTTGATCCTCTTCGCCAACGTGGCGTGGGTCGGTCTGCAGACCATCGCGAAGGCCGATATCACCGACGGGCGCAACGCCACCATCGTCACCGCCGCCCTGGGACTGGCCATGCTGGTCACCTTCAAGCCGGACATCGCCATGGTCTTCCCAGAGTGGGCCCGCGCATTCGTCTCCTCGGGCATGTCCATCGGTGCGATCACCGCGATCGCCCTCAACCTACTGTTCTTCCACGTAGGCAAGGACGACAGCACCTCCGTGTCGCGCGCGACCGGCACCACCGTCACACTCGATGAGCTCAACTCCATGGAGCGCGAAGAGTTCGTCGCAGCGCTTCGCCCCCTGTTCAATAACGAGACCTTCCCGCTGGAAGCCGCGTGGCAGTCCCGCCCATTCGAAGATGTCAATGAGCTGCGCGCCGCCATCCAGGTCGGTGTGCTCACCGCGGACCGCGACCAGCGCGAGCGCCTCATCCACGACTACCCCGCCATGGATGAGCTGCTGCTGGCCAGCGACGAGGACGCATCCAGCATCTCCGCGGACCGCGGCTCTCTCGGCCTTGAGGACATGGACGATGTTGACGCAGAGCGCGTAACGACGATCGCCCAGAAGTATCACGACACCTTCGGTATGCCATTTGTCGCCTACTTGGACACCAATGACACCGTGGATAGCGTAGTGGAGCAAGGCCTTCGTCGATTAGCGAACTCGCCAGAACAGGAACACCGGGCCGTGCTCACGGAGATCATTGAGATCGCCAATGACCGCTTCGACCTCCTGCTTGCCGATGCTAACCCGGTGCGTTCCGCCTGGGACCGCAAATTCACCGAGGTGGAGTAAGCGGCGTGTTGAGGCCTGTCGTCAGTGCCCTGGTTCTGGTGGCGTCGGTCTGTCTGGCCTCGTGCAGCCCGACCCCGCCCGAACCCGAACCTGAGCCGCAGATCTACCAGCACTACGTGGCGCTGGGTGATTCTTATTCGGCGATGGGATCGCGCGCCGCGAAGACCACCGGCCCGTCGGCGTGTACGCGCTCTGCCGACAATTACCCCAACCATGTGGCGGAACACGAGCGCGTCGAGAACTTTACGGACGTGACGTGCTCGAGCGCGATCACCGACCATGTCGTCGGTACGCGCGAGACCGCCGAGGGCCCCATCGCGCCCCAAGTGGACGCGATTGATTCGGCGACGGACCTTGTCACGCTGAGCATCGGCGGGAATGATTTTGGGTTCCCGGACATCGTCTCCTGCTTCCGAGACGCGGCTTTATCCGATGCGCCCTCGAACTGCGCGGCCCAATTCGCGCACCTGGACACTAGCGATCTCGCCGGAAAGCTGGACATGGTCCACGAGGAGATCGCCACGCGCGCGCCGGAAGCAATGGTGATCGTCACCGGATACATGCCACTGGTCACCGCGGAAGGTTCGTGCGACGCAGCATGGTTCGTCTCCCCCGCCGACCGCGCCTGGGCAGTCACCGTGACCGAGCAGCTTAACGACGAAATCCGTGCAGCCGCCCAGCGCCACGGCGCCCTGTTCGTGCTTCCCGACGATGCCCCCGCTCACACCGCCTGTGCAGAGGCGGACCAGCGGTGGACGGACATCACGGGGATTGCCACAGAAGCTTATCCGCTGCACCCCACCCCTGTTGGCCAGGTAGCTATGGGCAAGGCGGTCGCGCAGGTGCTTTAGGCGCCTGGTGCGTCAATGGCGTCGAGCGTGCCCGGTGGAAAGACCACGTTCTTAGCCAGCGGAATCTGGTGGGAGGCGCTTTCCAGGATGTGCATGAAGTAGCCGGCGGTGTTCGGGATTGCAATGATGTCGCCCGGGGCTACACCCTGCGGAAAGTGGATCGCGCGGCGCAGGATCAGTTCGTCTTCGATGCAGTACGCGCCCACCAGGTATGCCTCGAGGGGTTCGTCGTCACGTTCGGCGCTGCGGTGGGTGCGCACGAGGATCGGATCGACCAGGTAGTCGTCGGAGGTGGTGCGGCACTGCGTGCGGTTCATCGCCAGGCCCACAAGGGGCAATCCGTCGCTGCGGGTCTTGACGAAAGCGACCTCCGCCAGGATGACACCGCAGCCATCCAGCAGGCTGCGCCCCGGCTCCAGGTGCAGGCGCAAGCCACGCGACGACAACGCCTCCGCAATGCCTCCAGAAAGGACCTCTTCCAACCACGGGCCACGGGTGGGCTCCTGCCAGTACGGATAGGTGGTGGTCAGGGGATCAGACTTCCAGGTAAACGGCTGCGTGTAGCCGTCCAGCATGGAGCGGCGCAGCGCGTGATAGTTGTCCCACTGCTGCTTGTCGTCGAGGTAGCTCATGGGCACTCCTCCGCCCAAGTCGATGAACTGTGGCGCGTGCCCGTGATCGCGCAGGGTGTCAGTCAGTGCGATCGCTTCACGAAGCGCTGTCTGCCTGTCGCGCGCCGCATAGCCATGGAGGTGGACGTGCAGGCCGACGATGGTCACATTGGGTACCTCATGGCGCAAACGGTCAGCCCACGTCTGCGCGCGTTCGCCGAAACGCGTCGGTGGCATCGTCGCCGGATCCGGCGCCAGACGCGGCGCAACAAAGGCCGTGCTGCCCTCCGCTAACCGTGAGATGCGTTCTAGTTCAGCCACGCTGTCCGCGGAGATGGTCACGTCGTTATCGATGGCCTGGCTCAACAGCGCGTCGGGTTTGATGGCGGCGGACAAAATGATCTTGTTGCCTTGTACCCGGCGCGCGAGTACTTGCGTGAGTTCATTCTGGCTGGCGACGTCGACGCCGTGGCCTGCGTTGCGGACGGTGTCGACGAAGGTCAGTGCTTTGTTGGCTTTGCGGGCGAAGAAGACGTGGAGCTCGACGCCTTTCTTCGCGGCAGCGTCGACTAGTTCGTCGATGTTGCGTTCCATGTCGTGGGCGTTGAGTACGTTGACGGGACTGGAGAATTCTTCGATGAGTGCCGTGCATGCGTGTGGGTCGTTGAGGAGCTCATCGGCCCACGGTTCTGTGCGCGCTGTCATGGGTGGGATGCCGTGGACGTGCTGCGGGGTTGGGATGACTCGTTGTGCCCAGCGTGGGATGACGTCGTGCATGGTGCGGTTGAGAGTGTCGTTGCCTAGTACGTGTCCTTCGGTGGCGCGTCCGGCGGCTGCTAGGTGGTCCTGGCCGACGAGGGTGCCGTCGGGGTGGGTGTGCAGGGCGCGGGTGTCTCGGTAGAGCTGTGCGTGGCCTGCTTGTACGAGGTTGTCTATCAGTGTGCCCTCTACGACGCCGGGTGGGGACAGTACGCCGTCGACGATCACTGTGGCCCCGGCTTCGTCGGCAAGCGCTGCGATATTTTCTGTACCACGGCCGAGGTAGGTGGTGTCGATGCGCCCGGTGTCGATCAGGTCCAGCAGGTGCTTTGCGCTTTCGGGTGGTGGGCCGAAGGCGACGCGTTCGAGCCGAGTTGTGAGTTCGTCAAGGTCGGTCATGGTGTCGCGGCCGGTGAAGCTGGCGCGTTGTACGAGCGCGTTAAAGATATCGTTGAATGCGCAGGCCACGGCTAGTGCTGGGGTGAGTGGGCGCTGGCCGGTGGCTGCTTGGTAGGAGGCGCGGAGGTCGGCGACTGGGTCGCCGCCGTCGGTGCCGTTGAGGACAGCCTGGATGGCTTGTGGGTCCGCTGTTCCTGTTGCGCGCCGCAGGATCACCTCGGCGTAGTCTGCGAGGATCTGGGTGAGCTCTGTAGTGTCGGCGGCGTGAAGCACGTCGTGGCGGGCTTGGGCTAGTTTAGTGCTGCGGTCGATGTTGAGGTCTCCGGCTTTCACCTCCATGAATCGCCCGGAGCGGGTGACCGGATAGAAGATTTCGGCGACGCAGGAACGGGTGATATCGATGAACGTCAATGCTGCGCCGCGAACCATCACGCGGTCTGAGCTAGTGATGGTCTCTAGTTGTGAGAAAGGGTATGCGGGTGCGATCACCGGCAGCGCGGTATCGAGTTGGGCGTTGGCAAGGCTGCCCGGCCAGGTGGCCGCGTGCCCGGTGACCAGGAGGACCTCGTCGTAAAGCGTTGTGCCGATCCGCCATTGTTGGCCGTCCTGATCAATCTGTGTCACCTCCTGTTCGATGTGACGCAGCCGCGAGCTCGGTGGCACATGAGCGGCGGCGGTCTGCCAGGCGTCGGCAAGGTAGTGCCCCACCATGCTGCGTGGCGGGAAAGGGTCGTCGTGGTTGTCGGTGCGCCAGTCGTCGAAATGTCCCATGCGGGTGCTGATGGCTGAGGAACGAACGTTGAGTAGCCACGAGTCTGGCTGGTTACGTCCGTAGGCACCTTCGGCGCCGATCGGGCCGTGGTTGTAGACGTCGATGGCCACCTGGGTGTTGGTGCGTGCTGCGCGGTCGATCAGTTCCTCGACTGCCCACAGTCCGCGGGGGCCGGCGCCAACGATGGCGATGTTTAAGGTGTTCACGCGTGATTGACTTTCTGTTGGAGCTCTTCGGGCGAGATACCTAGTGTCTGTTCGACCCAGGTGTCGTTGTAGATCGTGTCGAGGTACGGCACACCGCCGTCGTGGAAGATCGCGGCGATCGTTGCGCCGTCCTCGACTTCGGGGAGAAGTTGCTCCAGTGCTGCGGCGACTGCCCCGCCTGAGGCGCCAGCGAGGAAGGCTTCGCTGCGCGCTAAACGACGAGCGCCTGCGACCGATTCCACATCTGGCACACGGATGATCCGGTGTGGAGCAAGGCCGCGCGATAATTCCGGCACCATGCCCGCGCCAAATCCAGGCAGGTGGCGTGTACCGCGCAGGCCACAAAACAGGATGGATCCCACCGCGTCGACTGCGACCACCTGGGTGTCTAGGCCGTGGCTGGCGATATAGCGCAGGCAGCCACCGATGGTTCCGGTGGTGCTCACCGCCACCACTAAGTAATCGGGGGCGGTCCTGAGCGTGTCGACGATCTCTCGCATGGTTCCATCACAGTGGGCGCTGAGGGCTGCGCGATTGGAGTACTGGTCCAGTGTGACAGCATCCGGGATGTCGTCGATAAGTTCGGCGACCTTCGTGCGGCGCGCAGTCAACCAATCCCCCGTTGCTGCGTCCGGCTCTGTGACTTCGTGCACGGTGGCGCCTAGGGCCCGCATATAGGACACGGTGGATCGGTTGGCCTTCGGATCGACGACACAGTGGAAGGTCCACGAGGCGGTGGCAGCTTCTCGCGCTAAGGCCACACCTAAGTTGCCGGAGCTGGACTCCACCACTGTGGTTCCTGCGCTGACGATACCGCGCTGAATGGCGTCAGTAACGATCGCGTGGGCCGTGCGGTCTTTGGCGCTGCCGCCGGGATTGAAGCTTTCAAGCTTTGCCCAGAGGCGCACGCCCGGTGGCCGGTGAGATGCGGCGAAGCGGTCGAAGCGCACGAGCGGGGTGTTGCCGAGTAAATCGGGCAGCGTCTCCCCGGAAGAATAAGACATAAACACAAGCTTATGCTTACGTAGGCAAGGAAAGCGGGACTGTGACGGAGATTACTCCGCGCCGATGGCAGGCCCGATCGTGGCCCACGACTCCCGCATCAACTTCTCAAACACACCCCACGTGTGGGTCCCCTCCACCATCGGATACCAGGTGACGGGCACGTTCTGCTTGCGCGCCTGGTCGACGAAGTGTGCCGAGCACGCATACGAGGCCATTTCGATGCCCATCTGTACGTTAATCCGCGAGGACAGTGGCGCACCGTCGATCTCCCCGGGAACGCCCTGGGCTGCGCCGACAAAGAGCGCGGTGTCACGCAGCCGGTCCAGGTGTAGCACAGGTGAGTGAGCCGCCCATGCCTCATCGCCCGGCAAACCCCACATTTTTGTTGGGTCTCCCCCGTTCATCGTCACCGCCGACGCAGCATAAGCCGTGCCCAGCACCCCAGAGGTCGACGGGCACCCCGAATACGATGCGGCGGCTTTGAAACGATCCGTATCCAGCGAGGCCACAGCCAACGCCGGCCCACCAGACATAGAGATCCCCGCAATAGCATCAGTGCCAGTTCCGTGGAAGTAATCGTCGATAAGCACCGGCAACTCGCGCGTGAGGTACGTGGACCACTTGTTGGAGCCGGTGACGGGATCCTCCTGATACCAATCCGCCTGCATCGAGCTGACCGAGCCCTTCGGCGTGACCACGTTGACCTGCTTGTCCGCGAAGAACTCCTGGTAGTTGCTAGAGTTATACCAGCTCCAGCCGCCGGCCGCGCCATCGGCCCCCATCATCAGGTAAAACGTGGGCCGCGGTGCCGTGTTCTCTGGTCCGCCGGGCAACAGGATGTCGTTTTTCACCAACCTGTCCATCGACGGCGAATACACCGTGAGCTCATACACGTCACCTTCCAGGTGCTGAAGGTCCCGGAACTCGGCCGGTGGCGCATCCGGGTCAGGGAACGTCGCCGAGGCATCGCTGGAGCCCGAGCTTAACGACGAGCCCGTCACCCCTGGCACACCCTGGAACAGGGCCGAGCCCAGCGGCCCCTCCACAAGCTCCGCCGCGGCAATCGCAGGCCCCGAGGACAACGGAACATCCGAGGACAGGCTCGAAGCCGCCGCTGCAGCCGAAGACGCATCATGGGCACTCGAACCGATCGACGAGTAGTCGGCGTGCGGATCCGAACTGGTAGAACTGTAGGAATCCAACGGCGCCTGGGCGTGGGCGACCGGCAGACCCGTGGCGGCTAAGACAAGGGCGGCGCCCATGGCGAACTTTTTCATATGATTAGCGTACCTGGGCTATGTCTGGGTCATACCTGGGTGGGTCTAATCAATCGCCTTTCGATGCTGCGCACACCGGCCTCGAGCGGACCACGCGCAAACCACAGCTTCCACAGCGAAGCAAACACAAGCAAGCCGATCACGGTGATCCACAACGCAAACGGGCCATAATCCACCTCTGATTCTTGGACGGTGTCGTCGTCCGCCTCACCCATGGCTTCCGCCTCAGCGTCCCACAATTCCTGCCAGCCGGGCGATGTTGCAACAAGCTCTTGGTACTGCGCCCACGGCAACCCGCCCAGCGTGTCTTCACTCATCCCGATGTCGTAAATCTGCGCCGGGACGGGCTCCTTCTCTACCCCGCCAATCAATCCAAAGAACCCAGACAGCAGCAGCGTTGCCGTCAGACAGTGCGCAACATAGGCGGTCAGGGCCATCGACCCAAGCGCGCGCAGCGGATATAGAAGCTTTACGACGATGTCCGCGCGGCAGAGCAACAGACATAAAGACACCACGCCGGCGCTTGCGAGAGCAGACACCACCAGATCGCCCAGCGCGCCCGAGTGCGGTTCCACGGATAGCCAAGCGGTGAGAAACGTCTCGGATACTTCGCCATCGACTGTTCCGTTGGTGCCTGTCTGCTCATGCACCACCATCGGGTCACGCGACGACAGCGCCGCCGCTCCAACACCAAGGCCAACGACAGCCGTGAGAGCCTGGACCCGCTCATCTTCAAGAAGGAACCTGTAGCCGAGGATGCCGACCAGTCCGAATGCCAACCACGTAAACACCGGGTAAGACCCAGTGAGGAACTCGGAGTAGACACCCAGCTGGGATGCCGCCTTCTGCACGGCGGTGCCGAGGATCGCCACCCCGACAAGCAGCCAGAGAATGTCGCGGGTCCTCCAGCGGGTCACGGGACCGAGCAGCAGGAGGATGGCCGCAATCGCCGATAGCACGACCACGATGAAGGACTGCACCATCGTGAGCACAATCCCGATCGCAGCGATGATCACACCGCGGACCAGCAGGCGGTAACGACCACGCAGAAGCTCCTCGCCACCGGCCGCATTGCCGCGCGCGGTCATCAGGCATAGTGAGAATCCCGCAAGAACCGCGAACAGTGCCGATGGGTAACCTGAAGACACCGTATGAGCTGGGCCGGAATAGGGCCCGAGGTGGTTATAGACCATTCCCAGGATGGCGATAGCGCGGGCAACGTCTAGGCCCGCAATGCGCGTTTTCATTCGTCCAATTTAGCAATGGACAAGTGTAAAGGCAGCCAGTGGATCACCACTGACTGCCTTAGTTGTACCCCGTACGGGATTTGAACCCGTGTTACCGCCGTGAGAGGGCGGCGTCCTAGGCCGCTAGACGAACGGGGCTTGTGCTCGCGTTTGCGACTTGTTAACAATAAATGAACACTCGCGTATTGCACAAATCAGCTGCTCAGCACGCCAAAAGGATACGGGTAACGTAGTGACGCACCCCCAGCGGAAGTCTGGGGGTGCGTGCTGCTGAACCTTAGCCGCACCTCCGCCACGCGGAAGTTGATCTCTACTGAGCTGCAGGTCGTCTGTGCGGAAGTCTCTGTGGCCCGGGTTCGTGCTCACCCGTAACCACGTCCGCGGTTATTTAGTGGTTGACTCGCGAGGCTTCAGTACATGCCAACTTCGTGGTGCGTGTGCGGTGCCGGTGTGCTGTCGTCTTCCACACCGTCCGGGTCTAGCTCCTTGGCTTCTCGCATATCTGGCGACTGTGAAGCTTGGATTATGGCTATGCCGCGATTAATCCGGGGTACGAAAGGCGATCAGCATGGCTGCGATTGTTGCGTTTCTGATCGTTTCCGATCTCTGCCATCCAATCTCCTTTCTGCCAACTGGTTCAGTACCACTTACCTTAACCCTCCCCAAAAGCGAGGAATAGGGTTTCACAATCACTGCAAGTGGTTCTACCCCATCATCCAGGATGCGCGCAGATCACGCTTATCGTACGACGTGCTGGTCAGGTGTGTTCGCTGCCAATTCGGTAAGGAATGCCTCAGCCTCAGCGCGAGCGCGGAAAGTGTGCACAGCGATGTCGTCAAGCGCACGAAGCTTATCGACGATAACCGGGCGCGACCGTGTTGGGAACATGCTCACGGACTCTTGCACCTTTGATGAGGGGTGCTCCCCTTGCCAGGGAACGTCGTGGCGGGGGCCGACGCGTTGTTGGTCGAGGCCGCGCAGCGCGGTATCCACGGAATAGTCGAGGAAGAAGACGGTGTCGCAGTGGTGCATCCGCAAGTCGAGAGTGCGCTGGTAGTTGCCGTCCAAGATCCAGGCGTCGCTATGCAACACGTTGAGCAGCCGCGACCGAAATACGCTGTGGGTGACCGGGGTTTTGTCAGCGTTCCAGTACAGCAGGTCCATGTGGGTCACTTCGATGCCGGTGATTGTGCTGAGTTGCTGGCTGAAGTGGGTTTTTCCGGTGCCGGGGGCGCCGATAACCATGATCCTTTTCACGACGATCCACCTTGCCAAATTTGATGGCGCACCACAACTAGGCTTGGTGCGCAGGCTTCGCGGGCAATTGAAAAAAATAGGAAGGGCCAGAACGGCTACAATCTGAAGCGAATAGCCCGCCTTTCTGGGTCGCTCTCTTAACTAGTTTGGGTTCTGCGACGTTCGGAGGGATAGTTTACGGACTTATTGTCTCGCTTGTAGTTAGACGAGCAATCCAACGGTCTAAGCCACAGACCAACATTCATTCCTGGCCCACAGCGAAAACCAAGCTAGGACGACCAGCCTCAACGAAAACGCTATCGACACGGGTTACGGGTTAAGGAAAAATAGGGTTAAGGGTCAAAAAGTGTGTCCGGAAACGATGATTTACAGCACCTGGCCACACTAAACACCAAAAATATATGCCACCCAGGCATATACCACCACCATCAGCCCGAAATACACGGTGTGGCACCAATAATGTGATAAGCAGCCATGAACCGTCACGGGTTTCTTGCCGCCTTCCGATAAGGAAGGATCACCAGCATGAAAAAGTCCTACGACCCCGAGTTCAAGACCCGGGCCGTCCGGATGGTCCAGCAGCACCGCGAGGACTACCGATCACTGACCGCCACCTGCACCGCCATCGG
>NZ_KB892453.1 GCF_000373805.1 Corynebacterium pilosum DSM 20521 = CIP 103422 | reverse complement strand
GTTCCGGTCGCCGTGCTGGTAGCCGAGGTGGGCATCCATCTCGGCGTTGAGGCCCCGGTTGATCGAGGCCTGGAGCAGGCCCCGGACGAGATCGTTGGCATCCGTGGTGGAGGTGCCGAGCTCGTCGATCAGCTTCGCCATCTCAGGATTGGCGAGGAGCTTTTCCTCGATCGCTTTGATCTTTGCGGAGTCCTCTGGGTTTCGTCGTGCCACGGTAGTCATTCTGGTTCATCTCCTTGGTGTGAGGGGAATCCCTCACACACAAACCATCTGACACCCTCGCGAGCATCAGCGACTCCTCTATATAACATCGTCATGGCGGTCATGTCGGTTAGCAGTAATGTTTCCACGGAGTCCCGGGTTTTCTAAGACAGGGATGATTACTTCGTGAACCTCGTTAGTCTGTTGCCACGGGCATACTGGAACCTTTGGTGTTGAATACGACGATTCTGACCATCTTGAAGCGGTTTTCTCTGGCTAGGTTTTGAGCCGTTGCCAATCATGCCCAGAGCATCCTCAGTCTCTAGAGCGCGTTTCCTGGGTTTTAAAGACGTTCCAGCGCAGAGAGCAGCAACGGTGGGAGATATGAGTTCCAAATAGGGGTAAGTAAAGAATGCGAGTCCAGAAAGGTGCGAAGTCAGGGCTGCACCTGCAAACTGTCCCGTCTACTCAGGCGAAACAAAACCTGGGACGTTTCACAACCGATGCCGTCCCGTATGTCTCGACTGATCACATGGTCGGGATAACAGGATTTGAACCTGCGACCCCTTCGTCCCGAACGAAGTGCGCTACCAAACTGCGCCATATCCCGATGCGCGGAAACTACCTTCCGTGCATCGAGAAACTATACTCCCCGCACCGCGAGGAGCAAAAATCACTGCCTTTCGACGATCCTCAAAAGCGCTGCAGATGGTGGGCAGAAGATGCGCACCGGGGCATACTTCGAAGTACCCAGCCCGTTGGTCACGTGCAGCGACATCGAACCATAGTCATGCAGGCCAGAGGCTTGTTTCTTGTCAATATCGGCATTGGCCACCAGTGCGATACCGCCAGGCAGGCAGATTTGGCCGCCGTGGGTGTGGCCGGCCACCGCCAAGTCATAGCCGTCGGCTTCGAAAGAGTCGAGGACTCGTCGATAAGGGGCATGCAGCACACCGATGGAAAGATCAGCATCCGCATTCGGGGCGCCCGCCACCTGCGAATAATCGTCGAGATCGTGGTGCGGGTCATCCACCCCGGCCATCGCCAGGCGCACGCCAGAGGCCACAAATTCCAGACGCTTGTGGGTGGCGTCCTGCCAGCCACGCTCGATGAACGCCGCCCGCATGCCCTCCCACGGCAGGTTCACGTAGCTGGGGACGCGCTTGGCGCCGGTCAAGTACTGCAGCGGGTTGACCATCCGCGGTGCCCAATAGTCGTTGGTGCCAAACACGAACACACCAGGGCGGTTCAGCAGCGGTCCCAAGGCACGCAGCACGTCAGGGACCGCGCGCTCGTCGGAAAGATTGTCCCCGGTATTGACCACCAGATCCGGTTCGAGCGAATCCAGCGCGGATACCCACGCCACCTTCTCGTCCTGCCCGCGGATCATGTGCAAATCAGAAACGTGCAGGATGCGGAATTCCTCGCGCCCGCGCAACGTCCCTGGAGCAAGCAGCGGGAGCTCGTAGGTCTTGAGGCGGAAATTGTTTAACTCGCGCACGCCGTAGGCAGCCAAGCCAGCACCGGCAACAGCGCCAGTGCCGGCCACGATACCTAGGCCACGCAGAAATTTGTTGAGCTTCACTCTGGACACCTTACCGGCAAGCGCTGTGGCGTAGTCTTGGCTGCATGAGTGACTTGAAAAATAAGATCCGTGAAGACATGAAGACCGCCATGAAGGCGAAGGACAAGGACCGTTTGGGTGCGATCCGCATGCTGCTGGCCGCCATCCAGACCGAGGAGACCTCCGGCACGAAGCACGAGCTTTCCGACGACGACGTGCTCAAGGTCATCGCTCGTGAAATCAAGAAGCGCCGCGAGTCTGCGGACATCTACAAGGAGAACGGCCGCGACGATCTCGCCGAGGCCGAGCTTGCAGAGGTAGCAGTGTTGGAGGATTACCAGCCGGAGCAGCTTTCCGACGACGAACTGAACTCGCTTGTCGACGATGCCATCGCCGAGACAGGCGCAACCTCCATGAAGGAGATGGGCCAGGTCATGAAGGTGGCCACAGAAAAAGCCGCTGGCCGGGCTGACGGCAAGCGGCTGTCTTCTGCGGTGAAGGCCCGCCTGAATAGCTAGCCTTCGTGCCCCTCGGGGTTACAAATTATTAAAGAAGTTTTCTACGTCCCTGATGGCCTGTTCGGCCTCGGGTGGAAGCTCGAAGGCTGGGGCGGGTTCGGGGGCTGGGGCCGGCTGGTTGTCATCGCCATTAGGGGCGGCTCGCCCCGCATCGTTACCAGGGTTCGAGTTTCGGAGGCGTGGGGCTGAACCGTCAGACAAGTACATGGTGACGGTGGAGCCTTGAACCAGCTGCGGGCTATTGGCGTTGACGTAGACCACATAGTTTCGGGGGATCCCGTTGCCCGCCGTGGTGGCGGTTTCGACGACGAAGCCCTGTTCTTCAAGGCGGGCGCGCGCGTCTGCTTCTGACATCCCTGCTACCTCGTTAAGGACAGCGGCGGACTGGCCTTGGTTGAACTGCGCATCATGCGCCGGCAGCCCGCCACTTGGGGCGCCCGGGATGTTATTTGCGGCGTTGAACCAGATCTCTGCTGGTTCGCGCCCGCCGTAGAGCGATCCACCCTGGCACTGCCGCACTGGAGAGGTACACAGGGATGTCGTCGTGGTGCCGTCGTTGAAGATATAAGGGGCGGCTGCGATCTCGCTGTTGAATCCTAGGAATGCGGACGACTGGTTCGATTCCGTGGTACCGGTCTTCGCGGCCACCGGAGAGTTCCATCCGTAGACGTCGGCGGCGCGTTCTGCTGTGCCGCTGATTGCGTCTTCGGACATCGCTTGGGCGAGGGCGTCAGCAACACCTGGGTCAAGGACCGTCTCACAATCTGGGCGGTCAAGGAAGACCTCATTGCCGTCACGGTCAGTCACCTGTGCGATCGGGTTCGGTTCGCACCAGCGCCCGTGGGACGCCAAGGTGGCGCCGACATTGGATAGTTCCACCGCGTTGACCGCTGTAGGGCCCAGAGTGAAGGAGCCGAGGTTGGCTTCCTTGAAGTAGTCGGCGATCGAAGTGTCCCCGTAGGTGCCCGGCTCCGTGTAGGAGCGCAGACCGAGCTTGACGGCCATGTCCACGGTAGGTGCCACGCCGACTTGGTCAATCAGCTCAATGAATGTGGTGTTGGGGGACTGCGCCAACGCATCCTTCAGGCTCAACTGCGCCGGATAGGTACCAGCGTTTTCTACACAGTAGGCGTTCGGTGGGCAGCCGGCGGCGCCGCCGGTACCCATGCCATACACCTCAGTGCGGGTGGGCACGGGCAGCATGGTGTCTAGGCCCATTCCCTGCTCGATGGCGACAGCAGCGGTGAAGATCTTGAACACCGAACCTGCGCCGTTGCCGACCAAGGTGGACGGCTGGGGGAGGTAGGTCTGGCCCGCGTCGACATCCAGGCCATAATCGCGCGATGACACCATTGCTGTGATGTCTCGGGAGTTCTCGCCGGGTTTCAACACGTTCAGGACACCTGCCACACCGGGGGTGGAGGGATTGACAGCGTTGTTCACGGCATTCTGTGCGGCCTGCTGCGTGGCTGGGTCCAGCGTCAGGCGCACGGTGTAGGCGCCATTTTTCAGGTCATCCTCGCTCATGCCCTTAGATTGCAGGTACTCCACGGCATAATCGCAGAGGAAACCGGCCCCGCCTGCAGTGAGGCAGCCGTTCGGCAGCGTTGCCGGGGACTCAAGTACGCCGAGCGGTTCCTGCGCGGCAGCGTCGGCTTCTTCCTGGGTGATATAGCCGACGTCCGCCATGGCTTGCAGCACGGTGTTGCGGCGCGCGGTCGCGCCATCTGGGTTGGTGTAGGGGTTCAAAGCTTCCGACGATTGAACCATGCCCGCCAACAGCGCAGACTGTGGAAGATTGAGCTCTGCCGCGGAAATCCCGAAGTAGGTGCGCGCCGCGGCCTCAATGCCATAAGCATGATTGCCGAATGGCACTACGTTCAAGTACCTGCCCAGGATCTCGTCTTTGGAGAGGTTCTCATCCAGGTCCGAGGCCATGCGCATTTCGCGCAGCTTGCGGGGGATGGACTGCTCGGTGGCGGCAACTTGCTCGTCGGTGGAGTCAGCGTCAACGTGCAAGAGGTAGTTCTTCACGTACTGCTGGTTGATCGTCGATGCGCCCTGTTCCACACCGCCGGCGGCTAGGTTGGTCACCAGTGCGCGAGCGGTGCCTTGGATATCCACGCCGTCATGTTCGTAGAAGCGGCGGTCCTCAATGGCGACCAGCGCGTCTTTGACCGATTGGGAGATCTGGTCCTCAGGAACCTCATAACGGCGCTGATTGTAAATCCAGGCGATCGGCTCACCGTTGACGTCGGTGATCGTCGTTACGCCCGGTGCGGTGCCGTCGGTGAGGTCCGCCAGATTCGATTGCATGGTCGCGTTGGTGCGTGCGACCGCGACGCCGCCGATACCCGCGAAAGGGGCTAGGCTCAGCGCGATTAAAAGCGCGGACGCCAGCATGGCGCCAATCAGTGTTCCCAGGGATTTCATTGAACTCACGGCTTATACCCTACGGTGTTGACCCTTCGCATGGGAATGGAACCATCCCCCCACTAGTGTGACGTGTTCGACAAAGCGATACCACGGTGAATAGACTTACAAGTATAGCCAATGTGTCTGGTGAGGTCACACCTTTTAGGCGTGAAACTTTCAAGAGTTTCTTGGAGTGGCCTGGCCAGAGCGCGTGAGCGCACAAAAAGACCTCCCGAAAGGAGATCCCATGACCGCCACCCTGCCCCGAGGAATCACCACTAGCATCGATAATCGCGTCGAGCCGACGCCGATGAAGAGTAATTCATCCGGGCAGATGGTCTTCGACCGTGGGGAATGGGTCACACATGCGAAGTGCCGAAGCGGGGACCCGGATGCGTTCTTCGTTCGCGGTGCGGAACAGCGTAAAGCTGCAGTAATCTGCCGGCACTGCCCTGTGCAGCTTGAGTGCCGGGCTGATGCGCTAGATAATAAGGTTGAGTTCGGCGTGTGGGGAGGGCTGACGGAACGTCAGCGTCGAGCCCTGTTGCGGAAGAACCCGCATATCACCGACTGGGCTGCATATTTATCGTCGGGCGGTCCCCTCGAAGGGATCTAAACCGCTACAGTGGTCCTCATGAAGAAATGGGAATACTCCACTGTGCCACTGTTGACCCACGCGACGAAGCAGATCCTCGATTCTTGGGGTGAGGACGGCTGGGAGCTAGTGACCGTCATGCCTGGCCCCAACCCAGAAAATGTTGTTGCTTACCTCAAGCGTGAAATCGCTGAAGGTGAGGACTAAATGAGCAACTGGACTGCGCGACTCGAAGAACTAGGCATTGAACTGCCAACCGTGGCAGCTCCGGTTGCCGCCTATGTGCCTGCCACCCAGGTAGGCAACCAGGTGTGGACGTCCGGCCAGCTGCCTTTCGTTAATGGTGAGCTTCCAGCGACCGGGAAGGTTGGCGCGGAGGTTGACCAAGACACCGCCTATGATTTGGCACGCACCGCGGTTCTCAACGCGATTGCCGCGGTCGATGACCTGGTCGGGGTGGACAAGATCTCCCGCGTGTTGAAGATCGTCGGCTTTGTGTCTTCTGACGTTGACTTTCATGCGCAGCCGGCCGTGATCAACGGTGCCAGCGAGGCACTGGTGGAGATCTTCGGCGACAAGGGCGCGCACGCCCGCTCCGCCGTGGGTGTGGCTGTGCTTCCGCTGAACTCGCCCGTTGAGGTGGAGTTGATCGTCGAAATCGACGAATAGAGTTCGATTAACGTGGCAGGCACTGTAGGCTGGGAGCCATGGAGCACCCAGCTTATAGTCAGTTGCGACCTGTTACGACCTCAGCTGCCGTAGTTTTAGCCCCGAACCCTAGCTACGCTGCACTGGAGGGCACGAACTCATGGATCATCCGAGACCCGGAAGATGAGTACAGCATTGTTATTGATCCAGGCCCTGGCGACGAAGGGCATTTGAACGTCCTGGCGGCACGCGGCGAAAAAGTGGGTCTGATTCTGTTGACCCACCGCCACCATGACCACGCGGATGGCGCGGAGCGTTTCCGCCAGTTGACCGGGGCGCCTGTCCGCGCTTTCGACGCACGATACTGCATCGGCGCAGAGCCGTTGACCGACGGCGAGATTATCAACATTGATGGCGTTACCCCCATTGTGAAGGTGGTACACACGCCTGGACACACGGCAGACTCCGTGTGTTTCTTCGTCTATACCCATGAAGAGGATGACGGCCAGCTGGAAGGTATCCTCACCGGTGACACCATCGCTGGGCGCCACACCACCATGATCTCTGAGACTGATGGCGATTTGGGTGACTACCTTGCTTCGCTGGAGCACCTCGAGGACGTGGGCAAGGATGTTATGTTGCTGCCAGGCCACGGCCCGGAAGGCGATGACCTCTCAGCCTTTGCCCGCAAGTACATCGACCGCCGCAATTTCCGCCTCGACCAGATCCGCAAGATTTGGGCGGAGCGTGGCCAGGATGTAGAGCTCAAGACTCTCATCGACCTGATGTACGACGATGTTGACCCAGTTCTGCGTGGGGCTGCCGAACAGTCCACCCGCGTGACCCTGCGCTGGCTGCAGGAAAACGAAGCCTAAAACCACAACAACGAACCCCCGCCTCGGTTAAGCACATGAACCGAGGCGGGGGTTAATCGTCGTAAAGCGACGCTAGCGAAGGGCTAACGTGCGCGGCGGGCCAGATGCTCCGTATCGACGATCAACACCGACTTGCCCTCTAGGCGGATCCATCCGCGGTGGGCGAAAGTAGCGAGTGCCTTGTTGACGGTCTCACGCGACGCGCCCACAAGTTGGGCGATCTCTTCCTGCGTGAGGTCGTGGTTGACGCGCAGGGCGCCGCCTTCCTGCTGGCCGAAGCGGTTTGCCAGCTGCAGCAAAGTTTTCGCAACGCGGCCAGGAACATCAGTGAAGATGAGGTCTGCCAACGACGCGTTGGTGCGGCGCAGGCGACGCGCCAGGACGCGTAGCAGCTGCTGGGAAATCTCGGGGTGGTCGGTGATCCACTTGCGCAGCATCTCCGAATTCATGGTGGCTGCCTGGACCTCGGTCACGCAGACTGCTGAGGACGTGCGCGGGCCGGGGTCGAAGATGGACAACTCGCCGAACATGTCGGAAGGGCCCATCACGCTCAACAGGTTCTCGCGACCGTCGGAAGCGTGGCGTGCCAGCTTAATTTTGCCGGAGATGATGATGTACAGCCGATCGCCGGGTTCGCCTTCGTCGAAAATGGTGGCACCGCGCGGATAGCGCACGGTTTCCATATCCTTCGTGAGGTTCGCTACGGCAACAGGGTCAACGCCCTGAAAAATGCCTGCACGAGAAAGCGTTTCTTGTACACCTTCCATTAGTGTTCCTTCCAATCATGCTCGTTCCCTATGCACCAGGGGTAGCGGTGCGTAGGTCTGCGACCAGCACCACAACAGACGGTGGTCATTCTGTGCGGCGACGGCCATGGTTGTACCGCCGAAAAGATCACACAGTCACGCGGTATGGCCATTGATCACACATTACGAGTGTAACATCGGTCACCGTGAAGTGGGGTAGGTTTAATCTGGAAGATCGGGTTGAACTTAAACGCAGGGGGTACTTTTCGACGATTAACGCCCGATTGCCACCTGCTCCAGCTTCTCCATCAACACTAGGAAGAGGGCAAGTGCGATCGGGGCAATCAAAACAAGGATTGCTGTCATGACACACAGCATAGGACGGACGTGTTGAGGCTGCATACTAAGGTGTCCCATATGGCCTCTCTTACGCCGCAGAAGCATCGTCGCCCTGGTACCCATCCGGCAGCTAAACGTGCCGAAACCGAACTTGGGCGCACCCGCAGAGCACGGCGGATCAACCGCACCCTCGCAGAAGTATTTCCTGATGCCCACGCGGAGCTCGACTTCACCAACCCCCTCGAGCTGCTGGTCGCCACTGTGCTTTCGGCGCAGACAACCGACGTGCGCGTCAACCAGGTCACTCCACGCCTCTTTGCGACATATCCCACCGCCCAGGACTACGCCACCGCCGACCAGGCAGAGGTGGAAGAGATTATCCGCCCCACCGGCTTCTACCGGGCGAAAGCCGCGAACCTGATCGGGCTGGGGCAGAAGCTGGTCACTGATTACGGCGGCGAGGTGCCCGTGGAACTGGAAGAGCTAGTCACCTTGCCAGGAGTGGGGCGCAAAACTGCTCACGTGGTGCGCGGCAACGTGTTCGACCTGCCCGGGCTCACGGTGGACACGCACTTCCAACGCCTCGTCCATCGACTCGGCCTGACAGAGGAAAAAGACCCCGTGCGCATCGAGCACGCCATCGGGGAGCTGCTTCCGAAAAGCGAGTGGACCATGTTTTCCCACCGCATCATCTTCCACGGCCGGCGAGTCTGCCACGCACGAACAGCAGCGTGTGGCGCATGCCCGCTGGCCTATGACTGCCCCTCCTTCGGGCAACATGGCCCCACCGAACCTGATGAAGCCGAGAAACTAGTTCGGGGTGAGGAACGAGATCACATCCTTCACTTCGTTCAGGATGACGATCAAGGACAGGATGACGAGAGGGGACAGGCATGAAAAAGACAGTCGTGATCAGCACCCTCGCGATCATCCTCGTCACGGTCCTGCTTGCCGTAGGTGCCGTCAACATGTTGCGTGACGACGAAGCCCCCTCCCAATCTGCGAGTTCGCAGGAGGAATCGTCGATAAGCAATTCGGTAACGGAAGATGTCCCTACCCGCCCGGACTGTCCCGCTGACGGGGCCGGCGGTGTGGAACTGGACTGCCTCGGCGGGGAAACAGGCCCAGCGCAGACTGACCCAGAGCACATCACCGTGGTCAATCTGTGGGCGTGGTGGTGCGCGCCGTGCCGCGAGGAGCTGCCCTATCTTCAGGAATACGCGGATGCTAACCCGCAGTACACGGTGGTGGGAGTGCACGCCGACGCGACACCTGGCAACGGTGCCGCCATGCTCAACGACATGGGCCTGAGCCTGCCTAGCTACTCGGACACGGACAATACTTTTGCAGGTACCCTGGGGTTACCGAATGTGATCCCGATTACGGTGGTGTTTCGTGGGCAGGAACAAATCGGACTGTTTCCCACCCCGTTCGATTCTGCCGCCGATATCGATGCGGCGGTCGCGTCGGTGGTCTAAAAGCTGCGTGTGAAGTGCGAGGAAGTGGAGGTGCCTGTGACTTTCCCTGACGATCTTCCGGTGCATCCGCACAAGGCTCCGGAGTGGCTTGGTGATATCGCCCACGGCGCCGACATGGTCTCTTCCCGCCTGTCTAACCGCACGCCCACTCGGGGCGGTGAGAAGCAGGCCGCGGTGCTCATGCTCTTTTCTGGCGATCCGACAGCGACGACGCTGCCGGATGACGCCGGGATTCTCTTGACCCACCGCACGCCCACCATGCGCACCCACTCCGGCCAGATGGCCTTTCCCGGCGGCCGAATCGACCCAGATGACCGCGGGCCGGTGGACGCTGCCCTGCGTGAAGCTAATGAAGAGACCGGGTTGGATCCCGCGGCCGTCACCCCCGTGGCCACGCTTGAGACCGTCAGCGTGCGCTCCAACGGTTACCCAGTTCACCCCGTGGTGGCCTACCAGCACGAACCCGTACCTACGTGGCCGGCCAGCAAGCATGAGACCGATGATGTCTTCGATGCGAACCTGCATGAGCTTCTCGACGACACCAACCGCATTACCGTGGGCTGGCGGGGCTGGACTGGGCCCGCGTTTCGCGTCAACGGTTACCTGGTGTGGGGTTTTACAGCAGCGCTGCTGGATGGAATCTTTTCTGCAGCGGGGTGGGAGAAGCACTGGGCGCATGAGCGGGTCTATGATCTTGGCGATGCTTTGGCCCAGTCCCGTAACGGTGAGCGTCATCGCTGACGATTCTTATGTAGTGGCCCGGCATGGGTAGGATTGGCGATTGCTATGCCGAGACCTCGCACCACTTCGAAGGGAAGCTAACCACGTGATTGCAGCGCTCATCGTCGATGTGGTCATCGTAGTTATCGTCATCGTCGCTTTAATGACTGGCTGGCGCCAGGGCGCCTTTGCGTCAGTGATGTCCGCGATTGGCATCGTCGCCGGTCTGGTGATCGGACTGGCGGTTGCCCCGTTCATCGTGGAGCTTGCCGACGCATCCGTATGGCGCCTGCTCCTTCTCATCGCAGTGATCTTGCTGATCGTCGGCTTGGGCAACCTCGTCGGTGCGACTATCGGTGCTGCGTGGCGCGATCGAATGCGCAAGGTGTCGTCGTTACGCCTCGATTCTTTCATCGGCGCGATTCTGCAGTCGCTTGCCGCAATGCTCGTGATCTGGCTGATTTCCATCCCCGTGGCGGCGAACGTGCCGGGCACAGTGGGGCAGGCGATCCGTAATTCGAAGGTGCTCGGTACCGTCAACGAGGCCGCGCCCGCATGGGCCTCGCGTCTGCCGGCGCAGCTCTCCGCGCTTCTCGACGAATCGGGCCTGCCTCCGCTGGTGAGTCCCTTCGACGCCGGTGCGCGCCAGCACGTCGACGCACCCGCTTCCTCTGCCGTTGATCCGGCCGTGGTGGAGCGCTCGCGTGAATCCATCGTCCACGTGCGAGGTGAGGCCGAATCGTGCAGGCGCCGCCTCATGGGTTCTGGATGGGTCGTCGCGGACAACTACGTGATCACCAATGCCCACGTGGTGGCGGGGACCAGCGAGGTGGTCCTGGAAACCGTGCTGGGTATGAAGCAGGCGGACGTGGTGTACTACAACCCAGACGTGGACATTGCTGTGCTGCGTTCCCCTGAGCTCGGCCTGAGATCGCTTCCGGTCAGCGATGAACTGGCGGAAACCGGCCAGGACACCGTGGTGATGGGCTTCCCCCAGTCAGGCCCCTTCGAGGCGGCGCCTGCGCGCGTGCGTGACCGCATCACCATTGCCGGCCCAGACATTTACGCCACCGGACGCGTGGAGCGTGAGGCCTACACGGTGCGAGGCACCATCCGCCAAGGTAACTCTGGCGGCCCGATGACCACCACTGACGGTGAGGTGATCGGAGTGGTCTTCGGCGCATCGGTTGACTCTTCGGATACCGGCTACGCGCTGACGATGCGCGAAGTTCAGCAGCAGGTCGGTGACATCCAGGCATTGACGACCCCGGTGGATACTCAGGAGTGCGTGTCCAGGTAGTCCAGGTACGTCGCGAGCGTTTCGACGAACGCCTCTGGGCGTTCCACGTGCGGGATATTTTTCGTGCCCGGGATGCTTGTCTCGTCGATACGCGCGCGCACGCGCTGCCGCGAACGCTTGTTCACGTGGTCCCATAACTTTTGGGGCGGATGGATCAGAAGGGTGGGGGCGTGCACGGTGGCATCGCGACCCGGGAGCAGTGGCAGCTTCGGGGTGAGAAGGCGGGAATTGTGCACGATATGGGGTAGTGCATTTCCGATGCTCGCAGCTGTGACGCGTAGGTCGAGGATCTCGTCGAAAAGCGGACTGCGCTGAAACTCCGACGTGGTGTTCAAGACCAGCTCGCGGCGCCACACAGGGCGGTGCAACCGGGTCATGCGCTTCAGCAAGCCCGACGGGAGGCGACCGACGAAGATGCGGAGGGTCATCGGCATGAAGTCCCACGGGCGGTGTGCGATGGAGGAACGCAGGTCGGTGGGATGGGCCGCCGAAGCGGAGATCAGCGCGGTGGTGCGCTCTGGGTACTGCGCGGCGAAGGCCCAGGCGACCGACCCGCCGGTGTCATGGCCCACGACGATGGCCTCTGAATGCCCCAGCGAGGAGATCACGCCGGCCACATCGCCGGTGGCAATGCGCATTTCATCGCCCGGGGTTGTGGGAGGCTTATCGCTCATGCCGTAGCCGCGCATGTCTAAGGCCGCGACGTGGTAGCCGTGGGCGGCCAGTGGCGCGATGACGTCTTTGAAGTCGAACCATCCGCCGAAGGTGCCGTGAATGAGCAGCACGAGGGGATTGGCGGGGTCGCCGGCCGTTGCGGTGTGCAGGCGGATCCCACGGGCGTGCACCATGCGATGGGTGAAATCGCCGTCGAGCTTGACCACGTCAGGTGACGGTGCATACTGGTGCATCGGTGCGTGGCCTCCTTCGTTCGACATGAGAAAAACGCCCGCCACGCATGGTGCGCGGTGGACGTTAACTAAGGGTACACGCCGATTGGGGCGATGTGGGGTTTAGGTATACATGTGGGACTGGCCCTTTTCTAGGTTGTGCTGCGCCTTCCCTGGTACCAGGTTCTTCATATTCGAGACCGAATCGATGGTACGCTGCGGCTTCTTAATCCCCTTGACCTTGCGCCAGCCAATCAGAGCAGCCACGGCTGCGATGACCAGCATGAGGACGAAGACGATCAGGAACGCAGACCAGCGTGGCAGCCACTCCGCCAGAAGTTCGGCGAGGAAGAAGAAAAAGAAGAAGGAGGAGTACAAAGCGACGACGCCGGCCAGGCCAAACGCGCCACCACCGATAGCGCCCTTCTTCACTTCGCCGGCGATCTCGGTCTTTGCAAGCTCGATTTCAGAGCGCACCAGCGTGGACATCTGCTCGGTGGCGTTGGACACCAGCTCACCCAGCGAGCTTTCGCCCGGGCGGGTCGAATCGACATCGCTCAGCGGAATCGAGTTGACCTTCGCGGAGAAGGACTCCGAACCATCAGTGTAAAGACCTTTGTTGCTCACGGTGTAAACCTTCCTGGGGTGTCTGTGGTGGACACTGCAGTTTTGTATCTATTGTCTGGCAACCACAGTAGTCCCATCTTTTTCATAATGCTCGTCTGATTATTGCTACTGGGGGCTATTGTAGAGGATATGCCAGCTCACAGCCCACTTTCCCCCTACCTAGAGCTCGGCGAGGTTTCATCGCTTGTCGACGAAGCCACGTCTACAATCGCTCGCGCACACCGTCGCCCGGCGGCGTTGCGCAGGGCCGACGTGATCGTCAGTGAGTCCGTTCTGCGCGGCGCGAAGCTCTCCGCTCTTCTCGACGGCGTGGAGATCGCACAACACGTCAGCCCGTACGCGGTGCTCTCGCCAGAAACCTCCGAGGCCACCGCCCGCACGTTCCGGCGCGCTCCCGCGCAAGTCTTCGCGCGTCTCGACGTTGCCGCCGGCGGTCCGGGCTATTCGCTTCTCGACGAGGGCCCCGCCCGACTGCAGGCCCTTGCGCGACTGGTTGGATCGGCCGACGATGACGGCCTCGTGCTCGCTGCGGTGATGCACCTGGAGATTCTGGGCCGGCAATTGTTCGGCCCGCGCAGCGGTGTCGTTGCACGTGTGGCGGCACGCTGTGCGCTGCTGGGCAGCGGGGTGGACCCATTGGGCATTGCGGTCCCGGAGACGTATCTGCACCGCCATAAGGCAGATTATGCGGCTGTGGCCCAAGGGTGGGCCACCGGTGAGGAGGCTGCGGTCACGGCTGGGCTGGAGTTCATGCTGCGAGCTTTTGCGGCCGGTGGGGTAGAGGCGGACGGGATTGCTGCGGCGGCCTAATCGTCGTTAAGCGGTATCTTTGCGCAGACGCTGAGCCACCCACACGCCGCCGACCGTGATGGCGGCGATCCCGGCCAGAACACCTGCCCCGATGGAGACTTCCTTCGCAGAGGGGGCGTGGAAGAGGGGCTCTGGGTTTTTGAAGGTGTTGACTTCCCAACCGTGCTCGAGGGCGTGCTTCTTCATCGCGCGGTCCGGGTTGACGGCGACGGGATTGCCTACCTGCGCCAACATCGGGATATCTGTGGCGGAATCCGAGTAGGCGTAGCTGTTTTCCAAGTCCAGGTTGTAGCGTTTGCTCAGCTCGACGATCGCGTCGGCCTTGGCCTCGCCCTTCAGGTAGCGGGTGATATTGCCGGTGAAGCGGCCGTCTTTGACTTCCATTTCGGTGGCTACAACGTGTTCGATCCCAAGTTCCTTGGCGATCGGCTCGACCAGCTGGATCGCTGAGGCAGAGATGATCACGATTTCATGTCCGGCGGCCTTGTGGAAGGCGATGAGCTCGCGGGCCTCGGTGTAGATGGCGGGAGTGACCACGCTGTGGAGCGTCTCATCGGTGATGCGCCGTACCTCGTCGACAGACCATCCGGCGACGAGCTGGCTGAGCTGGTCGCGTGTGGAATCCATCTCACTGCTGGACATTCCTCCGAACATATAAGAGGTCTTGGCCAGGTACATCTCCAAGGCCTCTTGTTTGGTGATCAGGCCGTTATTCATGAATTCGCGGCCGAAAGCGAAGGCGGAGGAGGTGGCGATGATGGTTTTATCAAGATCAAAAAACGCGGCGACGGGCCGCGCCTCAGACGCGGGTGAAGCGGCGCTGTTCTGGTGCATGGGCCTTAGTGTAGCCCTAACTGATATGGAAAGTTAAGTGACGGAAGTGAGTATTGGGAAAATCGGCAAATTTTTCACGGCACATAAGCGCAGGTTAAGCGCGGTAAAGTAAAAATTCGTAGATTTGTGCTAATTAGCTCTTGTCAAAAATCCATTGCGCGTGCCATAATCGTCAGTGCATGGCCCCGATATACAGTGTGGCCTGCCCCGGCTCGCCCCCCGAGGCCGGGTTACTTGACGGCCCGCGCGCACCCCCCGAGGCGCGGGCCGTCCCTTATTTTCAGCGTCACCAGGCGCCGAGCTGCCGGGCATCACGTTATGTCAGAAAGGTGCGTGTCGACGAGGGGTTATCCACAGAATCTTGTTGACGTATCCACGGAAGTGTCGGGTTATCCACAGCGGGAAAACGTGCTGCGTAAAGCATGTGTGAGTGCAGCATCATCACAGTTATGAGACCGAACACACTCGAGCACACACCGATGCTGGTCGCAGTGGAAGACCCCGCACTGCACCCCGAAGCGCTCCACCTCGCAGCGGCGACCGGCAGGCCGATCGTCGATACGCGCGATCCCGCTACCGTCGCTAACCAATGGTCGCGTGCCCATGCGGTGATCATTGACGCTGCCACCGCGGCCGCCTTATCGGCACCACCGCGCCGCAACGGCGTCTACTTCGTCACGGCGGATGCTGCCGACATCGACTTTGAAGCGGCGCTGCAGGTACACGCAAGCGGGGTATTTATTCTGCCAGCCCAGGCAGGTGAGCTGCTTGCGGCGATCGGCAAGGTGTCGGCCGCCGAAGACTCACCGGGGTCGTCGGAAAGCGGCGGCGCGACGGTACTCACGCTGGTCGGGGCTGCCGGCGGGGCAGGAACATCGACCCTGGCTGCAGCCTTGGCGAGAGCCGCAGGCCACGAGCACGCGCCGGTACTCGTCGATGCTGGGCGTTATTCCGGCGGCCTAGACCTACTCTTGGGGATCGAAGAGGAGACGGGAGCGCGCTGGGGTGAGATCACGGTGGGGGACGGGGAAGTCCACCGTAATGACCTGCGCCGCGCACTGCCTGCCACGACAGACGATATCCGCGTGCTCACCAGCGTGCGCACAACCATCGACGATCCTTTCCAGATCACTGCCGAGGAGCTCGACGCGGTGCTTGCGGCGCTGGGATCCGCAGGTGTCACCGTGGTGGATACAGCGCCTTATTTGATTCCTCCGCGCAGCACCTACGTGGTGGTCGTGGTCCCCGCTGAGGTCCGCGCCGCTGCCACCGCTGCCCGGATCGTCGCCGAACGCCGTGCCGCCAGCCAGAGCGTTGGCCTAGTACTACGCCACCGCGGGTGGTCCGGGATCAGCGCAGAAGAGCTGGAAAAGATCGCGCGTGCCGACGTGATCGCCGAGCTTCCGCACATCACCAAACTCACACGCACCCTGGAGACCACGGGACTGCCACAGCGCCTCCCGCGCGCTTTGTCCACGACAGCGACGGCGATCTGGCAGGCGGTGGGACTGTCATGACCTTAAGCCCTGACACCCTGGAGCGTATCCAGCGCCGGCTCGCCGATGCCACAGAGAGCCCAGGCGGTGATTCTTCTAGCGTCGATCCAGCCGAGCTGGCCCGGATCATCCGGGAGGAAGCAGTAGTGATCAGCGATGTCGACGTGCTTGAAACGATGCGCGCCCTACGCCACGACACACAAGGACTGGGAGCCCTTGAAGCCCTCGCGTCCCGGCCGGGAGTGACCGATATCTGCGTCAATGGGCCCGATCAAGTGTTCATTGACTGCGGCCGCGGGCTGGAACTGACGGACCTCACTTTTAGCAGTGACCCTGAAGTTCGGCGTTTAGCCACCCGCCTCGCCAGCGCGTGCGGCCGCAGGCTCGACGATGCTCAGCCCTTCCTCGATGGCCACCTCACCAGGCCTGACGGCACCTTGGTGCGCATCCACGCGGCCCTGGCCCCGCCGGCGGCCCAAGGCACCTGCATTTCGCTGCGCATCCTGCGGCATTCCACCACCACGCTCGATGACCTAGTTCGCCGGAGCAGTATCCCCGCTCAGATAGTCGAAGTGGTGCGGGGCATCGTTCGTCGACACGCATCCTTCCTGGTTGTCGGCGGGACCGGCTCCGGCAAGACCACCCTGCTGGGTGCGATGCTGGCCGAGGTGCCTCACGACGAGCGGATCGTGGCTATTGAGGACACTGTCGAACTTGCGCCCGATCATCCGCACGTGGTGAACCTGACCACGCGTGGACCCAACACGGAGGGCCGCGGCGCCATCACCATGAGCGACCTGCTGAAACAAACTCTGCGCATGCGCCCCGACCGGATTGTGGTGGGCGAGATCCGTGGCGCGGAAGTTGTCGATCTGCTGGCAGCGCTCAACACCGGCCACGAAGGTGGCGCCGGAACCGTGCACGCCAACTCCCTGGCCGAGGTCCCCGCGCGTATCGAAGCGCTCGGGGCGCTGGGAGGGCTGGAACCGGCAGCACTGCACGCGCAGCTAGCGGCCGCGGTCAAGGTGGTGCTGGTGATGAAGCGCGGGCCTGGGGGAGTGCGCAGGCTGGACCAGATCGGCCTGCTGTCCGGGACCCCGGTGCGCGCGACCGCCTGCTGGACTGCCGACGATGGCCCACTCGAAGGCTTCGAAGAGCTCGAGCGCATTGCCGGGGTGAGTACGCCATGACCGCCTTCTTGTTTGCCGCGGGCCTACTCGTCGCCCCCGGTGCCCCAGCTGGCCGACTTGTGGCGTCTAGGCGGGCGCTGTCAGCCCGGCACCTCATCACAGCGGGTGCCATCCTCGCCGCCGTGGTAGCAGTGGCCACGGACAAGGTGCTTGTCACAGTGGCTGTCACGCTCGCCGCGATGACCGGCCTGTGGGTGCTCAATGGCCGGCGTGAGCAGGCCCAACGCGCACGAGAACGCGAAGTCATCGCCGATTTTTTGGGGCACATGCTGGCCGACCTTCGCGCCGGGGCCACCATTGCCCACGCCTGCCACCACGCAGCGACGCGCGTGCCGACGAGCAGCCCACCTGACGTGCGGACCGCCATCACGCGTGCCGATGCCTATGTCCGCCGTGGTGGCTCAGGAGCAACGGCGTTCCTTGATGCTGAGGCCGAAGAGCTGCGCCGCCTGGGCAATGTTTGGGCGCTGGCCGAAAACCACGGCATTCCGCTGGCCACGCTGCTGGAGAAAGCCCGGGACCGGATCGACACCGCTCAGCGACACCGCGCGGCCACGCAGTCCTCGCTGGCGGGGCCTCAGTCAACGGCGTTGGTCCTGGCTGTGCTGCCTGTGGCTGGGATTGGAATGGGCATGCTGATGGGGGCCAGCCCGGTGAAGTTTCTCACCACTACCTCTTTAGGCGGGGTGCTGCTCCTGGTCGGTACTGCGTTGACGTGTGCCGGAATCCTGATCTCCCACGTGATCGTTGCGAGGGCAGCCGCATGACTTTTGTACTCATCCTCGCCGGCTTGTTGGTAATCACAGCCCCGCATCCCGCTGGGCGCTTGGCAGGGCTTGCTCAGGGTAGTGGAGCTAGGCGTTCGCAGCGCAGCCAGGGTGCGACACCGCGCGACGGGCCCTGGGACCTCCTAGCCATCGCCGCTGACGTCGACCTGTTTGCCGCGTGCCTCCGGGCAGGCCAACCGGTCACCACTGCCGTCGCTGCGGTGTCTGCTACCCACACCAGAGCCTCTGATCCGCTCGGGGACGCCTGGTCCACGGTGGCCGCCTTGAGCTCGCTCGGTGTCGAACCGGAACGCGCCTGGGCACACGCCACTGGTATTCCAGGACTGTCTGATGTGGCTAGCTTGGTCGCGTTATCCAGCACCACCGGTGCTGGATTGGCGCAGGGCTGCGAGCGAATCGCGGCCACACTGCGCGCACAGTGCGTGGACGAATCCACCGCTCGTGCCGAACGTGCAGGCGTGATGATCGCCATCCCGCTTGCGCTCTGTTTCCTACCCGCCTTCTTCGTCCTAGGACTTGCCCCCGTGGTGATCAGCCTGGGATCAGAACTACTACCTACCTATTAATTACTCACTCACATTTCAAGGAGAACCATCATGAACACTTTTCTGACTCGCTCATACGTCCGCTTCTACTCCCGCTTTTACTCTCGTTTTCACGACTTAACCAGCAATGATCGTGGAATGTCGACAATTGAGTACGCCATGGGATCTTTGGCTGCAGCTGCCCTGGCAGCGGTGCTGTACATGGTGATCAATGGCAACGGGGTGGTTGATGCCATAGAGGGAATCATCACCGATGCTTTGAGCAACACGCCAGGCAACTAACAAGTATCTCATGAGCATCCGCACGCTAACTAATGACCGCGGTTCCGTCACCATCGAGGCCGCCTTATCGTTGGCCACATTGATGGTGGTTGCCGCGGGCATTGTTGCGGCGATCGCCACCATGGCAGCTCACATCAGCGCCATCGATATCGCCGGTGCCGCCGCCCGAGCACACGCCATCGGCGTCGACTTCGATCCAGGGACCGCCGACGTGACCGTCCGCGAATCCGGCGGCATCGTCGAAGTCACCGCCCGGGTACCAGCGGCCATCGGCACCGCTGAGGCCACCGCTGCCTACCCAGTGGAGTACCGCTGATGCGCACGACTCCCAGATTCCGCAGCGTCCGCAGTGTGCTTGCCGACGATTCCGGCGCCGCCACCGTGGCCTCCGCAGGCATCATCACGGCCGTGACTGCATTGCTATTGGTGGTTGCTGGTGCGGTGGGGCATGTGGTGGGATCGCACCGCGTCCAGGTCGCAGCAGACTTGGCCGCGGTCGCGGGTGCGACAGCCTTGTACAGCGGACACAACCCGTGCGTCATTGCACGCCACACCGCAGAACTCAACAACGCGAGTCTCACAACCTGTGAGACGGTGGAAGCAGATGTCGTCGTCACGCTCACCGTGCCCCTTGCTGAGGCAACCTCGCGCGCCGGGCCTCTGTGAAAAGAGCCTTCTGGAACCGACTACCCCTACTAGGTGCGTGAGCGGCTAGCCGTCATCGTCACTAAAGCTCCCAGCAGCTTCAGTGCCGCCGCCTTATTCAGCGGTTGGTTGCCATTGCCGCACTTTGGCGATTGCACGCACGACGGGCAGCCGGACTCACACCCGCACGCCTGCACAGCCTCAAAGGTGGCGGTGATCCACCCGTGGAAGCGGGCAAAGCCTTCGTCAGCGAAACCGGCACCACCAGGGTGACCGTCATAGACGAAAACGGTGGGCAACATGGTGTCCTCGTGCAACGCGGTGGACACACCTCCAATGTCCCAGCGGTCGCAAGTGGCCAGCAGGGGCAACAGGCCAATGGCAGCATGCTCAGCGGCATGCAGCGCGCCGGGGATCTCACCAGCGGCAATGCCCATTGCTTCCAGTGCCTGCGGATCGATCGTGTAGGCCACAGCACGGGTGATCAGGGTCTGTTCCGGCAAGTCCAAGGGGACGTGTTCGCTCACAGTACCGTCGGCCAGGCGCACCACGTACCCGGTGACGTGGTCAGTGACTTCCACATCCACGTTTGCCACCCAGAGGCCAGGAGAAAAGTTGATCAGGTGCTCGTCGTCAAGCTCAGTGGAAAGGATGCGGATGTCCGTCGTCGAGCGTGCCTGCGTGGAATAATCCACGGCCTCCGGCTTCGCCAAAGCCACGTAACTCTCCAGGTCAAGCTCCTCGATCACGTAGTACTCACCCTGGTGGATATACACCGCCCCGGCATGAACTTGGGCGCCCGCGCGGGCAGAATCGATGGTGCCCAGCAGGCGGCCGTCAGACATATCGACGATCATGACCTCCTCGCCCGAACCCCCACGCAAAGACACTGCGGAGTGCGCGGACTCGGGATTGATCTCACCCTCCAGCTGGGGAACCGCGAACCAGCCGTGAGGACGTTTGCGCAGGAGGCCGCGGGCGGTGAGATCGTCGACAACATCGTGGGCGTCGAAAGCCTCGACATCGCGTGTGGTCAGCGGAGCCTCCACCGCGGCGCAGTACATGTGCCCCCACAACACGTAGGGGTTGTGCGGATTAAATACGGAGTTCTCCACCGGGCGCCCCAGAAGCGCCTCGGGGTGATTGACCAGGTAGGTATCCATCGGCTCGTCGCGCGCCACCATCACCACGACGGAACCCTGGCCACGCCTACCCGCACGGCCTGCCTGCTGGGTAAAAGACGCCACGGTGCCGGGAAAACCGGCCATCACCACAGCATCCAATCCGCCCACGTCGATGCCTAACTCCAAGGCATTCGTCGTCGCAACGCCCAGCAACTCGCCCTCATCCAACTTGCGCTCTAACGCGCGACGATCCTCCGCCAAATACCCCGCACGATAGGACGCGATGCGGGAGGAAAAATCCGCACGACCAGCAACAACAAGCTCTTCCGCGGTACGCATAGCGACGATTTCTGCCGCGCGCCGGGAACGCACAAAAGTGAGCGTGCGTAACCCCTCTGCGACAAGCGCTGCCATGACCTCGGCGGCTTCGGTGGTGGCGGCGCGTCGCACCGGTGCCCCGTGTTCGCCCTCGGCGCCCTCGATGAAACCGGGTTCCCAAAGGGCTACGGTGCGCTCGCCGCGCGGGGCGGTGTCCTCGGTAATCGCCACGACGTCGCGCCCAATCAGCCGCGATGCTTGGCCGGCCGGGTCAGCCGCGGTGGCAGACGCCAGCACCACCACAGGCGCCGCACCATATAACTTGGCCACACGCAACAGCCGGCGCAGCACCAAGGCAACATTTGCGCCGAACACGCCACGATAGGTGTGGCACTCATCCACCACGATGAACTTCAGGTGGCGCAGAAGCCGCGCCCAACGCTGGTGTGCTGCCAGCATGCCGGCATGCACCATGTCCGGATTGGAAAAGACGAAGCGGGTGGTCTCGCGGATCCCGGCACGCGCCTCGGTGGGAGTGTCCCCGTCATAGGGTGCGGGGTGTACCCCGGCGAGGTCTTCGACCTGGCGCACGAGGCGCTGCACGGCATGCAGCTGGTCGGAGCCCAAGGCCTTCGTGGGCGTTAAATACAAGGCGCAGGCCGTGGGGTCGGCGGCCAGGTGGCTGAGCACCGGCAGCAGATAACCCAGCGACTTTCCCGATGATGTCCCGGTTGAGATAACCACGTCCTGGCCGGCCCAGGCGGCCTCGGCACACTGCACTTGGTGTGAGTACAAACGGTCGACGCCTTCGTCGATAAGCGACTGACGAAGTGTCGGGTGCACCCACGTGGGCCACTCATCGAAGCGTGCGTTGACCGGTTCGGTGGTGGCCACGTGCGTCAGCCGTGAGCTTGGGAAACGGCGTGTGAGCTGGCCGATTATTTCGGATCCAAAATTTTTGGACATCTATCCTTCACCTTTTAGGGTGTAGTCAAACCTTGCATAAGCGAACAATTATTACTTTTACCCTGTCAAAACCATGTCATTCGTGGCACACTGAAGGTGGTCGCAGATTCTGTGCGCGCCCACAAGGTGCTCGCGAAGGAACGTTATCCGCGGGCACCAGGTTTAATAGCTAGACCTGGTGATTCGGAAAGACCCGTCGCCGACAAAACGTCGGTGTCGTAACACTACCGGCAACCCACGAAAGGTCTACAAAATGGCTACCGGAACTGTCAAATGGTTCAACGCTGAAAAGGGCTTCGGCTTCATCGCTCCCGACGACGGATCCTCCGACGTCTTCGTCCACTACTCCGAAATTCAGGGCTCGGGCTTCCGTACCCTCGAGGAGAACCAGAAGGTCGAATTCGAGATCGGCGAGGGCGCGAAGGGCCCACAGGCACAGCAGGTAACTGCGCTTTAAGATTTCGCTTGACGACGAACACCCGCGGGCTTGTACCGTGGGTGTTTTTCTTGGGGGTGGCAAACCTGCACCAGGTGGGGTGTAGCGTGACCTGCGGGTTTATATCTGAGCGGTGCGAGATGGCGCCATCCTGCACCGCTGGATTCTAAAGTGCCTGGTCATGGGGGAATGGACCTGGTGCAAGATTGCTGGAGGGGCAGGTTTTCCTTTCCAGGTTGATATTATTCAATTGAATGCTAGATTTGTTGTGTGACTAAACCTGCAGACATACTTGGCTTGGAAGAAGGGCGCCTTCGCGCGCGATGGATCTCTGTTGCCTTAGTCATATTGCTGGTGCTTATGGCGGTGGCGGGTATCGCGTGGGGATCGGTTGCTGTGCCGATCGCCGACGTCGTCGCCGTCATCCGCGCCAACATCACTGGAGATACCGCCTCCTTGGACTCCGCTACCAATAACGCGGTGATCTGGGAAATTCGTACCCCGCGAGTCGTCCTTGGTGCACTCGCCGGGGCGGGCCTGGCGGTTGCTGGCCTGATCATGCAGACGCTGGTGCGTAACGTCCTGGCAGACCCGTACGTGATCGGTATCAACTCCGGTGCTAGTAGTGGTGCAGCGGCAGCAATTCTTTTCGGATTCGGGGCCATCTTCGGTGACTTTGCGCTTCAAGCCAGCGCTTTCGTCGGTGCGTTCTTGGCTTCGTTGCTGATTTTCTTCGTAGCGCGAAGCCAGGGATCAATGACATCGATTCGGCTGCTCATGGCTGGTGTGGCGGTGGGCTATGCGCTGACAGCGTTGACTAACTTCATGGTCTTCGGTGCAGATACTGCTGAAGGCTCACGCTCGGTCATGTTCTGGACTCTAGGATCCCTAGGTCTTGCGAACTGGAACAGTGCGCTGGTCATGGTGGCCGTCGTAGTGGTCGTTGTGTGCATAGTGCTCTGGCTGTGGTCCAGGCGCCTCGACGTCATGGCCATCGGCGATGAGACTGCTCTGACGCTGGGTATTAACCCCACCCGCTTCCGTATGATCTGCCTCGCCGTGATCTGTGTCTTAATCGGATCGGTCGTGGCGATGGTGGGCAGTATCGGCTTCATCGGCTTGGTTGTTCCGCACCTTGCGCGCCGCATGGTTGGTGGCAGCCACCGCTACACCATTCCGGTTTCTGCGCTCTTGGGGGCAATCTTGCTGCTCCTGGCGGATCTGGGTGCTCGAACCTTGCTGGCACCTCAAGAGATTCCCATCGGCATCATCACTGCCTTGGTGGGCGCACCGCTCCTGCTTGTTCTTGTTCGCCGGATGTACTCGGCGAGCTAATAACTCAATTTTCAACTCACGTCTCTCTGACAAAAACAAGGAGAACTTCAATTATGAAACGCACCTACGCGAAGCGCTTGGCGGCCACGATCGTTGCATCGTCTCTGCTTCTGACTAGCTGTTCACAGGATGACTCTGCAAACCAGGACACCGCTACTAGCCAGGACAGCTCGACGGCCAGCGCGGAATCAACCCAGGCGGAAAGCGCTTCTTCTGATGAGACAATCACCGTGGAGAACTGTGGCGACACCATCGAGCTAGAGGGTGTGCCGGAGCGCGTCACCATTCTGCACGTGCCCAACGTTCCTACCCTTGATGCACTGGGTGTCTTCGACGCAGTGACCGCTAAGGGCGGTGTCTTCCTGGATGAGTACTTCTCTGACGAACTGAACGCGAAGCTGGATCAGGTGGAGTCCCTCTCGGAGGAGCTTGCGCCTAACGGCCACATTGAGATTTCGCGTGAGGAAGTCGTCGCAAGTAACCCCGATATCGTCATCGGCGAAACCACGAACGTCACTCCAGATACCCTCGCTCCGAACGGTATCCCTGTGATCTTGGAAGAAGGCGCCTGCGGCGGCCTTGAGGGCGATGCGAAGTGGGAGGACGTGAACACCCACATCGACTTGTACGCCACCATCTTTGACCGCGAAGAAGAGGGCGAGAAGCTGAAGGAAGAAACGCAGCAACAAATCGACGATGCGCTGGCTTCGGTGGATGAAACTGAACAGCTCTCTGCCGCAGTGCTGTACCCGACCATTGGTGGCGGCGTGACCTACGCGTACGGCCGCGGATCCATGTCGCACCCGATCTTGGAGACTGCCGGCTTTGAAAACGTGTTCGCCGACGAGTCTGATCGCGTCTTCGAAGTTAACGCAGAGCAGATCGTTGACCGCTCCCCAGAGGTGATCGTCGCACTGTACTCCGAAGGTGACCCGGAGGAAGTCGTCCAGGCTGTGCGCGAGTTGCAGGGCGCAGAAACTATGCCTGCAGTCCAAGAGGATCGTATTATCGCGTTGCCGATTTTCTTCCTCGAGTACGCAAGCCTGCTGAACCTGGAGGGGCTGGAGCGCTTGTTGGATGAGGCACAGGCGTTCTAGATGCTGGCAGCGCGTGACGTACATGTCGCTTTTGGGGACCGTGCCATTCTCAAGGGAATCGATCTGGATGTCCCGCGGCACGAGTTAACCGGGATCGTGGGCCCGAACGGGTGTGGCAAGACAACCTTGCTGCGCACCTTTTATGGGTCCCAGACCCCGGATTCCGGAACTGTCAAAGTTGATGGCAAGGACATTTCCCAATGGACCCGGAAAGAACTAGCGCAAAAGCTTGCCGTGGTGGTCCAGGAAACGGTGTCCGAAATCCCGGTCACGGTTGCTGAACTGGTGTTGCTGGGCCGCCTTCCACACCAGCGTTTTTCGTCGACACCGTCCGAGGAAGACCAGGAGATCGTCGAAGGGGTTCTGCGTCATGTTGGCCTCGTCGAGAAGGCTTCGCATAACTTCGCACAGCTCTCCGGCGGTGAGCGACAAAGAACGCTTATTGCACGGGCGATGGCGCAGGATGCCGAGTTCATGGTCTTAGATGAGCCGACGAACCACCTTGACATCCGCTTCCAGCATGAAGTCTTGGCTCTCGTCGCACATAATGACACGGGAGGATTGGTCGTGCTGCATGACCTCAACCTCGCCGCTAGGTATTGCGATCGTATCGTTGTCATGAACGCGGGCAAGGTTGTGGCCGACGGGACACCACACGAGGTCCTGATCCCAGAGATCATTGAGCCTGTCTATGACATTTCGATGGGACGCTTCGAAGATGACGAAGGAGTCCACCTCACGTTCAAGCTCCCAGAGTAAGAACAAAAATAGCAAGGAACAGAAAAGATTTTGAACCCCATCCAGCCCCAGCTCGACCACTACTGGAACCAGAGGGCAGAAAGCTATCACGCTGATCAAACAGGTGAACAGCGCGAGGCAATTGAGCACGAGATCTGGGTGTCTTACCTGAGCCGAGTGTTGCCGGAACCACCCGGGCGGGCGCTCGACGTAGGCACTGGCACCGGCTATATCGCCATGCTTATCGACGAGCTGGGCTGGGATACTGTGGGGATCGATACCTCCCCGGGGATGCTCGAATGCGCGCCCGCTGTCGACGGCGGACCGCAATTTGCGCAAGGCGATGCGGTCGAGGACTGCGGAAATTTCGGAACCTTTGATCTGGTGATCAATCGTTACCTGATGTGGACCCTGGCCGAGCCGTTGGAAGCGGTCCGCAGGTGGCGGGACGTGCTACGCCCGGGTGGGCGGATCGTGATCATTGACGCGCTCCATTTTCCTGACGGTCTCGAGACGATCGAGAAGAACTCTTCTGGGGAGGGGACCAGCGCTTTCTCCACGTTCTATAACCGTGACGTGGTCTCTCACCTGCCCTTGGCGTTGGCCCGCAGCGTTGATGAATACACCGCGGTGTTTAAAGAAGCGGGTTTTGGCAACGTGAGGGTCACTCCGGTGCCGGAGATCGTCGACATGTGGAAGAAGATTGGGGTCCCACAGGGGCATGACTTGGTCGAGCCCTTCATTATTGTGGCTTCTTAACGACGACGGAAGAGCAGCACCGCCAGCAACCCCGCGACTGCTGCCACACCGAGGAGCACTGCGACAGAGGTGAGGGAGAATGCCTCGCCTTGCCAGGCTGCGTCGACAAGCCCTGCCATGTGGTAAGAGGGCGAGAACTCGAAGAGCCTTTGTACTGTATCGGACAGCGCCGCCACCGGGATGAACGCCCCAGAGGTGAGCATGAGCAAGATCATGAGCATGTTCCCGAGACCGGTCGCGGCGCCGGGGCTGGGCATGACTGCGGATAACGCGTAGCCGACGGCGAGCATTGTCACCATCGCCAAGGCGATCGCGCCGGCCAGCCCAAGCAGGCTGTGCGGGGCATCGACACCAAAGACGAGGAGCGCCACGAGCAGAGTGAGCACGGGGCCGATGACTCCCGACACGAAGTGCACCGTCATGTCCGAGGCCAGATAGGTCGATGGCTTCAGCGGTGTCATCTTCAGCCGGGTCAGGGCACCGGTGGTGCGCAGCAACGCCTGAGCCTGTGGGAGGACGGTTGCGCCAATGATCAGGATCGACATCACCATAATCCCGGGCGCCATGTTGTCGATGGGGCCTCGGCCACCAAACTCGGGCGTGGGATCATTGCCGAAGATCAGGCCGAGGAACAAGAGAAGCGCCGGGGAGAAGATGATGAGGAAGAAGAATCCCACGGGTTCGCGGAACTGCGACTTCAGCATAGCTGTGGTGAGGGCACGGTAGGCGCGCATTAGCTTGCCACCTCCTCGGTGGTAGCGCTGTCGCGGCCGGTGAGGTGAAGGAAAACATCCTCCAGCGTCGGCGGATCAATGCGCAGCTCAGTTAGGCGGTCTCCGGCGGTGATGATGCGTTCGGCAAGGCGCTCGGCGAAGTCTCCGGTGCCGGTCACACGGAGGGAATCGTCGAGACGCTCAATGCTGGTGACACCGGGGATTGTGGCGAGTTCATCGTCGTCAAGCGATATGTCCGCCGAGAGCGTGACTGTGGCAGCCGGGGCGAACTTTTCGATCAGCTCGGCTGGGCTGCCCTCGGCGAGGGCGCGGCCGGCGTCCAAGATGGCGACCCGGTCGCAGAGCTTTTCTGCTTCCTCCATGGAGTGGGTGGTCAGGACGATGGTGCGGTCGTCGGCGCGGAGAGAGCGCAGGATGTCCCAGATCGAGTGTTTGATGTGCGGGTCCAAGGCGGAGGTGAGCTCGTCGAAAAGCAGCAATTCCGGGTCATGGATGAGCGCTAGCGCGATGAAGACCCGCTGACGCTGGCCGCCTGAGAGCGATTCGACGCGCGCGTCTGCCTTCTCTGTCAGGGAGAGGGCTTCGATCAGCTCTTCGGGGTCGCGGGTGTCGGGATAGAGCGCGGCGAAGAGGCGGATCGTCTCGCTTACCGTCAGCCGTGGCAGGGAGGTCGATTCTTGGTGTTGGCTGCCTAGCCGACGAACGAGCTCGGCGTGGTCGCGCAGTGGGTCGAGGCCGAGCACCTCGACGCTGCCTGAGGTGGGTGTGTCGAGGCCTTGGATCTGGTTGAGCAACGTGGTCTTGCCGGAGCCATTGGGGCCCAGCAGGCCGAAGATTTGGTGGGGTTCGACTGTGAGGGTGACATCGTCGAGTGCGACGTGGTCACGGAAGACGCGGCGAACGTGGGAGCAGGTGATCGCTGCCATGGTTCCCTTCTAGATGTGCGGCGGCGTCTCGGGGAGTAGCTTCTCGGTTTCGCTGACCGGCATGAGCGCGATGCCACGCTCCGTGTCGGCGAGCAGGAGGATATCGTCGCCCGGGGCGTAGCCGAACATATCGCGCACCGCCTTGGGGATGACGATCTGCCCCTTCGCGCCGATCGTCAACGTCGCTGCAAACCTGCGATGTTCGCCTTTCGGTGACTGAGATTCGGGGTGCACATTGTGATCTGACATGCCCTCGAGTCTACAAGCAGGGACAGAGCCTTCCTGATGAGTTCACTACCCGCACCTCCACGCCTGGAGTTATACAAGTAGGAAAAGTATAACTCGTAGCCAGGCGGTAGGGCAATCGCGCCTGCCGACGTTCTAGAGGCGGGACACGCCGCGGCGCTCATCTGCCCACTCGAAGAGCCTTTCCTGGAACTTCTGGATCAACCCTCCGACCAGCGTGCCCAGGATGACACCGACGAGCATGCCCAGCAGCGGGTTATCGCGGAACAGCGCACCGCCGAGGTAGCCGATCAGGATGGTCTGAAACGCCCAGAGCGTGGCGCCCAGCGTGTCGTAGATGAAGAAGACCGGCCACGGGTACCGCACGGACCCGAGGATGATCGTGGCCACCCAGCGAGCCCAGGGTAAGAAGCGGGCAACGATAATGGTCACGCCTGCCCGTCGGCGCATGTTGCGGCGCACCCAGGTGACGGACTGGCCGGCCTTGGACTCGGGGTCGAGTCGATTGACGAAGGTGACCAAGCGGGTCCCCATCAGGTAGCAGATATTGTCGCCAATGATGGCCCCAAGCAGGGAAAAGGCGATGAGAAGCCACACGTTGGGAACGCCCTGGGAGCCGGCGAAGGCGCCTGCAAGGTTGAGCACGGTCTCCGAGGGGACGATGGGCGCCAGCGCATCGAGGGTGATCAGCAGGGTGACCAGGGGGTAGAAAATGGGCATCGTCATGAGTTGTTCGAGCCACAGAACGATGGAATCTGCCACAGGTGCCTTCCTTCTTTAAACTGAACCGTCACGGTTTTGTTGCCACCGTTAGATTGGCTGAGCCACCCTCTCAGGTGACTCGGTGATTGTAGCGTGCCCGGCCCAGTAGGTCTCCTCGTGCTCCGCGGGTGGGACCATCCCGAGGGTGGAGTGCAGTCGACGGGTGTTGTACCACTGCACCCACGACATGGTCGCCAGCTCCACGTCCACGATCGACTCCAAGCGCTCCGGGGTGAAGATCCGGGAGCCGATGCACTCGGTCTTGTACAGCCCGTTGATCGATTCCATCAGGGC
>NZ_KB892452.1 GCF_000373805.1 Corynebacterium pilosum DSM 20521 = CIP 103422 | reverse complement strand
CGTAAAGCCACCCGGAATCGGGTGCAGTTCACCAACGATGAGTCTGCGATCAAAACCTTGTGGTTGATGATCTGCAACATTGAGGACAAACGGGCCGCCAAGCGCGCTAAGCAGGGCAAACGGGTCGCGGCGACCAGCGGCCGGCTGATCGAGGGCAGGCGGGNGACGAACTGGAAGCAGGCCATCAACCAGATGTCTGTGGCTTACCCTGACCGCTTCGAGCCCTACCTCTAATAATCACGCCCCACACACAAACAACTTGACACGCTCATGGTTGATGATGGCACACCACAAAGTGTCAACTATGTCGCGACTGATCTGTCAAGTATCACCAGGTTTTTGCCCGGGCCCAGAAGTGTCAAGTATGTCCCGACTGATCTGTCAGCTGTCACTGCTAAAGACCGAGAACAGGAGTGTCAACTATGTGCTGACGCAGGACACTCTCTGGGGCGCTTCCGGAGGCGCTCATCCCGCCTCCCCCCCCCACCCACACTGTCGAAGCTGAACTGTTGGAACTGGGCGATTTTCACCGCCGGACGCCCACTTTTGCCCCTGTTCCAACAGTTCAGGTCCAACAGTATACGCCCAGCGCAGCCACCCGACGCGGGCTAAGCCCGGGGAGCGCTCCCCAAACTGCGCCTCCAAACATGCGCCACAGACTATAGTTGAAACGGAAACCACCTAGTCTGAAGGAGTTCCCGTGCCCCGTCAAAACCGCACTAACTTCGCTCCCAAATCCATCATCGCAACTATCGCGGCCGCAGCCCTTGCCGCGACCGGCCTCGTTGCCGGTGCTGGCCCCGCCACCGCCCAGGGCACCGTAACGGTCAACCAGGGCGACCGAATCTATATCGAGGGCAGAGGCGCGTGCACCGTCGCCTATATCGATCCCGCCACCGGCAACGGCTACACCTCAGCCCACTGTGGACACAACAACGCCAAGGTCCACCTCATGAACCAAAACAACACGATTTCGAATGGCTTTGGCAGGCTCCACCAAGGCAAATCCTATAACCCGCAGACCCTCAGCAATGACTGGGCCGTGATCCACTGGGGCCAGGGCATCAGAGGCGGGAAGAACGTGTTCTCTGGCGACAGGGTGGTCGACATCAATACGGTCAAGCGTGGTGACCGCGTCTGCTACCACGGCAAGACTTCCCACGGCTACTCGATGAATAGGACGTGTGGCACTTACGTCGGTGCCAACGGTCCAGACTTCATGTTTGATGCCACGCTGGGCCAGCAGGGCGATTCTGGCGGCCCGGTCTGGGTGGAAGGCCGCGGCCTGCTGGGTGCGCACTCCGGCTCGCTGGCAACCGCTCTGCCCAATAACCTTGGCGTGCCGAAGTCTCATGAAATCAGCCGCGGTTCGGTCCTCTACGACGGCCCAGTCACCGATTCCGCAGATTACATCAAGCTGGTGATGGACTATGTCGGCTACAACCCTTGGAATTCTGTCACGATCAATGGCATTCCGGCGGGTTCGGCCGCTGACCTTCTTTCCTCAGGGAGCTCATCGAGTGGCTCCGGCGCGCAGAACCCCGCGACGGTGATCGGCATCCTGATGGCGATCATTTCTGCCGTGGGCCTTCTTGGCTCACTTGCGCAGAACTTCCTCTAGTTCGCTTATCGACGATTACCCCGCCAACTTTGAAGCTGGTTCAAAGTTGAACTCGTGAAAGACGACGGTGTCTCCACTAGCTTCGATGAATCCCTCACCGGCAGTGTTGGTCCACACGTTGAGGTGGAGTTGCTGGGCGTGAGCGGCGGGCACATGCTCGGTGGCGGTGGCGTCGGACAGCACGGTGCCCTCGGCAAGCGCGGTCTCAACGTGGAGGCGGCCCGGCTGCCACGTTGCGGTGGTGATCAGCTCCACGGTGCCGGAGGGCACGTCAAACTCGTCGAGGGTGAAGCGCTGGCCGTCGGCATCCGCTTACATGGTCGCGCCGCCCTGAACCTGGGGGCGGTCGGCTTCACCCCAGCGGGAGATTTCATTGAAATCTATTTCGGTAAAACCGCCTTGTGCCGAGTAATCGGGCAGGACGCGATCGGCCCAGTCATAGGTGAAAATCCCCAACACAGTGGTGGGATCAAAAGCCCCAAAGTCGCCGGAGTAGCGCAGCGTATAGGTGCCGTAGCCCATCGCCCGCTCGGAGATCAGCTCCACCCCACCGTCGATCCCCCTCGACTGCAGCACCAAGTGACCCTGAGCGTTGACGGTGGCTCCATTCACCCAGTGACTCTCCCCTGACTCTGGATGGGTGGCCTGTGGCCCGCCCCAGGTGACAACCTCGTCGCTTGTCCCGCGGATCGACCACGTGTGGCCCTCCCAGGTGAGAGTCTCTAGTCCGAAGGTCGAGGAAAAGGTAGTCGAGGCGTTGGCCATGAAAGCTCCAGAATCGCTAGCGGCAGGAATTTCCACTACCCTACCCGCGACCAGGAGCTCTCATGCTTACAGGGAGTCGCCGAAATCTTCCCGGAACTTCGCCACCAGATCCTGAGCCCACGTGCCCTTCGGCGCGAGGCGGCCGTAGAAGAAACGTAGGATCTCTGGCTCTTCCGCCCATTCCAAACCACCGATCAGGTGACGGTTTTGGTACAGCCAGTCGATCCGGTCAATGGTGTAGTTCACCTGCGATAACGTGAAGACGCGCCGCGGCATCGCCAAGCGGACTAGTTCCATATCCGCCAATGGCTCCACGCCCTCGTCGTCACGCTGCTCACTCATCGTGCCGCGCTCCATGCCTCGCACACCCGACGCAATGTACAGCGCTGCCGCCAGCGCGCCTGCCGGGTATTCCTTCTGCGGGATGTGGTCGACAAAACGCATCGCGTCCACGTGCGCGCCTAGCCCGCCGGCCGGCGTGATCACTGGGATATTGCGGCGATCAAGCTCGCCCACCATGTATTCGATGAACTGCGGACCCTGGTTGATCATGTCCTCATCCATGGTCTCATCCAGTCCGACCGTGATCGCTTCCATCTCGCGCACGGACATGCCGCCGTAAGTCAGGAATCCCTCGTACATCGGCACGTAGCCACGCATGCGCTTGTACATCTCTTCATCGCGGATGCAGATACCGCCACCACGACCGAAGCCAAGCTTGCGCGCGGAGAAGTAAATCACGTCGGCGCACTTGGACATTTCGGCAGTGATTTCGCGTATCGACGAATCCTTGTACTGCTCTTCCCGTGTCTTGATGAAGTGCAGGTTATCGGCCAGCAGGGAGGCGTCGAGCACCATCGGCAGATCAAATTCCTGGCATACGGCGTAGGCATCGCGGAGGTTCTGCAGCGAGAACGGCTGGCCACCGATCAGGTTGGTGCCTGCCTCCATGCGGACGAAGGCCACCTTGGACGGGTCGACCGCGACAGTTTCGCGCAGCTTCTCCACGTCGATATTGCCCTTGAAGCTATTGGTCGACGTCACTTCGAGGCCGGCCTCTTCGATCAGCTCAATGACCTCTCCCCCACGGTGAGTGATGTGCTGCTTGGTGGTGGTGAAGTGGTAGTTCATCGGCACCGTCGTGCCTGGGCGGACCAATACTTCGGCGATGATATTTTCACACGCGCGGCCTTGGTGTGCCGGCAGGAAGTAGTCCATGCCGAAGAGTTCGCACACCTTGTTTTCCAGGCGCGTGTAGGTGGCGGAGCCCGCGTAGGCATCGTCGGCGTTGAGCATGGCTGCCTGCTGGTCCTGGCTCATGGCGTTGACACCGGAGTCGGTGAGCATATCTAGGAACACGTCCTTGTTCTGCAGCAGGAATGTGTTGTAGCCTGCTTCCTCCATGGCCGCCATGCGTTCTTCGACAGGCAGAAGCGTGAGCTTCTGGATGATTCGGACCTTGTGCATCTCCAGCGGCAACTGCTGCCCACGGAAGAACTTCACTTTAGACACGGCAAAAACTCCTTAATAGTCAAACAGCTGTCCATTCTGAGTTTGCCATGCCGGCCTGATACCCGGGGAGGTTTCAGGAAAAACTATCTGCCCTGCGTGGCGCGGTGCTCCGCGAAATGCCCCTAGCAGCCTGTGACAAATGTTGCTACCGTGACATTTGTGTTTAAACCAGAGAATAACTTCATGAACAACTATTCCCGCCGCGGCTTCATGAAGGCCGCCTCCATCGCAGTGGCCGCAGGTGCCGTCGGTTCCGCCACCGTCGCCGCCACCCCATCCGCATCCGCCCAGCGCCGTATCCTTGGCACCGTCGTCGATTACTCCGCCGGAGTTCCCACCGGCAGATCGGTGAAGGCCGCTGGCCACATGGGCGCAGTCCGCTATGTCTCCCAGGCTCGGCCCGATGCCATCTCTTGGATGAAGGGAAAGCCGGTCAGTCTCACCGAAACCCGCGACTTCGCAGCCAACGGCCTAGCCACCGCCTCCGTCTACCAGTTTGGTCGTGCCAACAATGCGGACTGGCTGCAGGGCGCAGCCGGCGCCGCCACCCACGCACCCCAGGCCATCAACCTGCACCAAGCGGCCGGTGGGCCGACCGGCCGTCCGATCTATATTGCGATCGACGACAACCCCACCTGGCAGCAGTACACCAACCAGATCCGCCCCTACCTGCGGGCCTTCCAGGCAGCCTTGACCGCGGCCGGCTACCAGACCGGCGTGTACGGCAACTGGAATGTCATCGAGTGGTGCGTCCGCGACGGCATCGGCACCTTCTTCTGGCAGCACGATTGGGGCTCCGGCGGCAAGATTCACCCGCGGACCACAATCCACCAGAAGGCGCAGTGGCAGGCCTATATCGATGGCGTGCAGGTGGACATCAACAACGTCTACGCCTCCGACTGGGGCCAGTGGACCCCGGGACAGCCATCGGTCCTACCGAACGTTCCCGCGGGGGGCTCGTCGATAAGCGATGCGGTGAACATGTCCTCGCAGATCGCAAGCCAGGTCCCCGTCGATGATATTCAGCGCGCCATCGATAACGCGCGCAAGTACCTGCCTTAAACCAGAAAACGATAGAAAAATGCCCGGTTCCTCCTTTCGGAGTGACCGGGCAATTCTCTTGAACCGGAGTCGAGTGGTCCAAGCTTAGTGGTCGACTGGCTTCTCCACACCAACACCTGTCAGCGAACGCACTTCCATTTCGGAAGCGAGGTGATCCAGGTTGTCTGGCTTGCCGACGAAGGTACCGATGATGCCGGCCAGGAAGCCCAGCGGGATGGAGACGATACCCGGACTGGTCAGCGGGAAGATGGACCAGTCAGCGCCTGGGAACATTGCGGTCTCAGTGCCGGAGACTGCTGGCGACAGGATGATCAGCACCAGGGCGGAGATCAGGCCGGTGTACATGGAGGCCACAGCGCCGGTGGTGTTGAACCTCCTCCAGTAGAGGGAGAAGAGGATGGTCGGCAGGTTGGCGGAGGCCGCGATAGCGAAGGCCAGGGAGACCAGGAAGGCCACGTTCTGGGACATTGCCAGGATGCCCAACACGATCGCTACAACACCAATGACGACGACGGTGATTCGCGAAACACGAACCTGCTCCGCTTCCGAGGACTGGCCATCGCGCAGCACAGCATCGTAGATATCGTGTGCGACAGAAGCAGACGCGGTAATCGCCAGGCCTGCCACCACGGCAAGCACTGTGGCGAACGCCACCGCGGAGATCAGGGCCATGAAGATCGAACCGCCGAGCTCGAATGCCAGCAGCGGTGCCGCCGAGTTCGCTCCGCCTGGGGCTGCCAGGATGCGGTCCGGACCAACCAGGCCGCCGGCTGCGTAGCCGAGGACCAGGGTCATCAGGTAGAACGCGCCGATCAGGACGATCGCCCAGGTCACGGACTTGCGGGCTTCTGTTGCGGTTGGAACCGTGTAGAAGCGCATCAGCACGTGAGGCAGACCCGCAGTGCCCAGCACCAGGGACAAGCCCAGGGAGATGAAGTCCAGCTGCTGCACAGCGGAGCCGCCGTACTTCAGGCCTGGCTTCAGGATGTCAGCTGCTGCGTAGCCCTGCGCCTTGATGTAGTCGGAGGCAGCGTGGGTGTTGATCGCGGACTCGAACAGGGCGCCGAAACCGCCGCGCACAGCAACGAACACCAGCACAGTCATGATGCCCACGCCACCGACCAGGAGAACTGCCTTGATCATCTGGACGTAGGTGGTGCCCTTCATGCCACCGATCAACACGTAGGCGATCATGATGATGCCGACGATGGCCACACAGATGGCCTGTGCGGTAAAGCTGTGGAGGTTCAGCAGCACGGACACCAACGAACCAGCGCCAGCCATCTGAGCAATCAGGTAGAACAGGGAAACGAAGAGGGTGCCGAAAGCTGCGGCAACACGCACTGGCTTCTGACGGAGGCGGAAAGACAGCACGTCCGCCATGGTGAAACGACCCACGTTACGCAGTGGCTCAGCCACCAGGAGCAGTGCCACCAGCCATGCGACGAAGAAGCCGATGGAGTACAGGAAGCCGTCGTAACCGCTCAGCGCGATCGCGCCGACGATACCCAGGAAGGACGCGGCGGACAGGTAGTCACCCGCGATGGCCAGGCCATTCTGGGTGCCGCTGAAGGTTGCGCCACCGGTGTAGAAGTCAGACGCTTCCTTGGTGGTCTTACCTGCCCGAGACACCACAGCAAGGGTGACGATGATAAATACGGCGAAAACGCCAATATTGAGCCAGGGATTTCCGACGGCTGCAGCGTCGGCTTCCTGCGCCAAGTGAACCACGTTCACGGTATTAAGAGTGCTCATTGTTTAGCCCTCCATTTCTTCACGAATTGCGGCCGCCTTCGGCTCGATGTTCTTGTTGGCGTACACCACGTAGATCCAGGTGATCAGGAAGGTGGTGAAAAACTGGGCCAAGCCCAGCCACAGGCCTACGTTGAGGCCGAGGAACGGCTGCGCCATCGCGTCAGGAAAGTACGTGGCGACGAGCACGTAAAAAACAAACCACACAAAGAAGAGCACAGATACCGGGAAGGTGAACTTCCGGTAGGTACTACGCAGTTCTTGGAACTGCGGGCTCTTTTGCATGGCGATGAATTCTTCAGAGGTGGGTTCCCTTCGGGTCACACCTGCTGCGGGTGGATTTGTCACAGTCGACTCCTTACATCATGTGAAATCTCTAACTTCACTACAGAGGAAAGTTACATGGCTCACATTGCAAGGTCGATCGAATTCAGTGGCGAAGAGCGGATTAACTAAATTTGCCACCCCCGCAAAAGTCTCCCACCAGCAGTTTAGATAGGTGATACATTCCCCCCACGGGCGCCAAAAAGCCCCCTTTGCGAAGTTTGCGAAGGGGGCTGTGGCGCACAACACATCATTTACATGTGTTACACATCACCGGGGAAAGTACGTGGATCATTTGAGAGTCGCTCCCCCTCAATACGCGACAAGAGGTCCATCTCCTCGCGCGTGAGACGGAAATCCACCGCGCCAATATTTTCCTCCAACCGCTCAGGCGATGCCGTCTTCGGAATCACAGACATCCCCAGCTGCAGCAGGTAGTTCAGCACCACCTGGGCACTCGTTCGACCGTGACGAGCCGCGATTGCCTTCACGTCCGCATTATTCAGCACGGTGCCACGCGCCAAGGGCGCCCAGGCTTCCGTCACGATTCCCTTGTCTGCATGATAAGCGCGCAAATCATCCTGCATGAACCCAACATGAAGCTCCACTTGGTTCACAACCGGGGTGATGCCGGTGCGCTCAATCAGCTCGTCCAGCACCTCCTCATAGAAATTCGCCACACCCAGGGACTGCAGCTGCCCCATCCCCTGCAGGCGCGCCATCTCCTCAAAAGCCTGCACGTACAATCCGCGTTGGGGCCACGGCCAGTGGATCATATACAGATCGAGAAACTCCAAGCCCATCTTGTTCAGCGATTCCTGGTAGCTCTCCCCTACCTTGTCCTGCTGGTCATTCCACAACTTCGTGGTGATAAACAGCTCTTCGCGCGTGACATCGCCCGCGCTAATGGCGTCGCGCACAGCTTTGCCCACGGCCTCCTCGTTGCCATAGAACGACGCGGTGTCGATGTGGCGGTAGCCAAGCTCAATGGCGCGGCGGACGAGCTCCACGGTGTTATCGTCGGCAAGCTTGTAAGTGCCCAAGCCCAACTGGGGTATCTCATAGCCGTCGTTGAGTTGCAGGGTCGGAATTGCAGGTTGTGTCATGCCCCCCATTCTGCCAAGAAAAAGACCCTCGCGCTGCTGACCTAGAGGAATCTAGAACAGTAAAGCGAGGGTTTTCGTCGGAAAGCGAACTACTTTGCGTCAAGCAGATCGATCACGAAGACCAGGGTGCGCCCGGACAGCGGGTGACCGCCACCAGCTGGGCCGTAGGCCTTCTCTGGCGGGATGGTCAGCTGTCGACGGCCGCCAACACGCATCCCCGGGATACCTTCCTGCCAGCCTGCGATCAGGCCGGTGAGGGGGAATTCGCTGGTCGAACCGCGATCCCAGGAGGAGTCAAACTCTTCCCCGGTTTCGTAGTCCACGCCCACGTAGTGGACTTCGACCATGCCGCCGGGTTGGGCCTCCGCACCGTCACCGATGGCGAGGTCCTCCGTCACCAACTCGGTCGGTGCTGGTTCCTGCGGGACTTCGATAGTGGGCTTTTCCATGGAAAATTCTCCTTGAATATGTTCGACTTCATAGGCAGATATAAGAAAACCGCCATGAACGTTCGGTCCCTAGTATAGAGAAACTGAACGAACCTGGCGGAATTCGGAGAACTCCCTAGCAGTCCCTAGCAGGAGTTGGCATCCACTGTGAACGCTTTAGCGCTGCTCACGCGGGACAAACTCGCGCAGAGTCTCGCCGGTGTAAATCTGGCGAGGACGGTTGATCTTGGAGTTCATGGTCAGCTGCTCGCGGTAGTGAGCGATCCAGCCTGGCAGGCGGCCGATGGCGAACAGGACGGTGAAGAAGTCCGTCGGGAAGCCCATTGCGCGGTAGATCAGGCCGGTGTAGAAGTCCACGTTCGGGTACAGCTTGCGGGAGACGAAGTAATCGTCGTTCAAAGCGATGTCTTCCAGCTTCATCGCCAGGTCCAGCATTGGGTCGCCGCCCAGGTGATCGATGATCTCGTGTGCAGTCTCCTTGACGATGGCCGCGCGTGGGTCGTAGTTCTTGTACACGCGGTGGCCGAAGCCCATCAGGCGGACGCCCTTTTCCTTGTTCTTCACGCGGTTCATGAAGTCGGTTGCGTCGCCACCGTTGTTGTTCTGGATGTCTTCCAGCATCTCCAGCACAGCCTGGTTAGCGCCACCGTGCAGCGGGCCAGACAGAGCGTTGATGCCACCAGCGATAGCAACAAACATGTTCGCCTGTGCCGAACCGATCATGCGGACGGTGGAGGTGGAGCAGTTCTGTTCGTGGTCAGCATGCAGGATGAGCAGCTTGTCCAGAGCCTTCACGACGACTGGGTCGACCTCGTATGGCTCGGTCGGGTAACCGAACATCATGCGCAGGAAGTTCTCGCGAGTGTTCAGCGAGTTATCCGGGTACATGTATGGGGAGCCCTTGGACGCACGGTATGCGTATGCGGCCAGCATTGGAACCTTCGCCATCAGGCGGACGGTTGCCTTGTCCAGCTGCTCCTCATCCAGTGGGTCCAGCTGGTCCTGGTAGTAGGTCGACAAANTGTTGACCGAGGATGCCAGCACGGACATTGGGTGAGCGTTGCGAGGGAAGACGTTGAACTGCGCCTTGAAGTCCTCATCCAGCAGCGTGTGGTGACGGATCTCCATGTTGAAGTTGTGCAGTTCATCCATGGTTGGAAGTTCGCCGTTAATCAAGAGGTAGGAAACCTCATTGAAAGTGGCGTTGTTGGCCAGATCAGCGATGTCGTAGCCGCGGTGACGCAGGATGCCCTCGTCGCCATCGATATAGGTGATCTTCGATTCGGTCGAACCGGTGGACACATAGCCTGGGTCGAAGGTGACCAGGCCGGTCTCCTTCAACATGTTGCCAAGGACAACGCCGTCATTGCCCTCGGTGGCCTTCATGATGTCCATCTCGTATTCCTGACCACCAGGGAGGTGGAGTACTGCCTTGTCGTTTTCAGATGCCACTGTGAACCTTTCCACGTAACTCGTCGGGCCTTGCCGGTAATGCTCTAGGCCTGTTTATAAAGTGACGCTAGCACTTTTCCAGGCAGCGTCTCCGGCTTCAGTATTCAGTTTAGAATCCAGCCATTTCCCGCTCCCGCCGAACCTGTGAAGATTTGCGATGATCCGGCGAGTGAGAATTCACTTACGGTTCCGTTAGTCGATGCTATTGCTGCTGCACGAGCGCTATTGATCGCATTCAACCGTCTACCAGCCTAGCAGGATTTGTGACCGGCGCGACAAATGTCCGTTCTTTCACCCCACCTCACCACTTACCCCCATACGGGCCTAGTCTGCTTCGCAAAAACAACGAGCGCTCCCCTCTTCGAGGGCTAAGGTGTTCAATAGTCATGCCCCCTACAACCGAATGAGTTAGAAAGACTTGGATCGATGACCGATTACCCTACGCTGCCCTCTGACCTGCTCCCCTCCGACGGCCGGTTCGGCTGCGGGCCTTCCAAGGTGCGCCCATCCCAGATTGACGCCATCGTCGCGGGTGCCAAGGACGTCATCGGTACGTCCCACCGCCAGCCGGCAGTGAAGAATGTTGTAGGTGAAGTTCGCGAAGGTCTTTCCGACCTGTTCAAACTGCCGGAAGGCTACGAAATCGTCCTCTCCCTCGGTGGCGCCACCGCTTTCTGGGATGCAGCGACCTTTGGCCTGATCGACAAGAAGTCGGCCCACCTGTCGTTTGGTGAGTTCTCCTCCAAGTTCGCCAAGGCCTCCAAGCTGGCTCCATGGCTGGAAGAGCCTGATGTATTCGAATCCGAAACGGGCGATACCCCGTCGATTAGCGCTTTCGAAGGCACCGACGCAGACGTTGTCGCCTGGGCGCATAACGAAACCTCCACCGGCGCCATGGTCCCGATCCACCGCCCAAACACCGACGCGCTGGTCGCGGTTGACGCAACCTCCGGTGCCGGCGGCCTGCCCGTCGATATGTCGCAGGCTGACGTTTACTACTTCTCCCCGCAGAAGTGCTTTGCTTCCGACGGCGGACTGTGGCTGGCAGCGATGAGCCCGGCAGCAATCGAGCGCATCGCGAAGATTAAGGAGTCTGGCCGTTTCATCCCGGCATTCCTGGATCTGCAGACTGCGGTGGACAACTCGCGCAAGGACCAGACGTACAACACCCCAGCCGTCGCCACGTTGCTGATGCTGGCGGACCAGGTGAAGTGGATGAATGAACACGGCGGCCTTGAAGGCATGGTCGCCCGCACCACCCAGTCCTCCTCCTTGCTGTACAAGTGGGCAGAGAACAACGAGTTCACCAGCCCTTATGTGGCAGACCCAGCAAAGCGTTCACTCGTCGTCGGCACGATCGATTTCGCCGACTCCATTGACGCAGCGGAGATCGCCAAGGCCCTGCGCGCCAACGGCATTCTGGACACCGAGCCTTACCGCAAGCTCGGCCGCAACCAGCTCCGTATTGGCATGTTCCCGGCGATTTCCTCCGAGGACATCAAGCGCCTGACCAAGTCGATCGATTACCTTCTGGAGCAAGGCGTAGGGGCGAAGTAAAAACCACATAAACTCGATGGGGCACACAGCCCCTCTTGTTACACCGTTTTCCTTAGAACGTACGTTAGGCTGGTTTAAACAACGTTGTAAGGAGACACTATGCGCGAACTTTTCCCGGTTGATGAAGAATCAACGGATGAATTGTTGGTGCTGACTACCGACGACGGCGAGCGATTCTCCATATCGCGCGCCGTCGTCGCGTCCCGTCTCGCACCAGAGGCTGCCGCCACCGACGACTCCGCCGACAGTGCGGCTGAAACAGCCGAAGAAACGGACGAGACACCAGAGTCCGAGACCCCGGAATTTGACCGTCTGGCAGAAACGAACCCACAAGTAGAGCGTTCGCTGCCGCAGCCGGATCCGCTCTACGCCACTCCCCTGTCCATGCGCCCGGCAGAGATCCAGGCGCGTATTCGTGCGGGGGCATCGGCGGAGGAACTTGCCGACGAAATGGGCGTGGCCCTGTCCCGGATCGAAGCGTATTCGCACCCAGTACTGCTGGAACGCGCCCAGGTTGCTGAGGCCGCGAAACAGTCCCACCCCGTCCGCGACGACGGCCCCGCGAAGCTCACTCTGTTTGAGATTTTGGCCACCGCCTTCGCCGCACGTGGGCACACCTTGTCGGATGCCACGTGGGACGCTGTGCGCGAGCCCGGCGATGACTGGGTCGTTCGCGTGGACTGGAAGGCTGGCCTGAGCGAGAACCGCGCCGAGTGGTCGTTCAAGCGCAGCGGTTTAAGCGCCACTACGGAAGCCCGCAACCCGATCGCCGCTGACCTGACCGATCCTGACTTCGTCCAGCCGGTCCGTACGCTGACAGCCGTGGGGCAGCCTGCGGACGAGGCCTCGACGCGTGACGACGAAGGCTCTGCTGACGAAGGTAACGGACCCGACACACGGGAAGATGTCTTTGAGGGCGATTTCCTCAGGCACCCCGAACCGGAGCAGGAGCCCCAGCGACGCAAGCGCAAAGCCGTAACGCCCCACTGGGAAGACGTACTGTTGGGGGTACGCACTAACACAAAGCGTCCGCGTAAGTAGCAATCAGCGAACAGGATCGAAGGGGCTGAGCACATGTCTTTTCCCGCGGTAGTGACCTTGTGGTTTATCAACACTGACGATGTCGCAGGTGTTGTCACTCGCGAGCCAAAAGCAGATCGTGGCTTTGGTAGGAAGTACTTGGCTCAGCTGAATCCGGCGTGGCCGATTACCCCGATCGGGCAGTTCCCACTGAACCGTTCTGCCCGCCCGTCTAGGCACGAGTTTTATATCGCCGGCTACCCAGGCGTGACAATCGTGCAGACGTTTCTGGGCAGCGTCGAAAAGCTCTCCGACACCCCGGAGCAGTTACTCCATTCCGTTTCCGCCACTGATGTCTACGTCTTCGCCCAAGGCACCGACAGCAGCTTCGCGGGTTTCGCGCACTTCGAAGGCAGCGAACTCAAGCGATCCTTGTGCGCCACCCGGACGGAGGTCTTCGAGGATGTCGGCCTCCCACAGCCTTTCGAGGCCCCTTTCTGGGCTGGCGAGAAGACGGAGCAGATCGGCGGCATCGCGCTACCTTTTGAGCCTTCAGAGCTGACCGACGCGGCCCAGGAGGCCTGGATGGGGATTGACGTTTCGCCCACCGGCCCGGATATTAACGTCGTCGCCTATGCCGTGGATGGTCGCCCAGAACCGAAGGTGGCCGAGCGCGCCCCGAAGACCAAAGATATCAATGAGACCGCGGCGAAGTTCTCGGCGTCGAAAAGCGACTACGACGACTACGAAGATGCGGATGACGATTCCACGGGCGATGAGTTCGCACGCCTCGCGGACGCCTCCGTGGCTGCGGCGAAGCGGATTGGCAAAGGTGTGGTGCGTCGCGCGAAGAATGCCCGCGATGTGATCGCCGACAAGATCCGCCACTCCGACCGCTAATCAGCGCTCATCCCTGCACGCGCAGCCCGCGTTGCCGCTCGTAGAAGGCGATCGCCGCTGACGTCGCCACGTTCAGCGAGTCTGTGCCAACCGCCATGGGGATCCGGGCGCGCACGTCGGTAGCCCGCATCGCATGTTCTGTCAGCCCTGGGCCTTCACCACCGACCAGCAGCGCAACCTTTTCCCACGGCTTTTCTTGCTTATCGACGAGCGCCTCCGCAATGTGGACCGCCTCCGGGTGCGGGGTGAGCGAAATCAGCCGGAAACCAGCCTCGCGCAATTCCTCGAGAGAGCGCTGCCAGGTGGTAAAACCGCCCTCCAGTCGCGCCCACGGAGTGCGCAGCACATGCCCCATGGACACGCGCACGCTGCGCCGATACAGCGGATCCGCGGTCCCCGAGCCAAGCAGTACCCCATCTACATCCATGCCGGCCGCGTTGCGGAAGATGGAGCCAATATTTTCGTGGTCCCCCACCCCCTCGAGCACCACGAGTGTGTGCATGTCCAGCATATCGCTTAGCGACGATTCCTCCGCCCGGTCAGCCACCGCTAACAACCCACGGTGCATATCAAACCCGGCTACCGCCGCCAGGGTTTCGCGCGAGACTTCGTAGATGGGGCAGTCGATCAGGTGATCGTCGTCAAGCGCGGAAAGCTCTTCGAGGAAGCTGGCGAGCTTAGCCTGAAAACCAATAATGCACCGCAGCGGGTACCGGGATTCCACCAGGCGGCCGGCGATGAGAGGGCCTTCGGCGATGACGAGTTTGCGTTCGTTGCGTTTCAGGTCGCGGATATCGTCGAGACGCGGGTCGGTGGGGTCGGTGACAAGCTGCGGTGCGGGAAGGTTCACAAGCTGCTAGCTTAGCGCGGACATGATCGGGTCCATACCGAAGTACACAACGAACAGTGCGGAGATCAGCCACATGATCCAGTGCACCTGCTTGGCCTTGCCTGCAAAGATGGCGGACAGGGTGAACATGATGAACCCGACGCCGATGCCGTTGGCGATCGAGTAGGTAAATGGCATCGCCACGATGGTGAGGAAAGCCGGCATAGCGATGTCGAAGCGGTTCCACTCGATGGTGGTGACCTGTGCCATCATCATCGCACCCACGACGACCAGCACGGGTGCTGCGGCCTCGATGGGGACGATCTCATACAGCGGGGTGAGGAACATGGCCAGCAGGAAGAGGATACCGGTGACCACGTTGGCCAGACCGGTGCGCGCACCGTCGGCGATACCTGCCGAGGAGTCCGCGTATACCGTCGCCGAGGAGGCAGACCCGAGGCCACCCGCCACGGCGCCGAGGCCTTCCACGACCAGGGCGGACTTCAGGTTGGGCAGGTTGCCGTTTTCGTCGTTGAGCTTAGCCTGTGCGCCCAGCCCGTTCATGGTGCCCATGGCGTCAAAGAAGTTCGCCAGCACGAGGGTGAAGACCAGCAGCGTTGCGGTGAGCGCACCCACCTGGGTAAATGCGCCGATGATATCGACATTGCCGACAATGGACAGGTCCGGGACGGAGCCCAAGGAATCCGGCATCGTCGGGACGGCCAGCCCCCAGCCTGCTGGGCCGGCGTCTCCTGCCGAGGAGCCGGTGCCGGTGATGGCCTCGATGATCATGCCGATGATCGTGGTGATCACGATCGCCAGGAAAAGCCCGCCTGGCACCCCGCGGATTACCATGAACGCACAGATGATCAGGCCGATCACGAAAGTCAGGGTGGGCCAGGAAGCGATCGAACCGTCGATACCCAGGCCCACTGGCACGGTGGTGTTCGCCGCGTCGGGCAGGCGCGTGACGAAGCCGCCGTTGACCAGGCCGATCATGGCGATGAACATGCCAATGCCCACACTCATCGCAGCCTTCATGGATTGTGGGATGGCCATGAACACGGCCTCGCGGAACCCGGAGATCCCCAGCAGGACGATGATGATGCCGTCGACCACCACCAAGCCCATGGCTTGGGCCCAGGTCAAACCTTCGCCACCGACGAGGGTAACGGCCACCAGGGTGTTCAGCCCAAGCCCGGCGGCGATGCCGAAGGGGTACTTGGCGATGACGCCGAACAGGATCGTCATCACACCTGCAACCAGAGCGGTCGCGGCGGCAACCTGAGGGATACCCAGGACGGTCCCCTCGTGGTCAGCAGTCGTGCCCAAGATCAGTGGGTTGAGCAAAATGATGTAGGCCATCGCGAAGAAGGTCACTACACCTGCACGGACCTCAGTTCCTACCGTGGAACCGCGCTCCGAGATATGGAAAAATCTGTCGACTGCACTATCTTGGCGCCCGCTGGCATTGCTGGTTGATCCAATGTGACTCATGCCGAGTCGTCCCCTTAACAAACTAGAAGGATTGAAGTATGTAGTTTTCGCAGATAGAGTTGCAGGTTTTTTGGGAATATCAAAATTTCTGGTGCCCGCGAGGGGGTGGACCACCTATTTTTATTCCCCCCGTTTGCCGCTGTGAGCTCCCCGGGTTTCCTCGCCCCGATGGTGATAGCGTAGGTAGTGGCTGAACGTTCGTACTTATCTGACCTGACTGATGAAGGGGTCGTGCTCGCTCATGGAAGTGTTTACCTTTGTTGTCCGGGATGGGTCCGTGATTGATTTTTCCCGCTATATCGACGCTTTCCGAGCTCACGGAGTGAGCCCGAACACGATCAACCAGCTGCGTGTCCGCCTCTCCCAGGTGGACGGCACCCGGCGCGCTGTCGTCGAGCTTGCCAACGGCACCGCTTCCCTGTCGCTTCGCCCGCTGCCGGCGCGCCCCAGCGAGATCACGGTGGATTCGGCAGGGGTTCTTGATGAGCGGCGCTCGCCACAGATCCGTGGCGGGCGCGACCTCGGGTGGCAGCAAGGGCTCTTGTCGCGCCTCTCGGTCGATGAGGGCTTGCTTATCGACGAGCGCGGCTACGTGATCTCCTCGTTTTTGTCCCCGTTCCTCATGATGAAGGACGGTGCTGCGCACGTGTCTGCGCACCCGCGCACCACGCCGTCCATTACTGCGGACGGGGCGCTAGACCTTTTAGCGTCCGAAGGCGTTGAGATCCGCTGGCTGGATAAGGGTTTTCACCGCTCCCAGTTGATGAGCAATGAGACTTGGAGCATCAACGCCGTCTATGGCGCGCGGCTGGTCACCGGTTGGTTGGAGTACGGCGGTGTTGTTCCGGCGCGCACCGGGATCGAGCGGATGGGTGTGCCCACCCACCGTGAGCTCAACGAGCTGCGCGAGAAGCGCTACGAAATTGTTTAGTCCTTAGAAGATAGGGCGTTCGTCGTCGTAAAGCTTTTCGGCATCGTCAACGCCGGCTTCCTCGACCGTGGTGTCGGAGTGTGCACCGCACCCGTAGGAGGAGGCCACGACCCTTCCGTCGGCCGAGTATTCGTTGGTGCACACGCCGAAGACGTCGTCGATCGGCGGGGCCATCGGCGCGTAGAAAGCACACGAGGCGCAGCGTAGGGCGGCCTTTTCCGCGAACTCGCTGGTTGGTCCGAAGTCCCCTGTGCGCCAGCGTTGCTTGGCGTCGCGCAGGCCGGTCGTCGTTAAGTACTTTTTGGTCTCCCGACCGGGGAAGGTGACTGCGTCACGCGCGAAGGAGTCGTCGGTGAGCCGCTCATCGTCCGGGGCGGGCGCCATGAGGTCGCCCGGGCCGAGGTCGCCGGGGCGCAACCTATCGGAGTACGGCACCCACTCCGGGGCGCGCAAGGCTTCGCCTTCGGGGGCGGGCACGAGGGCGACTTCGTTGACGGTGACGTAGCGGGAACCGGAGGCACAGGCCACCACGGCGTTCCATTCCCACCCGGGGTAGCCTGGCACGTCAGCATCGAAGCGGTGGACTGCGACGTTGCGCGCCAGCCCAGTCACTCCGATGTGCTCTCCGATCTCTTCGCCTTCGGCGATGTCGACGAGTGCTTCGCGCGCCACCGAGATGGCGGTGGGCGTTAGCAGCGGGTTAGATTTCTTGGACTTGTTGTGGTGGGACACATCCCTATTATGTCTGAGGCCCTGGCATGATGGGTGCATGGGTCGAATCATGCGTCATGTACACCTCCCCCAGGTCCTCCCCGCGGCACTCGCTGTGGCCGGTTCACTCGGGCTGGCTTCCTCCCTGGTGGCCTGCAGTTCCGACGGCAGCTCCCAGGACAGTTCAGCGGCTTCTTCGTCGTCAAGCGCGGAAGGCTCCCCCGTCGAACAGCTGACCGTGGAAGTCCACCAGGTACACCCATTCGATCAGACCTCTTTTACCCAGGGGCTGGAGCTTGACGACGATGGCGCGCTAGTGGTCGGCACCGGGATGGAGGGCGAATCCCGGATCTATCGCACGACGTTGGACGGCCAGGAGCAGGCCAGCGCGGACCTGGACCCAGAGTTTTTCGGCGAGGGCATCACGCTTTACGACGACCACATTTGGCAACTAACATGGCTAGACGGAGTAGCCATCAAGCGTGATGCTGAGACTCTGAAGGAGGTCGATCGCGCCCCGATCGCCGGTGAGGGCTGGGGGCTGTGTTCCTTCGACGAGGAGATCATCTATTCCGATGGCTCCGACCAGTTGAGGCGGATGGACCCGGACACTTTGGAGGAACGGGAGCGCTTCGAGGTGACCATGGATGGCAGCCCGGTGGGTGGCCTCAATGAGCTGGAGTGCGTGGGCTCAGAGGTGTACGCCAATATCTTCACCACCACTGACATCGTGCGCATCGATGCCGCCACCGGTGAGGTCACCGCGGTGATCGACGCATCCAGCCTTCCGAACAATGCCACCCCGGACCCGAATCATGTGTTGAACGGCATCGCGCACATTCCGGGGTCGGATCGTTTCCTTCTGACAGGCAAGCGTTGGCCCGACATGTATGAGGTGAGCTTCGTCGGCGCTGGTGCTGCGGGCTAGACTTGGGGACATGGCTTCAACGAGGACGCAATCGATCAAGACCGTCGCCATCATTGTGATTTTGGTGGTGGCGTTGGTCGGCGGGGTGTACGCCTTCATGCAGTGGCAGAATTCCCGGCCGGCGGCCGCCCCGCACGAGGTCACTGTGACTGCCACCGTGGGGGAAACGGAGGTAGAGACCACCCCATATATGGTGTGTGAACCTGGTGTGGAGTGCCCCGAAAATGAGGTTCCTACGGTACAGGTGTCCCCCGATGACACGGTGCGTATCGAGGTACCCAAGGATATTTACGACCATGACTGGCAACTGCTGACGATCTACGATGATCCCGGCGCCAATGACCAGCAACTGCACGGCCCGAACGATACGAACACCGTTGACATTCCGGTGTCCGCTTCCCCGGTTGGCGATTCCACCGAGCACCCCCAGCTGGTGGTTGTTGAGGTCTCGTCGATCATGATCGGCCACGATGACGCCGGCGTTGAAACCCCCTACATGACCACGTGGTCATTTAGCTTCGAGTAAAACGCTTAACCCGGCTCTTCCCCGACTCCCCCGGCAACGCGCGTTAGGCGTCGAGCTCTTTGGCTACAGCCCGCAGGATCTCCGCGACCTGGCGGGCTTCTTTGCGCTCTGGGTAGCGGCCCTTGGCTAAGACGGGCTGGACTTGGGTTTCAATCACTGTCATCACATCCGACAGCATGGAGTTCAGCTCATCTGGCTTGCGACGGTGCCCGGGGCGGCGGCGCGGCGTATCGAGGATTTCGATGCGCAGTGCCTGCGGCCCGCGGCGGCCGGCTGCGAAATCGAACTGGATGCGCTGCCCCGGGACGAGTTCCTCAACACCTTCAGGAAGGACGCTCTTCGAGATATAAACGTCCTCCTCCCCCGGGTTGGAGGCAAAGCCGAATCCCTTTTCGGCGTCGTACCACCTTACTTTTCCAACTGGCACGATAATCACCACTTTCTTGACTCTCTCGGCGCTGGCTCCCCAGCGCGCGCTAAGGCATCTATCTTAGTCTGTGCTGTGTACAATTCTCCATTGCGAGCGTGACGACGAATCCCTGTATCCCCTATTAATTGGGGCGGGAGGGAAAACTGTTACAACCCTATGGCACAGATCACATTCGAGCGACCGAGTCGATGACCTGCATAAATGGAACAATATATCCCCTTCAACTAAAAAGTCTTGCTTTATTCGTGTCGTTAACGTGACTCAATCGTTATAAAACGATACAGTGCTGGGCAAGCCTTTGAACGAGGCAAAATTTCACAGCCGATCCTTCACACTGCGCGTCTCGCCGAGCCTTGTCCAGAACGCGCAGCACGGCACATGAAACCAACAAACTTCATAGGACAAGGATGGGGAACCCACCGCGCACGACCACACCGGCCGAGCGCATCGCATCGCAGACCGCGGCGCTTGGGGTGAAGTCCAGAAATTCTACTGGACCGGGCTTTTCCGAGACTCAGCCCGACCCCGACAGCTGACCCCGTAGGCGCACAATGAGAGGAAAGACTTTTATCATGGGACGCCATTCTCGCAAGACCGCAGCACCGCTCACCAAGGTGCTCGCTGGCACCGCCGCAGCCGTCACCGCTGCCACCCTGTTCGCACCAACCGCAAACGCAGCACCAGACTCTGACTGGGACCGCTTGGCACAGTGCGAGGCAGGCGGCAACTGGCACATCAACACCGGCAACGGTTACCACGGCGGCCTGCAGTTCTCCCGCGGCACTTGGCAGGCATACGGCGGTGGCGAATTTGCACCGACCGCCGACCAGGCAACCCGCGAGCAGCAGATCTACGTTGCAGAAAAGACCCTGGCAGGTCAGGGGTGGGGCGCATGGCCAGCCTGCTCCGCACGTCTGGGCCTGAACTCCGCACCAAACACCAACCGCCCACACCCGAACGCACCAGCACCAGCCCCTGCGCCTGCCCCAGCTGCTCCAGTCCAGGAAGTGTACGCGGCAACCTCTTCTGAGGCCGACGCAGTAGACGCACTCTACGCACTGGTCCGCGACAACTTGGCACAGTACGGCCTTACCATCCCAGCCGAGGTCACCGCATTCTACAATGCCAACCGCGCGAACTTCAACGCGTTCTACAGCGCTAACCGCCCAGTCATCGACGCGGCGGCTACCGGCAACCTGCAGCAGATCCTCCAGGCACTGAACATCCAGCTGCCAACCTTCTAAGCGATCCGCTCTGACACCCTGCCACTGCTTTTGTGGCAGGGTGTCTTTCGTCTACTCCCCCAAACTGTTGGAACTGAACTGTTGGATTAGGGGCTTCGCGGGCACAAAACGCCCTATTTCGGCCCAGATCCAACAGTTCAGCTTCGACAGTTTAGATACAGCGCGGCCCGGAAACAGCGCAGACACCCACCCCCACCAAGGCACGACCAAAAGCCCTCAGAGACATCTCTGAGGGCTCAGCGCCACTATTTATTAGCGGTTAATGCGGGTGTACGCGTGGACGTAGCCGATCTCTTCCACTGGGCGTGGCAGAACCAAGTCGTCACCGAAGGGGCTCGATGCGCCAGCGAGCTTGGAAGAAATCTCGGTCACTGGGTGACCGTTGCCCGGGGTGTCAACTGGCCATGCCGGGTTGATCTTGGAAATCTTGTCTACGTTCTTAGCCATACACTTCATTCTGCCAAAGAGCAGCGAGAAAAGTAACTCATTCGACAAGGCTCTGACCCCAAGCAGTCACCCAGTATCATTGCCATCATCATGAACGCCTCCCCTACCTTCCCCGATTTCCGCACGTCACTAGCACAAATGGGTGATCAAGAGCTCGCTGCCCTGTTGCGCGCCCGCCCGGATACATCCTTTCCATTACCCCCAGGTGTGAACTCTCTCGCGGCCCGCCTTGTGCTGCCGGGGTCCCTGTCACGTGCGGTTCGCCGCCTGACAGCTTTGGAGATCGCCGCGTTAGAGGCAGCCGGCGACCTAGGCGCGGAGCTGGAACCGGTCGCAGTGAAAGAGATCGTCAACGCGTTGCCTGTCGACGAGGCCCTGGCTCACGAATCGGTCTCGGCTCTGCGCACCGGGGGCCTGGTGTTCGGAACCCAGGACAGTATCCAGGTCACCCCCGGCGCGCTGGGAGCTCTGCCAACGGGCTGGCGGGTGTGCGACACCGCCCCTGAGAATGTAGAGGAGCGTATCGAACAGCTGGATGCCCCGCAGCGTGCCGTGTTAGACACTTTGGCAGCATCGGGATCCGTGGGCACCACGCGCGATGCCGCAATCGATGCCGATCCTGCCCGGCCGGTTCCCCGCCTCATTGACGCTGGGCTGCTGGTACGGGTCAACGCCAACACTGTACGTTTGCCCCGCCCGGTACGCGACGTGTTGCGCGGTCAGCCCTCGCGGCCTTTTCCACTGGAGCCTTCGCCACGCCTGACACTCGAGCCCACACCCAACCAACGAGCTGACGACGCCGCCACCGCCGCGGGTCTAGAGGCCACGCACTCGATGCGCCGATTGATCACGACGTTAGGGCACTCACCAGTGGCCTTGAACAAGGATGGTTCGGTGGGCGTGCGTGCCCTCACCAGCCTTGCGAAGGAACTAGAAGCCCCCGAGGAGACGGTAGCGCTACTAGTCAGCGTCGGCGAGTCGGCAGGCGTCCTCGGGCGTGGACTGATCGACGATGACATCGACGGGCTCGCCCCCACCAAGGATGCTCCTGCGTGGGTCGATGCGCGCTTGGCAGATCAGTGGGCGATCCTTCTGGCCGGCTGGTTGGCCTCTCCCTGGCAGGTGGAGAAGCTGGGTCAGCCCGACGAGAAGGGCCACCAGATCCGCCTGCTTTCGGATGCCATGCACGCCCCGCACGTGCGCGGGCTTCGCCAACTTATCCTCACCCAATTCACACGCGTCGCTGGCCATCCGGTCAGCCGCGATGAGGCGATCGAGGATTTCCGCTTTACCCACCCTGTCGTGGCCTCGGGCATTTCGGACGCGGTCGTCGACACGGTGCTTCATCAAGCCCAGGCCGTGGGTGCGCTGGCCAATGACACCGCCAGCTCAGCACTTGCCGCCCTAGTCGATGGCGGCGATGTGGCAGCAGCGACCGCGGCCCTGGTCCCCACTGAAGTCGACATGGTTATCCCCCAGGCAGACATGACCATTTTGGCGCCCGGCCCCCTGGCCCCTGAGTTGCAGTCAGTCATCGAGTCTTTCACTGAGTTAGAGTCCTCCGGCCTGGCCAGCGTGTTCAGGGTGACCGAATCCTCGGTGCGGGCCGCCTTTGATGCTGGACGCACCCCCGATGAGTTGGTCAGCTGGCTCGCTGAGCACACCCCGGGCGAGGTTCCCCAGCCCATGGAGTTCCTCATCCGCGATGCCGCCCGCGGCTACGGGCAGTTACGCGTGGGTGAGGCATTGAGCTTTGTGCGCGCCGACGATCCTTCTGTCGTTTCGCAGGCGGTCTCGTCGTTAAGCAATATCTTGACTCTGATCGCGCCCCAGGTGGCCGTGGCGAATATACCGCTTACCCAGCTTGTCGCGCGGCTGCGGGAGGCGGGGCTGCACCCGGCGGCGGAAGATAATGAAGGCGTTTCTCTGTCGCTGGCGCCTGAGCCGACGCTGGTGACCGCCACGCCCTCGACCCTGCCGAAGACGTCGCGTGTCGACGAAGCACACATTGAGGCGGCTGTCGCTGCCATTCGCCAGGCTGATACAGAGACAGCGGGCACTGACGATGCTGATGTCGACCAGGCTGGCGATGCTGACCATATTGCTGTGTTGCAGGCGGCGGCGCGGGGTGGTAAATCGGTGGCAATCGGTTACGTCAATAAAAACGGCCAGGGCAAGCAGATCAATGTCACCCCGCTGTCGGTGTCCGCGGGGCAAGTTGATGTGTTGAATGAGAAAACTGGTGCGGTTGTCCGGATCGCACTCCCCCGCATCACCCGCGTTATCCTGCAGTAATACTACCTTTGCGCAACTTGCGCTGCGGACCTGCCACATCGTTGCTAATCTGTTCCTGAAATATTTGTTGAGACTTCAACATTTTGCAGACAGGCTGCAAAAAGGACGGTAGTGGATGCCCACAGCACGCGAAGCCAAGAAGGCAGAAACTCGCGCTCGCCTGATGCGCGAAACCGCCCGGCTAGTCCTTGTCCGCGGCACAGAAGGCACCACCGTTGCCGATGTCGCTTCTGCCGTCGGGGTGTCAGCACGCACCTTCCACAACTACTTTGCATCCCTCGAAGCGGCCCTCGAGGAGTTTTTGCACGCTCAAGCGCAGGCCTTCAGAGCTGAGCTGGACCAGGCCCCAGCAGGAGCCTCTTTGCTAGATACCGTTGAAGAGATTGTCCTAGACTCTTTTCACGGAAACAGCACCGACAACGTTGACAATGTTGTCTCCGTGTTTCGGATCTGCACCGCCCTCGAATCCATCCATGGCGCCAGCGTGAGCGCTACATTTTTGCCGAGCCTAGCCAATCGCGAGACTTCCATCGCACTCTACGGCCTCCTGGCTATTGCGTGGGCCGCCGTAGATGCCTACCAGCATCTACCAGAGCCGCGCGATCCCGCAGACGGGGAAGAATTGATCCGCGAAGCTTTCGAGACCGCACGCAACTTGGGCTCCATCCGCTTGCCTTAGGACACAAAGAACCCACTACCCCCAGATAAGGTTATTTCATGCATAGAATCGTTGGGTTTATCTAACATATTGTTCATGCCACCCAAGAAACAACCGAAAAGTCCCATCTATAACCGCGTCCGCGCCCTGCGCGCCGACCACAGCATGACCCGCAAGCAGCTCGCCGAGCTGATCGACGTCAACCCACAGACCGTGTGAGCACTCGAACGCGGTGACCACTCCCCTAGCTTGGATCTCGCCTTCCGGATCTGCGAATTATTCCAGCTGCCGGTGGAAGCGGTATTCTCCCGCGAGGAATTCTCCCCTATGTCGCAGGAGCTTTACCTGCCATGAGAAGGCAGCTGTTGAAAGAGCGGAATTATTATTCCATCCGCGACCACGCCCCCAATTTTGACGCCTGGCGCACCCCTACCCGCACCCGTCTGCTGGCTGCAATCTACTTCGCAGGCCTTGCTGCAGCCATAGTTTCGTGGGTGCTCATGACACTGAGCGGAATCGGCCCGAATACCTACCTACTGGTCTATAACGGCGCACTACTGGTATCTATAGCGGCCTTTGTGGTTCTGCGTTGCACCATCGACGGGAAAGACATTGCACCGCTTTATCTCCTCGACGATTATGAACGCGAAATCATGAACCTGTGGCACGACCGCACCCACCGCCTTTTTCAAATCGTGCTGTTCGTGGGAGGCATCATATTCATCGTTGCGGGCTCGTTTTTCAGTCAGTATTTCCACCCCGCGTTCTTTGGGGTGTCTGCAGGACTGCTCATGATATTCACCTACCTAGTTGTAGGCACCCTGCCCACCGTAGGCTTCGCTTCTACTTTTAACGACAACGCCAACGACCAACCCGAGGAATTGTACTAATGCTTGAAATACGCAACCTGACCAAAACTTTCTGGACAACGCGCGCCCTCGACGGCATGAGTTTTTCCGTTCACCCCGGCGAGATCTACGGCTTCGTTGGTTCCAACGGCGCCGGTAAATCCACCACCATGCGCATCGCGCTCGGCGTCCTGGCCTGTGATTCTGGCGAGGTGCTCCTTCACGGCACACCGCTTAACGACGATTCCCGCCGCCGCATCGGTTATATGCCCGAGGAGCGTGGCCTCTACGCCAAGGAAAATCTCCTGTCCCAGCTCGTATTCTTGGGGACACTTCACGGCATGAGCCACAAGGATGCTGTGCAGTCTGGGCGCGACCTATTGGAGCGCCTCGGACTCGGTGAACGCATGGACGACAAGCTCGATGACCTTTCACTGGGTAACCAGCAGCGCGTGCAACTAGCTGCCTCCTTAATCCACGATCCGGACGTGCTGATTCTCGACGAACCATTTTCTGGCCTCGACCCTGTTGCTGTGGAGGTCATGAGCGAGATGCTCGTCGAACGTGCCTCCCGCGGCGTCGCGGTTGTGTTCTCCTCCCACCAGTTGGACCTGGTCCAACGCCTGTGTGACCGTGTCGGCATTGTCGCCCGTGGCTGCATGGTGGCCGAAGGCACCGTGGACGAGCTGCGCACCCAAGGCCCAGTGCGCTACGCAGTGGGCACCCAGGCACGCGGCTGGTATCCCGCGGGCACCACGCTTATCGACGAAGGCCCCTCCAACGTCGTGCTGGAAATCGACCCCACTACTGGATCGGTTGTATCCGACCAAGACATCTTGCAGGCTGCCCTAGCCGTCGGCCCTGTCCATTCCTTCCACCGCGTTGTCCCTGACCTCAACGAACTCTTCAAGGAGGTAGTCTCCGCATGAGCACCTACTCCCCCATGCACACGATCCGTACTGTTGCCTCCCGTGAGATCCAGGTAGGTCTGCGCTCCAAAGGAATCATGGTCACCGTAGGGCTGATCCTGGTCCTTTTAGTGGCGGGCTCCTTCCTGTTGTCCCTTCTCAACGACCGTGAAGATTCCATACCTGAGGTGGCCGTGGTGGGTGTACCCACCGCTGCCTTTGAAGGATCTGAGTTAGAAGCATCCCCGGCCACCGACCGTGAAACAGCCCAGGCACTCGTCCGTGACGGCGATGTCGATGCCGCGGTGGTTGCTAGTGATTCAGGATGGGAGGTGCTCGCGGATGGTTCCCCGTCGGCCACTGTCATGGCAAGCATCAATGCTGTGGCTGGCACGCTGGCTACAAACGCTGCCTTGGAACCCCTGGGGGTAGCCCCGGAAGAGTTCGCCGCAGCTATGGGCCCAGTCAGCGTCACCTCGGTGGATGTTTCGGGTGATCAGCAAAGCGAGGCATCCATGACTTCCCTGCTCACTGCCCTAGCGGGTGTGTCCATCATCATCTTCACAGTCATGTTGTTCGGAGCCAATATTGGCGGGCGCGTCACGGAAGAGAAATCCTCCCGCGTCGTGGAAATCATCCTTGCTGCTGTCCGGCCGTTGCCGTTCCTGGCGGGCAAGGTGATTGGCAATGTGATCTTCGGTTTCCTCGCCACCGCGATTCTCTTAGCAGTAGGTATCGCCGCCCTTTTTGCTGCCGGCCTGACCGACGGCATCACCATCGACTGGTCGCTGGTGCCCATCCTTTTGGTGTCCTGGCTTCTCGGGATGTTGTTTTTCGGATCTCTCTACGCGGCCGCTGGAGCGCTGGTGCAACGCACCGAGGACCTCCAGTCCACACAGATGCCGGTGCTTCTGCTGATCATGGCCGCTATGTATGTTCCTCTTTTCGGCTGGCACTCCACCGATAGCACCTGGATGCAGGTCTTTTCCTGGATCCCACCGTTTTCCATCTTCACGGCACCGCTGAGTTACGCGGCGGGTGACTTCACCCTAGTGCAGCTTGTCGCTTCTCTAGCGATCGCAGCCCTGGCCGTTGTCGTGGTGCTGTGGCTGGTGGCACGCATCTACCGCGCCTCGATCCTGAACAATGGTCAGAAGATGGGCTGGATCCAGGCCCTGCGCGCATAAGACCACCAGCCCGCGAATAAAGTGCGCCATCGCAGCGTTGCATAATGAGGACCCGAGAAGAAAGGACCTTAAACAATGGCTCTTGGCGATGGCCCGCTTATTGTCCAGTCGGATAAGACTGTTCTGCTGGAGGTGGATCACCCGCAGGCCGGTCTTGCCCGCCTGGCGCTGGCCCCGTTCGCCGAGCTAGAGCGCGCGCCCGAGCACATCCACACCTACCGGATCACCCCGCTGGCGTTGTGGAATGCCCGCGCCGCCGGCCATGATGCGGAGCAGGCCGTGGACGTGCTGGAACGCTACTCGCGGTTCCCTGTCCCCCAGTCGCTGCTTGTGGACGTCGCCGAGACCATGGCCCGCTACGGCCGCGTCCGCCTACTCAAGCACCCAGCGCACGGGCTCATCTTAGAGTCCGATGAGGCCCCGATCATCGAGGAGATCACGCGCCACAAGAAGATCGCTCCGATGCTGGGCGCGCGTATCGACGACCACACGATCCCAGTCCACCCCTCTGAACGTGGCCGCATCAAACAGGAGCTGACCAAGATCGGCTGGCCTGCCGACGACCAGGCCGGTTATGTCGACGGCGAATCCCACCCCATCTCCCTCGTGACATCGGGAGAGGGCCGTGACGAGTGGCACCTGCGCGATTACCAGCAGTACGCCACCGATTCCTTCTGGGAGGGTGGCTCAGGTGTCGTCGTGCTGCCGTGTGGCGCGGGCAAGACGATCGTGGGTGCCGCGTCGATGGCCCAAGCTCAGACCACCACGCTCATCCTGGTCACCAACACGGTGGCCGGCCGCCAGTGGCGCGATGAGCTGCTGCGCCGCACCAACCTCTCCCCGGAAGAGATCGGCGAGTACTCCGGGGAGAAGAAGGAGATCCGCCCGGTCACCATCGCCACCTACCAGGTGGTCACGCGCAAGATGAAGGGTGAGTACCGCGCCCTCGAGCTGTTTGATCAGCGCGATTGGGGCCTAATCATCTACGACGAGGTGCACCTCCTCCCCGCCCCCGTGTTCCGCATGTCTGCGGACCTGCAGTCGCGCCGCCGCCTCGGGCTCACCGCCACCCTGGTCCGCGAGGATGGCCGCGAAGACGATGTGTTCAGCCTCATCGGCCCGAAGCGTTATGACGCCCCCTGGAAAGAACTCGAGGCCGCCGGTTATATCGCCACCGCCGAGTGCGTCGAGGTCCGCACCACCCTGCGCGATGAGGAGCGCATGGTGTACGCCACTGCTGAAACACGGGAGCGCTACCGCGTCGCTGCGACCAGCGATAGCAAACTGGCGGTCGTCGATAAGCTCCTTGCTCAGCACAGCGGCCAGCAAACTTTGATCATCGGCGCGTACCTGGAACAGCTCGAAGAGATCGCCGCGCGGATCGATGCTCCCCTGATCACCGGGTCCACGTCGACGAAGCAACGCGAGGAGGCTTTCGACGCTTTTCGACGAGGCGAGCTGGACACTCTGGTGGTGTCCAAAGTCGCGAACTTTTCTATCGACCTTCCGGAGGCTGCTGTCGCGATCCAGGTCTCAGGCACGTTCGGTTCGCGCCAGGAGGAAGCTCAGCGCCTCGGGCGCCTGCTCAGGCCCAAGGCCGACGGCGCTGAGGCCCACTTCTACACGGTGGTCTCCCGCGACACGCTGGATGCGGAATATGCTTTGCACCGCCAGCGATTCTTAGCCGAACAGGGGTATGCCTACCGCCTCGTGGACGCATCGGACCTATAGACTGGCACACCATGAGCGGGATGAAGATTTTCAAGTTTCAGGTCGACGAAGCATTCGCGAAAAAGAACAACGAGATGTTGAAAGACACCAAAAGGTTGGTCATTTCCGGCGTCTCCTTGTTCGTGATCTGCATCATCATCGCCGTGCTGATCTGGATGTTCGTGCCGGCGACCTCGCCGTGGCGCCTCCTGGGATCGCTTGGTCTAGGACTGTTCGGCGTGATGATGCTCATCGTCGCCTTCGCTGTGCCCCGCTCCGTGGGCACCGCCCAGAGCCTCTATGACCGCTACCCGCTGGCGCCTGCGGTGATCGCGGAGGTCAACCCGCGCGACTTCGTACTCCTGAGCCTGGTGAACACCAACGTGGACCCAGAACTTCCGCCACGCTGGGGGCTCGCCACGCGCACCGTGACCCGTGTTAACGGCGTGGAGCCGAAAGTGGGCACCAAAATCCCAGTAGCCGCAGTCCAAGGCCAGCGCGCCAGCGGCGACAAGAAGCACTGGCAAGAGATTTCGCCAATGCCGATCGCGTGGGGCACGCCCGATCAGGACATCGTCGCCGAGGCACGCAAGGCTATCCCCCAGGAACAGTGGATCAAACTAGATAAGGCGCGCAAGCGTTTCGACGAGGTCAAAGCAACACCACACAATCTTCTCGTGCTGTAATAGCATGTATGAGCCACGTCGTTAAGCGCCTCCAGCCGTTTGCCGAGACCATCTTCGCCACGATGACGGCGCGCGCCGTCAAATTCGACGCTGTGAACTTGGGCCAGGGCTTCCCGGAATCGGATGGACCTGCCGAGATGTTGGAGATCGCCCAGCGCGAGATCGCGGCGGGTAACAATCAGTACGGCCCTGGCCGCGGGCTGCCCGTGCTGCGCGAGGCCGTGGCCCGCCAACGCGCCCGCGACTACGGCATCAACTACGATCCGGACACGGAAGTCTTCATCACCGTCGGGGCCACCGAAACGATCTCCGCGACAGTACTCGGGCTAGTTGAGCCCGGCAGTGAAGTCATCGTTCTAGAGCCTTATTATGACGCCTATGCGGCGGCTATTGCTTTAGCGGATGCGCGTCGACAAGCGGTGCCTTTAGTGGCCGATGGCGCAACCTGGACCGTGGACGTCGACGCCGTCCGGGCCGCAATCTCTGCAGACACCGCAATGATCATCCTCAATTCCCCGCACAACCCGACCGGAAGCGTATTAGCACGCGCGGACCTCGAGGCCCTCGCGGAGCTTGCGGTCGAACACGACCTCCTAGTGCTTTCCGACGAAGTCTACGAGCATTTACTTTTCGACGATGCCTCTCACACTCCCATCGCCACGTTGCCGGACATGTTTGAACGCACCATCACTGTGTCCTCTGCAGCGAAGACCTTCAACGCAACCGGGTGGAAGACCGGATGGGCGCTGGGCCCCGCTGAGCTGCTCGAGGGCGTGATCAAGGCGAAACAGTTCATGAGCTACGTGGGCGCAACGCCTTTTCAGCCGGCTGTCGCTTGGGCGCTTGACCACGCTGGCGACTGGCTGAAGGCAATGGTCGCGGGCCTTCAAGATAACCGCGACCTCCTAGGAACAGCGCTGAGCGAGGCAGGTTTTCAAGTCCATGACACGATGGGGACGTACTTCACAGTGGCCGATCTGCCGCCCGATGTTAAATCTAACGGAGTAGACTTCTGCATGGCGTTGCCGGAAAAATTGGGCGTGGCCGCGATCCCTGTGCAAGTGTTCGCAGATCAACCGGAGACGTGGTCCCGACAGGTTCGTTTTGCGTTTTGCAAGACGCCGGAGACCCTCCGAGAAGGCGCACGCCGGATACAGCAGCTGTAACCGCTTGAAGAAAGGAGAACGCCCACATGCGTACCGCAGTGACAATCATTATCTTCCTTGTCATCCTGGTGACAGGACCCCTGTGGTTCAGTTTCATCATTCGAGCGTTTCCTTCTGAAACGCTTGAGTTCCTCGGAGGGATCATCACCGTAGCAGTAGCGGCCATCGTTGCCGGTGCGTATTGGTTCCTCTCGGACCCGGATCGTCGGAGCTAGTATCTGCTGCACCGTACAAGTCTTTATGGCTGTCTGCCTTCAAACCCTGCAAACGAGTGGCTCACCTTCTGACTAGCCAAGCCGAAATCAACGCAGTCGGTCAGTCCGCCCCGCCACAAACTGTTGGTTCTCGACTGTTGGATCAGGCACCTACCCCAACCCACACGGGGCATTTATGCCCTGTTCCCATAGTTCAGGTTCAACACTTCTCACCCAGTCACGATAGCAACAGGGCCGGTCCTCGCCCCAGTACTCCAGTGCTACTGCACCACACCACCACTAGGCTAGCTTCCAGCGCCCACCCAGGCGCCCCTCCCTCGATGGCGTGCCTCGCCACCCCCTAAGCACCACAGCGATCAAGATCGCTCCCCCGGCACACTGTTGGATCTCAACTATGGGAACAGGCACGTATCACCGCTCAAACAGGCAAAAGGCCCCTGTTCCAATAGTTCAACTCCAACAGTCTGCGCCACAGACGACAAACACGCCCCGGGCCCCACACCGGCGCAGCCACCTGACACCCCACGCAACACCGACGCAACGACAAGTCAGGAAATAGGAAAGTGCCCGCCACCACACCTGGTGACGGGCACTCCCACTTATTTACTTATCTATCTACTTTTTAGGTCGGCGGTAACCTACTCTCCCACATCCTCCCGGATGCAGTACCATCAGCGCGGGCGGGCTTAGCTACCGGGTTCGGAATGGGACCGGGCGTTTCCCCGCCGCCATCAACCACCGACACACCCACAGGGGCAACGTGTCGACAACCAAACAGACGAACGGTCATCTACTCATGTC
>NZ_KB892451.1 GCF_000373805.1 Corynebacterium pilosum DSM 20521 = CIP 103422 | reverse complement strand
CATGGCTGTCAACGCTTTCGCATAGGGAAGTGATGAAGGTAGCCGCTGATCCGAGGGTTCGAGCAGACAGGACACTGATGGGACTACTACTATGACACCTGCCGGGGTGGTCACGGTGAGAGGTCACGCTCCTATGAGGTCATGACCGAATCGCCGGATCGCGGTGCGGGGCGAGAACCAGCCCGGAAGACAGATCGCAACGAAGGCACACAATCAGATTGTGGCCAGTCCGTTAGTGGGTCATTCCGGATGGTTCTTGTCCCGCACTCCCATTATCAGTGTCCGTTGGGCGCCATCATCGCCGGTCATTTGGGTGATCGTTTGGGCCGCAAGCCGGTCCTTGTGATCACTTTGGTGGGAATGGGCGGCGCGACCTTCTTGATGGGGCTTTTGCCTAACTATGCCGCGATCGGAATCGCTGCGCCAATCATTTTGGTACTGCTGCGTATCCTCCAGGGCTTGTCCGCTGGTGGTGAATGGGGCGGTGCCGCACTCATCGCGGTAGAGCACGCACCGGTGCTCAAGCGCGGCTACTTCGGTGCTTACCCGCAGGTGGGTGTGCCGGCGGGCATGGCGCTGGCCACTGTGTTTATGTTGGTGATTTCTACGGCGCTGACCCCAGAACAGTTTGAGTCTTTTGGCTGGCGTATTCCTTTCCTGTCATCCATCATTTTGATTGCACTGGGCTTCTGGATTCGTAGTCTGGTGGAGGAATCTCCAGTCTTCGAAGAGATGACGGAGATGAAGAAAACAGCATCCGCTCCGTTGGGCTCGCTTTTTAAGAACCACGCTGGTCTCGTCGTACTGTGCGCCCTGATCTTCGCGGGTGTGAATGCGGCGGGCTATCTAGCGATCGCCTACTTCGCTTCCTATGGCACGAATGTTTTGGGCATGGACCGGCCGATCGTCCTTGCGTTGACCCTGATGACGGCGATCGCATGGATCATCTCCACACTCGTCTCCGGCAAGGTTTCCGATGTGATCGGTCGTAAGCAAACCTTCATTATCGGCTATATCTTGATGATGGTGTGGGCGATCCCAACTTGGATCCTGATCGACACGGCCAACGTCATGCTGTTTGGGATGGCCGTAATCATTCTTGGTGCTTTGCTGGGGGTGACCTATGGCCCGCAGCCGGCACTGTATGCAGAGATGTTCCCGGCGCAGGTCCGCCTGTCTGGTCTATCTATTGGCTATGCGCTGGGGTCCATTATTGGTGGCGCATTCGCGCCGATGATCGCCGCGATGATTCTGGAAGAGACTGGAAACTCCATCTATATCGGTGTGTACATTCTGGTGATTTCGTCCATCTCGCTGATCGGGGCGCTCTTCGTCCCGAAAGGTATCCAGGGACGTGACCTGAGCACCTAGGAATGCGCTTGTCGACGCACGCTTAAGGGGCCACTTGGTTCCCTAGGCGTGCGTTTCAATTTATCTATACCCTGAGGCGTAAATCACTTGCAGCATATTTCTGTGAACTTTCGGGGGTAGTTTACGGAAAATTACAGGCACGAAAAAGTTTGATCTGTACGCTGGATAAGTAATCTCAATAAAAATGTGCGAGCGTGACGACAAGGAAAGGACTAATCATGTTCACCATCACCGGTTTTGCCGATGAAATCGCCCATGACCTCGACGAACAGATCGATCTGCTGAAGAAGCTCAACATCAAGCATGTCGAGTTCCGCAGCGCCTGGGACGTGAAGGTCTTGGACCTCAGCCAGGAACAGCTGGACACCGCGAAAGAGAAACTCGATGCGGCGGGAATTAAACTCTCCGCAGTCGGTTCGGACCTGGGCAAGATTCAGATCACCGATCCATTCGACGAGCACCTAGAGCGGGCCCGCCACGGTGTCGAGGTAGCGAAGTTCTTCGGTGCGAAGTACATCCGCATGTTCTCCTTCTTCATTCCTGAAGGCGAAGACGCCGACCAGTACCGCGACGAAGTGATCAAGCGGACGCGCGCGATGGTGGAACTGGCAGAGGCCGGTGGCATCACGTTGCTGCACGAAAATGAGAAGGGAATCTACGGTGATACCCCGGAGCGCGTGAAGGACCTGATCACGACGATCGATTCGCCGAACTACCGCTCCATTTATGATGCGGCGAACTACGTTCAGACTGGCTACAAGCCTTTCGACGAGGCGTGGCCGATCGTGAAGGACTACGTTGACTACGTCCACGTGAAGGACGCAACGGTGCCCACCGAAGATGAGCCACTGGGCATCATCACCCCTGCCGGCCAGGGCGATGGCCAGTATCCAGAGTTGATCGCTGAGCTGAACAAGAGCGGCTACAACGGCTTCGTTTCCATCGAGCCACACCTCGGTGACTTCGACGAGTTCGGTGGTCTGTGTGGTCCAGACCTGTGGACCAGCGCGTATGACGCACTGAAGAAGCTTTTGGACGACGTTAACGCCCAGTACAACTAGGAGGCGGCCACTATGGTGAACGCTGCATTAGTTGGTTGCGGCGATGTCGCCGCCGTGCACGTAGAAGCGATTGAGGCGCTGAGCGAAGAACTAGGCATCTCTCTAGTGGGGGTGGCCGACACTCACCTTGACGCGGCCAAATTGATTTCTTCGAAGACCACAGCGAACGCTTATCCATCGCTGACCAGCATGCTGGACAAGGAAGAAATCGATGTCCTGCATATCACTACGCCGCATGACCAGCACATCGATCTTGCTATCGAGGCGCTTGAAGCCGGCGTGAACGTGATCTTGGAAAAGCCCCTTGCGCACGAGACGGAATATGCCTACCAGCTTCTGGACTACCTGGAGGAGCATCCGGGTGCGCCCAAGATCGGCGTGTGTTACCAGAACCGTTACAACGTTTCGTCGTTGGAACTGCGTCGCCTGTTGGATTCCGGCACGCTAGGCACCGTTCATGGCGTGTACGCGTCGGTGGTGTGGACACGTACACCGGGTTACTACACAGCCAAACCGTGGCGCGGACAGAAAGAGCGCGCTGGGGGCGGGCTGCTGATGAACCAGGCGATCCACACGCTGGACTTATTGCAGTGGTTCATGGGCCCAGTTACCGGGGTCAAGGGCATGATCTCCACGGACAAGTATGGCGACGTAGTGGACACAGAGGATACTGCCCACGCCTATCTCCGCCATGAGTCCGGGGTGCATACCAGCTTCTACGGAACGCTGACGAACTCGCGCCACCGTCATGTTGAGATCGAGATCGATTGTGCGAAAGCCCTCGTCGAACTGCGCGATGGGCTGACCGTGACCTGGAAGGACGGGCAGGTCGATCACTATGAGGAGCGGAAGCAGGAGAGCGAGGGCAGGAGCTACTGGGGCGTGAGCCACGAGCTGCTGATCCGAGATTTCTACGAAAGACTTGCCGATCCAGAACCGTTCTGGATCGGTCCCGCCGAAGCGATGTCCTCCCTGGGTATCGCGAAGGCAATCTATCAATCGTCACAAGAAAAGGAGTAAGACATGAGTAAGAATGTACGTTTGGGCATTATTGGCCTAGGTGCACAGGGCAGCATGTACGCCCAGTTCATCAATGAGGGCCGCGTCGACAACATGACCATCGGCGCAATCTGCGACATCCTGCCAGAGAAGAAGGAACAGGCCGACGAATACGGTGTGCCTTTCTACGAGGACTACAAGGAGATGGTCACTTCCGGTGACGTCGACGCTGTCGTCACCACGGTTCCGCACTACCTGCACCCAGAGGTAGGCATCTACGCGCTCGACAACGGTGTTCACGCCCTCGTCGAAAAGCCTGTGGGTGTGTACACCAAGCAGGCCAACGAACTGATCGACTTCGCGAAGACCAAGCCAGAGCTGAAGTTCGGTGTGTTCTTCAACCAGCGCACCAACCAGCTGTACAAGGACATCAAGGAGATCCTAGACTCTGGCGAGCTGGGCAAGCTGCGCCACACCTCCTGGCTGATCACCAACTGGTGGCGTCCACAGGGCTACTACGATCAGTCCGATTGGCGCGCAACCTGGGGCGGGGAGGGCGGCGGCGTCCTCGTTAACCAGGCTCCGCACCAGCTGGACCTGTGGCAGTGGATCTGCGGCGCACCAGAGCGCGTGTTCGCGCGCGCAGAGTACGGCTTCAAGCGCGACATCGTCGTGGAAGATGAGGTCAACGCGCTGGTGTCCTTCGCCGATGGTGCAACAGGCACGTTCATCACCTGTACGCATGACATGATCGGCACCGACCGCCTGGAGATCCTGTGCGACAAGGGCAAGATCGTTGTCGACGATTCCAAGAAGGTCACCGTCTCGCGTCTCACCGACAACGAGGAAGTCCTCTCCGAGAACATGGACATGGAGGCCGTGCGCAAGCTGTTCACCGGCCAGATGGACATGGACCAGTACGTTTCCACCGAGACGAAGGAATACGAATCCGTGTGGGGTGGCCAGCACGTTGAAGTTCTGCGCAACTTTGCCGCGGCCGTTAACGGTGAGGAAGAACTCCTCGCGCCGGGCGCCGACGGCATCAACGGCGTGCGCCTTGCCAACGGTATCCACCTGTCGTCTTGGACGGGCGAAGAAGTCGACCTGGTTGACTTCGACGAAGAGAAATACCTTGAAGAGCTGAACAAGCGCATCAAGGAAGAGGGCAAGTTTGAGGAGCGTAAATAATGGCTGACATTGGCGTACAAATGATGATGCTCAAGGATCAGGTGGCCGAAGAAGGCATGTTCGCCGTCCTTGAGAAGCTCAAGGAGCTCGATATCGCATCCGTGGAGGTCTCCCAGATCCCAATGGATGAGAAGAACACGGCCGACCTTGAGCGCGGCATCAAGGAGCTGGGCGTCGAGGTCGGTGCCCTGTCCGTGGCGTTGCGCTCGGGTCCGACGGCTACCGGCGACGCGCTGGACTCTGACTTCGACAAGATCGTCGCTGACTGTAAGCGTCTGAACTGCAGCTTCGTGCGCATCGGCATGATGAGCTTCGATGCCATGGTGTCCAAGGAGGCCGTGGAGGCATGGGCCAGCGAGGTCAATCCTTATGCTGAGAGACTTGCCGACGAGGGCATCACCCTGTGTTATCACAACCACCACATTGACCTGCACAAGTTTGGGGAGGAGCGCATCTTCGACATCGTTCGTCGTGTTGCTCCTGCCCTGTACTTCGAGGTTGATCTGCACTGGGTGCAGCGCGGTGGCATGGCACCGTTGGACATGCTCAAGCAGTACTCGGGCGTGTGCAAGCTGATCCATGTGAAGGACTTCCGCGTGACGTCGCTGCCACAGGAGGCCATCGATTTGATGAGCTCCGGCAACGTGCAGGAAGGCTATGACAAGTTCGTGAACATCGTCGAGTTCGCGGAGGTTGGCCAGGGCAACATGAACTGGCCTGACCTCATGCCTGCGGCGAAGGAAGCCGGTGCGGAGTACTTCTTCATCGAGCAGGACATGACCTATGGCCGTGATCCACTCGATTGCATCAAGGACTCCCGCGAGTACCTTGCTTCGATCGGCTGGTAGTTCGCTTTAGACCAAAGCGCTCCGCCCGGTCCCCTTAGTGGGGGACCGGGCGGAGTTTTTGGTTGAAGAAGCTTTATGCTTCAGCGCCTGCGCGGCGTGCTTCGAGGATAGCCACGTTCTCTTCGACCTGCTTCTTCTTCAGTGGGTAGAGGAAGATCAGGCTCAGGGCGACGAGGATGCCGCCGATGCCAGGTACGACGTTGGCCAGCATGTAGATGCCGTCGATAGCCTCTGCGGATTGCTGGACGCCTTCGGCTGCTGCGGCGGAATCGAAGCCGATCCAGCCCAGGGTGGCACCAACGAGGAAGCCGGCGAAGGCTTGGCCCAGCTTGCGGGCCCAGGAGTACACGGCGTAAACGGTCGCGTCGTCGCGGTGTCCGGTACGCACTTCTTGGTAGTCGATGACGTCGGTGATGAATGCCCAGATCAGGTAGTTAAATACGTTGATGCAGAACATGCCCACTGCGTAGAACACGATCCAGACCCATGGGTTTTCAATCTTGAGGAAGTAGGCAGCCAGCATCACCACGCCCGTGATCAGCATCGCGACGATACCGACCTCAGCCTTACCGTACTTCTTCGCTAGCCACGGGGCGAGGACGATCAAGATCAAAGCGGGGAACAGGCCAGCAAAGGATGCGGGGGACTGGAGGCGGCCATCACCGAAGTAGGAGGTGAACAGGTAGCCCAGCATGCCCATCAGGAACATCATCGACAGCAGCAAGATCAAAGCCGCAGCGATCAGGCCGAGCAGCGCGCGGTTGGACACGACGGATCCCAGCATCTTGCCGATGCCGACGGTTTCGGTCTGTGCGTCGTCTGCCTGCACCACGCGCTCAGTGACCAAGTTGTACATGATCGCGTAGCACACGACAGCAAGGATCGAGCAGACGATGGAGGACCACATCATGCGGTCACCAGACAAGACGGACACGCCAGCTTCGTTGGTGACGTAGACGATCAACGGCAGGGTGGTGGTAATCGCAATGTTCGCCAGGGTCGCACCGGTGGAGCGCCACACGGAGAGGTGTGCGCGATCGTCGGGATCAGGGGAAATGACCGATGCCATGGAGCCATAAGGGATGTTGATCATGGTGTACATCGCGGAGCCCCACAGGAAGTAGGTTGCGATCATCCAGGTCAACTTCGCGCCATAGGAGTTGAAGTCGGCGACGAAGGACATGTACATCAGTGCGGATGCTACCGCCACAGGGATGGCGATCCATTTGATCCAGCGCTTGAACTTGTAGCCCACGCGCTTGTTGGGCAGGCGGTCGACGACCACGCCGATGCCGATATCCGTGAAGCCGTCGACGATACGTGCGACGAGCAACAGGGTACCAACATGGGCGGGGTTAATGCCGACCACGTTGGTGTAGAAGATCATGAAGAAGGTGGACTGCAGGATGAATGTGAAGTCATTACCAAAGTCGCCGAACATGTAGCCGACTTTGTCGCGCATCCCGAACGGTCGAACGTCGCGTTCAACCGTTGTGGGTTGCTGCGCAGGTGTCGCAGTAGTCACGATTGCCTCCAAGGGGGAAACGAACAGGAAGTGAACTTATTAATCTCGATTTCATTCAACCATGTTGGTAGTGAAACATGTTATCTAAATACTAAAAAGTAATCTGCGACACATTGTGGCGGGGGTAGGGTGGTGCCTCATAAGCAATAAGGTCTATACCGGGTAGTACACGTATCAGCTTTTTTGACCGCTATTTCCGCAGGTCGCAGACCCTGGCGTGGGTAAAAATACCGGTACATCCCTCGGAACCAGAAATGTTCTCACAGGGAAGCGGGGGTAGGCGCAATTCGCGCTTAACGACGAAATCCCCCGCGCCAATCGTGTGACGCGGGGGATGGAGAGGTACGAAGCGCTTAGGCCTGGCCCTCAAAAAGGGTGGTTACGGAACCGTTTTCGAAGATTTCGTGAATCGTCTTTGCCACCAGAGGGGCAATGGACAGAACAGTGAGGTTGTCCCATCCTTCCTTCGACTGTGGCAGGGTGTCGGTGGTGATTACTTCCTCAGCGCCGCACTTGCTCAGGCGCTCGCGTGCGGGATCAGAGAACACGCCGTGAGTGGTAGCAATCACAACATCGCCTGCGCCAGCTTCCTTGAGCACGCGTACCGCACCAGCGATGGTGCCGCCTGTGTCGATCATGTCGTCGAGAAGCACGCAGTTCTTGCCCTCAACGTCACCGACAACGCGGTTGGCAACGACCTTGTTGGCAACCTCAGTGTCGCGAGTCTTGTGAACGAACGCCAGAGGCGCGTCACCCAGGGTGTTTGCCCACTTCTCAGCAACCTTCACGCGGCCGGCGTCAGGGGAGACCACGACGAGGTTATCCAGCTCATACTTGCTCTTGATGTAATCGGTGAGGATCGGCATCGCGTGCATGTGGTCGACAGGGCCGTCGAAGAAGCCCTGGATCTGGTCGGTGTGGAGGTCCACCGACACGATGCGGTCTGCGCCAGCTGCAGTGAGCAGATCCGCGATGAGACGAGCGGAAATCGGCTCGCGGCCACGGTGCTTCTTGTCCTGGCGGGCGTAGGGGTAGAACGGCAGGATCGCGGTGATGCGCTTGGCAGAACCGCGCTTGAGCGCGTCGATCATGATCAGCTGTTCCATGATCCACTTGTTCAGTGGCTGGCAGTGGGACTGCATGACGAAGCAGTCAGCACCGCGCACGGACTCCTCGAAGCGCACGAAGATCTCGCCATTGGCGAAATCGGTTGCGGTCATCGGGGTGACCTCGGTACCGAGCTCTTTAGCTACGGCCTCGGCCAGTTCCGGGTGCGCTCGCCCGGAAAAGAACATGAGTTTCTTGTCGCTTCCAACAGAGTATCCAGACATAGTGGAACTGTTTAGCCTTCCTGGTTTGCGGAATTTTCTCGTGCGCGCTGTGCGGCTTCAGCTGCCGGTGTACCCGGACGCTTCTTCTCCACCCAGCCCTCAATGATGCGCTGGCGACCTTCCTTAATGGCTAAGGCACCAGCGGGGACATCGTCCAAAACCACTGTACCCGCACCGGTGTAGGCACCATCACCGACCCTCACCGGGGCAACAAACATGGTGTCGGAACCGGTCCGCACGTGCGAACCGATCTCCGTACGGTGCTTCTCCACGCCGTCATAGTTGACAAACACGCTGGACGCGCCGATATTGGATTCTTCGCCCACGGTTGCATCGCCGATATAGGTCAGGTGAGGCACCTTCGAGCCGTTTCCGATCTGCGCATTCTTCGCTTCGACGAAACCGCCCAGCTTGCCATGCTCACCCAGTACAGTGCCAGGACGAACATAGGTGAAGGGGCCAACCTCTGCGTGCGCGCCGATCTCTGAGTCCGAACCATGGGTGCGGTAGACGTGAGCGCCCTCGCCGATCTTCATATCTGTCAGCGTGGTGTCGGGGCCGATCTCAGCGTTGTCGGCGATCTCGGTGGACCCCCACAGCTGAGTATTCGGATGAATCACCACGTCCGAGCCAATCTTCACGTCCACGCCGATGAAAGTACTTGCGGGGTCCACGACAGTCGCACCACCCAGCATCGCTGCTTCGACAGTGCGGCGGTTCAATTCAGCGCCAGCTTCGGCAAGCTGCACGCGGTTGTTCACGCCCGCCAGCTCGGCTGGGTCTTGCGCTAAGTGGGCGGAGACGATTTTTCCGTCGGAACGTGCAATCCCCAGCACATCAGTGATGTACAGCTCGCCCTGGGCATTGTTGTCGTCGATACGCGTCAAAGCGTCAGCCAGCACGGCGCCGTCGAAAGCGAAGACACCGGAGTTCACCTCGGTGATGGCCTTCTCCGCGTCGTTCGCATCTTTCTGTTCGACGATCTTCTCCACGTTTCCGTCGGCATCGCGCACGATGCGGCCATAACCGGTGGGGTCATCCAGTTCGAGAGATAAGACGGTAACGGCAGCATTGGCTCGATTGTGTGCCTCGATCAAGCTCTGAATGGTCTCCGGGCGCAGCAGTGGGACATCTCCGTTGGTCACCACGACGGTGCCGGTGAAATCAGGAATCGCGGTCAGCCCGCATTGAACTGCATGGCCCGTGCCATTCTGCTCCTCCTGGACTGCCTGGTCGATGGTGCGTCCCAGCTGGCTCGCAATTTCATCAACAGCAGGGGAGACCTGATCGCGCTGATGGCCAACAACCGCCACGATATGCTGCGGGTTCACGCCGGCAGCAGCATGCAGAGAGTGGGACAAGAGGCTGCGGCCACCAATCTCATGCAGCGTTTTCTGCTTCGCGGATTTCATGCGGGTGCCAGCACCAGCGGCGAGAACCACCACGGCGCAGTCAGAAGATTGAGACACGTGCGACTCCTTTGTCTGTTGTAGCCAGGAACGGCTACCAGCATAACGTTAGTTTTCCTTCTTAACCGACACATCACGCAGACGCGATGCGGCAATCACGCCGATACCGCCGATCACGGCAAGGAAAATGAGTGCCGCCTGTGAGCCGAACTGAGCGACGACACCAGACACCGCACCCACCAGAATGAGGATGACTCCCATCAGCGTGTTTGCCGCACCGGTATAACGCGTGCGTTGGTCGCCCTCCGCCATATCCACCAGGTACGTCTTACGCGCCACGCGGACACCAGTATGCGCCAGGGTGACAAGGAAGAAACCGGCCGGCAGGATCCACGCATTTGCGCTTGCCGACGCCACGTTGGCTGAGATGATCAGCAGGATCAGGATCACGCTGGCTGCACCGGAGGCAATGGCCATCGTATTTTTCGAAGAAATGTCGGAGAAGATGCCGGATACCCGGCCGCCGATCAGGGAGGCCAGGCCCGATGCCACCACGAAGATGCCTAGGCCCGTGATGTCTTGGCCAACCTCCTGGCTCAACGTGACGATGAACGTCGTTGACAAAGCGGTGACCAGCATGAGGGAGCGCACGATGACGAAGGAACGGAACTCCTTGTCGCCGGTGAATAAGCCCCACGTGTCTGCCCACCAGCCGCGCCGAATATCTTGTGGCTCCACTTCAGATTCCGGTTCGCGGATCCCCTGGAACACGAGAGTGGCCAGCGCCCACGTGAGAGCGCCACCGCCAAGCAGAGCAACGAGTACCCAACGGGGGATGTCTCCGTCGATAAGCGCCAATGCAATACCGACGACAAGCGCGATACCGCCGGAAAAGGCTGTCGCGCGCCCAGTGATCAATCCGCGGCGTCCTTTTGTGATGGTGCGGCCCTGCACGTCCTTAGAAGCGATCGAGCACAGTGAGCGGAACGTGGCCAATACGGCAAGCAACACGACGACAGCGACGCCGAGCGCGACCCCATCGAAGAGCATGGCCGATAAAGCGATCAGGGCGGCCGCGATAAACTGGCCGAGTGAGCCGATGATCCACACCTTTTTGCGTGATGGTTGGGTGGTTACCCATGGGGTCATCGCGGCTTGGGGCAGCATAGATAAGGATTCGCGGACGGGGACCAGCATCGCGGTGAAGAAGTGCGGTACGCCTGCGGCCGCGAATAGCCACGGAAGGACAGTTTTCGGGGCAACGATTTGGTCGCCGAGGCCCTGCAGGCCGTTGGACCAGATAAATCGGCGCGCGTTGTGCTCTTCGTGAGGAAGATGATCCTCTGTGTGCGTATCCGTGCTCATGGCCGTCATGGTACTCCCAGCTGCTGCAGCCGCCCTATTAGAGATACAGTGTGGCCGGGCGGCTGCAGCGCTCATTGTGTAAATTCCCCCAAATCCCCCGGTTGTGGTGGGCTGCACCGAGAACTATTTTCACACGAAAAGCATTAATTCTGCAGTGCAGGCGCGCACACTTTAGTGTGCACGAAGTCGCGGACATGAGCAGAAATTCGGGGTGAAAGATGCTAAAGGGGGAGACCACCGCCTGATTTTGGCAATAAAAAAGCTTCCCCACCAGGACTCGAACCTAGAATGACGGTACCAAAAACCGTAGTGTTGCCGATTACACCATGGGGAAATTGCACCTTAGTTTACCGAATCATGGCGTAAAGCCTAATCGGCAGGTCCGTGGGCTAATCGTCGATAAGCCAACGCTAAAGTAGAGGCCATGGCCAGACAGCGCATGACCGGAAAACAGCGACGGGAACAATTGATCACCGTGGGCCGGTCCGTATTCGCCGAACGCGGGGTGGACGGAACGTCGGTGGAGGAAATCGCCCAGCGTGCTGACGTGTCCAAGCCGGTTGTCTACGAACACTTCGGTGGCAAAGAAGGCCTGTACGCGGTGATCATCGACCGGGAGATGCTGCACCTCGAGCAGGTGATTACGCAGGCGCTGCAAGGCGGATCGTGGCGGGCGCGCATCGAGCAAGCGGTGATTGAGCTGCTTACTTATGTGGAGGAGCAGACGGATGGCTTCCTCATTCTTGTGCGCGACCAGGTGCCGGGGGAGGAGCGGAGCTACGCCACCTTGTTGAATATGGCGGTGGGGCAGGTATCGCATATCCTGGCTCGGGCCTTTGAACACCAGGGATTGGATCCAGAACTTGCCACGTTATATGGGCAGGCGCTGGTGGGCATGGTGTCGAATACGGCGCAGTGGTGGCTGGATGAGCGTGAGCCGGCCAAGGAGGTCGTGGCGGCGCACATCGTTAACCTGTGTTGGAATGGGTTGCGCGGTATGCGGGCGGACCCAGTGATCACCGCCGATGTTGATTGTGGAAAGAGTAGGGAAAGAGCAGGGCATGACCGATAACCTTCCGATGCTGGCAGGCGTGCTGACCAAGGCGATGACAGACCCGAAGCTGCAGGGTCTGCTCGCTCAGCTGAACGACGAGTCAGATACGCAGTCTCTCCACATCACTGGTATTGACCAGGTGCGTCCGTGGGCGGTGGGGGCGCTGGCGCGGAAGTCGCCGGTGCTCGCGGTGACGGCGACCAGCCACGAGGCAGAAGACCTCACCGCTGAGCTGAAGGCTTTGTTGGGCCAGGACCGTGTTGCCCGTTTCCCCGCTTTTGAGACGCTGCCGCATGAGCGTTTGAGTCCCGGCGCGGATGTCGTCGGCACGCGCTTCGAGGTGCTCCACCACCTGGAGGATTTGCAGGTGGTGGTGACGTCGGCGCGTGGGTTCTGCCAGCCGTTTTTGCCTGCGATTGACCCGATCGTGGTGGAGCAGGACCAAGAATACGATTTCACTGAGCTTGCTGACGCGCTGACCAGCTTCGCCTACAAGCACGTGGATATGGTGGCGGCGCGCGGCGAGTTCGCTACGCGCGGTGGCATCATCGACGTCTTCCCGACCACCGCGGAGCACCCCGTCCGCCTGGAATTCTGGGGCGACGAGGTCACCGAACTGCGCAGTTTCGCTGTCGCCGACCAGCGCACGATCGAGGAGATCACGCGCGTGGAGATTTTCCCTGCACGCCAGTTGCTTATCGACGAGGCCGTGGCCGCGCGTGCCGACGAGCTGTCGCGCGACTACCCGACGAACCCCACCTTGATGCAGCTGCTTACCCGCATCTCTGAGAGGACCTATGCCGACGGGATGGAGGCGCTGATCCCAGCCCTGACGGATCAGCAGTTCCAGGTGCTGCCCGACGTGATGCCTGCGGATTCTGTGGTGTTGGTGACCAGCCCGGAGAAGGTACGCACCCGCATTGCGGATCTGGAACAGACCGACCAAGAATTTCTGGAAGCCGGGTGGGAAGCCGCGGCCATGGGGGCTGAGGGTCCCGTGGCGGTGGAGGGGCTTGATCTGTCGGCGTCGTCGTACCGCTCCTACGAATCGCTCGAGGCAGCAACCCAGATGGCGGGTTCGCGTTGGTGGACCTTCGCACCGCCTGGAATGTTCGCGGCCGATGAGGCCGAGACCCTGCCGCTGGAGTTTGAGGCGGCGCCCGCTCCCCGCGGTGATCTCAAAGAGATCGAGACCTTGATGGCACAGCTGAAAAAGCACGTCAACGATGGGGGAGCGGCCGCCTTCATCGCGCCGGCCAAGGGCACGGTGGACCGCATGGCGGAACGCTTCCGCGAAAACGGGATATCAGCGCGCATCGCTACCACCGGGTTGGAGCCCGTCGATGGGCAGATCACCTTGTACCAAGCGGTCAGCCACGCCGGACTCGTGTTTCCTGGAACCCATATTCCTCTGGTGGTGGTCACGGAGACAGACGTCACCGGTAACCGAGTAGGAGATATTGCGGGGGCGAAGCGTCGAAAAGCGAAAAGGCGCAACCGTGTCGACCCTTTGGCGCTCAAGCCCGGCGACTATGTGGTGCACGAAACCCATGGCATTGCGCGGTTCGTGAAGATGGCGGAGCGCTCCATCAACACCGGTGATGAGACCAGCCGCCGCGAATATATCGTGCTGGAATACGCCCCCAGCAAGCGCGGGCAGCCCAATGACCAGCTGTGGGTGCCCATGGACTCCTTGGATCTGCTGTCGAAGTACTCCGGTGGGGAGTCGCCGACCCTGTCGAAGATGGGCGGGTCTGACTGGAAGAATACGAAGAAGAAGGCACGTGCTGCCGTCCGTGAAATCGCCGGCGAGCTCGTACAGCTCTACGCTAAGCGCGTGAGCGCGCCGGGGCATGCCTTCGCGGCCGATTCGCCCTGGCAACATGAGATGGAAGACGCCTTCCCCTTCGTGGAGACCGAGGACCAGATGGCCGCTATCGAGGCGGTCAAGGAGGATATGGAGAAGCCGGTGCCGATGGACCGCGTCATCGTTGGTGATGTGGGCTTCGGCAAGACCGAGGTGGCGGTGCGTGCCGCGTTCAAGGCGGTGCAAGACGGGGCGCAGGTGGCGGTGCTCGTGCCGACGACACTTCTTGCCCAGCAGCACTATTCCACCTTCGCGTCCCGCATGGACGGTTTCGGTGTGGAAATTCGTGAACTGTCGCGCTTTACTACCGCCGCGGACTCCAAGAAGATTCTGAGGGGGCTGGCTGACGGCTCCGTGGACATCGTGATCGGTACGCACCGCCTGTTGCAGACGGGTGTGCAGTGGAAGAACTTGGGCTTGATCGTCGTCGACGAGGAGCAGCGCTTCGGCGTGGAGCACAAGGAGCACATCAAGGCGCTGAAGGCGCACGTGGATGTGCTGACGATGACAGCAACCCCGATTCCGCGCACCCTGGAGATGAGCATGACGGGGATTCGGGAAATGACCTCGATTACCACTCCGCCGGAGGATCGCCACCCAGTGCTCACGTATGTGGGGCCTTATGAGGAGAAGCAGGTGGCAGCGTCCATTCGTCGTGAGTTGCTGCGCGATGGCCAAGTCTTCTTCATCCACAACAAGGTCAGCGACATCGAAAAGAAGGCGCGTGAACTGCGCGAACTGGTGCCGGAAGCGCGCATCGTCGTCGCGCACGGCCAGATGAGCGAGCAGGTGCTCGAGCAGACGGTACAGGGGTTCTGGGACCGCGAATACGACGTGTTGGTGTGTACCACGATCGTCGAAACGGGCCTGGATATCGCCAACGCGAACACGTTGATCGTCGAAAATGCGCAGAACATGGGACTCAGTCAGCTGCACCAGCTGCGCGGGCGCGTCGGTAGGTCGCGTGAGCGTGGATATGCCTACTTCCTGTACCCGAAGGGCGCAACACTCACTGAGACCAGCTATGACCGCCTGGCCACCATCGCCCAGAACAATGATTTGGGCGCGGGTATGGCCGTGGCACAGAAGGACCTAGAGATGCGCGGTGCCGGCAACGTGCTGGGTGCAGAACAGTCCGGGCACATCGCGGGCGTGGGCTTTGACCTGTATGTGCGACTGGTGGGGGAAGCCGTCGACACGTACAAGGCGCTGGCTACCGGCGAGGTCGTCGACGCCACAGACCAGGGCCCGAAGGAAATCCGTATCGACCTGCCCGTCGACGCCCACATTCCGGACACCTACGTCAATTCCGAACGGCTGCGACTTGAGCAGTACCGCAAGATCGCTGAGACGCGTGACGACGAAGCCCTGTCCACCATCGTGGCGGAGATGAAGGACCGCTTCGGCCCGTTGCCGGAAGAAGTGGAACGTCTGCTGGCTGTGGCGCGGCTGCGCCACCAAGCCCGCGCGGCGGGAGTGGCGAATATTACAGTGCAGGGCAACCGCATCAAACTGCACCCGGTGGATCTGCCGGATTCGAAGCAGGTGCGCCTGAAACGCCTCTACCCAGGCTCCGCGTACCGGGCGGCGGCGAAGGCCGTACAGGTGCCATTCCCCAAGATAGGAAAGGGGATCAACCAGCCAAGCCTGCGCGATACCGAACTGTTGCAGTGGGTGGCGGACTTCATCTCTGAGATCTTCGACGTGCCCAAGATTTCCGTGACCGGGGATGCAGCCGATGCACATAAAAAGAAGCGTGTATTTTCAGTCAGTGAGTAACGCGCGCTAAGGTTTGTGGTGTCCACAATGTTGAGCCAAGGAAGCGGACGGCTGTGACCGTCGAACTAGTCACTGCGCTTGTCTTGGCAGTCATTTTCGTTGTTGGCACGGTGCGCCGCATCAATATCGGCATCCTGGGCATGATCGGCGCGTTCTTCGTCGGCCTGTACGTCTACCCGGTGAATGAGGCCTTAGACGAAGTCTTCGGCCAATTCCCCGTCGGCCTGGCCTTCTCCCTGATCGGCCTGACCTTCCTGTTCGGTTTCGCGCAGATCAATGGCACCATCGACATCATCGTTGGCTGGGCCATGCGGCTGACCCGCGGCAAGCGGTGGATCATGCCGTGGATCTTCTTTTTCCTGACCGGCTTCTTCATGGGCATCGGTGCGGTGTTTGCCGTTGGGGTGATCTCGCCGATCGCGATGCCCTTCGCAAAGAAATACAAGATTGATCCGCTGCTGATGGGCATGATGGTGATCCACGGTGGCACCATCGCCGTGCTTTCGCCGCTTAGCGTGTACGGTGTCTTTGTCAACGAAGCGTTAGAAGCGAACGGGTTCACAGGTTACGCAGGCGAAATGTTCGTGCTGAACTTCATCTTCTGCCTGGTCTTCGGGGTACTGGTGTTCTTCCTACTCGGCGGGCGCGAGCTGATCAAGGACAAGGGCAACACCGCGACCGAATACACCCCCGTTAAAGACGTGACCGCGAATCAGTGGCTCACCATGGCATGCATCGCGGTCCTGATCGTGGCCGCGGGCTTCTACAACCTCGACATCGGGGCGGTCAGCCTGATTCTGGGCGGCGTGCTGGCGCTGGCGAAACCAGCCGATTCCAAGCGGGCCCTGGACGGGGTGGCGTGGTCCACCATCATCCTGATCGGCGGCATGGTCACCTACATCGCCGTGCTGCAAGACGCCGGCACAGTGGGTTGGATTGCCGGCGGCATCGCAAGCCTGGGTGCCGCGAGCGTGGGACTGCTGCTGTTGGCCTACCTCTGTGGGATCGTCTCTGCGCTGGCTTCGTCCATCGCTACCTTGGGAATCGCCATGTCCATGATCATGCCGTTGCTGGCCGCCGGCGATATCCCTGTGGCAGCAGCCGCAGCCGAGCTCGCGATTTCGACCACGATCGTCGACGTTTCCCCATTTTCCACCAGCGGTGCGCTGGTCCTAGCCAACGTTCCGCGCGGCGACTACGACGCCCAGTTCCGTGCCATGATGCGCTACGCCTGCCTGATCGTCGCGGTCGCGCCCGTCAGCGTGTGGCTGATGACGTTCATCCCGGTCTAAAGTTCCAAAGCCCCCTGGGCGATACCGAGCACGGCCACGGCCGAGGCAACCACGATCAACGCGACCACCACCCACTCGAAAGCGTTGAACACGCGCTCCTTGGCTGCAATGCGCGTCCACACATAAGGAATCAGCCCAGGCAGGACAGCAAGCGCCCCGTACAACACGTAGACGGGATCGGCGGCGTAGAACAGCCACAGCGAATAGATCATGGCCAGAACGCCAACAACCAGGTGCTTCCTATTCGTCCGCTTATCGACGACCGGGCCGGAATCGTCGAAACGCTCACCTGCGTGCGGGTGCGAAATACCACGCCCGCGTACTACCAACAACACAAGGTAGACGGCCGAGAACAAGTAGGGGACCAAGTAGAGCACAGTGGCCAGCTGCACCATCGAGGTATAGGCGGTCTCAGAGACGAAGAAGACCACCACCCAGAGCTGGATTGAGATCGTCGACACCAGCTGCGCTGCCCACGGTGCGCCAGTGCTGGTGATCTTGCCCAAGGCCTTGGGAAGCAGGCCGTCGTAAGCCATCATGGCGACGGGCTCCGCAGCCAACATCTGCCAAGACACGTAGGCACCCAGGACAGATAGGCACAGACCCAGCGAAATCAGCGCACCACCCCACGGCCCGACCACCGCCGTAAGTACTGACGCCATGGAGTTATCTGGCAGCGCCGCCAACTCCTGCTGAGTGAGCACGCCATAGGTCAAAGTGGTGATAGAGACCAACAGGACCAGAACGGCGAAGAAACCCAGGATGGTGGCGCGCCCCACGTCGGCACGCGACTTCGCCTGCTTCGAATACACGGAGGCACCCTCCACGCCGATGAAGACCCATACCGTAAACAGCATGGTCCCCTTCACCTGGTCGAAGACGGATCCCGTACCGGAGAAGGTGCCCCAAAAATCCGCGGTGAACTTGTCCCACGAAAACCCAAGGAATGCTACGAGCAGGATGAACGCGATGATCGGCAGCAGCTTGGCCACCGTGGCCACCAAATTCATAAACGCGGCCTGCTTCACGCCTAGGGTAAGCATGCCGAAAATCGCCCACGTCAGCACCGACACCGAAATGACGGACACCCAGCGGTTCTCCGCAGAAAACAGCGGAACATAGTGCCCGAGCGTGCCAAAGAACAACGTGGCGTAACCCACCTGCGCGATCACCGAGCCGAGCCAGTACCCCCAGGCGGAGGCGAAGCCGATGAAATCACCAAGCCCCGCGCGTACATAGGAGTACACACCCGAGTCCAGGTAGGGTTTGCGCACCGCCAGGATCTGAAACACGAACGCGATCGACAACATACCCACCGCGGTGATCGCCCAGCCGATCAACATCGCGCCGGGGCCAGCTGCCGAAGCAATATTTTGCGGCAGCGAAAAGATGCCCGCCCCCACGGTCGACCCGATGATCAACGCCACCAGGGACCACACGGAAACGGAATGCTTAGTGCTCATTTTCATCAATTTACCGGGTGGGGTGTGTAGTGGAAAATGGGGTCTATTTCCGCCCCCGGCTAGCCACGGTCTAAACTATGACGAGGTCGCTTCTTGCGGCCGTGCCCCCATAGCCCAATCGGCAGAGGCAGTTGACTTAAAATCAATTCAGTGTGGGTTCGAGTCCCACTGGGGGCACCAAAAGGCCAGGTCAGAACGTTGAGCGCTCTTGGCCTGGCTCCATTTTTTCCCTAAAGTGTCCAAAAAGCGTCTATTTAATAATCGCCTAAAATGGCCGCATAAAGATCCGTTACACGGGGCCGGAATGGTTCGTAGCAGTGAGTGTACTTAACGATCAAGTGCGAAAGGGGAATGATGAACAGGCATAAAATATCTCCCAATGCGATTGTCGTTGCATTATTTGGGCTGGCAATCTCAGGTTATGTCGCCATCGCACACACGTCGATCTTCGGATTTGTCATCCTGATACTGCTCACCATAGTTGCAGCAGTACTGGTCAATCGCGTCAAAAACAGTGATCAGGAATAACCGGCGAGCCGTGTTCCTTGAATTAAAGACTTTCTAGTTCGAGTCCCCCTGGGGCACCATTTTTATGTCGTTGGGTCGATGACTTGCAGCGTCAGTGGCATCGTCGATAAGCGGTATGTGCCGGGGCCAGTATCGAAAGTGGCCAGCAACTCGTTGGCTGCGTCGGAGGATATTTCGAGCACCATGCGTTGCTTGTCGACGAGCGGGGCTGCCTCACCGGGAACGATCTCCAGCCATTTCTTCTTGCCGACCAGGCTGAAGCTGCGCCCGTACAGCACGCGGTATTGGATCGCGCGCAGGAGGTGCTGTGCGCTCGTGGACGTCAGGTCGATGCGCGCCTCAGGTTCAGTGGTGAAGTCCAGGTACTTCGCCATCACGCCGCTTAACGACGAGCCCTGCCGCTGCGTTGCGCTCTCGACGATTGCGTGGGCCTCTGGGATCTCACGTAGGGGTCGGCGGGTCGGGTCGGAGAGGCCCAGCGGAAAATATTCGCCGAAGACACCAGCGAACTTGCGGGCGTCCCAGAGCAGGGCGTCGTCGAGATCTGTTGGCGTCATACCGATGGCGTAAGTGAATCGCACGAACCCGGAGGCAGTATCGACCACGCCGAGCAGGGGGTCAGTGACGAAGATCAGAGAAGTGAGCGTGGACTCGTCGGAAAGCGGCTCGGCGAAATCCATGTGGTGGCCGGGCTCAATCGGGGTGTCGACGCGGTTGAGGTAGCGCACGATGCGGTCGAGGACGCGGGCGGGCCATTCGGGCGGCAGGCTCTCGTCGTCGGGGATGCGGATGGTCAGCTCGGTCTGGGTGCCGGCGACTGGGGTGGCCGAATTGACGCGCGACAGGCCGAAGGTGGTGTATAGGAAGTGGGGGACAGGCTCGTCCGTATGGAAGACGTAGATGGGGACGTCGCCGAACTCGTAGGTGATTGGGTTCTCGTCGCCAAAGAAGTGGCGAAAGTGGCGGCGCAGCGCATCGCCGCCGACTTCGGGCTGGAGCCGTTTGAACCACTGTTTTAAACCACTCATAGGGATAACTTTAGATCGGCCGCCAAACAAATACTGTGATTTGCGCCACTGGTGGCAGGGGGTCTGGGAACGAATCCCAGGCCTGTGCCGTTAGGAGGTATGAAAGCAAAACTCTTTACGTGTTTCACAGAAAGGATCCGGGTGACATCGTGCGCAGCAATAACCCTGTACTGACGAACCTGCCCGCCTCCCAGCAGCAAGGTGGCTACGGCTACCAACCTCAAGGCTTTGATAACTACCAGCAGGGCTACCAGCCGCAGCAGGCTTCCGACGAGACCCGTCCGATGACTGTCGACGACGTGGTGACCAAGACCGGCATCACTCTCGGCGTCATCATTCTGTTCGCGGTCATCAACTTCGGCATCGCTCTGGCAGGCAACCCTGGCCTCGCCATGATCCTGACCATTGTCGGTGGTATCGGCGGTTTCATTACCGTCCTCGTGCACTCCTTCGGCAACAAGTACGGCTCCAAAGTTGTCACCTTGATCTACGCCGCCTTCGAAGGCCTGTTTGTCGGCGGTATCTCGCTGCTCTTCAGCGGCTGGACCATTGGCAACGAGAACGGCGGGGCCATCATCGGCCAGGCTGTGCTCGGTACCGTTGGCGTATTCGTCGGCATGCTCTTCGTCTACAAGACCGGCGCCATCCGCGTGACCCCGAAGTTCACCCGTGTACTGACCGGCGCGATCTTCGGCGTAGCCATCCTGGCCCTAGGCAACCTGATCGGCGCGATCTTCTTCGGCTTCAACCCGCTGCGCGACGGTGGCGCGATCGCCATCATCTTCTCCCTCGTGTGCATCGTCCTTGCAGCGCTGAGCTTCCTGCAGGACTTTGATGTCGCGGACCAGCTGATCCGCACTGGCGCACCTGCCAAGATGGCATGGGGCGTCGCCCTTGGCCTCGCAGTGACCCTGGTGTGGCTCTACACCGAGATCCTGCGTCTGCTGAGCTACTTGCAACGCGACTAAACCCAGCGCCCGCGCGCATGGTGAAAGCCCGGCACCTCCTTCATCAAGGAGGTGCCGGGCTTTAAAAATCCGCCTTGCCACACACCATGAATGGGGTAGTAGAAAGGCGGATATCCCGTTGAGCTACTTCAAGCTACTGCTGGACGACGAAACCCTGCTCGCCCATCACGATGTCGCCGCTATTGCTGGTTGCGGTTGCAGGTGCGGTTGGCTCCACCGGGGTTGGCTGCGTGGAGGTTTCCTTCTCCTCGAAGCCGATGCTGCCCTTGTCCAGGGAGTCCGGATCCTGGCTCTTAGCAGTGTCAACCTTCTGATCGGAAGGGTTCTCAGACGGTGGGGTGCACGCGGTGATCGCTACGGCAGAAACTACAGCGATGGCAGCTGCGGCGAACTTACGGGAGATACGCATTATGTAACTTCACATCCTATGGGTAGGTCGCGCGACTCATAACGTCGCGGGGCTCGGAGAATTATTTTAGTTTATTTCGCGCGGGGAGTGGCAGCCTTGTCCGAATCATAAGGCTCAGCCGAAACGATGGTCACGGAGATCTCGCGGCCATTAGGCGCGGTGTAGGTCCGGGTCTCGCCCTCGGCAGCGCCGATGACGGCAGCGCCCAGTGGGGACTGCTCCGAGTAGGTCTCCAGGTCCTTATTGTCGGTGGAGGCAGCACGAGTACCGATCAGGAAGGTTTCCTTGTCGTTCTCGTCGTTGTCGTAGTAGACGTGCACGACGGAACCAACGTGAGCAACACCCTCGACGATGCCTTCGCGCTCCGTGGTGGAGTTCGCCAGGATTTCAGAGATGTGCTTGATGCGCGCCTCTTCCTGGTCCTGCTGCTCACGAGCTGCGTCGTAGCCGGCGTTCTCCTTCAGGTCGCCTTCTTCGCGGCGCTCGTTGATCTCTGCGGCGATGGCTGGGCGGTTATCGATCAGCTGCTGGAGCTCCTGCTCCAGCTTCGCCTTCATTTCTGGGGTGATGTATTGCTTCTCTACCTCTGCCATGAGTGCAACCCTTCCTCTAGGAATGTGAAAAGTGTTGGAAAAGAAAAAACGCGTCGGGCGCGCGTGGACTAAAGGGGCATACTACCACAGGCCCCATAGCCAGCTATCCGCCTGCCTAGCCGGTACGTGCTACGTCATTCACCGCGTCCTCCGTCTTCAAAAAGGACGGCATCGTCGACGAGCAGCCATATATGGACCCGGCCACGGGGTAGTCGCGCACCGGCATGTCGGCGTACAAACGGATCTGAGCCTCGCCACCAGCGGGGATGACCACGTCACGGCGGCCAACCTCTGCCATGGAGTAGTTCAGGGCGGTGACAATGCAGTAGGAGGGCTGTGAAGTATCCTCGCGCACCACATCGAACCACACTCGGGAAGTGTTGTCGTCGAGACGCTCATGATTCACGTACGTCGCCTCGATGGGGGTATCGTCACGAGTCATGACGGTGCGCATGCCCAGCACAAGGATGATAGCGATGACGATCGCGAAAATGGCGGCAAGCACTTTCCCCATCGTGCCCTTTGGTTTTTCAAGGGTCTTTTCCTTCCCGTAGCGTTGAACGGGACGTGACTGTTCTGGGGTAGACACCGGACTTAAGACCTCACTGGGACGCGCGATAAAAATGACTTTAGAAGCGATGGTACTAAGATTGTCTGTCGTTAACTAATATCGAACGCTAAAGTCGATCACTATAGACGAATCAAGACCGAACTACCGGAAGGTGGCATTTCATTGAGCGGCCTGCGCCTCATGGCGATTCACGCGCATCCTGACGACGAGTCTTCGAAAGGTGCAGCGACCATGGCGAAGTACGCTGACGAAGGGCACGAGGTGCTCGTCGTTACGTGTACAGGAGGGGAGCGCGGCTCCATCCTTAACCCAGGTATGGACCGCCCAGGCGTGCTGGAAAACATGATCTCCATTCGCCGTGAGGAAATGGCCAAAGCGGCAGCGGCACTTGGCGTCGAGCAGATGTGGCTGGGCTACGAGGACTCTGGCCTTCCGGAAGGCGATCCTTTGCCGCCGCTGCCCGAAGGTTGTTTTGCGCGCCAGGACCCGGTCGAGGTGACCAAGGAATTCGTCAAGGTGATCCGCGAGTTTCGCCCCCACGTACTGATCACGTACGACGAAAACGGCGGCTACCCGCACCCGGACCACCTGATGGTGCACGAGATTTCTATGATGGCCTGGGAAAAATCGGGCGACTCAGAATTCGCGCCCGAGGCCGGGGAGCCTTGGACCATGTTGAAGATGTACTACACCCACGGCTTCGTGCTGCAGCGCATGGTGCTTTTCGACGAGCGCCTGAAGCAGCAGGGCAAGCGTAGTCCCTACGGGCCGATGATCAAGCGCTGGGAAGAAAATAAGGCCGACATCATGGCGCGAGTAACCACCCAGGTGGATTGCCGCGAGTACTTCTCTAACCGCGAGCAGGCGCTGCTGGCGCACGCCACCCAGATTGACCCGGCCGGCGCTTTCTTAGCCACCCCGGTGGAAACGCAGCAGGAACTGTGGCCTACCGAAGAGTTCGAACTGGCGCGCACCCGCGTGTCCACACACGTGCCTGAAGACGATTTGTTCGCAGGTATTGAACCTGCAGATGAGGAACAGAAATAATGAATGTTGCAGCAACCAATGTGGTGACCTACGTGTTGGCGCAAAACCCAGACGGTGGGCTGCTGGGCCCGGAGTTCGGTAAAGCATCCCCGATTGGCATGCTGATCGTGGTCGGCTTGCTGGTGGTCATCCTGATGCTGGGATGGGCATTCCACCGCCGCTACTCCCGCTTCAACCGCCGCCGCATGTTTGCTGAGGCCCATGGCATCGACGTCTTCGATACAGAGACGCTGGATAAGGCCATGGAAGAGGCGGGGGTCTTGGACCGCCGCAAGCAGTCCCGCCTCTAAAAATACTTCTGTGCTACACTCAGGCACATGTTCGTACAGCGATTTTATTTTGGCAGGGCTCCGGGAGCGTTCCCAGTCTTGCCAGTCGCGCATGACTAGCTAATCACTGACGAACGTCCAGGAGCCAAGCAGCACCTCCCCGCACAAGGGTAGAGGGGCTGCTTTTTTGTTTGCCAACTTATACAAGCACTGCACACGAGAAAGAATCCCCGAAATGTCACAGCCAGTATCACTGTCAGATTCAGCATCGACATCTAATAAACGCATTCGCGCATTCCACACACTACCCAGCCCAGTAGAGGTGCAACAGGCACTGCCGCTCGATGAGACCAAGCTGGACAAGGTAGAACGTGACCGCCAAGACATTGCCGATATCTTCGCCGGTAAAGACAACCGCCTCGTTGTCGTCGTCGGCCCGTGCTCCATCCACGACCCGGTCGCTGCGCAGGAATACGCGGACCGGCTCGCACCCCTAGCGAAGCGCCTCGACGGGGACCTCAAGGTGGTGATGCGCGTCTACTTTGAAAAGCCACGCACCACGGTGGGGTGGAAGGGCCTGATCAACGACCCTGACTTGAACGGCACCTACAACGTAGAAAAGGGCCTTCGGCTGGCCCGCGAAGTGCTGACCAACGTGGTCACGACCGGCCTGCCCGCCGGGTGCGAATTCTTAGAACCGTCCAGCCCCCAGTACTACGCGGACGCCGTTGCTTGGGGCGCGATCGGGGCGCGCACAACTGAGTCCCAGGTGCACCGCCAACTCGCCAGTGGCATGAGTATGCCCATCGGTTTCAAGAACGGCACCGACGGCTCCGTCCAAGTCGCCGTAGACGCGGTGGGAGCGGCCCGGCACCCGCACTTCTTCTTTGGAGTATCCGACGATGGCGTCCCATCCGTCGTAGAGACCGAGGGCAACCCGCACTGCCACGTCATCTTGCGTAGTGGCAGCAACGGCCCAAATTTTGACCGGGAATCGGTGCGGGCGGTCGTCGATAAGCTTGGCCCCGATTCGCGCATCATGATCGATGCCTCCCACTCGAACTCGGGCAAGGACCATGTGCGCCAGGCGGAGGTGACGCGCGATATTGCCGCGCAGGTAGCCGAGGGGGACGAGCATATCGCGGGCGTGATGCTGGAATCCTTCCTTGTGTCCGGGGCGCAGAAGTTGGATCCGGAAAAGCTGAAGGTCAATGGCGGTGAAGGGTTGGTCTACGGCCAGTCGGTCACGGATGCGTGCATGGACTTCGACACCACTGTGGATTTGCTGGAAGAACTCGCGTCGGCGGTACGCGCTCGTCGGAGGAATTAAGACACCCGCTACACTTAAGGGTGTGAATGTGCTCGAAAAAATCTTGTACCCGCTGTATGAAGCGCGCCTGCAGCGCGAACTGCGGGGCAAGAAGCAACCGAAGCACATTGCGGTGATGGCCGACGGTAACCGCCGCTGGGCGCGGGAGGCCGGCTTCACAGATATATCTCACGGCCACCGCGTCGGGGCGGACAAGATTGGCGAGCTGGTGCGCTGGAGCGCGGACACCGAGGTCGAAGTCATCACCATCTACCTGCTGTCCACGGAGAATCTGCAGCGCACCAAAGAGGAAGTCGGACTACTCTTCGACATCATTTCTGAGGTCGTTGAAGACCTTTCTGCAGCGGATCATACGTGCAAAGTACGCCTAGTCGGTCACCTCGACTTGCTCCCGCCGGAAGTGGCGGAAAGGATGCGCAGCTCCGCCGACACCACGCACGAAAGGCCGGGACTCACGGTGAATATCGCCGTAGGCTACGGTGGGCGGCAGGAGATCGTCGACGCCGTGAAGTCGCTTATCGACGAAGAATTGGCCGCTGGAACACCTGCAAGCGAACTGGCCGATAAGGTGACCGTGGAGTCCATTTCCACCCACGTCTACACCAAGGGCCAACCTGACCCGGATCTGGTGATCCGCACCTCTGGGGAGCAACGTTTGAGCGGGTTTTTGCTGTGGCAGTCGGCGTATTCGGAGATCTGGTTTACCGATACCTACTGGCCGGCTTTCCGTAAGATCGATTTCTTGCGCGCGCTCCGTGATTACTCACAGCGTTCGCGCCGCTTCGGGAAGTAACAAGCAGTTAGACTGTCCTTATGACAGTGATCTTCTATTCCTCTACTTATGGTTCGACCCGTGAGTATGCCGAAGAGTTAGCACGTCGCGTTGATGCGAATATTCAGGACATTGGCGATGCTCCGGAGCTGGGAGAAGGCCCCGTCGTCGTCCTTTCGCCGGTGCACGGGCCCTCGGTGCCGGCGGTGAGCTTCGTCAAAGAGCATGACTTTGGCGACCGGCCTGTTGCCGTCGCCGCGGTGGGCATGAGTCTGCTTGAATTTGCGCGCTCCAAAGATCAGCTGAAAGGCGCGCTAGGCAGCGACTATTCCCATGTGGAGCGCTTCTATCTGCCGGGCCGGTTGAATTATTCGGAGATTAGCTCCGCCCACAAGTCCGTCATGTTCGGGGTGATCAACGCGCTGCGCATGAAACCTCGCAAGTCCGAGAATGACAAGGCGATGATCGCCGCCTACGACAAGGATGTTGACCGCGTCGATTTCGTAGAGCTTGATCCCATCGTCGAATGGGTCGAAAGGTCGCGTTAGCGGCTAAATCTTGCGCATCCGGACCCGCTCCACCTGGTGGTCGCGGCCCTTGTGTAACACCAGGGAGGCGCGGACCCGGGTGGGCAGAATATTTTCCACCAGGTTCGGCAGGTTGATCGACTGCCAGATTTCGCGGGCGACGTGTTCGGCCTTGGCATCGTCGAGGTCGGCATATTTGGCGAAGTGTGCGCCTGGCGCGCGGAAGGCCGTGCTGCGCAGTTTGAGAAAGCGCTCGATATACCAATGCTCGATGTGCTCGGTGCGGGCGTCGACATACACCGAGAAGTCGAAGAGGTCACTGACCATCAAAGTGGGCCCAGTCTGCAACACGTTGAGGCCCTCCAGGATGAGAATGTCGGGTTTGTCGACGATCTGGTATTCGTCGGGAAGCACGTCATAGGCCGTGTGCGAATACAGCGGTGCCTTGACCGCGGGCTTACCGGACTTTACGTCGGTGACGAAGCGTAGCAGCGCCCGACGATCATAGGACTCCGGAAAGCCCTTCCGTGACATCAGCTTGCGCTCTTTGAGCTCCGCGGAGGGAAGAAGGAAGCCGTCTGTGGTGACAAGGTCCACCCGCGGGTGGGTCTCCCAGCGCTGAAGCAGAACCTGGAGCAAGCGTGCCGTCGTGGACTTACCCACCGCGACGGAACCGGCCACACCGATGATGAAGGGGACGTGGCCTGGGTTATCGCCCAAAAAGATCTCGGTGGCCGCTGTGAGTTGTTGGCGGGCGTGGACCTGCAAGTGGATCAGGCGAGACAGGGGGAGGTAGATGTCTGAGACCTCTCCGAGGTCAATATTTTCTCCTACGCCGCGTAGCTCTTCCAGCTCAGATTCCTTGAGCACCATGGGCATAGTCGCGCGAAGATCGCGCCATGTTTCCCGGGTGAAATCAAGGTACGGGCTGGAGTCGGTGCTTCGTGCCATGTGCACTATTGTTCCACCCGCTGCCCCGGATCGGGGTTAAGGGGCTGAATTTTACTGATTTTTACAGGATTGGTGCATATTTGTCGTACACTCAGCTGCGGTAGCATCCGCCCTCAATCCTTGTGGAAAGGCATAAACGCCCACATGACTGACAACGTTTTGTATCAAGAACTCGCCCAGTTGGATCCCGAGGTCCACGAGCAAATTGTTGGCGAGCTGACGCGCCAGCGAAACACCTTAGAAATGATCGCCTCCGAGAACTTTGTTCCCCGCGCCGTCTTGCAGGCGCAGGGTTCTGTGTTCACTAATAAGTACGCCGAGGGTTACCCAGGCAAGCGTTACTACGGTGGCTGCGAAAACGCCGACGTCGTTGAGAACCTGGCCATTGAGCGCGCGAAGAGCCTCTTCGGCGCGGAATACGCCAACGTGCAGCCACACTCCGGTGCGCAGGCGAACGCCGCGGTACTGCACGCGTTGATCCGCCCGGGCGACACCATCATGGGCCTGTCCTTGGCGCACGGCGGTCACCTCACCCACGGGATGAAGGCGAACTTCTCCGGCCGCCTGTACAACGTTGTCGCCTATGAGGTAGACCCAGAGACGATGCGCATCGACATGGACAAGGTGCGCGAAGCAGCCTTGGAACACAAGCCGAAGGTGCTGATCGCAGGCTGGTCCGCTTACCCCCGCACCCTTGACTTTGAGGCCTTCCGCTCGATCGCCGATGAGGTGGGTGCCTTCCTCTGGACAGACATGGCCCACTTTGCGGGTCTGGTTGCCGCCGGCCTGCACCCATCGCCGGTGCCGCACTCGGATGTGGTCTCTACCACGATCCACAAGACCATCGGTGGCCCGCGCTCCGGCATGATCCTGGCGCGCGAGGACTACACCAAGAAGCTGAACTCCGCGGTGTTCCCTGGCCAGCAGGGTGGCCCGCTGATGCACGCGATCGCTGCGAAGGCGACGGCGCTGAAGATTGCCGCTACCGACGGCTTCAAGGACCGTCAGGCACGCACCCTCGAAGGCGCGCGCATTCTGGCGGAGCGACTCACCGCGCAGGACTGCAAGGCAGCCGGCGTTGACGTTCTTACCGGCGGCACCGACGTGCACCTAGTGCTCGCGGATCTGCGCAACTCGGAGATGGATGGCCAGCAGGCAGAGGACCTCCTGCACGAGGTCGGCATCACCGTCAACCGTAACTCCGTGCCGTTCGATCCACGTCCGCCAGCCGTGTCTTCGGGCCTGCGCATCGGCACCCCGGCGCTGGCCACCCGCGGTTTCGACGCGGAAGCCTTCACGGAGACCGCCGATATCATCGGTACGGCTCTGGCCGCAGGCAAGAATGCTGACGTGGACGGCCTGCGCGCCCGCGTGACCAAGCTGGCCGAGCAGTACCCGCTGTATGAGGGCTTGGAGGACTGGAAGCTTCTCTAAGTTCTGAAGGGCAATTTCAGAGCAATCAGGCGCGCCGGAGGTCATTATGTGATCTACGGCGCGTTTTTGTGCTGTGGTCCAATTTGCCTCAAAACAGCGCCCAGGATTCCAAAGATCTGACCTTTCGGGGTAGGTTGTTGGCTCAAAGGCCTCATTAACCTTAAGGAGGTTTGAGTAGGCATGAACAACCTAGCTAATCAATTGTGGTGGCATATATACCCACTCGGTGCCCTCGGCGCCCCGATCCGTCAGCGCCCGACCGATGGTTCCGACCACGGGCACCGCATCCTGCGGCTGATCAACTGGCTCGACTACGCTGCCGAACTCGGCGCGACGGGCCTGCTCCTCGGACCCGTTTTTGAATCCACGGCCCACGGCTACGACACCCTCGATCACTTCTCGATCGACTCGCGCCTAGGCACCGAGGACGACATGATTGCGCTTATCGACGAGGCACGCGCCCGAGACATCGACGTCATCTTTGACGGTGTATTCAACCACGTGTGCATCAATCACGCCTTCGTCCACCACGGCGGCCCCGTTCGTCGAAACGCGGATGGCACCCTGGCCGGGTGGGAAGGCGACGGCACATTGGCCGAACTCGACCACGAGGATCCGCGCTGCGTGGACTTCGTCGTCGACGTGATGAACTACTGGCTCGACCGCGGCATTGCAGGCTGGCGCCTCGATGTTGCATATGACGTTCCCACCTGGTTCTGGGCCGAGGTGACCGATCGGGTCCGCCAGCGCCATCCGAACGCGTACTTCTCCGGTGAGATGATCCACGGCGACTACGCGGATTTCGCACGTGAATCGCACCTGGACACCATGACGCAATACGAGGTGTGGCACGCCGTGTGGGCCTCGATCCAGGCCAATAACCTGTGGGAGCTGGAACATTCGCTATGGCGTCACCAGGACTTCTCCGCCCGCAACCTGATGCAGACATTCGTGGGCAACCATGACGTGTCCCGGGTGGCTAGCATGGTCGGGGACTCCGGCGCGGCACTAGCTGCCGTGATCCTATTGACGCTGCCGGGCTTGCCCTCTATCTACTATGGCGATGAGCAGGCTTTTCGCGGGGAGAAGGGCGAGGGCTGGGAAGCCGATGACGCACTGCGTCCCGAGCTGCCTGAGCACCCAGACCAGCTCTTCAGCTTTGGCCACTGGATGTTTAAGCTCTACCGCGATCTCGTGGCCTTTCGCAAGGCCAACCCGTGGATCGCCACGGGCGAGCTCGCCATCGAGGAATTCCAGGAAACCGCCCTGGCCTACTCCGTGCGCGGAGACGGCCATGAGCTGATGGTGCACGTGCGTGTCGACGAGGGCCGCACCCACGCCTCTGTCCTGTTGGATAGTGCCCTCGTTCTGGACCGCAGCTTCTACGACAGCGAAGCCGCAGAGCAGGAAGCAGTCTAAGCTTCCGAATCTTTCTGCTCGCGTGATTCGGCAAGCTGGGTACGTGCCTCACGAAGCCACTCGGGCTGGTCAGCCAGCAGTGCCTTGATCTCCTGGGTGGTCAAAGGCTTGTCCATGTCATTGTTTTTCAGGGCCGTGATGCTAATTCCGAGCTTGCGTGCCACCTCGGGGCGGGGGTGGGGGCCATTGAGGCGCAGCTCCTCGAGCCACTGTGGTGGGTTGTCCTGCAGTTGGCGCAGCTGCGCGTGGGTGACCGCCCCGTCCTGGAAATCCTGCGGGGTGGCGGGCAAGTAGATGCCCAACTTTTTCGCGGCGGTCGCCGGCTTCATTGCGGTGCCTGATGGTTCTGCCTGGAAGTTCAATTCTTCACTCATGGTTCAAACGGTAGCATTGAGCGCATGATTCGCCTCGCCTTCGTCACCGGAACCGAACCTGGCAAGTGGTTTCGTCGTTATGCACACGCCACGACGCACCGCCTGACCACCATCGATGCCGACGACGCCTGCGGAGCACTGCTCGCCGGGGAGGCTGACCTGGCGCTGACCCGACTGCCGGACCCGCGGATTACCGACGAGTTTCACACGGTGGTGCTTTACGACGAGGAACCCGGCGTGGCCGTTCCGAAAGAGTCGGTCTATGCGGAGGTCGGCGAAGCGGTGCGCATGGCGGACCTGGCCGACGAACACGTCAACGAACACACCACCACTGAGGAGCTGCGCGCGGCACTGCAGGTGGTGGCCGCCAACGTCGGGGTGGCTTTTGCTCCGCGCCCGCTGTTGAAGGTGCTGTCGAAAAAGCGAGTTGTCCCGCTGGGGGTGCGCGACTGGCCGGGGGAGACCACGTCCATTGGGTTGGCGTGGCGCAAGGACGATGACTCGGATGCGATTCAGGATTTCGTCGGGATCGCGAAGGGGAGGACCCCGAATTCCTCGCGGGCGGCGGCGCCGCGGCGCAATGCCAAGGAGAAAAGGCTGGTGAAAGAGGCTCGTCGGAAAGCAACGAAACCCCAGAATAGGGGGAGTAGGAAACGCCGTTAACCAAAAATTTGCATACTTGAAGAATAAGACTTTTAGAAAGAAGGAATGATTTATGAAACGCGCAATCGCAGCAATCGCAGCCGCAGTCACCGTGTCCGGTGGACTTGTCGCATGTGGTGATAATGAAAATACGGCATCGAATCCCGACGGTGGGGTGGTGACCGAGGACAAGGGTGCTGCAAACGCAACCCCGAACGAGGCCTCGGAAAACGTCCACGCTAGCGATGCCTCCGAAACCGAGGGCCAAGGCGATACCGCGGCTGACGACGGACAGGGCGAGGGCAACGAGCCTACCTCGGCTGGTTCTGAAGGTGAGACCGTAGAGCAGCAAACCGCTGACGGTGGCACCGCGTTGATTCCTGCGGACTTCAAGACCGCGATTGATAACCAGGAAAGCGAGTGGGGCCTGCCTGAAACCATTCAGCAGGATGGCGATAAGGCCGTGGCTGAATATGCGAACGGCGACTTGATTGCCTGGTCGCAGGAGAACGGTGCTGCGCCGATCGTCGGCAAGATCGCTGAAACCTGGAAAGATGGTGGCGGTCTGAACAATGAGATCGGTATGCCAACGGCACCCGAGGAAGAGCTGCAGGACGGCCAGGGCTGGACGCAGTCCTTCACCAACGGCGTTCTGCAATGGGTGAATGAGAATGGTGAGTGGGGCGCGAAGACGGAGCCTCGCCCATAAGGTTCTCGTCACCGGAAGTTCATCTTCCAACAATGTAATTTACACTTTGTCTCCCTAGGCTCATGGGTGTACGGACCACCGAACTACTGCACCAGAGCTAGGGGAGTACAGGACATGTATGAGCCATCTGTCACCTCGATCGACTATTCGCCCGAAGTTTCCGAGAGCGTGACGGAGGTGAAAACGTACGTCCTGGACACATCAGTGTTGTTGTCCGACCCGTGGGCGCTGCGGAAATTCGCAGAACACAACGTGGTGCTCCCGCTTGTTGTCATCACGGAGTTGGAAGCAAAACGTCATCACCCAGAGCTTGGCTGGTTCGCCCGCCAAGCTCTTCGCATGTTGGAGGACCTGCGGCAGGACTACGGGCGCCTCGATAACCCGATCCCTGTCAACATCGAGGGCGGTCTGCTGCGCGTCGAACTCAATCACCAGGACCAGTCCTTGCTTCCCGCCGCTTTCCGCGGCACGGAGGGCGATCACCGAATCCTGGCGTGCGCCATCAACCTCATGCATGAGGGCAACGATGTCACATTGGTGACCAAGGACGTGCCGCTGCGCGTCAAAGCAGGATCCGTCGGCTTGCCTGCCGACGAATACCACGCCCAAGATGTTGTGCTGACCGGTTACACGGGGGTGGCAGAACTCGATGTGGCCGGCGAAGATATCGACGAGCTATTTTCCACCGGCTTCGTTGCCGTCGATACTGAGGACCTGCCTGTGCACTGTGGCGTGACCTTGAATGCTGGATCCCAGTCCGCGCTGGGGCGCGTGGCAGCAGGTGGGGGAGTGCGCCTGGTGCGGGGTGATACCACCGCGTTTGGGCTGTCGGGGCGCTCTGCCGAGCAGCGGATCGCGCTCGATCTGTTGCTGGATGATTCGGTCGGGATCGTGTCGGTCGGTGGCCGCGCCGGAACCGGTAAATCGGCGCTGGCGCTCTGTGCCGGGTTGGAGGCGATGCTGGAGCGCGGGCTGCACAAGCGCATCGTCGTCTTCCGCCCGCTCTATGCCGTGGGCGGCCAGAACCTGGGCTACCTTCCGGGCAGCGAGACAGAGAAGATGAACCCGTGGGCGCAGGCGGTCTATGACACCCTCGAAGGCGTGGTCTCCGACAACGTGATGGAAGAAGTCATGGACCGTGAGCTGCTGGAGGTTCTGCCGCTGACCCATATCCGTGGGCGCAGCCTCCACGATTCTTTTGTCATCGTCGATGAGGCGCAGTCGCTGGAACGCAACGTGTTGCTCACCGTCTTGTCGCGCTTGGGGCGCGGTTCGCGGGTGATCCTCACCCACGATGTCGCACAGCGCGATAATTTGCGGGTGGGGCGGCACGATGGGGTGCAGGCGGTCATTGAGAAGTTGAAAGGCCACGACCTTTTCGCGCACATTACGCTGGCGCGATCGGAGCGCTCCGCGATTGCGGAACTGGTTACGGACCTATTGGAGGATGGCCAATAAATAAGTTGCGCCGGATTGAAATGATCAGTAACAATTGAGCGCATGACTAAGGCTGGATTCATCCTCCGACCCGTGCGCCCAGAAGATTATTCCCAGGTGCGATCCATTTATGAGATGGGCCTGGATACAGGGCACGCCACCTACGAAACCAAGGGGCCCACTTGGGAGCAGTTCACCCAATCAAAGATCATGGAAACAGTGTTCGTTGCCGTCGAAGAAGATGACGACACGAAACTGCTTGGGTGGACATCTGCGGCGCCGGCATCGTCGAGAAGCGTGTTCCACGGGGTAGTGGAAGACTCGATCTACATTCATCCGGACGCGCGTGGCCGCGGGATTGCCGGCGCGCTGCTGGATCAACTCATGGAGGTCTGCCAAGAGCTGGACAAGTGGGCGATCCACGCGTGGATTTTCCCCGAGAATGAAGGCTCTGCGAAGCTGCACCTCTCCCGCGGTTTCGTGAAGGTGGGCACCTACCATCACCTGGCGAAGATGACCTACGGCGAGCTGGCCGGGCAGTGGCGCGACACCGATGTGTACGAAAAACTGCTGGCCAAGCCGGAAGAGAAAGCGGCGAACGCCGGCATCGCCGAGTAGCTACTCGATGGTCTCCTTCAAAGTGTCTTCTTTGACACCAATCATGAGCAACATCGACACCATAACGGCCGGAACCAACATCAAGAGGATGGGGGTTAGGCCATCGTTATAGCTGAGCTGGATCACGTCGCGTAGTGCATCCGGCAGCTGAGCCACCAGGCCTGGGGTAAGCGAGTTCACGAACTCGGAGCCCTGGGCCCATTTTTCTGCATAAGGTGCGCCAGCATCACCCATGGACGCAATCGCGGAAGGAACATTGTTCTGCAGCTCTCGTGCCAAATTCATCGTAAACAGCGAACCGATCAGCGACGAACCCAGAGACGAACCGATCTGGCGGAAGAAGTTGTTGGCCGCCGTTGCAGTACCCACCACGGTAATCGGGAAGGAATTCTGCACAATGAGCACCAACACCTGAACCACAAGCCCCAGGCCGAAACCGAAGACAAAGAAGTACACGCCAACTTGCCACAGCGGGGTGTGCGGGGTCATCAGCGACATCAAAAACAGTGCCGCGGCTGCTAGGCCCAAACCGATGATCGGGAAGATCTTGTAGGCGCCGGTGCGTGCGATGATGAAGCCCACGCTGGTGGAGGTAAGCAGCATGCCCACCGTCATCGGGATCATCATCAGGCCTGCGGCGGACGGAGACATGGAGTGGACCATCTGCAAATAGGTTGGCATATAGGCCAGCGTGCCCGTCATGGCGAGGCCTAGGACGACACCGGCGATCGTCGTCAAGCTCATGTTGCGGTTCTTGAACAGGCTCAACGGGACGAGGGGATCGTCGACACGCAACTCGACGATGATGAAGCCGATCCAGCAGGCCAGCGAGATCGCGATGAGCGCGAGAATCGTCGGAGAGGTCCAGGCGTAGTCATTGCCACCCCAGGTGGTGAAAAGAATCAGGGTGGAGGTGGCCACGGCCATCAGTGCTGTGCCCAGCCAGTCAAAGTGCTTGCCCTCCGAGGAGCCGGTGCGCAGCTTCAAGGCGAAGAAGCACACGATGAGTGCTGCGATGCCGAGCGGAATGTTCATCCACATGCCCCAGCGCCAGCCCGGGCCGTCCGTGAACCAGCCACCAAGGACCGGACCAAGGACCGAAGACAGGCCGAACACTGCGCCCAGAATGCCCATGTACTTGCCGCGCTGGCGTGCGGGGATGACCTCGGCGACGATTGCCTGGGAGGTCACCATCATCCCGCCGCCGCCGAAGCCTTGGATGGCGCGGCCAATGATCAGGGTGGTCATGGAATCCGCGAAGCCACCGACCGTGGAGCCGATGACGAACAGGGCAATACCGGACATGTAAAGCCACTTGCGGCCCATAGTGTCGCCGATTTTGCCGAAGATGGGCATGGCGATGGTCATGGTCACCATGAATGCGGTGATCACCCAGCTCATCTGCTCCACACCGCCGAGCTCACCGACGATGGTGGGCAGGGCAGTGGAGAAGATCATTTGCCCCAGCGAGCTCATCAGCATGGTGGTGACCAACGCTGAGAAAACAAGCCACACGCTTTGGTGTTGCTGGGTTGATTGCGACGATGGTGTTGTCGCAGAGGTGCTGACCAAATCCACTCCTTGTGTTGTTCTTTCGACGATACGGAAAAGCGCATACGCGCATGCCGACACGGAGTAGATCCACAAGCAGTTTCAGTTGAAGGAGGTACGCCGCGTGAAATGAGCGTGTCAAGTTGTTTGTGTGTGGGGCGTGATTATTAGAGGTAGGGCTCGAAGCGGTCAGGGTAAGCCACAGACATCTGGTTGATGGCCTGCTTCCAGTTCGTCNCCCGCCTGCCCTCGATCAGCCGGCCGCTGGTCGCCGCGACCCGTTTGCCCTGCTTAGCGCGCTTGGCGGCCCGTTTGTCCTCAATGTTGCAGATCATCAACCACAAGGTTTTGATCGCAGACTCATCGTTGGTGAACTGCACCCGATTCCGGGTGGCTTTACG